>NZ_CP026100.1:1090000-2290000 GCF_003722335.1 Caulobacter flavus
CACATACCTCTTCCGTACTCAAGACTGCCAGTATCAAAGGCAATTCCAAGGTTGAGCCCTGGGCTTTCACCTCTGACTAAACAGTCCGCCTACGCTCCCTTTACGCCCAGTAATTCCGAGCAACGCTAGCCCCCTTCGTATTACCGCGGCTGCTGGCACGAAGTTAGCCGGGGCTTCTTCTCCGGGTACCGTCATTATCGTCCCCGGTGAAAGAATTTTACAATCCTAAGACCTTCATCATTCACGCGGCATGGCTGCGTCAGGCTTTCGCCCATTGCGCAAGATTCCCCACTGCTGCCTCCCGTAGGAGTTTGGGCCGTGTCTCAGTCCCAATGTGGCTGATCATCCTCTCAGACCAGCTACTGATCGTCGCCTTGGTGAGCTTTTACCTCACCAACTAGCTAATCAGACGCGGGCCGCTCCAATGGCGATAAATCTTTCCCCCGAAGGGCACATCCGGTATTAGCTCAAGTTTCCCTGAGTTGTTCCGAACCAAAGGGCACGTTCCCACGTGTTACTCACCCGTCCGCCACTAATCCCGAAGGATCCGTTCGACTTGCATGTGTTAGGCCTGCCGCCAGCGTTCGCTCTGAGCCAGGATCAAACTCTCAGGTTGAGTTGACATTGACTCCAGCTATTTGACCGAGGGGAAAACCTCAGTCGCGTATCTGGTTTGCATAGTTTCTTGACGAGTTCCCATCACACAATGACCAAGCCCGAAAGCTCGATCACCGTATAAATGGTGTCTTCAAGAGACCGCATTCGTCAGCGTCTAAGATGACCTCGAAGGGTCATCGCCAGAGCGCCGCCGCCTGCGTTTCTCTTTCCAAATCAACAATGTCAAAGACCAGAGCCGGAGCTCCGAGCCGCCTCCGTAACCGGGGAGCGGCCCCACCGTTTAGCGCCCGGTGTCGGCGGAGGCGGCTATCTAGCTAACCTCGAATTCCGTGTCAAATCGTTTTTTTCAAAACTTTTCGACCCGATGCCGAACCAGGGAAATCCCCGGACCAGCGAGCCGGCAGTCTCTAAAGAAACCACCAAACCCTGTCAAGCAATTCTTTCTAAGAAAGTTCTGCTCAACTTCTTCACCAGCACTTCCGAATTCTTGCGAACTCTTCAATCCCGATGAACGAGGCGGCGCTTCTATTGAAACAACCTAACCCCGTCAACCAACTCTTTTCAGAAACCTTCGAAGAACAGAAGTCCTCCAAAAGCAACAAAAGCGCTCCCTCCCGAAGGCCAAAGGCCGTCGGCAATCCAGCTGCCCGAGTCGATTGAGGCCGCGGAACTTAGCGATGAGATCCAACCGAAGCAAGGGCCTTGTGGGCCCCGGTTTCGAGCGTCTTCGTCAGCGCCGTTCCGAGGAGGAGCGCATATAGGCCTGTGACCGGACGATGACAAGCGCCAACCCGCACGCATCCACAGGTCTGGCGCTTCCTGCCCCGCGACGCACCGTCGCGCCGGGCCAGTCACGCCTATCTGCGCCTTGAACCCCGGCGGGCCCGTCGCCACTTCATATCCGACGATCGCGGATCGGGGCGCCGCTCCAGGGCCCCGGACCCCGCGAACGAAGTCGCTTTGATGCGTAAGGACTTCGCATGACCCGGACGATCCTGTTCGACAGCCCGTTCCTGTTGGGCTTCGAACACACCCGAGACCTGATCGAGCGCGCCGCCAAGGCCGCTGGTGAAAGCTATCCGCCCTATAATGTCGAACAGACCGACGAGGGCGTGCGCATCACCCTGGCCGTCGCCGGCTTCTCTCCCGACCAGCTGCAGGTCACCGTCGAGGGCGGCCAGCTGGTGGTGGCGGGTCGCCGCGACGGCGAGGCCCGCACCGAAGCCGAGCGCGCCTACCTGCATCGGGGAATCGCCGCCCGCGGCTTCGTGCGCACCTTCGTGCTGGCCGAGGGCATGGAGGTGTCGGCCGCCACGCTCGAACACGGCCTGCTGCACGTCGACGTCGCCCGCCCGCCGCCCGAACGCCAGGTGCGGCGCATCCCCATCCGCTCGCAAGGCTGAGGCCCTGCACGACACTCACGCTCCAGCCGCCTGAACCACAGGGACCTCGGAGCGTTCCCCTATCGAAGGAGGTGGTCACATGACGCCCAATTCGCACACGCCGTTCTTCTCGACCGAGGCCTTCGCCGCGCTGGGCGCGCCCGACCTCGTCTATGTGCGCCCGATCAAGGCGGCCGAGATCCTCGCCGACGCGCCAGAGGGCGTGGAGGATTTCGACCTGGCGCCCGACCAGACGCTGTATGCGGTATGCCGGGCCGACGGCGCCCGCCTGGCGGTCCTCACCGACCGCGACGCGGCCATGGCCGCCGCCCTGGCCCACGAACTGGCGCCGGTCTCGGTGCACTGACCCTCTCTCCCCCGTGGAGAGAGAGCCGGCCAAATGAAAAGGGCGGCGGATCCTGCGATCCGCCGCCCTCTTTCTTTGGTTCCTACGCTCGACCTCAGTTGAGGTTGGCGGCCGGGGCCTGAGCCTGGCGGAACATGGTGATGGCGATCAGGCGATCCCAACCGACCAGCGACACCAGGTGCGCGTAGATCTGGGCCAGGGCGCCCGAGGTCTGCAGTTCCTTCAGCTTCTCGATCGGCAGAGCGTTCAGTTTCTCTTCCGAGACGCCGTAGTACTCGGCCACGACCTGCGGCTCGCCCGGCTGGCCGTCGGCGCCGGCCGGCGTGAAGGTGGCGGTCTTCAGTTCGAAGAGGTCGTTGTCCTTCAGCAGCTGCACGAACGAGTCGGTGCGGCGGCGCTCGACTTCGAAGTCGTCGCAGAACTTGATGCAGTTCTGGGTGTATTCGGTCGGTTCGCCCTTGGCGTCGAACAGCGGGGTCTCGCCGGCTTCCGACAGCAGGCTCGAGGCGCGGTCGATGCAGACGATCATGCGGCCCTGGGCGTCGTCGTTGGCCAGCACGAACGGATAGCGGCGGACGTAGGCCGGGATGTAGACGCCGACTTCGGTCGAGCCGTCGGCGTGGATGAACAGGTTCTCGCCCTGGTTCAGGCCCATCACCGCGAGCGGGGTGCGCTCTTCGCCGGCGAAGATGATCGGATAGGACAGGCCGGCCGGACCGAATTCGGTCACGGTCAGCGGCACGGCCGTGCCGGCCGCGGCGAAGGCATAAGGCTTGTCCTGGTGGACCAGGGCCAGCTTGCCGTGCAGTTCGCGGTTCAGCGGCTCGGGCGTGGAGTAGAAGAGGACGTTGCCGGTGATGCCGCCGGCGGACTGGGTCGTTTCCATAAGAAGCTCTACAGAAGGGCTAAGAAGAACGGACGCTCTATCGCGGGCGGCCTTGAGGTGGTCAGCGCTTCTAGCCGATCTGCGATATCCCGGCAATCGACACGTCCGGACGGAGAATCCGCGCCGCGGCTCTCGCTTGCGAAGAGAGGCGCGGCGCGATTTCGCCCTAGAACTTCCAGGCGATCCCGGTGCGGATCGAACGGCCCGGCGACGGGGCGATGTCCTTCAGGAACGAGGCGTGCTCGCGCACCTCCTCGTTGGTCAGGTTGCGACCGTCGACGAACCAGCGCAGCGGCTTGTCCTCGAACGGCTTGACCGTCACCCGCAGGTTCACCGTGGTGTAGGCGTCGGTCGGCAGCCCGTAGGTCGCCACCCGGTCCTGCTCGGCCACGTGGCGCACCTCCAGTTCGGCCTCGACGTTGGAGGCGGTCCAGATCGCCCGGCCGGTGAGCGACCAAGGCGGCACGCGGGCCGGCACGCCCAGATCGGTCTCGCCGCGCACGTAGTCGGCCACGCCCTCCAGGCGGACCGACTGGTCCTTGCCGCGCCAGGCGTCGTAGCCGACCTCCAGCTCGGCGCCGTGGAACTTGGCGCCGGTCTGGAAGTACTGGAACACCGGCAGGCTGTCCTCGATCTCGCCGGTCGGGGCCTCCTCGATGAAGTTGTCGTACCAGGCGCCCCACAGGTGGCCCTCGACGCGCAGGCGCGGGGCGGTCCAGCGATAGGTGGCCTCCAGCGAGGTGACGGTCTCGGAATCGAGGCTGTCGTCGCCCTTCTCGTAGCCGCCGGTGCCCGGGTGCGGGCCGTCGGCGAACAGTTCGAACTCGGTGGGCGCGCGGCCGTTGCGCGACAGGGTCAGGGCGACGAACTGATGCTCGGCCGGCTTGTAGAACACGCCCAGCGAGGCCGAGACGTTGTCGAAGTCGCGCTTCTGCGTCGCCGTCTCCAGCGAGCGGGTGTCGAAGCGCAGGCCCGCGTCCACGCCCCAATCGCCGCGATCGAAGCGCTGCAGGGTGAAGAGGCCGTACTCCTTGATGTCGACGCTGGGCACGAAGGCCTCGTCGCCGATCGCCTCGAAGCTGCGGGTCAGGGCCTGGAAGCCGATGGCGCCCTGGTGGCCGTCGTGCTCGCGATGCACCAGCTCGACGCGGCCCTCGGTGCCGTCCGACAGGAAGCGGGTGCCGACCTCGCCGTCCTCGACGCTGACCTCGGCGTGCTCGTAGTCGGCGTGGCCGATTGAGACCCGCACCTTCTCGAACCACGGGGTGTCGAGCTCCTGCTCGCCGCGCAGGTCGTAGCGGGTCTGCTGCAGGTGGATCGAGACCGGGCCCTCGGCGTCCGGGTCGATGGGCGACAGGATCTGGGCGTAGGGCACGCCGTAGGTGGTGTCGGTGCGCTTGACCGACAGACCCACGAAGCCGCGATCGTGCACGTAGGAGACGCCGGCGCCATAGGCGTCCATCTCGACATCGGTGTTGCGCACGGTCTTGTCGGGATCGACGGTCAGGCCGTCGCGGGCGGCCAGGCGCGTGGAGACCGGAGCGACGGGCACGTCGTAGTCGTCGCTCTGCCGGTGAACCGCGTCGACCGCGAACACCAGCGGGCCGGCGTTGAACTTGGCCGCGCCGCTGACGCCCCAGCCGCCGTCGACGCTGGACATCGAGCCGGCCACGCGGCCCTCGACGGGCGCGCTGGCGCGGGTCGACGGCACGCGGTCGTCGAGCATGTTGACCACGCCGCCGATGCCCGAGCCGCCATAGGCCAGGGTGGAGGGGCCGCGCAGCACCTCGATGCGCGAGGCCTCGGCCGGGTCGGAGGCCACCGCGTGGTCGGGCGACAGCGCCGAGGCGTCGACCTGGCCGACGCCGTTCTGCAGCACCATCACGCGCGGCCCCGACAGGCCGCGGATCACCGGGCGCGAGGCGCCGGGACCGTAGAAGGTGGAGCGCAGGCCCGGCAGGCCGTTGAGCACGTCGCCGAGGCCGGCGGGCGGGGCGACGTCGAGCTTGTCGCGGGTGACGACGTTGACGCTGCTGGTCACGGTGTCGAGCGACACGGCGTAGGGGGCGGCGGTGACCACCACCTGCGAGACGGCGTCGGCCGGATCGGTGTCGGCGGCGGGCGCGGCCGTATCGGCGGCCCAGGCGGGCGCCGCGGCGGCCAATGCGAGGAGGCTGGCGGCGGCGAGCGCCTGGCGGCGGACCATGGAACGGGTCATGGACGGAAAATCCCAACTTGCCGGGGGAGCGGCGAATATGCGTTATGAAATAACATATCCTGTCGTCAATCCGCTTTCGCTTGACGCCGCCAAGTCGTCTCGCTCTGTGTCCGGACGACCTCACTTCGGGCTTTCCATGATGCGTTTTTCGTCGCTCGCCCTCGTCGGCGCCCCCATTTCCGCCGCAATGCTGCTGGCCGCCTGCGCGCCCCTGTCGGGGCAGGGCCAGGCCCCGGCCAAGCCCTACGCCCAGGCCGGCGGCTCGACGACCTGGACCAAGCCGCCGAAGGGCTATCTGACCCTGGCCGAGCCGTTCGACGCGCCCGGCATCGTCGGCCCGCCGCCCGCCCCGAACTCACCGCGCGGCAAGGCCGACCGGGCCGCCTACGACGACACCCGCGCGCTCGCCGGCACGCCGGCCTGGGACAAGGCGATCGCCGACGCCGACCTGTCGGGCGCGGGCGGCTTCAGGAGCTTCTCCTGCGCCGCCAAGGTGACGATCAGCCCGCAGAAGACCCCGACCCTGGCCAACCTGCTGCTACGCATGACCGACGACGCCGGCACGATCTATCGCCCGGCCAAGCAGGCCTTCTCGCGGCCGCGCCCGCCGGTGGGCAACAGCAAGCCGATCTGCGTGCCGCGCGAGAAGTGGATCGAGACCGAGGGCTCCTATCCCTCCGGTCACGCCCTGGTCGGCTGGTCCTGGGGCCTGGTCCTGGCCGAGCTGGTCCCCGACCGCGCCGCGGAGCTCACCGCCCGCGGCCGCGAGTTCGGCGACAGCCGGGTGATCTGCGGCGTGCACTTCCCCAGCGACCTGGAGGCGGGCCGCCTGCTGGGCGGGGTGATGGTCTCGCGCCTGCACGCCGACCCGGCCTTCGCGGCCGACCTGGAAAAGGCCAAGGCCGAGATCGCCGCCTCCCGCGCCGAGGGCCCGCCGGCCGACTGCGGCGCCTGACGCTCGCCCGGAAGGCGCGCGCGGAACGACTTCAACTTAAAGCTTGAGCCCCTCCCGGAGCGGCGCCACCTTGGCCGCCTTCGGGAGGGGACCCATGCTAGAGACCATGCGACGGCCGGCGATCGCCCTGGCCTGTCTTCTGATGCTGGCCAGCTGCGCGGTGTTCGCCCCGCCCTACGATCCCACGCTCGACAGCAAGATCACCACCGCCTACGAGGGCGTCGCCAAGCTGGCGGCCGAGGCCGAGATGGGCCTCTACGTCGACAAGGCCACCTATCCCGGCAAGATCGAGACCTACGCCAACATCCAGGCCGCCCTGGCCGTGGCCGCCATCCGCGCGTCCACCCAGCCCTACGCCGCCAAGCCCGCCCAGAAGGCCATCGACGCAGAAGTGGCGATGATCAAGGGCTGCAGCGCCCAGGTCCAGGGCCTGGCCCAGCTGCACCAGCTGCAGGGCATCGTTCCCAACACCGGCGCGACCACCGCGATGATGGTCAGCTGCGATCAGGCGGCCAAGGCCGTCACGGCCATGAAGTGAGGCGAGCCGCCCGATGAGCATCGACTTCTCCACCCTGCAGGTCGACGACGTCGACAGCCTCGTCTCCGTGCTGGAACAGCAGCTGGGCGACACCGCCACCGACTGGTGGAACGCCAACAAGACCGTGGTGCCGGGCTATCTGCGCAGCCTGGCCGAGGCGACGATCCAGACCCGCACGGCCCTGGCCAACCACCAGATCACGCCGGAAGCCGCCGACATGATCCTTCACAACCAGGAACTGGCCTTCAACCAGACCATCCAGTTCACGCGGTACATGACGCTGGCGCTGGGCCAGACCCTGCTGAACACCGTGTTCAAGGTCATCGGCTGGGTCGTCTACAACAAGACCGGGATCAACATCGCGCCGAACCTGGTGCAGCCGACGGCGCCGGCCACCCCTGCCTAGCCTGCCTAGCCTGCCTAGCCTGCCTAGCCTGCCTAGCCTGCCTTCGGCGGATCGCAGCGGCCGTACAGGTTGTCGAGCCCCTTGAGATATTCCGGCATGGTCTGAAGGCCGAGCGCGGCGCGCCGCTTCTCGAGGCCGGCGGGATCCTCGACATTGTCGGGCATGGCGTGGCGGCCGTCGACGCAGCGCGCCCTCTGGGTGGCGTAGCGCTGGGGCCGCCCCTCCTGCTCGGCGATACGGTCGTAGAGGTTGGGATAACCGCTGGGCCCGCGCCCTTCGGCGACCAGCGGCTCCATCTTGGCCAGCGCCTCTTTCTGGAAGGCCAGATCCGGGGAATGGTTGACGATGTGGAAGGCCCCGTCGGCGGCGCGCTGGCCGACCTCCTCGGGCGTGAACCAGCCGCGCCCGGCCAGCAGCGTCTTCAGCCGTTCGGTGTGCTTGCGGTCGATCGGCTCGTAGTGCTCGGCCCAGATCGCGTCGAGCGCCTCGCGATCCTCGGGCGAGGCGGTCTTGCGCGCCTTCAGGAAGGTCACGCGCGTCGCCTGGTCGACCGCGCCCATGCCTCCCAGTTCCTCGATCAGCGCTTCCCTGGCGACCAGGGCCTGCGCCTCGGCCCGCGCCTGGGCCACCACCGGGGTGTCCGCCGCAAAGGCCGGCGCCGCCGACAACATCGCCACCGCCACCAGACCTGTCCGGATCATCAGCGCCCCTCCACCATTGCCGGAAAGGTGGCGACGGCTCGCGGCGCAATCATGGCGGTCCCATCGCGCAAAGAAAAAGCCCCGCCGTTTCCGGCGGGGCTCGTTCCTGATCCGAAGCTCGAAAGCCTCAGCCGCGCTGGTCGCGCTTGGCCAGCACGCGCAGGCGCAGGGCGTTGAGCTTGATGAAGCCGCCGGCGTCGCGGTGATCGTAGGCGACCTTGCCCTCCTCGAAGGTGACGAGGTCCTGGTCGTACAGGCTGTAGGCGCTCTCGCGGCCGATGACCGTGACGTTGCCCTTGTAGAGCTTCACGCGGACGCGGCCCGAGACCTTGGCCTGGCTGTAGTCGATGGCGGCCTGCAGCATCTCGCGCTCGGGCGAGAACCAGAAGCCGTTGTAGACGAGCGAAGCGTACTTCGGCATCAGCTCGTCCTTCAGGTGCATGGCGCCGCGGTCGAGCGTGATGCTCTCGATGCCGCGGTGGGCGGCCAGCAGGATGGTGCCGCCCGGGGTCTCGTAGACGCCGCGCGACTTCATGCCGACGAAGCGGTTCTCGACCAGGTCGAGGCGGCCGACGCCGTTGTCGCGGCCCAGTTCGTTCAGCTTGGTCAGCAGGGTGGCCGGGCTCATGGCCACGCCGTCGATGGCGACCGGGTCGCCCTTCTCGAAGTCGATGGTGATGATGGTCGGCTGATCCGGCGCGTCTTCCGGCGAGATCGTGCGCATGTGGACGAACTCGGGGCCTCGACCGCCGGGTCTTCCAGGACCTTACCTTCCGAGCTGCTGTGCAGCAGGTTGGCGTCGACGCTGAACGGCGCTTCGCCGCGCTTGTCCTTGGTGATCTGGATCTGGTGCTTCTCGGCGAACTCCAGCAGCGCTTCGCGCGACTTGAAGTCCCACTCGCGCCAGGGAGCGATCACGGTGATGTCGGGCTCGAGGCCGTAGTAGCCGAGCTCGAAGCGGACCTGGTCGTTGCCCTTGCCGGTGGCGCCGTGGCTGACGGCGTCGGCACCGACCTGGCGGGCGATCTCGATCTGGCGCTTGGCGATCAGCGGGCGGGCGATCGAGGTGCCGAGCAGGTACTGGCCTTCGTAGACCGTGTTGGCGCGGAACATCGGGAACACGAAGTCGCGCACGAACTCCTCGCGCACGTCCTCGATGAAGATGTTCTCGGGCTTCACGCCGGCGGCCAGGGCCTTGGCGCGCGCGGGCTCGATCTCTTCGCCCTGGCCGAGGTCGGCGGTGAAGGTCACGACCTCGGCGCCGTACTCGGTCTGCAGCCACTTGAGGATGATCGAGGTGTCGAGACCGCCCGAATAGGCGAGCACGACCTTCTTGACGGGCTTCTGGGCCATGTCGGGGGTCCTTGTCGAAGGCGAAAACACAAAGTCGCGGGGCGTTTAGCGCGCTTTTGCGACGAGGGAAACAACAGGGTCGGCAAGCGGCCCTACAGCCGGATCTTGCCCTCTTCGGCCAGCTGGTTCAGCGCCCGCCGCACCTGGGTCAGGTGGATGACCGCGAAGATCGCCGCCAAGGTGGCGCGCAGGCCCAGCATGATGATCGACAGCGTCAGGTCGTCGGCCTGCCGGCTCTCGACCAGCAGGTAGAGGCTGATCGCGAACGCCCCGGCCGGGAGCAGCACCAGGGCCGGACCGCGCGGCAGGCGCAGCAGGGTCGCGCCGCCGGGCGACCAGGCCACCGGCGTGGACTCGCCCTTGGGGATCTTGCTCCAGGCCATGCGCGACGCGCCGGCCATGATCGACAGGGCCAGAATCCAGAGCACGTCGCCGATGACGCCGAGAATATCCATCTACACAGTCACCTGGGCGCCGAGCTCGACCACGCGGCCGGGCGGAATCTTGAAGAAGTCGGTCGGGTTGGCCGCGTTCTTCATCAGGAAGATGTACAGCCGGTCCTGCCACAGGGGCATGCCCGAATTGGCCGACGGCACGATCGAGCGCCGGCCGAGGAAGAAGCTGGTGGCCATGATGTCGAACTTCAGCCCCTGCTGCTTGCGCAGCAGCGCCAGCGCCTTGGGCACGTTCGGGCTTTCCATGAAGCCGTAGTAGATCTCGACCTTCTTGAAGTCGTCATTGACCTTGAAGGTCTTGATGCGGTCCTCCTCGGGCACGCGCGGCGTCTCGGCCGTGCGCACGGTCAGCACCACGTTGCGCTCGTGCAGCACCTTGTTGTGCTTGAGGTTGTGCATCAGCGCGACCGGCGTCATGTCCGGGTCGGAGGTTAGGAAGATCGCCGTGCCGGGGGCGCGGTGCGGCGCGCGGGCCCGCAGGATCTCCATCAGGTCGGCCAGCGGCACCGAGTCCCGGCGGGTCTTCTCGCTGAGGATCTGGCTGCCGCGCACCCAGGTGGCCATGATCGTGAACAGGGCCGCGCCGATCAGCACCGGCAGCCAGCCGCCGGTGAAGAAGCGCAGGGCGTTGGCGCTGAGGAACACCAGGTCCAGGGTCATGAAGGGGATCAGGAAGGCCAGCGCCGCCGGCAGCTGCCACTTCCAGAGCTGGCGCATGACGATGAAGGCCATGGCCGTGGTCACCACCATCGTCCCGGTCACCGCCAGGCCGTAGGCGTGGGCCATGGCCGACGAGGTCTTGAAGGTGAACATCACCGCCAGCACGCCCAGCAGCAGCATGGTGTTGAGCTGCGGCACGAAGATCTGGCCCGACTGGGTCTCGGAGGTGCGGCGCACGTCCATGCGCGGCAGGAGGCCCAGCTGGATCGCCTGCTGGGTCAGCGAGAAGGCGCCGGTGATCACCGCCTGGCTGGCGATGACCGTGGCCGCGCCGGCCAGGATCACCAGCGGCAGGCGCAGGACGTCGGGCGCCATCTCGAAGAACCAGTTGAGCTCCTGGAACGGCGCGCCGGTCCGCTCGGCCTCGACCAGGGTGTTCAGCGCCAGGGCGCCCTGACCCAGATAGTTCAGGGCCAGGCACGGCAGCACGAAGAACAGCCACGCGGCCTGGATCGGCCAGCGGCCGAAATGGCCCATGTCGGCGGTCAGGGCCTCGGCCCCGGTCACGGTCAGGAACACCGCGCCCAGCACGATGAAGCCGGCCATGCCGTGATGCTGCAGGAAGTGGACCGCGTAGTAGGGGTTGATCGAGCGGAAGACGCCGGGATGGGCCAGCAGGTTGTAGACGCCCAGCACCGCCATGACGGTGAACCACAAGGCGCAGACCGGCCCGAACAGCTGGCCGACCTTGGCCGTGCCGCGGCTCTGGATGAAGAACAGGCCCAGCAGCATCACCGTGGCGATCAGCAGCACCATCTCGGTGGTGATGCTGTGCTCGAGCGCGGGGATGGTCCGCAGGCCCTCGACCGCCGACAGCACCGACATGGCCGGGGTGATCACCGCGTCGCCGTAGAACAGCGCCGCCCCGATCACGCCCAGGCCGAACACCAGGGCCGTGCGCCGGCCCATGGCGCGCTGGGCCAGGGCCATCAGCGACAGCACCCCGCCCTCGCCCTTGTTGTCGGCGCGCATGATGAACAGCACGTACTTGATCGTCACGACCAGGATCAGCGCCCACAGGGCCAGCGACACCACGCCGAGAATCTCGGCCCGCGTCACCCCGTCGGCGGCGGCCGTGTGCAGCGCCTCCTTGAAGGCGTAGAGCGGGCTGGTGCCGATGTCGCCGAACACGACGCCGACGGAACCCAGCGCGAGCACGAACGTGCCATGGCCCTTGGGACCGTGACCATTGGCGGAGCCCGCTTGCTGGGGAATGTCGCACGCCGCGACGGAGGCGTTCTCAGTGTTCGAAACGCCGGAGGCTTCGGAAGCCATTCAATCCCTCCGGGACCGCGCCCTCGAAAATCTCGCGCGAAGCCCCATATCGATCAAGCGGCGCGCGATACACCCAATCTGATCCGGGTTCAATCGCGACCTTGGCCGCGGACCGGTGACGGTTTTTGTTTCAACGCGCGCGTTCCCCCCTTACGTTCCGGACTTACAGAAGATCATGTCCGACAGTCAGAAGTTCCCCGTCGCCGCTCACGCCCTGGCCTATCTGGCGCACAAGGAGGCTTTCAGCCCCGACCGCGCCGTCGCCAGCGCCGAACTCGCGGCCTCCGTCCCCACCAATCCGGTGGTGGTCCGGCGCGTCACCGCCATGCTCGGCAAGGCGGGGCTGATCGGCGCGCGCGCCGGCGCCAACGGCGGCGCCTGGCTGCTGAGGCCGGCCCAGGACATCACCCTCGACACCGTGCTGCGGGCCGTCCACGGCTGCGCCAATCTCGGCACCGCCCCGCCTGGGGTGAAGGGCTGCCCGGTCGGGGCCCGCATCCCCGACGCGGTCCGCGCGGCCCTGATCGCCGCCGACGCCGCCGCCGCCGAACGGCTGTCGCGGATCTCGGTAGCCGACCTGCTGGCCGATCCGGCCGAGCGCGAGGCCGTGCTGAAAAGCGCCTGAAGTCTCGAGGCGGCCGGGTCGAGCGCGCCTTAAAGCCGCCCTCAGAAAAACTGCACCCGAAATTGTTGCGATTACCCCTGGCGCCGGTCGCGGGGCCCATTACGTAATCGCTACCGATACAGTTTCTGATCGGCAGCCAATTTCTGGGGATGAACCCGCCATGAGCACCAAGGTCGCCATCGTCTATCACTCGGGCTACGGCCACACCGCCGTCCTCGCCGACAAGGTCGCGCAGGGCGTCCGCGACGCCGGCCAGACCCCGGTCGTCCTGCCGATCGAAAGCGCGACGCAGGACTTCAAGCCCATCCTCGACGCCATCACCGAGGCCGACGCCGTGGTGTTCGGCGCGCCGACCTACATGGGCGACGTCTCGGGCGTGTTCAAAGTCTTCGCCGACGCCACCTCTGCCGTATTCTTCACCGGCGGCTGGAAGGACAAGCTGGCTGCGGGCTTCACCAACTCGCACAGCTTCGCCGGCGACAAGGGTCACGCCCTGGCCAGCCTGACGATCCTGGCCGCCCAGCACGGCATGAACTGGGTCAACCTGGGCGTCGCCCCGCCGGCCGTCACCGCCGCCGAGCGCGGTCCGGAGACGATCAACCGCGTGGGCTCGTTCGTCGGCGTCGCGGCGCAGTCCGACAACGCCTCGCCCGAGATCACCCCGCCGGCCGGCGACCGCGAGACCGCCCGCCTGCTGGGCGTGCGCGTGGCCGAGGCCGCCGTCCGCTGGACCCGCGGCGCGCAACCGGCGCTGAGCGACGCGGCCTAAGAGCCCGACTATCGGGCGCGCCATCCCCCTCCCCCGGGCGCGCCCTTCGCGGAGGAACGACCGACCCAGCCCTCCCCAGGTCGTTCCTCCGCCCCCGCTTCAACCGCGCCTTGAACCAGACCGGCCGGCGTGCTCGACTTCCTGCGACGCTTCGTTTGCAGGACCTTCGACTCCATGGCCCGCCGCCTCGCCCTGATCACCGGCGCCTCCGCCGGTATCGGGGCCGCCTTCGCCCGCATCTACGCCAGCCACGGCTACGACGTGGCCCTGACCGCCCGCCGGCTCGACCGGCTGGAGGCCCTGGCCGCCGAGATTCGCCTGCGTTTCGGGGTCGAGGCCTATGCGATCACGGCCGACCTGGCCGACCCGGCCGGCGTCGACGCGGTGCTGGCCGCGATCGCCGCCGAGGGCCGCGACGTCGACGCCCTGGTCAACAACGCCGGCTACGGCCTGCCAGGAACCTACGACCAGACCAGCTGGGCCGATCAGTCGGCCTTCCTGCAGGTGATGCTGACCTCGGTGTGCGGGCTGACGCACAAGGTGCTGCCCGGCATGGTCGAACGACGCTTCGGACGCATCGTCAACGTCGCCTCGTTGGCGGGCCTGGTCCCCGGCGCGGCCGGCCATACGCTGTACGCGGCGACCAAGAGCTTCCTGGTCAAGTTCTCCCAGAGCCTGCACCTGGAGAACCTGGCCAACGGCGTGCACGTCAGCGCCCTGTGCCCGGGCTTCACCCTGTCGGAGTTCCACGACGTCAACGGCACCCGGGCCCAGGTCAGCCAGAGCCTGCCGGCCTGGATGTGGCTGGGCGCCGACGAGGTCGCCGCCGCCGGCTACGAGGCCGCAGAGGCCAACCGCCCCGTCTGCGTCACCGGCGCGCCCAACAAGGCCATCGCCGTGCTCGCCAAGCTGATCCCCGACGAATGGGCCCTGGCGCTGATCGCCAACCAGGGCGGCAAGTTCCGGAAGGTCTAGCAAGACCCTCTCCCTGAAGGGGGAGGTGTCGCCGAAGGCGACGGAGGGGGAAGTCGGCTCCCGCCTCGGCAAAGCCTTCCCTCTCCGACCGCTTCGCGGCCACCTCTCCCTTCAGGGAGAGGGTTCTTACTTCTCCGCCGCGTAGGGCGCCTTGGCGTCCGCCCGGATCAGGCCGCGCGTGGCGTCGCCCACCCCGATCAGCACGAACTGCACCGCCAGGGCGCACAGGATCAGGCCCAGCACCCGCACCACGATGCTCATGCCGATGCGGCCCAGCACCTTGCTGATCACCGGCGCGGCCCAGAAGGTGGCGACCAGCACCACCGACACCGCCGCGATCACGCCCACGCCCAGGGCCATGCCGGCCAGGCCCAGGTGCTTGGCCTCGCTGGCGTAGATGATCACCGTCGAGATCGCCCCAGGGCCGATCAGCAGCGGCATGGCGAACGGCACGATCAGGCGCTCGAACCGCTTCTTGGCGTAGACCCGGGCCGACAGAACCTCGCCCTCCCCCTCGGCCGCGTCGGCGAACATGGTGGTGAAGTCGTCGCGCACCATGTCCAATCCGAGAATGAACAGGATGATGCCGCCGGCGATGCGGAAGGCCGGCATCGAGATGCCGAAGAACTCGAGCAGGCTCACGCCGGTGAAGTAGAAGAAGACCAGGAAGGCCAGGACGAACAGGCCGATGTAGACGGCCACCATCCGCCGCCCCGCCGAGGCCGCGCCGATGGTCGCGGCGGCGAACAGCGGCACGTTGCCGATCGGGTCGATCAGGGCGAACAGCGCGACGAAGAAGTTGACGGCGAGTTCGGCCTGGCTCATTCGACGTCCTCAACCTTCATGACTGTGCGGGAAACGTCGCTCTCTCTAGAGCGATGCGGCCTCGCGCGCCAACACCGGAGCCTTGTCGATGACCGCCGATCCGCGCCTGATTATCCCGCTGGACCTGCCCACGGTCGCCGACGCCCGGAAAATGGTCGAGCGCATCGGCGACGCGGCCTCGTTCTACAAGATCGGCCTGGAGCTGCTGGCCACCGACGGCATGGCCTTCGCCGGCGACCTGAAGAAGGCCGGCAAGCAGGTGTTCCTCGATTGGAAGCTGCACGACATCGGCGCGACGGTTGAGCGCTCGGCCCGGGTGCTGGCCGGGGCCGGCTGCGACCTGCTGACGGTCCACGCCGAGCCGCAGGTGATGCAGGCGGCGGTGAACGCCAAGGCCGGCTCGGACCTGAAGATCCTGGCCGTCACCGTGCTGACCAGCCTGACCGACGCCGACCTGATCGAGATGGGCTACGCCTTCAGCGCCCGCGCCCTGGTCGAGCGCCGCATCCGCCAGGCCATCGAGTGCGGCGTCGACGGCATCGTCTCCAGTCCGCACGAGGCGGCGCTGGCCCGCGAGATCGGCGGGCCGGACTTCCTGGTGGTGACGCCGGGCGTGCGCCCCTTCTGGGCGGCCAAGAACGACCAGGCGCGCGCCGCCACCCCGGCCGACGCCCTGAAGGCCGGCGCCAGCCACCTGGTCTGCGGCCGCCCGATCACGGCGGCCAACGACCCGCGCGACGCCGCGCTGAAGGTGATCGAGGAGATGGCGGGGCTCTGAAGCCCCCCAATTTTCGTCATCCCGGCCGTAGCGCGCAGCGCGAAGAGCCGGGACCCAGGGCCCGCGGCATCGCGCCGGCCACTGCTCAGGACCGCTGACGCCGCCGCGCCGACGGCCCTTGGGTCCCGGATAGCCGCTAGCGCGGCTTCCGGGATGACGGGAAAAGTTTCTACAGCTTCGAGCCGCCCCAGACGCCGAACGGGTCGACGAAGTCCTTCACCAGGGCCTGGGCCACGGCCGGGTGGGTCAGCTTGCCGCCCAGCACGTTGAGGCCGCGCGCCAGGTGGACGTTGTCCTCCAGGGCGTCCAGGCCCTTGTCGGCCAGGGCCAGGCCGAACGGCAGGGTGGCGTTGCCCAGGGCGTCGGACGAGGTGCGCGGGGCCGCGCCCGGCATGTTGGCCACGCAGTAGTGGACGACGCCGTCGACGGTGTAGGTCGGCTCGGCGTGGGTGGTCGGGTGGCTGGTCTCGAAGCAGCCGCCCTGGTCGATCGACACGTCGACCAGCACCGAGCCCGGCTTCATCCGCGACAGGTGTTCGCGGCGCACCAGCTTCGGGGCGGCCGCGCCGGCGGTCAGCACCGCGCCGATCACCACGTCGGCCTTGAGGATCTCCTCCTCCACCGCGTCCAGCGTCGAATAGCGCGTGAGAATGCGGCCCTGGTACAGGTCGTCCAGTTCACGCATGCGGGGGATAGAGCGCTCCAGCACCACGACCTCGGCGCCGAGGCCGGCGGCCATGCGGGCGGCGTTGGAGCCCACCACGCCGCCGCCCAGCACCGCCACGCGGGCCGGCGGCACGCCGGGCACGCCGCAGAGCAGCAGGCCCATGCCGCCGTTGTGCTTGAGCAGGGTCTCGGCCGCCGAGAACACGGCGATGCGGCCGGCCACTTCCGACATCGGGGCCAGCAGCGGCAGGCCGCCGCGCGCATCGGTGACGGTCTCGTAGGCGATGGCCGCGCAGCCCGAGGCCAGCAGGCCCTCGGTCTGGGCCGGATCGGGCGCCAGGTGCAGGTAGGTGAAGAGGATGTGGCGGTCGGTCAGGCGCTCCCACTCGATCTTCTGGGGCTCCTTGACCTTCACGATCATCTCGGCCCCGGCGAACACCGCGTCGGCGTCCGGAGCGATGCTCGCGCCGGCCTTCACATAGGCCTCGTCGGCATAGCCGGCGCCCAGGCCCGCGCCCTGCTGCACCAGCACCTGGTGGCCGTGGGCGACGTATTCGCGGACGGCGGTGGGGGTCAGGCCGACCCGGTGCTCGCCCGGTTTGATCTCGGAGGGGACGCCAACGCGCATGATGTTTCCTCGCTTTTTAGCTTTAACGCTGGTGTACGCCTCTACGTTCGCATGTTTCTTGGTTCTTTCGTCCTTCTAAGAACGTGGTATGCAGGAATCCTGCGTAAACGGAGCCATTCGGTGAAGAAATCCCCGGTCACGCTTGATGTGTTCGACCGAAAGATCCTCCGCCTGCTCCAGCGCGAGGGTCGGGCCAGCTATGTCGACATGGCCAAGGCGGCCAACCTGTCGGAGTCGGCGTGCCTGCGCCGGGTGCGGGCCCTGGAGGACGCCGGCGTCATCGGCCGCTACGCCGCGGTGATCGACGAGCGGGCCGTGGGCCTGCCGCTCAGCGTCTTCGTCACCGTCACCCTGTCGTCCCAGGCCGAGGCCGCCCTGACCGCCTTCGAGAAGGCCGTGGCCGGCGTGCGCGAGGTGGCCGAGTGCTACCTGATGACCGGCGGCTCGGACTATCTGCTGCGGCTGGTGGTGGCCGACGTCGACGACCTGGAGCGGGTGCACAGCCAGGAGCTGACCAGAATCCCCGGCGTGGTGCGGGTCAGCTCGTCGATCGCCATGCGCACCGTGGTCAAACGCGTCGAATTGCCGCTCTGAACAGAGCTTCACCATTGCCGGGCGGTTAACCGTCCCGCGCTTAGGGTCGGCCCCGACATTCACCGTCTTCGGGGGAAGACCATGGTTTCACGACGCTCCTTGCTGGGCGTGCTGGGCGCTGGCCTGGCCGCGCCCGCGCTCGCCTATGCCGAAGGCATGTCGCTGCCGGCCGTGACGCCAAAGGCCCGCAAGGCCCGCCGCGTCACCAAGGCGCTCGCGACCCAGCCGACCGACAAGGCCGCCTTGGAAAAGGCCGTCGCCAGCGTGCCGCCGATGGAGGGCCACGAACCGGTCGCCGTCTCCGGCGTCCACGTCGAGCCGGCCCCGGCCGTCAGTCCCGACGAAGCCCTGGGCCGCCTCAAGCACGGCAACGCCATCTTCGCCCGCGGCGGCGCCAGCCTCGTCCTGCCCTCTGCGGCGCGGATCTCCGAACTGGCCGGCGGCCAGCGGCCGTTCGCCGTCGTCGTCGGCTGCAGCGACAGCCGCACCGCGCCAGAGCTGATCTTCGACTGCAATCTGGGCGAGCTGTTCATCGTCCGCGTGGCCGGCTCGACCGTCGGGGCCGAGGGCCTGGGCTCGATCCTCTACGCCGTCGAGCACCTGGGCGCGCCGCTGGTCGTCGTGCTGGGCCACACCAAGTGCGGCGCCGTCGGCGCGGCCGTGGACGTCGCCACCAAGCACGCCCACCTGCATGGGGCCCTGCAGGACATGGTCCTGCCGATCCTGCCGGCCGTGTTCGACGCCGACGCCGAGCATCCGGCCGACCTGCAGGACGCCGCCATCCGCCGCAACGCCCGCAACATCGCCAATCGTCTCAAGGTGGCCGACGGCACGCTGGCCGAGCGCGTCGCCCAAGGCCGGCTGAAGATCGTCTCGGCCTGCTACGACCTGGCCACGGCCCAGGTGAAGTTCGACGTATAGGGCTACCGTAGCGGGTGTCACGGCTGCGCCGTTGACCCCCGCTCGCGCTTAGGTTCAAGTCCCCCAAATCACTTCGGGTTTGGGAGAGACGACGGATGTCGACGGACGAGACGCCGCAAGGCGACGGCGTGGCCAAGACCACCGTCTGGACCCGAATCCTCCAAGGCCTGAAGACCCCCGCCGCCGCCATCGCGGCCGGCGCCCTGGTGGTCGGCTTCGGCGGCGGCTTCGTGGCCGCCAAGACCGCCGACCTCGGCTGGTTCGGCGGCGGCGTCAAGGCGTCCTCCGGCGCGGCGGCCGTCAAGGGCGAGGCCTGGTCGCTGTTCGGCAAGCCGCGCGACGCCAATGCACGCCGGCGCGGCGCGCCCAAGCCCGAAGGCTTCGCCGTCTGGCGCACCCGCATCGACAGCTCCGGCGGCGAGGCGATGGCCTGCATCCAGATGAGCCGCGATCTCGACCCGTCCAAGGCCTATGCCGACTTCGTCATGGTCTCGCCCGACCTCGGCCGCACCCCGGCCGTGCGGGTCAAGGGCGACGAGCTGTGCATCGGCGGCGTGGGCTTCACCGACCGCCGCGTCACCCTGCTCAAGGGCCTGCCCGCCAAGGGCGGCGAGACCCTGGGCGCCAACGCCGACGTCGACTTCACCTTCGGCGAGAAGCCCCCTTATGTCGGCTTCGCCGGCGACGGCGTGATCCTGCCGCGCGAGGAATCCGACGGCGTCGCCATCGAGACCATGAACGTCCAGAAGCTGGCCGTCGAAGTCTGGCGGGTGTCCGACCGCAACCTGGTGCGCAAGTCGATCAGCGCGCCCGACCCCACCGGCGAGGGCGACTGGGCCGGCGACTACGGCGAGGACAGCGCCGGCGACGACGGCCGCCGCATCTGGAAGGGCGAGGTCTCGGTCGACGGCGCGACCGGCGCCAAGGCCACCACGGTCTTCCCGCTCGGCGCGGTGCTCAAGGAAATGAAGCCCGGCGCCTATCTGATCAAGGCGCGCGACGCCTCGGGCGGCCGCGATCCCGACGGCGAGGGCGACACCCCGCCGGCCCAGGCCCGCCGCTGGATCGTCTTCACCGACATGGCCCTGATCGCCTACGACGGTTCCGAGGCGCTGGACGTCGTGGTCCGCTCGCTGAAGACCGCCAAGACCGTGTCGGGCGTGCGCGTGGCCCTGGTCGCCCGCGACGGCGAACCGCTGGCCGAGGTCAAGAGCGACGCCGACGGCCGCGTGCGCTTCCCCCGCCCGCTGCTGAAGGGCGAAGGCGCCGAGCGCGCCAAGATGGTCATGGCCTACGGCCCCGAGGGCGACCTGTCGGTGCTGGATCTCGACCGCTCGCCGGTCGACCTGTCCAAGCAGGGCGTCGGCGGCCGCACCGAAAGCGAGGGCGGCCGCGCCGTCGGCAGCGACATCGACGGCTGGCTCTATGCCGACCGCGGCATCTACCGCCCCGGCGAGACCGTCCACCTGACGGCGATGATCCGCGACCGCATGGCCAAGGCGGTCAACGACCGCAAGGGCTACATTCTCGTGAAGCGCCCCTCGGGCGTCGAATTCAAGCGCTGGTGGTTCGGCCAGGCCAACGCCGGCGCGGTGCCGATCGACATCGCCCTGCCCCGCAGCGCCCCGCGTGGCCGCTGGACCGCCGAGCTGCACATCGAGGGCATCGAGGCTTCCACCGGCTCGCTGAGCTTCAGCGTCGAGGACTTCGCGCCTCAGCGTCTGGCGGTCACCACCACCGGCCAGGAGAGCACGCCGATCCGCATCGGCGAGACCCGCCAGATCGCGGTCAACGCCCGCTTCCTGTACGGCGCGCCGGGCTCGGGCCTGCAGACCCAAGGCGAGGCTCGCCTGCGCCGCGATACCGACCCCTTCCCGCAGTACAAGGGCTTCGAGTGGGGCGACGCCAAGGAACCCTTCGACGAAAAGCTGATCGAGCTGGGCACGACCGTCACCGACGGCGAGGGACGCGCGGTCCTGAACCTCGGCACCTCCGACGTCGGCGACACCGGCCAGCCGCTGGTGGCGGCGGTCACCGCCTCGGTATTCGAGCCCGGCGGCCGTCCGGTCCGTGAGGGCCTGGAACTCAAGGTTCGCGGCAAGCCGATCTACTACGGCGTCAAGGTCGAGCAGGGCGACGGCTCGGGCCGCGACGACCCGCCGGTGAGCCTGGAAGTGATCGCCGTCGACGCCGCCGGCAAGCGCATCTCGACCACCGCCAGCTACACCCTGATCAGCGAGAACTGGAACTACGACTGGTTCCAGCAGGACGGCCGCTGGCAGTGGCGGCGCACCAGCCGCGACGCCGTGGTGATGAAGGGCGGCCTCAACATGTCGGCCAGCCAGAGCGGCCGCATCAACCGCCGCCTGGGCTGGGGCGACTACCGCCTGGTGATCGAGGGCCCCGAAGGGACCAAGACCGTGGCCCGGTTCTCGTCGGGCTGGGGCTCGCCCGCCAAGGACGCCGAGGCCCCCGATTTCGTTCGCGTGTCGGCCGGGACCAAGGCTTATGCGCAGGGCGACACCGTCGAGATCACGCTGAAGGCGCCCTATGCCGGCCAGGCCCAGGTGGCCGTGGCCACCGACCGCCTGATCGACTTCAAGACCATCTCGGTCGGCGAGAACGGCGCGACCGTGAAGCTGAAGACCAGCGCCGCCTGGGGCGGCGGGGCCTATGTGATGGTCACCGTCATCCAGCCGCGCGACCCGGTCGCCTCGCCCAAGCCCAAGCGGGCCCTCGGCCTGGTCTATGTCCCGCTGGAGCCCAAGGGCCGCAAGCTGACGGTCGACATCGGCACGCCGGCCAAGCTCGACTCCAAGGCGCCGGTCGAGATCCCGCTGAAGGTGCAGGGCCTGGGCTTTGGCCAGAAGGCCCGGGTCACGGTGGCGGCGGTGGACGAGGGCGTGCTGCGCCTGACCCGCCAGGAAAGCCCCGACCCGGTGAAGTGGTACTTCGGCAAGCGGGCCCTGACGCTCGACTACCGCGACGACTACGGCCGCCTGCTCGACCCCAACATGGGCGCACCGGCCAACGTCAACTTCGGCGGCGACGAGCTGGGCGGCGAGGGCCTGACGGTCACGCCGATCAAGACCGTGGCCCTGTGGTCGGGCGTGGTCGAGACCGGTCTGGACGGCAAGGCGACGATCAAGCTGCCGCCCGCCGACTTCAACGGCGAGCTGCGGATCATGGCCGTGGCCTGGACCGACAACGCCGTCGGCTCCGGCTCCAAGGCCATGACCGTGCGCCAGCCGGTGGTCGCCGACCTCAACCTGCCGCGCTTCCTGTCGCCCGGCGACAAGCCGACCGCGACGCTTGAGCTGCACAATGTCGAGGGCAAGCCCGGCGCCTACACCGCCGAGGCCAACGCCTCGGGCGGGCTGAAGGTGGCGTTCAAGAAGGTGATCACCCTGATCCTGGGCCAGCGCGTCGCCGAGAAGATCCCGTTCCTGGCGCCCGACGTCACCGGCATCGGCAAGATCGGCTTCAAGGTCACCGGTCCCGACTTCTCGACGACCAAGGACTATCCGATCCAGACCCGCCTGGGCTGGGGCGACGTGGTGCGCACCACCACCGAGCTGCAGGCTCCGGGAACGACCTACACGCCCAACTACCAGCTTCTGTCGGGCCTGGCGGCCGGCGACGTGACGCTGCAGGTCAGCTACTCGCCGTTCAAGGGCTTCGACCCGTCGGCGATCGCCGTGGCCCTGCAGCGCTATCCGTACGGCTGCACCGAGCAGGTGGTGTCGGCGGCCTATCCGCTGCTCTACGCCCAGAGCGTCTCGACCGATCCCAAGCTCAAGCGCACGCCCGCGGCCCTGGCCGGGGCGGTGGGCCGCCTGCTGGACCGCCAGACCCTCGACGGCGCCTTCGGCCTGTGGCGGGTGGGCGACGGCGAGGCCGACCCGTGGCTGGGCGCCTACGCCACCGACTTCCTGCTGGAAGCCAAGGCCCAGGGCGTTGCCGTGCCCGACGAGGCGCTGGACAAGGCGCTGAACGCCATGCGCCAGGTCAGCCGTCCCGACGGCTGGGCCTCGGTCGCCTACCGGATGGAGTACCCGTCCTGGTGGGGCCGCAACGAGGACGACAGCCGCAAGGCCACCCAGCGCATGCGCCGCCGGGCCAGCGCCTACGCCCTCTATGTCCTGGCCAAGGCCGGGCGCGGGGACCTGGCCCGCCTGCGCTGGTGGCACGACGTGCAGATGAAGGACGAGGACCAGCCTATCGCCAAGGCCCAGGTCGCCGCCGGCCTGGCGTTGATGGGCGACCACGCCCGGGCCCGCTCGGCCATGCGTCAGGCGGTGAACTCGCTGAACTGGCGTGACGAGTACGACTGGTACCAGAGCCCGCTGCGCGACGTGGCCGCCGTCACGGCCCTGGCGGTCCAGGCCGGCCAGCCCGACGTCGCCGCCAGGCTGCAAGGCCGCCTGGAGAACGTGGTCAAGGATCCCGACGCCCTCAACACCCAGGAACAGGCCCAGCTGCTCTACGCCGCCCACCAGCTGATGAAGGCCGCCGGTCCCATCAGCATCGAGACCCAGAACGTCACGGCCCTGCCGCCCGCCGGCGGCGCGCCGCGCTGGGCCGTGGGCAAGCTGGCCGACGCCCGGTTCACCAACAAGGGCAAGGGCGCCCTGTGGCGGACCGTCAGCGTGCGCGGCACGCCGATCGTCGCGCCGGTCGCCGAGAGCAACGGCCTGTCGGTCAGCAAGCGGCTGTTCACGATGAGCGGCGGGGCGGTCGATCCGTCGGCCATCCGCCAGGGCGAACGCGTGATCGTGCTGATCCAGGGCCGGTCGATGCAGGCCCGTTCGACCGCCCTGGTGGTCGACGACGCCCTGCCGGCCGGCTTCGAGATCGAGGCCCCGCTCGGCGCCGACGACGCCCAGAACGGACCGTTCCGGTTCCTGGGCGAGCTGTCGACGCCCGACGCCCAGGAAAGCCGCGACGACCGCTACATCGCCGCGCTCGACCTGGAGGGCAACAAGCCCTTCGCCATGGCCTACATCGCGCGGGCCGTGACGCCGGGCGAGTTCTTCCTGCCCGGGGCCGTGGCCAAGGACATGTACCGCCCGAGCATCGCCGCCCGGTCGGACGCCGGCCGCGCGATCATCGCGGCGGGGCAGTGATGCTCAGAGCGCTCCCTTCCCCCTTGATGGGGGAAGGGTCGGGGATGGGGGTGACCACGGCGCTTCAGGATAGAGCGCCGTGACCACCGCCAGCTCCGAAACCACCCCCACCCCTGACCCCTCCCCCATCCAGGGGGAGGGGAAGATCCCGCTGATCACCCGCCTGCTCACCGGCTTCCTCGCCGCCCAGGTCGGGGTGTTCGCCCTCAGCGCCGCCTTCCCGCCGGACATGAGCCGCGCGAAACGCTCCTCGCCCGTCGTGCTGGGCGAGCGGGGGGCGTGGCTGCGCGCCCTGCCGGTCGAGGACGGCCGCTGGCGCGTGCGGGCCGACCTCGAGCGCACCGACCCGACCTTCCTCAAGCGCCTGGTCGCCGTCGAGGACGCGCGCTTCCGCTGGCATCTGGGGGTGGATCCCATCGCCGTGGTCCGCGCCGCCGGCTCGGCGATCGTCCACGGCCGGGTCAGCAGCGGCGCCTCGACCCTGTCGATGCAGACCGCGCGCCTGCTGGAGCCCCGGCCGCGCAACCTCGGCGCCAAGCTGATCGAGATGGTCCGCGCCGCGCAGCTGGAAAGCCGGCTGAGCAAGGACGAGATCCTGGCGCTGTATCTGACCCTGGCGCCCTACGGCGGCAATCTGGAGGGGGTGCGCGGGGCCAGCCTCTCCTATTTCGGCCACGAGCCCTCGAGCCTGACCGACGGCGAGCAGGCCCTGCTGATCGCCCTGCCCCAGGCGCCCGAGGCCCGCCGTCCCGACCGCCGGCCCGAAGCCGCACGCGAGGCCCGCCGCGCGGTGCTGGACAAGATGGTCCGCGCCGGGGTGCTGACCACCGTGGCGGCGGTCGAGGCCGAAGGCGAGCCGATCCCGCGCCGCAGCGCTTTCCCGGCCATGGCCTGGCACCTGGCCGGCCAGCAGGCCGCCGCCGCCCCGGCCAGCCAGCCCAGCGTGCTGACCACCATCGATCCCGACCTGCAGGCGCGGCTGGAGCCGATGGCCGCCGCCGTCGCCGCCAGCCAGGGCCCCGAGGCCACGGCCGCCATCATCGTCGTGCGGATCAGGGACCGGGCGGTGCGGGCCCTGGTCGGTTCGGCCGGCCGCGACCGGCCCGGCGGCTGGGTGGACATGACCCGCGCCGCCCGCTCGCCCGGCTCCGCCCTGAAGCCCTTCGTCTACGCCTTCGCCTTCGACGACGGCATGCTGGCGCCCGACACCCAGATCGACGATGCCCAGACGCGCTTCGCCGACTATCAGCCCGAAAACTTCGACCGGGTGTTCCACGGCAAGGTCACCGCCCGCGAGGCCCTGGCCTATTCGCTGAACGTGCCGGCCGTCGCCACCCTGGAGAAGATCGGCCCCGAGGCCTTCGCCGCCCGCATCGAGGCCGGCGGCGTCAAACTCTTGCGCCCCAAGGCCGAGGTGAAGGCCGCCGGCCTGGCCCTGGCGCTGGGCGGGGCCGGCATCACCCTGCGCGACCTGGTCACCCTCTATGCGGGCCTTGGCGACGGCGGGGTGGTCAAGCCGCTGGCCTATACGGTCGAGGAGGCCAAGGCCCGCGAGCGCCAGGGCGGGACCCGCATCGCCCGGCCCGAGGCCGTGGGCCAGGTGCTGGACATCCTCCGCGAGGCGCCCGGCCCGCGCGGCCGCGCGCCCTCGGCCCTGACCCGGGGCGGGCCGGCCATGGCCTTCAAGACCGGCACCTCCTACGGCTTCCGCGACGCGGTGGCGGCCGGGATCGTCGGCGGCCACGCCATCGTCGTCTGGACGGGCCGGGCCGACGGCGGCGCGCGCGGCGGCCTCACCGGGCGCGACGCGGCCCTGCCCACCCTGTTCGACGTCGCCGACCTGGTAGGCGCGCCGCCCACCGCGCCGCGTCCGATCGCGCCCAAGTCGGCTCCCGGCGCCTTGCAGCAGCTGCGCACGGTCGCCGACGAGGGCCCGCGCCTGATCTTCCCGCCCGACGGGGCGACGGTGCAGGTCGATGGCCTGGGCGCGAACGCGCGCGGCCTGGTCCTGGCGGCCGGCGGCGAGAACCTGTCGTGGTACGTGGACGGCAAGCCCCTGGCCGACGATCCGGTCGGCGGCAAGCCGGTTTGGCGACCGGCGGCGGCGGGCTTCTATCGGCTGCGGGTGGTCGACGACCAGGGCCGGGCGGCCAGCGCCCGGGTGCGGATCAGGGCGCCGACGAACTGACGCCGTACACCTCCCCAGTTCGTCATCCCGGAAAGCGCGCAGCGCTTAGCCGGGACCCAGAGGACCAGGCACGGTTTCGAGGGCTGGCGTTTCGGGCGGCGGCCGACGCGATGCGACGGACCCTGGATCCCGGCTCTTCGCTACGCTTCGGCCGGGATGACGGTCTTGGAAGCTCAGGCCTTGGACGGCTGCGCCTTGGGTCGCCGCACGAGCGCCACGGTGGCGACCAGCAGCAGCACGCCGACGATCACGGCGGTCAGCAGCACCGGGTCCGGCTTCCAGTAGCCCAGGTGGCGGGCGGCCAGGTAGCCGGGCGCCAGGACGGTGATCACCCAGACGGGCGCGGTGACCGTGTTGGCGGCGTGGAAGGTCCAGTCGCGCATCCGGGTCATGCCCGCGGCCATCGGCACGAAGGGCCGCAGCGGGCCCAGATAGCGGGCGACGGCCAGGGCCAGCACGCCGTAGCGGCGGGTGTAGAGACGGGCGCGGGCCACGGTGCGGCGGTGCTTGGCCAGCACCGGATGGCGTACGGCCCAGGCGCCCATGTGTCGGCCCATCAGGTAGGAGATCGCATCGCCCAGGGCCGCGCCGACGCTGCACCAGACGATCACCTCGACCGGATGCAGCGAGCCGGTGGCGATCAGCGCGCCGGCCGTCAGCATCACCGCCATGATCGGGATCAGCACCCCGACCAGCATCAGCGCTTCGAGCAGGGTGATCACCGCCAGGATCGCGCACACCAGCAGGCGGTGCTCGACGACGAGGCTGTGCAGGCTCTGGAGAAAGGCGTCCATGCAGCCACCGTGACAGAGGATGGTGACGAACAGGTAAGGGCCGAACACCGATCCGCCAACTGCGACGATCGGGCGCGGCCCTCTTTTCCTATCTCCTAGATGCCGTCGCCGGCCGTCGGGCCGGCCAGGACACGCTGGTAGTCCTCGAGGTTCTCGATGCCGACATTGAGGTCGGTGACCAGGCCGTTGGCCAGCGAATAGACCCAGCCGTGTACGGCCAGGCTCTGGCCGCGAGCCCAGGCGTCCTGCACGAAGACGTCGGCGGCGACGTTGCGCACCTGGCGGATGACGTTCAGCTCGCACAGGCGGTTGAGGCGGTCGCGCTCTTCCGGAATGGCTTCAAGTTCGCAGCGGTGCTCGGCGTGGACCTCGCGGATCGGGTGCAGCCAGTGATCGACCAGGCCCCGCCGCTTGCCGTCGATGGCCGCCGCCACGCCGCCGCAGCCGTAGTGGCCCACCACCATGATGTGCTTGACCTTCAGCACGTCGACCGCGAACTGCAGCACGCTGAGGTAGTTGGCGTCCTGCGGCGGGGCCAGGTTGGCGACGTTGCGGTGCACGAACAGCTCGCCCGGATCCAGGCCGACGATCTCGTTGGCCGGCACGCGGCTGTCGCTGCAGCCGATCCACAGGTACTCGGGGCTCTGCTGGTTCTCCAGGCGCTTGAAGAAGTCGGCGTCGACCTCGGTCTTGCGCTTGGACCAGTTGGCGTTGTTGGTTTTCAGATCTTCAAGCATCGGCGGCGTCCGGCTGGAGGCTGGGGTGAGCAGCGGCGAAGGCGGGATGGTCGGCGGCGCGGTCGGCGGCCGCCACCAGGGTCGGATAGGGTGAAAGGTCGATGTCGAACCGGCGCGCGCCATAGACCTGCGGCACCAGGCAGACATCGGCCAGGGTCGGCGCGTCGCCATAGGCATAGGTCCCGCCGTGGGCGGCGACGGCGGCTTCCAGGGCGGTGAAGCCCTCGGCCAGCCAGCGGGCCATCCAGGCCTTGCGGGCGGCCTCGTCCTGGCCGCGGGCGACCAGCTCGCCGGTGACTCGCACGTTGTTCAGCGGATGGATGTCGCAGGCGATGATCTGGGCCATGGCCCGCACGCGGGCGCGGCCCAGCGGGTCGGCGGGCAGCAGGGCGGGCTCGGGATGGGTCTCGTCCAGCCATTCGAGGATGGCCAGGCTCTGGGTCAGCACCACGCCGTCCCCCAAGGCCAGGGCTGGAGTCAGGCCCTGCGGGTTGAGGTCGAGATAGGCGCCCTGGCGCTGTTCGCCCTTCAGCAGGTTCACCGGCGCCTGGTCGTAGGCCAGGCCCTTCAGATTGAGGCCGATGCGCACGCGATAGGGCGCGGCCGCCCGCCAGTAGCCGAACAGCGTCAGGGTCACGGCGGCGCGCTCCCTCTAGACCAGGGTGAAGGCCAGGGCGCCGACGCCGTCGACCTCGCCGGCGATCGCGTCGCCCAGGACCACCGCCGAGACGCCCTCGGGGGTGCCGGTGAAGATCAGGTCGCCGGCCGCCAGGGTCCACAGCTTGCTGGCCTCGGCGATGATCTCGGGGATGTTCCAGATCATGTCGGTCACCAGGCCGGTCTGACGCTGCACGCCGTTGACGCTCAGCCAGATGGCGCCGTCCAGCGTCGCGTCAGCCGCCGGCCGGATGGCCGAGATCGGCGCGGAGAAGTCGAAGGCCTTGCCCGCTTCCCACGGCTGGCCCTTGGCCTTGGCCGCGCCCTGCAGGTCGCGGCGGGTCAGGTCCACGCCCACCGCGTAGCCGAACACGTGGTCCAGCGCGTCGTCGACGGCGATGTCGGCGCCGCCCGACTTCAGCGCCACCACCAGTTCGATCTCGTGGTGCAGGTCGGCGGTGCGCGGCGGATAAGGCACCTCGTTCATCAGCGGCGCGATCGCGTCGGCCGGCTTGGCGAAGAAGAACGGCGGATCGCGCTCGTCGCCGCCCATTTCGGCGCGGTGGGCGGCGTAGTTGCGGCCCACGCACAGGATGCGGCGGACGGGGAAGACCGCCTCGGATCCTTCCACCGGAACCGAAGGCTGGACGGGCGGGGAGAAGGCGTAGGTCGTCATGGCCGCCTGCTTAGACCCAAAAACGTCCGACCGGAACCCCGCCGAAAAGCAGCGCCTGGGTCGGGAACCCGACCGCATAAACGTTCTTTCACTTGCCCAGGCTCTCGCCGTCTTGTCATGTCGGACTGGGGACTGTTGGCGTTAACAAGACCGGGGGCCGCGAGTAGCGATGCTGATCATCGAAAACCTGACGCACGTGTATGGCAACGGCGTGCGCGCCCTGGACGAGGTCAGCCTGACCATACCGCGCGGGATGTACGGCCTGCTGGGTCCCAACGGGGCCGGCAAGTCCACCCTGATGCGCACCATAGCCACCCTGCAGGCCCCGACCTCGGGCCACATCCGCTTCGGCGACATCGACGTGCTGAAGGATCCGGAAGGCCTGCGCCGCGTGCTCGGCTACCTGCCGCAGGACTTCGGCGTCTATCCCCGGGTCAGCGCCTACGACATGCTCGACCACATGGCGGTGCTGAAAGGCATTTCGGGCCGCAAGGAACGCAAGGACACGGTCGAGAGCCTGCTGGCCCAGGTCAACCTGTGGAACGTGCGGAGCAAGGCCATCGCCGGCTTCTCGGGCGGCATGCGCCAGCGCTTCGGCATCGCCCAGGCCCTGATCGGCGACCCGCGCCTGATCATCGTCGACGAGCCCACCGCCGGCCTCGACCCCGAGGAACGCAACCGCTTCCTCAACCTGCTGGCCGAGATCGGCGAAAACGTCGTGGTGATCCTGTCGACCCACATCGTCGAGGACGTCTCCGACCTCTGCCCGGCCATGGCCATCATCTGCGACGGCCGCATCGTGCGCGAAGGCGCCCCGGCCGACCTGATCGCCCAGCTGGAAGGGCGCATCTGGAAGAAGATCATCGACAAGGCCGAGCTGGACGACGCCAAGGCGGCCCACCAGGTGATCTCGACCCGGCTGCTGGGCGGCCGCACCGTCATCCACGTCCTGGCCGACCAGGATCCCGGCGCGGGCTTCGCGCCCGTCGCCGGCGGCCTCGAGGACGTCTATTTCTCGACCCTCGCCACCACCCGCTGCGCGGCGTAAGGGGGCGAGCGTCATGTTCGGCAAGATCGCGAGCTTCGAGCTCCGCTACCAGCTGCGCTCCCCGGTGTTCTGGGTGGTCGCGGTCCTGTTCTTCCTGCTGACCTTCGGGTCGGTGACCATCGAGCAGATCAGCATCGGCGGCGGCGGCACGATCCACAAGAACGCGCCCTTCGCGATCGCCCAGACCCACCTGATCCTGTCGATCTTCTACATGTTCGTGACGACGGCCTTCGTGGCCAACGTCATCGTGCGCGACGACGAGACGGGCTATGGCCCGATCCTGCGCACCACCCGGATCCGCAAGTTCGACTATCTCTACGGCCGCTTTGCCGGGGCCTTCCTGGCCGCCGCGATCTCGTTCCTGGCCGTGCCGCTGGCCATGCTGATCGGCTCGTTCATGCCGTGGATCGACCCGGAGAAGCTGGGCCCCAACCTGCTGAACGCCTACCTCTACGCCTATTTCGTGCTGGCCCTGCCGACCCTGCTGCTGACCTCGGCGCTGTTCTTCGCCCTGGCCACGGTCACCCGTTCGATGATGTGGACCTATGTCGGCGTCATCGGCTTCCTGGTGTTGTGGGTGGTGGCCGGCATCGCGCTGGACAAGCCCGAATTCGAGCAGGGCGCGGCCCTGTGGGAGCCGCTGGGCACCGGCGCCTTCAGCCTGGCGACCAAGTACTGGACCGCCAACGAGCGCAACACTCTCACCCCGGCCCTGACCGGCGCCCTGCTGTTCAACCGCGTGTTCGTGATCGTGCTGGCCGGCGGACTGCTGGCGGCCGCCTACGGCCTGTTCCGCTTCCAGTCGGCGGAGCTGGCCGGCCGCAAAGGCGACAAGCCCAAGTCCAAGCAGGCGCAGCCGGTGGAGATCGCCCCGCCGGCCCCGCGCCCGCTTCCCGCGCCGCGCCACGACGCCGCCACGGCCTGGACCCAGTTCGTCGCCCGCACGCGGCTCGACATGGGCCAGGTGTTCAAGAGCCCGGCCTTCTTCGTGCTGCTGGCGCTGGGCCTGTTCAACGCCGCCGGCTCGCTGTGGTTCGCCACCGATGCGGATGGGTATGGCGGCCAGATATATCCGGTGACACGCGCCCTGCTGGCGCCGCTGCTGGGCTCGTTCAGCCTGATCCCGATGATCATCGCCATCTACTACGCGGGCGAACTGGTCTGGCGCGAGCGCGAGCGCCGCACCCACGAGATCATCGACTCCACGCCGGTCGGCGACTGGGCCTTCACCGCCCCGAAGATCGCCGCCATCGCCCTTGTGCTGCTGTCGACCCTGCTGGTCAGCGTCGTGGCCGGCGTGGTCAGCCAGATCGGCCACGGCTACTTCCGGCTGGAGCTCGACAAGTACCTGCTATGGTACGTCCTGCCCCAGGCCGTCGACTGGATCCTGCTGGCCGTGCTGGCCGTGTTCCTGCAGGTGCTGAGCCCGCACAAGTTCGTCGGCTGGGGCCTGATGGTGGTCTACGTCGTCACCCAGGTGACGTTCTCGAACCTCGGCTTCCAGCACAACCTCTACAACTACGGCGGCTCGCCGGGGACGCCGTTCTCCGACATGAACCGCCTGGGATCGTTCTGGATCGGGGCCTGGTGGTTCCGCGCCTACTGGAGCGCCTTCGCCGTTCTGCTGGCGGTGCTGTGCTACGCCCTGTGGCGGCGGGGGACCGAGACCCGGCTGGCGCCGCGCCTGCGCCGCCTGCCTCACCGCCTGCGTGGCGGAAGCGGCCTGGTGTTCGGCGTCGTGTTCCTGGCCTTCGCGGGCCTGGGCGGCTTCATCTACGTCAACACCAACGTCTGGAACGAATACCGCACCAACCTCGACGACGAGCGCTGGACCGCCGATCTCGAAAAGGCCCTGCTGCGCTACGAGAACGCGCCCCAGCCCAAGATCACCGGCATGAAGCTGGACGTCGACCTCTATCCCTGCGAGCCCCGGGCGGTGACCCGCGGGGCCTACACCTTCCAGAACAAGACCGGCGCGCCGCTCAAGGAGATCCACGTCCGCTTCGACCGCGACCTCGTCGTCCGCGCCCTGTCGATCGAGGGCGCGCGGCCCAAGCAGACCTTCGAGCGCTTCAACTACCGGATCTTCGCCTTCGACACCCCGATGGCGCCGGGCGAAACGCGCCGGATGAGCTTCATCACCGAGCGCAGCCAGAAGGGCTTCAAGAACAACGGCGCCGAGACCCGCGTGGTCGCCAACGGCACGTTCCTCAACAACATGGAGATCGCGCCGATCCTGGGCATGAGCCGCGATGGTTTGCTGCAGGACCGCGCCAAGCGCCGCAAGTACGGCCTGCCGCCCGAACTGCGGATGGCCAAGCTGGGCGACGTGGCCAGCCGACAGTTCAACGGCCTGCGCAAGGACGCCGACTTCGTCGCCTCCGACATCACCGTCACCACCGACGCCGACCAGACCCCGGTCGCGCCGGGCAGCAAGGCGTCGGAGCGGGTGTGGACCTCGGGACACCAGGAGCGCCGCACCGTGCGCTTCGTCGCCGACGCGCCGATCCTGCCGTTCCTGTCGATCCAGTCGGCCCGCTACGCGGTCTCGCGCGAGACCTACAAGGGCATCGACCTGGCGGTCTATTACGATCCGCAGCACGCCTGGAACATCGACCGCATGCGCGGGGCGATGAAGGCCTCGCTCGACTACTACCAGGCTGAGTTCAGCCCCTATCAGTTCAAGCAGCTGCGCTTCCAGGAATTCCCTGCCTACGCCGACTTCGCCCAGGCCTTCGCCGGCACGATCCCCTGGTCGGAAAGCATGTTCTTCATCGCCGACTACCGCGATCCCGAGAAGATCGACATGGTCACCTATGTCGGCGCCCACGAGATCGGCCACCAGTGGTGGGCCCACCAGGTGCTGGGGGCCGACCAGCAGGGCTCGACCATGCTGTCGGAGACCTTCGCCCAGTACTCGGCGCTGATGGTCATGAAGCGGAAGTACGGCGAGGCCCAGATCCGCAAGTTCCTGAAGTTCGAGCTCAACAGCTACCTGCGCGCGCGCGGCGGCGACGTGCTCGAGGAACAGCCGCTGGCCCGGGTCGAGAACCAGGGCTACATCCACTATCGCAAGGGCTCGCTGGTCATGTACCGGCTGCAGCACGAGGTGGGCGAGGCGACGGTCAACCGCGTTCTGCGCAAGCTGATCGCCGACCACGGCTTCAAGGGCGCGCCCTACCCGACCACGCTCGACTTCCTGACCGCCCTGCGCGCCGAGGTCGGCCCCGACAAGCAGGCCCTGGTCACCGACCTCTTCGAGAAGATCACGCTCTACGACCTCAAGACCAAGAGCGCGACGGTGAAGAAGCGGGCCGACGGCCGGTTCGACGTCAAGCTCGTGGTCGAGGCCAAGAAGATGTACGCCGACGGCCGCGGCAAGGAGACGGACGCGCCTCTGAACGAGGTGCTGGACGTGGGCCTGTTCACGGCCGAGCCGGGCAAGAAGGGCTTCGCCCAGAAGGACGTCGTGGCGATGGAGCGCCGTCCGATCCGCGGCGGAACCCAGACGCTGACCTTCGTCACGCCAGTCGCCCCGCGCTTCGCCGGCGTCGACCCCTACAACATCGTCATCGACCGCAACGGCGACGACAACGTCGTGAAGGCGGCGGACTGAGGGGCTGTAGACCCGCCGCCCCACTCCCCGTCATCCCGGAAGGCGCGCAGCGCTTGTCCGGGACCCAGGGGACTGGACTCGGGATCGGCCTTGCCGCCCAGGCGGTCGCCGACGCAGCGCGGCGGCTCCTGGGTCCCGGCTCTCCCGCCCGCTTTCGCGGGCGTCCGGCCGGGATGACGAGCTTTAGAGAGACGACAAAAGAAAAACCCCCGGCCTTGCGGCCGGGGGTTTTCCATGTGCGGCTCTTGCGAGCCTTACTTCATGCCGTTCTTCAGGCCCTCGGCCATGTTCAGGTGCTCCTGAACCTTGGGCGCGGTCTCGGCGGCGAAGGTCTTGATGGCGGCCACGTCGCCGTCCTGGGCGTAGCGCTGCAGCAGGTTCAGCGCGGCCTGGTGGGCGTCGACCTGGTCGTCGGCGTACTTCTTGTCGAAGTCCTTGGCGTCGGCCTTGTTCAGGTCGTCCAGGTCGCCCTGCAGGTCTTCGGGCAGGGCGGTCGGGATGGTGATCGTCGCGCCGGAGGCGGCGACGGCGGCCTTCAGCGCGGCGCTGGTGGCGGTGTGGGCGTCGATCATCGCCTGGGCGAACTTTTTCACGTCGGCGTTGGTCGAGCGCTTGAGCGCCACCTTGGCGGCCTCGATCTCGAACATGTCGCTGGCGGCGGCCTTGGCGACGAAGTCCGGCGCGGCCGCTTCGTTGGCGGGCGTCGGCACCGTGGCCGACGGATTGGCGTCGGGCGTGGCGGCCTGTTCGGCCGGGGTGGCCGCGCCCTTGGTTTCGTCGGTCTTCTGGCCGCAGGCGGCGATGCTGAGAGCGGCGAAGGCGGCGCCGACGATGAGAAGCTTGCGGGTCATGGCTTTCTTTCCCTACGTGTTTTTCTAAGGAAGAAGCGGCAGCTTCACGCGCCGCCGTCATGGCGAAGAAAGCCTCACGGCCGCGTGATGGTTCCGTGATCGGGTAGAGGAACAAAATGACCCAAGGGCCGTTGGCGGGCGTCCGCGTGATCGAGATGGGCCAGCTGATCGCGGGCCCGTTCTGCGGCCAGGTGCTGGGCGACTTCGGCGCCGAAGTCATCAAGCTGGAAGATCCGAAGACCGGCGACCCGATGCGCCAGTGGGGGCGCTCCAAGCCCAAGGGCCTGTCGCCCTGGTGGCCGGTGATCGGCCGCAACAAGAAATCGGTGACCGTCGACCTGCGCACCGACGAGGGCCGCGCCATCGCCCGCGAGCTGATCGCCACCGCCGACGTGGTGGTCGAGAACTTCCGGCCCGGCACCCTGGAAAAATGGGGCCTGGGCTATGAGGAACTGGCCAGGACCAATCCCGGCCTGGTGATGGCCCGCGTCTCGGGCTTCGGCCAGACCGGCCCCTACGCCAAGCGGGCCGGCTACGCCCTGGTCGGCGAGGCCATGGGCGGCCTTCGCCACATCACCGGCGAGCCCGACCGCAATCCGGCGCGGGCGGGCATCTCGATCGGCGACAGCCTGTCGGGCCTGAACGCCGCGCTCGGGGTGATGATGGCCCTGCACGCCCGCCACGCCACGGGCAAGGGCCAGGTCGTCGACGCGGCGATCTACGAAAGCGTGCTGACGGTGATGGAGAACCTGATCACGGAATACGACCTGACCGGCTACATCCGCGAACGCTCGGGCGCGGTGCTGCCCGGCATCGCCCCGTCCAACGTCTATCCGACCAGGAGCGGCGAGCTCGTGCTGATCGGCGCCAACCAGGACACCCTGTTCAAGCGGCTGTGCGAGCTGATGGGCCGGCCAGACCTGGCCGAGGATCCCCGCTATCGCGACCACGCCGCCCGAGGCGTCAACCAGGGCGAACTGGACGCCCGCATCGCCGCCTGGACCCTGGACCAGGACATCGACGACCTGCTGCCGAGGCTGGAGCAGGCGGGCCTGGCCACCGGCCGGATCTATCGCGCCCCCGAGATGCTGGCCGACCCGCAGTTCCAGGCCCGCGAGTCGATCGTCAGCGTGCCCCACCCGGTGTTCGGCCAGGTGAAGATGCAGAACGCCTTCCCCCGCCTCACCGACACCCCCGGCGGCGTCCGCTGGCCCGGGCCGACGCTGGGCGAGCACACGCAGGCGGTGCTGACGCAGGTGGCGGGGATGACGGCGGAGAAGGTGGCGGAGCTGAAGGCGCGGGGGGTGGTTTAGAGACCCTCCCCCTGAAGGGGGAGGTGGCCCGAAGGGCCGGAGGGGGAAGAGACTTCTGAATCCGAAGCCGTTTCCGCCTCACAGGTACTTCCCCCTCAGTCGCTCCGCGACAGCTCCCCCTTCAGGGGGAGCATCTTTGGATCACGGGCAAGGATTCGGCCGCGCGGCGTGGATGGCGTTGACGGCCTTCTCCAGCTCCTCGGTCCATTCCAGATCGAAGGCGTCGATGTCGGTCTTCAGCTGCGCCATGCTGGTCGCGCCGATGATCGTGGCGGTGACGAACGGGCGGGCGTCGACGAACTTCAGCGCCAGTTGGGCCGGGTCCAGGCCGTTCTGGCGGGCCAGATCCACATAGGCCGTGAACGCCTCGATCGCGCCGGGCCCCTCGTAGCGCTGCATGCGGTTATAGAGCGCCTTGCGCGAGCCCTCGGGCAGGTTTCCGCCCAGGTACTTGCCGGTCAGCTGGCCCTGGGCGAGCGGCGAATAGGCCAGCAGGCCCACCTGCTCGCGCATGGCCACCTCGGCCAGGCCGTACTCGAACACCCGGTTGGCCAGGTGGTAGGCGTTCTGGATCGAGGCGATGCGCGGCAGACCTTTGGCCTCGCTTTCGGCCAGGAACTTCATCACGCCCCACGGGAACTCGTTGGAAACGCCGAGCGCGCGGATCGAGCCCTTCTTCACGTGGACGTCCAGCGCCTCGAGGATGTCGCCGAAGCGCTCGTAGTCGTCGTCGTAGTCCTTGTAGGTCTGGCCGCCGAACACCCGCACGGCGCGGTCGGGCCAGTGCAGCTGGTAGAGGTCGAGATAGTCGGTCTGGAGGCGCTTGAGCGAGCCTTCGACCGCCTCGTCGATCTGGGCCCTGGTCTGGCGGGTGCTGGCGCCGTCGGCGCGCATCCACGGCAGGCCGCCGAACGCCGAGCCCCGGCCGGCCACCTTCGAGGCCAGGACGATGTCCTTGCGCTTGCCCGTCCTGGCCAGCCAGCTGCCGATGTAGCGCTCTGTGCGCCCTTGCGTCTCGGCCGTGGGCGGGCTGGCGTACATCTCGGCCGTGTCCCAGAAGGTGACCCCGCGACCCAGCGCGTAGTCCATCTGGGCGTGGGCCTCCTCCTCGCTGTTCTGAGAGCCCCAGGTCATGGTGCCCAGGCAGCATCGCGAGACCTGGATGCCGGTTCGGCCGAGTTCGACGTAGTCCATGAAGTCCCCTGCTTGGCTTTGCGGTCCTATTTAGGACGTCACGCCGCCGAGGCGAACCCGAACTTCGGTCGCCCAGACATACTTTGATACATTCGCGCGCCCCTCGTCTTCCCACGCGAAGCCTTGCGTAGAGCGCCATTCGATCCGATATTTCACACGTGTCCCCCCGGGGACGTTGAAATAAGGGTTTCTTTCGATGAACGACTTCAACCGCGACTATGCGCGCACGATCCCGGCGGATCGCGTCGACATGTCGGTTGACGCCGGGCTGCGCAGCTTCATGCTCGGCGTCTACAACAAGGTGGCGCTGGGCCTGCTCCTGTCGGCCGCCCTCGCCTGGACGACCAGCTCGTTCCCGCCCGTGCGCGACCTGCTGTTCCAGGTGAACGGCAACCGCGTCGGCTACACCCTGCTGGGCATGGTCATCGCCTTCGCGCCGCTGGGCATCCTGCTGTTCTCGAGCTTCGTGATGAAGTCGATCAACCCGCGCACCGCGGGCGTGATCTACTGGTCGATCGTGTCGCTGATCGGCGCGTCGCTCGGCACCGTGGTGCTGATGTACACCGGCGGCAGCGTGGCCTCGACCTTCCTGATCACGGCCACCGCCTTCGGCGCGCTCAGCCTGTTCGGCTACACCACCAAGAAGGACCTGACCGGCTTCGGCAGCTTCCTGATCATCGGTCTGGTGGGCCTGATCCTGGCCTCGATCGTGTCGATCTTCTTGCCGTCGGGCCCGCTGGTGTTCGCGATCAACGCCATCGGCGTGCTGATCTTCGCCGGCCTGATCGCCTACGACACGCAGAACCTGAAGATGACCTACTACCAGGTCGGCGGCGACGCGGCCGCCAAGTCGGTGGCCACCAACTACGGCGCGCTGAACCTGTACCTGGACTTCATCAACCTGTTCCGCTTCCTGCTGTTCTTCCTGGGCGACCGCCGCTAAGGCGGCCTCCAGGCCGAAACGACGAAGCCCCGGCGGATCGCTCCGCCGGGGCTTTTTCGTGGGCGCTCGCCACCTCAGTCGACGACCTTGAACCTGCCCTTGTCGAACAGCCGCAGCACCTGGGCCAGCTCGTGACCGCGCTTGAGCACCATGCCGCCCTGGCCGCGCACCAGCCACTGGCCCTGCTTGCGGGCCAGCTCCGGCCACTTCTCGACGCGGTACAGCGGCGCCTCGGCGGCATGGCGGAAGATCGAGAAGGCCGCGTGGTCGGCCGCGCCGCCCATGCCGTAGTCGCGCCACTCGCCGGCCGCGACCATCCGGCCGTAGAGGCGCAGGAGCTGGTCGATCTCGCGCCGCTCGAAGAACACGACGCCGCCGACGGGAGGGGAAACATCCAGGGCCATCGCCGCGAATCCTAACCCCAAATCAGCCCGCTAAGCGAGCGTCGCAAATCGGCAACATCGTTCGGCGAAGCGAAAAGCCAAGCTGGACCAGGCCACGAAATGACCTTGTTTCGGTCGTTCGCCCGCCCGCTTCCCCAGCCAAAAAGTCAGTGTCGGCTGATCGGACACCCCACGGTCCTGGATCCTGAACAGCCCCCCCAGCCCCCCTCGATCGCGGGCCGGTCGGCCGACAGACCAAATCAAGAGAACCCCTCTCTTAACTGCAGAGCTCGCGTGGAAACCCCTCCCACGCGGGCTTTTCGCATCTGGGATCCAGGCCGCCTCAGGCGGCTTTCGGAACTGCAAAGATCGCCACAGAGGCGCCCCACCCCGTCGCGAAAGAACCCTGATCGCGCCCTTCGTCGGCCGCGGGGGTCCTCGATAGTCTGATGGTCGGTCGATCGGAACGCCTCGCGGTCCGGGATCCTGAACAGCCCCTCCAGCCCCTCGGCTCGCGGGCGCACCGTTCGGCCGGCGCGTATCTTCTATCCCCTCCCCCTAAAGACCCCGCTTCGCCGATCATCCCCTAAGGCGAGGCGGGGTTTCTTTTGCCTGGAGGGTCACTGCAGCCGTCATCCCGGCCGAAGGGCCGCGTAGCGGGCCGTAGAGGCGGGACCCAGGGCCGCCGCTGTGCGCCTGGCCCCTGGGTCCCGGACAAGCCCTGCGGGCTTTCCGGGATGACGAATGAAATTCACGGGGTTTCGGCCTATTCGGAAAAGCCGATGGAGGTCCGCTCTAGCGGCTCTTGCCGCCGGGCGGCAGCACGCCCAGCACCCGGCCGCCCTTGGCGCCCTGGACGATGATGGCGGTGGCCAGGTCGTCGTCCTTGGTCAGGGTCGGCAGGCGGTACATCTTCGGACGGCCCGTCCAGGCGCCGATCTTGACGATCTCGCGCACCACGTTGCGGTGGACGATGGTCTGGCCGCGGTTGTCGCCGCGCTTGACGGCGATCTCCTGCTTGCGCGGGTCGAACCGCACCAGCCACACCTCTGCCCCGCCGCGCGGCGAGGCGCCCGAGCCGATGGCGACGCGGTTGGTCCCGACGAACTCCATGTCCGGCGCGGGCGGCAGGTGGGCGCCGTCGATCAGCTTCTCGACGGTCTCGGCCTTGGCGCCCGACGCCTGGACCTTGCCGGCCACCACCACCTGGGGCGTGGGCACGTCGCGCAGCATGAAGGCCTTGGCATAGGCGCGCTGGCGCTCGACGAAGGCCGGCTTGGCGAAGGTGTCCTTCCAGCCCAGATAGTCCCAGTAGTCGACCGAATAGGTCAGGGCCAGCACGTCGTCGCGCTCGGCCAGCTCGGCCGCCGCCTGGTTGGCCTTGCCGCAGGACGAGCAGCCCTGGGCGGTGAACAGCTCGACCAGCACGGGCGACTTGGCCGCGGCCGGGGCGGCGACGAGGCTCGTCAGGACGAGGGAGACAAAAGAGATCAAGGCCGTACGCATGTGCGGCGCACTTAAGCCAAGAAAGCACTGCGTCGCCGCTCACGAGGCCGTGAAATGGCCGCTTCGGCGCCCGGAATCCGCACGACAACGATGTCGGCGACCCGACGGACCGTCGGACAAACGAAAACGGCCGGCCCCTTTGGGGCCGGCCGTCTCGTATTCGTAGCCTGTACGGCGCGCTGCTTAGTCGGCCTTGGCCAGGTTACGCAGCACGTAGTTCAGGACGCCGCCGTTCTTGAAGTACTCGAGTTCGGTCGGCGTATCGATGCGGCAGCGCACCGGGAAGCGGGCGATGCGGCCGTCGGTCGGGCGGTAGAGCTCGACGATCAGCTGCTTGCGCGGGGCCAGATCCGTCAGACCACGGATCGAGACCAGCTCTTCGCCGGTCAGTTCCAGCTTCTGCCAGCCGTCGGCGATGAACTGCAGCGGCAGCACGCCCATGCCGACCAGGTTCGAGCGGTGGATGCGCTCGAAGCTCTCGGTGATCACCGCGCGAACGCCCAGGAGCTTGGTGCCCTTGGCGGCCCAGTCACGCGACGAGCCGGTGCCGTATTCCTTGCCGGCGAACACGACGGCCGGACGGCCTTCGGCCTGGTACTTCATGGCCGCGTCGTAGATCGGCATCACTTCGCCCGAGGGGAAGTGCTTGGTCACGCCGCCTTCGATCTCCGGGGTGATCTTGTTGCGGATGCGGATGTTGGCGAAGGTGCCGCGCATCATGACTTCGTGGTTGCCGCGGCGGGCGCCGTAGCCGTTGAAGTCGATCGGCTCGACGCCGTGGTTGACCAGGTACTGGCCAGCCGGGCTCGAGGTCTTGATCGAACCGGCCGGGCTGATGTGGTCGGTGGTGATCGAGTCGCCGAACACGGCCAGGACGCGGGCTTCCACGATGTCGGTGACCGGAGCGGGGGTCATCGACATGTTCGGGAAGTAGGGCGGGTTCTGGACGTAGGTCGACTCGCCTTCCCAGGCGTAGGTCTGGCCGCCAGTCACCTTGATGCCCTGCCAGTTCTTGTCGCCCTTGAAGACGTCGCCGTAGCGGCTGGCGAACATCTTCTCGTTGATCGACTTGCGCTGCAGGGCGGCGATGTCTTCGTTCGACGGCCAGATGTCGCGCAGGAAGACGTCGTTGCCCTTCTTGTCCTTGCCGATCGGCTGGGTGTTCAGGTCGATCTTCAGCGAGCCGGCCAGGGCGTAGGCCACCACCAGCGGCGGCGAGGCCAGGTAGTTGGCGCGCACGTCCGGGTTCACGCGGCCTTCGAAGTTGCGGTTGCCCGACAGCACCGAGCAGGCGACCAGGTCGTTGTCGTTGATCGTCTTGCTGATGTTTTCCGGCAGCGGGCCCGAGTTGCCGATGCAGGTGGTGCAGCCGTAGCCCACGAGGTTGAAGCCCAGGGCGTCGAGGTGCTTGGTCAGGCCGGCCTTGGCCAGGTAGTCGGTGACCACCTGCGAGCCGGGGGCCAGCGAGGTCTTCACCCACGGCTTGGCCTTCAGGCCCTTGGCGACCGCGTTCTTGGCCAGCAGGCCGGCGGCGATCAGGACCGAGGGGTTCGACGTGTTGGTGCACGAGGTGATGGCGGCGATCACCACGTCGCCGTGGCCGACGTCGAAGTCCTCGCCTTCCACCGGCGCGCGGAACTCGGGGCTTTCGGCCTTGCCGAACTCACCGACCAGCGACTCGGCGAACTTGCTCGAGGCGTCCGACAGCAGGACGCGGTCCTGCGGGCGCTTCGGACCGGCCAGCGACGGCAGGACGGTGGAGAGGTCGAGCTCCAGGCTGTCGGTGAAGGTCGGCTCGGCGACGCCGGGCTCCCACCACAGGCCTTGTTCCTTGGCGTAGGCTTCCACCAGGGCGACGCGGTCGGCGTCGCGGCCGGTGCCCTTCAGGAAGGCGACGGTGGCGGCCGAGATCGGGAAGAAGCCGCAGGTGGCGCCGTATTCCGGAGCCATGTTGGCGATCGTCGCCTGGTCTTCCAGGGTCAGGTTGGCCAGGGCGTCGCCGTAGAATTCGACGAACTTGCCGACCACGCCCTTCTTGCGCAGCATCTGGGTGACGGTGAGCACCAGGTCGGTGGCCGTCGCGCCTTCCGGCATGGCGCCGGTCAGCTTGAAGCCGATGACTTCCGGGATCAGCATCGGGATCGGCTGGCCCAGCATGGCGGCTTCGGCTTCGATGCCGCCGACGCCCCAGCCCAGGACCGACAGGCCGTTGACCATCGTGGTGTGGCTGTCGGTGCCGACGACGGTGTCGGGGTAGGCGACTTCGGCGCCGTCGACCATGGCGGTCCAGACGGTCTGGGCCAGGTATTCCAGGTTCACCTGGTGGCAGATGCCGGTGCCGGGGGGCACGACGCGGAAGTTGTTGAACGCCGACGAACCCCAGCGCAGGAAGCGGTAGCGCTCGATGTTGCGCTCGTATTCGCGCTTCACGTTGGCGTCGTAGGCCTTCGAGTCACCGAAGTTGTCGACCATCACCGAGTGGTCGATGACCAGGTCGACGGGGTTCAGCGGGTTGATCTTGGCCGGGTCGGCGCCCAGGGCGACCATGGCGTCGCGCATGGCGGCCAGGTCGACGACGGCCGGAACGCCGGTGAAGTCCTGCATCAGCACGCGGGCCGGGCGGAAGCTGATCTCGTGCTCGACCGAGCCCTTGTTTTCCAGCCAGTTGGCGACGGCCTTCAGGTCGGCTTCGTTGACCGAGACGCCGTCTTCGTAGCGCAGCAGGTTTTCCAGCAGCACCTTCATCGAGACGGGCAGCGAGCCCGTGCCGGCCAGACCGGCTTCCTCGGCGGCGCGAAGGCTGTAATAGACGTAGGTCTTACCGCCGACGACGAGTTCGCGGCGGGTTTTGAGGCTGTCTACAGACGCCATTTGGAAGGATCCCTTCTCTGTTCACGGCCGCCGGAAAACCACTCCCGGGATCGCGCGATCGAGGCGGACCCACAGCGTCCATCCTCGCGCCGCGTACGCCCCATCCTAAGCGGAGGGTGACGGCCGAGCGCTTCTTAGCGCCGGTTACCCACAACGTCCATGCGCGGTGCATGGACTTCCAATGATGAGAGCCGTTCGCATAAAGGGTTTGAGCCTCTCGCGCGGCGAGCGGACCCTGTTCTCGGGGCTCGATCTGGACCTCGAAAGCGGTGACGCAATCACCCTCACCGGGCGAAATGGCGCGGGCAAGACCAGCCTGCTGCGGGCGGTCGCGGGCCTGCTGCGCCCCCAGGCCGGAACCATCGGTTTCGAAGGCTCCGAAGGGCGGATACTGGAGGCGGAGGCCGCCCGCGCCGACCACCTGCACCTGGCCGGCCACCACGACGGCCTGAAGACCGCCCGCACCGCCTGGGAGGAGCTGCTGTTCCAGGCCCGCTGGACCGGCGGGACCGAGGCCTTGGCCCGCGCCGCGGTCGAACGGCTGGAGCTGTCGCGCCTGCTCGACCTGGAGGTCCGCCGACTGTCGGCCGGCCAGCGCCGCCGCGTCTCCCTGGCCCGCCTGCTGGCCAGTCCCCGCCCCCTGTGGCTGCTCGACGAGCCGATGGCCCCGCTGGACGCCGCCCACCGCGCCGCCTTCGGCGCGATCATGGCCGAGCACCTGGCCCGGGGCGGCATGGTGCTGGCCGCCGTGCACGACCCCCTGCCCGTCCCCGCCCGCCAGGTGGAGATCGGCGCATGAGGGGGTTCGGCGTCCTCTTCCGACGCGAGTTCGCCCTGGCCTGGGGCCGGGGCGGCGGTCCGCTGCTGGCCCTGGCCTTCTACGCCTGCGTCGTCACCCTGCTGCCCCTGGCCGCCGGCCGCGCGCCCGAGCGGTTGGCCAGCCTGGCCCCCGGCATCGCCTGGCTGGCCCTGGCCCTGGCCGCCCTGCTCTCCCTGGAGCGCCTCTTCGAGCGCGACTTCGAGGACGGCGCGCTCGACCTTCTGGCGCTGGGCCCGGCCCCGCTGGAGGCGGTCGCGGCGGCGAAATGCCTGGCTCACTGGCTGGCGGCCGGCGCGCCCCTGGCCCTGGCGGCCCCCGTCGCGGCGGTGATCCTCGGCGCCTCGCCGGCGATCATGCCCCTGCTGTTCGTCTGCGCCCTGGCGGGAGGCCTGGCCTTCTCGTTCCTGGGCGGCCTGGGCGCGGCCCTGTCGCTGGGCAGCAAGCGCGGCGGCCTGTTGGTGGCGGTCATCGTCCTGCCGCTCTACGCCCCGCCGGTGATCTTCGGGGCCGGCGCGCTGGACGCCCTGACCGGCGGCCTGCCGTGGACGGGCGGGCTGCTTTTCCTGCTCGCCTACAGCGCCGCGGCGGTCGCCCTGAGCCCGCTGGCCATGGCCGCGGCCTGCCGCAACGCCCTGGACTGAGGGCTTTCTTCGGCGCCGCACAATGACGCGGCGGGGATGGATTGATTTTTGGACGAAATCGTCCATTTATCCCCCGTCGCGTCCGCTAGGCGAATAGTCGCCTCCGTTTTCGGACGCCCGCAGTCCTCTCAGGGTTGGGCCATGGCCGAGACGAAGAAGAAGAAGCTGGTTCCGTTGCTGGTGGCCGGCGTCGCCGGCGCGGCCATCCTTGTCGGCGGCGTGTTCTGGTACATCGACAAGCAGCGCTTCGAGAGCACCGACAACGCCTTCGTCCAGGCCGACACCGTGTCGGTCAGCCCGCAGGTCACCGGCTACGTGGCCGAGGTGCTGGTCGCCGACAACCAGCGGGTCGAGGCCGGCCAGGTGCTGGCCAAGATCGACCCCTCGACCTTCCAGGCCAAGCTCGACCAGGCGATCGCCAACGCCGCGGCCCTCGACGCCGCCATCAAGAGCGTCGACGACAAGGCCGTCCTCGAGCAGGCCCTGATCCAGCAGCGCCAGGCCGGCGTCGCCAGCGCCCAGGCCGACGCCGGCCGGGCCCGCGCCGACCTCGACCGCTACGACTCCCTGGCCAGGCAGGGCTGGGTCTCGCAGCAGAAGGTCCAGACCGAGGCCGCCGGGACCAAGCAGTCCGAAGCCACCGTCGCCAGCGCCCAGGCCGCCCTCGAAGCCGAGCGTCGCACGGCCTCGGCCCTCGGCTCGGCCCGCGCCCAGACCGTCGCCCAGGCCGCCGCCGCCCACGCCGCCGTCGACCAGGCCCGCATCGACCTGGAACGCACCGTGATCCGCGCCCCCGCCGCCGGCGTCGTCGGCGCGCGCACCGTGCGTCCGGGCCAGCTGGTGCAGCCGGGCGTCTCGCTGATGTCGGTGGTGCCGGTGGGCCAGAGCTTCGTGGTCGCCAACTTCAAGGAGACCCAGGTCGCCCGCCTGCGCGTCGGCCAGCCGGTCGAGATCAAGGCCGACGCCTTCGGCAAGCAGAAGATCGTCGGCAAGGTCGACAGCTTCGCCCCCGCCACCGGCCAGGAGTTCGCCCTGATCCCGGTCGAGAACGCGGTCGGCAACTTCACCAAGATCACCCAGCGCCTGCCGGTGAAGATCGCGGTCGAGCGCACCGGCGCCGGCGCGGCCCTGCGTCCGGGCCTGTCGGTCGAGGTCAAGGTCGACGTCCGCGACCGCTCCGGCGCGTCCTTCGCCGATGCGGGCCAAGGGGCCGGCCAGGGAACCGCGCAGGTGGCGCGCGCCCCGACCGCGACCCAGGCCCGCTAGGTCCGCGCCGTCGTGACCGACGCCGCCCTCCCCGCTTCCGCCAAGCCCGCTCCGGCCAAGCCGGCGGGCGAGGTCGACTGGACCAAGCTGTTCCTCGGCTTCGGGGCCATGGTCATCGGCCAGTTCATGGCCATCCTCGACATCCAGATCGTCGCGGCCTCGCTGCCGCAGATCCAGGCGGGCGTCGGGGCCAGCGCCGACCAGGTCAGCTGGATTCAGACCGCCTACCTGATCCCCGAGGTCGTGATGATCCCGCTGTCGGGATACCTGTCGCGGCTGTGGGGCACCCAGCGGCTCTACATGGCCTCGTGCCTGGGCTTCATCGTGATGAGCGTCGCGACGGGCCTGTCGTCGTCGATCGACATGATGATCCTGACCCGGGCCCTGCAGGGCTTCATCGGCGGGGCGATGATCCCCACGGTGTTCGCCGTGGCCTTCACCGCCTTCCCGCCCGAGCGCCGGATCACCGCCAGCGTCATCATGGGCCTGATCGTCACCCTGGCCCCGACCGTCGGCCCCACCCTGGGCGGCCACCTGACCGAGTGGCTGTCCTGGCGCTGGCTGTTCTTCATCAACGTCCCGCCCGGGATCCTGGTGCTGTTCGCGGTGGCCAAGTGGGGCGACTTCGACAAGGGCGACCCCAGCCTGGCCAAGGGCTTCGACTGGTCGGGCCTGGCCTTCATGGCCGTCTTCCTGATGAGCATGCAGTACGTGCTTGAGGAAGGCGCCAAGGAGAACTGGTTCGAGGACGACCTGATCCTGGGCCTGACCGTCGTGACCGTGGTCACCGGCGTGGTCTTCATCTGGCGGCAGCTGACCTACAAGAACCCGATCGTCGAGCTGAAGGCCTTCGCCAACCGCAACTTCAGCATCGGCGTGATGATGACCGCGATCTCGGGCGCCAGCCTGTTCGGCGGCACCTTCCTGCTGCCGCAGTTCCTCAGCCGCGTGCGGGGCTACTCGGCCTCGGAAGTGGGCACGACCATGGTGGTCTCGGGCCTGTCGATGTTCGCCACTGGCCCGATCGCCGGCCGCATCGTCCGCAAGGTCGACCCGCGCATCCCCATGTGCATCGGCTTCCTGCTGGCCGGCTGGGGCATGTACATGGCCCACGGGGTGACCAAAAACTGGGGCTTCTGGGAATTCGCCTGGGTGCAGGCTTGCCGCGGCGTGGGTGTCATGATCGCCATGATCGCCACCCAGCAGATCACGATGAGCACCCTGCCCCAACACATGGTCAAGAACGCCTCGGGCCTCGTGAACCTCGCGCGCAACACTGGCGGCGCCATCGGCCTGGCGCTGCTGGCCACCAGCATCACCCAGCAGACCGCCCTCTACTTCAGCGACATGTCGTCGAAGGTGATGAACGGCGGCGAGGCCGGGACGATGATGGCGGGCCTCGCCGCGCGCATGCAGCAGCTGGGCGTCAGCGACCCCGACGGCGCGGCCCGCAAGGCGATCGGCAACATGATGAACCAGCAGGCCACGGTGCTGGCCTTCGGCGACAGCTTCACGCTCCTGGCCTACGGCTGCTTCGCCGCCGCCCTGGTCAGCCTGCTGGCCGCCCCGCCCAAGGTGATCCCGCCGCCGCCCTCGGACGCCCACTGATGCCCAGGATCGCCGGCCAGATCGACGTCGCCAAGACCGAAGCCATCCTCGACGCCGCCGTCGAGGTGATCGGCCAGCGCGGCCTGTCGGCTCCGATGGAGGAGATCGCCCGCCGGGCCGGCGTGTCCAAGCAGACGGTCTACAACCACTACGGCTCCAAGGCCGAGCTGGTGAAGGCGCTGATGGCCCGCCGCGTGGCCCGCATCACCGCCCCGCTGCGCGAGCCCGGGGCGGTCGACAATCCGCGCGAGGCCCTGGAGGCCTTCGCCCGCTCGATGCTGGAGACCGTGACCACCACCAACGGCTATTCGGTGCTGCGGGTGATCATCCAGGGCGCGGGCGAGATGCCAGACGTGGCGAGCGAGGTGTTCGAGGCCGGCCCTCGCCAGGCCCGCCGCCAGCTGGCCGCCTTCCTGGCGACCGAGACGCAGCTGGGCCGCCTGGCCGTCGACGACGCCGAGCAGGCCGCCGAGTTCTTCGCCGGCATGGTGATGGGCCACAGCCAGCTGCGGGCCCTGCTGCGCCTGCCGTCGGACCGCACCCCCGCCGAGTTCGACGCCCAGGCCGCCGCCGCGGCGGACCGGTTCATGCGGGCCTACGCGCCGTGATCTAGACACTCGCAAAGCGCCCACGAAAAAGCCCGGCGGATCGCTCCGCCGGGCTTGGTTCGTCTCGCGAGAGCCGAAGGCGATCAGCCCTCGACTTCGTCGGGCATGCCCATCATGTGGAAGCCAGCGTCGACGTGGACGACTTCGCCCGTGGTCGAGCGGCCCAGGTCCGAGACCAGCCACAGGGCGGCGCCGGCGACGCCTTCCATCGAGGTGTCTTCCTTCAGGGCGCTGAAGGCGCGGCCCTGGGCGATCATGCCGCGGCCGCCGGAGATGCCGGCCAGGGCCAGGGTGCGCATGGCGCCGGCCGAGATGGCGTTGCAGCGGATGCCCTTGGGACCCAGGTCGCGGGCGATGTAGCGGGTCGCCGCTTCCAGGGCGGCCTTGGCCACGCCCATGGTGTTGTAGTTCGGGATGGTCCGCTCCGACCCCAGATAGGTCATGGTGATCAGCGAGCCGCCGTTCGGCATGATCTTGGCGGCGCGCTTGGCCACGTCGACGAAGCTGAAGGCCGAGATGTTCATCGCCGTGAGGAAGCCCTCACGGGTGGTGTTGTCGACGAACGAGCCCTTCAGCTCGTCCTTGTTGGCGAAGGCCACCGAGTGCACCACGAAGTCGATCGCGCCGAACTTCTCCTCGATGGCGGCGAAGGCCGCGTCCATCGAGGCGTCGTCGGTGACGTCGGCCGGGATCAGGGTGGTCACGCCGATGCTCTCGGCCAGCGGGCGCACGCGGCGCTCCAGCGCCTCGCCCTGGTAGGTGAAGGCCATCTCGGCGCCCTGGGCGGCCAGCTGGCTGGCGATGCCCCAGGCGATCGAGTTGTGGTTGGCCACGCCCATGACCAGGCCCTTCTTGCCCGCCATCAGCTCGCCCTTGGGGAATGCGTAGTCGTCGGCCATCGCTTGGCTCCTTGGATCTTGCATCGCTGGTTAGCAGGCGGCGTTCCGCTTCGGAACCCGCCCGCCCCGGCGTGTCTGGAAAACGATCAGTCGACCTGGCCGAAGATCAGCGTGCCGTTGGTGCCGCCGAAGCCGAAGCTGTTGGACATCACCGTGTCGAGCGGCTTGTCGGCCCGCTCGCGCAGGATCGGCAGGTCGGCGAACTCGGGGTCGAGGGTCTCGATGTTGGCGCTCTCGGCCGCGAAGCCGTTCTTGAGCATCAGGATCGAGTAGATCGCCTCCTGGGCGCCGGCCGCGCCCAGGCTGTGGCCCGTCAGCGACTTGGTCGACGAGATCAGCGGCGCCTTGTCGCCGAACACCTCGCGCACCGCGCCCATCTCCTTGCTGTCGCCGACCGGCGTCGAGGTGCCGTGCGGGTTCAGGTAGTCGATGGCGCGGCCGCCAGCGTCGGCCATGGCCAGCTTCATGCAGCGGGCCGCGCCCTCGCCCGACGGGGCCACCATGTCGTAGCCGTCGGAATTGGCGGCATAGCCGATCAGCTCGCCGTAGATCTTGGCCCCGCGCGCCTTGGCGTGCTCGTATTCTTCCAGCACCACGATGCCGGCGCCGCCGGCGATCACGAAGCCGTCGCGGTCCTTGTCGTAGGCGCGGCTGGCCACGGCCGGACGGTCGTTGAAGTTGGTGCTCATGGCGCCCATGGCGTCGAACAGGTTCGACAGGGTCCAGTCCAGCTCCTCGCAACCGCCGGCGAAGACGATGTCCTGCTTGCCCAGCTGGATCTGCTCGGCGCCCGCGCCGATGCAGTGGGCGCTGGTCGCGCAGGCCGAGCTGATCGAATAGTTGATCCCGCGGATCTTGAACCAGGTCGACAGCACCGCCGACGGACCCGAGCTCATGGCCTTGGGCACCGCGAACGGGCCGATCCGCTTGGGACCCTTTTCCTTCGTCGTGGCCGCGGCCTCGACGATGACGCGGGTGGACGGGCCGCCCGAACCGACGATCAGGCCCGTGCGCTCGTTGGAGATGTCGCTCTCCTCGAGCCCGGAATCCGCGATCGCCTGCTCCATGGCGATGTGGGCGTAGGCCGTGCCGGGCGCGAGAAAGCGCGCGGCCCGGCGATCGACCAGGCCTTCCCACTCGATCTTCGGAGCGGCGTGCACCTGGCAGCGGAAGCCCAGCTCCGCGTACTCGGGCGCGGCGACCACGCCCGACTTGGCCTCGCGCAGCGAAGCCAGCACCTCGTTGGCGTTGTTGCCGATGGACGAGACGACGCCCAGTCCCGTGACGACGACGCGACGCATATCAGTACCTCTTTCTCCCCGATCCGCCGGAGCCAGCTCTTTTGACAAGAACGGCTAGCCTGTCGGTTGGATCAACCCGCCATCTGCTCGGCCGTGAACAGGCCGACCTTGAGGTCCTTGGTTTCGTAGATCACCTTGCCGTCGGCTTCCATGACGCCGTCGCCGATGCCCATGACCAGCTTGCGCATGATCACGCGCTTGAGGTCGATCTTGTAGACGACCTTCTTGACCTCGGGGGTGACCTGGCCGGTGAACTTCACTTCGCCCACGCCCAGGGCGCGACCGCGGCCGGGAGCGCCCGACCAGCCCAGGAAGAAGCCGACCAGCTGCCACATGGCGTCCAGGCCCAGGCACCCGGGCATGACGGGGTCGCCGATGAAGTGGCAGCCGAAGAACCAGAGGTCCGGCTTGATGTCGAACTCGGCTTCGACATAGCCCTTGCCGTACTTGCCGCCCTCGGATTCGATCCGGACGATGCGATCGAACATCAGCATCGGGGGCACGGGCAGCTGGGCGTTGCCGGGTCCGAACATTTCGCCCCGGCCGCAGGCCAGGAGCTCTTCGAAGGTGTAGGCGCTCTTTTGCATGCGAACGCCCCTAGCACGGCGCCGGGGCGGGCCTCAATGTTACATTCGGCGACAATTGGTGAGAGCAGCGCCGAAAGAGGCCAAAATCAGCGCCCCTCCGGACACTGCAGAGCCTCCTTGGCCCCCCAGATTTCGTCTTCCGGGGCCCAGCCCGACGCGCCGTCGGCCTTCAGGCGGCACCAGCCCTTTTCGCACTTGTCGAGATTGGCCACCGAGCGGCCGGCCAGATAGGCGCTGATCCGCGACTCCGCCTTGGGCGAGGCGCGCAGGGGCAGGGGGCTGTCCTGCACCCGCATGGCCGTGCGCCGGCCGTCGGTGGTGCGCTTGTGCACCCAGGCCAGGCCGCCTTCGGGATCGCAGATCCGCCGCCACTCGCGGGTTTCGGCCACCACCTGAACCGGCAGGCCCTTGACCTTGTAGATCCACAGCAGCCGATGCTGCTCGTCCGGGCCCTGGCGTGCGTTGACCTCGCCGTACTTCAGCACGACGTAGCGCGGCACCGGCAGGCCCGACGGGGTCGTGGCCGGCGCCTGGGCGAGGGCGGGACCCGCCAGCAGCGAGGTCGCGGCCACGAGACCGCCCAGCGCCATTCCGCACAGCGAACGATGTTTGCATTTCACCGGCATGTTGCTTGGCCGCTTCCGGCCCCTTTGCTACAGATTTCCAACGCCCGTCAGGGAAAGGCTTTTCGGACCGCCCATGCCTGCCCGCAAGCTCAAAGTCGTCGTCACGCGCAAGCTGCCCGATCCGGTCGAGACGCGCATGTGCGAACTGTTCGACACCGAACTGAACCTGTCCGACAAGCCGATGACCGCCGACGAGCTGGTCGACGCCATGGGACGGGCCGACGTGCTGGTGCCGACCATCACCGACCGCATCGACTCGCGCCTTCTGTCGCGATCCGGCGAGCGGCTCAAGCTGATCGCCAATTTCGGGGCCGGGGTCGACAACATCGACGTCGCCACCGCCAACGCGCGGGGGATCATCGTCACCAACACCCCCGGCGTGCTGACCGAGGACACCGCCGACCTGACCATGACCCTGATCATGGCCGCCGCCCGCCGCGTCGTCGAAGGCGCCGAGGTGGTCAAGGCCGGCGAGTTCCAGGGCTGGTCGCCGACCTGGATGCTGGGCCGCCGCCTGTGGGGCAAGCGCCTGGGCATCGTCGGCATGGGCCGCATCGGCCAGGCCGTGGCCCGCCGCGCCAAGGCCTTCGGCATGCAGGTGCACTATCACAACCGCAAGCCCGTCAGCCCGCGCATCGCCGAGGAGCTGGGCTGCACCTACTGGGAAAGCCTCGACCAGATGCTGGCCCGGATGGACATCATCTCGATCAACTGCCCGCACACCCCGGCCACCTACCACCTGCTCTCAGCCAGGCGCTTGAAGCTGCTGCGGCCGCACGCCATCGTCGTCAACACCGCCCGCGGCGAGGTCATCGACGAAGGGGCCCTGGCCAACATGCTGGCGCGCGGCGAGATCGCCGGCGCGGGCCTGGACGTCTACGAGCACGAGCCGGCCATCAATCCCAAGCTGCTCAAGCTGCCCAACGTGGTGCTGCTGCCGCACATGGGCTCGGCCACGGTCGAGGGCCGCATCGACATGGGCGAGAAGGTGATCGTCAACGTGAAGACCTTCATGGACGGGCACCGGCCGCCCGACCGGGTCATTCCCGCGATGCTGTGACCGCCCTCCGGGCGATCTCATCTTGCAATTGCAAAGCTTGCCGAAACTCGCGATTTTGAGAGCTCGCGGGACATTGGGCTCGCGCCTGTAACCTTCAGTGCGACCGGGGGGCCGCCTTGCTTACTCGCCGTCTCGTGATCGCGGCCGCTTCGGCGACGCCGATCGCCATCGACCATGCCTTCGCCGCCGACGCCAAGGGCGTCGAGGCCAAGACCGAAAAGCCTCAAACCGACAGGCCAAAGACCGACAAGGCCGTCGTCGTCCCGCCCAGCGTCGACGAGCTGCTGCGGGGCGCCGAAGTGCTCGACACCGCCCTGTCGCCCAACGGCTCGCGCGTGGCCATCCTCGTGGAGCAGAAGAAGGGCGACAAGACCAACGCCCTGATCATCTTCTACGAGACCGACGGCAACGAGGAATCGATCAAGCCGGTGCAGCTGGGCGAAACCGTCGTCGACCAGGTGGAATGGGCCAACGAGGAGCGCCTGCTCATCTGGGTGCGGATGACCAAGGACCCCAAGGGCCACGCCCAGGGCCTCTATTTCTACGGCGAGTTCATCCCGATCCCGGTCCGCCGCATCCTGGCCATCGGCGCCGACGGCAAGGACCCCGTGGTGCTGTTCAACAACCAGAAAGGGGTGATGAAGCGGCAGTTCAATCTGGCCAACGTGGTCGACCGGATGAACACCGACCCCAAGCGGATCCTGATGCAGATCTGGGACACCGTCACCGAGTGCGAGACCCTCTACCTGGTCGACGTCTACACCGGCGAGGCGACGCAGCTTGAGCGCGGCGCGCCGTCGACCGACGGCTGGTATACCCAGAACGGCGTGCCGGTGATCCGCTACGACTCCAACGCCCGCGGCACCGTGGTCAGCGTCATGGTGCGCGCGCCCGGCGAGAAGGCGTGGAAGCTCTACAAGAAGGTTCGCCGCAACGAACTGAAGAAGCTGTCGGATCTCGAATTCGTGGCCCCGACGCCCGAGCCGGGCGTGCTGCTGATGCTGTCGACGGACGAGGGCGCCGACATGCCCGCCATCCGCAAGTTCGACACCCGCTCGATGACCGTCGGCGAGGTGGTCGCGCACGACGACAAGCGGCCGATCCAGGGCATGTTCGTCGACGAAAGCTACAAGGCGCTCAGCATCTCGGTCAGCGACGACCGCAGCAACCACCGCTTCCTCGATCCGAAGCTGGCGGCCCACTACAAGGGCGTGAACGCCTATTTCGGCGACGAGTGCAACGTCAGCCCCTTCGACGTCAGCGCCGACCACAAGCGGTTCATCTTCTTCGTCAGCGGGCCCCGCCATCCCGGCGCCTTCTGGCTGTACGACGTGACCCGGAAGGACCTGCGTCTGCTGGGCGACAAGCGGCCTTGGCTGGCGCAGGAGCGCCTGGCGCCGATGAAGGCCCTGCCGATCAAGACCCGGGACGGCCAGACGATCACCGCCTACCTGACGACGCCGGTGATCGCGTCCGACAAGCCCCGGCCGATGGTGGTGCTGCCGCACGGCGGGCCCGAGGTGCGCGACACCCTGAGCTTCGACCTGTTCGCCCAGGCCCTGGCCGCCCAGGGCTGGCTGGTGCTGCAGCCCAACTTCCGCGGCTCGGGCGGCTACGGCAAGGCCTTCGCCAACGCCGGCCGCAAGCGCTGGGGCGATCTGATGCAGGAGGACGTGGAGGACGCCGTCGCCCAGGTCGTGGCCTCGGGCGTCGCCGATCCGGCCCGCATCGCCATCTGCGGCATCAGCTACGGCGGCTACGCGGCCCTGATGGGCGCGGTGCGCCGTCCCGACCTCTACAAGGCCGTGGTCTCGATCGCCGGCGACGCCGACCTCGTCGAGAGCCTGGCCTTCTCGAAGGCCGAGGACGGCTCGGATTCCGACGCCTACGCCTACTGGTGCAAGACGATCGGCGATCCCCGGGCCGACAAGGCCATGCTGATCGCCGCCTCGCCCTCCGAACGCGCCGCCGAGATCAAGGCCCCGGTGCTGCTGATCCACGGCACCGAGGACACCATCGTCACGCCCAAGCAGTCCAGGATCATGGCAAAGGCCCTGAAGACCGCCGGCAAGCCGTGCGAGCACGTCGAGATGAAGGGCGTCGGCCACCGCGACTGGTCGGACGACAACTGGAAGCTGGTGCTGACCAAGTCGATCGAGCACATCCGCAAGGGGTTCGCCTGAGAGGGGCTCCGGCGAAGCCGCAAATCGCTCGTCATCCCGGCCGCAGCGTCCCGGGTCTACGGTCTGCTTGAGCCGACCTTCGTCCGGGATGACGGTTTGAAGTCGATAGGCTTCGGAGCCCCCCTCAGCCCCGCATGTCCCCCGTCTCCATGAACCGCTGGTGCCACGACAGCGCCTCGCCCGGCAGGGTCGGGGTCTGGCGGCCGTAGGCGCCCAGCTGGGCGCGCTGGAAATAGTCCTCCAGGGCCGGGCGGAAGTCGGGGTGGGCGCAGTTGTCGATGATCACCCGGGCGCGCTGCTTGGGCGACAGGCCGCGCAGGTCGGCCAGGCCCTGCTCGGTGACGATCACCTGGACGTCCTGGTTGATGTGGTCGACGTGGCTGACCTGCGGGACGATGGCCGAGATCTTGCCGCCCTTGGCCGTCGACGGGGTCATGAAGATCGACACATAGGCGTTGCGGGCGAAGTCGCCCGAGCCGCCGATGCCGTTCTGGATGCGCGAGCCCATCACGTGGGTCGAGTTCACCGCCCCGTAGATGTCGGCCTCGATCAGGCCGTTCATGGCGATGCAGCCCAGGCGGCGGATCAGCTCGGGATGGTTGGAAATCTCCTGCGGCCGCAGGATCATCTTGTCGCGGAAGCTAGCCATGTCGGCGTTGAGGCCGGCGGCGGCCTCGGGGCTCAGCGAGAACGCCGTGGCCGAGGCCATGCGCAGCTTGCCGGCCGCCAGCAGGTCGAGCATGCCGTCCTGGATCACCTCGGTATAGGCGGTCATGTTCTCGAACGGCGCGTCCACCAGGCCGGTCAGCACGGCGTTGGCGATGTTGCCCACGCCCGACTGCAGCGGCAGCAGCGAGGCGGGCAGGCGGCCCATCCTCACCTCGTGGGCGAAGAACTCCAGCAAGTGGCCGGCGATCGCCAGGGCCGAGGCGTCGGGCGCGGCGAAGGGCAGGTTGCGGTCGGGCGCGTCGGTCTCGACCACCGCCACCACCTTGCTGGGATCGACCCGGAAATAGGCCTCGCCGATGCGGTCGTCGGGCTTCACCAGCGGGATCGGCACGCGGGCAGGGGCAGGGCGGTGCCGTAGTAGATGTCGTGCATCCCCTCCAGCGCCGGGTTCTGCCAGCGATTGACCTCGAGGATGATCTTCGAGGCCCGGTCCAGCCAGGTCTTGTTGTTGCCCACCGACGAGGACGGGATCAGCGAGCCGTCGGCGCGGATGCCCGCGATCTCGACCACGGCGGTGTCGAGCGGTCCCAGGAACCCCTGCCAGGCCATCGGGGCGACCTGGGAAAGGTGCATGTCGAAATACTCCATCTCGCCGCGATTGATCTTCTCGCGGGCGATGGGGTCGGAATTGTAGGGCAGGCGGAACTCGACGCCGTCGGTCTTGGCCAGGGCGCCGTCCAGCTCGGGGCCGGTCGAGGCGCCGGTCCACACCTTGACGCGGAACTTGTCGCCCGCCGCGTGGGCCGTCTCGATGCGCTCGGCCAGGGCCATCGGCACGGCCTTGGGATAACCCGAGCCGGTGAAGCCGCTCATGCCGACGGTCGAGCCGGGCTCGATCAGGGCGGCGGCGTCCTGCGCGCTCATGACCTTGGCCGCCAGGCCGGGGTGGGCGATGCGAGAGGTGGTCATCGGTCTTCTCCCTTGGCCGACCGGCGCAAAGGGGGAGGTCCGCCGGGACCGGCGGCCCGCAACCTAGACCAAACGATCCGCCGGCTCGACCCCGTAAAGCCCCGTAGGCACAAGGTTTTCGCCGAACGGCGCTATGCCCCGCAGGCGGGACATCCAGGGTCGGCGCCGATGCGCACCGTGCGGGTCTCGGCCGCCAGGGCGTCGTAGATCAGCAGGCGCCCCGACAGCGGCCGGCCGGCCCCGGCGATGACCTTCACCGCCTCCAGCGCCATCATCGAGCCGATCACCCCGGCCAGGGCCCCGACCACGCCGACCAGGGCGCAGGTCTCGGCGTCGGGCGGAACCTCGGGCACCAGGCAGCGATAGCAGGGCTGGCCGTGGAATACGCCCACCTGGCCGGTCCAGCGGCCCAGGGCCCCGCTGACCAGGACCTTGCCCTCGGCCAGGCAGGCGTCGCTGACGGCGAAGCGGGTGGAGAAATCGTCGGTGCCGTCCAGCACGAGGTCGTAGCCGGCCACGATCTCGCGGGCGTTCGAGGCGTCCAGCCAGACGGGGTGGGGGACGACCGTGACGTTCGGATTGAGCGCCCCCAGATGTTCGGCGGCCGCCGCGACCTTGGGCTTGCCGACGTCGGCCTCGGCGTAGAGCACCTGGCGCTGCAGGTTCGACAGCGATACCTCGTCGGCGTCGGCGATGCCGATGGTCCCGACGCCCGCCGCCGCCAGATAGAGGGCGGCCGGCGCGCCCAGGCCGCCGGCTCCGACGATCAGCACCCGCGCCGCCTTGAGCTTCTGCTGACCCGGTCCGCCGATCTCGCGCAGCACCAGATGGCGGGCGTAGCGCTCGACCTCGCGTTCCGAAAAGCTCATGGCGCTTGACCCTCCAGGCCGGCCTCGCCACATGCGAAGCCATGCAAAGCTCGAACTCGTTCCCCGACTGGCACGGCACAACCATCCTCGCGGTGCGCAAGAACGGCCAGACCGTGATCGCCGGCGACGGCCAGGTCTCCATGGGCCCAACCGTCGTCAAGGGCAACGCCCGCAAGGTCCGCCGCCTGGCCGGAGGCGCGGTCGTCGCCGGCTTCGCCGGGGCCACGGCCGACGCCTTCACCCTGATCGAGCGGCTGGAAGCCAAGCTCGAGCAGTATCCCAACCAGCTGGCCCGGGCCTGCGTCGACCTGGCCAAGGACTGGCGCACCGACCGCTACCTGCGCCGGCTGGAAGCCATGCTGCTGGTGGCCGACAAGGACGCCATCTACACCGTCACCGGCGTCGGCGACGTGCTCGAGCCGGGCGAAAGCCCCGGCGGCGGCGCGGTGGCCGCCATCGGCTCGGGCGGCAACTACGCCCTGGCCGCGGCCAAGGCCCTGATCGACCAGGACCTGACCGCCGAGGAAATCGCCCGCCGCGCCATGGCCATCGCCGCCGAGATCTGCGTCTACACCAACGGCAACCTGACGGTCGAAGGGCTGTAGGCCTCTTCAAGTCGTCATCCCGGACGGCCGAAGGCCGATCCGGGACCCGGGGGACCGGGCTCCGCGCCAGGGTTCACCGCCCAGGCGGCAGCCAGCGGCAGCGCAGCGGCCCCTGGGTCCCGGCTCTCCGCTTCGCTGCGGCCGGGATGACGATTAGAGTGGACCAGATACAAGCTGGCGCTCGAGGACCCGACACCATGCTCAAGTTCCTGCCCCCCGCGCTGATCGCCGCCGCCATCGCCGGTCCGGCCATCGCCCAGGAGATCTCGGCCGCGCCGGTCGAGGCCGCCGAGCGGGCGTTCGCGGCCGACGGTCTGGCGCTGGGGATCAAGGGCTCGTTCCTCAAGCACATGGCCGATGACGCCATCGTCTTCGCCCCCGGCCCGGTCAACGCTCGCGAGCTCTACGGCAAACGGCCGGGGACCAACGAGCCCAGGCTGTTCTGGTGGCCGCAGAAGGTGGTGATCGCCCGCTCGGGCGACCTTGGCCTGTCCTTCGGCCCCTGGAGCATCGACGACAGGCGCGGCGGCTACTACGCCACCATCTGGCGCAAGGGCGCCGACGGCGAATGGAAGTGGGTCTATGACGGCGGAGCCGAGGCCGATCCCGGCAAGGCTCCCGGTCCCGACGCCGCCGCCCAGGTCGGGCCCGTGGCGCCGGCCGGCGCCGAAAGCCAGGCCAAGGGCTTCGAGGAGGCCCGCGACGCCGAGGCCGCCCTGGCCTTGGCCGCCTCCACCGACGCGGCGGTCGCCTACAAGGCCGTGCTGGCGAGCGACGCCTGGCTGCTCGGTCCCAAGGGCTCCAAGACCCTGGCCGGCGACGACCTTTCGGCGCGCCTCGCCCTGCGTCCGGCCTCGATCGCACTGCGCCCGCAGGGCGGCGGGGCCTCGGGCGCCGGCGACCTGGTCTGGACCCACGGCGAGGCCAGTTGGAGCGGACCGGATAACAAACCCGTGGCGGCGCACTATATGCACGTCTGGCAAAGGCGCGCCGAAGGCTGGCGCCTGATCTTCGAGACCCTGATCAACGACACATGACCGAGTTCTCCCCCCGCGAAATCGTCTCCGAACTGGATCGCTTCATCGTCGGCCACGCCGAGGCCAAGCGCGCCGTCGCCGTGGCCCTGCGCAACCGCTGGCGTCGCCGCCGCACGCCGGCCGACCTGCAGGACGAAATTACCCCCAAGAACATCCTGCTGATCGGCCCCACGGGCGTGGGCAAGACCGAGATCGCCCGCCGCCTGGCCAAGCTGGCCCAGGCCCCGTTCCTCAAGGTCGAGGCCACCAAGTTCACCGAGGTCGGCTATGTCGGCCGCGACGTCGACCAGATCGTCCGTGACCTGGTCGAGAGCGCCCTGGCCATGGTCCGCGACAAGCGCCGCGCCGGCGTGAAGGCCAAGGCCGAAGCCGCCGCCGAGGACCGCATCCTCGACGCCCTGACCGGCCCCGGCGCCACGGCCGCCCGCGACAGCTTCCGCAAGAAGCTGCGGGCCGGCGAGCTCGACGACAAGGAAATCGAGCTGCAGCTGGCCGACAACGGCGGCGGCGGCATGTTCGAGATCCCCGGCCAGCCGGGCGCCTCGGTGCTGAACCTCGGCGAGATGATGAAGTCGTTCGGCGGCGGCCGCACCAAGACCCACAAGACCACGGTCTCGGGCGCCTGGGCGCCGCTGATCGCCGAGGAGAGCGACAAGCTGCTCGACCAGGAGGCCCTCACTCAAGAGGCCCTCGCCCTGGCCGAGAACCACGGCATCGTCTTCCTCGACGAGATCGACAAGGTCGCCAGCTCCTCGCAGCGCGGCGGCGCTGATGTGAGCCGCGAGGGCGTGCAGCGCGACCTGCTGCCGCTGATCGAGGGCACGACGGTGTCGACCAAGTACGGGCCGGTGAAGACCGACCACATCCTGTTCATCGCCTCGGGCGCCTTCCACGTGGCCAAGCCGTCGGACCTGCTGCCCGAGCTGCAGGGCCGCCTGCCGATCCGCGTCGAGCTGAAGGGTTTGTCGCGCGACGACATGCGCCGCATTCTCACCGAGCCGGAAGCCAACCTGCTGCGCCAGCATCAGGCGCTGATGGCAACCGAGAACCTGACCCTGGTCTTCACCGACGAGGCAATCGACGCCCTGGCCGACGCCGCCGTGGCCGTCAACGCCTCGGTGGAGAACATCGGCGCCCGCCGCCTGCAGACCATCATGGAAAAGGTGGTCGAGGAGATCAGCTTCACCGCCACCGACCACGGCGGCGAAACCGTCACCATCGACGCCGCCTACGTGAACGAGCGGGTGGGAACCCTGGCGGCCAACGCGGACCTCAGCCGCTACATCCTGTAGGCCGAGGCGCTTCCGAGGATCCTCCCCCTCTGGGGGAGGTGTCGCCAAAGGCGACGGAGGGGGGACGTTTTCAGCTTCCGAGGTAGTGGAAGGCTTCCCACCGATAGCCTCCCTCACAGACACAGGCTCGCCCCACCCCCGTAAAATCCCCGCGAACGCGGGGACCCAGGCGTTTTATCGTCGAGCGCCGCGCGTTTCAGAAAAAGCCTGGGCCCCCGCGTGCGCGGGGGTTTTACGGAATTGGGAACTGCCGACGGGGATCCAGCCCCGTCCATCCTCTGCGTTCAGCGAAAACTCCTGAACACGATCAGCGACTTGCAACTTTCTCACGCTCATGGATCAGACGGATCCAACCCGCCCGCATAATCACTGCATCCCGTCGCAGGGAGAGGGCGCAAGGATCCGGCCCGAAGCGTGCGACGCGGATGCGATCGAGCGGGGCTGAGGGAGCGGCGTGAGCCGGGCCTGAAGGCTTAAATGAGGATGGGGGACGTAAACCCATCCATCGGGAAGCTGCCGACCTATGGCTTCCCGCCCGCCCAAGGGTCCGCGCCTAGCACGCACTCCTGGCCGTCAAGAAACGGGGAGCTCTGCGTGGGGAAGGGGCACAAGGCGGAAGAGGCCTGCGCGCCCCGGCCTGAGGAATAACGATCGCGCGGGGCGTCTATGCTTCGTCGAAACGGTACTTGAAACAAACACATCCGGGCGAGGCCCGGACGCCCCGCGCCCTCTCCATCAGCTCAGCGGCTTGCCGCGTGAGGCGGGAAACTCGTGTCCAGAGACCCTCCCCCTGAAGGGGGAGGTGGCCCGAAGGGCCGGAGGGGGAAGTCCCTGATGAACTCAGCACATCCCCCGACACCAGCAGTCACTTCCCCCTCAATCGCTCCGCGACAGCTCCCCCTTCAGGGGGAGCATCCTCTGGCCGGCCCCACGAAAAACGACCCGGGCGTCGCCGTCCGGGCCGCGAAGTCAGAGGGGATGTTACTAGGGGGATACGAGGCTTGAATGCACGTCTCGCGACTTCGGTTCCATGACGCTCGCGTGACGGCCTGCGACACTAAGTCTTTGTTTCCAGACGGCCCCCAAGCCCGATCTCGGTAAACGCCCCTTAACCATCTGCGGCCACAAGGTAGCCTTCGAAGTGCTTCGGAGTGGTTCATGGCGCGAGTTGCGCGGCGATCGAATGTGGAGCTGGTCTGGGAAGCGGTGCGCTACGGCTGGGACCAGCCGTGGACGGCCCGGTTCCGGGGCGGCGTCCTGGCGGTTCTGGGCGCGGGTCTGCTGCTGTCCCTGGCCACCTACGACGCCTCCGATCCCAGCTTCAACGCCGTCGGCGGCGCGCCGGCCAGCAACGCCCTGGGCGGCGCCGGCGCGGTGATCGCCGACGTGGTCGTGCAGTCCCTGGGCCTGGCCGGCTGGGTGGCCGCGATCATGATGCTGGTGTTCGGCCTGGCCCGCACCGCCCAGCCCGATCCCGACGCCCACCGCCGCGAACTGCGCGTCCGCGCCGGCGTCGGCGTGGCCGGCCTGCTGGCCCTGGCCGGCTTCCTGACCGTCCTGGCCAAGCCCGCCGTCTGGCCGCTGGCCAAGGGCCTGGGCGGGTTCTGGGGCGACGGCCTGCTCAACCTGCTGGCCGGGATCTTCAGCTTCGCCCACATCCCCGGCGCCCGCGTCATCGCCGCCCTGCTGCTGCTGGTCGGCGCCGTGGTCGGCGTCGGCTACGCCCTGGGCGTGCGCCGCGTCGATCCCGAAAGCGTCATGAGCCTGCTCGCCCGCCTGACCGCGCCGCGCGAGCGCGCGCCCCGCCAGAAGCGCGAGCCCGAGCCGGTCCGCGCACCCCGCCCCAAGGCCGCCCCGCGCCGTCCGGTGCGCGACGCCATCGACGCGATCGACAACGACGAACCCCAGGCGCCCGCGCCCCGCCGCGCCGCCCGCGCGGCCGCCCCGGTCGAGGACGACGACGGCATGGTCGTCGCCCCGCAGCCCGCGCCGCGCGCCGCCAAGGCCGCCCGTCCGGCTCCGCCGCCGGTGGACGACGACGAGGACGACTTCGCCCCCAGCTTCGACGCCCGCCCGCTGTCGATCCGCCAGCCCAAGGCTCCGGCCCCCGCCAGCAACCGCGAACAGCGCGAGCAGCAGAAGACCTTCGACTTCGAGGAAGACGAGGACGGCTTCCAGCTGCCGGAACTGGCCATGCTGGCCAAGGCCAAGCCGCGCTCGTCGGAGTTCGACGAGGGCGCCCTGCGCCAGAACGCCCGCCTGCTGGAAAGCGTGCTGGCCGAGTTCGGGGTCAAGGGCCAGATCGACCAGATCCGTCCGGGCCCCGTCGTGACCATGTACGAGCTGGTGCCGGCCCCGGGCGTGAAGACCGCCCGCGTCGTGGCGCTGGCCGACGACATCGCCCGCTCGATGAGCGTGATCTCGTGCCGCGTGGCGGTGGCGCAAGGCCGCAACGCCATCGGCATCGAAATGCCCAACCAGCGTCGCGAGACCGTCTATCTGCGCGACCTGCTGTCGAGCGCCGACTACGACAAGGCCAGCCAGATCCTGCCCATGGCGCTGGGCGAAACCATCGGCGGCGAGCCCTATATCGCCGACCTGGCCAAGATGCCCCACCTGCTGATCGCCGGCACCACCGGCTCGGGCAAGTCGGTCGGCGTCAACGCCATGATCCTGTCGATCCTCTACAAGCTGCCGCCCGAGAAGTGCCGCTTCATCATGATCGACCCGAAGATGCTGGAACTGTCGGTCTACGACGGCATCCCGCACCTGCTGGCCCCGGTCGTGACCGATCCGAAGAAGGCCGTCGTGGCGCTGAAGTGGACCGTCCGCGAGATGGAGGACCGCTATCGCCGCATGTCCAAGATCGGCGTGCGCAACATCGGCGGCTACAACGAGAAGGCCAACGAGGCCCTGGAGAAGGGCGAGCACTTCGAGCGGACCGTGCAGACGGGCTTCGACGACGCCGGCCGTCCGATCTACGAGACCGAGCAGATTCGCCCCGAGGCCATGCCCTATCTCGTGGTGGTCATCGACGAGGTGGCCGACCTGATGATGGTCGCCGGCAAGGACATCGAAGGCGCCGTCCAGCGCCTGGCCCAGATGGCCCGCGCCGCCGGCATCCACCTGATCATGGCCACCCAGCGTCCGTCGGTCGACGTCATCACCGGCACCATCAAGGCCAACTTCCCGACCCGGATCAGCTTCCAGGTCACCAGCAAGATCGACGCCCGCACCATCCTGGGCGAACAGGGCGCCGAGCAGCTGCTGGGCCAGGGCGACATGCTCTACATGGCCGGCGGCGGCCGCATCACCCGCCTGCACGGCCCGTTCGTCTCCGACGGCGAGGTCGAGGCCGTGGCCAAGTTCCTGCGCGACCAGGGCATCCCCCAGTACCTGGAGGAAGTCACCGCCGGCGGCGACGAGGAGCAGGAAGAGGCCATCGAGGGCGCCTTCGCCGGCGAGGGCGGGGCCAACGACCTCTACGACCACGCCGTGGCCGTGGTCACCCGCGACCGCAAGGCCTCGACCAGCTACATCCAGCGCCGCCTGCAGATCGGCTACAACCGCGCCGCCTCCTTGATGGAGCGGATGGAGAAGGAAGGCGTCGTCGGCGCCGCCAACCACGCCGGCAAGCGCGAGATCCTCGCCCCGCCGCCGCCTCCGCTGTAGGGCGCGCAAGACCGCAAGAGGAAAACGCCGCGACGTCGCCCGTCGCGGCGTTTTTCGTTTCGGAGGCGCACCTCAGCCGCCCGCCGCTTCGTCATCCCGGAAAGCGCGTAGCGCTTATCCGGGACCCAGGGGACTGGGCTCGGTAGTTGGGTTCACTGCCCCAGCGGTCGCAGACGCACTGCGGCGGCCCTGGGTCCCGGCTCTGCGCGCTACGCGCTCCGGCCGGGATGACGAAAGAATTGGAGTCCGCCCTGAGGCGAAACCCTCAGACCAGGATGTTCAGCAGCGAGCCGGGGCGCAGGATCTTCTGCGGCTGTTCGGTCGGGGCGGTGAAGGCCTTGGGCGGCACGGTGCGGCGGGCCTGGGGCTCGGTCTGGGTCTGCAGCTGCACGGTCATCGGCGAGGCCGCCGGGCGGGCGCTCGTGGCGTCGGTGACCGCCGCCTGGAAGAAGGCCGCCGCGCGCGACTGGCCAGCCGGGCTCACGGCGCTCGACGTGGGTCGGGCGGCGACGGCGGGCAGGCCGGTGGGACGAACGGTGCTCATGACGCAGGTGATAGCATGGTTAATGCAGAGTGCGCGAGCGTGGTTAACGACCTTCTAAGCCCAAGGACGCGCGACGCTTCAACGCAGCCTGGCGACGAGCCCGTCCAGATCCTGCGGCGTGATCGGCCCGGTGTGCTTGGCCACGACCTGGCCCCGGGCGTCGACCACGAAGGTCTCGGGCACGCCGGTGACGCCGAACTCCACGCCTGCGCGGCCGTCGCGATCGACCAGCCGGGCGGCGAACGGATCGCCCAACCGGCCCAGGAACGCCTCGGTGTTGGCCGGGGCGTCCTTGTAGGCCACGCCGACCACCCGCACGCCGCGGGCCTTCAGCGCCATCAGCTGCGGATGCTCGATCTCGCAGGGCGCGCACCAGGAGGCGAAGAAGTTGACCAGCATCGGCCCGTCGCCGTCGCCGCGGACCGGGGTCGGCGTCCCGCTGTCGAGATCCGGCAGTGACAGGACGGGCACGGGCTTGCCGACCAGGGCGTCGGGGCTGACCTGCGGGTTGCGCTTGAGCGCGTAGCCGGCGAACAGCACCGCCAGGGCGGCCAGAACGATCAGCGGCGCGAAGGCCAGCCAGCGCTTCACTTGCCGGGGTCCTTGGTCTCGGCCTGCCGGCGCTGCGCCTCGGCGCGCCAGCGGCGGGCGGCCAGCAGGCTGTCGGCGATCATCCAGGCGAACACCGCCGCCGTCAGGGCGAAGGCGGGCCAGACATAGACGGCGTACTTGCCGGCGTCGAAATCGAAGCTCATCCGGGGTCAGGCCTCCGCCGCCTTCAGGGCCAGGCTGCGCGCCTTGCGCCGCCAGACCAGCGCCCGGATTCGCACCAGCCACAGCGACCCGAACGCCGACAGATAAGCCAGCTGCATCACCAGCATCGGCCAGGCATAGACGACCGGCAGGCGGTTCTCCGGCTTGGCCAGCAGGGTGGAAGAGCCCTGGTGCAGACTGTTCCACCAGTCGACCGAGAACTTGACGATCGGCAGGTTGATAACGCCGACCAGGGCCAGGATGGCGGCGGCGCGGGCGGCCTTCTGCTCGTCGTCGATCGCCCCGCGCAGGGCCAGATAGCCGAGATAGAAAAGCAGCAGCACCAGCACCGAGGTCAGGCGGGCGTCCCACACCCACCAGGTTCCCCACATCGGCTTGCCCCACAGCGAGCCAGTGGCCAGGGCCAGCACCGTGAAGGCCGCGCCCAGCGGGGCGCAGGCCTGGGCGGCCGCGTCGGCCAGGGCGTGGCGGAACACCAGCGCCAGGAAGCTGGCGATCCCCAGGCACAGATAGACGAACATCGCCAGCACGGCCGCCGGCACATGGATGAACATCATCCGCACCGTGTCGCCCTGCTGGTAGTCCTCGGGCACCGTGAAGGTCAGAACCAGGCCGACCACCGCCAGCACGCCGGCGATGGCGCCGAACATGGGCGCGGCCCAGCGCGAGAAGGCCATGAACCGCTCGGGGTTGGCCAGGAAGTCGAACGGGTTCTTGTTTTGGTTGCGGGCGCCCATCGACCTTGACTTAGATCGGCCAGCGGACGCCCGCAATCGTCTCGCGCGCTTACGAGCCCGACTTGCGCTGGATGATCACCCGGCGTTCGCCCGGACCGCCGAACGACATCGCGCCCAGCCCCTTGGGACCCCGGGCCTCGATGCGGCGCACCGAGACGTTCGGACCGCCGGTCACTTCGGGGCCCAGGGCGTCGAAGGCCTTCTTCTGGCTGGGGGTCAGGGCGTTGTAGAAGGCCCGCGTGGCGTCGGCGCGGCTCCGAAGGTCGGCGGCGACCCTGGTCATCCGCTCGGCCTGCTCGTCGAGGCGCTCCAGCGCGGTCGGCGGGGCCTTGTCCTTGGCGCTCTCGTCACGCGCGGGCTTCGGCTCGGGGCGCTCCTTCGGGCCGGTGGCGGCGATGTAGGTCTTCAGCGCGCCTTCCTGGCGGTCGGTCAGCTGCAGCACGTCGCGCAGGCGCTGGGCGCGGGCTTCCGGATCCCTGTGCATGCGGAAGGCCATCGGGCCGGGATGGCCGCGGAACATCAGGTTGTCGAAGGCCGGCGGAGGCGGCGGCGGCTCGGGCGCTTCCGGCGGAGCGGGCGGCGGAGGCGGCGGCGGCTCGGGCGCTTCCGGCGGAGCGGGCGGCGGCGGCGGCGGCGGCTCGGGCGCTTCCGGCGGAGCGGGCGGCGGCGGCGGGGCGGCCGGCTGGGCCGAGGCCGCGACGACCCCGGCCGCCAGGGCCGCGCCGGCGGCGAGGGTGAGAGACTTCAGGACGAGGCGCATGGCGATCTCCATCGCGAGTGGCGGGAAACGAACTGCGGCCTAGGTTGGAGGCGGTTGTGGCGCGAAAATGTCTGAAGATGTGAACAATGTTACACGAATGAAGCGTAGCCAAGCGCGATGATACGAAGCGCTTGCAGATCAAGCACTTGCAGCTGTTGCTCGAGCGCCTCGCCACGCCGCCTTTCGAAAATTTCATCTTCGCCGGAGCCCTGCTGACAGGCCCTGACACCTCGCTGCGCCATATCCGGGACGCGCCGCCTCTCGCCAGGCGGGCATGGATGCGCCATGAGGCCCCTATGAAACGCGTCGCCTTCCTCGCCCTGATCCTCGCCGGCACGCTCTGGGGGCTGGGCTTTCCCCTCGGCAAGCTGATCCTGCGCGAGACCGACGCGGCCCACATGGTGCTGCTGCGCTTCGTCGTCGCCGCCGTGGTCGCCGCGCCCTTCGCCCTGGCCACCAAAGAAGCGCGGGCCCTGTTCAGGTCGCCGGTGATGCTCGCGTCGGGCGCGCTCTACGGCGTGGCCTTCATGGTGCAGTTCGAGGGCCTGGCCCATGTCAGCGTCACCCTGGCCGCCCTGCTGGTCGGCGCCATGCCGGCCCTGATCGCCGTCTGCGCCAAGCTCATGGGCGAGAAGGTCAGCCGGGCTTCGTGGATGGGCGTCGGCGCGGCCACCCTCGGCGCCGTCCTGATCGCCGGCAAGCCGGACGGGGCCGGCTCGCCGCTGGGCGTGGCGCTGTCTCTGGGCTCTCTGCTGATCTTCCTGGCCTGGCTGGTGGTGCTCAAGCGCGCGCCCAAGGCCCCGACCCCGATGGCCATCCCGGCAGTGACCGTGATCGTCGCGGCCTTCACCGTGCTGCCGATCGCCTTCGCCATGCATGGCCCGCCGAACCTGCACCTGTCGACGACCGCCTGGAGCGGCGTGCTTGGGCTGGGCGTGCTGTCGACCCTGCTGGCCACGGCGGCCTGGCAGTACGGCTCGTCCCGCGTGGGCAGCGCCAGCGCCGGGGTGTTCATCAACATCGAGCCGCTGATGGGCGCCTCGATCGGCGTCCTGCTGTTCGGAGACCACCTGACCCTGGCCCTGGCCGTCGGCGGCCTGATGATCATCAGCGGCAGTTTCGTCGTGGTGCTGGGCGAGAAGCAGGCCGATCCGGAAAGCCTGCAGGCCCAGCCGGCGCCCGCGCCTTAACCGAGCAGGACCACGGCCCAGGCGGCCAGCCCCACGGCGAGGCACAGGCCCGCGACGCCGACCGCGACCGGCCGCATCCAGCCGCCGCGGCCCTTGCCGCCCAGCAGCAGTCCGGCCGTCGGCCCGAAGGTCGCCGCCAGGGCCAGCGCCGCGCCGGCCTTGGCCGTCGAGGCCGCCCGCCCCGGCGGAGCGGCGTCAGGCGCGCTTTCGCCGCCGCGCAGCTCGGCGATCAGCCGCCTGGCCTCGTCGGCGTCGACATCGGGCGTCCACAGGCGAAAGCCGCCCATGGCGATGCTCATCAGGTAGTCGCTGGCGCCCCAGTGCTCGTTCTGGACCAGCACCGGCACGCCCTCGGCCCGCAGGCGCGAGGCGGCGACCTGGGCCTCGACGAGGTCGGCGAAGCGGGCGATCTCGGTCAGGCTCATCGACCGGTCTCCTCAGCGCGGCTCGGCTCCCAGCCGCCAGAGATAAAGCTGCCGCGCCGGCGTGCCGACGCGCAAGCCCTCCAGTTCCTCGCGCTCGGCCTTGGTCAGCTTGAAGCGGGTGTAGCCGCGCCCGGCCAGGCAGGTCTCGACCGCCCCGGTCGCCTGCCGCCGCACCTCGCGCCAGTTGCGGTTCATGTGCAGCTTCTGCTGGTCGGCATAGGCGTACATGGCGTTCAGCCCGCCCTCCGGATCGACGGCCATGTCCATCTCGAACACCACGTCGACCAGGGGCAGCTTCACCGGCGCCTGGGTCTCCACATAGTGCAGGCAGTCGGCGGCATCGGTGCGGTACTTCAGGTAGCTGATCCCCGGCTTGCCCCAGCTTTCCTTGCGCGTGGGGGCGGCCTGGGCCGCGCCGGCCAGGGCGGCGAGCATCAGCAGCGACAGCGCGACGGCCTTGTTCGTCATCCGCGAGGCCCTCGGCCGGTTGATCGTTCGAATACCCATGTTACCGTGACCAGCAACGAAGAAAAGGGCGCTCCCGCGCCCTGCACGGGAGGCCGCCGGTGACCATCGCCGATCTGATGCTCGCCGCGGGCCTGCTGCTGGCGGTCCAGGCCGCCCCGCCGCCGACGGGCCAGGTCTCCGCGCAAACCACCGCCCAGGGCACGATCGACGGCGTCGTCGTCACGCCCGGCGAAAAGGCCAGGGCCATGCCGCGCTGGGCCCAGAAGGTGCGAGGCGACGGCTGGCCGTTCTTCGCCGCCGGCGAGGACGGGGCGGTGCTGATGTTCGCCAAGACCGCCAAGGAGAACGACGGCCTGGCGCCCCGGGGCAAGATCTGGGTCCGCCACGAGTTTCGCGAGCCGCGCACCGAAGCCGAGGCGCCGGGCGCTCCGGCCTTCCGCTCGGAAAAGCTGCTGGTCGAGGTCGACTGTACGGCCAGCCGCTTCCGCAACGCCGCGGCCTTCCGCTATCCGGACAACAACCTCGAAGGCGCCGAGGACGCCTATCGCTTCGAGCAGGGCTGGCAGGTCCCGGCCGCCGGCACGCTGGACGCCACCGTGGTCGAGGCCGCCTGCATGACGCCTTAGGGTATGGACTCAATTGAGCGGTGTTTCGGATCCGCGAAATTCAATCACTTAATCTTCGTCATCCCGGAAAGCGCGAAGCGCTTGTCCGGGAGGACGAGTAAGAATGGTCGCGCAATTGAGTACGGATCCTAGGCCTTCCGCGCCGCGATCCAGGCGTCGACCTGAACCTCCAGCACGTCGAGCGGAACCGAGCCGTTCTTCAGCACCGCGTCGTGGAAGCCCCGCAGGTCGAACTTGTCGCCCAGCGCCGTCTCGGCCCGGGTGCGCAACTCGCGGATCTTCAGCTCGCCCAGCTTGTAGGCCAGGGCCTGGCCCGGCCAGGTGATGTAGCGGTCGACCTCGGCCTCGATGTTGGTGCGCGACAGGGCCGTGTTCTCCAGCATGAAGGCGATGGCCTGGTCACGGGTCCAGCCCTTGGAATGGATGCCGGTGTCGACCACCAGGCGGCAGGCCCGCCACATCTCGTAGGACAGGCGGCCCATGTCCTTCTCGGGCGTATCGTAGAGGCCCATCTCGATGCCCAGGCGCTCGGAATAGAGCCCCCAGCCCTCGACGAAGCCGGTGAAGAAGGCCGCGTTCTTGCGGAACTCCGGCAAGTCCAGCTCCTGCTGCAGCGCGATCTGGTGATGGTGGCCCGGCACGGCCTCGTGCACCGTCAGGGCCGGCATCTCGTAGAGCGGCCGCTGGTCCAGATGGGTGGTGTTGACGAAATAGACCCCGGGCGAGCCCGTGCTGGCGAAGCCGGCGTTGTAGTAGGCCGTGGTGTTGCCCTCGGCGATCTCGGCGGGGATCTCGCGCACGGTGTAGGGCAGGCGGGGCAGGGTTCCGAACAGCCTGGGCATCCAGCCGTCGATGGTCTTGGCCAGATAGGTGGCCTCGCGCATCAGCTCGGCCGGGGTCTTGGCGTAATATTTGGGATCGGTGCGCAGCTTCTCGATGAAAGCCTTGCGGTCGGGCGCGATCCCGCTCTTGCGGGCCACCTCGTCCATCTCGGCGCGGATGCGGGCGACCTCGGAAAGACCCAGCTGGTGGATCTCCTCGGGCGTCCTGGTCGTCGTGGTCATCACACGCACCTGGTAGGCGTACCAGGCCGGCCCCTGGGGCAGGGCGGTCGCGGCCACGTCCCGGCGGCACCTGGGCGCGTAGTCCTTCTCGTAGAAGTCCGACATCGCCTGGTAGGCGGGATTGATCCCGCCGGTGATCGACGCCTTGGCGCGGGCCTGCATGGCGGCCCAGTCGGCCTCGCCGATGGTCTGCGGCCGGGCCCGCTTGAACGGCTTGTAGAAGGCCGACGCCTCCGGGTCCCTGGCGATAGTGGCGGTGATCGTCGCCCCGAACGCCCTCATCGGCGCGCACGGCTGGACGTATCCCTTGGCCAGGCCCTCGCGCACCGTGGCGATCGAGGCGGCGTTGTAGGCCGGATAGAGGTCCAGCCGCTTCAGGTAGCTGTCGTAGTCGGCCTTGGTGAAGAACGGCAGCATGTCGGGCAGGGCGGCGAAATACTGGTGCCAGCTGCCGATGCTGGAGAACAGCATGGTGCGCTGGCCGAACCCGTTGCCCTCGACCTGCTCGGCCAGCATCCTGTGCAGGATCGCCTTGTTGACCCGATCGGCCTGCGAAAGACCGGCGTCGGGAATGGCGTCGAGCCGCTTCAGGAACGCGGCGGCCTCGGCGGCGCGGCGGTCGGCGAAGGCCAGGGAGGGGTCGTCCAGCTGGTCGTCATAGGTCCGCACGCCCAGCAGGGTGGCCTGCACCGGCGCGCCCTTCAGCCACCAGGCCCAGTGCTCGTCGACCACGGCCTTCAGCGCCGGAGACGCCACCCCGATCGAGGCGCTCGCGGCTGGCGCCTGCGCCAGCACCGGCGAGGCAAAGGTTCCAGCCAGCACGGCGGCCATGCAGGCCGCTCCCATCCAACGCTTGAGCATGTTTCCCCCTCCAGGACATCGACAGCCGCCGCAGAGAGCCATGCGTCGGGAAGACCACGCAAGTCGCGCCCCCGTTTCGCCATCCGCCGACGCGCACTATGTCTGGCCGCAAGCAGGAGGAGTACCCCATGGCCGCTTCGAGATCCGCCCGCGTCGCGGCCCTCGCCGCCCTGGCGCTCGCCTTCGCCGTTCCCGCCGCCGCCCAGACGCCGACCGTCGAGCTGCAGCCGGCCGATCCCGGCAGCGCCGTCGTCGAGGAACTGCTGGTGGTCGCCCGCCCGCCGGGCCCGGCCTTGTGGCTGGTCGAGAAGAACGGCGCCAAGCTCTACGTGTTGGGCTCGGCCGCGCCCCTGCCGCACCAGCTGAAGTGGGACAGCCCTCGCCTCAACCGGGCCCTCGACCAGGCCAGCCTCGTGCTGGTCCCGCCCGAGGCCTCGGTCGGGCCGATGCAGGTCACCAAGTTCTTCCTCACCGGCGGCGGCGGGGTGCGCCAGGGCTTCGGCAAGAAGCTGGAGGACCGGCTGCCGCCCGACCTGAAGGAGCGCTTCGTCAAGGCCCGCACCCAGGCCCGCCGCACCGCCATCCCCTACAAGGACTGGAAGCCGGCCGTGGCGGGCTTCGTCGTGCTGTCCGACTTCCGCCAGGCCGCCGGCCTCTCTGAGGCCAAGCCGGTCAGCACCATCGAGCGCATGGCCAAGGCCAAGGGCGTCAAGGTCAAGGCCATGAGCCAGTACCGCCTGGGTCCGGTGCTGAGCGCGGCCGGCAAGCTCTCTGACGAGGCCAATCTCGCCTGCCTACGCGACGCCCTCGACGAGATCGACTACGAGGCGCCGCGCTGGAACACCCTGGGGACCGATTGGGCCAATGGCGACATCGCCTCGGTGCGGGCCCGCTACTCGTCCAGCGCAGCCCAGCGCTGTCTGCTGCGCGCGCCCGGGGGCGCGGGCCTGCTCGCCGACCAGATCGGCCAGTCGGCCAAGACCCTGTCCGAAGCCCTGGAGCGGCCCGGCGTCACCGTCGCCGTCGTCGACCTGGCCTTCCTGCTGCCCAGCAACGGCGTGCTCGACCGCCTGAGGGCCCAGGGCGCGACGGTGACGTCGCCCAATTGAGGGCGACGGCGCGCGCTGTTCGCCGTCTTTTCAATGCTTCCCTCGCCCTCGTGGCGAGGGCCCATGCCAGCGACGTCTCAGACCTGAGCGATCTTGAGGAGGTCTGAGCGGCTGAACCATGGATCCCGGGCACGAGGCCCGGGAAAGCAAGAGAAGGGAAGGGGCGCGGGGGCGCCCTACCGTCCGATGAACCGCCGCACGACGATCAGGCCGCCGCGGTACTCGTCCTGCTGGCCGAACCGCTCGATCAGCGGGCTGTCGGCGGCGTCGCCCAGGATGCGCTCGTAGTTGGCGAAGGTTCCCACGGCGTACTTGTCGCCGATCGGGGTCATCATCAGGAAGGCGACGCCGACCTGGTTCAGTCCGCCCTTGGGATCGTACTGCGCCAGGCTCGGCACGGCCGCCACGTCCTTGGCGGTGACGCCGTAGAAGGTGCGGTTGGTGTTCTTGTCGCCGCCGCGGGCGTAGACCATCGACTGCAGCAGGCCCACCGGCGTCACGTCCTGGCGCGACACCGAGCCCCAGAAGTCCCAGCCGTCGGACACGCCGGTGACGTCGCGGCCGATACGGCCGCCGACCACGAAGTCCTTCCAGGTGCGCTTGTAGGCATAGACGGCCAGATCCGCGCCGGTGTCGGGGCTCTGGATGCCGCTGTCGGTGTCGTCAGGACCGCCCCAGCGCGGGCGCAGCTGGGCGCCGACGTGGAAGTCCTCGTCGTTGACGACGTTGTAGCCCAGGCCATCCAGGCCGTTGGCGTAGATCTTACCCTTCCAGTGGGCGCTGCCCCAGAAGGTGAAGTTGGTCTTGTGGGGGTCCTTGCCGCCGGGGCTGAAGCCGTAGACGGGGCCGCCGCCGACATCGACCTCCCAGGTCGCGGGCGCTTCGACGTCCTTGTAGGGCAGGGCCTGGGCGAGGGCGGAGACGGGCAGCAGGGCGAGAGCCGCGACGGCGGCGAACAGGAGCTTGGTCGACATGGAGTCCTTGCGAGCAGACCAGACGAAACGGGACCCCAATCCCTGACCGCATCCCGTCGAACGCGTTCGATGAAGCCCTTAATCCTCCGCGAACGGAAAGGCAAAGGCCTTCGCGCCGGCGCCCGCCCCTCGGCGAGCCCCTCGACCAACTGGGGCCAAGCGACTCGAAATCCTTGCATTTTCCACAGCGCTCCCGCATAAGCGCCCACTTCCGGCGCTTTATCAGCAGCGCCTCCACCGTCACGACCCCGCCCCGGTAGCCCGGGACACCATGCGGACGAGGACGGCGAGGACCCCCGTCGACGTGATCGTCCACGGGGGCTGATGGCGTTTGGATCTTTGTTTTTGTCCAGGGTTTCGCATGTTCGACGGCCTTACAGAGCGACTTTCAGGGGTCTTCGACCGCCTCGGCGGTCGCGGCGTGCTGTCCGAAAAGGACATCGACGAGGCCCTGCGCGAAGTCCGCGTCGCCCTGCTGGAAGCCGACGTCGCCCTGCCGGTGGTCAAGGACTTCATCTCCAAGGCCAAGGAAAAGGCCTCGGGCGAGTCCGTCATCCGCTCGGTCAAGCCGGCCGACCAGGTGGTCAAGATCGTCTATGACGGCCTGGTCGACATGCTGGGCGGCGACGTCCCCACCGGCCTGAACCTGGCCCTGAACCCGCCGACCATCATCCTGATGGCCGGCCTGCAGGGCTCGGGCAAGACCACCACCACCGGCAAGCTGGCGCTGCGTCTCTCCAAGACCGAGCGCAAGAAGGTGCTGGTCGCCTCGCTCGACACCCGCCGCCCGGCCGCCATGGAGCAGCTGGCGACCCTGGCCAAGCAGGTCGGCGTCGAGAGCCTGCCGATCGTCGCCGGCCAGAGCGCCCCCGACATCGCCAAGCGCGCCCTGACCGCCGCAAAGCTCAGCGGCTACGACGTCCTGATCCTCGACACCGCCGGCCGCACCACGCTGGACGAGGCGATGATGAGCGAAGCGGCGGAAATCGCCCGCATCGCGGGTCCGTCCGAGACCATCCTGGTCGCCGACAGCCTGACCGGCCAGGACGCCGTGCGTACGGCGAAAGCCTTCCATGAGCGCCTGCCGCTCACCGGCCTGATCCTGACCCGCGCCGACGGCGACGGCCGCGGCGGCGCGGCGCTGTCGATGCGCCACGTCACCGGCCTGCCGATCAAGTTCCTCGGCGCCGGCGAGAAGATCGACCAGCTCGACGTGTTCGACGCCCGCCGCGTCGCCGGCCGAATCCTGGGCCAGGGCGACGTCGTGGCCCTGGTCGAGAAGGCCGCCGCCGACCTCGACGCGGCCGAAGCCGAGCGCATGGCCACGAAGCTGGCCAAGGGCAAGTTCGACCTCGACGACCTGTCTTCCCAGCTGTCGCAGATGCAGAAGATGGGCGGCATGGAAGGCATCATGGGCCTTCTGCCGGGCGTCCAGAAGGTCAAGAAGCAGATCGCCGAAAGCGGCATCGACGACAGCATCTTCCGCCGCCAGCAGGCGATCATCAGCTCGATGACCAAGGAAGAGCGCAAGAAGCCCGACATCCTGGCGGCCTCGCGCAAGCGCCGCATCGCCGCCGGTTCGGGCGTCGACGTGGCCGAGGTCAACCGCCTGCTCAAGCAGCACCGCCAGATGGCCGACATGTTCAAGTCGATGAGCAAGGACGGCGGCAAGGGCCTGGCCCGCATGGCCGGCATGCTCGGCGGCGGCGACATGGCCCGACTGAAATCCCTCGGCGGCGGCAAGATGCCCGCTTCCGATCCCAACGCGACGGAAGGCCAAGGCCTTTCGGGGCTGCCCGGTCTGCCGGGCCTCGGGGGCGGGGCCAACCCGCTCTCCGGCCTGGGCGGCCTGCCGCCCGGCTTCAATCCGTTCAAGAAAAAATAGCTTTAGATCCAAGGACTAACGACAATGCTGAAGATCCGTCTCGCCCGTGGCGGCGCCAAGAAGCGTCCGTACTACTCGATCGTCATCGCCGACAGCCACTCGCCGCGCGATGGCCGCTTCATCGAGAAGGTCGGCACCTACAACCCGCTGCTGAAGAAGGATGACCCCGCGCGCGTCACCCTGAAGCTGGAGTCGATCCAGGAGTGGCTCAAGAAGGGCGCCCAGCCGACCGACCGCGTCGCCCGCTTCCTGGCCGCCCAAGGCGTCGGCGCCTGGACCGCCGGCAACAACCCGAAGAAGGCCGAGCCGGGCAAGAAGGCCAAGGAACGCACCGCCGAGCGCGCCCAGCGCGAAGAAGAGCGCGCCGCCGCCGAAGCTCAGGCCAAGGAAGACGCCAAGGCCGCCGCTGAAGCCGCCGCCGCCGCGGCCGCCGAAGCCGCCGCTGCTCCGGCTGAAGAAGCCCCGGCCGCCGAGGCCCCGGCCGAAGAAGCTTCGGAAGGCTAAGGGATACGGCGCCGCTCTCCTCGTGAGAGCGGCGCCTTTCTCTTCTCTACCCACGGACGCCGGCTTCGCCCGGAAAGCCTCCTGTCGATGCCCATCTCTTCCGATGACCCGATGATCCTGGTCGGCCGCGTGGCCGGCGGCTTCGGCGTGCGCGGCGAGGTGCGGATCTCGACCTATACCGAAGAGCCGATGGCCCTGAAGGGCTTCAAGCGGCTCCTGCGCCAGGACGGTTCGACCGCCCTCAGCATCTCGCAGGCCCGGGCCGTCAAGGACGGCCTGATCTGCCGCTGCCCCGAGATCACGACCAAGGAAGCCGCCGACGCCCTGCGCGGCCTCAAGCTCTTCGTCCCCCGCTCGGCCCTGCCCGAGCCCGACGAGGACGAGTTCTACCTCACCGACCTGATCGGCATGGCCGTGCGCCACGTCGCCACCGGCGAGGACCTGGGCAAGATCAAGAGCGTCCAGGACTTCGGCGCCGGCGACCTGCTCGAGATCATCCCCCCGCTCGGCGGACAGACCTGGTACCTGCCCTTCACCCGCGCCGCCGCGCCGGAAGTGAAGCTGGCCGAGCGCCTGGTCCTGGCCGACCCGCCCAACCTCGTCGGCGACCCCGAAGGGCCCCAGTCCGACGAAGAAGACTAGAGACCTTCTCCCGAAAGGGGGAGGATCGCTAGCCGCCCAGCCGCAGCAGCGCCGAGCCATGCGCCGGCAAGGTCCGCTCCACGCGGCCGCTCACCCGACCCAGCGCCTGCCCGCTCCACAGGTCGCGCGCCGAGACGCCGTCCGGCAGGCCAAGGTCGCGCAGTCCGATCCCCGCCGTCTTCGGCTTTCCGGTGGTGTTGAACAGCGCCAGATAGCGGTCGGCCGGCTTGCCCTCCGGCCGCGCCGACCACACCCGAGTCCCGTCCTCGACGAAGTGCGGCTGGTTGTCGGTGCTGGCCTGGTTGACCGCCAGCACCTCCCGGTTGGTCAGCAAAGCGAGGGTCGGCTCGTCCAGGTGGCGCAGGTCGCCGCCCATGATCAGCGGCGAGCGGGCGATCGACCACAGGGTCATCAGTGTGCGCTGCTCGTCGGGAGTAAACTTGCTATCGCGCTTGCCCAGCGCCAGCCGGCCCAGCGGCAGCATGTCGGCGTCCGGCCAGGCCCCCGGGGCGCGGAAGGCGTTCCAGTTCTCCAGCCGCGTGAACTGGGCCTCCAGCATCGCCCACTCATCCCAGAAGTCGTCCGAGATGCGCCACATCTGGGCGTACTTGCGCACGTGCTCGGCGCGCGGGACCGGCGTCTCGCCGGGCGACAGGCTGAGGATCATCGGCCGGCCGCAGGCGGCGATGGCCTTGTGAGCCGCCTCGATCTCGGCGGCGTGGGCGTCGTAGGGCCGGCTCATGTCGTCCATCTTCACGAAGTCGACGCCCCACTGGGCGAAGAGGCGGAAGACGCTGTCGTAATAGGCCTGGGCGCCGGGCTTGCGCATGTCGACGCCGTACATGTCGGGGTTCCAGGAACAGGTGCTGGAGGTGTCGGCGACCTCGGCGGCGCGGACGCTGGTCCCCAGCACCGGCAGGTCAGCCTTCACCGCCCCGCGCGGAATCCCCCGCATCAGGTGCACCCCGAACTTCAGGCCCAGCGCGTGGACCTGATCGGCCAGCGGCTTGAAGCCCGCGCCGCCGGCGCTGGACGGAAAGCGGTTGGGGGCTGGAACGAGGCGGCCATGGCCGTCCATCGTCGGCTCGGGCGCGCGGTTATAGTCGTAGCCGACGGCCGCCGGCTCGTACCACTGGATGTCGACCGTGAAGACGTCATAGCCGAACGGCGCCAGCCGGGCGGCCATGATCCGGGCCGTCTCCAGCGCCTGGGCCTCGTTGATGGTGGTGGCGAAGCTGTTCCAGCTGTTCCAGCCCATCGGCGGACGCGGGGCCAACACGGTCTTGCGGGCCGGCGCCGCCGCGACGTCGGAAGCGGCCGCCAGGCTTGCCCCCATGCCCGCCAGCAGCACCCCGCGCCGATCCATCGAGAGTCCCGTCATCGCCTGCCTCCCGCCCGGCCGGCCACCGCGCCGATCCTCCCTGGGCGGCGCTATTTGTCAGACAATTTCCCGTTCGAGCAAGCCGCCACCGGCGGATGAACAATGGGTCATGACGCAAGCTTAACTGGCGTCACCCCGATGCGCCGTGGCCCATGGTCGCCGCTCAAGAGGGACCTTCCATGCGCCGCATGCTCGCCGCCACAGCCGCCATCGCCTTGCTGGCCGCAACCCCCGCCTTGGCGGAGGATGGCGAGACCCTGAACGCCGTCCAGTCGGCCCAGGTGGTCGACACCCTGATCCGTGACCTCGACGGCTATTTCGACCCGGCCAGGGCGGCCGCCGTTAAGGAGGCGCTGCGGGCCCGCCGGGCGGAGTTCACCAGGATCGGCGACCGCGCCAAGCTGGCCGAGGCGCTCAGCGCCATCACCCTGGGCGTTTCGAACGACCAGCACCTGCGGGTCTCGGTCGCCACCACCAGCGCCAAGGTCCCCGCCCTGACCGACGCCGAGCAGGCCTTGCTCGACCAGCGCCTGGCCTACGGCCTGATGGCCGCGCGCCGCCTGCCGGCCAACATCGGCTATCTGAAGCTGCGCTACTTCGAACAGTCCGACGCCGGCGCCGACATGGTCGACGCGGCGCTGGGCCTGCTGAAGGACACCGACGCCCTGGTCATCGACCTGCGCGAGAACACCGGCGGCGGCGGCGCGGCCGACGAGCGTCTGCTGGGCCATCTGTCGAAGAAACCCCTGGTGCTGGAGACCATCCGCTGGACGCAAGCCGACGGCGGCGTCGAGGTGCAGCAGCGCAAGGTCCGCCAGGGGCCCGGCGCGCCGCTCTATGCCGACAAGCCGGTCTTCGTGCTGACCGCCGCCCGCACCTTCTCGGCCGCCGAGGCCTTCGCCTACAGCCTGCAAGCCAATGGCCGCGCCGTTCTGGTGGGCGAGAAGACCCGCGGCGGCGGCAATCCCGCCAACCGGCCCTCGCCGCCCCTGGGCTTCGGCCTCGTCGTGTTCGTGCCCAACGGCCAGGTGGTGCATCCTCTGACCGGCAAGGGCTGGGAAGGGACCGGCGTCGTCCCGGACGTCGCCACCGCCCCGGACGCGGCCCTGACCGAGGCCTACCGCCGCGCCCTCGCCGTGGCCAAGCCGCTGGTCTCGACTCCGAAGTCGGAAAAGGAGCGCGCCGACGCCATCGCCGATCCGGCCGGAGCCCTGACCGCCGATCAGAGGCTTTGAGCCCCTAAGCCTTGAGCTGGCCGCCAAGGCGTCTAGGCTGGCGGCATGATCCGTCTGTTCACCGCGATCGCCGTCCCGCCCGAGATCGGCGCGCCGCTGCAAGCCCGACAATCCGGCATCGAAGGCGCCCACTGGCGGCCGCTGGAGGCCTTCCACATCACCCTGCGCTTCATCGGCGACGTGGCCGAGCCGGTCGCCGCCGACCTCGACGAAGCGCTCGCCGAGATCGAGGCGCCGGCCTTCGACCTGGAGCTCAAGGGCGCGGGCCATTTCGGCGAAGGCGCCGACATCCACGCCGTCTGGGCCGGGGTCGAGGACCAGCCGCTGCTGCGCCGCCTGCAGAAGGCCAACGAAAGCGCGGCCCGCAAGGCCGAGCTGAAGCCCGAAACCCGCACCTACCTGCCGCACGTCACCCTGGCCTATCTGAAGCGCCCGCCCGTGCCCGAGGTCGGCGCCTGGATCCAGCGCCACAACCTGCTGCACTCCCCGCCCTTCCATGTCGACCGCTTCGGCCTCTATTCCAGCTGGCGGACCAAGGAGGGCTCGGCCTATCGGCTGGAGCGGGAGTACCCGCTGGCGGATTGATTGGCGAACCACCGCCGGAACATCCAAGCCCGAGACCGGCGCTTGCGGTTTGCTCCGATCGCGCGCCTGATCGCGGCGACGCTCGGGAGTTCTCGCATGACCCTCTACGTCCTCGCCCTGCTGATCGGCGTGATCGCCGGCCTGCGGGCCATGACCGCCCCCGCCGCCGTCGCCTGGGGCGCGCACCTGGGCTGGATTCCGCTGGCCGGCACGCCGCTGGCCTGGCTGGGCGGAAACATCGCCATCTGGATTCTCACCGCCCTGGCGGCGGTCGAGCTGATCACCGACCAGCTGCCGATGACCCCCAGCCGCAAGGTCCCGCCGCAGTTCGGCGCGCGGATCGTCGCCGGCGGCTTCTCGGGCGCGGCTATCGGCTTCGCCGGCGGTTCGTGGATCGTCGGCGCGATCCTCGGCGTGGTCGGCGCGGTCATCGGCGCCCTGGGCGGCGCCGAGCTGCGCAGCCGGCTGGCCAAGGCCTTCAAGCGCGACACGCCCGCCGCTCTTGTCGAAGACGTGATCGCCCTGGGCGGCGCCTATCTGATCGTCTCGGCGGTTTCGTGAGCATGAACTTCGACGCCATAATCATCGGCGCCGGCCAGGCCGGTCCTTCTCTCGCCGGACGTCTGACCGCCGCCGGCTGGAAAGTCGCCCTGGTCGAGCGCAAGCTGTTCGGCGGCACCTGCGTCAACACCGGCTGCATGCCGACCAAGACCCTGGTGGCCAGCGCCTACGCCGCGCATCTGGCCCGCCGGGCCGCCGACTACGGCGTCGTGCTGCAGGGACCCGTCGGCGTCGACATGAAGGCCGTCAAGGAACGCCAGCAGACCGTGGTCCGCAACGCCCGCGGCAATGTCGAGAAATGGCTCAGGGGCATGAAGGGGCTGACGGTCCTCGAAGGCCACGCCCGCCTGACCTCGCCTACCACCGTCGAGGTCGACGGCCAGGTGCTGGAAGCCCCCAGGATCTTCCTCAATGTCGGCGGCCGCGCCAACGTGCCCGACATGCCGGGCGTGAACGACGTGCCCTACCTGACCAATGTCGGCATGATGCAGCTGGACGCTCTGCCCGAGCATCTGGTCATCGTCGGCGGCAGCTATATCGGGCTGGAGTTCGCCCAGATGTACCGCCGCTTCGGCGCCCAGGTCACCGTGGTCGAGATGGGCCCGCGCCTGATCGGCCGCGAGGATCCTGAGGTCTCCGACGCCGTGCGCGAGATCCTCGAGGCCGAGGGGATCGCCGTACGCCTCAACGCCGAATGCATCAGCTTCTCGCCCTGCGACGAGGGCGCCTGCGTCCACGTCAGCTGCAAGGAGGGCGAGCCGGCGGTGAAGGGCTCGCACGTGCTGCTGGCGGTCGGCCGCAAGCCCAACACCGACGACCTGGGGCTGGAGGCCGCCGGGGTCCCCGTCGACAAGCGCGGCTACGTGACCGTCGACGAGACCTTGCGCACCAACGTCCCGTCGATCTGGGCCATGGGCGACTGCAACGGCCGCGGGGCCTTCACCCACACCGCCTACAACGACTTCGAGATCATCGCCGCCAACCTGCTGGATGACGATCCCAGGAAGGTCACCGACCGCCTGACCGCCTACGCCCTCTACACCGACCCGCCGCTGGGCCGGGTAGGCATGACAGAGGCCGAGATCCGCGCCTCGGGCCGTGCGGCCCTGGTCGGAACCCGCCCCATGACCCGTGTCGGCCGCGCCATCGAGAAGGGCGAGACGCAAGGCTTCATGAAGGTGCTGGTCGACGCCGAGAGCAAGCAAATCCTCGGCGCCGCGTTCCTCGGCACGTCGGGCGACGAAGCCATCCACGGGATCCTCGACGTCATGTACGCCAAGGCCCCCTACACCGTCCTGCAGCGCACCGTGCCGATCCACCCCACGGTGTCGGAACTGATCCCTACGGTGCTGGGCGAGCTGAAGCCGCTGGATTAGGCCCCGCTAGGGTTTGGGCTCAATTGAGCGAGACATCGGATCCAAGAAATTCAATCGCTTATCGCTCGTCATCCCGGAAAGCGCGAAGCGCTTATCCGGGACCCAAGGGCCGGCGCAATGCAGGTGGCCCCTGGGTCCCGGCTCTACGGTCCGCTACTCGGCCCTTCGGCCGGGATGACGAGCAGAACCGTTCGCGCAATTGAGTACGGACTCTAGCGCTCCGCCTTCTCCTTGGCCAACCGCTTGTCCAGCCGCGCGGCGTAGCGGTCGGCATAGGCGCGGCAGGCGCCCGGATCAACGAAGGGGTTGGGCTTCTCGCCGCGCCGGGCCCGCGCCAGCTTGGCGTCGCCGCCCGACTGGTCGGGATGGGCGGTGATCAGCACGTCGCACTTGAGGCCCCGCACGACGTCGAAGCTCCGGCGGAAGCTGGCGACGACCCCGGCGTTCTTCGGATCCGAGAACCGGTAGCCGTCGGACGACACCGGATTGAGGCTGGAGCCGAACACCACCGCCTTGCAGTCGCGCCGCTCGCACGAGGTCCAGGTCCAGCTCATGCTGCCGGCCGTATGGCCCGGCGTGGCGCGGGCGGTGACGGCCACGTCGCCCAGCCGGATGACCTCGCCGTCCTTGACCGCGCGCAGCTTCGCCACGCCCGGAAACGGCACGAGGTCGCCCAGCTGGGGATCGTCCTGGCCCGGCCGGCCGCGCCGCAGCGCCTCGGCCGCCGGGGCGCTGGCCAGCACAGTCGAGCCGCTGTCGCGAGCCAGGGCCGCCAGGCCGCCGGCGTGATCGTAGTGCGGTTCGGTGCTGAGGATCAGCTTGATGTCCGAGACCTTGAAGCCCAGCGCCCTGACGTTGGCCTCGATGGCCGGCACGGCCTGGGGCAGGGCGCCGTCGACCAGGATCAGGCCCTGGCTGGTCTTGATCAGCCCGACGCTGAGACCCGAGAAGCCCACAATGTAGCTATTGCCGTAGACCTTGATCGGCGTCTCCGCGCCCAGCCAGCGGGCGGCGTATTCGGGCTCGATCGGCGCCAGCAGCGGGTCGTGCGCCGCCGCCGGTCCAGCCATGGCGCCCAGCGCCCAGGCCATGCTCGAAACCGCGATCCACTTGCTCTTCATGCCGCTCTCCCCTTCGGTTGGCGCGGCGAACCTGCCGGGCGAGGCTCCCGGCGACAAAGCATCATATCTGGACGCAGCCATGAGCTGGGTTCATGACTTGGCCATGGACCGCGCCCAGCTTCCCCTCAACGCCCTGCGCGCCTTCGAGGCCGCCGCCCGGCACCTGAACTTCACCCGCGCCGCCGTCGAACTGTGCGTCAGCCAGGGCGCGGTCAGCCATCAGGTCGCTCAGCTGGAGGCGCGCCTGGGCGTCGCCCTGTTCCGCCGCCTGCCGCGCGGCCTGGCCCTGACCGACGAGGGCCAGGCCCTGGTTCCGGTGCTGGTCGACGCCTTCGACCGCATCGGCGCGACGCTCGACCGCTACAGCGACGGGCGCCTGCGCGAGGTGTTGACCCTGGGCGTCGTCGGGTCGTTCGCCACGGGCTGGCTGCTGCCGCGGCTGGACGCCTTCCGCCGGGCCTGCCCGCATGTCGACCTGCGGGTGATGACCAACAACAACCGCGTCGATCTGGCCGGCGAGGGGCTGGATCTGGCCATCCGCTTCGGCGACGGCGCCTGGCACGGCGTCCATGCCGAGCCGATCCTGACCGCGCCTCTGACAGCCCTGTGCGCGCCCTCGGTCGCCGAACGGCTGGCCGCGCCCGCCGACCTGTCGCGCGAGACCCTGCTGCGCTCGTACCGCGCGGACGAGTGGCCGCGCTGGTTCGCCGCCGCCGGGGCCGAGACGCCGCCGCTGCGCGGGCCGATGTTCGACAATTCGGTGCTGATGGTCGCCGCCGCCGTCGCCGGCCAGGGCGTGGCCCTGGCGCCCGCCGCCCTGTTCGCCCCCGAACTGTCGGCCGAGCGCCTTGTTCGCCCCTTCGCCGCCGAGGTGGTCACCGGCCGCTACTGGCTGACCCGCCTGCATTCGCGCCCCGACGGCGCGGCCATGGCCGCCTTCCGCGACTGGCTGCACGGCGAGATCGGATAGAGGCCCCACGCCCGTCGCGGGCCTGGCGATCGCGGCGCAGCCTGCGGGTCATGACTACGTCCTGACGCTCAAGCCCGTTCCCTGACCGCCTCGTCCCGGGCCGCCAGCGGCAGCACGACGCTGAACGCCGAGCCTTCGCCCGGCCGGCTGTCGACGCCTAGGCGCCCGCCATGGGCCTCGACGATGGCCTTGCTGATCGCCAGGCCAAGACCGTTGCCGTGCGCCGCGGCCGCCTCGCCCTGCCAGCGGCGGTCGAACACCCGGGCGGCCTGCTCGGGCGTCATGCCCCAGCCGGTGTCGCGCACCTCGATCAGCACCGCCTCGCCCTCGATCCGGCTGGTCAGCGACACCGTCCCGCCCGGCTCGGTGAACTTGACGGCGTTGGACAGCAGGTTGGCCACCACCTGGCCGAGGCGCGAGCCGTCAGCGTCGAGCACCGGCTCGGCCCCGCCAGGCGCATAGGCGAAGTTCAGGCCCTTGCGAGCCGCCGAAAGGGCGAACTGTTCGGCCGCATCGGCCAGCAGGCGGCCCAGGTCGACGCGCTCGCGGGCCAGCACCAGGCCGCCGGCCTCGATCTTGGAGTGGTCGAGGATGTTGCGGATCAGCCGCCGCATCGTCTCGGTGGCCAAAAGGATGGCCTCGACGCCCGACCGCACCCTGGGCTGGTCCTCGACGCCGGGCTGGGCCAGCAGGTTCTCGCTGGCGAACAGGATGGTGGTGATCGGGTTGTTGAGGTCGTGGGCCACCACCTCGACCGCCTCCTTGCGGGCCAGCGAGATCGCCTTCTCGCGCTCGGCCAGGCGCGCGGCGACCTGGTCGTAGCTCCGCTTCTGCTCGACCAGCCGCAGCAGCAGCCGCCCCAGGAAGGCGCAGAACACGAAGGCGAACAGCGAGGCCAGGACCAGCACCCCGAACACGCCGCGCACCACGCGCTGATTGCGCGCCCGTTCGGCCTGGTAGCGGGCGGCCGAGCGGTCGGTGAAGCGATCGATGGCCGCGTCTATGCTGCTGGTCAGGGGGCCGGCGTTCTTCTGGAAATAGGCGTTGGCCCCGCTCATCGTGCCGCCGTCGAGGCGCTGGGCGACGCCCGTCCGCTGCAGCGCCAGCAGCCGGCGCTGCAGGGTCGACACCGCGTCCAGCGCCGCCCGCGTCTCGGCGTCGCCGGCCAGGGTCTTCAGCTCGCCGACGATCAGGTCGAAGCGCCGGTTCGAACGCTCCAGTTCGGCCAGCAGGCCCTTATCGCCATTGATGACGATGACCGGCACCAGGGAATTCTGGCGCATCTTTTCGCTTCGCAGGTCGTGGGCGAGGATGACGGTGCGGGTGTAGACGGCGTCCAGCCGGTCCTGGGCGCTCGAAAAGCGGGCGAGGAAGAACAGCGACGCGGCCAGCAGCGGCAGGAAGGCTAGGGCGATCAGCCCCACCAGCACCAGCAGCCTGCGTTCGTAACCGACCATCCGGGACCCTTCGGCCGTGCGCGGGTCAGACCACCGCGTGGTCCTTCAGTACGCCCAGCGACACGATGGCCAGGGTCTCCTCGTGGGTGGCCTCGAGGATGACCTGCGGGGCCATGCCGGCGTCCAGCGCCTCGCGCCAGCGGCCGGCGCACAGGCACCAGCGGTCACCGGGCTTCAGACCCCGGAAGGCGAACTCGGGACGCGGGGTCGACAGGTCGTTGCCGGTGGACTTGGAGAAGGCCAGGAACTCCTCGGTCATCACAGCGCAGACGGTGTGCAGGCCAAGGTCGTGCGGGCCGGTTTCGCAGCAGCCGTTGCGGTAGAAGCCGGTCACCGGATCGAGCGAGCAGGGGATCAGTTCGCCGCCCAGCACGTTGCGGGCCGTCTCGTCATAGCGCGTGGGGGCCGGTTGCGTGGTCATGGCGCCAGCTTAACCCCGTTTCCGGCTTTCCCGCCATGTCTTCGCCCGCCGCGAGATCGATGCTTTACAGTAGCCCCGTCCCTGCCAGGATGACTTCGCCATGACCGATCTTCCCCGGCCGCGCCGCAGCGCCCTCTACATGCCCGCCTCCAACGCCAAGGCCGTGGAGAAGGCGCGCGCGCTCGACGCCGACGTGATCATCCTCGACCTGGAGGACGCCGTGGCGCCGGAGATGAAGCTCGCCGCGCGCGAGGCCGCCGTCGCGGCGGTCAAGGCGGGTGGTTTCGGCCCGCGCGAGATCGTCATCCGCACCAACGGCCTCGACACCCCCTGGGGCGCCGACGACCTCAAGGCCGCCGCCGAGGCCGGGCCCGACGCGGTGCTCGTGCCCAAGGTCAACGACGCCGCCGACGTCCACGCCTACGAAGCGGCCCTGCACGCCGCCCCCGTCCACACCCGCCTGTGGACGATGATCGAGACCGCCAAGGCCGCCTTCCACCTGTGGGAGATCGCCGAGGCGGCCAGGACGACCCGGCTGTCGGCCTGGGTCATGGGGGTCAACGACCTGGCCAAGGAGATGCGGGCGCGGCAGACCCCGGGCCGCGAGGCCTTCCTGCCGATCCTGTCGCAGGCGGTCGCCGCCGCGCACGGCCACGGCCTGTCGATCCTCGACGGGGTGCACAACGACATCGACGACCTGGCGGCGCTGGAAACCGTCTGCGGCCAGGCCGTCGACTTCGGCTTCGACGGCAAGACCCTGATCCATCCCAAGCACCTCGAGATCTGCAACCGGGCGTTCTCGCCCGGCGACGACGAGATCGCCTGGAGCCGGGCGGTGATCGCCGCCTTCGCCGCGCCCGAGAACACGGGCAAAGGCGCCCTGCGCGTCGAGGGCCGGATGGCCGAGCGGCTGCACCTGGTTCAGGCCCAACGGCTGGTCGCCGTCTCGGAGGCCATCGCCGCGAAGACGGCGGGCTGATAAGGACCCCCATGCGTCGCCTTCTCGCCGTTTCCCTGTCCGCCCTGCTGTCGTTTCCGGCCGCCGCCCTCGCCCAGGCGCCGGCCTCCGAGGTGGTGACGACGAACCCGGCCGCGCCGGCCCAGCCCGAGCCGGCGATCCCGCTGGTCGCCGCGCCGGCGGCGGCGGCCTCGGCATCCACAGGTCAGCCGACGGCTTCCGTTCCCCAGGTCGCCACGCCGCCCGCCGCCAGCGACCCGCTGGCCGACCTGATCGCCGCCAGCGGCCCCCAGACCACCGACGAGGAAGACGAGGCGCCGGCCGCGCCCGCGCCGCGCCACAAGCCGACCATCCTGCCGATCCCGGCCCCGGAATCCGCCGCCCCGGCCGCGCCCGGCGCGGCGATGAGCGTCGAGCAGGCCTACGAGTTGCGGGTCAAGGGTTCGATCGCCGCGGCGCAGGGCCTGCAGGGCCCGCTGGACGGCGGCTGGATGCTGCGTGGCGCCGACGGCGCGGCCCTCTACTCGCTGCAGATCGTCGATCCGGCCGGCGGCTACGGCCCCGTCGAGGGCGCCTGGCGCGACCTGCGCCGCGCCGGCGCGGTGGGCTCCACCGGCCTGATCGACAGCATCGAACGCACCTATGACGGCGGCGCGGCCGTGCGGTTCATGGCCCGACCCGGCGTCGGCTCGACCCTGGCCCTCAGCGTCGGCCCCGACGGCGCCTGGACCGGCCGGCTGACCGAGGACGGCGCGGTCCCGGCCGCGGTGACCATCGAGCGCACCGGCGCGCCGGCGCTGCCCGCCGGCTACGCCGTCGCCGCGCGGGGACCGGTGATCTGGCCGCCGCGCGTCGCCCCGGCCGCGACCCGCACAACCTCGACCGCCCCGGCCCGCGCCGCGCCCTGCTCCACCAGGGGCAAGAAGGGCAAGGCCCTGAAGGCGGCCAAGGCCAAGTGCGCCGCCGCCGCCAAGAAATCTGGCGGGAAAGGCAAGGCTGGCGCCCGCTCGGGCAAGGCCGGCAAGGGCAAGGTGGTCAAGTCGGGCGGCCGCAAGAAGGCGGCCGCCGCCGGAGCGCGCAAGAAACGGCGGTAGACGTTGGGCGGTAGCCCGCCGGCAGGCGGCGGCGTCCGCGCGCCAGACGTGCGATCGCGGGGTGCGGCTTTCGATACCAGAGAAGCCGCCGTCTCGGCGAGCGATCTCACACGGCGTCGACGCGACCGGAATATCGCCCAGGACTCCGGCGGGTCCGACGGCCGAAGCAGGCGAGGCCGCTGGCCCTGAACGGCGCCCCGCGCCGACGGGTCGCGATCAACCTTCCGTGCGCGCCCGCGCCATCGCCTCGACCTCGGACAGCAGCGCAACCAGCACGTCGTGGTCGGTTTCGGAAGGACCCGCCTGAGCGGCGCGCCGGCGGATGTCCTCCAGCTTCGGATCGGTGATCGGCACGCTCTCGAAGTCGTCCCAATCGTTCGGTCCGCCCGTTCCCTCGAGGAAATCCCGCAGGATCGCGGCCACCGCCTCGGGCGTCCGGTCGACCGCCCGCTCGAAGGGCCAAAGGCGGGCCAGCAACGCGACCGGCAGCGCCACGGCCAGCGTCAGCATGGCGGCCCAGGCGGGCATCGTCCTGACGGCCCCATCGCTCGCCCCGGGCTCCCCGCTGATCGGCGAAGGCGCCTCATGGCCCGTCACCGCGCGGCGTCCATGCGGCGCAGCCACTGACGCAGCACGGCCACGGTCTCTTCGGGACGGTCGGTGAAGGTGGCGTGGCCGGCGCCGGGCACCACCGCCAGTTCCGATCCCCTGGCCCGGCGGGAGAAGGCGATGGTCGTGGCCGGCCTAGCCTCGTCGTACTGGCCGACCATGAACAGAGTGCGCGGCCCGTCCAGCCGGTCGAGCAGCGGCTCGCCGTCATAGCCCTTCAGCGTGCCGGTGGCCGAGAACTCGGTCGCGCCCCACATCGTCTTGTAGAGCACGGGATTGAAGCCCTTGTCGCCCGCCGGCCGATAGGCGCGGTGGGCCGCGGACGGCGGCTCCCGAGTCAGGAAGGCGGCGTAGAAGGCGTTCGTCGCCGCGTCGCAGGCCGCCGAAAGCGCCTTGTCGGAAGGCGGCGGCGCGGCCGTCTCGCAGCGGGCCAGTTGCGCCTGCACGTCCGGCGGCAGGTCGCCGCGCAGCAGGTTGGCGTCGGCGATCCAGCTGCGGGTCGACACCAGCGGACTGGCCAGCGTCAGGCTGGCCAGGGCCGGCGAGCGCCGTGCGCCGTACTCCAGGGCGACCGTGCCGCCCCAGCTGTGGCCCAGCACGTGCCAGCGCGGGATCTTCAGCGCCTGGCGCACCGCCTCCAGCTCGTCGACGAAGCGGCCCACGGTCCAGTTGGCGGGATCCATCGGGTGGTCGGAAAGCCCGCTGTCGAGCTGGTCGTAGAGGATCACCGCGCGCTCGTCCGACAGCGCCAGGGCGTCGAGGAACCCCGAGTGGGTTCCGCCCGGCCCGCCGTGGACCATGACGATCGGCGGCGGCCCCGCGCCGGCCACGGCGGCGTCGAGATCGCCGTTGATCCGCGCATAGATCCGCCCGCCGGGAACTTGCAGGCGCGCTTCACGGTCAGGCCCGGGAAAGGTCGCCGGCCCCCGTCGCGCCACGTCCGCCCAGGCCCCGCCCCCGACGGCGGACGCCAGGGTCGTGCCCCCGGCGGCGGCGAACAGGCCCAGCAGTTTTCGTCGATCGATCACGCCCGTTCCCCTTCATGCGCCCCTGGCGCACGTGCTTTTGGCCAAGCGCCTTTGCCCAGGTGCTTCTTGGCCGAGTGCTTCCGCCCAAGTGCTCCTGGCTACAGCCGGCGCCGCGCCAGGCGTCCGGATGCGCCGGAGCCCCCGCTCCCGTCGCATCCGGCCATCCGGCCGCCGGCACGGCCGAACCTTCGCCCTTAGCCGCGCGTCCGGCGCGCGACTGTGACACGGCGCACGCCAACCCGCGACGCCGTCCCGCTTTGTTCAGTGCGCCTTGGTCTGGCCAGCCTCGGGTTCATCGTCGCGCGACCGCGCCAGACCGCCCCTGATCGGCGAACTGGGACAGGCCAGTTCGTCGCGCATCGCCTCCAGCAGGACGTCCACCACCTCGACCGGATCGCGGCGATAGTAGTCCGACAGGCCGCGACCCAGATGGCGCAGCAGGTCGGCCAGCATCATGCCCCAGGCCCTGGCCTCGTCGATCGGCGTCTCGTCATAGGCGCCGATGCGCAGCGCGCAGTGCAGGCCGTGCTCGGCGACCCAGATCCGCGCCAGTTCGGTGGCCGTCGGATCGCGCGTCGCCGCATCCGGGATCGGCTGCTCCCTCATGCTCTTTCCCCCCTCCTGATCGCTGGATCAGCCGTTTCCGCCCTGGCCGCGCCGGTCGGAGACGGCCGTGCGGCGAGCCGCGCCCTCTTTCTGCCGGCGCCAGTAGTCGGCGCCGTCGTCGGGCTTGAACATGGTGCGCGGGGCCCCCGTCCGGGTGACTACCGCGAACACGTTGCCCGCCGGGTCGTAGATCAGGGTGTCGCCGTTCGACCGCTTCAGGGTCTGGGCTCCGGCCGGCGGCTTGGCCACGAAGGCATGGGTCTTGCGGACATAGTCGTCGACGTCACGGGCCCCGAAGGCCTCGCCGAAACGTTCGAAACCGCGCTGGGCGTTCTCCTCGGCGCCGCGAGTGCGATTGGCCGCCCACATCGGCCGGCCCGAGATCAGCCGCACCGGCGCGTCGCGCGGATCGGCCGCCTGCCGCGCGGCGGCCGAGGCTTCGGCGATCTCGGTCGCGGCCGGCGCGCCGCCGCTTCTGTTGCTCGTCCCCTCGGCCGAAGCGACCTGGTCGCCCCTGGGGGCCTTCACCGCCGAGGCCCCGCCGTCGCAGGCGGCCAGCACCAAGGCCGGCAAGGCCAGAAATCCGAAACGCCACGCTCCCGTCATGATCGCTGCACCCCGTTATTTACCACTTTAACGATTAGTGAACGAAAAAAGAACGCGAGTCGAGTCCCGCCGTTAAGCTTTCGCGTCCCTGACGCGCGCCGCGATTGCCTGCGGGCGCGAGGCGCTCTATGCGCGGAGGGGAACGGGCGGACGAAAGGCCTTCAAGGTGAGCGACATCCCGGGCGGCAAGCGCGTGCTCCTGATCGTCGGCGGCGGCGTGGCGGCCTACAAGGCCCTGGAGCTGACCCGTCTGCTGCGCAAGGCCGGGATCGGCGTGCGGCCGATCCTGACCAAGGCCGGCGCCGAGTTCGTCACCCCGCTGTCGCTGGCGGCCCTGAGCGAGGACAAGGTCTATGACGACCTGTTCTCGCTGACCGACGAGGCCGAGATGGGCCACATCCAGCTGTCGCGCTCGGCCGACCTGGTGGTGGTCGCCCCGGCCACCGCCGACCTGATCGCCAAGGCCGCCAACGGCCTCGCCGGCGACATGGCCTCGACGACCCTGCTGGCCACCGACAAGCCGGTGCTGATGGCCCCGGCCATGAACGTGCGGATGTGGCTCCACCCCGCCGTGCAGCGCAACGTGGCGACCCTCAAGGCCGACGGCGTGGCGTTCGTAGGCCCCGACGAGGGGGCCATGGCCTGCGGCGAGTTCGGCCCCGGGCGCCTGGCCGAACCGCCGGAGATCTTCGAGGCGATCGTGGCGATGCTGCAGGGCCCGGCGGCGCGGCCGCTAGCCGGCAAGCACGCCCTGGTCACGGCCGGTCCGACCTTCGAGGCGATCGACCCGGTGCGCGGGATCACCAACCGCTCCAGCGGCCGGCAGGGCTACGCCATCGCCGAGGCGCTGGCCAGGCTGGGCGCGCGCGTCACCCTGGTCAGCGGCCCCGTGGCCCTGGCCACCCCGCCGGGCGTCACCCGCATCGACGTCGAGAGCGCCCGCGAGATGCTGGCCGCCTCGCAAGCCGCCCTCCCGGCCGACGTCGGGGTGTTCGTCGCCGCCGTCGCCGACTGGCGCGTCGACGAGGTGTTCGGCTCCAAGCTGAAGAAGGACAAGGGCGGCCCGCCGGCCCTGACCTTCGTCGAGAACCCCGACATCCTGGCGACCCTGGCCGCCACCGGTCCCGACCGGCCCAGGCTGGTGGTCGGCTTCGCGGCCGAGACCGACGACGTCGAGGCCCATGCCCGCGCCAAGCTGGCGCGCAAGGGCTGCGACTGGATCATCGCCAACGACGTCACCCAGCCGGGCGTCATGGGCGGAACCGAGAACGCGGTCCTGCTGATCGCCAAGGACCACACCGAACGCTGGGAGCGCGCGTCCAAGGACGCCGTCGCCCAGGCCATCGCCCAACGCATCGCGGAAGCCCTATGACCACTACGCCCCACATTCCCGTCGTGCAGCTCGCCCACGCCCACGGCTTGCCGCTGCCCGCCTACGAGACGGTCGGCGCCGCCGGCATGGACCTGCGCGCCGCCGTCGGGGAAGACGCGCCCCTGACCCTGAAGCCGGGCGCGCGGTTCATGGTCCCGACGGGCCTGGCCTTCGCCGTGCCGCAGGGCTTCGAGGCCCAGGTGCGGCCGCGCTCGGGCCTGGCGGCCAAGGCGGGGATCACCTGCCTGAACTCGCCCGGCACCATCGACAGCGACTACCGCGGCGAAGTGAAGGTGATCCTGGCCAATCTGGGCGAAGAGGACTTCGTCATCCGTCGCGGCGACCGTATCGCCCAGCTGGTCATCGCCCCCGTGGTGCAGGCGGCCTGGAACCTGGTGGCCAGCCTCGACGAGACCGATCGCGGCGCCGGCGGCTTCGGGTCGACCGGCGGCCGATAGACGCTGGAGAATATCCGCCGTCGTTCCCGGCCTCGTGTCGGGAGCGACGGCGACGTCCCGGGAGCGGAACGATCCGCCCCTATCGCGCGCCCAGGCCCATCAGCAGGTAGCCGCCGAAGCCGGCCGAGAAGGCCGCGGCGGCCAGCCACAGCATGGGACCGATCAGGGGCAGGGGACGAGGGGCTTCCATCGGGGACGTCCTGGCTCGGCCGAGCGCTCGGCCACGCTTGCAATACGCGCGGCCCCGCCCCCCGGTTGCGACCGTGCGCCGTTCTTTGTCTCACGATTCTCGCCAAGCGGGTGTACGACGGATTTTCGCCAAAATGGCGATTTCAGCTGCAATGTAACCGCAAGTAATCAGCATACGGATCAATATCGACGATTTCGACAGGCCGGGTCGATGTCCGCGGCGAGATGACGCACCACCCCGTTCTCTCCTTTTGACGCAATGATTTCGTCGCCGCCGAACAGTGTAGAATGACGACCGATCAGCGGTGTCGGCACTCATGAATAACATCCATTAATTCTATTCGACGAAACTCTTCCCAATTCTATCCTGGGAAGTTCTCGATATGCTCAGCAACCTCAAGGTGGCGCACAAGCTGGTGGTCGCCTTCGCCGTCCTGGTGGCGGCCGTGGCCGGCGCCGGCGCTCTGGCCTGGAGCGGCCTGTCGTCGATCCAGCGCGTCACCGCCCTGAACGCCGAGAGCTACGCCTACCGCGCCACGGTCGAGAAGGCCGCGGCCGAACTGGTCGAGCAGCAGAACGCCGCGCGCGGCTTCGTGGCCAGCCTCGACCCCTCGTTCGTCAAGAAGTACGAGGACTTCCAAGGCAAGTACGACGAAGCCTACAAGGTCCTGAACGCCGGAGCCGAACAGCAGGAGCAGCAGGCGCGCCTGGCCCAGCTGGATCAGGCCGTGGGCGTGTTCCGCGCCGAGACCCGCGCCCAGATCGCCGCCGCCCAGGATCCGGCCCGGCTGGACGCCGCCCGCCTCGACATCGGCAAGAGCGGCCGCCTGACCAACGTGCGCAAGGCGCTGAAGACCATCGACGAGGCCGAAAGCGCCGAACTGGCCGCGCGTATCGCCGCCCAGGACAAGGCCTTCACCGCCGCGACCCTGGCCCTGGCCCTGGGCGGCGCGGCCGCCGTGGCCATCGCCGTGCTGATGGGCTGGCTGCTGGCGCGCAGCATAGCCGCCCCGGTCGACGCCATGACCACCGCCATGCGCCGCCTGGCCGGCGGCGACAACGCCGTGGCCGTGCCGGCCCTAGGCCGTCGCGACGAGATCGGGGCGATGGCCCAGGCCGTGCTGACCTTCAAGGACGCCGCCATCGAGAAGCTGCGCGTCGAGGGCGAGGCCGCCGAGCACCGCCGGCAGGCCGAGGTCGAGCGCGGCGCCAACGAGGCCGAGCGCGCGGCGTCGGCGCAGGAGCAGGCGGCCGTCGTCGCCCGGGTCGGAGAGGCCCTGGAGCGCCTGGCGGCCGGCGACCTGACTGCCCGTCTCGACCAGGCCTTCCCGCCCGCCTATCGCAAGCTGCAGAGCGACTTCAACGCCGCCATGGGCCAGCTGCAGGAGACCATGACGACGATCAACGGCGCGGTCGGCGGCATCCGCGCCGGCTCGGGCGAGATCAGCCACGCGGCCGACGACCTGTCGCGTCGCACCGAGCAGCAGGCCGCCAGCCTGGAAGAGACCGCCGCGGCCCTCGACGAGATCACCGCCACAGTCCGCCGCGCCGCCGAGGGCGCCGGCCATGCCCGCAAGTCGGTCGACGCCGCCCGCAAGGACGCCGAGGCCGGCGGCGAGGTGGTCGAGCGCGCCGTCGCGGCGATGACGCAGATCGAGGCCTCCTCGCGGGAGATCGGCAACATCATCGGCGTGATCGACGAGATCGCCTTCCAGACCAACCTCCTGGCCCTGAACGCCGGCGTCGAGGCCGCCCGAGCCGGCGACGCCGGCAAGGGCTTCGCGGTCGTGGCCTCCGAAGTGCGGGCCCTGGCCCAGCGCTCGGCCGAAGCGGCCAAGGAGATCAAGAGCCTGATCGGCGCCTCGGGCCAGCAGGTCGACGCGGGCGTGTCGCTGGTCGGCCAGACCGGCGAGGCCCTGCGCCGCATCACCGCCGGCGTGCAGGACATCAACCGCACCGTCGCCGAGATCGCCGCCGGCGCCCAGGAACAGGCCACGGGCCTGGCCCAGGTCAACGTCGCCGTGAACCAGATGGACCAGGCCACCCAGCAGAACGCCGCCATGGTCGAGCAGTCGACCGCCGCCAGCCACTCGCTGTCCAACGAGGCGGCCGAACTGGCGCGGCTGGTGGGACGGTTCAAGGTGGACGCGGGCGCAAGCGCGGCCCGGCGGGCGGCCTGAACAAGACCCTTTCCCTCTGGAAGAGGGGAGCAGCTGCGTAATCGGCAGGCCATCGCGGCGGCTGAAAACGCCCCCTCCGGCGCTTCGCGCCACCTCGCCCAGAGGGGGAGGATTTAACAAAAACGCCCCGCCTGGCTTTCACCGGGCGGGGCGTTCTCGTTTCAGATCAGGTCGGCCGATCAGGCGCCCGGGGGCACCGGGAAGCCGCGGTCGCGCATCAGGGCGCCGATCTTCACGTCGCGGCCGCGGAAGGCGCGGAACTGTTCGGCCGGGTCGACCGAGTTGCCGCGCGACATGATCGTCTTGATCAGCCGCTGGCCGGTGGGCTTGTCGTAGAAGCCGGCCGGCGCCTCTTGGAAGGCCTCGGCGACGTCGGCGGTCAGGGTGTCGGCCCACAGGTAGCTGTAGTAGCCGGCCGAGTAGCCGTCGCCCGAGAACACGTGACCGAACTGCGGCGTACGGTGCCGCATGACGATCTCCTTGGGCATCTTCAGCTTGGTCAGCTCGTCGCGCTCGAAGGAGTCCGGATCGATGTCGGCGTCGCCGGCCAGGTGCAGCTTCATGTCGATGAGGGCGCTGGCCAGGTACTCGGTGGTGTCGAAGCCCTGGTTGAAGGTCGAGGCCTTCTTGATCTTGTCGACCAGTTCCTGCGGGATCGGCTTGCCGGTCTTGTAATGGACGCAGAACTTGTTCAGCACTTCCGGCGTCGACAGCCAGTGCTCATTGAGCTGGCTGGGGAATTCGACGTAATCGCGGGCGACGTTGGTGCCCGAGACGGTCGGATAGGTGACGTCGCTGTTGAGGCCGTGGATGGCGTGGCCGAACTCGTGGAACAGGGTGTTGGCGTCGTCCCAGGAGATCAGCACCGGCTCGCCGGGCTCGCCCTTGATGAAGTTGGAGTTGTTGGAGACGATCGTCGAGATCGGCTTCTTGAAACGCTCCTGGTTGCGGTAGGCGTTCATCCAGGCGCCCGAGCGCTTGGTCGGACGGGCGTAGGGGTCGAAGTACCACAGGCCCACGTGCTTGCCGCCGCGCAGCACCTCGTAGACGGTCATGTCCGGATCATAGACCGGCACGCCCTCGACCTTCTTGAACTCGAAGCCGTAGACCTGGCCGGCGGCCCAGAACATGCCCTCGCGCAGCTTCTCCAGCTGCATGTACGGCTTCACCTCGTTCATATCGAGGTCGTACTTCGCCTTGCGGACCTTCTCGGCGTAGAAGCGGTAGTCCCACGGCTCGATCTTGAAGCTCGCCCCCCCATTCGCCTTAACTTCGGCGTCGACGATGGCCTGCATGTCGGCCACGTCCTTGGCCACCTGCTCGATGGCTGGGGTCCAGACGGCTTCCATCAGGGCCATGGCCTTGTCGGGCGTCTTGGCCATGGCGTTCTCGAGGCGCCAGTGAGCGTGGGTCTGGTAGCCAAGCAGCTTGGCGCGCTCGGCGCGCAGCTTGAGGATCTTGGCGATCAGGGCGTTGTTGTCGGTCGCGCCGCCGTTGTCGCCGCGGTTGACGAAGGCCTTCCACACCTTCTCGCGGGTGGCGCGCACCGGCGAGCTGGTCAGGTAGGGGTCCACGCTGGAGCGCGTGTTGACGATGATGAACTTGCCCGGAAGCTTGCGCTGGGCGGCCGCCGAGGCGGTCGAGGCGCGGATCGAGTCCGGCAGGCCGGCCAGGTCGGCTTCGGTCAGCTCGATATAGGTGTTCTCGTCGGCCAGCAGGTTCTGGCTGAACTTCGTGAACAGGCCCGACAGCTCGGTGTTGATCGCCGCCACGCGGGCCTTGGCGGCCGGGGCCAGCTTGGCGCCCGAGCGCACGAAGTTGGTGTAGTAGATCCAGACGAGGCGCTGCTGCTCGGGGGTCAGCTTGGCCTTCTCGGGGCTGTTGTAGACGGCCTCGATGCGGGCGAAGAGGCCAGCGTTCTGGGTGATCTTGTCGCCGATTTCCGAGAACTTGGCGTCGATCGCCGGCTCGATGGCCTGGTACTCGGGCGAGCTCATGTTCGAGCCCCAGATGCCGTAGTAGCAGGCGACGTCGGCCAGGGTGCGGCCGGTGTCTTCCAGCGCCGCGATGGTGTTGGCGAAGGTCGGCGCGGCCTTGTTGGCGACGATGGCGTCGATCTCGGCCAGGTTCCGGGCCATGGCCGTGTCGACCGCCGAGGTCAGGTCGGTGACCTTCATCTTGTCGAAGGCGGGAACGCCGCCGTACGGACCGGTCCAGGGGGCGAGCAAGGGGTTGGTCTCCGCGGCGAAGGAAAGGCCGGGCGCGGCGGCGCTCGCGGCGGCGGCCGCGGCGGTCGTGAGAAGGAAGGTGCGACGTTGCACGGAAGGCTCTCCGTTGAGTGTGGCCGGACCCTAGGCCAAGGTCGCGGCCCCGTCACATGACAGGACCGTAACCTTTTCGCCAAGCCGCCCCCGGCGCATGGACGCCGGCGCCGACCGGGTCTAATGCTCGCCGTATGACCATCGGCGTCTTCGACTCCGGCGTGGGGGGACTGAGCGTCCACCGCGCCCTCGTGCAGCGTCTGCCGCAGGCGGACTTCGTCTATCTGGCCGACCAGGCCAACGCCCCCTATGGCGGCCGTCCCGGCGAGGAGATCGTCGACCTGACGCGGGCCGGCTGCGAGCGCCTGTTCGAGGCCGGCGCCAGCCTGGTGGTCCTGGCCTGCAACACCGCCAGCGCCATCGCCCTTCGCCGCCTGCAGCAGACCTGGCTTCCGGGCTACCGCAAGCAGCTGGGCCGGCCGGTCAACATCCTGGGCATCATCGTGCCGACCATCGAGGCGGCCACGGGCCTGCCCTGGGAGCACGAGGCCGAGCGCCGGGGCGACAAGGTCGAGCAGCTGGACGTGCTGGGGGTGTTCTCCACCCAGGGCACGACCAATTCGCGCGTCTACGAGATCGAGATCGACAAGCGCAAGCAGGACCTGGCGGTGTTCTCGCAGCCCTGTCCGGACCTGGTGCCGATGATCGAGGCCGACGCCGGCGTGGTCGAGCTGGCCAAGGCCGTCGAGGGCTACGTCCAGGCGCTGAAAACCCGCATCGGCCGCTATCCCGACCGCGCGGTGCTGGGCTGCACCCACTACGAGATCATCGCCGACATCTTCCGCGCCGCCCTGCCGGCCGGCACGCCGGTGATCCACCAGCCCAAGTCGACCGCCGACTCCCTGGAGCGCTACCTGGAGCGCCATCCCGAGTACGACCCGGGAACCGGCGGCGGTCGCGTGTTCCTGACCACCGGCCAGCCCGGCCCGCAGAACGGCCTCGTCCAGAGCTTCTGGGGCGGCCCGCTGGTGTTCGAGAAGGCGTAGCCCGCTCGCAGATCCGCTCGTCTTCCCGGAAGCGCGCAGCGCTATCCGGGATCCAGGGGACCGGGCGCGACACTAGGGTCGGCCCCCCTGGCGATCGCCGGCGCATTGCGGCTGCTCCTGGGTCCAGGCTCTACCGCCCGCTTTCGCGGGCGTCCGGCCGCGATGACGAACTTGAGTGCTTGTTCAAAAGCTCAAGCTGGCGCTTCATCGCGGAACTTCGGCCTCGGAGACGCGCCATGAAGCTCGCCGCCCCTGTTCTCGCCGCCCTCGTCCTGCTGGCCGCCGGCGCCGCCGACGCGGAGGTTATCGACGCCCAGCCGAACGGCTTCGCCACCAAGCGTTCGGTGGTGATCGCCAAACCCGCCGCCGAAGTGTGGGCGGCGCTGGTCCAGCCCGCCAGGTGGTGGAGCAGTGATCACACCTGGTCGGGCTCGGCCGCCAACCTGTCGCTGGGCGCGGCCTCGGGGGCCTGCTTCTGCGAGAAGATGCCCAATGGCGGCTCGGTGCTGCACATGACCACGGTCAACGCCCAGCCCGGCAAGCAGCTGACCCTGTTCGGCGGCCTGGGGCCGCTGCAGCTGTCGGGCGCCACAGGGCACATGATCTGGGCCCTGGCCGAAAAGGACGGCAAGACCACGGTGACCTGGAGCTACGACGCCGGCGGCTACATGCGCGGCGGCCTCGACAAGATCGCCCCGATCGTCGACCAGGTGCTGGGCCAGCAGCAGGACCGTCTCAAGGCCTATGTCGAGACCGGCAAGGCCGGGTAGGGCCTCAGCGCGCCGCCGGTTCGACCACCACCCAGCCGTCGGCCTGGGGCTGGCTGGGCGAAGGCCGGCGCGCCCGCTCGAAAGTCCGCGTCCGAGACGTCCATTCGTCGGGCCCGATCCGGGGCGCCGTCTCGTAGGCGCATTCCACGCGACCCATGTCCACCGGACCGCAGCGAAGGGCGCGGACACGGGTCCTGGCGGCGCGGGCCATGGCGGCGCTGTCGCCGACGCCGACGGCCTGGATGTCCTCGATCGTGGTGATGGCGGTTTCGATACGGGCGACATCCCTGGCGCTGGGCGTGGAGCCGCCCGACGCGCAGCCGGCCGCGCACAGCATCGTCAACAGAAACAATCGCCGCATAGCGTCCTCCCGCCTAGGCCGACAGCTTAGCCCGCGCGGACGCCTTGGCCAGCCTCAGTGCAGGCCGCGCAGCAGGTCGATGCGGCGCATGGCCTTGCCCGGCAGCTGCGACATGCGGCCCAGCGGCAGGGCTTCGGCGACCTGGCGCACGCCCCAGGCGGCCGAGCGCACGAAGGTGGCCGGCGAGGGCGAGCCGTAGAAGCCGAACACCACGGTCTGGCGGGCGTTGGAGAGCTCGCGCTTGAAGCGGTAGTCCCCGGTGCCGAGGTCCAGGCGATGGTAGGACCCGGCGTGCATGCCCTTCAGGATGTCCTGGAACAGCAGCAGGCCCGGTGAATAGCGGTCGAACTTGGCGTTGTGGGCGATCAGCCAGCCGTGGATCGTGTGCTTGCCGCGCAGGTGCAGATGCACCGCCGCCAGCTCGTCGCCCAGGTGCAGGGTGTAGAGCCCGCCGCCGAAATCGCCGTCGCGGCGCTCGAAGAGATCGGTGACCAGCTTGGTCACCCAGTCGGTCTTGAAGAGGTCGGTCTGGCCGGTGGCCAGCAGCTGTTCGCGCTTCCAGGCGACCAGCTGGTCGAAGTCGGCCTGGCTGTCCGACATCGGCGTGTAGCGGCAGGGTCCGACCTCGCGCTCGGCCTTGCGGCGCTTCTTGTCGATGTCCTTGAGCACGCCCACGCCCGCCGTCTTGCGGTCGGCGGCATAGGCCTCGTAGCCGGCCGAGACGTCGACGATCCACGAGTCCGCCTGGCCGCGACCGTGCCGGGCCAGGGTCTCGTCGTCGGCCAGCATGTGGCAGAAATCCAGGCGCTGGGCCTTCAGGGCCGCCAGCAGATGGCGCGGGTCGACCGCCACGTCGGGCGCCGAGACCAGGGCCTGATAGTCGCACATCGGCGCGCCGGCGGGCATGGCCACGCCCGCCTTGATGCGCGCGGGCAGGAAGGCCAGGGCCTGGCCGTCCTCGCCGCGGATCACGGCCACCTTCACGCGATCGCCCTTCTCGCCCTGGGCGACGGCGACGGCCTTGGCCCATTCGGGCGACAGGAAAGGAGAATCCAGGCGTGGCTGCAGGGTCTGCAGGTCGGTCCAGCGAGCGCTGTCCTCCGGCGATAGCTGCAGGGCCTCGACGACGTCGATCTTCACGGGCGCCCCCCGAGCGCTGATCCGAGCCTCCAGAAGGCCAGCTCGGATCATGACGCCCAGAGATTGCAGTCCGGTTTACGGACCTTGCGCGATCAGTCCATCAGTTTGCGGGTCAGATACGTGTACTCGAGCGACACCCGGCGGGCCGTCTCGGCGAGGTTGGCGCTGGCGGCGTGACCGCCGTCGACGTTCTCGTAATAAAGAACCGGATAGCCCAGGGCTTCCAGCCTGGCCGCCGCCTTGCGGGCGTGGGCCGGGTGGACGCGATCGTCCTTGGTCGAGGTCTCGATGAACACCTCGGGGTACTTCTGGCCGGCCTTGAGGTTCTGGTAGGGCGAGTACTTCTCGATCACCGCCAGGTCGGACGGGATCTGCGGATCGCCGTACTCGCCCATCCACGACGAGCCCGCGCCGATCTGGCTGTAGCGGACCATGTCGAACAGCGGCACCTGAATGACGATGGCGTTGTAGAGCTCCGGCCGCTGGGTCAGGGCCACGCCCATCAGCAGGCCGCCGTTGCTGCCGCCCATGATCCCCAGGCGTCGCGGCGAGGTGATCTTGCGGGCGATCAGGTCTTCGGACACCGCGAAGAAGTCGTCATAGACCCGTTGGCGGTTGGCCTTCAGGCCCTGCTCGTGCCAGCTGGGGCCGAACTCGCCGCCGCCGCGGATGTTGGCGACCACGTAGGCGCCGCCGCGCTCCAGCCACAGCTTGCCCATGGTCGGCGAGTAGCCCGGCGTCATCGACGCCTGGAAGCCGCCGTAGGCGTAGAGCAGGGTCGGGGTCGAGCCGTCGTACTTGGTGTTCTTCGGGCGAACCAGGAAGTAGGGGATCTTGGTCCCGTCCTTCGACGTCGCCTCGAACTGCTCGACCACGTGGGTCGAGGCGTCGAACTTGGCCGGGGCGGCCTTGACCTGGTCCAGCTTGCCCGTGGCCGCATCGGCCAGCCAGTAGGTCGTGGGGGTAAGGTACCCGGTCACGCTGACGAAGATGCGGTCGTCCTTGTCCGAGGCCGAGCCCAGGCTGACCGACGAATTGGCCGGCAGGTCGAGCTTGCCGCGGGTCCAGGCGCCGCCCTTGAAGTCGTATGCGTAAGCCGCGCCCTTGACGTTCTCGAACAGCGCCACGACCAGCCGGTCGCGCGTGGCGTTGACGCCCTGCACCGACTCCCGGGCCGTCGGCCGCAGGATCAGGGTCGCCTTGAACGCCCCTTGGGCCTTGGCGGCGTCGGCCTTCAGCGCGGCCAGGTCGAAGGCGGCCAGGTCGCCGGTCTTCAGGCCCTGCTCGGCCCAGTCCTGCTCGACGCTGAACACCAGCTGGCCCTTGACCAGGGCCTGGATCGACGACTTCAGCGGGAAGGGCAGCTTCACCGTCGTCTCGCCGGTCACCAGGTGGGTCTCGGCGTTGAAGGTGTCGAGCGGACGCAGCACGAACACCGCCCGCACCACGCCGTCATGATCACGCACGGCGTAGGGGCTGACCCCGTAGCCGCCGTCGTCCTTGGCGCCGCGATAGACTTCCTTGGCCGCGCTCAGGGGCTGACCGCGTTTGACCAGCTTGACCACGTAGGGATAGCCCGAGGTGGTGACCTCGCCCGGCGTCCAGTCGGTGGCGACGATCAGGGTGTCCTTGTCGATCCAGTCGAACCGGTGCTTGCCCTCGGGCAACTCGAAGCCGCCGGCGACGAAGGTCTTGGTCTGGGTGTCGTACTCACGCACGACCACGGCGTCCTTGCCGCCGTTCGACAGCGAGACCAGGCAATACCGGCTTTCCGGCGCCAGGCAGTCGGCGCCCTTCCAGACCCAGTTCTTGCCCTCGGCCTTGGCCAGGGCGTCGAGGTCGAGAATGGTCGACCAGGCCGGCTGCGCCGTGCGGTAGCTGGCCAGGGTGGTGGTGCGCCAGACGCCGCGCACGTGGTCGGCGTCCTGCCAGTAGTTCCGCAGGTCGTCCTCGGCCACGAACGACACGCCGGGGATCCGGTCCTTGGCGTTGACGATGGTCAGGGCCGCGTCGTGCAGGCCCGCATAGCGCGCGTCGCCTTGCAGCACCGGCAGGGTGCGGTCGTTCTGGGCCTTGGCCCAGTCGAGCGCGCGCTGGCCCTCGATCTCCTCCATCCAGATGTAGGGATCGTCCTTGCCCAGCTCGGCCAGCGGCGTGCGGACGGCGGCTGCGGCGGGCGCGGTGTCGGAAGCGGCGTGTGCGGAAACGGTCATGAGGCTCGTGGCGGCGAAGAGGGCCAGGGTGAGCTTACGCATCTAGTGATCCATCAGCTGGCGCGACAGGTAGGTGTAGTGCAGAGCCCAGCGCTTGGCGTTGGCCGCCGGGTCCGCCCCGTTGGCGTGACCGCCGTCGGTGTTCTCGTAGTACATGTAGGGCTGGCCCAGGTCGGCCAGGCGGGCCGAGAACTTGCGGGCATGGCCGGGGTGCACCCGGTCGTCCTTGGTCGAGGTGGTGATGTAGGCCAGCGGGTATTTCACCCCGGCCTTCAGGTTCTGGTACGGGCTGTAGGTCTCGATCCAGGCCCGCTCCTGCGGCTTGTCGGGATCGCCATACTCGCCGATCCACGAGGCCCCGGCCGGCAGCTTGGTGTAGCGGATCATGTCCAGCAGCGGGCTTTCCACCACCACGGCGTTCCACAGGTCAGGCCGCTGGGTCAGGGCCACGCCCATCAGCAGGCCGCCGTTCGACCGGCCATATGCGCCCAGATGGCGCGGGCTGGTGACCTTGGTCGAGATCAGGTCCTCGGCCACGGCGAAGTAGTCGTCGTAGGCCCGCTGGCGGTTGGCCTTCAGCGCCGCCTCGTGCCAAGCCGGACCGAACTCGCCGCCGCCGCGGATGTTGGCCACGGCGTAGGCGCCGCCGCGCTCGAGCCACAGCTTGCCGATCACCGGGTCGTAGACCGGCAGCTTCGACAGCTGGAAGCCGCCGTAGGCGTGCAGCAGGGTGGGAGCCGAGCCGTCGAGCTTGCCGCCCTTCTGGCTGACCAGGAAGTAGGGGATCTTCGTGCCGTCCTTGGAGGTGGCCTCCTTCTGCTCGACCTGCAGCTTCGAGGCGTCGAAGCGGGCGGGCAGGGTCCTGACGGTCTCGGCGCCGGCCTTGGTCGCGTCGGCCAGCTTCAGCTGCGTCGGGGTGACGAAGCCCTCGACGGTGTAGAACACCTGGTCGCCGCTATCGGCGGTGGCGACGATCGAGACCGCGGCGTTGTCTAGGCCCGGCAGGCCCTGGCTGCGCCAGCCGAACTCGCCGTGGTCGCTGAAGCTGCGGATGCCGCCCTTGACGTTGTCGTAGATCACCGCGACCACGCGGTTGTCGGTCACCGCCACCTGGTCGATCGACTGGCGCGGGCCCGGCTGGAAGATCGTGCAGGGATCGCAGTCGTTGCTGATGACGATGTCGCCGGTGGGCGACGCCGGCTTGGGCAGCAGGGCCTTGGGGCTGACCGAGACCAGCGACCCGGCCGGGAAGTTGCGGCCCAGCGACGGCATCGGCTCGTAGTTCCAGACCTCTTCGACCGTCAGGATCAGGTCGCCGCCGACCATGCCCCGGATCGACGAGCGCTCGGGGATAGGCAGCAGGGCCGCCTTGCCGGCGTCGTCGAGCAGGAAGGTCTTGGTGTGGAAGAAGTCGGTGGCGCGCTCGATCAGCACCACCCGATTGCCCTTGGCGTCGCGCAGCACGTGCGGACGGGCGCTGACGTCGGCCTTCTCGCCGCGGAACACCTCGACGGCCTGGTCCCGCGCCTGGCCGCGCTTGAGCGTCTTCACCACCATGCCGTAGCCGCTGTCGGTGGTCGTGCCCGCGCCCCAGTCGCGGGTCAGGATCAGGGTGTCGGCGTCCAGCCAGTCGACGGTCTGCTTGCTCTCGGGCAGGAAGAAGCCGTCCTTGACGAAGGTCTTCGTGGCCAGGTCGAACTCGCGCACCTCGACGGCGTCCTTGCCGCCGTTGGATAGCGAGATCAGGCAGCGGTCGTGGGTCTTGGGACGACAGTCGGCGCCCTTCCAGATCCAGTTCTTGCCCTCGGCCTTGGCCAGGGCGTCCAGGTCGATGACCGTCTCCCACTTGGGATCGGCCGAGCGGTAGCTGTCCATGCTGGTGCGCCGCCAGACGCCGCGCACGTGGTCGGCGTCCTGCCAGAAGTTGAACACGCTGGTCCCGACGAAGGCCGGGGCGGCGATGCGGTCCTTGGCGGACAGCACCTTCAGAGCCGCGTCGTGCAGGCCCTGGTAGCGCGCGTCGCCGGTCAGCACCGGAAGGGTCTTGGCGTTCTCGGCCTTCACCCAGTCCAGCGACGCCGGCGTCTCGACGCCCTCCAGCGCCAGGTGGGGATCCTCCTGGGCGCGGGCGGGGCCGGCGGCGAGGAGGGCGAGGGCCAGGGCGGCGGGCGAAACGGAACGGAGCGTCAGCATGGCGGGGGACGTTAATGCCATTCCCGCCGCTGACTAGGCCATTTTTGACCCTCGACAAGGTGGATCGTTCTCTTCTCCGTTAAACCCCCGCGAAAGCGGGGGCCCAGGTGTTTTATCGTCGGGCGCCACGCGTTTCAGAAAAAGCCTGGGTCCCCGCGTTCGCGGGGATTTTGCGGGATCAAATGAGCCTCAGGCCCCGTCGTCGGGGATGCACAGCAGCTTGCCGCAGGCCTTGCAGTGCACCGCGTCGGGGTCGTGCTTGCGCAGGCCGCAGTCGGGGCAGGGGAAGGTCACCTTGTGGGGCCGCAGGATCGACTGGATCAGGCCGATGAACAGCGACACCCCGCCGATCATCACCGCCATCGACAGGAGCTTGCCCCACACGCCCGGCAGGGTGACGTCGCCGTAGCCCGTCGTCGTCAGGCTGGTGACGGTGAAATAGAGGGCGTCCACATAGCCGGCGATGCCGTCGTGCCGGCCCGCGAAGCTGGAATAGACGAAGCCCGTCACCACGAAGACGAAGGTCAGCAGCGACGAGGCCGCACGGGTGATGTCCTCGATGCGGGTGTCGTCGTAGCGCCGCGCCACCGTGCGCCAGAAGAACTCGCTGTGCACCAGCGTCCACAGCCGCAGCACCCGCAGGAAGCCGAAGTTGTAGAGCCAGGCGGGGAACAGCAGGGTGGCGAGCACAAATAGGTCGACCCAGTTGATCGGCTTCTTCAGCCAGCTGCGGATGTCGCCATAGGCGATGATCCGGGCAATCAGGTCGGCGGCCAGGAAGGTCGCCACCCCATAGTCCAGCAGATAGAACGTCACCCCGTGGTGGTGCATCAGCGGCGCGGCCACGAAGAAGGCGATGATGATCAGGTCGATCAGGATTACCGCGTAGCGGAACCTCACCGCTGCGGGCGAGGCGCCGTGATAGAGGGCTCGCAGCCGGGCGCGCAGGCGCAGGTCTTCAGCCATTCTCGCCCCTTTCCAGGGTCATATCGGCGCAGAGGGCGCGGCGCCCTGACGCGGCGCGCGATTTTCGACTATATAGCCCGGCCATGAGCCGCACCTTCCTGAAGATGAACGGCCTCGGCAACGACTTCGTCGTCATCGAGTCCCTCACCCAGCCTTTCGACCCTTCGCCCGAGCAGATCCGCCAGATCGCCAAACGCGGCCAGGGCGGGATCGGCTGCGACCAGGTGGTGGCCATCGATCCGCCCAAGGCGCCGGGCGCCAGCGCCTACGTGCGCTTCTGGAACGCCGACGGCGAGGAAGCCGGCGCCTGCGGCAACGCCACGCGCTGCGTGGCCTGGCTCTTGATGCGGTCGGGCGGCAAGGACGCCGTGGCCTTCGACACCAGCGCCGGCCGCCTGTCGGGCGTCATGGCCGGCGACAAGCGCGTCACCGTCGACATGGGCGAGCCCCGCCTGGCCTGGGAGCAGATCCCGCTGGCCGAGGAAATGGACACCGCCCGGGTCGAGCTGCAGGTCGGCCCCATCGACGCGCCCTGGGTGCACACCCCGGTCTGCGTCTCGATGGGCAATCCGCACGTGGTGTTCTTCGTCGACGCCCCCGTTTCGGACGAATTCGCCGAGAAGACCGGCAGCCTGGTCGAGCATCACCCGCTGTTCCCGGAAGGCGTCAATGTCGGCTTCGCCCATGTCGTCTCGCGCGACCACATCAAGCTGAAGGTGTGGGAACGGGGCGCGGGCCTGACGGCCGCCTGCGGCACCGGCGCCTGCGCGGCCCAGGTCGCCGCCGTGCGCCGCGGCCTGACCGATCGGGTCGCCACCGTCGAGTTCGAGAGCGGACCGCTGGTGATCGAGTGGCGGCAGGCCGACGGCCACGTCATCATGACCGGCCCGGTGGCCCTGGAGTTCACCGGCAAGCTGCCGGAAGGGATCGCGGCGTGAGCGAGCTGCACCCCGCCCTCGCCCCCGGCAAGACCGCCGTCGTCACCGGCGCGGCCGACGGCATCGGCCTGGCCGCCGCCAAGGCCTTCGCCGAGCTGGGCCTCAACGTGGTCATGGCCGACGTCACCGGCCGCAAGCTGAAGCAGGAAGCCGAAGCCATCGGCGCCCTGGCCGTGCCCACCGACGTGGCCGACCGCGCCGCCGTCGAGGCCCTGCGCGACGTCACGATCGAGCGCTTCGGCGCCGTCGACGTCTTGATGAACAACGCCGGCGTGGGCGGCGGCGGCGACGCCTTCTCGGGCGACGACGCCTGGAAGCGCATCCTCGACGTCAACCTGTGGGGCGTGATCAACGGCGTCCAGGTGTTCGGCGAAGAGATGGCCGAGAGCGGCCGTCCGGGCCTGATCATCAACACCGGCTCCAAGCAGGGCATCACCCAGCCGCCGGGCGACACGGCCTACAACGTCTCCAAGTCGGCGGTGAAAGCCCTGACCGAAGGCCTGGCCCACACCCTGCGCGAGATCGTCGACTGCCAGGTCAGCGCCCACCTGCTGATCCCCGGCTACACCTTCACCGGCATGACCAAGCGCGGCCCCGGCGGCAAGCCTGACGCGGCCTGGACGGGCGAGCAGGTCGTCCACTTCATGCTGGCCCGCATCGCCGCCGGCGACTTCTACATCCTGTGCCCCGACAACGACGTACCGCGGGCCCTGGACGAGAAGCGCATGGCCTGGGCCATGGGCGACGTCATCGAGAACCGCCCGGCCCTGTCGCGCTGGCACGACGACTGGAAGGACGCCTTCGCGGCGTTCGTCGGTTCATGACCGTCTACACCGTCATCAAGGCCAACCCGACGCCCAAGCCGGAAGTCGGCGAAGAGGGCGGTCCGGCCACGACCATGGTCGGCGCCAACGGCGTCGACGTCGTCACCTTCGGCTGCCGCCTGAACGCCTACGAGAGCGAGGCCATGCGCGCCCGCGCCGCCGCGGACGGTCTTTCGGACGCCGTGGTGTTCAACACCTGCGCGGTGACCAACGAGGCCGTGCGCCAGGCCCGCCAGGCGATCCGCAAGGCCCGCCGCGAGCGCCCCGGCGCGCGGATCATCGTCACCGGCTGCGCCGCCCAGATCGACCCGGCCGCCTTCGCCGCCATGCCGGAAGTCGACCTGGTGCTCGGCAACGCCGAAAAGGCCGCGCCCGGCGCCCTGACCGAGACCACGGCCCGCGTGCGGGTCAACGACATCATGTCGGTCAAGGAGACCGCCGGCCACCTGATCGACGGCCTCAAGGACCGCGCCCGCGCCTATGTCGAGGTCCAGAACGGCTGCGATCACCGCTGCACCTTCTGCATCATCCCCTATGGCCGCGGAAACTCGCGCTCGGCCCCGGCCGGCGAGGTGGTCGAGCAGGTCCGCAAGCTCGCGGCCGAAGGCTATCGCGAGGTGGTGCTGACCGGCGTCGACGTCACCTCCTGGGGCGCCGACCTGCCGGGCGAGCCGACCCTGGGCCAGCTGGTGGGCCGCATCCTGCGCATGGTCCCCGACCTGCCGCGCCTGCGCCTGTCGTCGATCGATGCGGCCGAGATCGACCCGGACCTGCTGAAGCTCTTCGCCGAAGAGCCGCGCCTGATGCCCTACCTGCACCTGTCCCTGCAGGCGGGGGACGACCTGATCCTCAAGCGCATGAAGCGCCGCCACAATCGCACCGACGCCCTGAACCTGGTGGCCAGCGTGCGCGCGGTGCGCCCGGACGTGGCCTTCGGCGCCGACCTGATCGCCGGCTTCCCGACCGAGAGCGAAGAGGCGTTCGAGAACACCGTCCGCCTCGTCGAGGAGGCGGGCCTGGCCTTCCTGCACGTCTTCCCCTACAGCGCCCGCCCCGGCACCCCGGCCGCGCGGATGCCGCCGGTGAAGGGGCCGGTGATCAAGGACCGCGCCAGGCGCCTGCGCGAAGCGGGCCAGCGCGGCCTGGAACGCCACCTGGCCGCCCAGGTCGGCCGCGTGCTGCCCGGCCTCGTCGAGCGCGAGGGCCTGGCCCGAGCCGAGGACTTCACCGAGATCGCCTTCACCGGCGAGGCGCCGGCCGGCCAGATCGTCGCCTTCCGCGTCACCGGCCACGATGGCGCCCGCGTGATCGCCGAGCGGGCGGCTTGAGGCGCGTTCTCTCGGCCGTTCTCGCTGGCCTGCTCGCCGCGCCCGTCGCGGCGCGGGCGCAGGACGCGCCGGTCAGCTTCAGCGTCATGACCTACAACGTCGCCGGCCTGCCCTGGCCGGTGAAGAAGGGGCGCGGCGAGGCCCTGCGCAAGATCGGCGACGAGCTGGCCAGGATGCGCGCCGCCGGGACCGAGCCCGACGTCGTCCTGATCCAGGAGGGCTTCCGCAAGGAGATCGGCGAGCTGATCGACCGCTCCGGCTATCCCTATGTGGCGCGCGGCCCCAAGCGCAAGCAGCGCGACCAGAGCCTGTGGGCCAAGGGCGAGAAGCCCGACTATCGCCGCGTGGCCTATCGCTGGAAAGGCGAGGGCCTGGGCAAGTGGGGCTCCAGCGGCCTGTGGGTGCTGAGCAACCACCCGATCGAGGACGTGAAGTCGCACGCCTACCACTACTGCGCGGGCCTCGACTGCCTGGCCAACAAGGGCGTCATGCTGGTCAGCCTCAACGTGCCGGGCCTGCCGACCCCGGTCGAGGTGGCCGACACCCACCTCAATTCCAAGGGCGCCTCGCGCGTGCCCCGGCCGCGCAACCGCATGGCCCACCACCTGCAGGCCGACGAGTTCAAGCGCTTCATGGCCGCCGACCGCACGCCCGGCGCGCCCCTGATCGTCGGCGGCGACTTCAACGTCATGCACGCGCCCGACCGCTTCGACTACGTGATGGCCGACTATCCGTTCGAGGTCGTCAGCCGCTGGTGCCACAACCTGCCGGGCGCCTGCGACACCCAGATCTCCTATGACGGCGACGCGCCCTGGCTCGACACCCAGGACCTGATCGGCTTCCTCGACGGCGACAAGGTCGACGTCACCCCCACGCGGGTGGAGGCCACCTTCGACGGCGCCCAGGAGCCGGTGCTGTCCGACCACGACGGCTACCGCGTGACCTTCCAGCTGACGCCCAAGCCCTAGCCTCTAGCGCCGGCCGCCCCGGCCGTTGCCGCCCTCGACGCCGCCGCGAGCCCGCAGCAGGTCGCCCACCGACGCGCCGTCGATGGTGCAGCGGGCCACCACGCGGTCGTACGAGTGCTTGATCGCCCGGCACTGGAGGTACTGCCGCCAGACCACGTCCTCGAGCATGGTCTTGGCCGCCCGGCCGCCGGCCGCGTGCAGCTCGGGGGCGTAGAAGTCGGCGATGCGCACCTCGATCCAGGTGGCCGGATCGCTGCTTCGTCCCACGCACAGGCTGTCGCCGTCGCCGACATAGCGGACCGGTCCGTCGAAGCGCGCGCCGGGCGCGGGCAGGGCGCCCTCGCAGGGATCGGCCAGCGCCACGGCCGGAGCCGCCAGGAACGCCGCCGCCAGAACCAGTCGCCACCCCGTCATCGAACCCTCCGCCTTGCGCGAGAGGAATCGGTACGCCCTATCGAAGCGGTTGTATTTTCTCACGATTTACTAACTCGAACGCACTACTGCGTCCGTTGGACACCGCGTCGGCCCTTGCTGTCATCCCCGATCTCGCCTTTGTTGCCGCCCTGCTTGTGGAGGGGATCATGGGCTTGAGCGGCGGCTGCCAGTGCGGCGCGGTGCGGTTCCGGGTGGAGGGCGAGCCTGGCCGGGCCTCCATCTGTCATTGCCGGATGTGCCAGAAGGCGTTCGGCGGCCCTTTCGGGGCGCTGGTGACGGTGAACCAGGCTGACCTGACCTGGACCCGCGGCGAGCGCGCGACCTTCCGGAGCTCCGACGCGATCCGCCGCGGCTTCTGCGCCGCCTGCGGCACGCCGCTGACCTACGAATGGAGCGCCGACAAGATCGACCTGGCCGTCTTCGCCTTCGACGATCCGTCGGCGGTGGAGCCTGTCGTCCAATTGGCGATCGATACCCGCCCGGCCTGGATCGAACACCTGGCCGACATGCCGGTGCGCCCGCCGATGGGCGGATCGGCGAGCTCGGTCGTCAGCCGGCAGCATCCGGATCGGGATAGCTGAAGACCCCCTCAGTCGCTTCGCGACAGCTCTCCCAGAGGGGGAGGTGGCCCGGAGGGCCGGAGGGGGTCAGTCCCCCGCCTTCTCTTCCCCGCCCATGAACCCGGGCAGGCTCCAGCCCAGCTTGATGGCGCCCGCCCGCAGGCAGAAGGCCGCCGCGAAGCCGGCGACGCCCGCCGGCCAGAACGGCACGCGCCACCACTGCAGGATCGCGAACACCGCGGCCCCCAGCAGGGCGGCGGTGATGTAGATCTCGCGGCGCAGCAGCAGGTTGGGCTCCTCGGCCAGCACGTCGCGCACCACCCCGCCGAACGCCGTGGTCAGCACGCCCATGATCACCGCGGTGAAGGGATGCACGCCCAGGCTCAGCGCCTTGGCCGTGCCGACCACGGCGTAGGCGGCCATGCCCAGGGCGTCGAGCCACAGCAGCGCCCGAAACCGCCAGCCGCGCTGGCCCAGCAGCCAGATCACCAGCGCCGCCGCCAGGCACGCGAGAATGTAGCCCGGCCGCTGGATCCAGAACACCGGCGCGCCGATCAGCAGGTCGCGCAGCGTGCCGCCGCCGACGCCGGTGATGGCGGCGAAGAAGCCGAAGGTGATGATGTCGTGCTTGCGCCGCGCGGCCGCCAGCGCCCCGGTCGCGCCGAACACGGCGGCGGCGGCGTAGTCGAGCCAGAACAGGGCGGCGGCTAGGGGATCCATGGTCTCTAGACGCCATGCTCCGGCGCCAAGCGCAACCGTTCACGCTTCCGTGGCGCTAACCCTGAATCGTAAATCGCGTCTTCACTTTTCCACCCACCTCGCTACAGGAGCGCGGATGAGCGAAAAGCCCTCGCAGAAACAAGGCTGGTTCCAGCGGCTTACGGCCGGCCTGACCAAGTCCTCCCAGCAGATGACCGAGCAGGTCACCGGCGCCTTCACCAAGAAGCCGCTGGACCAGGAACAGCTCGACGCGCTGGAGGAAATGCTGATCGAGGCGGACCTTGGTCCGCAGATCGCCGCCCGCATCACCGACGCCTTCGGCAAGGCCCGCTTCGGCAAGGCGTCGAGCGACCGCGAGGTCAAGGAAGCCCTGGCCGAGCTGATCACCGCCGAACTGGCCGACCGCGAAGGCCGCTTCGATCCGCTGGACGGCCCCCGCCCCTATGTCGTGCTGTTCATCGGCGTCAACGGCTCGGGCAAGACCACGACGCTGGGCAAGATCGCCGCCGACCTGACCGAGAAGGGCGCCCGCGTCCTGATCGCCGCCGGCGACACCTTCCGCGCCGCCGCCGTCGAGCAGCTGAAGGTGTGGGCCGACCGGGCCGGCGCCGACTTCATGTCCAAGCCCACCGGCAGCGACGCCGCCGCCCTGGCCTTCGAGGCCGTCGAGCGCGCCAAGGCCGAGGGCTACGACGTGGTGCTGATCGACACCGCCGGCCGCCTGCAGAACAAGCAGGGCCTGATGGACGAGCTCCTGAAGGTCATCCGCGTGGTCAAGAAGGTCGACCCGGACTATCCGCACGAGACCCTGCTGGTGCTCGACGCCACCGTCGGCCGCAACGCGCTGGCCCAGGAAAAGGTGTTCGGCAACAGCGTCGGCGTGTCGGGCATCGTCATGACCAAGCTGGACGGCACCGCCCGCGGCGGCGTGCTGATCCCCGTCGCCCGCGCCTCGGACAGCCCGATCAAGTTGATCGGCGTCGGCGAGGGGATCGACGACCTGCAGCCGTTCGACGCGCGCGCCTTCTCGCGCTCGCTGGTCGGCCTGGAGGACTGAAGCGCGTGAGCCAGTCCCCCGACAGCAAGAAGAAGAACGCCTGGGTGCGGACCGCCGTCGACTACGGCGCGCCGATCGCCTTCGCCGTTACCTACTTCGCCACCAAGAACTTCCAGACCGCCACCTGGGTGCTGGTCGCCGCCTCGGCCCTGGCCCTGGCGGTCGGCTACGCGGTCGAGCGGCGAGTGGCCCTGCTGCCGCTGTTCTCGGGCGTGATGGCACTGGTGTTCGGCGTGCTGGGCCTGGTCTTCCACAGCGACGTGTTCGTCAAGATCAAGGTCACCGTCGTCAACGGCGCCTTGGCCGCCTTCATGATCGGCGGGGCGCTGCTGAACCGCGCGCCGCTGAAGGCGCTGATGGGCGAGGCGCTGCACATGTCCGACGCCGCCTGGCGGACCCTGACCCTGCGCTATGGCGGCTATTTTGCGGTGGCCGCCATCGCCAACGAGGTCGTGCGCCTGACCCAGGACACCCCGACCTGGGTGAAGTTCCGCATCGCGCTGCTGCCGCTGGCCCTGGTCTTCTCGCTGACCCAGACGCCCTTCATCATGAAGCACATGGCCAAGCCCGACGACCAGAAGACCCCCGAACCGCCCGACGCCGGGTTCTGACGACCCGCTTTCGCACAGGCCTCGTCCAGAGCCTGTCGAAGGATCCGCCGCCCACGGACCATCTGTCGTCAAACCGACGCGTTAGCGTGCTAGCTGGACGTCCGTCAGCGGAAACGGGGCGGACGACATGGCCAAGCACAAGAGCGAGAAGACCGCGGCGCGCGAAGTCGGGGTGCTGGACCGCTCGCCCAGCCACCTGCTGCACCGGGTGCTGCAGACCGCCCTCGACATCTATGTGGAAGAGACCGGCGCGGGCGGGATCACCCAGCGCCAGTTCGCGGTTCTGGCCGCCGTGGCCCAGCACGAGGGCGTCACCCAGACCGGCCTGGTCAAGGCCACCGGCATCGACCGCTCGACCCTGGCCGACATGGTCGCCCGGATGATCGCCAAGGGTCACCTGGAACGTCAGCGTTCGGAACAGGACGCCCGCGCCAACTCCGTGCGCCTCACCGAGGCCGGACGGCTGATCCTCGAAGAGAGCCTGCCGCGCGTGGCCTCCGCCGACGCCCGCATCCTGTCGCTGCTGAAGGCCGGCAAGCGCGACGGCTTCCTCGACCTGCTGGCCGAGATGGCGGCCGTGGACCTCAGCGCGCCGCGTCCCGAGCCCAAGGCCAAGAAGCCCAAGGCTGAGAAAGCCGACAAGCCGAAGAAGGACAAGAAGACCAAGAAGGACAAGGACGCCAAGAAGGCGGCCTGACCTGTCCCGGCCGCGAAACCTCCGCTGTTTCGCGGCGTTTCCTTCAGCCCCGACCTGAACGGCCCTTCATCGCAGCGCCGGAAAACGGCCGCTCCATGGCCTTTCCCGCGACGCGCGCACAGGGCAAAGGTGGAGGTGAAGGAGTTCGCATGACGCAGACCGCTATGAACCGACGCACTCTGATCGCCGCCGGCGGCGCGGGCCTGATGGCCGCCGCCTTCGGCGCGCCGGCGCTCGCCCAGGAACTGTCGGACGAGGACAAGGCGCTGATCGCCAAGGCCACGACCTATATCCAGAGCCTGTCCAACGCCAAGGGCCGCTTTACCCAGACCGATCCGCGCGGCGTCACCACGCAGGGCACCCTGTGGCTGCAGCGGCCGGGCAAGGCGCGCTTCGAGTACGACGGTCCGGGCGGCTTGCTGGTCGTCAGCAACGGCAATAACGTCAACATCTTCGACAGCCGCCTGAAGACCTTCGAAAGCTATCCGCTGAGCCGCACGCCGCTGGCCCTGCTGCTGGCGCGCGAGGTGCGCCTGGATCGCGGCGTGAAGATCACCAGCGTGCGCAAGCTGGCCGACGGCTTCACGATCGTGGCCCAGGACGCCAAGCGCCAGACCCTGGGCCGGCTGGAAATGAACTTCAGCAACGAACCCGAGCTGATCGGCTGGACCATCAGCGACGTGAAGGGCGGCCAGACGCGCGTGCGCCTGTCGGGGCTCGACAAGGTCGGCGCCATCGATCCGAAGCTGTTCGTGCTGACCGATCCGCGCCGCCGCACGGGCAAGCCGGCCACCGGCTGACATGCGTGCAAGCAGGCCGGTTTGTGACATTCTCACAACATGCAATAGATAAGCTGTTTTTCGCTTGACTAAAAGTTTCGGCGTGGCAGTTTTATCACGCATGGCGATGAGCGCCCGACCCGCTCTTCGCAAACCGTGCCGGATCTATCCCCTCCCGGCGGCGGCATGAGAGACCTGACTTTCGCCCGGACGCTTCGCGCGTCCGGGCGTTTTTCTTTGTGGCGACGCTAAACCGGAGTAGGGGAGCGGCATGCGCCTCCGTATCGCCACCTGGAACGTCAATTCCGTCCGCCTCCGCGCCGAGCAGGCCGCCCGTTTCGTCGACGAGGCCGCTCCCGACGTCCTGTGTATGCAGGAGATCAAGTGCCAGGACGGCGAATTCCCCCGCGAGGCCTTCGAGGCCATGGGTCTGCCGCACATCAAGATCGCCGGCCAGAAGGGCTGGCACGGCGTAGCCATCGCCTCGCGCCTGCCGATCGAGGACACGCCGACCCTGATGAACTGCCGCGAGGGCCATGCCCGCTGCGTGGCGGTGAAGGTGGCCGGCGTCGAGATCCAGAACTTCTACATCCCGGCCGGCGGCGATCTGCCCGACCGCGTCGCCAACCCGAAGTTCGACCACAAGCTCGATTTCTACGAGACCCTGACCGCCGCCCTGAAGCGTCGTGATCCGAAGGCGCCGCTGATCGTCACCGGCGATCTCAACATCGCCCCCGGCGAGAACGACGTCTGGAGCCACCGCCAGATGCTGAAGGTCGTCAGCCACACGCCGGCCGAGCTCGAGGCCTTCGACGCCCTGATCAAGTCGATGGACCTGCTCGACCTGCCGCGCCTGGCTACGCCCGAGCCGGAAAAGCTGTTTTCCTGGTGGAGCTATCGCGCCGCCGACTTCCGCAAGTCCAATCGCGGCCTGCGCCTGGACCACATCCTGGCCAGTCCCGGCCTGCGCGACGCGGCGATCGTCGACGGCAAGGTCTCGGCCCGAGTGCACGACACCGTCCGCGAATGGGAACGTCCCAGCGACCACGCACCGGTGACGGCGGATCTGAAGCTGTAGAAATCATCCCGTCATTCTCGCCCTTGTGGCGGGAAGCCCTAGGTCTGCCTGCACGCGAAGCGCTCGCGGCGTGCCGAGCACGCCGCCCAATCCGCACCTGCAGCTGATAGAGGGGTTCTCGCCACAAGGGCGAGAATGACGGGAGCGGTAGGGGCGCGCTACTCCGCCGCGGGCGGCGCCAGTTCCGGCAGGTCGAACTTCAGCCAGACGGCCTTGTCCTTGAGCGTCGACTTCACCCAGTCGGCGTGCACCGCGCGCTCGGCGTCGGTCGAGCGGAAGGGCAGCGGGCGAGGGCGGGCGCCGTAGCCGCCGGCGCGGGCGGCGCTGACGGCCGTCGCGGCGACCGCATGGGTCAGTTCCAGCGCGCGCTCCTTGCCGCCCTGCAGCTCCAGATAGACCTCGGCCAGCAGGTGGGAGTCGATCAGCGCCCCGTGCTTGTCGCGGCTGTCGAGGCTGATCTTGAAGCGTTTGCAGAGCGCGTCGAGCGAGTTGTACATGCCCGGAAAGCGCTTCTTGGCCATGGCCAGGGTGTCGACCCAGCGCTCTTCGGGCAGCGGCGGGCGGCCGCACTTCTCGAGCTCGAAATTGACGAAGCTGCGGTCGAACGAGGCGTTGTGGGCCACGACGACGCTGTCGCCGACGAACTCCAGGAACTTGTCGGCGATCTCGTGGAACTTCGGCTTGCCGGTCAGGAAGGCGGCCGACAGGCCGTGCACCTTCTCGGCCTCGGCCGGCATGTCGCGCAGCGGGTCGCAATATTCGTGGAACGAACGGCCGGTGGGCATGTAGTCGACCACCTCGATGCAGCCGATTTCGACCAGGCGGTCGCCCGTCTTCGGATCGAAGCCGGTGGTTTCGGTGTCGAGGATGATTTCCCGGGCCATGGCCTTTCAATGGGCCGGTTCGAGTCCGGCATCAAGCTTGGGCGGAGGTTCTCAACAGGGTCAGGATGTCGCGCACCTGGTCCTCGGCCGCCTGCAGGCCCCGGCCGGTATCGACCACGAAGTCGGCGCGGGCGCGCTTTTCGGCGTCGGGCAGCTGGCGGGCCAGGATCGCCTCGAACTTCTCGGGCGTCATGCCAGGGCGAGCCAGCACCCGCTCGCGCTGGACATCTGCCGGCGCGCTGACCACCACCACCTTGTGGACGTTCTTCTGGCCGCCGGTCTCGTAGAGCAGCGGCACGTCCAGTACGACGATGTCGTGGCCGTCGGCCCGCGCCGTCTCGAAGAAGCCGATGCGATGGGCCCCGACCAGCGGGTGGACGATGGCCTCCAGCTTCTCCAGCGCCTCGGGATCGCCGACGACCTGGGCGCTGAGCCGCGCCCTGTCGATCGCGCCGTCGACGACGACGCCGGGAAAGGCCGCCTCGACGGGTCCGACGGCCGCGCCGCCGACGGAATAGAGCGCGTGCACGGCGGCGTCGGAGTCGTAGACCGGCGCGCCCTGGGCCTCGAACATCTTGGCCGTGGTCGACTTGCCCATGCCGATGGAGCCGGTGAGGCCGAGGATGATCACTTCGAAGCTTCTCCCAGATGCGCCAGGGCGACGCCGCGAACGTCGACATCGGCCGGCGGCGCCTGGCCGAAGAACGCCTCGAACGACGGCACGGCCTGCAGCAGCAGCATCTCCAGCCCGTCCACCGTGGCGCGGCCAGCGGCCTGCGCCCGTTGCAGGAACTCTGTGCGCAGCGGCTTGTAGACCATGTCCATGACCACGCAGCCTCGCGGCGTAAGCGTCAGGTCGGCCGGCGGACCGTCGCCGCCGCCAAGGCCCAGCGAGGTGGCGTTGATCACCAGGCCGGCGTCGGCCAGCAGGCCGGGAAGGGCGTCCTCGCCGGCCGCCGTGACCTTGTCGCCAAGGGCGTCGGCGATGGCCTGGGCCTTGGCGACCGTGCGGTTGACGACGCACACCGCCGGCGCGCCGGCCAGCAGCAGGGCCGCCGCCGCGCCGCGCGCCGCGCCGCCGGCGCCGAGGATCACCACCGGCGCGGCCGCAAGGTCGAAATCCGGCGCCTGAGCGGCGATGGCGCCCAGCAGGCCAGGGCCGTCGGTGTTGTCGGCGAAGATCGTGCCGTCTTCGCGAAAGCGCAGCAGGTTGGCGGCCCCGGCCAGGCGGGCCAGGTCACTGGCCTCGTCGGCGCAGGCCAGCGCTCTCTCCTTGAAGGGAATGGTGACGTTGAGACCGCGGATCACCCCGCCCCGGAAGCCGTTCACGAAGGCCTCGAACCGCTCTTCGGGCGGCCCCATCGGCACGTACGCGCCGTCGATCCCGGCGCCGGCCAGCCAGGCGTTGTGCAGCAGCGGGCTCATCGAATGGACGATCGGCTGGCCGCAGACGCCGGCCACCAGGGCCTGGCCGGTGATCTTGAAACTCATGCCTGGAGGGCTCCGTGCAGGCGCAGGAAGTCGAGCAGGCCGGTCATCGGCAGCCCGAGGATGGTGAAATAGTCGCCGTCGATCCGGTCGAACATCTGCAGGCCTTCGCCCTCCAACATGTAGCAGCCCACAGACGACCGGATGTGCTCGCCGTTGCGCTCCAGATAGCCGTCGAGCCAGGCCTCGCTGAACGGGCGCACCGACAGCCTGGCGGTCTCGACGATGCGCCAGATCGGCTGGCCGTCACGGGCTATCACGACGCCGGAATGCAGCTTGTGGACTTCTCCGCGCAGCTCCAGCAGGCGGGTGCGGGCCGCGTCCAGAGTGTCGACCTTGTCGAACAGCCGGCCCTTCAGCTCCAGCGTCTGGTCCGAGCCGATCACGAGACTTCCGGGGCGCTTGTGGGAAACCTTGACCGCCTTCATCTCGGACAGGGCGTCGGCCACGTCGCGCGGGGTGACCTCCTCGGCCAGCAGGCCGGCCTTGGCGGCCTCTTCGTCCACACCCGAAGCCACGGCCTCGAACGGCACGCCGGCGTTCTTGAGGATCGTCTGGCGGGTCCAGCTGGTCGAGGCCAGCACGATGGGGGGAGGGGAGGCGCTCATCCCAGCACCTCGACCTGGCCGCGGCCGCCCGACAGCAGGTTGATGATCGCCGCGGCCGTTTCCTCCACGGAGCGGCGGGTGACGTCGATGATCGGCCAGCCGTTCTTCTCGAACAGGCGGCGGGCGGCGATGATCTCGGCGCGCACGCTGTCAGTGTCGATATAGTCGCTCTCTCTATTCTCCTTGAGCGACAGCAGGCGGTTGCGGCGGATCTGGATCAGCCGCTCGGGCGTGGTCATCAGGCCGACGATCAGGGTGTTCTTCAGCTCGAACAGCTGCTCGGGCGGCGGCCGGCCCGGCACCAGCGGCACGTTGGCGGCGCGTACGCCGCGATGGGCCAGATAGATGCAGGTCGGGGTCTTGGAGGTGCGCGACACGCCCACCAGGATCACGTCGGCCTGGGTCAGGTCCTGGCCGCCCTGCCCGTCGTCGTGGGCGATGGCGTAATCCAGGGCCTCGATCCGGTCGAAATAGTCGTTGTTCAGCGCGTGCTGCGCGCCCACGCGCGTGGAGATCTTGGCCCCCAGATAGCGCGACATGGCGCTCACCACCGGATCCAGCGCCGCGATGCACGGCATGTCGAGCTTGCGGCAGCCTTCCTCGAGCGCGGCGCGCAGGCCCGGATCGATGATGGTGTGCATGACCACGCCAGGCGCCCCGGCGATTTCCTCCAGGGCCCGGTCCAACTGCCGGATGGAACGAACCAGCGCGTAGATGTGTTCGATCGGCAGGATATCGGTGAAGCGTGCACAGACCGCCCGAGCCATGGCGTTCAGGGTCTCGCCCGTCGAGTCCGAAACCAGGTGGATATGGAAGTAGGTCGCGAACCGCGCGGTGTGGCGATCGGCCTCAGGCGACGCACTGTCCTGTGGATCATCCGTTAAGGGTTGCTTTACCACTCTGGGAGCCTTCTGGGGACAAGCGGGCGCCAAATGCGCCCCAGCGCGACGCTGCGCCGCGCCCCTGTGATAAACGGCCTCATTGACGCCGGACAATCCCCAGCTTGAACCTGACCACCGGGACTTGTGCCCGCGCGTTTTCCCGCGCCTGTGGAAAGTCCTAACGGATGGTTAATTCCGCATTCACCATCGTCTGGGTTTCGTAAGGAATCCGATGGGTTGGAAGCTTGTCCACGAAGTTCACAAGGTATGACTCCCATGTGCACCAAGCTGGGGCATACCGAGTAGGGCCTGTTGGAGTTGTCCACCGGGGCGGACTTATCCCCGTGTTGCACTTGCCCTCCCCCTTCTTCCTCTCTTTCTAAGATTCTTATTTTTAAGAAGAATATGAGGGTACGGGATCGCACGGACTTGAGTGGAACGGCTCGCCGGGATTTAACGCCGGGTATGACGAGCGCACCGATCCCGAAGTTTCTCTCCGTGCTGGCCGGCGAGACCGCCCAGAGGCCTCCGGTCTGGTTCATGCGCCAGGCGGGCCGGTATCTCCCCGAGTATCGCGCCGTCCGGGCGACGACGCCGGACTTCATCAGCTTCTGCCTGAACCCGGAAAAGGCCGCCGAGGTCACCCTGCAGCCGCTGCGCCGCTTTCCGTATGACGCCGCCATCGTCTTCGCCGACATCCTGCTGATCCCCGGCGCGCTGGGCCAGAAGGTCTGGTTCGAGGCCGGCGAGGGTCCCAAGCTCGGCGAGCTGCCCGATCTGGACGCCATGGCCGACAAGACCCAGCAGGCCGGCGAGGCCCTGAGGGCCGTCGGCGAGACCCTTTCGCGGGTCCGCGCCGACATCGATCCGTCCAAGGCCCTGATCGGCTTCGCCGGCGCGCCGTGGACGGTGGCGACCTACATGATCGAGGGCGGCTCCAGCGATCGTTCGGGCGCGCGCACCTTCGCCTATCAGCACGCCGACAAGCTGGACCGGCTGATCCAGATCCTGGTCGACGCCACGGTGGATTATCTGGCCATGCAGGCCGCTTCCGGCGCCCAGGCGCTGAAGCTGTTCGAGAGCTGGGCTGAGGGTCTCTCCGAGCCGCTTTTCGAGCGTCTGGTGACCAGGCCCCACATCGCCATCGTCGAAGGCCTTCGGGCGCGCGGCGTGACCGTGCCGCTCATCGGCTTCCCGCGGGGGGCCGGCACACTCGTCGAGGCCTACGCGCAGGCCGTGCCGGTGGACGGCGTGGCGCTGGACACCTCGGCCTCGGCGAAGCTGGGCCAGGCGATCCAGAAGACCAAGACCATCCAGGGCGCGCTCGACCCGCTGCTGCTGCGGGCCGGCGGTCCGGCGCTGGACGAGCGCGTCGACCAGATGCTCGAGCAATGGGGGCAGGGCCCCTATATCTTCAATCTGGGCCACGGCATCCTGCCCGACACGCCGATCGCTCATGTCGAGCAGGTGCTGAAGCGGGTGACTGGCCTGTGAGCGAATTGAAGAGCGGGCGAAAGATCGCCGTCGTCCTGTTCAATCTGGGCGGGCCCGACGGCCAGGCGGCGGTGCGGCCGTTCCTGTTCAACCTGTTTCGCGACCCGGCGATCATCCAGGCGCCGTTCTTCATCCGCTATCCGGTCGCCGCCCTGATCTCCACCACCCGGGCCAAGTCGGCGCGCGCCAACTACGCCCTGATGGGCGGCGGCTCGCCCCTGCTGCCGGAAACGGAGAAACAGGCGCGGGCTCTGGAGGCGGTGCTGGCCCAGCGCCTGCCGGACGACGAGGTCAAGGCCTTCGTCGCCATGCGCTACTGGGATCCGCTGACCGGGCAGACCGCCCGGGCGGTGAAGGCCTGGAAGCCCGACGAGGTCGTGCTGCTGCCGCTCTATCCGCAGTATTCGACGACGACGACGGCGTCGTCGCTGAAGGCGTGGGAGCGCGCCTGGCGCAAGGTCGGCGGGCGCAGGGGGGCGGCTCGCACGACGACCGTGTGTTGCTATCCCACGGCCGACGGTTTCGTGCAGGCGCACGCGGATCTGATCCGCGCCGAATACGCCAAGGCCGGTTCGCCCAGGCCCGCGCGCATCCTTTTCTCGGCTCACGGCCTGCCGGAAAAGGTGATCCTGGCCGGCGATCCCTACCAGCGCCAGGTCGAGGCCACGGCCGCCGCGGTCGCCGAAAGGCTTGGCGACGTCCTGGGCGAGGGCGTCGACTGGAAGATCAGCTACCAGAGCCGCGTCGGCCCGCTGAAATGGATCGGCCCGTCCACCGACGACGAGATCAAGGCCGCGTCCGAGGCCGGCCTGGCGCTGGTCGTCACGCCGATCGCCTTCGTCTCCGAGCACATCGAGACGCTGGTCGAGCTGGACGTCGAATATCGCGAGCTGGCCTACGAGCACGGCGGTTCGATCTACGCCCGCGTGCCGGCCCTTGGCGTCGCGCCCGCGTTCATCGATTGTTTGGGGACTCTCGTCACCGAGGCCCTCGCCGATGCTTCGTCGCTGATCTGCGAAGAAGACCAACCCTGCCCCGGAGCCGCCGCGTGACCGACTTCCTGGTCGAGCATTTCAACCTGATCCGCGGCCTGCACATCCTGGCCGTGATCGCCTGGATGGCGGGGATGCTCTACCTGCCGCGCCTCTACGTCTACCACACCGGGGCCACGCTCGGCTCGGAGATGGACGCCACCTTCAAGGTCATGGAGCGGCGGCTGCTGCGCGGGATCATCAATCCGGCGATGATCGCGGCCCTGGTCTTCGGCCTCTGCCTGATCATGGCGGACGGCGTGATCCGCGGCTGGGACTTCCTGCTGAAGCCCTGGATGCTGGCCAAGCTGGCCGGCGTGTTCTTCCTGTTCGGCTGGCACGGCTTCCTGTCGAAGGCCCGAAAGGCGTTCGAGGCCGGCCAGAACACCCGCTCGGAGAAGTTCTGGCGGGCGACCAACGAGCTGCCCTTCGTGGCGGCGATCGTCATCGTGCTGTCGGTGACGACCAAGTACCTGAACTAGCGGGAAGGGCGCCTGGCCCGGCATTCTCCCGTCTTCATCCCCCGCCTGTGTGGCGACAGCCCACAGGACTGCTCTGGTAGCGCTTGACCGGGACCCCGCCTTGTGGTTCCCGTCTTGGTCAGACGTTGTGGTCATACCGCAGCGTTCCCGCCTTTCACGGATCGCGCCCGTCCTGGAGCGCCCCATGATCCGTTCCCCTGATCGATCCGCGCCGTCGTCATGGCGCGACCCCATCGCCGCCTTCCCGTGAAGCCGGCTGAATTTCTATCCAAGCCCGGATCGTATCCGGGCCACTGTGAGTCTATGCATGTCTGAAGACACCGACCCGCAAGTCCCCGAACTGGAAACCGTCGACGCGACGGAAGAGGGTTCGGCCGAGATCGCGATCGACACCACCGTCGAAGCTTCCGTCGAGGGCGCCTCCGAAGGCGACATGGGCGACGAAGACGACAACGCCGAGATCACGGCGGCCATCGCCGCCATGGGCCTGACGCGCATGTCGCTGCAGGAACTGAAGGAAAAGTCCCCGGCCGACCTGCTGGCGTTCGCCGAGACCTTCGAGGTCGAGAACGCCAACTCCATGCGCAAGCAGGACATGATGTTCGCCATCCTGAAGACCCTCGCCGAGGAAGGCGTGGAGATCTTCGGTTCGGGCACCATGGAAGTGGTTCAGGACGGCTTCGGCTTCCTGCGCTCGCCGGAAGCCAACTACCTGCCCGGTCCGGACGACATCTACGTCTCGCCCTCGCAGATCCGCAAGTTCGGCCTGCGCACCGGCGACAGCGTCGAGGGCGCGATCCGCTCGCCGCGCGAAGGCGAGCGCTACTTCGCCCTGACCAGCGTCTCGAAGATCAACTTCGAAAGCCCGGAAAACGTGCGTCACAAGGTGCACTTCGACAACCTGACGCCGCTCTATCCCGAAGAGCGCCTGAACATGGAACTGCCCGATCCGACCATCAAGGATCGCTCGGGCCGCGTCATCGACATCGTCGCTCCGCTCGGCAAGGGCCAGCGCTGCCTGATCGTCGCCCCGCCGCGGGTGGGTAAGACGGTGATGTTGCAGAACATCGCCAAGTCGATCGAGACCAACCACCCCGAGTGCTATCTGATCGTCCTGCTGATCGACGAGCGCCCGGAAGAAGTCACCGACATGCAGCGTACGGTGAAGGGCGAGGTCATCGCCTCGACCTTCGACGAGCCGGCCACGCGCCACGTGCAAGTCGCCGAGATGGTTATCGAGAAGGCCAAGCGCCTGGTCGAGCACAAGCGCGACGTCGTCATCCTGCTGGACTCGGTCACCCGCCTGGGCCGCGCCTACAACACCACCGTCCCGTCGTCGGGCAAGGTGCTGACCGGCGGCGTCGACGCCAACGCCCTGCAGCGCCCCAAGCGCTTCTTCGGCGCCGCGCGCAACGTGGAAGAGGGCGGCTCGCTGTCGATCATCGCCACGGCCCTGATCGACACCGGCAGCCGCATGGACGAAGTCATCTTCGAAGAGTTCAAGGGCACCGGTAACTCGGAAATCGTCCTCGACCGCAAGGTGGCCGACAAGCGCATATTCCCGGCCATCGACGTGCTCAAGTCGGGCACCCGCAAGGAAGAGCTCATCACCCCGCGCGACCAGCTGCAGAAGACCTATGTGCTGCGCCGGATCCTCAATCCGATGGGCGCTTCGGACGCCATCGAGTTCCTGCTCGACAAGCTCCGTCAGTCGAAGACGAACGGGGATTTCTTCCAGAGCATGAATACTTAAGCTTGGTGTTTCACGTGAAACACGAGAAAGGCCCCGGAGCGATCCGGGGCCTTTTTTGTTGGTAAACTGGTGGTGGGACCCCCTCAGTCGGCTCCGCCGACAGCTCCCCCAAGGGGGGAGCATCCCCGCACCAGATCCTCCCCTTGGGGGGAGGTGGCCCGGAGGGCCGGAGGGGGACTTCTCCGGCCGTGGAAATTTCCCTCGACGGCTACAGGACGAAACCCTCGCTCCCGCCCTAAGGCACGAGCACCGTCGCCCCGGTCGTCTTCCGTCCCTCCAACGCCTCATGCGCCGCCCGAGCCTCGGACAGCGGGAACCGCTGGCCGATCTCGACCTTCACCGCGCCCGAGGCCAGAACCTCGAACAGCGCCGCGGCGCTCTCGTCGAGCTCCTCGGTAGTGACGATGTAGTCGAACAGCCGGGGCCGGGTGATCCACGCCGACTTGGCGCCCAGCTCCAGCGGCGCGAATGGCGGCACGGGCCCCGAGGCGTTGCCGTAGGTCACCAGCACGCCGCGCCGGCCCAGGCTCTTGAGGCTGCCCCGGAACGTCGCCGCGCCGACGCCGTCATAGACGACCGGCACACCGGCCCCGCCGGTGATCTCGGCCACACGGGCGGCGACGTCCTGGTGGTCGTAGAGGATCACGTGGTCGGCGCCGAGGTCGCGAACGACCTGGGCCTTGGCCTCCGAGCCAACCGTGGCGATGACCGTGGCGCCCAGGGCCTTGACCCACTGCACCAGGATCTGGCCGACCCCGCCGGCGGCGGCATGGACCAGCACGGCCTGGCCGGTCTTCACGGGAAAGCAGCGACGCACCAGGAATTCGGCCGTCATGCCCTTGAGCAGGGACGCGGCAGCCACGTCCAGTTCGACGTCGTCCGGAACCTTCACCGCCCGATCGGCCGGGACGACCGAAGCCTCCGCATAGGCGCCCATCGTGCCGTTGTAGGCGACACGGTCGCCCACGGCGAAGCGGCTGACGCCCTCGCCGACGGCCTCCACGTGACCGGCGGCCTCCAGGCCCAGCACCTGCGGGTACTTCACGGGATAAAGGCCCGAGCGGTGATAGGTGTCGATGAAATTCAGTCCGACGGCCGCGTGGCGGACGAGGATCTGGCCGGGGCCGGGCGAGGGGAGGTCGCGCTCCACGACCTCCAGAACCTCGGGGCCGCCCGCGGCCTTGGCTTCGACCGCCAGCATCAGGCGAGGGTCTTCTTGAAGAAGTCCAGGCTGCGGCCGTTGGCCAGGGCGGCGTCGGCGGCGTCATAGTGCTCGCCGCCTTCGCGGGCGAAGGCGTGGTCGCGGCCAGCATAGGTGTGCAGGGTGATCTGCGGATGATCCTTCAGGGCGGCGAAGATCACTTGCTGGGCTTCCTTGGGCACGAACTTGTCTTCCTCGGCCACGTGAAGCAGCAGCGGCTTTTCCAGCTTCTCGGCCTCGCCGACATGTTTCTCGAGCCCGACGCCGTAATAGGAAACGGACGCGTCGGCGTCGGTGCGGGTCGCCGTCAGGAAGGCCAGCAGGCCGCCCAGGCAGTAGCCGACCGCCCCGACCTTGCCCGACGACTGCGGACGGATGGCGTCGATGGTCGCGTCGATGTCGGCGACGCCGGCGTCCACGTCGAACGCGTTGAACAGTTCGAAGGCCTTCTTCCACTCGGCCTCGGACTTGTCGGTGATGTCGATGCCGGGCTCGATCCGCCAGAACAGGTCGGGGCATACGGCCAGGAAGCCTTCGCCGGCCAGCTTGTCGCAGATGTCGCGCATCACCTGGTTGACGCCGAAGATCTCCTGGATGACGACGACGGCCGGCGGGTTGTCTCCCGTGGCGGGGCGCGCCACATAGGCCGAAAAGTCGCCATCGGGCGTGTTGATCGTGAGGGTCTCGCTCATGGGGCTCTCCACATACAATAAGCCGTCGATGGGACTTTCGACCGAAGCGCTCTAACCTGCCGCGAGCAGGGCGCGGCGTCACAATCTCGTGGCCTGCCGCCAGGGAACCTTTTCGATGAAGATGACGATCGAGATCGACTGCACCCCCGTGGAGGCCCGGGCCTTCCTGGGCCTGCCCGACGTGAGCGCCCTCAACGATCACCTGGTCAAGGAGATGCAGGCGCGCATGGACGCCAACATGGCGATGCTGGCCCCCGAGGAACTGCTGAAGAACTGGATGGCGTTCGGAGCCGGGGCTCAGGACAGCTTCCGCAAGCTGATGACGGCGGCGGCCGGGGCGGCGGTCGGCAAGCGCGACTGATGACCGATACGATCTACGCGCCGGCGACGGCGGCCGGTCGCGCAGCCGTGGCGGTGATCCGCGTCTCGGGCCCGGCCAGCGGCGAGGCCGTGCGCGCCCTGATCGGCGGACTGCCCAAGCCGCGCCAGGCGACCCTGCGCACCTTGCGCCATGACGGCGTGGCGATCGACGATGCGCTGGTGCTGTGGTTCCAGGGCCCGGCCAGCTACACCGGTGAGGACGCCGCCGAGTTTCACGTGCACGGGGGCAGGGCGGTCGTCGAGGCGCTGCTCTCGGCGCTGTCGGCCCTGGGCCTGCGCCTGGCCGAGCCGGGCGAGTTTACCCGCCGGGCCTTCCAGCACGGCAAGCTCGACCTGGCCCAGGCCGAGGCCGTGGGCGACCTGATCGACGCCGAGACGGAAGGCCAGCGCAGGCAGGCGCTGGGTCAGCTGGGCGGCGCCCTGGGCCGTCGCTATGACGGCTGGCGTGACCTGCTGGTGCAGGCGCTGGCGATGCTGGAGGCCGCCGTCGACTTTCCCGACGAGGAACTGCCCGAGGACGTGGCGGCCCGCGCCAGGCCTGGCCTGGAGACCTTGGCCGTCGAGATCGACGCCGCTCTGGCCGATGTCGCACGTGGTCGCCGGGTGCGCGACGGCTTCCGGATCGCCCTGGTGGGCGCGCCCAACGCCGGCAAGAGCACACTGCTCAACGCCCTGGCCGAGCGCGACGCCGCGATCGTCACGGCGACGCCGGGCACCACGCGCGACGTCATCGAGGTTCCCCTGGTGCTCGGCGGTTACAAGGCGCTGCTGGCCGACACGGCGGGTATTCGCGAAACCGCCGACGACATCGAGGCCGAAGGCGTGCGCCGGGCGCGGGCCTGGGCCGACGAGGCGGACCTGCGGCTCTGGGTCGTCGACGCGGCGGCGTTTCACGTGAAACAATCCGAACATCACGCAATTGTCCGGGCCGGCGACTGGCTGGTGGTCAACAAGATCGACCTGGTAGAGCCGGACGCCGTTGAGGCCATACGGGTCCAGACCGAGACGCTGGGGTTGCACGTGGTGTCGCTGTCCGCCCGCGAGCAGGGCGCCGGCCCGATCAGGGCGGCATTGACCGAGCACGTGGTCGAGGCGCTGTCCGGCGCCGAGTTTCCGGCCGCCACCCGGATCCGCCATGCCGAGCGCCTGGGGGAGGCGAGGGCCTACCTGCAACGCGCCCTGGCCGAGGTCGATGATGTGGAACTGGCTGCAGAGGATGTTCGGCTGGCTTCACGTGCGCTTTCGCGGATCACGGGCCGGATCGATCCGGAGGACGTGCTTGACCGTGTCTTTTCAAGCTTCTGCATTGGGAAGTGAATGTTTCACGTGGAACAGGGGCTTGAACCGTCCACAGGCTGACCACAGATACGCGCACCGCGTTTCACGTGAAACGCTCCGGAGTCGACTCGCCCACAGGGCGGCTTGAAGCTATAAGTCAGGCACGCTCCCGCTAGGTCGGGGCGTTCCGCATCGAGGCGCGTTTCTCCCTTGTCCAACTCTTCGCCCCAGTCCTGGGACGTCATCGTTATTGGCGGCGGTCATGCCGGCTGCGAGGCCGCGGCGGCCTCCGCGCGCACTGGCGCCCGCACCCTGCTGCTTACCCACAAACGTGAAACCGTCGGCGAGATGTCGTGCAACCCGGCCATCGGCGGCCTGGGCAAGGGCCATCTGGTGCGCGAGATCGACGCCCTGGACGGCTTGATGGGCCGCATGGCCGACAAGGCCGGCATCCAGTTCCGGATGCTGAACCGCTCCAAGGGCCCGGCCGTTCGCGGCCCGCGCTCGCAGATCGACCGCAAGCTCTATCGCGAGGCCATGCAGGCCGAGCTGTTCGCCTATCCCAACCTCGACGTGATCGCGGCCGCGGCCGAAGACCTGATCGTCGAGGACGGCCACGTGGCCGGCGCCGTGGACGGGGAGGGGACGGCCTACCGCGCCCCGAAGGTGGTGCTGACCACCGGCACCTTCCTCAAGGGCGTCATCCACCAGGGCGAAACCCGCATTCCGGCCGGCCGGGTCGGCGACCAGCCGTCGATTGGCCTGTCGGACCGCCTGTACGGCCTGGGATTCGACATGGGCCGCCTGAAGACCGGCACGCCCGCCCGCCTCGACGGCAAGACCATCGCCTGGGATCGCCTCGACATGCAGGCGGCCGACGAAGAGCCCGTGCCGTTCTCGTTCCTCAACGACCGCATCGACGTGCCGCAGATCCGTTGCGGCATCACCTTCACGACCGAGGAAACCCATAGGATCATCGCCGAGCGCCTGGGCGAGTCCGCCGTCTATGGCGGCCGCGCCACGGGGATCGGCCCGCGCTACTGCCCATCGATCGAGGACAAGGTCGTCCGCTTCGCCGACAAGACCAGCCACCAGGTGTTCCTCGAACCCGAGGGCCTGGACGACGACACCGTCTATCCCAACGGCGTCTCGACCTCGGTCTCGGCCGAGACCCAGCTGCTGTTCCTGCGCACCATCCCCGGCCTCGAGGCCGTGGAGGTGATCCGCTACGGCTATGCGATCGAGTACGACTACGTCGATCCGCGCGAGCTTTACGCCACGCTGGAGACTAAGCGCCTGCCGGGCCTCTATCTGGCCGGCCAGATCAACGGCACGACGGGTTACGAAGAGGCCGGCGCGCAAGGCCTGGTCGCCGGCATGAACGCCGCGCTTTCGGCCCAGGGCCGCGAGCCGGCGGTGTTCGCCCGCGACGAGGCCTATATCGGCGTGATGATCGACGACCTGGTCACCCGTGGCGTGACCGAGCCCTACCGCATGTTCACCAGCCGGGCCGAGTTCCGCCTCACCCTGCGCGCCGACAACGCCGACCAGCGCCTGACCGAGCGCGGCGTCGAACTGGGCGTGGTGGGCGATGTCCGCGCCGCCGCCTGGACGGACAAGAAGGCCGAGCTGGACGCCGTCCGCGCTCGCGCCCGCGCCCTCAACATGACCCCAGCCGAGGCCGTGAAGGCCGGCTTCAAGGTCAATGCCGACGGCCAGCGCCGCGACGTCCTGGCCATGCTGGCCTATCCCGACGTGGGCCTGGACGAACTGGTCCGCGTGTGGCCCGAAATCGCCGACTGGAGCCCGATGGCCCGCGAGCAGATCGAGATCGAGGCCGCCTATGCCGGCTATCTCGACCGCCAGCGCGCCGACGCCGAAAGCCTGCGCAAGGACGAAGACTTGCGCCTGCCGGCCGATCTCGATTATCGCGACATCGGCAGCCTCTCCAACGAGGTGCGCGAGAAGCTGATCCGGGTGAAGCCCCTGACCCTGGGTCAGGCCGCCCGCATCGAGGGGGTCACCCCCGGCGCCCTGACGGCCCTGCTGGCCCACGTGCGACGGGGCCGGGCCGCCTGATGGCTCAAGCCGCTCCTCAAAACGCGATGGGCGAACTCGTCATCGAGACGCTCGACCCCGTCGACGCCGCGGCTTTCCAGCGGTTGACCGGCTCCACCGACGCGCAGGTCGCCGACCTGGCGCGCTACAAGGATCTGCTGGCCGAGTGGAACGAGGTGATGAACCTCGTCGGCCCGGCCTCCATGGCCGCCTACTGGAACCGCCACGCCTGGGACAGCGCCCAGCTGCTGGCCTTCGCGCCGCAGGCCAAGGTATGGGCCGATCTGGGCGCCGGCGCCGGCCTGCCGGGCGTGGTGCTGGCCATCCTGCTGAAGGGCGTTCCGGGGGCAAGGGTCCATCTCGTCGAGAGCATGGCCAAGCGCTGCCGGTTCCTGGAAGCGGTGACCCGCGAGCTCGACCTGCCGGTCGAGATCCACAACGCCCGCGCCGAGAGCCTGGACCTGAAGGTGCAGGTGGTCACGGCCCGGGCCTGCGCGCCGATGCCGCGTCTGCTGGAATATGCGCAACCCTATTTCAAGCGCGGCGCGGTCGCCTGGTTCCTGAAGGGCCAGGAGGTCGCCGCCGAAATCGCTGAAGCCGAGAAGACCTGGAAGTTCGAAGCGGACGTGCGGGGCTCCAAGAGCGACCCGCGCGGCCATGTCGTGCAAATCAAGGGGCCGAGCCGTGTCCGCAAAGTCTGAGCTGAGAGTCCTGGCCGTCGCCAACCAGAAGGGCGGGGTGGGCAAGACCACCACGGCCATCAACCTGGGCACGGCCCTGGCCGCCTGCGGCGAGCGCGTGCTGCTGATCGACGCCGACCCGCAGGGCAACTGCTCGACGGGCCTGGGGATCGGCCGCCTGCAGCGCAAGAAGACACTGTACGACGTGCTGATGGGCGAGGCCCCGGTGATCGAGGCCGCCGTGCAGACCTCGCTGCCGGGCCTGGACGTGATCCCCGCCGACGCCGACCTGTCGGGCGTCGAGCTGGAGCTGGGCCAGGTGGCGCGGCGCTCCTACCGTCTGCGCGACGCGCTGGAGCCGCTGCGCGCCAACGGTCCCTACACCTACGTGCTGATCGACTGCCCGCCGTCGCTGAACGTGCTGACGGTCAACGCGATGACCGCGGCCGACGCCGTGTTCGTGCCGCTGCAGTGCGAGTTCTTCGCCCTGGAAGGCCTGACCCAGCTGATCCGGACCATCGAGCGCGTGCGCGGCAGCCTGAACCCCCGCCTGGAGATCCAGGGCGTGGTGCTGACCATGTACGATCGCCGCAACAGCCTTTCCGAGCAGGTCGCCCGCGACGTGCGCGAGCACTTCGGCGACAAGGTGTACGACGCAGTCATACCGCGGAACGTCCGGGTGTCGGAGGCGCCGTCCTTCGGCAAGCCGGTGCTGCTGTACGACCTCAAGTGCGCCGGCAGTCAGGCCTATCTGCGGCTGGCCCGCGAGGTGATCAGCCGCGAGAAGGATCGCCAGGCCCAGGCCGCCTGATCCAGAGGGCCTACCCAATTGCCGGCCGACCTGAGGATACGGGTCGAAGCCATTATTGAAGTTGAAGTTTCGAGGAGACGGTCGTGGTCGGTGAAGCGGGGATGTCGGAAGGCCGTCGAGGTCTGGGTCGCGGTCTGTCGGCGCTGCTGGGCGAGGTCGACGCCGCTCCGGCCCAGGCGCCGGGCGACAATACCGGCGGTTCGCGCGAGGCGCCGATCGAGCTTCTGAAGCGTAATCCCGACCAGCCCCGCCGGACCTTCCGCGAGGAAGACCTGGTAGAACTTTCCAACTCGATCGCCGAGAAGGGCATCCTGCAGCCGATCCTCGTACGGCCGGCGCCGGGCGCTCCGGGCGAGTACCAGATCGTCGCCGGCGAGCGTCGCTGGCGCGCCGCCCAGCGCGCCGGCCTCAAGACCGTGCCGATCATCGTGCGCGAGCTCGACGACCTGGCCGTGCTCGAGATCGGCATCATCGAGAACGTCCAGCGCTCGGACCTCAATATCCTCGAAGAGGCGCTGAGCTACCGCGTGCTGATGGACAAGTTCGGCCGCACCCAGGACGCCATCGCCCAGACCATCGGCAAGAGCCGCAGCCATGTGGCCAACACCCTGCGCCTCCTGGCCCTGCCGGAAGCCGTGCAGCAGCATCTGGTCACCGGCGCCCTGACGGCCGGCCATGCCCGCGCCATCGCCACGGCCGCCGATCCGGCCGCCCTGGCTCAGCAGGTCATCGACGGCGGCCTGTCGGTGCGCGAGACCGAGACCCTGGCCCGCGTCGCCCAGACCGGCGACGCGACCCCACGCGCCAAGAACGGCGGCGCCGCGCCGCCGCGTGCGCCGCGCGCCAAGGACACCGACACCCAGGCCCTGGAAGCCGACCTGTCGTCGGTCCTGGGCCTCGACGTCGAGATCGACCATCGCGGCGGCGCCGGTTCGCTGATCGTGCGCTACGCCACGCTCGAGCAACTGGACGACCTCTGCAACCGCCTGACTCGCGGCGTCTGATCGGGCCCGTTTTCGGGGCCTTCTGTGGCGCAGGAAACAGGTCGCGACCGTATCCCTGGTCGCGCCGTTCGCCACAGGCGAGGGCGGGGAGGGCGATATTCTCGCCTAATGCCTTGCTCTAAAAGGGAAAATCGCCGCCGGAAGCCTCGATCCGAAAGCTCCGGCGGCGGAATTTTTCCACAAGGCAGCGCCAGATGCGCCGCCGAATTGTTTGACCGATCTCTCGAATCGCTGTCCGCGCGCCGCCTCTAGCGGGCGACGCTGGCGCGCGCGCGCTTGAGGCCCGGACGGGTGCTCGGCGCGCCGGCCTCGTTCTGCTCGAGGGCCGACAGCAGGTCGGCCTTCAGCGCCGAGACCTTGCGGCCGTCGGCCAGCTTCCCGCCCTCGGCCGTCTGCACGTAGAAGGCGTCGACCGCCCGCTCGCCATAGCCGTCGATGTGGGCCGACTGGATGGACAGGCCGTTGTCGGCCAGCGTCCGGGCCAGGGCCTGCAGCAGGCCGGGGCGGTCGCGGCCCGAAGCCTCGACCACCGTGGCCTCGTGCGAGGCCTCGTTGTCGATGACGACGGTGGGGGCGATGGCGAAGGCCGCCGTGCGCGCCAGCTCGCCGCCGCGCCGGGCCTCGACATTGACGCCCTCGCCGCGGCCTGCGGCTTCCAGGGCGTCGGCCAGGCGGCGCAGGGCTCGGGGGTTCTCGCAGCCCAGCGCCGAGCCGGTGACGTCCTGGACGTAGAAGACGTCCAGCGCCTGGCCCTGGCGGGAGGTGAAGACCCGCGCGCCGACCACGTTGCCGCCCAGCGACGAGATGGCCAGGGCCAGGTCGGCGAACAGGCCGCGACGGTCCTTGGCGGCGACGACGATCTCGGCCGCGTTGGCCCCGGGATTGACCTTGCCCTCGGCGGCGGCGCCGCCCTGGATGGCGGCCCGGCGGGCCAGGGCGGCATGATCGAGCAGGTCCTGCGGGCCGAAGGCGCCGAAATAGGCGTCCTCCATGGCCGCGGCCCAGCCCTTGGCGGCGGGGTCGGCGGCGATCAGGGCCTCGCGTGAGACGGCCGCGGCGGCCTCCTGGTGGCGCTGGACGTTGGCGGTGGCGTCACTGCCCCGTCCGCCCCGGAAAACGGCCTCCGTGGCGTTGTAGAGCTCGCGCAGCAGCTGGCCCTTCCAGCCGTTCCACACGCCGGGTCCCACGGCCCGGATATCGGCCACGGTGATCACCAGCAGCAGGCGCAGGCGCTCGGGGTTCTCGACGATGCGGGCGAAGGCCGCGACCGTGCCGGGATCCGACACGTCGCGCTTCTGGGCGAAGTCGCTCATCACGAGGTGGTTCTCGACCAGCCAGGCCACCAGCTCGACCTTGGTGCGCTCCACGCCCAGGCGTTCGCAGGCGCTGCGGGCCGATCGGGCCCCGGCCTTTTCCTGGCCGCCGACGCCGCCCTTGCCGGTGTCGTGCAGCAGCATGGCCAGGAACAGGGCCTCGCGGTCCTCGATCAGCGGCATGATCGACACGGCCAGCGGATGGTCCTCCGACAGGCGGCCGGCCGCCATGTCGCCGATCAGGCCCACGGCCCGCAGGGTGTGCTCGTCCACCGTGTACGAGTGGTACATGTTGAACTGCATCTGGGCGACGACGCGGCCGAACTCCGGAATGAAGCGGCCCAGCACGCCGGCGTCGTTCATCAGGGTCAGGGTGCGGTAGCTGCGCTTGCCGCGCGCCAAGAGGTCGAGGAAGGCCCGCGTGGCCTCCGGATCACGGCGCACCTTGGAGGTGATCAGGCCCAGGTGCCGGGTCACGGCCGTGAAGGCGTCGGGGTGCAGGTCCAGGTCGCGCTCGTCGGCGATCCGGAACAGGCGGATCAGGTTGACCGGATCGGCCTCGAAGACGGTCGGCCCGTCGATGTTGAGGCGGCCGCCGTCCTCGTAGAAGCCCGGCGCGTCCAGGGTCTTGCGCTTGGGCTTGGCGCCCGGAAGGAAGCGCGAGATGCCCTTGGGCTCGTTCTTGAAGTGCTCGGCCTCCAGCTTGGCCGAGAAGGCGCGGGTCAGCGCGCCCACCTCCTTGGCGATCAGGAAGTAGCGGCGCATGAACCGCTCGACCGCCGGCGCGTCGCCCCGGTCGCCATAGCCCATGCGGCGGGCGATCTCGGGCTGCAGGTCGAAGGTCAGGCGCTCTTCGGGCCGGCCCGTGGTGAAGTGCAGATGGGCGCGCACGGCGTGCAGGAAGTCGAAGGCGCGGATGAAGGCCTTGGTCTCGCGGCCCGAGAACACCTCCATCTTGAAGACGTCCTCCGGCGCGTCGACCGGGTGCAGGTACTCGGCGATCCACACCAGGGTGTGCAGGTCGCGCAGGCCGCCCTTGCCTTCCTTGACGTTGGGCTCGACCATGTAGCGGCTGGCGCCGGCGCGGGCCTGGCGGTCGTCGCGCTCCTTCAGCTTGGCGGCCACGAACTGCTGGCCGGTGCCCTTCATCACCTCGTCGCGGAAGCGCCGCTTGAGGTCGGCGGCCAGGCGCTCGTCGCCGGTCAGCCGCCGGGCCTCGAGGATCGAGGTGCGGATCGTGAAGTCTTCCTTCGAGAGGCGCACGCACTCCTCGATGGTGCGCGAGGCGTGGCCGACCTTGAAGCCCAGGTCCCACAGCGCATAGAGCATGTACTCGATCACGCTCTCGACGTGCGGCGTCTGCTTGTAGGGCCGCAGGAACAGCAGATCGATGTCGCTGAACGGCGCCAGGGTGGCGCGGCCGTAGCCGCCCACGGCCAGCAGCGCCAGGCGCTCGCCCTCGGTGGGGTTGCGGGCCCGGAAGACGTGCACCGTGGTGAAGTCGTAGAGGGCGGTGATCACCTCGTCGGTGACGCCACTGAGCAGGCGGGCGGTCTCGACGCCGCCGGCGCCGTTCTCCAGCCGCTCCTTGGCGATCATCCGGCCGCGAAACAGGGCCTGCTTGAGGATGTCGATGGCCCGGGCGCGCTGGGCGGCCTCGTCACCGATGGCGTCCAGCGCGGCGGCCGACAGGCGGGCCCGCAGGGCGTGGCCGTCGACGACGTGTTCCAGGGGCGTGGGGCGAAGGCGACGGGGCATGGCGGTTATATGGGGTACCCGAGGAAGGCGACCAAAGCGGCCGCCGGAACCGGCCGCCGCCATGCTCCTATGATTGATCCTAGGTCTTGAGCAGACCCTTAAGGCGATAAAGCGCCTCCAGGGCCTCGCGGGGGCTCATGCCGTCCACGTCCAGCTCCTTCAGCGCGCCATCCACGGCGCTGGGCGCCGAAACGACAGGCGCCGCCGCGACAGGCGCCGAGGCCGCGAACAGCGGCAGGTCGTCGAGCTTGGCCGGTGATTCGGTCTTGCTCTCCAGGCGGTCCAGCACCTCCTTGGCGCGGGCCACGACCTGCGGCGGCACGCCGGCCAGCTTGGCCACCTGAACGCCGTAGGAGCGGTCGGCCGGACCGTCGGCCGCTTCGTGCAGGAACACCAGGTCGCCGTTCCACTCCTTGGCCCGGAGGCTGAGGTTGGAGACGTGCGCCATCCGCTCCTCCAGCGTCGCCAGCTCGTGATAGTGCGTGGCGAACAGCGCGCGGCAGCGGTTGGTGTCGTGCAGCGACTCCGCGCAGGCCCAGGCGATGGCCAGGCCGTCATAGGTGGCGGTGCCCCGGCCGATCTCGTCGAGGATGACCAGGCTGCGCGGGGTGGCCTGGGTCAGGATGGCGGCGGTCTCGACCATCTCCATCATGAAGGTCGAGCGGCCGCGCGCCAGGTCGTCGCCGGCCCCGACGCGGCTGAACAGGCGGTCGACCACGCCCAGCCGGAAGTTCTTGGCCGGCACGTAGCAGCCCGACTGCGCCAGGATGGCCAAGAGGGCGTTCTGGCGCAGGAAGGTCGACTTACCGGCCATGTTCGGGCCGGTGACGATCGACAGCCGCGCGGCGACCTCGCCGGCGGCGTCCAGCCGGCAGTCGTTGGGGGTGTAGGGGTCGCCGGCGCGGCGCACGGCGGCCTCGACCACCGGGTGACGGGCGGCCTTGGCCTCGAAGGCCAGCGACTTGTCGACGGTCGGGCGCACCGCGCCGGCGTCCTCGGCCCATTCGGCCAGGCTGGAGGCCACGTCCAGGCGGGCCAGGGCCTCGGCGGCGGCCTGGATCGGCTCGGCCAGGGCGCAGGCCTCGGCGCGCCAGTCCTCGAAGGCGGCCACTTCCATGGCCAGGGCCCGCTCGGCCGCCTGGGCGATGCGGGCGTCCAGGTCGGCCAGCTCCACGGTGGTGAAGCGCACCTGGTTGGCCAGGGTCTGGCGGTGGATGAAGGTGGCGTTCAGCGGCGGCTGGAACAGCGGGTCGGCCTTGCCGGCGGTGGCCTCGACGAAATAGCCGAGCACGCCGTTGTGGCGGATCTTCAGCGAGATGCCGGCTTCCTGGATCAGGCGCTGTTCCAGGGCGGCCACGACGCGGCGGCTGTCGTCGCGCAGGGCGCGGGCCTGGTCGAGCTCGGGACGGATGCCCGGGGCCACGAAGCCGCCGTCGCGGGCCAGGGCCGGCAGGTCGGGGCCAAGGCCCGCCTCCAGGGTGTTCAGCAGCTGCGAGACGCCCTCGTGCAGCGATGGGGTGAGGGCCGCCAGCGCGCCCTCCAGCTCGACCGGCGGCGGCGACAGCGGGTCGCCCGAGCCGCCGACCATGCCAGCCAGCTTTTCGCCGGTCTTGAGGCCGTCGCGCAGGCAGGCCAGGTCGCGCGGGCCGCCGCGGCCCAGGGCCAGGCGGGCCAGGGCCCGGGCCATGTCGCCCGAGCCCTTCAGCTGCTCGCGCAAGCGTTCACGAAGGCCGCGGTGCTCGACGAACCACTCGACGGCGTCCAGGCGCTGGTCGATGGCGGTCGGATCGAGCAAGGGACGGGCCAGGCGCGAGGCCAGCAGGCGCGCGCCGCCCGGCGTGACGGTGCGGTCGATGGCCGCCAGCAGCGAGCCGTTGCGGTCGCCGTTCTGGGTGCGGTCGATCTCGAGGCTCGAGCGGGTGGCCGGGTCGATCGACATGACGTCGGCCTCGGCCGCCCGGCGGGGCGCGCGCAGGGCCGGCAGCTTGCCGGCCTGGGTCATTTCCAGGTGGGCGGCGATCAGGCCAAGGGCGCCCACTTCGGCTGGCGCCAGCCCGCCGAAGCCGTCCAGGGTGTCGACGCCGTAGAGGCGCTTCACCCGCGTCTCCGAGGCCTGGGGCTCGGACAGGGCCGAGGGCATCGGCTGGATCAGGCCGCCGCAGATCTTCAGGGTCTGGGCCAGGTGGTCGTCGGCCAGCAGCCGGTCGGCGACCAGGGTCTCGGATGGCGACAACGCCGCCAGCAGGGGCCCCACGCCGTCCTTGCCGGTCGAGAAGCACTCGACCTCGCCGGTGGACAGCTCCACCGCCGCCACGGCCGCCTGGCCGGCGCGAATGGCCACCGCCGCCAGCCGGTTGGCGCCCCGGGCGTCCAGCAGGCCGTCCTCGGTGAGCGTCCCCGGCGTCACCACGCGGACGATGTCGCGGCGGACCACCGACTTGGAGCCGCGCTTCTTGGCCTCGGCCGGATCTTCCATCTGCTCGCAGACGGCGACCTTGAAGCCCATGCGGATCAGCTTGGACAGATAGGCCTCGGCCGCGTGGTGGGGCACGCCCGCCATCGGGATCGGCTGGCCGGCATGGGTGCCCCGGAAGGTCTGCGAGATGCCCAGGGCGGCCGCCGCGCGGATCGCGTCGTCGAAGAACAGCTCGTAGAAATCGCCCATCCGGAAGAACAGCAGCGCGTCGGGCTGCCGGGTCTTCATCTCGAAGAACTGCTGCATCACCGGCGTGGCGCCGGTGGCGTCGAACGTCTGGACGGGCGGAGAAACGGGGGCGTTCATCCGACCGGAAAGTACAGAGCGTCGCGGTCTTCGTTAAGGGGTGCGACCGGGGTTTTTCTGTACGCGCGAAGCTCCTAAGCTCGACCGGAACGCGGGGGCGGCATGAGCGGCGACGAGCAGACCGGAACGACGACCTACAAGCCCGACTGGCAGCGCAAGCCGACGGCCGACCAGATGGCGCGGTACTATCCCGAGCGCGCGCAGAGGGAGGAGATCGGCGGCTCGGCCACGATCCTCTGCAAGGTCGGCGACAAGGGCCGGCTGACCGACTGCCAGGCGACCAGGGAAGCGCCCGAGGGCTACGGCTTCGGCAAGGCCGCGGTGCGCCTGTCGGCCGAGTTCGAGATGACCCCGCCGCCGCCCGAACTGGTTGGCAAGAAGGACGTGACCATCCCGATCACCTTCTCCGTCCCGCCGTCCCCGCCGCCGTTCGAGCTGCCGGCCACGCCGGCGCAGCTGGGGCTGGTGATCCTGACCGGGTTGATCCTGCTGGGCGGACTCCTGGGTCTGACGCACATCCTGCGGGTCGATCGCCAGGTCGACATCTAGGCGTCCGCCGGGGCCCTGGTCAGCAGCCGCTCCAGCAGGCCCAGCATCTCGCCGGTCAGCCGCGCCGGATCTTCCGCCTTCGCGCCGTAGGGATAGAAGGGCCAGATGTCGTCGCCGACCCCGACGGCGGTGAAGACGATGTCGTCGGAAGCGATGATGTCGGCGATCACCTGCTCCAGGTGCTTGACCAGATAGTCGGGCGGATTGACCGCCAGAGTGGCGTCGTCCACCGACGCGCCGTCCGAGATCACGACGAGAATCCGGCGGCGCTCCGGCCGCTGGCGGATCCGGCGCGCGGCCCATGTCAGCGCCTCGCCGTCGACGTTCTCCTTCAGCAGATCGGGCCGCAGCATGCGTCGCAGCTCGTCGTCGGCCAGGGGGCGAGCATCGTCGCCGTCGCGATGGACGATGTGCAGAAGATCGCACAGCCGGCCCGGGTCTGCGGGCCGGCCCCGACGGATCCATTCGAACCGCGACTTGCCACCATGCCAGGTCGAGGTGGTGAAGCTCAGGACCTCGACCTTGATCCCCAGTCCCGTCAGCAGTCGCTGGATACGGTCCACCGCCGAGCCGACGTGAAGGATCTTCTCGCCGCGCATGGAGCCGGAATGGTCGAGCAGCAGCGTCACCACGGTGTCGGCGAGATCCTGCGCGGAGCAGGCCCTAAGGATCCTGTCGGAGGCCTCGACGACGGTTTCAGGCAGCTGGCGGTCGGCCAGCACGCGTCGCCAGCCGTCATCGAGCGTCGCGGCGTCTTCCGTCTTCAGCGCTCCCAGGAGCTCGCCCAGCAGATCGGCCGGGATTTCCTTGTCGAAGGCCGTGGTGAAGGCGTGATAAGGCCGCCGCGCCGCGCGCCTTGTGATGCGCCGGAAAAGGTCCTGGAACAGGCCGCGCGGGTCTTCTTCCACTGGCGATCGCCCCCCTTGCGCCCCTGTGTCGTCGCTCGTCCCATGCGGGCAAACCCCGATCGACGCAACATCGCCTGGGCCTGGCGCATGAAAAAGGCCCGCCGTGGGGCGGGCCTTGATCGGATCGTGCGGGACACGAGGGGCTAGTTGCCGGTCACTTCTTCCCAGAAGCGCTTGGCCTTGCCGACGAAGTTGGCCGACTTGGGGTTCTGCTTCTCGTCGCACAGACCGGCCAGCTCCTTGAGTAGCTCCTTCTGCCGGGCCGACAGGTGGGTCGGGGTTTCGACGAACAGCTCGACCACCAGGTCGCCGCGCTGGCGGTTGCGCAGCGACGGCATGCCCTTGCCCTTCAGGCGGACCGTCTTGCCGGTCTGGGCGCCTTCGGGAACCTTGACGCTGACCCGGCAGGTGCCGTCGCAGGTCTCGCCGCCCTTCAGGCAGGGAGCCTCGATCTCGCCGCCGAGCGCGGCCACGGTCATCGGCACCGGAACAGTGCACAGAAGGTCCAGGCCGTCGCGCTCGAACAGTTCGTGCGGGCTGACCGACAGGAAGAGGTAGAGGTCGCCGCGCGGCCCGCCGCGCTGGCCCGCGTCGCCTTCGCCCGCCAGGCGGATCCGGGCGCCGTCGTCGACGCCGGCCGGGATGCGGACCGACAGGACGCGTTCCTTGCGCACCTGGCCGTGGCCATGGCAGCCCGAGCAGGGATCCAGCACCAGGCGACCCGAGCCGCCGCAGCGGGGGCAGGCGCGCTCGACCGAGAAGAAGCCTTGGGTGGCGCGCACGCGGCCGGCGCCGCCGCACGAGCCGCAGACGGTCGGGCTGGTGCCCGGCTTGGCGCCCGATCCGTCGCAGACCTCGCAGGTCATGGCGGCCGGGACGGTGATCTCGACCTCGGCGCCGGCATAGGCCTGCTCCAGGGAGATCTCCAGGTCGTAGCGCAGGTCCTGGCCGCGCTGCGGGCCGTTGGACTGGCGGCGGCCGCCGCCAAACATCTCGCCGAAGACATCGCCGAACACGTCGCCGAAGATGTCGCTGGCGTCGAACCCGCCGCCCATGCCGCCAGGGCCGCCCTGCGGGCCGTTGACGCCGGCGTGGCCGAAGCGGTCGTAGGCCGCGCGCTTCTGCGGATCGGAGAGGACGCTGTAGGCCTCGTTGATTTCCTTGAACCGGCCGCTGGCGTCCTCGCAACCGCCGTTGCGGTCGGGGTGATGCTGCATCGCCAGCTTGCGGAAGGCGGATTTCAGGCCCGCGTCGTCGCAGGTCCGGTTCACGCCGAGAATTTCGTAATAGTCGCGCATCGTCAGCGTTCGGCGCCCGTAAGGCTCAACAGGACAGGGGGTGTCGTGAAAGAGGTGGGGGAGGGGGCGCCCCGCCGCAAGGCGTCAATCGGGCGCACCGCAAAACGAGCGCGCCGGCGAACGGTCCCGAAAAGGGCGTCCGCCGGCGCGTCCATGGCTTAGGAAGCCGGCTTGTCGGCGCCGTCGACTTCCTCGAACTCGGCGTCGACGACGCCGTCGTCCGCGGGGGCTTCAGCGCCGCCTTCGGCGCCTTCACCACCCTGCTGCGAGGCGTACATGGCCTCGCCCAGCTTCATCGACGCCTGGATCAGGGCCTGGGTCTTGGCCTGGATGGCCTCGACGTCCTCGCCTTCCAGGGCGGTCTTCAGTTCGGTGACGCCGGTCTCGATCGCCGACTTCTCGGCGGCCGCGACCTTGTCGCCGTGCTCGGCCAGGGCCTTCTCGGTCGAGTGCAGGATCGCCTCGCCCTGGTTCTTGGCCTCGACCAGCTTCTTCTTCTGCTCGTCCGCGGCCTTGTTGGCCTCGGCTTCCTTGACCATGCGCTCGATGTCGGTGTCCGACAGGCCGCCGTTGGCCTGGATGCGGATCGAGTGCTCCTTGTTGGTCGCCTTGTCCTTGGCGTGGACCTGGACGATGCCGTTGGCGTCGATGTCGAAGGTGACCTCGATCTGCGGCACGCCGCGCGGCGCCGGCGGGATGCCCACCAGGTCGAACTGGCCGAGGATCTTGTTGTCCACGGCCATCGGGCGTTCGCCCTGGAACACGCGGATGGTCACGGCCGACTGGTTGTCGTCAGCGGTCGAGAAGGTCTGCGAGCGCTTGGTCGGGATCGTGGTGTTGCGCTCGATCAGCGGGGTGAACACGCCGCCGAGGGTCTCGATGCCCAGGGTCAGCGGGGTCACGTCGAGCAGCAGCACGTCCTTGACGTCGCCTTGCAGCACGCCGGCCTGAACGGCCGCGCCCAGCGCCACGACTTCGTCGGGGTTCACGCCCTTGTGGGGTTCGCGACCGAAGAAGTCCTGCACCGCCTGCTGGACCTTGGGCATGCGGCTCATGCCGCCGACCAGGATCACTTCGTCGATGTCGCTCTTCTTCAGGCCGGCGTCCTTGAGGGCCTGTTCGCACGGACCGATGGTGCGGGCGATCAGGTCGTCGACCAGGGCTTCCAGCTTGGAGCGCGACAGCTTGATGTTCAGGTGCAGCGGGCCCGAGGCGTTCATGCTGATGAACGGCAGGTTGACCTCGTACTGGGCCGTCGACGACAGCTCCTTCTTGGCCTTTTCCGCCTCTTCGCGCAGGCGCTGGAGGGCCAGCTTGTCCTTGCGCAGGTCGACGCCCTGCTCCTTCTTGAACTCGTCGGCCAGGTAGTCGACGATCCGAAGGTCGAAGTCCTCGCCGCCGAGGAAGGTGTCGCCGTTGGTCGACTTCACTTCGAACACGCCGTCGCCGATCTCGAGGATCGAGACGTCGAAGGTGCCGCCGCCCAGGTCATAGACCGCGATCTTCTTGCCGTCGTTCTTGTCCAGGCCATAGGCCAGGGCCGCCGCGGTCGGCTCGTTGATGATGCGCAGGACTTCCAGGCCGGCGATCTTGCCGGCGTCCTTGGTCGCCTGACGCTGGGCGTCGTTGAAGTAGGCCGGAACCGTGATGACGGCCTTGGAGACGGTCTCGCCGAGGTGGGCTTCGGCCGCTTCCTTCATCTTCTGAAGGATGAAGGCCGAGACTTCCTGGGGCGAGTAGTCCTTGCCGTGGGCCTTGACCCAGGCGTCGCCGGTCGGGCCCTTGACGATCTCGTAGGGCACCATGCCCTTGTCCTTCTCGACCACCGGGTCGCTCGCGTTGCGGCCGATCAGGCGCTTGATCGCGAACAGGGTGTTGGTCGGGTTGGTCACGGCCTGGCGCTTGGCGGGCTGGCCGATCAGGCGCTCGCCGTCCTCGAGGAAGGCGACGACCGACGGGGTGGTGCGAGCGCCTTCGGCGTTCTCGATCACCTTCGGGTTCTTGCCGTCCATGATGGCCACGCACGAGTTCGTGGTGCCAAGGTCGATACCGATAATCTTGCTCATGTGGTGTGCCTGCAGCTCCTCGAATGGCGGACGGCGGTGACAAGGGCCTTATCAGAAGCGCCCCGGTTTTTCTCGGTCCGTCCCCGTTGGTCGGCTCTAAGGTTGATCCAAAATCCTGCCGCCTGGACGCACCAGGCGAAAGGAGAGGCTTCAATCGAAGTTGACGAGCCCGTCAACCCCGCTTCGATGCCCGATATGGGGGATACGCGAGCGGCCGCAAGCCCATTCCCGCAGCGAAAGAAGGGGAATCTGCAAGACAGAAGGCCGCAGCGTCGGGCTGTCGACCCTTGAAGACGCTGCGGAAAAGTTCCCTCAGCCCGCCTTGGCGACCCAGGCGGTGATCGCCGGCAGGCGTTCGCGGCGCACCTTGGCCCGATACTCGATCGCCGAGATCGCCTTGTCGGCCTCCTTGCGCGAGCCTTCGGCGAGGTTGGCGGCCGCCCAGGCCTTCAGCTTCTCGGCAGTCTCGACCTTGCCCGAGGCCCTGGCCAGGCTGGGGATGAACCGGGTGCGGGCGCTGTTGTCGACCTTGGAGTCGACGGCGTCGCGATGGGCGGCGGCGAAGTCGAAGGCCAGGTCCGGATGGCGCGAGGCGACGGTCGAGATCATGCCGGCCGAGTTGGTCTCGCCCGGCTCGGCGGTGAGGGCCAGCTCCAGGGCCTTGCGGGCCAGGGCCTCGTCGTCGGCCGAGGCCAGCAGGGTGTAGAGCTGGGCGCGGACCAGCGGCGTCTTCTCGGCCTGGGCCTGGGCGTGGATGGCGTCCCAGGTCGCCGCGTCGGCGTTGACGGCCACGACGCCGAGGATCGCCTTGCGCAGCGGGCCGGGAATGGCCGACGGATCGGTCCTGTCGGCGGCGTAGCGGCGGCGGGCCTCGGCGACCACGGCCGGATCGCCCAGCTCGCCCAGGGTGGCGATCAGGTCGCCGCGCAGGATGGCGACGGGATCGGGCTCGTCGGCCCTGGCCTCCCAGCCCACGCGCGCCAGCAGCGGCGACAGGCGGGCGAGGGCCAGCTTGCGGAAGGCCGCGCGCTCGGCCTGACCCTCGTAGTAGCCGTCGATGGCCGACAGCACGGAGGCGACCTTGGACAGCACCTGCGGGTCGGCGTCGGCCGGCGTGGCGGCGATCAGGGCCAGGGCGTCGGTCGGCGACTGCTGGCCGGCCGCGCCCATCGACCAGGCGTCCGACAGCAGGCCCAGCTGGTCGATCGGCGCCAGCTTGCCGAAGTCTGCGGCCAGGCGCTGGAACTGCGCGGGGGCGTAGAGGGTGCGGTAGTAGCCGCTCTGGCCGGCGTTGACGACGACCGGGCCGCAGCCGTCGACCGTCAGGCTGGCCTTGCCGCCCTCGACCACGGTCTTGGCCACGGCGGAGCCGTCCAGCGCCTTGGCGACGACCGGCACGCGCCAGGACAGGGGCGTCTTGTCGGGGAAGTCCTTGCTGAACTCGCCCTGGGTCAGGGTCAGGACCTGCTTGCCGCCCTGGCAGGCGCCGCCCTCGACGCGGATCAGCGGCACACCCGGCTGCAGGGTGAAGTCGTGGGCGATGGCGGTGATCGGCTTGCCGGCGGCGGTCTCGACCGCCTTCCACAGGTCGTCGCTGACCGTGTTGCCGTAGGCGTGGGCCTTGATGTAGGCGCGCACGCCGGTGCGCCAGGCGTCCTCGCCGACATAGCCCTCGAGCATGCGGATGACCGCCTCGCCCTTCTGGTAGGTGATGGCGTCGAAGGCCTGGCTGGCCTGCTCGACGGTCTCGACGTGCTGCACCACCGGGTGGGTGGTGGAAAGGCCGTCGAGGTTCATGGCGTATTCCCGGCCGCTCACGGCGGCGAGGGCGGCGTTCCATTCGGGGTGGAACTTCTCGGTCGCCCGGCCCTCCATCCACGAGGCGAAGCCCTCGTTGAGCCACAGGTCGTCCCACCAGGCCATGGTGACCAGGTTGCCGAACCACTGGTGGGCGGTCTCGTGGGCGACGGTGGTGTAGATGTTCTGGGCGTCGCGCTGGGTCGAGATCTTCGGATCCATCAGCAGGGCGTATTCGAAGTAGAAGATCGCCCCCCAGTTCTCCATGGCGCTGAAGAACTGGCTGCGGCCGGGGGCGGCGATGTGGTCCAGCGCCGGCAGCGGGTAGTCGACGCCGAAATAGTCGTTGTACCAGGCCGTCAGCGGCCCGGCCGACTCCAGCGCGAACTTGGCCTTGGGCAGGTCGCCCTTCTTGGTGACCACGCCGATGTCGACGCCGGCGGTCCTGACGCTGGCGCGCTCGAACTCGCCCAGGCCGAAGAACAGCAGGTAGGTCGACATCTTCGGCGACGCAGCGAAGGTCACGCGGGTCTTGCCGCCGCCGAGATCCACGCTCTTGCTGACCGGCATGTTGCTGAGAGCCATCTGGCCGGTGGGGATCGTCGCCTCGACGCTGAAGGTGGCCTTGTGGAACGGCTCGTCCCACGAGGGGATGAACCGGCGGGCGTCGGAGTTCTCGAACTGGGTGTAGAGGGCGCGCCTGGGACCCTCCTCGGTGTCGTAGTCCAGCGCGAACAGGCCCGCGGCCTGGGTGTAGATCTTGCCGGCGTAGTCGATGGCCAGCACGTGCTTGCCCTTGGCCAGCGGCGCCTTGACGGTGAAGGCGGCGGTTTGGGCGTCCTCGTCGACCTTGATGGTCGCGGGCTTGCCGTCGATCGTGGCTTTCGCGAAGGTCAGGCCGGCCGCCTGCAGGGTGATGGTCGCGGTCGGCTCGGTGACCTCGATGGCGATCTTCACCGAGGCGGTGAAGCTCATCTGCTTGGCGTCGGGCGTGAAGGCCACGTCGTAGTGGGTCGGATGGGCGTTGCGCGGCAGCTGAGTGGTGACGGTGGCCGGCGTGGCTCCCTTGGAGCCCGGGGCGACTGGCGCGGCCGGCGCGGCGAGGGCGGTTCCGGAGGCGAGAAGCAGCGTGACCGCGGCTGCGGTGGACAGAAGACGACGCATGAACGGCCCTGGTATGGAATGCTGCTATGGAATGATCGTGCGGAGAAATCCGCGAGGGCGCGAACCAACACCCATCCGGCCGTCCACAGGCATTAATTCCGCGTAATGATGACCCCCGTCTCCCTCGTCCCGGGCTTCGATCTCTGGCCCGGCCTGCTGTCGCCGGACGCCCAGCGGGCGCTGGTCGAGGCGGTGCTGGCGGCGACGAAGGCCGCGCCGCCGGCCAATTACGAAACGCCCTACGGCAAGGCCATGAGCGTGGCGATGACCAGCCTGGGCCCGCTGGGCTGGACCAGCGACGCGGCCGGCTATCGCTACGCCGACCGCCATCCCGGCACGGGCCAGGCATGGCCGCCGATGCCCCAGGCCCTGCTCGACCTGTGGACGGCGCTGGGCGACCCCGAGGTTCCGCCCGACGCCTGCCTGGTGAACCTCTACGGTCCCGAGGCCCGCATGGGCCTGCACCAGGACCGCGACGAGGCCGATCCGCGCTTTCCGGTGCTGTCGATCTCGCTGGGCGACACGGCGGTGTTCCGCATCGGCGGAACCAGCCGCAGGGACCCGACCCGCTCGGTGCGGCTGGCCTCGGGCGACGTCTGCCGGCTGTCGGGCCCCGCGCGCCTGGCCTTCCACGGCGTCGACCGCATCCTGCCGGGCTCCTCGCGCCTCGTGCCCGGGGGAGGGCGGATCAACCTGACCCTCAGAAGGGCGAGGGCGGCATAACCTCTTCTCCCGTCATTCCCGCCCTTGTGGCGGGAACCCCTGGTTCCGCTCGCATGTGAAGCGCAAGCGGACTGCTGAGCAGTCCGCCCCTCCCGCCCTTGCGGCTGACAGAGAGGTTCCCGCCACAAGGGCGGGAATGACGGGAGGTTAGAGAGACGCCCAAACCAAAAGGGCCGCCCCTTGCGGAGCGGCCCTTTCGGTCGACGCTGAAAACCTGATCAGCCGCGCAGCTTGCGGGTGATGGTCTCCAGGTCCTGGCTCAGCACGGCGTCGTCCTGGCGCAGGGCCTCGATGCGACGCACGGCGTGCAGCACGGTGGTGTGGTCGCGACCGCCGAACCGGCGGCCGATGTCCGGCAGCGAGCGGGTGGTCAGCTGCTTGGCCAGCCACATGGCCGCCTGGCGCGGACGGGCGATGGCGCGGTTGCGGCGCTCGCTGAGCAGGTCGGCCTGCTTCATGCCGTAGTGCTCGGACGTCGCCTTCTGGATGTCGTCGATGGTGATCCGCTTCTCGCCGCCGCGCAGGTGCGGACGCAGGATCGCCTGGACCTCGTCCAGCGACAGGCGCGACAGGCGCTCGCCGGCGCGGGCGGTCAGAGTGTTGAGCGCCCCTTCCAGCTCGCGGACGCTGTCGGTGAAGCGGTCGGCCAGGAACTGCAGCACCTCGGGCTTCACCGTGCCGGTGAAACCCTGGGCGCGGCCCAGAGCCTCGATCTTGCGCTCAAGGATGCCCAGGCGCAGCGAACGGTCGGCCGGCTCCATGCCGCAGACCAGGCCCGCCGACAGGTGCGAGCGCAGGCGGGCGTCCATCTCGGTCATGGCCGACGGCGGACGGTCGGCCGAGAACACCACCCGGCGGCCGTCCTCGACGAGGGCGGTCAGGGTGTGGAACAGCTCTTCCTGGCTCGACTGCTTGCCGGCGATGAAGTGCACGTCGTCGATGATCAAGAGGTCGGCGCCGCGCAGCTCGTCCTTGAAGGCCGTGGTCTGGCGATCCATCACCGCGCGGACGAAGGTCGACAGGAAGCGCTCGGCGGTCAGGTAGACGACGCGCTTGTTCGGGGCGGCGCGCATGGCCTCCCAGGCCAGGGCGTTCAGCAGGTGCGTCTTGCCGAAGCCGTAGGGGCCGTGGAACAGCACCGGGTTGAAGTGGCCGTCGGCCCAGCTGGCGACGCGGCGCGCCACGGCGTGGGCGAACTCGTTGGCCGGACCCGGGACGAAGCTGTCGAAGGTGAAGCGTTCCTGCAGGCCCTGCACCGGCGAGGCCTTGCCGGCGACGGGCGCGGGGGCGGTGACGACGTCGCTGGAGACCGGCAGCACGATCTCGATCGGCTGCGGCTTGGCCTCGACATAGACGGCGCCGGTGGTGGCCGAGGCGGCGTCGGCCGAGGCTTCGAATTCGAGGCGCGACTTCAGGTCCAGGCGGCGGCCCACGGCGTCGCCGGCGGCCCACAGCTCGCCGATGCGGCGCCAGGCGCTGCGACGGATCCAGTCGCGCGCGATGCCGGTGGGGGTGACGAGCACGACGTCGCCGGCCTGGGTCTCGCGCAGAACCGCGGGCGCGATCCACGAGCCGAAGGCGGCGTCGCCCAGCTCGCGCTTCAGGGAGACGCAGACTTTGTTCCACACGATGCCGGCAGGCTCGCGCGTGACGGCGGCATACGCCGCCGACAATTCCTGACTGGCCGCCCCGACCTTGATCGACATCAGTTCACCGCCTCGCGCCTGCATACACACAATTACAGATTGCCGGTCGCAAGCCCCCCATGGCGCACGACCGAACTCAGAAACCCTCCCCCCGCATTTATTGAGGACACACAGGGGCTTAACCGGCGAACGCATGGTGTCCGCCGCCGCCGCTGTCGTCACAAGACTGGGAGAGCGCTGAGACCTTTAAACTAGCCACCGGCCCGGGCCGGTCAAACGGAAAACTTGCGTCCGATCGCGGATATTTCTGTTGACTCGCGACACCGCCTCGCCCGTCAAGGGAAAGCCGTTTTGAAGACTTTCGTTCGACGAGCCGGGGGGCAGGTAAAGGAGTACATAGACAAAGCAAAAGCCGACCGAGTTGCCTCGATCGGCTTCTACAAGTCTTTGATTTCGCTGAACGAACGGCGTTCGCTCGCGATCTGGACTTAGGCGGCGGCCTTATCCAGCTTCTTCAGACGGGCGGCCAGGCGCGACACCTTGCGCGAACCCGTGTTCGGGTGAACGACGCCCTTCGAGACGGCGCGCATCAGCTCCGATTGAGCCTCGATGAACGCGGCCTTGGCGACGGCGACGTCGCCCTTGGCGATGGCGTCTTCGAACTTGCGCAGGAAGGTGCGGACGCGCGAGCGACGAGCGGTGTTCACTTCGGTGCGACGGGCGATCTTGCGGATCGCTTTCTTGGCGCCAGGATTATTGGCCATGGATAGGACCTTCAAACGGACGGCCGCGCGGGCGGCCGCGAAGCAGGTGAAATCAAGAGCGCGCGGATATACGGGAACCCCGCCGACGGGTCAATCCATCCACATGGGGATTCTTCGCCGGGCGGGGGTCCGCCGGGGTCAGGACCCCTTGAACGCGGGTTTGCGCTTCTCGACGAAGGCGGCCATCCCTTCCTTCTGATCGTCGAAGGCGAACAGCGAGTGGAACAGCCGCCGCTCCAGGGCCACGCCGGTGGTCAGGGTGGTCTCGTAGGCGGCGTTGACCAGTTCCTTGTTCATGGCCGTGGCCAGGGGCGACTGGGACGCGATCTTGCCGGCGACCTTCACGGCCTCGTCGACCAGCTGGTCGGCGGGGAAGATCCGCGACACCAGGCCGGCGCGCTCGGCCTCCTCGGCGTCCATCATCCGGCCGGTCAGGATCATGTCCATGGCCTTGGACTTGCCAACCAGGCGCGTCAGGCGCTGGGTGCCGCCGATCCCGGGCGCGACGCCCAGATTGATCTCCGGCTGGCCGAACTTGGCGGTGTCGGCGGCCAGGATGAAGTCGCACATCATCGCCAGCTCGCAGCCGCCGCCCAGGGCGTAGCCGGACACCGCGGCGATGATCGGCTTGCGCACCGTCTCGATGGCGCGGGCCTGGGCCGTGAAGAAGTCGGCCTTGAACATGTCGGCGTACGACTTGTCCGACATCTCCTTGATGTCGGCGCCGGCGGCGAAGGCCTTGGGCGAGCCGGTCAGCACGATGCAGCCGACCGTGTCGTCGCCCTGGGCCTGGGCCAGGGCCTGGCCCAGCTCGGTCAGCAAAACACTGTTGAGGGCGTTCAGGGCCTCGGGCCGGTTCAGGCGGATCAACGCCACGCCGGGCGCGGTCGTGGGACGTTCGACGATCAGGGTCTCAAAGGCCATCTGCGCTCGTTCCTCATGTTCAACTCGGCCGTCTAGCGCGGCCCTTCCACATCGTAGCCCAGGGCGCGAAGGCGGGCCGGCAGGCCGTCGGGACCCAGCAGGTGCCCGGCGCCGACCACCACCACCGTCCGACCGGAACCGGCCAGGCGCGCTTGCAGGGCGTCCATCCAGCGTGCGTTACGCTCGACGATGAACCGGCGATAGAGGGCGGGCGAAGATTTCCGCATTCCGCCGACCACGGCGCGCTCCAGCGCCTTCTGATCGCCCTTCGACCAGGCGGCGACCAGCCGGCGATAGGCGCTGGGGTCCTTTTCCAGCTGCTTCACCGTGGCGTTCAGGGTCCGCAGCTGGTCGGCCTCGGAGGCGCCGGCGAACAGGGCCATCTGCTGGTCCGGCGTCTCGAAGGCCCTGCGGACGGCGCTCGGCGGCGCGGCCGCCTGCAGCCGCCGCTCGACCCCGCCCTCGGCCAGGCCCTTGTCGAGGGCGAAGGCCGCCGTCGTCAGCCGCACCTCGGCCATCCACGGCTTGAGGCGCTCGATCTCGCTCATCGGCACGTCCAGGCGGTCGGCCAGCTTGCGCAGCCGGGCGGCGGCGCGGGGCTTCAGGCGCGAGGTCAGGGTCTGGCCCGGCGGCAGCAGGCCGTAGGCGCCGGCAAGGTCCTGCATCCGGCGGTCGGCGGCCTCGTCCATCGGCACCTCGAACCACAGGTCGTCGGCCCTGGAAAGCGCAGCGTCCAGCGCGGCCGGCTTCCAGTCCAGGTCCCTGGGCAGCACGTGCATCGAGCCGAACAGCACGATCTCGGAATCCGCGTCGCGCACGGTCCATACGGGCGGCGCGGCCAGGGCGGGGCTCGCCAGCAGGGCGGCCAGGGCGACGAGGAGGGAGCGGAACATCACGCCAAACCGGAAAGCCGCGCCTCAGACTTCACGAGGCGCGGCCAGGGTCATTTCTGACAAACGGGGCAGAAAAAGGTTGAGCGCCCGGCCTGGACCTCGCGGGCGATCACCCCCTTGCAGCCCGGGGTGGGGCAGGGCTCGCCCTCGCGGTCGTAGACCCGGAAGCGATGCTGGAAATAGCCCAGCGCCCCGTCGGCGGCGGCGAAGTCCTTCAGCGACGAGCCGCCGACCTCGACGGCCTCGGCCAGCACGTCCTTGATGGCGGCCGTCAGCGGGCCCAGCCGCTTGCCGGCGATCTGGCCCGACGGCTTGAACGGCGAGATGCCCGAGCGGTGCAGGGCCTCGCAGACATAGATGTTGCCCAGGCCCGCCACGGTCTTCTGGTCCAGCAGCAGGGTCTTGGGGCCCTGCTTGCGGCCGCCGAAGGCCTTGACCAGCGTCCTGGCGTCGAAGGCGTCCGACAGGGGCTCGGGGCCCATGGTCGCGAACCAGGGGTGGCGGTCGACGCGGTCGGTGGCGATCAGGTCCATGAAGCCGAACCGGCGCGGGTCGTAATAGGTGACGGTCGCGCCCTCCTCGGTCTCGAAGACGACGTGGGCGTGCTTGTCGTCGGGGCGCACCTCGCGGGCGAAGTCGCCGGGCCTCACCGATCCTTCCGGGGCGGCGATCTCGAACCGGCCGGTCATCCCCAGGTGCATCACCAGGGTGTCGCCGCGATCCAGCGGGGCCAGCAGGTACTTGGCCCGCCGCTCCAGCCGCAGGATCTTCGCGCCGGTCAGCCGCTGGACGAAGCCCTCGGGCAGGGGAAAGCGCAGGTCGGGGCGGTTGGCGCGCACGCGGGAAAGCCGCGCGCCGGACAGGACGGGCTCGAGACCCCGGCGGACGGTCTCGACTTCGGGCAGTTCGGGCAAGGAAGACCCCTTAAAACGATGACGCGGCGCGAGACGCGGTCTAATAGGCGAAGATCATATAGAGAGCCCGACCCGTAGACGTCATGAGCAAGCCCTCCGCCACTTTCGGATTCAAGGACGTGGACCCTGCCCTGAAGGCGGGTCTGGTGCGCGGGGTCTTCGACCGCGTCGCCAAGAACTACGACCTGATGAATGACCTGATGAGCGGCGGCGTGCACCGGCTCTGGAAGGACGCGGTCGCCGCCCGCCTGAACCCGCAGCCGGGCGAGGTGATCGTCGACTGCGCCGGCGGCACGGGCGACATGGCCCGCCGCTTCGCCAAGATGGCCCGCGCCGCCCAACAGCGCCGCGGCGGTCCGGATGCGACCATCAACATCGTCGACTACAACGCCGAAATGATCATGGCCGGGATCGAGAAGGGCGGCGAGCCCGAGATCACCTGGACCGTGGGCGACGCTCAACGCCTGCCGCTGCCCGACGCCTATGCCGACGCCTATGTGATCTCGTTCGGCATCCGCAACGTCACCGACATCGACGCGGCCCTGCGCGAAGCCCGCCGCGTGCTCAAGCCCGGCGGCCGCTTCCTGTGCCTGGAGTTCTCGCGTCCGGCCACCGAGGCCCTGGCCAAGGCCTACGACGCCTACAGCTTCAAGGTCATCCCGCAGGTCGGCGAATGGGTCGCCAAGGACCGCGACGCCTACCAGTACCTGGTCGAGAGCATCCGCCGCTTCCCCGACCAGAAGACCTTCCTGTCGATGATCGAGGCCGCCGGCTTCAAGCGCGCGACCTACACCAACTTCACCGGCGGCGTGGCGGCCCTGCACCAGGGCTGGGCGCTCTAGAGCCCATGCAGCGACTGTCCGCGTTCGTCCGCCTGATCGGCGCCGGCTGGCGCCTGGTGCGCGCCGACGCCCTGGTTCCCAAGGAGGTCGAGCCGCTGCTGCCGCCGTCGGCGCGGCTGGCCGGCCGGCTGCTGCGCCTGTTCGCCGGCGGCAGGACCCGCAAGGGTCGTCCGGGCGAGCGCCTGGCCCGCGCGCTGGAGGGCCTTGGCCCCGTCGCCATCAAGATGGGTCAGTTCCTGTCGACCCGGGCCGACATCTTCGGCGCGGCCTTCGCCGAGGACCTGTCGCACCTGAAGGACCGCCTGCCCCCGTTCCCGACCGCGATCGCGCGGGCCGAGGTCGAGCGCAGCCTGCAGCGGCCGATCGAGGAGCTCTACGCCAGCTTCGGCGAGCCGGTGGGCGCGGCCTCCCTGGCCCAGGCCCACGAGGCCGTGCTCCACGACGGCGCCAAGGTGGCCGTGAAGGTGCTGCGTCCGGGGATCGAGCGCCGCGTCGCCGAGGACAGCGCCACCCTGCGCCTGGCCGCCGACCTCGCCCACCGCCTGGTCCCCGCCGCCCGCCGCCTGCGCCCGCGCGAGTTCGTCGAGGTGGTGATCCGGGCGCTCGATCTCGAGATGGACCTGCGCTTCGAGGCCGCCGGCTGCGCCGAGCTGGGCGAGGCCATGGCGCTGGACACCCACATGCGCGCCCCGGCGGTGGTCTGGGACGGCGTCGGCAAGCGCGTGCTGACCCTGGCCTGGGCGCCGGGCGTGCCGCTGTCGGATCCCAAGGCGCTGGAGCAGGAAGGCCTCGACCGCAAGGCCCTGGCCGACAACGTCACGCGCGGCTTCCTGGCCCAGGCGCTGGACCACGGCCTGTTCCACGCCGACCTGCACGAGGGCAACCTGTTCGTCAGCGCCCCGGCGGCCATCACCGCCGTCGACTACGGCATCGTCGGTCGCCTGGGTCCCGTCGAGCGCAAGTACCTGGCCGAGATCCTCTACGGCTTCCTCAGCCGCGACTACGTGCGCGTGGCCAAGATCCACTTCGACGCTGGCTACGTGCCCGCCCACCAGGACATGGACGCCTTCGCCCAGGCCCTGCGCGCGGTGGGAGAGCCGGTGTTCGGCCGCGACGCCCGCCAGGTGTCGATGGGCAAGCTGCTGGCCCAGCTGTTCGAGATCACCGCCCTGTTCGAGATGGCCCTGCGGCCCGAGCTCGTGCTGCTGCAGAAGACCATGGTCACGGTCGAGGGCGTGGCCCGCCGCATCGATCCGGCCCACGACCTGTGGGCGGCTTCGGACCCGGTCGTCCGCCGCTGGATCGCCCGCGAGCTGTCGCCGGTGGCCCGGATGAAGGAACTGGCCGACGAGGCCCTGCGCGCCCTCAAGGCCATGGCCCGCTATGCCGAGCAGCCGCCGGTCCCCCCGGCGGTGGTGGTCGAGAAGCGCGCCGTGTGGCCGTGGGCCCTGGCCGGCGCGGCGGCGACCGCCCTGGCGTTCGCCGCTGGATGGGGCGTGGCTCTGCTGCAGGAGTGACCCGAAATATCCCCTGTCATTCTCGCCCTTGTGGCGAGAACCCCTGGTTCGGCTGACACGTGAGATGCAAGCGGATCGCCAGCGATCCGCCCCATCCCCACTTGCGGCTGACAGAGGGGTTCCCGCCACAAGGGCGGGAAAGACGGGCGTCAAGGGGGAGGCTAAATCCCCAGCGCTTCCCGAGCCGCCGCGATCGCCGCCGCGCGCACGTCCTCGGGATAGGGAACCCCGGCGCTGTGGCCCCAGACCGGACCGGGCCAGGCCGGATCGCCGGCGCGGCGGCCCAGCACGTGGACGTGCAGCTGCGGGGTGACGTTGCCCAGGGCCCCGAGGTTCAGCTTGTCGACCCTCAGGCCCAGCACCTTGGCCACCGCCCGCACCGCCGCGCCGGCGGCGACGGTCTCTTCGGTCAGCGCCGCGCGACCTTCCGGCGACAGGTCCTCGATCTCGACCAGGCCGTCGGCGCGCGGGATGAGCACCAGCCACGGATATCGGGCGTCGTCGTGCAGCCGCACGTGGCAAAGCTCCAGCTCGCCGGCCGCGTGGGAGCTGGCCGGGAAAGCCGGATGAAGAGAAAAGTCAGCCACGCTTGGGAACCCCCGCCCAGTAGTCGAAGTCGAGGATCACCGCCGGATCGTAGTTGCCGTCGGCGTCCTTGTCGGGGAAATCCGTACACGGCCTGTCCCTGGTGGCAACCAGCCGCAGGCGCAGGGCGCCGATGCTTCCCCCGGAGCCGGGCAAGTCGGCCTTGTCGAGCACTTCGCTCCAGGCGAACACCGTCGAGCCGGCGAAGAACGGGGCCACGTGCCGGCCGCCGTTGATCCCCAGGATCAGGCCGGCGTTCTGCAGGCCGTTGAACGACAGCGCCTTGGCCGTCGAGATCACCACCCCGCCATAGACCAGGCGCCGCCCCGACGGGTCCTTGCTGCGCTCGAACTGGTTGAAGTGCACCTTGGCGGTGTTCTGCCAGAGGCGCGTGGCCATCTGGGCTTCGGCCTCCTCCACCGCCATGCCGTCGACATGGTCGATCCTCTCGCCGACCGCATAGTCCTCGAAGGCATGCGGCGCGCCGGCCAGCGCCCAGTCGTAGCGCCCGAAGTCCAGGCCCGCCGGAACCACCAGATCCCCGGGCGCGACCGCCTCCGCCAGGTCCGGAACCGACTGGCCCTCGACCACGGCGGCCGGGTCGCGCTTGCGCACCATCACCCAGCGCACGTAAGCCAGCACCGCCTCGCCGCGCTGGTTGGTCCCGGTGGTGCGCACATAGACGACGCCGGTCTTGCCGTTGGAATTCTCCTTCAGCCCGATCACCTCCGACGTCGCCGCCAGGGTGTCGCTGGGGAACACCGGCGCCAGGAACCGGCCCTCGGCGTAGCCCAGGTTGGCCACCGCGTTCAGGCTGATGTCGGGCACGGTCTTGCCGAACACGACGTGGAAGGCGACCAGCGGGTCCGCCGGGGCGGCGGCCAGGCCGCTGGCGCGCGCGAATTTGTCCGACGAGAAGAGGGGAAAGCGCGGCCCGTAAAGCGCTGTGTACAGCGCGACGTCGCCGGCCGTGACCGTGCGCGGGGTGGCGTGGACCAGCACCTGGCCGAGCCGGAAGTCCTCGAAAAACCTCCCTGGATCGGTCTTGCTCACGGCGCCTCTCCTTGTGTTTGTTGTGATCGTTTTGCCGCAGCGCAGCGAAACGGGAAAGGGGGCTTGAGACTGAGCCGCGAGGGGCGTAGACCGCGCCCCGACATTTCCTGTCCACAGCCTGATGGAGACCCCATGGCTCGCGCGAAGATCGCCCTTATCGGCGCCGGCATGATCGGCGGCACCCTGGCTCACATCGCCGCTCGCGAAGAGCTGGGCGACGTGATCCTGTTCGACATCGCCGAAGGCACCCCGCAGGGCAAGGCGCTCGACATCGCCGAAGCCTCGGCCGTGTTCGGCAAGGACGTGGCCCTGAAGGGCGCCAACGACTACGCCGACATCGCCGGCGCCGACGTCTGCATCGTGACCGCCGGCGTGCCGCGCAAGCCGGGCATGAGCCGCGACGATCTGCTGGGCATCAACCTGAAGGTCATGAAGGCCGTCGGCGAAGGCATCAAGGCCCACGCCCCGAACGCCTTCGTCATCTGCATCACCAACCCGCTCGACGCGATGGTCTGGGCCCTGCAGCAGTTCTCGGGCCTGCCCAAGGAAAAGGTCATCGGCATGGCCGGCGTCCTGGACTCGGCGCGCTTCGCCTACTTCCTGGCCGAAAAGACCGGCGTGTCGGTCGAAGACATCCACGCCTGGACCCTGGGCGGCCACGGCGACGACATGGTCCCGATGGTCCGTCACTCGACCGTGGGCGGCCTGCCGCTGCCGGACGCCGTGAAGGCCGGCTTCCTGACCCAGGAAGAGCTGGACGCCATCGTCGAGCGCACCCGCAAGGGCGGCGGCGAGATCGTCGCCCTGCTGAAGACCGGTTCGGCCTTCTACGCCCCGGCTGAAAGCGCCATCGCCATGGCCACCAGCTACCTGAAGGACAAGAAGCGCGTCCTGCCGTGCGCCACCTTCCTGACCGGCCAGTACGGCCTGTCGGACCTGTACGTCGGCGTGCCGGTGGTCATCGGCGCCGGCGGCGCCGAGAAGATCGTCGAGTTCGAAACCAACGACGCCGAGAAGGCGATGTTCGCCAAGTCGGTGGAGTCGGTGAAGGGCCTGATGGAAGCCTGCAAGGCGATCGACCCGACCCTGGTCTAAGACCGGTCAAGCAGTCCGATACGGCGAAGGGCGGCCCCGAAAGGAGCCGCCCTTTTTGTTTGTAAGCCTTGCCGCTTGTATAGCTCTGGTTGATCGGCTTTGCTGAAACCATGGGAAATGACCCGCTAGAATACAAATACGTCGCCTACATCGACGAAGCCGGGGATCCTGGCGTCAAGAAGGTGAAACCCATCGACAAACCGGGCTCCAGCGAATGGCTTATGGTTTCGGCGGTCGTGATGGCAGCTCATCGAGAAGCCGAAGTCGATGGATGGGGCGCGGATCTTCTTACGGCGATGGATAGCCGTCAGATGCGCGAGGTGCACTTCGCCAAGCTATCGCCCTATCGCAAGCTGCTAGCGTGCAAACATGTAGCTCGCCTGCCTGTGCGCTGTTTCGTAGTGGCATCGAACAAGCAGAATATGAAGGGATGGCGAAATCCGTTCGCCGAAAAAATTCCGTCGGACAACTGGTTCTATTGTTGGATGACAAGGCTACTGCTTGAGCGTGTTACGCATTGGGTTGAACAGCGCTCGCTTAGAGAGTACGGATCCGTACAAAAAGTAAAGCTCGTCTTCAGTGAGCGAGGAGGCTTATCGTATGAGCAGCTCAACGCCTATTATCAATGGCTTCGATACAAGGGCGAAAATCAAAAGCTAGCTCTTGGAAATATCGTCTATGAGACGATCGATATGAGGCTTCTGGAAGTTCACAACCATTCTGGTCACGAGGGCCTAAAGCTTCCTGATATCGTTGCGAGCGCCTTCTTTAAGGCGGCTGACATTCACGATACTCGCGGTTGCGACCCACAATTTGCCCTAGCGCTTCGCAACCGTATGGCTAGGTGGCCAGATACGACCAGCGGGCAATTTGCTGGCTACGGCGTAAAGCTAATGCCAAGTCTTGGCCGACTTGTGACCCGAACAGACCCTCAGCAGCTGACCGTCTTTCGGGACTATGGTTATCCAAGACAATGGTGGAGAGATGGTGGTCCCCAGGCCGTCTTCTCCGCCGCCGAATAGCTCAAACCAACGTTGAACGTGCCGCACGGACGCAACGGGGATCAAACCCATTGCCCGACCTGAGAACCTGTAAATGTTCTCAAGAAATTCGACTTAAGTCAATGAATTTCTTGAGGAAGTGCGATTGAGTCTGGTTAGACTCAAGTTGTTGTTTTTGTTGAACTGCTGACGTAAAACAACCAATCAGTGCGCCGCCTCGCCGGGCTCCTGCGAGATCTCCTCAAGCGTCTTGCCGACCTGCTTGGCGCCGTAGTCCTTGGCCACGTCGCCCAGCGACAGGATGCCGGTCAGATTACCGGCCTCGTTGAGCACCACCAGGCGGCGGACCTGGTTGTTGGCCATCTTGGCGGTGGCGTCGGCCAGGACATCGTCCTCCTTGACCGACAGAACCTCGCCGTCGCTCATCACTTCCGACACCGGGGCGTCGAAGCTGCGGCCCTCGGCGACCACGCGCAGGACGATGTCGCGGTCGGTGACCAGGCCCAGCACCTTGCCGTTGTCGACCACCGGCACCACGCCGCTGTCGACCTTGGCCATCACCTCGGCGACCTTGCGGATGCTGTCGCCGGGGCGGGCGACCGAGACCTGGCTGGTCATGGCGTCGCTGACTTTCATGGGTCTTCCTCCTTCAAGGGGGAGTGGAATTGGACCCGGTCAAAACCCGCCAAGGCCGGCTGGTGTTCCGCCAAAGGTTGGTGCGTCCTTCGAGGCCCGCTGCGTGGGCGCCTCAGGATGAGGACTTCGGTGCGCTCACTTCCTCATCCTGAGGTGTGAGCCCCGGGCCTTGGGCCGGGGCGAGCCTCGAAGGACGCAAGGCCTCGTCAGCCCAGGGCGGCCTTGTTCGCCGCCAGGAAGGCCGCGACGGTGGTCGGGGCCTTGCCCGTCAGGCGTTCGACCGTGTCGGTGATCACCGCGTGGCGGCCCTCGGCGGCGTCATGGTCGAAGGTCGCCAGCAGCTCCACATAGGGCGGCGGCAGGCCAGCGCCGGCCAGGCCCGCGCGCAGGGCCTCCAGCGGGATGGCCTGGTGCGTCACCGGCTTGCCCGAGAGCTGCGCCAGCAGGTCCGCGACCGTATCCTGGGTGATCGCCTCGGGACCAGAGACCTCGAGGATCTGGCGGCCTTCCGCGCCCAGCAGGGCGGCGGCGTCGGCGCGGGCGCAGTCCTCGCGCGTCACATAGGCGCGGCCCTTGTCGGCCGTGGCGGTGTAGAGCGTCCCGCTCGCCAGGGCCTGGCCCGCGCCCATCAGGATCACCTCGGCATAGAGGTTGTGGCGCAGGATGGTCCAGGTCAGCGACGGCTCGGCGAAGATCGCCGCCTCGGTCCAGAAGTGGTCGTCCAGCCCTTGCGCCTGCGGCCGCACGCCCGGGGCCGAGGTGTAGGCCACGTGCCTGACGCCGGCCTTGGCGGCCGCGGCGACGGCGGCGCGGTGCTGGGCGATGCGGCGGCCGGGCTTGTCCAGGGCGTCGGTGCTGACCAGCAGCAGGCGGTCGACGCCGGCGAAGGCGGCGTCCAGCGAGGCGGGGTCGTCGAAGTCGGCGGCGCGCACCTCCACGCCCCGGGCGGCCAGGTCGGCCAGCTTGGCCGGGTCGCGGGTCGTGGCGATCACGTGCGGCGCGCCGGCCTCCAGCAGCAGCTCGACCACGCGGCGGCCCAGCTGGCCTCCGGCGCCGGTCACCAGCAGGCGGTCGTTGAGAAAGGGGTGAGCGGTCATCGAAGGCGTCCTTTGCTGGTCTCTTTTCGAGACCAGGTGTAGATGTGAGAGCGCATGCGCGCCGTAAAGACGGCAGTTTTTCGGGAGATAGGCACCTTGAAGGAACCACCCGCCCCGACGCCGGAAGCCCTTTCGCCTGAGGCCATGTGCGAGGCGATGGACGGCTGGCGCGACCAGGGCTTCACGAGCGCTGATTGCCCGGTGCGCGACGTCGTCGACCACCTGGGCGACAAGTGGAGCACGCTGATCCTGTCGCTGCTGTTCATCGGCTCCAAGCGGTTCGGGGTCCTGCGTCGATCCGTGCCCGACATCTCTCAGCGCATGCTGACCCAGACCCTGCGCGATCTTCAGCGCGACGGTCTGATCGAGCGCCAGGTGTTCCCCACCAAGCCGCCGAGCGTCGAATACAGCCTCTCGCCGCTGGGGATGTCGCTGCAGGGGCCGCTCAACGCCCTGATCGCCTGGGCGGTCGACCACCACGGCGCCATCCGCGCCGCGCGGGCCGCCTACGACCAGGCCGACGCGGCCTGAGAGATCCTCCCCCTCTGGGGGAGCTGTCGCGGAGCGACTGAGGGGGCCGCGCAGCGGACCAACCAACTTCCCATAGCGGGAGGTTCCCCAGAACCAGGGCTGCGCTTGTCGCCAAACCGCCCTACATCCCGCCCGAGCAGTCCAACCGGAGCCCCCATGACCATTACCGCCCACCGCGTCAGCGTCCCCGTCTTCGTCCAGGGCCTGAAGGGCCTGTCGGGCGTGCTGGCCAAGGCCGCCGCCCACGTCGAGGAACGCAAGCTCGACCCCGAGGCCCTGCTGAAGGCGCGGCTCTATCCCGACATGTTCCCGCTGATCCGCCAGGTGCAGATCGCCACCGACTTCGCCAAGGGCGCCAGCGCCCGCCTGGCCGGGGTCGAGGTTCCCGCCTGGGACGACACCGAGACCAGCTTCGCCGACCTGTCGGCCCGCGTGGCCCGCGCCATCGCCTATGTCGAGGGCCTGGACCCGGCCGCCTTCGACGGCGCCGAGGACCGCACCGTCGCCCTGACCCGTCGCGGCGAGACCACCGAGCACAACGCCCTCGACTACCTGACCGGCCAGGCCCTGCCGAACTTCTACTTCCACCTGGCCACCGCCTACGCGATCCTGCGCGAAAACGGCGTGGTTCTGGGCAAGCGCGACTTCCTCGGTACGGCCTGATCCGAGACGGTCCTCGCCCCATCGAAGGGCGAGGACCACGCACAAAGCTCAAGTCACGGCCGCCGCCGGAACGCCCACACCAGGCCGGCCAGAGCGGTGACCACGCCCGCTGCCGCCGACAACACGACCGCCAACTCCTTCAGTACCTCCGGTTCCATCGCTCCACCCGTTACTCGACCCCGCATCGCGGTTACGGGTCAGGATGACTCGCTCCGACGTCGAGTCCGGACGTATGTTCTCTTTTTGTTCTCATCCAGCATACGAATTCACGCCACCTCGCGTCTCGCCACCGCCTCCAGGCCCAGGATCGCGGCCTTGCGCGCCAGGCCCCAGTGATAGCCGGTCAGCCGGCCGTCCTTGGCGATGGCCCTGTGGCAGGGGATCAGCAGCGAGATCGGGTTGGCGCCGATGGCCCCGCCGGTGGCCTGGAACGCCTTGGGCTTGCCGGCCCAGGCGGCGACCTGGCCGTAGGTGGCCGTTCCGCCGGCCGGGATGCGCAGGAGGGCCTTCCACACCTGCACCTGGTAGGGCGAGCCGATCAGCACCACGGGCAGGGGGCCCTCGCCGGCGCAGAACGCCTTCAGGGCCATGTCGCGTGCGGCCAAGTCGTCGCGCACCCAGTCCGCGCCCGGCCAGCGACGGTGCATGTCGGCGAAGCTGAAGTCGTCGTCGCCGTCGGAGAAGGCCAGGCCGGCCAGGCCGCGCTCGGCCAGCACGAACAGGCCGCGCCCGAACGGGGTGGGGGCCCAGCCCCAGCGCAGGGTCATGCCGGCCCCGCGCCGGCGCACGTCGCCCGGGGTGGCCGCCTCCTGGGCGATGAACAGGTCGTGCAGCCGCGAGGGCCCCGACAGGCCCGCGTCGTAGGCCGCGTCCAGCACGCTGGCCCCGGCCTCCAGCGAACGGCGGGCCTCGGCGTGGGCGATGGCGGCCACGAAGGTCTTGGGGCTCACCCCCGCCCAGCGGGTGAAGATCCGCTGGAAGTGGAACGGCGACAGGCCCACGGCGTCGGCGGCCTCGTCCAGCGACGGCCGGTCCATCCAGCGCTGGGCCAGCCAGTCGAGGGCCGTGGCCATGCGGTGGTAGTCGGCCGATCGCTCGGCCAGCCGCGCGAGGGTTTCGGCTGCGGAAGGTTCGGATTGGACGAGGTCGAGAGCCATCGCCGCACTCTAACCCCGCCGGAGGGAGGCGTCCGCCCGGTTCTTGCGCCCGTTCAGGCGTACCGTTCGGCCCGCGCGGCTCTGATCGCGGCCTCCAGCGCGCGGGCGAAGGCCGTCCGCTCGTCGGGGCTCAGCGCCCGGGCCAGGGTCACGCGGCGGCGCGACATGAACAGGCGCACACGGCTCTCGTGCTCGCCGGGCTGATCCAGGTCGACGCGGGTGAAGGCCGTCGGCGAGGTCCAGACCACCTTGGCCCCTTTCTCGTCCTCGCGGCTGACGGTGATCGCCTCGGCGGTGACCCGCACGCGCTCCGAGCGCGACAGGGCGCGGTTGCTGGCGCGCAGGGCCAGCCACAGGGCCAGGACGTCCAGTCCCAGGAACGGCAGCACCGGCGGCGCGCCGACCACCAGCAGGAACGCCGCCACCATCAGGTTGAAGGCGATCGCCACGCCCAGCACCATGGCCATGCCGGCGCGGCTCAGCGACCGGTTGGGGCGGATCACGGCGTCCATGTACAGCGCGTCGGCCATCTCGATGGTCTACGCTCCTCGCGCCGCCTTGGCGAGGCGACCGCATCACGGCATGGTCGCCGCCGATGGCCGCCAGCAAATCCCTCGTCAAGAGACGCCCCGCCGGCAAGCGGATCACCGCCGCCGAGCGCGTGCGCGTGCGCATTCTGTTCGAGCGCTTCGAGAGCCTCGAGCTGCGCCCCAAGACCGAGCTGAACTATTCCAACCCCTATGAGCTGGTCACGGCCGTGGCCCTGTCGGCCCAGGCCACCGACGTGCAGGTCAACAAGGCCACCGGCCCGCTGTTCCAGGTCGCCGACAGCGCCGAAAAGATGCTGGAACTGGGGGAGGAGGGGCTGATCAAGTACATCGCCTCGATCGGCCTCTTCCGCACCAAGGCCAAGAACGTCATCGCCTCGGCCCATATCCTGGTGAACCAGCACGGCGGGCAGGTGCCGCTGAACCGCAAGGACCTCGAGGCCCTGCCGGGCGTGGGTCGCAAGACCGCCAGCGTGGTGCTGAACGAGCTCGACATCGAGCCGGCCATCGCCGTCGACACCCACGTCTTCCGCGTCTCGCACCGGCTGAAGCTGTCGGCCGGCAAGACGCCCGACGCGGTCGAGGACGATCTGATGCGGATCGTGCCCGGTCCCTACCAGACCCGGGCCCACCACTGGCTGATCCTGCACGGCCGCTATGTCTGCGTGGCCCGCCGGCCCAAGTGCGAGATCTGCAAGATCGCCGACCTCTGCCCGTCGCTGGGGCTGTTCTAGAGCCTTCAGGCCCGCGCGCCGGGCCTGAAGCGGGCGGTCATGACCATCATCGCCACCACGCCGGCCGCCATCAGCAGCCAGGCGCCCGACAGGTCCGACGAGGCGTCGCGCACCCAGCCGGCGAAGAACGGCATGACGCTGGCCATGACGTAGCCGCCGCCCTGGACGAAGGCCATCAGGTCGCCGGCGGTCTCGGGATCGCTGGCGTGGTCCAGCGTGACGATCAGCGACAGCGGGAAGATCGCGCCGATGCCCGCGCCCAGCAGGCAGACGGTCGGCAAGACGAGCCACGGGGCCAGCAACAGGCAGGCGATGCCGGCCAGCAGCGAGGCCAGGGCCGCCGCCAGCAGCGGCCGGCGGTCGGGACGGCGAGCGATGGCCGCCGACACCGCCAGGCCCGCCAGGACCTCGCAGACCGTCAGCGCCGACAGGGCGTAGCCGGCCTGATCGGCGGTCAGGCCCCGGCTGGCGTAGAAGGGTGGGAACCAGGCCAGAACCAGGGTGTAGGCCCCGGTGCCGATGCCGAAGAAGGTCAGCAGCAGCCAGGCGCGCGGGCTCTTCCACACCGACGGGCGGCGCAGGGCGATGGGACCGCCGGCCGGGGCGGCGGCTCCGCGCCCGGCGGCGCGCATCCACAGCATCAGGGCCAGGATCGCGGGCAGGGCCCACAGGCCGAACATCGCCTGCCAGCCGGCCAGGCGGGTGACGCCCGTGGACATCGCCGCGGCCGCGGCGGCGCCGGCCATGATGCCGGTGGTGTAGAGGCCCATCATCCGCGGGGCGCCCTCGCCGGACGTCCGCTTGATGAAGCCGGGCATCAGGGCCTGCACGGCTGCGACGCCGACGCCGACCATGGCGGCGCTGGCCAGCAGGCCGGCGGTGCTCGGCCAGGCCGCGCGCAGGCCGCAGGCGGCCGCGATGGCCAGCAGTCCCAGGGCCACGCCCGCGCGTTCGCCCAGGGCCCGGCGCAGCGGCGCGGCCAGCAGGGCGCCCAGGCCCATCAGCAGGATGGGCAGGGTGGTCAGCAGGCCGGCCGCCGCCGAGGAGGCGCCGGTGGCGGCCTTCACCTGGTCGAGCACGGGGCCGAGGGCGGCGAGGGCGGGGCGCAGGTTCAGAGCCGCCACGACGATCGCCGCGATGGTGAGCAGGGCGCCGCTTTTGGCGGCGCCCGCGGCGGCGGCGGCGCTTTTGCGCGACTTGGCGTCTTCTTCGTAGGCGAGGACCACGATATATCTCGTCAGAAAGTATCTTGATGGCGAGATATATCCGATGGCGGCGAAAGCCAAGCGTCATGACCGCGCAGGCGCGGCCTCGGTCCAATGGCGGCGCGAGCGGCCGGACCTCGATCCGTTCCCGATGGAGCTGGTCGGCCGGCTGTGCGAGGTGGCCGAAATCGTGCTCAAGGAGCGCCTCGCGCCGCTGTTCGCGGCGCACGGCCTGCAGCGGGGCGAGTTCGACGTCCTGGCCACCCTGCGGCGGGCCGGCGCGCCCTACGCCCTGACCCCGACCGATCTCTACGAGACGGCCATGGTCTCGTCGGGCGGCATGACCGCGCGGATCGACCGTCTGGAGAAGATGGGCCTGGTCGAGCGCCGACCGCACCCGAGCGACCGACGCGGTACGCTGGTGGCGCTGACGCAGGAGGGCAGGGGGCTGCTCGATACGATCCTGCCGCTGCATATCGACAACGAGCGGGCTCTGCTGGCGTCGCTGGACGCCGGCGAGCAGCAGGCGCTGAGCGGCTTGCTCGCCAAGCTTCTGGCCGGGCTAGGGCCGGTTTAGGGGAGGGGGCGCTAGACCCCCAGCCCCAGACCGCCGCGCGCCTTGGGCGGGTCGATGTGACCGGCCTCGCGGGCGCGGGTCCAGTTCAGCTTCTCGACGTTCTCGCGGAAGGCGAAGCGCAGGATGTGGTCGGCGACCACCTGCTCCAGCTTGGCGAGCGCCTCGAAGTCCTCGGCCTCGACGGTCATGTCCAGGCCTTCGGCGTCGGCGGTCATCCGGCACGGGCCCAGCGGCAGCGGGAAGAGGGCCGTCGTCTCGGTCAGTTCGACCTCGAACTTGTGGCCCCAGTGCTTGGCCAGCTGGGTCATGTAGCGGGCGGCCTTGTCGGTGACGAGGCGGGCGTGGCTTTGCATGCGATGCGCTCCTGTTCCGGCCCGGTTCAGACAGCTTCGATCTGCGTTGCGGCGTCGTCCAGCGCCTTGGCGATGGCGGCGATCTGCTCGGAAGTTAGGCTTCCGGCGTGCAGTTTCAACCGCAGGGCCGTCTTCAGGTTCTCGCGGGCCCGCAGGATCTGCGGCGCGAAGGCGGCGCTGCGCGAGGCGGCTTCGGCCATGCGCTCGAAAAGGCCGTGCACCGGCTGGGCGTTGGCTTCCAGGAAGGCCTGACCCTCGTCGGTGATCGTGTAGAGCTTCTTGCCGCCGCCGGCGTCGGTCGCGGCCACGTAGCCGAGTTCTTCCAGCAGGGTCAGGGTGGGATAGATCACGCCCGGGCTGGGGCTGTAGGCGCCGCCGGCCGCGGTCTCGACCGCCTTGATCAGTTCGTAGCCGTGGCTGGGCTTGTCGGCGATCAGCTTCAGCACGACCAGGCGCAGGTCGCCGTGGTCGAAGAAGCGTCCGCGCGGACCGCCGCGGCCGAAGCCACGTCCGCCCATGCCGCCGTGTTCGCGGCCGTCGAAGCCGAACGGATGGCGGCTGTGGTGACCGCCGTGGCGGCCGTGGTGATGGTGATGATGACGTCCAAACATATGTGCTCTTTCGATGCGGTTTCGTTATATCGAAACGATAGATATATCGAAATCGGATCGGGTCAAGAGCTATTTAGATATATCTGATGCTATCGGGTCGCGACGGCGGCGGGGAAGGCCTGGGCGCACAGTTCCTCGCCGAAGGCGTCGCTGAGCTGTTCCTCGGCCTCGCCCATCTTGATGACCGCCAGGCGCGAGCCGACGATGGTCTTGCCGATGGCGTAGTCGCCGACGACCTTGCCGGTGCGCACGTCGACCAGCCGGGCCTTGCCGCGCAGCACGTTGGCGCCGCCGACCAGGGCGGTCATGGCCGGATTGGCCTTGTCGAAGCGGTCGAGCCTGGCTTCCAGCCGCAGGGCGCGGTCGCCCTTGGCGCAGCCGTCGAGCTTGGCCTGGACCCTTTGCCTGAAGAGGCCGTCGAAGCCGTCGGTGACCTTCAGTTCGCCGCGCGAGAGCCGCACCTCGGAAATCCGGGCCTGGGTCCGCCAGTCGGCCGGCAGGTCGTCGACCGCGGCGCTGCGCGAAAGGCTGACGCAGCCGCTCGCCATCGTCGCAAGGCCAAGCAGGGCCGCCATCTTCGCCGCGTTCATCGCATCGCTCTCCCAATCCCCGGCCCTGAACGCGCCGAACGGAGAATGGTCGCAAACTGAAAGAACGCCGGTATTGAAGAATTTGGCGGCGACTAGAGCGCCTTAGGCGAAAGTGTGATCGGTTTCGCCGACTAACGCGCTCTAAATGTTTGATTTAGAGCCTTTTTTAGACGCCTCACATGATGCCATGCGAGGCTGAAAGGCTCTAGGCCGCGCGCAGGGTCTCGGCCAGCAGCCGGCCCTCGGCGGCGCGGCTGGATCCGGCCCGCCAGGCCACGACGATCTCGCGGCTGGACTGGGCGGTAGCCAGCGGCCGCACCGTCACCGGCGCGTTCTCGGCCAGGCCCGCCTGCACGGCCATGGCCGGCAGGAACGAGACGCCCAGGCCCGAGCCGATCATCTGCACCAGGGTCGGCAGCGAGGTGGCGGCGAAGCTCTCTTCGTCGCCCAGGCCCTTGGGCGGCTCCAGTCCGCAGGCGGCCAGGGCGTGGTCGCGCAGGCAGTGGCCGTCCTCCAGCAGGATCACGTCCTGACCGTCCAGACTGGCCGGGTCGACCCGGTCCTGCATCGCCATCGGGTGATTGGCGGGCGCGGCGGCCAGCAGCTCGTCATGCTCCACATGAGCCCAGTCCAGGCCCGTCATGTCGTAGGGCAAGGCGATCAGGGCGGCGTCCAGCGAGCCGGCCTTCAGCGAGGCGATCAGCCGCTGGGTCAGGTCCTCGCGCAGGAACAGGCGCAGCTTGGGGAACTGGTCGCGCAGCATCGGCAGGGCGCGCGGCAGCAGATACGGCGCCACGGTCGGGATCACGCCTAGGCGGAAGCGCCCGGCCAGCGGCTGTCCCGCCCCGCGCGCGGCCTGAACCAGGTCTTCGGTCTGGGCCAGGATCGAGGTGGCGCGGCGCACGGCCTCCTGGCCGGCGGCGGTCAGGATCACGCCCGAGCGGGCGCGGTCGACCACCGGCGCGCCGAGGATCTTCTCCAGCTCCTGGATCCCGGCCGACAGCGTGGGCTGGGTGACGTAGCAGGCCTCGGCGGCGCGGCTGAACGAGCCGTGCTCGGACAGCAGCTTCAGGTACTGCATCTGGCGAAGGGTCGGGAGCATGGACCCGATATAGGCCGCCTCTATCGAAAATCCAAAAGCAGTCGAGCCGGCCTCGAATCTGGCCGATCGTGCGCCTAGAGCGCCGCCTTCACCGCCGCCGCGAACGCCGCCCCGTGGTCGTGGGCGTGCTCGAGGAAGAGGTCGGGCTCGATGATCTCCAGCTCCATCAGCTGAGGCGTATGGTCGAGGCCCCGGATCAGGTCGATGCGGGCGTAGGTCAGCGGCTGGCCCAGCGCGTCCAGCACCATGCGGGCGGCGTGCAGCGCCTCGGGTTCGGGCGCGACCTCCGACACCTTGCCGCCGTACTGCGGCTGCACCCGGAAGTCGCCGGGCACGGCCACCTTGGTCACCGCGTGGCTGAAGGCGCCGTCGAAGAAGAACAGCGACAGTTCGCCCTCCTCGCCCACCGCCGGCAGGAACGGCTGGATCAGGGCCGCGCCTGTCGGCGCGCCGGAAAGATCGTCGCCGTGGCCTAGCTTGACGGTCTGGTGCGACCCGCCCGAGACCTGCGGCTTGGCGACGACGAGGTCGACCTGGAAGCGCTCGCGCGCCTGCGCGACCGCCTCGGGCGTCACCTTGTCGAGCGTGATGGTCGGGACCACCGGCGCGCCCCTGGCGGCCAGTTCCGACAGATAGGTCTTGGCGGTGTTCCAGCGCAGCAGCGCCGGCGGGTTGGCGGCGCGGACGCCGGCCGTCTCCAGGGCGTCGAGCCGCGCGTACCATTCCGGCTCGCGGTGGTGATAGCCCCAGCTGAGCAGCGGCAGGACGATCCCCTGCCCGCCCGCCTCGACCGGATCGGTCCACGGGCGCGAGGCCACGGTGAGGCCCTGGGCGCGCAGCGGCGCGGCCAGGCGCTCGAACAGCGGCGGCCAGCTGTGGGCGAAGCGCGGTTCGTCGGCGGCGGGAACCAGGATCAGGACGTCGGGCCGGTGCGTGCTCATCCCTTCGCGGTAGAACGCCGCAGGGCCTTGGGCAAGGCCCGTGTCGCCCAAGCCCCACGTTGCCAGGGCCCTCCCCTTCCTTTACTTGCGGTCGGTCAATCTTCCCGGAACAGAGCAGACATGACCGCCCTCTACGACGTCGCCGCCATCGGCAACGCCATCGTCGACGTGATCGCCCAGTGCGACGACGCCTTCCTCGACGCCCAAGGCCTGGTCAAGGGCTCGATGGCGCTGATCGACACGGCGCGCGCCAGCAGCCTCTACGACGCCATGGCGGCCGGCATCGAAGCCTCGGGCGGCAGCGCGGCCAACACCCTGGCGGGCGTGGCCAGCTTCGGCGGCAAGGCCGCCTTCATCGGTAAGGTCGCCGACGACCAGCTGGGCCGGGTGTTCACCCACGACATGCGCGCCATCGGCGGCATCTTCACCACGCCGCCTCTGGCCGAAGGCCCGGCCACGGCCCAGTGCCTGATCAACGTCACCCCCGACGCCCAGCGCACCATGTCGACCTATCTGGGCGCCTGCGTCGAGCTGACCGCCGCCGACGTCGACCAGGCCATCATCGAAGCCGCCCAGTACGCCTATCTCGAAGGCTATCTGTTCGACCCGCTGGAGGCCCGCCGCGCCTTCGCCAAGGCCGCCGCGCTGAGCCACGGCGCCGGGCGCAAGATCGCCATCACCCTGTCGGACAGCTTCGTCGTCGATCGCCACCGCGAGGCCCTGCTGGGCTTCGTCGAGACCCAGTGCGACATCGTCTTCGCCAACGCTTCCGAAGTGTGCGCCCTGTTCCAGACCGACGACTTCGACGCCGCCGTGAAGGAACTCTCCAAGCGCGTCGAGATCGCCGCCGTCACCCGCAGCGAAAAGGGTTCGGTGGTCGCCTCCGGCGAGCACTTCCACGAAATCTCGGCCTTCCCCGTGGAAAAAGTCGTGGACACGACGGGCGCGGGCGACCAATACGCCGCAGGTTTCCTCTACGGCCTCTCCCAGGGGCGCTCGCTGGCCGACTGCGGCAAGCTGGGCTCGCTGGCCGCCGCCGAGGTCATCGCCCACTACGGTCCGCGTCCGCAGGTTCGCTTGCGCGACCTGGCCGCCCAGAACGGACTCTAACCACCCCAAGGTCCTGGCGGACCTTCAAGGACGAAGCATGGCCCGCACCGCTGAAGTGGTCCGCGAGACGAAAGAGACCCAGATCCGGGTCTGGATCGATCTCGACGGGACCGGCGCCTCGACGATCTCCACCGGCATCGGTTTCTACGACCATATGCTGGAGAGCTTCGCGCGCCACGGCGGCTTCGACCTGAAGATCGAGACCAAGGGCGACCTGCACATCGACATGCACCACACGGTGGAAGACACCGGCATCGTGCTGGGTCAGGCGATCAACAAGGCGCTGGACGGCTTCAAGGGCATCCGGCGCTTCGGCCACGCCTACATCCCGATGGACGAGACCCTGACGCGCTGCGCCATCGACCTGTCCAACCGCGCCTATCTGATCTGGAAGGTCGAGTTCAAGCGCCCCAAGGTCGGCGAGATGGACACCGAGCTCTTCAAGGAGTTCCACCACGCCTTCGCCATGAACTGCGGCGCGTGCATCCATCTGGAGACGCTGTACGGCGACAACACCCACCACGTGGCCGAAAGCGGCTTCAAGGCCCTGGCGCGGGCCCTGCGCCAGGCGGTGGAGTTCGACCCGAAGACCGGCGGCCAGGCGCCGTCGACCAAGGGCGTGCTGTAGGTTCCATGCAAACTCTCGCCCTGATCGACTACGGGTCGGGCAACCTGCGATCGGCGGAGAAGGCCTTGAACGAGGCCGCCCGCCGGCGCGGCGTCGCCGCCTCCATCGTCGTCACCGCAGATCCCGACATCGTGGCCAAGGCCGACCGGGTGTTCCTGCCCGGCGTCGGCGCCTTCGCCTCGTGCCGCGCGGGCCTGGACGCCTCGGGCGTGTTCGAGGCCATGAACGAGGCCGTGCACCAGCGCGGCGCGCCGTTCATGGGCATCTGCGTCGGCCATCAGCTCTTGGCCACCGAAGGCCTCGAGTTCGGCGTCACGCCGGGCCTCGACTGGATCGGCGGCCAGGTGAAGAAGCTTGCCCCGTCCGACCCGTCGCTGACCATCCCGCACATGGGCTGGAACGCGATCGCCTTCTCGCGCGCTCACGCCCTGTTCGCGGGCATCGAGGACGGCGCCCACATGTACTACGCCAATTCCTTCGCGCTCGACGCGGCCGATCCGGCCGACGTGGTGGCGACCAGCGACCACGGCGGCGCGTTCGTCGCGGCGGTGGCCAAGGGGAATGTCGCGGGCGTACAGTTCCACCCCGAAAAATCACAAGCCGCCGGGCTCGCCCTGCTCGCCAACTTCCTGGAATGGCGCCCATGATCCTCTATCCCGCCATCGACCTGAAGGACGGCCAGTGCGTGCGCCTGCTGCACGGCGACATGGACAAGGCCACGGTCTTCAACAACAGCCCGGCCGACCAGGCCCAGCGCTTCGTCAAGGACGGCTTCTCGTGGCTGCACGTGGTCGACCTGAACGGCGCCATCGAGGGCAAGTCGGTCAACACCGCCGCCGTGCAGTCGATCCTGGAGTCGATCTCGATCCCGGTGCAGCTGGGCGGCGGCATCCGCACGCTCGAGGGCATCGAGGCCTGGATCGAGGCCGGCGTGTCGCGCGTCATCCTCGGCACCATCGCCGTCCACGACCCGGACCTGGTCCGCAAGGCCGCCCGCCTGTGGCCCGAGCAGATCGCCGTCGCCGTCGACGTGCGTGACGGCAAGGTCGCCATCGACGGCTGGACCGGCCTGTCGGACATCGACGCCATCAGCCTGGGCAAGCGCTTCGAGGACGTGGGCGTGGCCGCCCTGATCGTCACCGACATCAGCCGCGACGGCGCCCTGACCGGCGTCAACGTCGAGGGCGTGGGCGAACTGGCCGACGCCGTCTCGATCCCGGTGATCGCCTCGGGCGGCGTCGCCGCCGTCGCCGACATCGAGCGGCTGAAGGCCCGCAAGGGCGTCGAGATCGCCGGCGCGATCCTGGGCCGTTCTCTCTACGCCGGCACGATCAAGCCGGCCGAGGCGCTGGTCGCGGCGGCCGTCTGATGCTGAAGACCCGGATCATCCCTTGTCTCGACGTCAAGGACGGCCGGGTCGTCAAGGGCGTCAACTTCGTCGACCTGCGCGACGCCGGCGATCCGGTCGAGCAGGCCGCCGCCTATGACGCCGCCGGCGCCGACGAGCTGATGTTCCTGGACATCACCGCGTCGAGCGAAGGCCGCGGCCTGATCCTGGACGTGATCTCGCGCACCGCCGAGGTCTGCTTCATGCCCGTCTCGGTGGGCGGCGGCGTGCGCCAGGTGGCCGACATGCGCCGCCTGCTGCTGGCCGGCGCCGACAAGGTCTCGACCAACACCGCCGCCGTCGAGAACCCCGACCTGATCGCCGCCGGCGCCGACGCCTTCGGCGCTCAGTGCGTGGTGGTGGCCATCGACGCCAAGGCCCGCCCCGACGGTTCGGGCTGGAACGTCTGGACCTACGGCGGCCGCAAGGACACCGGCCTCGATGTCGTCGACTGGGCCGCCAGGGTGGTCGAGCGCGGCGCGGGCGAGATCCTGCTGACCTCGATGGACCGCGACGGCGCCAAGATCGGCTACGACATTCCCCTCCTCCAGGCCGTGACGGGCGCGGTCAACGTGCCGGTGATCGCCTCGGGCGGCGCCGGCAAGACCGAACACCTGGTCGAAGCCGCGCGCGACGGCCACGCCGCCGCCGTGCTGGCCGCCTCGATTTTCCACTTCGGCGAGATCTCGATCGGCGAGGCCAAGGCCGCCATGGCCGCCGCCGGCGTGCCGGTGCGCCTGGATCCCGTGAAGGCCGTCGCATGAGCCGCCTGTTCGAGGTCCTGCAGCGCCTGGCCGCCACGGTCGAAGCCCGTAAGGGCGGCGATCCGGCCGCCTCCTACACCGCCAAGCTGCTGAACGATCCGGCCCTGGCCGCCAAGAAGCTGGGCGAGGAAGCCGTCGAGACGGTGATCGCCGCCGTGGCTCAGGGGCCTGAAGCCCTGGCCTCGGAGAGCGCTGACCTGCTCTACCACTGGCTGGCCCTTATGGCCGCCTCGGGCGTCTCGCTCGACGCCGTGGCCGAAAAGCTGGAAGCGCGCGAGGGAACGTCCGGCCACGCCGAGAAGGCTTCGCGGGGCGGCTAGTCAGGGCGACGCCCCTTTCGACCCTTAGCGGATCTTCCCCATGCTCCCGTCATTCCCGCCCCTGTGGCGGGAACCTCTCTGTCCGCCGCAAGGGCAGGTGGGGCGAACCGCAGGCGGTTCGCTGGTGTCTCACCTGTCAGCTGAACCAGGGGTTCCCGCCACAAGGGCGGGAATGACGGGAGGTTTGAGAGGTCGCGTCCGCCATCCACCCTTACCCGACGCTCAGCCCTTGCGCTTCAGCGCCACGTAGAGGGCGCCCTCGCCGCCGTGGCGCTGGTCGGCCGTCGACACCCCGGCGATCATTTCGCGCAGGGCCGGATCGGCCAGCCATTCGGGCGTGCGCTGGCGCAGGACGCCGTGGCCGACCTTGCCCTTGCCGGTGATGACCAGCACCGCACGGTGACCCTCGTCGAAAGCCCGGCGGATGAACCGCTCAAGCGTCGCGCGGGCCTGGTCCTGGTCGAGGCCGTGCATGTCCAGCCGCGCCCCGATCGGGTCGTGAGCCTTGACGATGCGGCGGCGGCGATTGGGCTCGATGCCTTCGGGCGGCGGCTTGGGCGCGGGCTTGGGCTTCAGCGCCTTGATCTCGGACGGATCGATGCGCAGCGGCGCAACCGAGGCCAGGTGGGTCGGCGGCTCGACGTCGGCGGCGTGGGCCAGCAGATCGGCCTTGCCTGTCCGGATGCGGGCCTTGTCGCGCATCTTCAGCGCCTTTTCGGGCGCGCGGCCGGTCACCGTCGAGGCCACCAGCCGCCAGAGGCGCTGGCCATCGTCTTCCGGCGGACGCCGCTTGCTCATCGGACTATTGCGGGGGCTGGGGGACCAGCCGCCACAGGCGCAGGTCGTGGCGTACGCGGCCGGCCTCGGTCCCGGCCGCCTGGCCAGTGCCGATATAGAGGTCGGCGCGCACCTGGCCCTTGATCGCCCCGCCAGTGTCGAGCGCCACCACGGCGCGCCGATAGGTCGGGAAGGCGCCGGCCAGCTTGGGGGCGCTGGCGTCGATCCAGTAGAGGCCGCCCATGGCGTGCTGGCTGGGATCGACGGCGATGGCGCGGCCGGCCGGCAGCGGCACATTGGCCGCGCCCGTGGCCTGGCGGCCGTCGTCGGGCAGGGTCTGGAAGAACACGTAGCGCGGGTTCAGCCGCATGATCTCGTCGGCCTTGGGGCCGCGATTGGCCGCCAGCCAGCCGCGGATCGCCTCGCCCGAGGTGTTGCCGTCGCTCAGCAGGCCCTGGTCGCGCATGGGGGTGGCTATGCCGAAGAAGGTCTTGCCGTTGTGGGCGGCGAAGGCGGCGCGGACGCGGCGGCCGTCCGGCAGGGTCAGCACGCCCGAACCCTGGATCTGCAGGAAGAACAGATCCTCGGGCCGCATCCAGGCCAGAGGGCGGTCCAGCGGCGAGGCCTCGATGGCGGCGCGGTCGTCATAGGGCACGAAGCCCCCGCCGGCGACGCGGCCGACCACGGTCTTGCCTTTCAGGGTCGGGTCGAAGGCGCCCAGGTCGAGCATGGCCAGATCCGCCGGCCGGCCGCGCATCGGGGCGCTGAACTCGGCCGAGCGCGACATCCGCGCCTCGTATTCGGGGGCGAAGTAGGCGGTCAGCAGGCCCTGGCCGGAGACGGCCTCGGGGCGGAAATTGGCTTCCAGGAACTGGCGGGCCCGGGCGTCGTCGACGGGACCGGCGGCCTTGGCCCGGCGGCAGACCTCGGCCGTGGCCGCGTCCTTGGCGACGCCGCAGGTCTCGCGGAAGGCCTGCAGGGCGGCGGCGTGGTCTTCCTCGTTCCAGCCCTGCAGCGCCGAGAAGCTGGCCGGCGACGGCGTCGTCGGGGGGGCGGCTGCGGAGCGGGCGTGGAGGGCGGCGTGACCGGCGTGGTCGGGGCGACCGGAGGCGGCGGCGCGGTCGTCGTACAGGCGGCCAGCACCAGCGCGGCCGCCGCGGCGCTCAGGACGGAACGCAGCATCAGGCTTCGGCGACCGAGACGCGCACCAGGGTCCAGTTGGGATCGCGGCTCTTGAGGTCGCGCTCGAAGGTCCACAGGTCGGCGGTGCGGCGATCGTCGACCGCCTCGCCGGCGGCGCTGGTCGAGCGGGTGCGCACCTCGGCCAGGATCCGCACCACGGCGCGGGCGGTGTCGCCCTGCACTTCGGCGCTGTCGAGGTCCATGCGCGGCTGGGCCAGCAGCTCGACGCTCTCGGTGCGCCCCTCGGCCTCGCGTGCGGCCATGGCGCCTTCGAAATTGGCCATCACGTCGGCGGCCAGCAGCGGCTTCAGCGTCTCGCGGTCACCGGCGGCGAAGGCCTTCAGGATCATCTCGTAGGCGTAGCGGGCGCCCGACAGGAAGCGGCCGGGGTCGAAGTCGGGCTGGCGGGCGCGCAGGGCGGCCAGGCCCGTGGCGTTGACCGGGATCGCCGTCTCGGTGCTGTCGGCCGGACGGTTGGCGGCCGGGGCGGCCACGGGGGCGGGCGTGTCCTCGGGTTGACGCCCCACCCGGCGACCGAGCGTGGCGTAGAGTTGGTAGAGGACGACGGCGGCGAGCACCGCGAAGACGATCAGTTCAAGCACGACAAGTTCCGCATCGGGGCCGTCGAGTGAGACGACAGCCTGTCTATATAGGCCAAGCGGCCGCCCGCGTCAGGCGCCTGACGTTGCACGGCGTTCTCCCGCATGTTAGCAGCGCCGCTCACGCCTAACGGCCGATATGCCGCGCCGAGTATGGAAAAACCCTTCATGACCGATACCAACGGCGCTCCGCCCGCCGCCCAGGACGACAACGAAGCGGCCGCCGCCGGCATCCGCATCGTCGCCCAGTTCGTTCGCGACCTCTCGTTCGAAAACCCGCTCGCGCCGGACTCGCTCCGCGCCTCGGCCACTCAGCCGGCCATCGACATGGGCGTCGAGATGAACGCCCGCGGCCGCGCCGACGGCCTGTTCGAAGTCGACCTGAAGCTGTCGGCCCGCGCCGAGCGCGACGGCCAGGCGGTGTTCCACGTCGAAGTCGTCTACGGCGGCCTGTTCCAGATCGCCGGCGTGCCGGAAGAAGCCCTCGAGCAGGTCCTGCTGATCGAGTGCCCGCGCTTCCTGTTCCCGTTCGCCCGTCGCCTGATCGCCGACGTCACCAGCGAAGGCGGCTTCCCGCCCTTCCTGATCGACCCGATCGACTTCGCCGGCGTCTACGCCGCGCGCAAGGCCCAGGCCGAAGCCGGCCAGGTCGGCAACGCCTGATTTCGGGCCTGATTTCAGGCTTGAGCCGCCCGAAAACGAAGAAGGCCCGGAGCGAAAGCCCCGGGCCTTTCTTTTTGTTCTCCTCGCCCCGAAGGCGGTGAAGCCTATGGCTGCAGCCGGTAGCCGCCCGCCTCGGTGATCAGAATCCGCGCCGTGGCCGGATCGGGCTCGATCTTCTGGCGCAGGCGATAGACGTGGGTCTCCAGCGTGTGGGTGGTGACGCCGGCGTTGTAGCCCCAGACCTCGGTCAGCAGTTCCTCGCGCGACACCGGCTTGGAGCCGGCGCGGTAGAGGTACTTCAGGATGTTGGTTTCCTTCTCGGTCAGCCGCACCTTCTTCTGCTTGTCGTCGACCAGCAGCTTGGCCGAGGGGCGGAATTCGTAGGGACCGATGCGGAACAGCGCGTCTTCCGAGGCCTCGTAGCTGCGCAGCTGGGCGCGGATGCGGGCCAGCAGCACGCCGAAGCGGAAGGGTTTGGTGACGTAGTCGTTGGCGCCCGATTCCAGGCCGAGGATCGTGTCGCTGTCGCTGGCGGCGGCGGTGAGCATGATCACCGGCGCGGTGACGCCGTTCTTGCGCATCAGCCGGCAGGCCTCGCGGCCGTCCATGTCGGGCAGGTCGACGTCGAGCAGGATCAGGTCCGGCTTGATCTCGCGGGCCTGCCGCACGCCTTCGCCGGCGGTCGGGCACTCGGCCACGGCGAATTCCTCGTGCAGGGCGAGCTGCTCGGCCAAAGCGCCGCGCAGGTCGTCGTCGTCGTCGATGAGAAGCAGGGTCTTGCGTTGCGCCATGAGCCGGAACATGACCGCTACGAGGCCCGGCGCCAAGGGGCGCGGGCTTGCGGGAGCTAGGTTTGCGATGATCCTCCAGGCGCGCTCGGACGGAACGATCGATCTCGGCGACGGCCGGACCGTGCGCTGCGCGCTGGGCAAGGCCGGCGTCGTCGCCGCCGCCGACAAGCGCGAGGGCGACAACAGAAGTCCGCTGGGAACCTGGGCGATCCGCCAGGTTCTCTACCGCCCCGACGTCTATCCGGACGGTCCCCGGACGGCCCTGCCGACCGCGCCGATCGCGCCCGACGACGGTTGGTGCGACGCGCCGGGCGACCCCAGCTACAACCGCCCGGTCAAGCTGCCCTATCCGGCCAGCGCCGAGCGCATGTGGCGCGACGACGCCGTCTACGACCTGGTGGGGATTCTCGCCCACAACGACGATCCTCCGGTTCCCGGCATGGGCTCGGCGATCTTCCTGCATCTGGCGCGGGACGGCTATCCGGGCACCGAGGGCTGCGTGGCCCTGGCGCGGGACGACATCGAGGCCCTGCTGGCCAAGGCCGCGCCCGGGGACGCGATCGGGATCTCGGAAGTCTAGCCTTCAGGAACCTCCCCACAGGGGGAGGTTCGGATCAGCGCGCCCCGAACAGCGCCGAGCCGACCCGCACCGAGGTCGCGCCGCAGGCGATGGCGATCTCGAAGTCGTCGCTCATGCCCATGGACAGCTTCTCCACCCCGTTGCGGGCGGCGATTTCGGCCAGCATGAGGAAATGCGGCGCCGGGTCCTCGTCGGCGGGCGGAATGCACATCAGCCCCTCGATCGCCAGGCCGTAGGTTCCCCGGCAGGCGGCGACGAAGGCGTCGGCCTGGCCCGGAGTGACGCCGGCCTTCTGCGGCTCCTCGCCGGTGTTGACCTGGACGTAGAGCCGGGGAGCCCTCCCCTGCGCCTGGACCTCGTCGGCCAGCACCCGGGCCAGCTTCTCGCGGTCCAGGGTCTCGACGACGTCGAAGAGGGCCACCGCATCTCGGGCCTTGTTGGTCTGCAGCGGTCCGATCAGCCGCAGTTCGATCTGATCGCGATAAGGCGTCCAGCGCTCCTTGGCCTCCTGCACGCGGTTCTCGCCGAAAACCCGCTGGCCCCCGTCGAACACAGGGGCGATATGCTCCCACGGCTGCAGCTTCGACACCGCCACCAGCTGGACGGCGTCGGCGGGCCGGCCGGCGGCGAGGGTCGCGGCGGCGATGCGGGAGCGGATGGAGGTCAGGGTTTCGGACATGGCGGACCACGGAACGGACAGTCTGGAGGCCCTCTCTAGAACGGCCGCGCGGCTTCGCCCATGGGTCTGGCCGGGCGATCCGCTGCCGCGCCTGCTGTTTTTCACGGATCCGGCGCGTGTTCCCGACCCCGAGGCCGTCGCCGAGCGGCTGCCGGCGGGCGCGGGCGTCGTCTACCGCCCCTTCGACGCCGCCGATGCGGTGGCGCGCGGCCGGCGCCTGGCCGACATCGCCCGGCGCCGCGGCCTGCTGCTGCTGGCGGGCGCCGACGCAGGCCTGGCCGAAGCCATCGACGCGGGCGGCGTCCACCTGCCCCAGCGCCTGGCGGCTAGCGCCGCGCGGGTCCGTCTCGCCCATCCGGACTGGCGGATCACGGCGGCGGCGCATGACGCCGAGGCCGTTCTGGCGGCCCGGCGAGCGGGCGTCGAGGCGGTGGTGGTCTCGCCGGTCTTTCCCAGCCGCAGCCCCTCGGCCGGCGCGCCGCTGGGCGTCGAAGGCCTGGCGAGGATCGCGGCGGGCGCGGCCCTGCCGGTCTACGCCCTGGGCGGCGTCAATGCGCAAAGCGCCGACGCGCTGGTCGGCGCGGGCGTCTACGGTCTGGCGGGGATCGAAGGCTTCGGGGTCTGAGCCCCGAGGATCAGAACTTGAACGCCGTTTCCAGCTTCACGCGCGGCGTGGGCTCGCGGGCTTCGTTCTTGCGGGCGGCGGCCACGGGGTTGTTCTCGCCCAGGGCCACGGCGCCGCCGACGCGGATCGACGGGGTGACCTTGTAGTAGGCCCCGGCCTGCACGTCCTTGAGCTCCATCTCGCGGCCGACCGGCTGGTCGAGATCGAGCTTGAGGCCCCACTTGCCCTTGCGGGCGTCGAACTCGAGGGTCTTCTTGGGGTTCTGCGGGCTGAACGGCGCGCCTTGCGAGGCGGTGAAGTCGTTCTTGACGGTGAAGTCGGCGGTGGCCGGCGCGGTGCGGGTCTTGGTCTGAGCATGAGCCAGCGAAGCCGATCCCGTGAGGATCAGCGCGGCGGCGCCCGCCAAGACGAATTGCGTCGCGACCTTCGTCACTCGACACCTATTCCCCAAAATAACCCCTGCCCGCACCCTATATAGGTACGGACACCCTGAGAGCCGAATAAAGGCCTTGGTACAACGCGGTCAACAGGGCTTGGATCACGCTGATCGTCGCAGGTTACGATTCAAGCGGCGCCTGTGGCGGTCATGTCACGCGATTCCTGTTTTGACGCAGCGCGGCCATGCTATAGACGCGTTCCGGCTGCGGGGGCGCGCCTGGGCTGCGCGCACGCGCCGGCAGATTATTGGAGCGAGGTACTATGGCGTTTGAGCGTGGGTCCATGTTGCGCGGCGTCGCCGCCGGCGTGCTGGCGCTGTCGGTTCTCGGCATGGGCGCGTGCAGCAGCAACAAGCCGCCCAAGACCTTCACCAGCCAGAGCGAAGAGCCCGGTTTCCAGCCCTTCGGCCTGTTCAAGAAGGCTCCGAAGGCCGCCGCGAGCGAAGGTTCGATCGGCGTCAACGGCTTCCTGTGGCGCGCGTCGCTGGACACGCTGGCCTTCATGCCGCTGGCCTCGGCCGACCCGTACGGCGGCGTGATCGTCACCGACTGGTACATCAACCCGGAAAAGCCCGACGAGCGCTTCAAGGCCACCGTCTACATCCTGGACACGCGCCTGCGCGCCGACGGCCTGAACGTCACGATCTTCAAGCAGGCCAAGGACGCCTCGGGCGCCTGGGTCGACACGGCCGCCTCGGACCAGACGGCGACCGACATCGAGAACGCCATCCTGACCCGCGCGCGTCAGCTTCGCCTCTCGAACATCCGGAACTAAGGGGCTCTCAGTCCCGAAGGATCCGCGCGGGAGCCCCTCGTCTGGCGACAAGGGGCTCCCGTTCGCATATTTAGGCGCGCCCCGGCCGCGAAACCGCTTATGAGCATTGCGGAACGCGCCTAACGCGCCCTGTCCGCAAGCACTCTGGTTTCCATGGCCCGCTACAATCCCAAAGACACCGAGCCGAAGTGGCGCGCCGCCTGGGCGAACGCCAACACCTTCCTGACGCCGATCGCCCCCGACGCGCGTCCGAAGTACTACGTGCTCGAGATGTTCCCCTATCCGTCGGGGCGCATCCACATGGGCCATGTGCGCAACTACGCCATGGGCGACGTCGTGGCCCGCTACAAGCGCGCCCAGGGCTTCAACGTGCTGCACCCGATGGGCTGGGACGCTTTCGGCATGCCGGCCGAGAACGCGGCCATGGAGCGCGGCGTCCACCCCAAGGGCTGGACCTACGACAACATCGCCGCCATGCGCGAGCAGCTGAAAGCCCTGGGCCTGTCGGTCGACTGGTCGCGCGAGTTCGCCACCTGCGACCCGGAGTACTACGGCAAGCAGCAGGCCTGGTTCCTGCGCCTGCTGAAGCGCGGCCTGGTCTATCGCAAGGAAGCCTCGGTCAACTGGGACCCGGTCGACATGACCGTCCTGGCCAACGAGCAGGTCATCGACGGCAAGGGCTGGCGCTCGGGCGCGACGGTCGAGAAGCGCAAGCTGACCCAGTGGTTCCTGCGCATCACCGACTACGCCGACGCCCTGATCGACGGCCTGAAGACCCTGGATCGCTGGCCCGAGAAGGTCCGCATCATGCAGGAGAACTGGATCGGCCGGTCCACGGGCCTGCGCTTCAAGTTCCAGTTTGACGGCGAGGCGCCGGACGGCCTGGCCGAGGGCCTGGAAGTCTACACCACCCGTCCCGACACCCTGTTCGGCGCCAGCTTCGTGGGCATCGCCCCCGAGCACCCGCTGGCCGAGCAGCTGGCGGTCGAGAACCCCGACCTGCAGGCCTTCATCGCCGAATGCCGCAAGGGCGGCACCTCTGAAGCCGACATCGAGGGCGCCGAGAAGCTGGGCCGCGACACGGGCCTGCGGGTGAAGCATCCGCTGGACCCGTCGATCACCCTGCCGGTGTGGATCGCCAACTTCATCCTGATGGACTACGGCACCGGCGCGATCTTCGCCTGCCCGGCCCATGACCAGCGCGACCTGGACTTCGCCCGCAAGTACGACCTGCCGGTGCTGCCGGTGGTGCTGCCGGGCGGCGAGGATCCGGCGACGTTCACGGTCGGCAAGGAGGCCTATGTCGGCCCCGGCAGGATCTTCAACTCGGAATTCCTGGACGGCATGGAGGTCGAGGCCGCCAAGGCCGAGGCCGTCGCCCGCATCGAGGCCGCCGGCCAGGGCCAGGGCGCGACCGTGTATCGTCTCAGGGACTGGGGCGTCTCGCGCCAGCGCTACTGGGGCTGCCCGATCCCGGTCATCCACTGCGAGGCCTGCGGCCCGGTCTCCGTGCCGGAAGACCAGCTGCCGGTGACCCTGCCCGAGGACGTCACCTTCGATCCCAACAAGCCGGGCAACCCGCTGGTGCGGCACCCGACCTGGAAGCACGTCAACTGCCCGTCGTGCGGCGCCCCGGCCGAGCGCGAGACCGACACGCTGGACACCTTCGTGGACAGCTCCTGGTACTTCGCTCGCTTCACCGACCCGACCGCCGCCGAGCCGATCGACAAGGCCTGCGCCGACCACTGGATGCCGGTCGACCAGTATATCGGCGGCGTCGAGCACGCGGTGCTGCACCTGCTGTACGCCCGCTTCATCACCAAGGCGCTGAAGGACGAGGGCCTGCTGTCGGTGGACGAGCCGTTCGCGGGTCTGTTCACGCAGGGCATGGTCACCCACGAGGCCTACAAGAACGAGGCCGGCGAGTGGGTCGAGCCGTCGGACGTGGTGATCACGGCCGAGGGTAACAGCCGCACCGCCAAGCACGCCAAGACCGGCGCGCCGATCGTCATCGGCGACATCGAGAAGATGTCGAAGTCCAAGAAGAACGTCGTCGCCCCCGAGGACATCTTCGAGGCCTACGGCGTCGACGCCGCGCGCCTGTTCGTGATGAGCGACAGCCCGCCCGAGCGCGACGTGCAGTGGACCAACTCGGGCGTCGAGGGCAGCTGGCGCTTCACGCACCGCCTGTGGAACGAGTTCGACAGCCAGCCGGCCGGCGACTTCGCTCACGACGACGCCGACGAGGCGGCCCTGGCTCTGCGCAAGGCGGCCCACAAGCTGATCGGGTTCGTCACCGACAGCATCGAGGGCTTCCGCTTCAACAGCGGCGTGGCGCGCCTGTACGAGTTCCTGAACGCCCTGAAGGCCGCTCCGGCTGAAGGCGCGTCGCAGGGCGTGCTGGCCGCCCGCGTCGAGGCGCTGGACATCCTGGCCCGCCTGGTCGCCCCGTTCACGCCCCACCTGGCCGAGGAAGCCTGGGTGCGCCTGGGCCGTACGGGCATGGTGGTCGACGCGCCGTGGCCCAAGGCCGATCCGGCCCTGGCCGCCGACGACGAGCGCGTGCTGCCGATCCAGATCAACGGCAAGCGCCGCGGCGAGATCAAGGTCAAGGCCGGCGCCCCGGACGACGAGGTGCAGAAAATCGCTCTGGCGGATCCCGCCGTCATGGCCCACCTTGAGGGCGTCACGGTCCGCAAGGTGATCGTCGTCAAAGACCGCATCGTCAACATCGTGGCGAACTGATCCATGAAGCGTCTCCTGGCTGCCGCCGCCCTGCTTTCGACCCTGGCCCTGTCGGCCTGCGGCTTCACCCCGCTCTACGGCCAGCAAGGCGTCACGGGCGGGCTTGGGGCCATCGAGGTGGTGGCCGCCGAGGGCCGCGCCGGCTACCTGCTGCGCGAGCAGCTGGAGGACGCGCTGGCGCGCAACGCCAACGTGCTGCCTTCGCACCGGCTGACCTACAAGGTCGAGGAACGGCGCTACGCCCGCGGCGTGCGCGTCGACAACGTCGCCAACCGCTACGAACTCAACATGAAGGTCGAGTGGAAGCTCAGCGACGCGACCACGGGTTCGGAAGTCCGCAAGGGCGTCACCACGGCGGTGGTCACCTACGACGCCGCCGACCAGCCCTACGCCGCCATCGCCGCCCAGCAGGACGGCCAGGAGCGCGCCGCCGCAGAGGTCGCCCGCAAGATCCAGCTGGAACTGGCCTCCTGGCTGGCCGGCAAGGCGCCCGCCTGACCTCGTGGCCATTCTCTCCAAGCGGCAGGACGTCGAGCGGTTCCTGAAGGACCCGACCCCCGACATCCGCGCCGTCGTGATCTACGGCAAGGACCGGGGCGTGGTGCGCGATCGCGCCACCCAGCTCGCCCACAAGGTGGTCGAGCGGCCCGACGATCCCTTCGACACGGCGCTGCTGACCGAAAGCGACCTCGACGCCCAACCGGGCAAGCTGGAGGACGAGCTGGCGGCCCTGTCGATGATGGGCGGCAAGCGCCTGGTGCGCCTGCGGCTCACCGGCGAGAAGGCCGGTCCCGACAAGCAGGCGGCCGAGGCCCTGACGGCCCACGTCGAGGGCCGGCTCAATCCCGAAGCCTTCTTCCTGGTCGAGGCCGGGGCGCTGGGCCGCGACTCCGCCCTGCGCAAGACGGGCGAGAAGGCCGGCGGCTGCTACGTCATTCCCTGTTACGAGGACGAGGTCGGCGACATGGCGCGCCTGACCCGCGACGCTCTGTCCCGCGACGGCGTCAGCCTGAACGGCGAGGCGCTGGACCTGTTCGTCAACCGCCTGCCCAAGGAGCGCGGCGTCGCCCGCGCCGAGATCGAGCGCCTGGCGCTTTATCTGGGCCCGAATAGCGGCGTGGTTGCCACGCCCGCCGACCTGACCGACTTCCTCGGCGTCGAGCCGGAGGCCTCGCTGAGCGACGCCGCCGCCGACGCCTTCGGCGGCAAGCTCGGCGCGGCTCAGGCTGGCCTGCGCCGCGCGGCCCAGGAAGGCGAGGGCGGTCCGGCCGCCGTGCGCGCCATGGGCTATTATCTGGGCCGTCTGCGCCGCACCCTGACCCTGCACAAGAACGGTGTCGACCTGGGCGCCGCGGCCAAGGCCTCGGGCGTGTTCTGGAAGACCGAGCGCGAGTTCCTTCGCCAGGCTCGCGCCTGGACGCTGGAGCACCTGCTCACCGTGCAGCAGGACATCCTGGTCGCCGACAAGGCCTGCAAGACGTCCGGCTCTCCCGACCAGCTGATCGCCGAACGCCTGGCCCTGCAGATCGCCGGCCGGGCGCGGCGGCTGGGGCTGTAGAGGTCCAAGGGCCGTGCGTCCTTCGAGGCCCGCTTCGCGGGCGCCTCAGGACGAGGAAGTCAGAGCCAACAGTCCCCATCCTGAGGTGCGAGCCGTAGGCGAGCCTCGAAGGACGCACGGGCCGGGTCTCGAATGCACTTTGCGTCAAACCTCGGTGCAGTTCCCGCGCCCCGGCTTGACGCCCTCACGCGCAGCGCCCAGAAGCCGGACGTGACCGACACGCCCGCCGCCCCGCCCGAACCGACGTCCGCCGCGCCCGCCAAGAAGGGCGGAGGGCTGCTGAAGTCGTCGATGATCTATTCCGGCCTGACCCTCGTCAGCCGGTTCATGGGCTTCGTGCGCGACCTGGCCATGTCCTACCGCATGGGGGCCAGCGCCACACCGGCCGCCGACGCCTTCGCCACGGCCCTAGCCTTCCCCAATCTGTTCCGGCGGTTCTTCGCCGAGGGCGCCTTCGCGGCCGCCTTCGTGCCGGCCTACGCCAAGTCGCTGCAGGACGACGGCGAGGAAAAGGCCGACGTCATGGCCGCCGACGCCATGGCCACCCTGGCCGCGGCCACCATCATCATCACGGTGATCTGCCAGCTGGCCATGCCCTGGCTGATGATGCTGATCAGCCCCGGCTTCGCCGCCGACCCGGCCAAGTACAAGCTGGCCGTGCTGCTGACCCAGATCACCATGCCCTACCTGCCGTGCATGGCCATCGTGGCCCACCTGTCGGGCGTGCTGAACGCCCGCGACCGATTCATCCTGTCGGCCGGCGCGCCGGTGCTGCTGAACATCGCCACCCTGGCCTTCATCCTGCCGCAGAGCGACCCGATCGACGCGGCGGTGTGGGGGGCGGCCGGCGTGGTCGTGGCGGGCGTGGCCCAGGCGGCCCTGCTGGTCTGGGGCGTCAACAAGTCCGGCGCCAAGGTCCACTGGCGGCTGCCGCGCCTGACCCCCGAGGTGAAGGCCCTGATCGGCAAGGCTATTCCCGGCGCTCTGGCGGCCAGCGCCACCCAGGTCAACATCTTCATCTCCGGCAACCTGGCCAGCCACGTCCCCGGCGGACGCACCTGGCTGGCCACGGCCGATCGCCTCTACCAGCTGCCGCTGGGCCTGGTGGGCGTGGCCATCGGCGTCGCCCTGCTGCCGCGCCTGTCGCGCGCCGTGAACACCGGCGACGGCGACGACGCCCAGAGCGCCATGGACCAGGCCATCGCCCTGGCCCTGGCCTTCACCCTGCCGGCCGCCGCGGCCCTGGTGGCGATGCCCGGCTTCCTGTCGGACGGCCTCTACACGCGCGGCGAGTTCACCGCCTTCGACGCCAGCCAGACGGCCTCGGCCCTGTTCTTCTACGGTCTGGGCACGCCGGCCTTCGTGCTGCAGCAGCTCTATTCGCGGGCCTTCTTCGCGCGCGGCGACACCAAGACGCCGATGCGCTTCGCCCTGGTCTCGGTGGCGGTGAACATCGCCTTCGGCATCGTGCTGTTCAACCTGGTGGGCGTGAAGGGCATCGCGGCGGCGACCGCCATCGCCTCGTGGCTCAATGTCGGCCAGATGGCCTTCACCCTCTGGCGCAAGGGTCACTACGGCCCATCGGGCCAGACCTGGTCGCGGGTCACCAAGATCCTGCTGGCCAGCCTCGGCATGGGGCTCGTCCTGGCGGCGGCCTCGCACTGGCGGCCGCTGATCGAGGCGCCGCTCGAGGCGATGGGGCTGCGCGGTCACGTGATCGGGGCCAAGGAAATCGCCCTCGTGCTGACCGTGCTGGTCGGCGGCGGCCTCTATTTTCCGCTGCTGTTCCTGTTCGGCGGGGTCAAGCCCAGCGAGCTCAAGGCCGCCCTGCGGCGGCGCAAAGCAACCTAGAGACCTTGTCCGATGCGCGTCGGAACGGTAACGAGCATGCCCATGGCTCCGATCGGTTCCCTCGCGCCGCGATGGCGCAGCTTCCGCTGAACCCGATCGCCGCGTCTCCGGACGCGGCCCGCGCCCCCGTGCGCGCCGCCATTCCGACCGTTTCCGACATCCAAGGCTGAAGCCATGACCGACCAAGCTCCCGTTCCGTACGCGGGTCCCAAGCGCAGCCTGTCCGGGATCCAGGCCTCCGGGGCCCTGCACCTGGGCAACTATCTCGGCGCCCTCAAGCGCTTCGTCGACATCCAGGACGAAGAGCCCTTCATCTTCGTCGCCGACATGCACGCCATCACCGTCTGGCAGGATCCGGCGGTGCTGGCCCAGCAAACCCGCGAGATCGCCTGCGCCTACATCGCCGCGGGCCTGGATCCCAAGAAGGCGACGATCTTCCCGCAGTCGGCCGTGCCGGCCCACGCGGAACTGGCCTGGATCTTCAACTGCGTCGCGCGCCTGGGCTGGCTCGACCGCATGACCCAGTTCAAGGAGAAGAGCGGCAAGCACAAGGAGCGCAGCTCGGTGGGCCTCTACACCTACCCGGTGCTGCAGGCGGCCGACATCCTGCTCTACAAGGCCACCCACGTGCCGGTGGGCGAGGACCAGAAGCAGCACCTGGAACTGACCCGCGACATCGCCCAGAAGTTCAACAACGACTTCGGCGCGCCGGGCGGCCAGCCGGCCTTCTTCCCGGTCACCGAGCCGGTGATCGAGGGGCCCGCCACCCGCGTCATGAGCCTGCGTGACGGCACGGCCAAGATGAGCAAGTCCGATCCGTCGGACGCCTCGCGCATCAACCTGATGGACGACGCCGACGCCATCGCCGCCAAGATCCGCAAGGCCAAGACCGATCCCGAGCCGCTGCCCGAGAGCGTCGAGGGCCTGGCCGAGCGTCCGGAAGCCCGCAACCTCGTGGACATCTACGCGGCCTTGTCGAGCACCACTCGCGCCAAGGTCATCGAGGAGTTCGGCGGCAAGGGCTTCGGCACGTTCAAGCCGGCCCTGGCCGAGCTGGCGGTCGAGGTGATGAGCCCGATCGGCGCGCGCATGCGCGAGCTGACCGGCGACCCGGCCCAGATCGACGCCATCCTCAAGGACGGTGCCGAGCGCGCCCGCGCCGTGGCCGAGCCGGTCGTGGCCGAGACCAAGAAGCTCGTCGGCTTCTGGGGCGCGTAAGCGATTTAGTCGATAATATCGGCGATATTTCGCCGATAATTATTCGAGTCTTATCAGCATCTTAGGTTCTGGACTCGGCTTGCCGAGTCGCGTTAACGAATTGGAGTAGGCGGCGACTCGACCTCGCCGCCTGCATCCGGGCCGTCCTAACCGAAGCGTTGTTTCGGTCCGCAGCCCTGTTGGGGGAACCCGAAGGGGCTGCACATCGTGTGGCCCCTTCACCAGTTGTTGTGTGACCCACAAAAAGTGTCGCCACACACAACAAAAACATCGGTACCTGTAAGGGTAAATAGCGTCAACAGCGCGTATGCGAGCGCCGTCCGCATCAAAACTGACCTTCTGGATAGCTACAGGTCTTGTTCATGGCCTCTTCGCGGGCCACATGTCCCGCATGTTCATCCAGACCGAAACCACGCCCAATCCCGACGTGCTTAAGTTCCTCCCCGGCCGCGAGGTCCTGGTGGACGGCGCGCGGGAGTTCCGCACCCCCGAGGAGGGCGAGGCCTCGCCGCTGGCAGACGCCCTGTTCCGGCTCGGCGACGTGACGCGGGTGTTCTTCGGTCCGGACTTCCTGACGGTGACCAAGGGCGAGGACGCCCAGTGGCCGCACCTGAAGGCCCCGATCCTGGCGGCGATCATGGACCACTTCACCAGCGGCCGCCCGCTGCTGCTGAGCGAGGAGGCCGCCGGCGGCCACGACGAGGACGGCGTCTACGACGACGAGACCGCCCAGATCGTCTCCGAGATCAAGGAGCTGCTCGACACCCGCATCCGTCCGGCCGTGGCCCAGGACGGCGGCGACATCGTGTTCAGCCGCTTCGAGCCGGCCACCGGCGTGGTCTGGCTGCACATGCGCGGCGCCTGCTCGGGCTGCCCGTCGTCGGCGGCGACGCTGAAGTCGGGCGTCGAGAACATGCTCAAGCACTACGTGCCCGAAGTGACCCGGGTCGAGCAGACGCTCTGATCCATGGCCTACGGGGCGGGTTTTCCGCCCCGGGCGCCTTGCGCGATCCGCTGGGATCCCCATACTGTAACTACATAAGTTGCGATTATGGTTTCCTATAAGGATCGCTGATGTCCAAGCTCGACTCCGCCGCTCTCGCCCAGCTGTTCACCGAGGCGCGCACGCGCAACGGCTGGAAATCCGACCCCGTGCCGGAAGCGGTGCTGCGCGAGCTGTACGACCTGGTGAAGTTCGGCCCGACCGCCGCCAACTCGACCCCGGCCCGCTTCGTCTTCGTGACCAGCCCGGAAGCCAAGGAAAAGCTGGCCGCCCTGTCGTCGGGCTCGAACGGCCCGAAGATCCTGCAGGCCCCGGTCACCGTCATCGTCGGCTACGACCTCGATTTCCCCGAGACCCTCGACAAGCTGTTCCCGCACGCCCCGGGCGCCAAGAACTGGTTCGGCGACCCCGTGGCCAAGGAATGGGGCGCGTTCCGCAACAGCTCGCTGCAGGGCGGCTACTTCATCCTCGCCGCCCGGGCCCTGGGCCTGGACGTCGGCGCGATGTCGGGCTTCGACAACGCCGGCGTCGACGCGGCCTTTTTCGCGGGCACCAACATCAAGTCCAACTTCATCGCCTCGATCGGCTACGGCACCGACGACAACCTGTTCCCGCGCAGCCCGCGCCTCGACTTCGAGGAAGCCGCCTCGATCGTCTGATCCGGCTGTTGGCGTCGTCGTCCGGAAAGCCGGGCGATGACGTCGCGGGGAGGGCGCGCTAGAACAGGGTCATGACCCTTCGTCTCGCGCTCCTCGCCGCGCCGCTGGCCCTGCTGGCCGCCTGCGGCCCCGCCGAAAAGTCTTCCGCCCCGGCCTCGGCCAAGCCCGAAGCGGCCCAGCAGGCCGCGCCGGAAGCCGCCAAGCCGGCCGACGGCTCGGCCGTGATCAAGATCGCGCCCTATGTCGGCGGCCCGCTGCAGGTGGGCGTCGCGGGCGTCGGCCCCATCACCGCCGCCACCGCCTTCGACCAGCCGACGATCCAGGCCCTGTTCCCCAAGGCCGCGGTCAAGAGCGCCTTCATCCATGTAGGCGACGGTCCGCCCGGGCCGATCATCACCGTCGAGCAGGACAACGTCCCGCTGCTGGAGATCGGCAAGGGCGCCGACGGCGGCATCGCCGAGATCCGCCTGGCCGCCGGCGACGTGCGCGGTCCCAAGGGCGAGAGCCTGCTGGCCAAGTGGGCCGCCCTGGGCTTCACCCGCGACCAGTGCCGCGCCGGCGAGGGCCGCACCGTCAACCAGACCGTCTGCGTGCGCCCCGAGGCGCCGACCGTGGCCTACGTCTTCGGCGTGCCCGGCTGGACCAAGGGCGGCGTGCCCGACGAGGCCACGCTGAAGGCCAAGGCCCAGCTCAACGAGTTCGTCTGGCGCCCGGCCGAAACCGCCCAGGTCGGGGCCGCCTGATCTTGCGCGTTCTTTCCGTCGACACTTGCCTGGCGGCCTCGTCGGTCGCCGTGATCGAGGACGGCCGTGCGCTGGCCGCCCGTAGCGAACCCATGACCCGCGGCCACCAGGAGCGCATCGCGCCGCTGGCCAAGCAGGTCGCCGCCGAGGCGGGGATCGCCTTCTCCGACCTCGACCGCATCGCCGTCACCGTCGGTCCCGGTTCGTTCACCGGCCTGCGCGTGGGCCTGTCGTTCGCCAAGGGCCTCGCTGAGGCCCTCGGGATCCCCTGCGTGGGGGTCAACAGCCTGGAGGCCCTGGCGGCCTCCACGGGGGCTGCGGGCTTCGTCGCCGCCGCCCTCGACGCCAAGATGGGGCAGGTCTACCTGCAGGTCTTCGACGGCGCGACGGCGCTGATGGCCCCCGACGCCCTCGACATCGGCGCGGCGACCGCCCGCCTGGCCGAGCTCTATTCGGGCGGGCCCGCCATCGTGGCCGGCTCCGGCGCGGCGCTGCTGGACGGCGTGCTGCCGGGCGCGACCCGCCAGGACCTGGCCTTCGCCGATCCGGTCGCCATCGCCCGCCTGGCGGCTGCCCGGCCGGCCCCGGCCCATTCGCCCCGGCCGCTCTATCTGCGCGCGCCCTACGCCACGATGCCGGCCGCATGAACCTGCATCCCGTCGGACTGGAAGCGTGCTGGGACCTGGCGGACCTGCACGAGAGGGCCTTCGACCGGCCCTGGGCGCCGACCGAGTTCGAGGCCCTGCTGAACTCGCCCGGCGTCTTCGCCGTGCTCGGAAGCTCGGGAGATCCAGAAGAGCCGCGCGGCTTCATCCTGTGCCGGGCGATCGCCGGCGAGGCCGAAATCCTGACCATCGCCGTCGATCCGGCCGCGCGCCGGCGCGGCTGGGGCGCGGCCCTGGTCGAGATGGCGGCCGGGATCGCCACGGAAGCCAAGGCCTTCGACCTGTTCCTCGAGGTCGCCGCCGACAACGTGGGAGCGATCGGCCTCTACAAGGCGACCGGCTTTTCGCAAGTGGGTCTCAGGAAGGGCTATTATCCCCATCCGGACGGCCCTAAGGACGCCGTCGTGATGCGGCGGGCGCTTAACACTTAAGAAGCGATTGCCTATTGTGCCGCGAATCCCCCGACGGAGATTGCGCTTTGGACCGCCTCGAAAAGCTCTGCATCGAAAAAGGCATGCGCATGACCGACCAGCGTCGTGTCATCGCTCGTGTGTTGTCGTCGGCTGACGACCACCCCGACGTCGAGGAGCTGCACCGCCGCGCCCACGCCATCGACCCGCACATCTCGATCGCCACGGTCTACCGCACCGTCCGTCTGTTCGAGGAAAGCGGCATCATCGAGCGCCACGACTTCCGAGACGGCCGCTCGCGCTACGAAGAGACCCCGACCCATCACCACGACCACCTGATCGACATGAAGACCGGCAAGGTCGTCGAGTTCGTGGACGAGGAGATCGAGGCCCTGCAGCACGCGATCGCCAAGAAACTCGGCTACAAGCTGATCGATCACCGGCTCGAACTGTACGGCGTGCCGTTCGAGGAGTGATTGATCCCGATCAGGGCAAAGGGCGCGGGGTCATCCCCGCGCCCTTTTCTTTTGGGCCCGTGCGCCGGCCTCAGGCCCGCACGAAGTCGAGGAACACCGGGGCGCAGTCGCCCAGCTTCTTTTCCTCGTAGCGCGTCGTCACGTGGTCGGCCGGGATGGCCTGGCGATCGGCGTCCTCCTCGGCGAAGCGGAAGGCGGGGTTGGCCACCACCCGCTCGATCGTCCACTCGGCGTAGTCGGCCCAGTCGGTGGCGAAGCGGAAGGCCGCGCCCGGCTTCAGCACCCGCGCCAGCTCGGCCACGAACTCCGGCTGGATGATCCGGCGCTTGTTGTGTCGGGCCTTGTGCCAGGGATCGGGGAACATCACGAACAGGCGGTCGATCGAGGCGTCCGGCAGCCAGCCGACCACGTCACGGGCGTCGCCCTCGTGGATGCGGACGTTCTGGAGGGCCTGCTCCTCCACGTGGCGGACGGCGCTGGCCACGCCGTTGACGAAGGGCTCGGCCCCGATCACCAGCACTTCGGGACGGCGGCCGGCCTGGGCGGCCATGTGCTCGCCGCCGCCAAAGCCGATCTCCAGCCAGGCTTCCTTGGCCTGCGGCATCAGGTCGAGGGGCTGGAAGGCTTCGTGCGGCACGGCGATGGTCGGCAGCAGGGTGTCGAGCAGGGCCTGCTGGCGCGGCTTCACCGGCCGCGACTTCAGGCGGCCGAACGAGCGCAGGGGGCCGTGGGGCTGTTGGGGATTGGTCATGGGGCGGGTCTTTAGCGGCAGTGGGGCGAGGAAGCCAGCGGATCGGCCGTGCGTCCTTCGAGGCTTGCCTGCGGCTCGCACCTCAGGATGAGGACGATCCTGCACCGACTTCCTCATCCTGAGGCGCCCGCGTAGCGGGCCCCGAAGGACGCAGGGCCCCAAATGAAAACAGGCCCAAATGAAAACGGGCCCCGATCCTGCGACCGGGGCCCGCTTCGAATTTCCGAAGGATGCGAGGCTTAAGCCAGGCCCTTCAGCTCCGACGTCAGGTCGGTCTTCTCCCAAGAGAAGCCGCCCTCGTTGTCCGGCGTGCGGCCGAAGTGGCCGTAGGCGGCGGTGCGGGCGTAGATCGGGCGGTTCAGCTGCAGATGCTCGCGAATGCCGCGCGGGGTGGCGCCGCCGATCAGGTCGGGCAGAATCTTCTCCAGTACGGCCGGATCGACTTTGCCCGTGCCGTGCAGGTCGACGTGGAACGACACCGGACGGGCCACGCCGATGGCGTAGGCGATCTGGATGGTGCAGCGGTCGGCCAGGCCGGCGGCTACGACGTTCTTGGCCAGGTAGCGGCAGGCGTAGGCGGCCGAGCGGTCGACCTTGGTCGGATCCTTGCCCGAGAAGGCGCCGCCGCCGTGCGGGGCCGCGCCGCCGTAGGTGTCGACGATGATCTTGCGGCCGGTGATGCCGGCGTCGCCGTCCGGACCGCCGATCTCGAAGCGGCCGGTCGGGTTGATCAGCCACTGGGTCTTCTTGGTGATCAGGCCTTCCGGGAAGATCGGCAGGATGTGCGGCTTGATCAGGTCGAGCACGCGCTTGGAGGTCGGGGCCTTGCCGTCGATCTTCTTCTTGTGCTGGTGGCTCACGACAATCGAGACGACGCGCTGGGGCACGCCCTGGCCGTCATACTCCAGGGTCACCTGGCTCTTGGCGTCGGGCTCCAGCTCGTGCAGCTCGCCCGAATGGCGCAGCTCGGCCAGGCGCTTGAGGATGTTGTGGCTGTACTGCAGGGTCGCCGGCATCAGCTCCGGGGTCTCGGTGCTGGCGTAGCCGAACATGATGCCCTGGTCGCCGGCGCCTTCGTCCTTCTTGTCGGTGGCGTCCACGCCCTGGGCGATGTGCGCCGACTGGCCGTGCAGGTAGCAGGCGTACTTGGCCTTTTCCCAGTGGAAGCCCTTCTGGGCGTAGCCGATGTCCTTGATGGCCGCGCGGACCTTGGGCTCCAGGGACTTGATGATGTCCTTGGTCAGCTCCTTGTTGGCCTTCTTGTCGCCGCCCGGCTTGCCGGCCCGCACTTCGCCCGCCAGCACGATGCGGTTGGTCGTGACCAGGGTCTCGCAGGCCACGCGGGCTTCGGGATCGGCGGTCAGGAAGGCGTCGACGACGGTGTCGCTGATGCGGTCGGCGACCTTGTCGGGGTGGCCCTCGGAGACGCTTTCGCTGGTGAAGATGTAGGACGAACGGCTCAAGTGGACGGCTCCGGCTTAGAGTCCAGCGCCCACGCGGCGACCGGCCCCGCGAGCTTAGCGAGGACCATATAAAGATAAGTTTATGTCCGCAAGGCGGCCGGCGCCTTTTGGCGTCGGCCCCGTTGTCGGCGGACTAGAGCTGTTCGTCGGCCATCGACCGGACGAGGTCGAGAATGCGGCGGCGCACCGGGGCGCGGTTCAGGCGCGGGAACAGCGAGGCCAGCTCCAGGCCCTCGGGGGTCATCAGGAACTCGTGCACCTGGTGGTCGTTGCGCGGTTCGCCGTCGGCCGGCTCGGACGGATCGGCCAGGCCTTCGAAGAAGTAGGCCACGGGAGCCTGCAGGGCGCGGGCGATCTCGTAGAGCTTGCTGGCGCTGACGCGATTGGCGCCGCGCTCGTACTTCTGCACCTGCTGGAAGGTCAGGCCCAGGCTCTCGGCCAGCTTCTCCTGGCTGACGCCCAGGATCTTGCGGCGCATGCGGATGCGGGCGCCGACGTGCAGGTCGACGGGGTTGGGCGAACGCTCGATTTCGGCGGGGGATTCGGGGGCGACGGTCATGCTTAGGCATAGACCCAGGAATGCGGCTTTAGTTCAGCCCATATCTTTCGGGACGGCAAACTTCTGACCGGTGATACGCGAAGTGAGGATACAGATCGCCACCGAGGCGAGAACCAGGACCGCCAGCGGCCAGTCGCCCAGGCGCGAGGCCAGGGTGTCGCGGCCGACGGCGGGCAGGGGGGCGTCGATGACGCCGCGGGCGCCCAGGTCCAAGCGCTGGCCGTCGATCACCCGGCCTTGGGCGTCGACCATGGCCGACACGCCGGTGGGGGTGGCGCGGATCATCGGCCGGCCGGCCTCGATGGCGCGATAGCTGGCCAGGTTCAGGTGCTGCAGCGGGCCCGAGGTCACGCCGAACCAGGCGTCGTTCGACACGTTGACCAGCGCCCGCACGCCGGCGTCGGGGCGGGCGAGGCCCGGGAACAGGCTCTCGTAGCAGATCAGCGGCTGCACCTTCAGGCCGGGCGCGACGGCGAGGGGTGCGGGGCGCGGGCCGGTGGCGAAGCCGTCGCCCAGGTGGGCCATGCTCTTGAAGCCGATGGCGGTCAGCAGGCCGTCGGCCGGCAGGTATTCGCCGAACGGCACCAGTCGGTGCTTGTCGTAGACGCCCGCCATGACCAGGTCGCCGGGCTCGCGGCGCAGCGCCACCAGGCTGTTGTAGTAGACCGGCGCGTCGACCGAGCCCTCGTAGCGATAGCCGCCGATCAGCAGAAGCTGGCCGGGCTGCAGCGAGTCCATGATCGCTTGGCGTATCCAGGTCCCGGGAGCCAGGTAGTCGTTGATGGCGGCGGGCAGGGCGCCTTCGGGCCAGACCACGATGTCGGCCGGGCGGCCGTCCGCATAGGGCGTGGCGGTCAGGGCCACGTAGTCCTGGACGATCGCCTGGAAGCTGGCGGCGTCCCACTTGGCCGACTGCTGGACGTTGGCCTGGACGACGCGGATCTTGGGCGCGGAGGCCTGGACGGCGGGCGGCGCGGTCTTGAGCGCCAGGAGGCCGCCGCCGTAGAGGCCCGCCAAGGCCAGGGCGGCCGCGCCGACGGCGATGCGGCCCGATCGGCCTTGCCGCCAGACGGCGGGCGCCGCGGCGATGGCCAGGGTGACGAAGGTCAGGCCGTAGGCGCCGATCAGGGCGGCCGCCTGCGAGGGCGCCGACCCGGCCCGCCAGGTCTCGCCCGGCAGGTTCCAGGGAAAGCCCGTCAGCACGTGGCCGCGCACCCACTCCAGCGCCGACAGGGCGGCGGCGAAGGCCAGCACGCGCACGGCGCCGGCCGGCCGGAAGCGACGGTAGAGCAGGGCGGCCAGGCCCCAGAACAGCGCCAGGCCCGCGGCCATGGCAGTCACCGCGAACGGGGCCATCCAGCCCTGGTTGGCGGCGTCGACCATGAAGGCCTCGCCGATCCACCAGGTGCCTAGCCCGAAATAGCCCAGCCCCGTCAGCCAGCCGCGCAGGAAGGCCGAGCGCAGCGGGCGCGGACCGTCCGCCGTGTCCAGCAGCCACAGGAGCAGGGCGTAGCCCAGCAGGCCCGGCAGCAGGCCGAAGGGCGGATGGGCCAGCGCGGCGGCCAGGCCCGCGACCAGCGCCAGCGCGCGGTCGCGCCAAGGCGAGGGGGCGGTCAGGAGGCGCAGGTTCAAGGAACGTCCACCGGGTCCAGCGAGGTTTCGGCCTCGACCGGCTCGGGAGCGCGGCGCACCCGCACCTTCAGCACGCGACGGGAGTCGGCCTCCAGCACCTCCAGCTCGAAGCCGGCGGGGTGGCGCACGACCTGGCCCTGTTCGGGCACCTGGCCGGCCAGGGCCCCGACGAGGCCGCCGACCGTGTCGACCTCCTCCTCGTGCTCGGGCGGGGCCAGGGTCTCGCCGACGGCGGCCTCGAGGTCTTCCAGCGGCGTGCGGCCGTCGGTCTCGAAGGCGCCGTCGGGCCGGACGACGACGGTGGCGACCTGGGCGTCGTCGTGCTCGTCGTCGATGTCGCCGACCACGCTCTCGATCAGGTCTTCCATGGTCACCAGGCCGTCTACCCCGCCGAACTCGTCGATGACCATGGCCATGTGAATGCGCTTGGTGCGCATGCGCAGCAAGAGGTCAGCGGCCCGCATCGAGGCGGGCACCAGCAGCATGTCGCGGCGCAGCTGCTCCTGGACGCGGGCCTCGGGCTCGGGGCGCAGCGCATCGTCGGCCAGCAGCCGGAAGACGTCCTTGACATGGATCACGCCGATCGGCTGGTCCAGCGCCTCGCGATAGATCGGCATGCGCGAATGGCCGGCCTCGACGAACTGGGCCACGACCACGGCGAAGGGGGTGTCGACCTCCACGGCGACCACGTCGGGCCGGGGGGTCATCAGGTCGCCGACCTTCAGCGTCTTGAACGCCTCGGCCTGGTCGACGAGGTCGGGCGCGGCGACGTGGTCGGGATCGACCGGCCGCGCGCGCTTGACGGGCGCGGCGCGCCGCAGCTCACGGAAGAACGCCCGCAGGCCCCGGCTGAATCGAGCCGGACCGGCGGGCGTGGAACTCTGGTCGTCGTCGGGCATGCCTTTAGGTCTTCACCCCAGGTTTGCCGAACCGTCGTCGGCGTAAGGATCGGGGACGTCCAGCCCCGCCAGGATCTCGCGTTCGAGCGCTTCCATGGCCTCGGCCTCTTCGTCGCCCTCGTGGTCGTATCCTAGAAGATGCAGCACCCCGTGCGCCACAAGATGTTGCAGGTGGTGGGCCAGGGGCTTGCCCTGCTCGGCCGCCTCCCGGGCGCAGACCCCGTAGGCCAGGGCGATGTCGCCGATCTGGCCCTCGGGATTGCTCGCCGGATCCTGGGGCGAGGGGAAGGACAGCACGTTGGTGGCGTAGTCCTTGTGGCGGAAGTCGCGGTTCAGGGCCCGCACGCTGTCGTCGTCGGCCAGCAGGATGACGATGCCCTGGCCCTCGACGTCCTCGTGGGCGTCGAGCACGGCCTGGGCGGCCCGCCAGACCAGCGCCTCGGCTTCCGGTTCGGCCTTGGTCCAGGCCTCGTCTTCGATCTCGATATCGACGGTGATCATCGGGGAGTCGCCACCAGGGCCGCGTCGGCGTCGTAGGCCTTGACGATGCGCTCCACCAGCGGGTGGCGCACGACGTCGGTCGAGGTGAAGCGGGCCACGGCCACGCCCTCCACGCCGTCGAGGATCGACACCGCGTGGGCCAGGCCGGAGTCGCGCGGGTTCAGGAGGTCGATCTGGGTCGGATCGCCGGTGACCACCATCCGGGCGCCTTCGCCCAGGCGGGTCAGCACCATCTTCATCTGCAGGCGCGAGCAGTTCTGGGCCTCGTCGACGATGACGAAGGCGTGGGCCAGCGTGCGGCCGCGCATGAAGGCGATCGGAGCGACCTCGATCTCGCCCTTGTCGCGGCGGCGGCGCAGCTGTTCGGCGCCCATGATGTCGGTCAGGGCCTCCCAGACCGGCGCCATGTAGGGGTCGACCTTCTCGTTGAGGTCGCCCGGAAGAAATCCGAGCTTCTCGCCGGCCTCGACGGCGGGGCGGGTGACGATCAGGCGGTCGACCTCGCCGCGCAGCAGCATGCCCGCGCCCTGGGCCACGGCCAGGAAGGTCTTGCCGGTGCCGGCCGGACCCAGGCCGAAGACCAGCGGATGCCGGGCCATCTGCTCCATGTAGGCGGCCTGGTTCTTGGTCTTGGGCGACACCGCGCCGCGGCGCACGGCGCGCGGCGAGGCCTGGCCGCCGGCGCTGTGGGCCTCGCCCACGGCCACGCGGATGTCGGCCTCGACCACTTCATGGCCGGCGTCGGCCCGCTCGGCCAGGGCCAGCAGGGCGCGCTTGGCCGACGAGCGGCCCTTGACGTCGCCGGTGATCTTGACGCCGCCGCCGGGCGTCTCGAGCAGGACCTTGAACGCGTCCTCGATCAGGGCGGCGTGGCGGCCGGACGGGCCGGTGACGGCGACGACGGCGTCGTCGGAAAGCGGCAGGAACTCGGGCGTGCGGCTCACGCGGTCTCCAGAACAGGTTCGTTGGCGAGCACGCCGGCCAGGCTCATCTTGGCGGCGCTCTCGATACGGACGGGAACGATCGTCCCGATCAGATGCTCCCCGCCTTCGGCGTGGACGGCTTGCAGGTAGGGGCTACGGCCGACGACCTGACCGGGATGGCGGCCGGCCTTCTCGAACAGCACGGGCAGGGTCTTGCCGACCTGGCTGGCGTTGAAGGCCCGCTGCTGCTCGTCGAGCAGCTGGTTCAGGCGGTCCAGGCGCTCGGACTTCACGGCCTCGTCGACCTGGCCGGGCATGGCCGAGGCCGGCGTGCCGGGGCGGCGCGAATACTTGAACGAAAAGGCCGATGCGAAGCCGACCTCGCGGACGAGTTCGAGGGTCTTCTCAAAGTCGCCGTCGCGCTCGCCGGGGAAGCCGACGATGAAGTCGCCGCTCATGGCGATGTCGGGCCGGGCGGCGCGGATGCGCTCGATCAGCTTCACATAGCTTTCGGCCGTATGGTCGCGGTTCATGGCCTTGAGGATCTTGTCGCTGCCGGCCTGCACCGGCAGGTGCAGGTAGGGCATCAGCTGCGGCAGCTCGCCATGGGCCTCGATCAGGTCCTCGCCCATGTCGCGCGGGTGGCTGGTGGTGTAGCGGATGCGATCCAGGCCATCGATCGTCGCCAGCTTGCGCACCAGCTTGGCCAGGGTCGAGCCGTCGCCGTCATAGGCGTTGACGTTCTGGCCCAGCAGGGTGACCTCGCGCACGCCCGCATCGGCCAGGCGCTTGGCTTCTTCCACGATGTCATTGACCGGCCGCGACCACTCGCCGCCGCGCGTATAGGGCACCACGCAGAAGGTGCAGAACTTGTCGCAGCCCTCCTGCACGGTCAGGAACGCGGTGACGCCGGTGACGTGGCGCTCGGCCGGCAGGGCGTCGAACTTCTCGTCGGCGGCGAAGTCGGCGGCCAGGCGCTCGCCCGAGGCCCGATGGGCGCGGGCGATCAGCTCAGGCAGCTGGTGATAGGCCTGCGGACCGACCACCAGATCGACCGCCCGCTGGCGGTTCATGATCTCTTGGCCCTCGGCCTGGGCCACGCAGCCGGCCACGGCGATGGTCATCTTGCCGCCGGTCTGGGCCTTGCGGTCCTTCATCAGCTTGATCTGGCCAAGCTCGGAATAGACCTTTTCGGTGGCCTTCTCGCGGATGTGGCAGGTGTTGAGCACGACGAGATCCGCGCCCTCCGGGTCGTCGACCACGCCATAGCCCAGCGGGCGCAGGACGTCGGTCATGCGCTCGCTGTCGTAGACGTTCATCTGACAGCCGTAGGTCTTGATATAGAGGCGCTTTTGCGGGGTCTCGCTCATCCGGCGAGGTTATGGGGTCGAGCGGCCCCGCGCGCAAGGTCGCGAAGGTCACACCCGGGGCCCGAACCCAGGATGAAGCCCCAAAAGAAAACGGCGCCGGAAGCCCGGCGCCGCTGTCTGGTCTCAGTAGTTCTCGTCGTGGCGCTTGATCGCCGCGCGGATCAGTTCGGCGGTCTCGTCCGGATCGGCCCAGCCGGTGATCTTGGTCGACTTGCCCTTTTCCAGATCCTTGTAGTGTTGGAAGAAGTGGGCGATCTGCTCGGTCAGGATGGTCGGCAGGTCGCGCCAGCTGTTCACGCCCGTATAGAAGGGGTGCAGCTTGTCGACCGGCACGGCCAGGATCTTCTCGTCCGACCCGGCCTCGTCGACCATCATCAGGGCGCCGATCGGGCGGCAGCGGATGATCGCGCCGGGCACCACCGGGGTCGGACCCACGACCATGATGTCGGCGGGGTCGCCGTCGTCGGCCAGGGTGTGCGGGATGAAGCCGTAGTTGGCCGGATAGAACATCGCCGTGTGAAGGAAGCGGTCCACCATCAGGGCGCCGCTTTCCTTGTCGATCTCGTACTTCACCGGCTCGCCGCCCTGGGGGATCTCGATGACGGCGTTCAGGTCGTAGGGCGGGTTCACGCCGACGGCGATCTTGGAGAGGTCCATAGTCACTCTTCGTTGTGGTGAAGGCTCCCGCGGGGAGGCGGGCCTCAAGCGGCCGCCTGTATAGGCCACAAGTGTTGCGGTGCGAAAGAGGGGGCGTGTCCGCCCCTCGACTTGCGGCCGCAAAAGCATCCGTCGTCTCTGGTCGAGCTTGTCGAATGCCCGTGAGAACAGCTTTCGAGGCTTGGCTTGCGGCGCTTGCAAAGGTCTCTCGCGCGTGGCGCGAGCCCCGGCCAGGAGGGGGCTTCCACCCGCTCGCCTATCGCGCTATATAGCTCCTACATCGTCCGTTAGCGCTGATTGGCGCTTTCGAGCGGCGGCCCGAAAGGCTGCCGCTTTTTCTTTGGTCGCTCGCCAGCTGGGCCTTTCGAGGCCGGCCGGGCGGCCCGCGAAACTGAGAAGAGAACCGTGCGCGGCAAGACGCGAGAAGACCTGGACCTGATCGAGATGCTCGATCCCGTCGCCGAGACCGTCGGCTACGAGATCGTCCGCCTGCGCCTGATGGGCGGCGCTGAGCAGCGCCGCCTGCAGATCATGGCCGAACGTCCCCTCCAGGAGGACGGAACGGGCGGCGACATGAACGTCGAGGACTGCGCCAAGCTGTCCCGCGCCATCTCCGAGGTGATGGACGCCGCCGACCCGATCGCCGGCGAATACACCCTGGAAGTCTCCAGCCCGGGCGTCGACCGCCCGCTGACGCGCCTGAAGGACTTCGAGACCTATGCCGGTTTCGAGGTGCGCATCGAGCTCGATCGCGTGGCCGAGGGCCGCAAGCGCTTCAAGGGCGAGCTCGCCGGCGTCGAGGACGACCAGGTCGGCCTCAACATCGAGGGCGAGGACGACGTCACCGTCTATTTCCCGTTCGCCTGGATCGTCGACGCCAAGCTGGTCCTGACCGACGAGCTGATGAAGCGGGGCGCCGACGCGCGCGCCGCCCGCGTGGACGCCGAGAACGACAACGATTTGTCCGAAAGTGAAGAGGACTGACCATGGCCATCGGCATCGCCGCCAACCGGCTTGAACTGCTCCAGATCGCCGACGCGGTCGCCCGTGAAAAGGGCATCGAGAAGGAAGTCGTCATCGAGGCCATCGAGGACGCCCTGCAGAAGGCCGCCCGCGCCCGCTACGGCGCCGAGCACGACATCCGCGTCAAGATCGACCCGCGCACGGGCGAGACGACGCAGAAGCGCGTGATCGAGATCGTGGCCGACGACGCCGACCTGGAAGGTGAGATCGGCAAGGTCCACCTGACCTCGGCCAAGCGCACCTGGCGCGACGCCGAGATCGGCAAGGTCTACGAAGAGGCCCTGCCGCCGTTCGAGATCGGCCGCGTGCAGACCCAGATGGCCCGCCAGGTCGTCATGCACAAGGTTCGCGAAGCCGAGCGCGAGCGCCAGTACGAAGAGTACAAGGACCGCTCGGGCGAGATCGTCAACGGCAGCGTCAAGCGCGTCGAATACGGCAACGTCATCGTCGACCTGGGCCGCGGCGAAGGCATCATGCGCCGCGACCAGTCGATCCCGCGCGAGAACTTCAACGTCGGCGACCGCATCCGCGCCTACATCTACGATGTCCGTCGCGAGACCAAGGGCCCGCAGATCATGCTGAGCCGCGCCCACGGCGGCTTCATGGCCAAGCTGTTCGCGCAGGAAGTGCCGGAAGTCTACGACGGCGTCATCGAGATCCGCGCCGTGGCTCGCGATCCGGGTTCGCGCGCCAAGATGGCCGTCATCTCCAACGACAGCTCGATCGACCCCGTCGGCGCCTGCGTCGGCATGCGTGGTTCGCGCGTGCAGGCGGTGGTCGCCGAGCTGCAGGGCGAGAAGATCGACATCATCCAGTGGTCGGAAGACGAGGCCACCTTCATCGTCAACGCCCTGGCCCCGGCCGAAGTCTCCAAGGTCGTCATGGACGAGGAAGACGAGCGCGTCGAAGTCGTGGTGCCGGACGAGCAGCTGTCGCTGGCCATCGGCCGCCGCGGCCAGAACGTCCGCCTGGCCTCGCAGCTGACCGGCTGGCAGATCGACATCATGACCGAGAGCCAGGAGAGCGAGCGCCGTCAGAAGCAGTTCGCCGAGGCCACCGCCCTGTTCCAGGAAGCGCTGGACGTCGACGAGGTCATCGCCCAGCTGCTGGTCACCGAAGGCTTCACCGCCGTCGAAGACGTGGCCTATGTCGAAACCCACGAGATCGGTTCGATCGAGGGCTTCGACGACGAGACCGCCGAGGAACTGCAGGCCCGCGCCCGCGAATTCCTCGAGAAGGAAGCCGCCGCCCTGGACGCCAAGCGCGTCGAACTGGGCGTCCAGGACGAACTGCTGGGCGTCGAGGGCGTGACCCTGGCCATGGCCGTGGCCCTGGGCGAAGGCGACGTGAAGACGATCGAAGACCTGGCCGGCCTCGTCCCCGACGACATGCGCGGCTGGTTCGAGAGCAGGAATGGCGAGCGCGTGCGCGAGCCGGGCATCCTCGAGAGCTTCAACCTGTCGCCCGACGACGCCGAAGCCCTGATCATGCGCGCTCGTATCGCCATGGGCTGGGTCGAGGCCCCGCCTGAGCCCGAGTACGAAGAGATCGAGGGCGAGGCTGAAGAGGTCGCCGAAGTCGAAGGCGAGGAAGCCCCCGCCGCCGAAGAAGCCGCCGAAGAGCAGTAAGAGACAGCCGGCCCTTCCGATCCTCGGAAGGGCCGCTTCCTTTGAAGACGCATGAACGACCAGACCGCTCCTAAGACCCATGCCGAAGCCACCCGCGCGCGCAAGGACATCGTCCTGGGCGAGGCGGTCGACGAGCCGCGCCTGGTGCGGTTCGTGGCCGGGCCCGACGGCGTCGTGGTTCCCGACGTCGCCCGCAAGCTGCCCGGGCGCGGCATGTGGGTGGCGGCCGACCGCGAGTCGATCGCCGCGGCCGTGAAGAAGAACGCCTTCTCGCGTTCGGCCAAGACCAAGCTGTCGGCGCCCGCCGACCTCGCCGATCAGGTGGAGCAGTTGCTGGCGCGGCGCGTGCTGGACGGTCTGGGCCTTGCGCGCAAGGCCGGGACCATTATCTCTGGCTTCGAAAAGGTGGTCGCCGCCCTGGGAACGGGCAAGGTCGCCTGGCTGATCGAAGCGTCCGACAGCGCCGAAGACGGTCGCCGCAAGATCCTTTCCGCCGCGCGCAAGGCCGCCAGGCCGCCCCGTTTGCTGGGCGCGTTCACATCGGACGAATTGGGTTTGGCCTTAGGCGGGGAGAATGTGATACACACGGCGCTCCTCGCTGGACCTGGCAGTGATCGATGGACTTTGGACGTCGAGCGTTTATCAGGCTTCCGGCCGCTTTCGCCGCCCGAATGGACGGCGGGCGGGCGTGAGGACGATCCGAAGCCCTGAGGGGTCTTCGACTATCTTCGGGGGTGAGCCTGTTCGCCCTCGACCGGCGCGCCGGCAGGGACAGGCTCTAGAGTTTTTCGATCGCACCGAGCGGTCGATGCGATCGAAAGACTCTAGAATCTTTGACGTGGGGCGTGGTCATCCGGACCTCGTCCGTGAGTGAAGGGTCGGGAAACGCGCTTGCCTTGGCAGGTACGTCCGGGCCCCTTTCTCACATGGAAAGAACGGTTTTTTTAGCCGGGTACCGCCTGGCGGAAGTACAAGCGAGCGCATGAGCGACGAGAACGAAAACGGCCGCCCCGGTAATCGACCCCCGATGACGCTGAAGCCCCGCCAGGGCTCGGTGAGCGCCGGTGTCGTGAAGCAGAGCTTCAGCCACGGCCGGACCAAGACGGTGGTTGTCGAGACGAAGCGCACGCGCCCGCATGCGCCGGCTTCCGGCAATCTCGCCGCGCCGTCCCAGGCCGAGCGTCGCCACGACGCGCCGCGTCCGCAAGGCGGCGGTGGCGGTGGTGCGGCCGGCGGTCTGTCGCAGGACGAGATGCGCGCTCGCCAGCGCGCCATCGAGGCCGCTCGCGAAGCGCAGGAACGCCAGGCCGCCGAACGCCGGGCAGCCGACGCTCGCGCCGCGGCCGAGGCCGCCGCGGCGCGTGACGCCGCCGCCAAGGCCGCTGCCGCCAAGGCGGCCGCCGAAGCCGCCGCCGCCAAGCCGGTTCCGGCTCCCGCCGCGCCGGCCCCGGCCGCCGCTGCTCCGGCCGCGCCCGCGCCGACGCCCGCTCCGGCGGCTCCGGTCGCTCCGCGCGTCGAGGCTCCCCGCGCCGAGGCTCCGCGCCACAGCGCTCCGGGCCAGACCCGCACCTACGAACCCAGCCGTGAACGCCGCGACGATCGTCCGACGACCACGACCTACCGGCCGACGCCGGGCGGCGACCGCCCGCAGGGCGATCGTCCCCAAGGGGATCGTCCGCAGGGCGACCGTCCGTTCAACCAGCGCGCTCCGCGCCAGGACGGCCCGTACAATCAGCGCGCCCCCCGTCAGGACGGGCCCTACAACCAGCGCGCTCCGCGTCCGGAAGGCGACCGCCCGCGCGGCCCGCGTCCGGAAGGCGCCGGCGGCGGCTACCGCTCGGGCGGCGACCGCCCGCAAGGTGATCGTCCGCAAGGCGACCGTCCGCAGCAGACCGTCCGCTACTCGGCCCTGGCTCCGCGCCCGGCGCCCGGCGCTCGTGGCCCTGGCGGCCCCGGCGGTCCGCGCGGTCCGCGTCCGGGCGTCCCGGCCTCGGCTCCGGCCACGCCGGAAATCCAGCGCGCCACCCGCTCGGCCCCGCGGCCCGGCGGCGGCCTGACCGATCGCCGTCCGGACGAGGACGACGATCGCCGCAAGGCCAACAACGCGCCGAACAAGGCCGTCTCGCGCGCCAAGGGCGCCCCGCAGCGCCGCGAAGGCCGCCTCACCATCCAGGCCGTGGCCGGTGATGGGGAGTCCGCCGACCGCATGCGCTCGCTGGCCTCGGTTCGCCGGGCCCGTGAACGCGAAAAGGAAAAGCGCCGCGGCGGCGCGGTCGAGCAGGCGCGTGTCGCCCGCGAGGTCGTGATCCCCGACGTCATCACCGTGCAGGAGCTGTCCAACCGGATGGCCGTGCGCGGCGTCGAGATCATCAAGTTCCTGATGCGTCAGGGCGTGATGCTGAAGATCAACGACGTCATCGACAACGACACCGCCGAGCTGGTGGCCACCGAATTCGGCCACACCGTCAAGCGCGTGTCGGAAGCCGACGTCGAAGAGGGCTTCATCGGCGCCGAGGACCACGACGATCACCTGGAAGGCCGTCCGCCGGTCGTGACCATCATGGGCCACGTCGACCACGGCAAGACCTCGCTGCTCGACGCCCTGCGCGCCACCGACGTGGCCGCTGGCGAACACGGCGGGATCACCCAGCACATCGGCGCCTATCAGGTTCGCCTGAAGGACGGCCAGCGCGTGACGTTCCTCGACACGCCCGGCCACGCCGCCTTCTCGGCCATGCGCGCTCGCGGCGCCAACATCACCGACATCGTCGTGCTGGTGGTGGCCGGCGACGACGGCGTGATGCCGCAGACGGTCGAGGCGATCAAACACGCCAAGGCCGCCAACGTGCCGATCATCGTGGCCGTCAACAAGATGGACAAGCCGGGCTCGGATCCGACCCGCGTGGTCAACGAGCTGCTGCAGCACGAGATCGTCGTCGAGAGCCTGGGTGGCGACACCCAGATCATCGAGGTCTCGGCCAAGGCCCGCACGGGCCTGGACGACCTGCTCGACGCCATCCTGCTGCAGGCCGAAGTGCTCGACCTGAAGGCCAACCCCGACCGCACCGCCGACGGCGTGGTGATCGAGGCCAAGCTGGACAAGGGTCGCGGCGCCGTCTCGACCGTCCTGGTCAACCGCGGCACGCTCAAGCGCGGCGACATCGTCGTCGCCGGCAGCCAGTTCGGCCGGGTTCGCGCCCTGCTGAACGAGCGCAACGAGCAGCTGACCGAAGCTGGTCCGGCCACCCCGGTCGAGATCCTCGGCCTGGACGGCGTTCCCTCGCCCGGCGAAGCCTTCGCCGTCGTGGAGAACGAAGCCCGCGCTCGCGAGCTGACCGAGTACCGCATCCGCCAGAAGCGCGAGAAGACGCTGGCCCCGGTGGGCGCCGGCGCTTCGATGGCCGACATGATGGCCAAGCTGCAGGACAAGAAGCTGAAAGAGCTTCCGCTGATCATCAAGGCCGACGTCCAAGGTTCGGCCGAGGCGATCATCGGTTCGCTGGACAAGATGGCCACCGACGAGGTCCGCGCGCGGATCATCCTGTCGGGCGCCGGCGCGATCAGCGAAAGCGACGTCATGCTGGCCAAGGGCGCCGGCGCGCCGGTCATCGGCTTCAACGTCCGCGCCTCGGCGCAGGCGCGAGCCCTGGCCGAACGCGAAGGGGTCGAGATCCGCTACTACGCGATCATCTACGACCTGCTGGACGATATCAAAGGCGTGCTCTCGGGCATGCTGGCCCCGATCCAGCGCGAAACCTTCCTCGGCAACGCCGAGGTGCTGCAGGCCTTCGACATCACGAAGATCGGCAAGGTCGCCGGCTGTAAGGTCACCGAAGGCGTCGTGCGCAAGGGCGCGAAGGTCCGGATCATCCGTCAGGACATCGTCGTGCTCGAACTGGGCACCCTGCAGACGCTCAAGCGCTTCAAGGACGAGGTCAACGAAGTCCCCGTCGGTCAGGAGTGCGGCATGATGTTCGCTGGCTTCCAGGACATCAAGGTCGGCGACACCATCGAGTGCTTCACCGTCGAGGAGATCAAGCGCCAGCTCGACTAAGGGCCGGCGACTTCGGTCACCGAAAGATCAGGGCGCGGACCGCGAGGTCCGCGCCCTTTTTCTGGTCGCTACCCAAAATCCGCCTGCGCGGGTGGACACGCCTTGCGCGTCGAAGTCGATTGGCCGAGCCCCGGCCGCGACCTACCGCGTGGATGGCGGCTACGAAGAGTGGGGGATCGAGGAGCCGCTGGTCGGCGGGAGGAACCGGCAGGTCCGCGCCGCCGCCGACCACGACCACGTGACCCCGGCGCGGGCTGACGGGACTGGAATTCGCCGGAATTGAGCGCTAGCCGTTGTCCATGCGCATTCGAGCCCTTCTCGCCCTGACCGCGGTCGCCGCCTCCCTGAGCGCCTGCGCCACCGCCGACCGCTACGACGCCGCCGGCGACGTGCACGCCCTGCTGACGGCGATCCGCAACAACGACCGGGCCACGTTCGACAGCCTGGTCGATCACCGGGCCCTGACCGGCGCGGTCGAGACCCGCCTGGTCGAGGAGGCCCGTCGCTCGGGCGCCAAGGGCGGCTGGCAGGCGGCGATGATCGCCCTGGCCGGCCCGGCCGCCGACGTCGCCGGCGCGGCCCTGATCCGCCCCGAGGTGTTCCGCGCCGCCGCCAACTATTACGGCTACACCCCCGACAAGCCGATCCCAGGCCGCATCGCCATCGCTTCGGCCCTGCGTCCGACCGGCGACGGCCGGGTCTGCGCGGCCAAGAAGGACGGTCCCTGCATGCTGACCTTCACCCGCGAGGGCGGGTCCTGGCGGCTGTCGGGCTTCGACGCCCAGGCCGTGAACCTGCAGCTCAAGCGATGAGGGCCGGCCTTCCAGTCCTGCTGGTCGCCGCGCTGCTGAGCGCCGTCGCGGGGCCGGCTGCGGCCGAACGGCGAATGTTCTCCTACGACCCGATCTCGCCCGACGCCAAGCGGCTGACGGGGGCGGGCGTGACCGTGCTGTTCGAGCAGGGCCTGCTCAATGCCCGGCCGATCAAGGTGCTGGCCACCGGCGTGCCGGCCCAGGCCCTGCTGCGCAAGGGCAGCCAGAAGGACCTCGGCAAGGGCGGTCTGGCGTCCATGGCCGGCGTCGACGTCGACGCGGCCCTCTACGAGGTCGACGGCGCGGCCGAGCAGGGCAAGGTCTATGTCCGGGCCTTCTGCTCCGGCTCCAAGCGCCTGTGGCTGAGCTTCAGCCGCATCGCCTTGCGCCACGACCTGCGGATCCAGGCCTTCGGCGACGATCCCAAGGCCGCCGGCCAGGCGCGGCTGTGCGGCACGCTGGACTTCTCCTATCGCGGCGAATGGCGCCTGCCGACCGGCGGACCGCCCGATCCCAACGAGGACTGGACCGACAGCCTCAACGGCCCGCGCTGAGGTCTCCTGGCGGCCCTTCGAGGAAAAGCCGGGTTTCCTTCCATGGCCCGCGCCTTTAGGGTCGCGGCCATGATCGCGAGCGAACGCGGGACCCGGCGCTTCCAGCGCCGCCGCTCCCTGGGCACCAACGGACTCGTACGCAGCGCCTGACCGCTAGGGATCAGGCGCGGCGCCTTCGTGCGCCCAGGCGACGGACGGCCAGGCCGCCGTCGAACGCAGAAGACCGGCGGCCGAGGCCGCCGCACGATTGTCTCGACGAAGAAGACCCCATGACCACCGACACCCAAGACCTGGCCCCGCAAGACTGGGCCGCGCGCTTTTCCGCGCGCATGGCCGGTATCCGCGCCAGCGAGATCCGCGAGCTGCTGAAGCTGCTCGAGCAGCCCGACATCCTCTCGTTCGCCGGCGGCATTCCCGACCCGGCCCTCTTCCCGGCCCAGGCCATCCGCGAGGCCTATGCCGAAATCCTCGCCGACGGCGCCCAGGCCGCCCAGGCGCTGCAGTACACCGTCAGCGAGGGCCACGGCCCGCTGCGCCGCTGGATCGCCGAGCGCATGACCCGCGACGGCATGCCCTGCGAGCCCGAGAACGTGCTGCTGACCGCCGGCTCGCAGCAGGCGCTCGACCTGCTGGGCAAGCTGTTCCTCGATCCCGGCGCTCCGGTGGTGGTGGCTCGGCCGACCTATCTGGGCGCGCTGCAGGCCTTCAACGCCTACCAGCCGGCCTATCTCGACCTGCCGCAGGGCGCCCTGGACGGCGACGAGGCCGCCCGGGCGGCCGTGGAGGCCCGCAAGCCGCGCCTGGGCTACTTCGTGCCCGACTTCGCCAATCCCACCGGCGTCAGCCTCACCCTGGCGCAGCGGGAGGCCCTGCTCGACCTGGCTGACGCCCGGGACTTCCCCCTGGTCGAGGACGCGGCCTATCGCGAACTGCGCTTCGGCGGCGAGCCGATCCCCTCGCTGCTGGCCCTCGACATCGCCCGCAAGGGCTCGATCGAGGCCGCTCGGGTCCTGTTCTGCGGCACGCTGTCCAAGACCCTGTCGCCGGCCCTGCGCATCGGCTGGATTTGCGGCCCCAGGGCGGCGATCGAGAAGCTGGTGCTGCTCAAGCAGGGCGGCGACCTGCATGTCTCGACCATCAACCAGATGGTCGCCTGCCGAGTCGTCTCCGAAGGCTACGACCAGCACCTGGGCCGCCTGCGCGGGGCCTATGGCGGCCAGGCGCGGGCCATGCTGGCGGCGCTGGAGCGGCACATGCCCAAGAGCGTGTCGTGGATCTCGCCCGAGGGCGGCATGTTCGTGTGGCTGACCCTGCCGGAAGGCCTGGACGGCAAGGCCCTGCTGGAGCGGGCCCTGACCGATGTCCGCGTGGCCTTCGTGCCCGGCGCGCCGTTCTTCGCCGAGGCCCCGGCCGCCAACACCCTGCGTCTCAGCTACTCCCTGCTGCCGCCCGACCAGATCGAGGAGGGCGTGCGGCGGCTGGCGGGGCTGATCTCGGCGCCGCGCTGAGCCCCTTCCGGCCCTCCGGGCCACCTCCCCCCAAAAAGGGGGAGGTCTGGCGGAGCGATTGAGGAGGTTTCGAGCGCTGGAAATGGAAACGGCCGCTCCCTTTAGGGAAGCGGCCGTCTTGGTGGAGCTAAGCGGAGTCGAACCGCTGACCTCTTGAATGCCATTCAAGCGCTCTACCAGCTGAGCTATAGCCCCGAGGCTCGAAGGCCCTGGTCCCGGATGGTGGCCGGGAAGGCGCGGAACCTATGTCGAGGCTTCGTCGGGATCAAGCCCCCGCGTCGGGCGAGGCTCAAGTTTTCCGACAAGTCTTCGACGGGTTCCGAAAATGGAAACGGCCGCTCCCTTTAGGGAAGCGGCCGTCTTGGTGGAGCTAAGCGGAGTCGAACCGCTGACCTCTTGAATGCCATTCAAGCGCTCTACCAGCTGAGCTATAGCCCCAAGGCGCGTTGGAAAACCACGAAGACTTTCCGTCGTATGCCTTAGTCTCTCCGGCGGTTCCGAGTGGCTGTCCCCCGAAGAGGCGCGGAACCTATGCCGAGGTTTTTTCGGGATCAACCCCCTCGGCCAACTTTTTTTCGGGGTGCGACGAAACGCTGTGGAGAACCCGAAAACCGGGGTCGGATCGCTCCGACCCCGGCGCATTCGTCTTACCGGTCGTCGTCTTCGCCGTCCGGCAGGCCCTCGATCTCGTCGCCGAGGTCGTCTTCGTCCTCGTCCTCGAGGAACGGGACGTCGTCGGTGTCCTCGTCGGCCAGGTCTTCGTCCTCGGCGAAGTCGACGCCCAGGTCGTCGCCGCCCGGCGACGGCTCGGCGGTGGGATCACCGTCCTCGTCGTCACCCTCGGTGACGTCGGCTTCGGCGGCCTCGTCGATTTCCGGGGTCTCGTCGACCTCGTCCTCGTAGCCGTCCTGCTCCTTGGGAGCCGGGGCTTCCTTCTCGTCGTCGGCGTCGTAGTCCGGCGTGACGGCGCGGGCACGGACGCGGCGCGACTTCAGGGCCTCTTCCGGGTCGAACTGCTCGCCGCACTTGGGGCAGACGGCCGGACGACGGTTGAGGTCGTAGAACTTCGATTGGCAGTTGGGGCAGATTTGTTTTGCGCCCAAGTCGGGATTAGCCAAGGCGGCGACCCTTTGATCCTGATGGGAAAAGCGGCGGCTGACTTGCCATGACGGGAGGCCGCTGTCAAAAGCAAACCCCTTCGCGAAACACCTATGTTGCAAGGAGCCGGTTTCGGCATGACCACGGCTGGATTGAAGAGCGCTCCGGGCGGAGCCCTTCGCGGTACGGTTCGGGCGCCTGGCGACAAGTCCATTTCGCACCGTTCGATGATCCTGGGCGCCCTCGCGAGCGGCACCACCACCATCGAGGGGCTGCTGGAGGGCGACGACGTCCTGGCGACCGGGCGGGCCATGCGGGCCTTCGGCGCGCGCGTCGAACAGGAAGGCGTCGGCCGCTGGCGCGTCGAGGGCAAGGGCGGCTTCGCCGAGCCCACGGACGTCATCGACTGCGGCAACGCCGGCACGGGCGTGCGCCTGATCATGGGCGCGGCGGCGGGCTTTTCCATGTGCGCCACCTTCACCGGCGACGGCAGCCTGCGCGGCCGCCCGATGGGCCGGGTGCTCGATCCGCTGGCTCGCATGGGCGCGACCTGGCTGGGCCGCGACAAGGGCCGCCTGCCGCTGACGCTGAAGGGCGGGGGCCTGCGCGGTCTCGTCTACACCCTGCCCATGGCCTCGGCCCAGGTGAAGTCGGCCGTGCTGCTGGCCGGCCTGCACGCCGAGGGCGGCGTCGAGGTGATCGAGCCGGAAGCCACCCGCGACCACACCGAGCGCATGCTGCGCGCCTTCGGCGCCGAGGTGCTGGTGGAAGATCGCGGCGGCGTGCGCCACGTGCGCCTGCCGGAAGGCCAGAAGCTGAAGGGCACGCACGTGCAGGTGCCGGGCGACCCGTCCTCGGCCGCCTTCCCGTTGGTGGCCGGCCTGATCGTTCCCGGTTCGGAAGTGACCGTGAAGGGCGTGATGCTCAACGAGCTGCGCACCGGCCTCTTCACGACCTTGCAGGAGATGGGCGCCGACCTGACCATCTCGAACGTCCGCGTCGAGAGCGGCGAGGACGTCGGCGACATCACCGCCCGCCATTCGCAGCTCAAGGGCGTCGTCGTGCCGCCCGAGCGCGCCCCGGCGATGATCGACGAATATCCGATCCTGGCCGTCGCGGCCGCGTTTGCGGATGGTCCCACCGTCATGCGCGGCATCGGCGAGATGCGGGTCAAGGAAAGCGACCGCATCGCCCTGACGGCGGCGGGCCTGCAGGCCTGCGGCGTCACCGTCGAGGAGGAGCCCGAGGGCATGACCGTGGTCGGCACGCGCGGCGGCAATCACCCGGTGCGCGGCGGCGGCAAGGTGATCACCCATGGCGATCACCGCATCGCCATGAGCCACCTGATCCTGGGCCTGGCCGCCCAGGAGCCGGTCGAGATCGACGAGCCGGGCATGATCGCCACCAGCTTCCCGGGTTTCGTGTCGTTGATGACGGGCCTGGGCGGCTCGATCGTCGAGGCCTGATCTCATGGCCTTCATCATCGCCGTCGACGGCCCGGCCGCCTCGGGCAAGGGCACCATCGCCTCGCGCCTGGCGGCCCACTACGGCCTGCCGATGCTGGACACCGGCCTGCTGTATCGCGCGGTCGGCGTGCGGTTGTTGGCGATCGGGGGCGACCTGGACGACGCGGCGGCGGCCGAGGCTTCGGCTCGCGGTCTCGACCTGTCGGAACTGGAGAAGCCGGAGGTGCGCACCCGCGCCGCCGGCGAGGCCGCCAGCCGGGTGGCCGTGCATCCGGGCGTGCGCTCGGCCCTGTTCGACCTGCAGCGGAGCTTCGCGGGGCAGGACGGCGGCGCCGTGCTCGACGGGCGCGACATCGGCACGGTCATCGCCCCCGAGGCGCCGGCCAAGCTCTATGTCACCGCCAGCCCCGAGGTCCGGGCCGACCGCCGCTGGAAACAGCTGACCGGGCAGGGCGAAGCCGTCTCGTTCGAAGAGATCCTGGCCGACATCAGAAAGCGTGACGAACGCGACGGCGGACGCAAGGACGCGCCCATGGCCCAGGCCGTGGACGCCATCTTGCTTGATACGTCGGAAATGACTATATCCCAGGCCTTCGATGCGGCTCTCCGCATCGTCGAGACGGCGCGCGCCCGGTGAGGAAACTCCAAGGGCTAATCTAACGCCCGCCTCGCCGCCGCTTTAGGACGCGACGGACCGCATCAGAAAATCATCTCATCCGGAATCCCGAGAACCGTCACCCGACGGCGCTCATCGCAGGGCTTCCCACAACCCAGAGACCTTAGATCAGCATGGCTGACGATATGAGCTTCAACCCCACGCGCGACGATTTCGAAGCGCTCCTCAACGACTCCATGGGCGGCCGCGACTTCGCGGAAGGCTCCGTGGTCAAGGGCAAGGTCGTTGGGATCGAGAAGGACTTCGCGATCATCGACGTCGGTCTGAAGACCGAAGGCCGCGTCCAGCTGAAGGAATTCGGCGTCGACGAAGCCGGCAAGGCGACCATCAAGGTCGGCGACACCGTCGAAGTCTTCCTCGAGCGCCTCGAGAACGCCATGGGCGAAGCGGTCATCAGCCGCGAAAAGGCCAAGCGCGAAGAAGCCTGGACCCGTCTGGAAGGCGTCTACGCCAAGAACGAGCCGGTGATGGGCGCCATCGTCGGCCGCGTGAAGGGCGGCTTCACCGTCGACCTCGGCGGCGCCTCGGCCTTCCTGCCGGGCTCGCAAGTCGACATCCGTCCGGTGCGCGACGTCGGCCCGCTGATGGGCAAGGAACAGCCCTTCGCCATCCTGAAGATGGACCGTCCGCGCGGCAACATCGTCGTCTCGCGTCGCGCCATCCTGGAAGAAGCCCGCGCCGAGCAGCGCACCGAACTGGTGTCGCAGCTGCAAGAGGGTGAAATCCGCGAAGGCGTCGTCAAGAACATCACCGACTACGGTGCGTTCGTCGACCTGGGCGGCATCGACGGCCTGCTGCACGTCACCGACATGAGCTGGAAGCGCGTCAACCACCCGAGCCAGGTGCTCGCCGTGGGCGACACCGTGAAGGTCCAGATCGTCAAGATCAACCCGGACACCCAGCGCATCTCGCTCGGCATGAAGCAGCTGCAGTCGGATCCGTGGGACGGCGTGGAAGCCAAGTACCCGGTCGGCGCCAAGTTCACCGGCCGCATCACCAACATCACCGACTACGGCGCCTTCGTGGAGCTGGAAGCCGGCGTTGAAGGCCTGGTGCACGTTTCGGAAATGTCGTGGACCAAGAAGAACGTCCACCCCGGCAAGATCGTGTCGACCTCGCAGGAAGTCGACGTCGTGGTCCTGGACGTCGATCCGTCCAAGCGCCGCGTGTCGCTCGGCCTGAAGCAAGCCCTGGCCAACCCGTGGGAAGCCTTCGTCGAGGCTCACCCGATCGGCTCGACCGTCGAAGGCGAAGTCAAGAACGCGACCGAATTCGGTCTGTTCGTCGGCCTCGACAACGACATCGACGGCATGGTGCACCTGTCGGACATCGACTGGAGCGTCGCCGGCGAAGAAGCCATGGCTCGCTACAAGAAGGGCGACCTGGTCAAGGCGAAGGTTCTCGACGTCGACATCGAGAAGGAACGCATCTCGCTGGGCATCAAGCAGCTGGCCGGCGACCCGATGTCGGGCGACACCTTCCGCAAGAACCAGACCGTGACCGTCACCGTGACGGAAGTCACCTCGGGCGGCATCGAAGTCCGCTTCGGTGAAGACGACGCCCCGATGACCGCCTTCATCCGCAAGTCGGACCTGTCGCGTGACCGTCAGGAACAGCGCCCCGAGCGCTTCGCCGTGGGTGACCGCGTCGACGCTCAGATCACCAACGTGGACAAGGCCGCTCGCCGCGTCTCGCTGTCGATCAAGTCGCTGGAAATGGCCGAAGAAAAGGAAGCCATCGAGCAGTTCGGCTCGTCGGACTCCGGCGCTTCGCTGGGCGACATCCTGGGTGCGGCTCTGCGCGAGCGCGCCGCTCCGAAGGAATAAGCTTCAAGCCTCTTGGCTTTAAGCTGAAGACAGGCGGCGGTCGGAGCAATCCGACCGCCGTTTTTCTTTTGCGCGTACTCTTGGCCGTGCGTCCTGGAATTGTATGGTCCCGCTTGTCTGAGTAGTTGGCAGGGGCGCCCATGTTCAAGTCTTCCGCGCTGGTGCTTCCGGCCGCCGCCGTCGCCGTGATGTGGACCGGCCACGCCGCCGCCGCCGACAAGCCGGTCTATGCCGCGCCCGCCGCCTGGGTGGACGTCGCGGCGATCCCGGCCCTGCCGGCCGGCCCCGAGACCCCCGCCACCCAGGTGCTGCTCGACGACAGCCAGACGTGGCTCGAACGCTCGGGCGGGACCTTCTACAACCGCCGCGTGGTCCGCATCGTGAAGACCGAGGGCCTGTCGGGCTCGGGCTCGCGCTCGGTGTCGTGGAACCCCACCGCCGAGACCGTCACCCTTCACACCCTGGCCATCCGGCGCGGCGACCAGGTCATCGACCTGCTGCAGGGCGGCAAGGACGTGCTGGTCATCCGCCGCGAGACCAATCTCGAGCGGGCCATGCTCGACGGCCGCCTGACCGCCAACATCCAGATCAAGGACCTGCAGGTCGGCGACGTGATCGACTGGGCCTACACCGTCCACCGCACCGAACCGCTGCTCGACAACCGCGGCCAGGCCTTCGAGCGCATGGGCTGGGGCGGCAAGATCGGCCGCTATCGCGTACGCATAGAGTGGCCGCAGGATAATCCGGTGATCTGGAAGACCACCACCGGCTTCCCGCAGCCGACGCAGAGCAAGGCCGGCGAGTTCACCCGCCTGAGCATCGACCTGAGCAACGCCGAGGCCCCCAAGGCGCCGGCCGGCGCGCCGCTGCGCTTCCTGCGGGTGGGCGAGCTGCAGGCCTCGACCTACGCCGACTGGGCCGAGATCTCCCGGCGGATGTATCCCCTCTACGACAAGGCCGCCCAGCTGGCGCCGGACTCGCCGGTGCGGGCCGAGATCGCGCGCATCGCCGCCCAGACCAGGGATCCCAAGGAACGGGCCTTCGCCGCCCTGCAGCTGGTCGAGGACAAGACCCGCTATCTGGCGCTCAGCATGGGCGACGGCGGTTATCGCCCCGCCCCCGCCGACGAGACCTGGGCGCGGCGCTTCGGCGACTGCAAGGGCAAGACCGTGCTGCTGCTGGCCCTGCTGCGCGGCCTGGGCGTCGAGGCCGAGCCGGCCATCGTCTCGACCACCAGCGGCGACGGCATGGACGAGCGGGTCGCCGCCGCGGGCCAGTTCAACCACATCATCGTGCGCGCCCGCATCGACGGAAAGAGCTACTGGCTGGACGGCACCCGTTCGGGCGACAAGGGCGGCCTGGACCAGCTGCGCCCGCCGAGCTTCCGCTGGGCCCTGCCGGTGCGCGCCAAGGGCGCGGGCCTGGAGCCGATCGAGCAGCCGCCGCTGAGCGAGGCCCAGACCGAGACCAAGCTGCACATCGACGCCTCGGCCGGCCTCGACAAGCCCGCCCCCGTGCGCGTCGAGATGCTGATGCGCGGCGACGCGGCGCGGGCGTTCAGCCGCTCGCTGGAAACCGCGCCCAAGGCCGACATCGAGCGCGCCCTCAAGCAGAGCATCTCCAAGACCTCCAGCTGGATCACCCTGGAGACCGTCGACTGGGTGAAGGCCGACGACGGCGAGCTGAAGGTCGTGATGGCCGGGACCAGCACGCCCGAATGGCGGCTGAACGACGACCTTGGCGTGCGCGAGCTGAAGCTGGGCGGCGGCGAGGGGCGCGGCACGACCTTCCCGCGTCGCGAGCCTGGCCCCAACGCCGACGCGCCGTTCGCCCTGCGCTATCCGTCCTACGCCCGCACGACGGTGGAGGTGGTGCTGCCGGGCAAGGGCGAGGGCTTCAGCGTCAAGGGCGCCAATGGCGAGGACGCCGCCACCGGCTATCGCGTGGCTAAGTCGGCCAAGGTGACCGACGGCGTCGCCCGCTTCGAGACGGTGAGCCGCAGCGAGGCGCGCGAGCTGCCGTTCGGGCAGGTCGAGGCGGCCAACGCCGCCATCCGCAAGGCCGCCTACGACGTCGAGATCGTCAGGGCGCCGAAGGGTCTTTAGATAACGGCCCGCAACCTTTTTCTTGAAGATTGCGGCCTGCTTGGGCAAAGGTCGCGGCGCGCCGCTCCCTCGGCGCAGGGGATATCGATGATCAAGTCCGAACTCATCGCCAGGCTCGCGAACGAAAACCCGCACCTGACGCAGAAGGACGTCGAGCGCGTGGTCGGCGTCATCCTCGAGCGGATGATCAACGCTCTCGAGGCCGGCGGCCGCGTCGAGCTGCGGGGCTTCGGGGCCCTGTCGGTGCGCTCGCGTCCCGCCCGCGCCGGTCGCAACCCGCGCACCGGGGAAACCGTCGACGTCCGCGCCAAGCACGTGCCGTTCTTCAAGAGCGGCAAGGAACTGCGCGCCCGCCTGAACGCCGAGTAGTCGCCCAGCCGACTCTCTTGCCCCTGGCGGCGAACCGGCTCAGCCTTTCGGCGTTCCGGTTAGCCACGAGGGGTTTTGCGCATGAGCATCGTCAAGGAATTCCGCGAGTTCATCGCCCGCGGCAACGTCATCGACCTGGCCGTCGGCGTCATCATCGGCGCGGCCTTCAACGGCATCGTCAAGAGCCTGGTCGACCAGGTGATCATGCCGCCCATCGGCCTGCTGACCGGCGGTCTCGACTTCTCCAAGCTCGAGTGGGTGCTGCGTCCCGAGGATCCCGCCACCGAGGCGATCGAGAAGGTCGCGATCCAGTACGGCGCCTTCATCAACACCCTGATCCAGTTCTTCATCGTCGCGGCGGTGGTGTTCCTGCTAGTCAAGCTGGTCAACCAGATCCGCCGCGCCGACGCGGCCGAGCCCGCGCCCGAGGCGCCGGCGGCGCCGACCCCGGAAGAAAAGCTGCTGACCGAGATCCGCGACCTGCTGGCCAAGCCGGCGGTGGCCGCGGCCGTTCCGGCGGCTGAAAAGCCCGCGCCGGCCGCCAAGGCCGCCGCCGCGCCGAAGGCTCCGGCCAAGAAGCCGGCCGCTCCGCGCAAGCCGAAGGCTTAGAAAGAAACCTCCCCCCTCTGGGAGGTTACCGAGCCGTGGCGCCGCTCTAGAAATCCACCGCCACGCCCTTGCGCTCCCAGTCGCCGAAACGCGTGGGTTCGGGGCCGTCGCGGCCGCCCTTTTCCGATGGCAGGACCAGGGCCGCCTCGGCCTCGCGGCGCGCGGCGGCTTCTTCCAGGGCGCGTCGGGCGGCGGGGCTCAGGTCCTTGCCGGGCGCGGCGCCCAAGCGGGCTAGTTCGGGGTCCTGAACTTCGGGTTCGGCGGAGAAAACGTCTTCGGACATGACCCTTCATAGCACGCGAGCATGGATCGATCATCCAGGGCGCGTCGGGGGAAGTGCGGGCGGTTTCGCCCCCTGACGCGCTACGTCTCGAAGGAAGATCGAGCCTTTTTGCACGCTTCAGGCGTTTCCGCGCGAAGCTAAAAGGCTCTAGGGGCTTGCGCTCGCGCTCATTGCGGGGCACGGCGGGGCGGTGACTCAGGAACTGAACGACGGCCTTCCCGCCCGGGAAGCGGCCCTCGCCCTACTCGACGCGGCCCTTTCGCGCCGCGGCGGCCTCGACGAGGCCGCGACGACCAACGCTTTCCGCGCCTTGGAGCCGCGTGAGCGCGCCTTCGCGCGCGCCCTGGCCATGGCCGCCCTGCGCCGCCTGGGGCCCGTCGACCGGGCCCTGGCCGCCAAGCTCAGCAAGGAGCCGCCGCCCCGCGTGCGCAACCTGCTGCGCCTGGGCGCCACCCAGGCCTTCTTCCTCGACGTGCCGGCGTTCGCCGCCGTGGCGACCAGCGTCGAGCTGGCCGGCGCCAACAAGGCCAGCCGCCCGTTCAAGGGCCTGGTCAACGCCGTGCTGCGCGGCCTGCTGCGCGACGGCGCGCCGGCCGACGACCCGTCCGCCCTGGTGCCGCCGTGGCTGTTCGCCCGCTGGACCAGCGCCTGGGGCCAGGACGACGCCCGTGCCCTGGCCGCGGTCGTGGCCGAGGAGCCCGCCACCGACCTCTCCGTGAAGCCGGGAACCGACCTGGCGGCGCTGGCCGAGGCCATGGAGGCCGAGATCCTGCCGGGCGACACCCTGCGCACCCGCCGTCGCGGCGACGTCGCCGGCTGGCCCGACTTCGAGGCCGGAACCTGGTGGGTGCAGGACGCCGCCGCCGCCATTCCCGCCCGCCTGCTGGACGTCAAGCCCGGCGAGACCGCCGTCGACCTCTGCGCCGCGCCCGGCGGCAAGACCCTGCAACTGGCCGCCGCCGGCGCCCAGGTGGCGGCCGTCGACCGTTCGGCCGCCCGTCTCAAGCGGGTCGGCGAGAACCTGGCCCGCATGGGCCTGGAAGCCGAGGTCGTGGCCGCCGACGCCTCGACCTGGACCGACGAGCGCGCCTTCGACGCCGTGCTGCTGGACGCCCCGTGCTCGGCCACAGGCACCTTCCGCCGCCATCCCGACGTGCTGTGGGCCGCCCGTCCCGGCGACGTGGCCAGTCTGGCGACCGTGCAGTCGGCCCTGCTGGACAGCGCCGCCCAGCGCACCGCGCCCGGCGGCCGCATGGTCTACTGCGTCTGCTCGCTGGAGCCGGAGGAGGGCGAGGCCCAGGTCGAGGCCTTCCTGGCCCGCCATCCGGAGTTCTCGCTGTCGCCGATCGCGGCCGGCGAGGGCGGCGCGCCGGAGGCCAGCCTGACCGCCCGCGGGACGCTGCGCCTGCTGCCCCATCATCGCGAAGGCGGCCAGGACGGCTTCTTCGCGGCCCGTTTCGTGAAGGCCAGGTAGAGCGCGGGAGCCAAACCTGGCTTCCACTCGCTTGTCGCTTGAGCCTTTGACCGGTAATCCAGGGATACTATGACCGCGCCGATCATCGCCCCGTCGATCCTCGCCTCCGACTTCGCCAAGTTGGGCGCCGAAGTGGCCGCCATCGAGGCGGCCGGCGCCGACTGGGTGCACGTCGACGTCATGGACGGCCATTTCGTGCCGAACATCACGCTGGGCCCCGACATCGTCAAAGCCATCCGGCCGCACGCCAAGATCCCGTTCGACGTGCACCTGATGATCAGCCCGGCCGATCCCTACCTGGAAGCCTTCCGCGAGGCCGGCGCCGACATCATCAGCATCCACCCGGAAGCCGGTCCGCACCTGCACCGCTCGCTCAAGCGCATCCGCCAGCTGGGCGCCAAGGCCGGCGTGGTGTTCAACCCCTCGACCAGCCTCGACCACGTCGAATGGATCCTCGAGGACGTCGACCTGGTGCTGGTCATGTCGGTCAATCCCGGCTTCGGCGGCCAGAGCTTCATTCCGGGCCAGCTGCGCAAGGTCGAGGCCCTGCGCAAGCTGATCGACGCCCAGGGCCTGGACATCATCCTGGAAGTCGACGGCGGGGTGACCCCAGCCACCGCGCCGCAATGCGTCGCCGCCGGCGCCACGGCCCTGGTGGCCGGCTCGGCGGTGTTCAAGGGCGGACCAGACGCCTACGCCGCCAACATCAGCGCTCTCAAAGGGGGCTGACGCCACGGCATGACCGGCGCGCCCGCTACGCCCTCCGCTTCCAGGCCCGCCGGGCGTCCCCTGCGGCGCGGAGTCGTGTTGTCGCGGTCGGTCGCCGCCTCGGCCCGGGCCGCGGTCGAGCGCGAGTGGTTCGGTTCGCCGCCGCATCGCGCGGTGATCTCGTCGCCGCGCCCCGTGGGCCTGTCGGGCCGGCCGCACGATCCCCGCCCCGTCGACGTCCAGCGCGGCCGCCAGTTGCTGGACGGCGTTCTGACCCTGCACGACGAGAGCCTGAAGGTCGGGACCGAGGGCGACCCCTTCGACACCCCCAGCCCCTCGCGGGCCTTCGCCGTGGCGCTGCACCGCTTCGACTGGCTGCCGGGCCTGCTGGTCCATGGTCCCGAGGGCGCGCGCCGGGCGCTGCGCCTGATCCAGGACTGGCGGCGGGTGTTCGGAACCTGGAACGCCTTCTCGTGGTCGGGCGAGTGCCTGGAGCGCCGCACCTTCCACCTGGCCTGCGCCGCCAAGACCCTGTCGCCCGGCGCCTCGGACGCCGAGAGCGCGGCCCTGGCGCTGGACATCGCCCGCGGCGCCCGCCAGCTGATGAAGGCCTCCGACGCGCCTGACCGCGTTCTGGAGCGGGCGATCGTCGTCGCCGTGGCCGGCGCGGCCCTGGTGGGCAAGGCCGCCGACCGGCTGATGGCCGAGGGCCTGCGCCGCGTCGCCCGCGAGATCGACGTCATCGTGCTGCCCGACGGCGGCCACGCCGCGCGCTCGCCCGAGGCGGGGCTGGAGCTGCTGTTCGACTTGCTCACCCTCGACGACGCCCTGGGCCAGCGCGGCCGGCCGACGCCCGAGGCGGTCAGCCGGGCCATCGACCGGCTGTCGTCGGGCCTGCGCTTCTTCACCCTGGCCGACGGCAAGCTGGCGGCCTTCCACGGCGGCGAGACGGCGGACCCGGCCCGCATCGCCGCCGCCCTGGCTCACGACGACCACGGTCCGCGCCCGCCGATGGACATGCCGCACGCCGGCTTCCAGAAGATGCAGGGCGGCATGATCCAGGTGCTGGCCGACGCCGGCGCGCCGCCCGTGGGAGCGCTCAGCCGGGCGGCCTGCGCCCAGCCGGCGGCGCTCGAGATCATCTGCGGCAAGGACCGGCTGATCACCTCCAGCGGCTGGAGCCCCGAGGCCGCCAACGCCCAGGCCTTCCGCCTGTCCGACGCGGCCTCGACGGTGTCGGTGGGCGAGGGCTCGGCTGGTAGACCTCTGTCGGGCTTCCGGGCCGCGGCGCTGGGGCCCTGGCTGGTCGATGGGGCCACCAGCGTCGAGTCCCGCCGCCACGACGGCGAGCAGGGCGTCTGGCTCGACATCGTTCACGACGGCTGGCGGCGCCTGGGCCTCAAGCACGCCCGCCGCCTGTTCCTTGATCTCGCCGCCGACGAACTGCGCGGTGAGGACAGCCTGATCCCGATGGCCGAGGCCAAGCTCGACGGGCCGCGCCGCTATCACCCGTTCAAGATCAGCTTCCACCTGCATCCCGACGCCCGCGCCTCGCTGGCCCGGGACGGCAAGAGCGTGCTGATCAAGGGGCCGTCCAATGTCGGCTGGTGGCTGCGCAACGACGCGCCCGACGTCGCCGTCCTGGCCGCCCCGCACTTCGACCACGGCCACGCCCGCCAGGCCGGCGTGATCGTGCTCAAGAGCCAGGTCCGGGCCGAGAAGGGCGCCAAGATCCGCTGGAAGCTGGCCCGGGCGACGGACCATTGACCGCGCGCCCCTTTACCGCCTGGCGTCAGGTCGGGTGGGCGCTCCTGGGCGCCCTGCTGGTCGGCGGCGGTTTCGCCTCGTGCCTTCCCTACATCCGCTCCGAAGCCCCGGGCGTGCTTTGGCCCACGGCCGTACAGGCCGTTATGAGCGGCCTCATGGTCGTGGCGGGCCTGGCCGCATCACGGCGGGCCGGACGGTGGCAGTACCTGGTCCTGGCGGCGACGGGTCTTGGCTTGCTGACCTTCACGCGGATGACGGGCGAGATCTTGCTCGTCTCGGGCGTCAGGGACGTCGTGCTGCGCTGAAGCGCCTTCAGTCCAATGTCCGGTCCTTCGTCTCCGGCAGCAGGAACGCGGTCACCAGCACGCTGATCAGGGTGAAGATCACCGGATACCAGAGCCCCGCATAGATATCACCCACCGCCGCCACGATGGCGAAGGCGCTGAACGGCACGAAGCCGCCGATCCAGCCCGTGCCGATGTGGTAGGGCAGCGACAGGGCGGTGTAGCGCACCCGCGTGGGGAACAGCTCGACCAGGGCGGCGGCCAGCGGGCCGTAGAGGGCGGTGGCGCCGATCACGAACACCAGCAGCACCCCGAACACGCCCCAGAGGTTCATGCGGGCCGGGTCGGCCTTGGTGGGATAGCCGGCCTTGGCCAGCGCCGCCCTGATCTGCGCCTCGCCGGCGGCCTTCACCGCCTTGGCTTCCTGCGCGGGCAGGCCCTTGGCGCTCTTGGAGACGATGCGCGTCTCTCCTACCTGGACGATCGCCTGCGAACCGGCGGGGCCGGCATGGTTGGCGTAGGAGATCCCGGCGTTGGCCAGGGTGCTCTTGGCGATGTCGCAGGACGAGACGAAGGCGGCCTTGCCGATGGGATCGAACTGCAGGGCGCAGTCCTTGGGATCGGCGGTGACCGTGACCGGAGAGCGGGCGGAGGCTTCGGCCAGCGCCGGGTTGGCGGCGCGCTCCAGCAGGTGGAAGCCGGGGAAGTAGAAGGCCAGCGCCAGGACCATGCCGCCCAGCATTACCGGTTTGCGGCCGATCCTGTCCGACAGCGCGCCGAACACGACGTAGAGCACCGCGCTGACCGCCGCGCCCCCCATCATCAGGCCGTTGATCAGGCCCGGCGAGACCTTGAGGAACTTCTCCATGAAGGTCTGGATGTAGAAGAAGGTCGTGTACCAGACCGCCCCCTGGGCCGACATCACGGCGAAGAAGGCCAGCAATACGAGCTTGAGGTTCTTCCACTGGCCGAAGGCCTCGGCATAGGGCGCCTTGGACGCCGCGCCCTCTTCCTTCATCTTGGCGAAGGTCGGGCTTTCGCTGAGCTTCAGCCGCATCCACACCGAGACCGCCAGCAGGCCGATCGAGACGGCGAAGGGGATGCGCCAGCCCCAGGCGTCGAAGGCCTCCGGGCCCACCAGAGCGCCCAGCGCCCAGCGGGTCGCCAGGATGACCATCAGCGCCGCGAACAGTCCCAGCGACGCCGAACTCTGCACCCACGAGGTCGCCCGGCCGCGCTGGCCCGGCGGCGAATGCTCGGCGACGTAGATCGCCGCGCCGCCGTACTCGCCGCCCAGGGCGAAGCCCTGCACGCAGCGCAGGATGATCAGCAGTATGGGCGCGATGATCCCCGCCTGCTGGAAGGTGGGCAGCAGGGCGATGGCGAAGGTGGCGCCGCCCATCAGCAGCACCGTAGCCAGGAACGCGCCCTTGCGGCCGGCCTGGTCGCCGATCTTGCCGAAGACCAGCGCCCCCAGCGGCCGGAAGGCGAAGCCCACTCCGAACAGGGCCAGGGCCGCCACGTAGCCGGCGGTGTCGGACAGGCCGGTGAAGAAGGTCTTGGAGATGACCTGGGCGAGGCTGCCGAAGATGAAGAAGTCGTACCACTCGAAGGCCGTGCCGGCCGACGAGGCCGCCACCACCGTGCGCATCGAGGCGCCCTTCTTCTGAGCGGCGCCGGCCGTCGTGTCCGTCATGCGGATCCCCCTAATTGTCGGGAGGAGTAGCCTGTAACGCCGGTCGCTGAAAGGGCGCCGATCGCGGGCGCCGTCAGGCGGCCGCCGTCTCCGCGGCGCTGGTCACCTCGGCCACGCGGACGATCTCGGCCAGCAGGGCGGTGGGCGAGATCGGCTTGGCCGCCACGCCGTTCATGCCGGCGGCCATGTAGGTGGCCCGCTGGTGGGCCAGCACGTTGGCCGTGAGCGCCACGATCGGGGTGGCGCCGACCGGGCCGGGCAGGGCGCGGATCCGGCGGGCGGCCTCCAGGCCGTCGACGCCGGGCATCTGCACGTCCATCAGGATCAGGTCGAATCCGCGCTCGGCCGCCTCCACGCCCGACAGCCCGTCCTCGGCCGTCTCGACGTCGGCGCCCAGCATCTCGAGGATCCGGCGGGCGACCATGCGGTTGGTGGGGTTGTCCTCGACCACCAGTACCTTCAGGCCTTCCAGCATCTTGTCTCCGGCGCTCTCGTCGCGCGGCGCGGTCTGCACGGGCGGGGCGCTGATCGACAGGCTGAAGGTCGAGCCCTCGCCCTCGATCGAGCTGAACTCGACCTCGCCGCCCATCATCTGGGCCAGGCGCCGGGTGATGGCCAGGCCCAGGCCAGAGCCGCCGAACCGCCGGGTGGTGCTCGCGTCGGCCTGCTGGAAGCGCTGGAACAGCCGCTGCTGGGCTTCCCGCGGAATGCCCACGCCGGTGTCGGAGACCTCGAACACCAGCTTGTCCCCTTCCGCCCGGCGCAGGCGCAGCGAGACCGAGCCCGATAGGGTGAACTTCACGGCGTTGCCGACCAGGTTGAACAGGGCCTGGCGCAGGCGGGTGGGGTCGGCCAGCACGACGCCTTGGTCGGGGGCGTCGACCACCAGGGCCAAGCCCTTGTGCTCGGCCTGGGCGCGCAGCAGGCGCGCGACGCTGTGGACGAGGTCGGCCGGGTCGATCGGCTCGGGGGCGACGTCCAGGCGGCCGGCCTCGATGCGCGAGAAGTCGATGATGTCGTCGAGCAGGGTCGACAGCATGCGGCCGCAGGCCAGGGCCTCGCCCAATAGGTGGTCGGCTTCCGCCGAAAGACCTTGGCGCTTGAGCAGGTGGATGACCCCCAGCACGCCGTTCATCGGGGTGCGGATCTCGTGGCTCATATTGGCCAGGAACTGGGCCTTGGCCTCGTTGGCGGCCTGGGCGGCCCGCTCGGCCTCCACCAGGGCCAGCTCGGCTCGCTTCTGCTCGTCGATGTCGAGCACCAGGCCGTAGGCCTTGCGCACCCGGCCGGAGGCGTCGCGGCGGATCTCGTGGAAAAGCCGGATCCAGCGCTCCTCGCCATTGGGGCGCACCACCCGGGCGTCGAAGGCCCGCTCGCCCCAGCGGCCGACGGCGCCGGCGGCGTAGACGGCGGCCACGTCCTCCGAGCGGATCATCGGCCAGATCGCCTGGCGCACGTCGTCGAAGGTGATCCGCTGGCCCAGGATGCGGTGGAATTCCGGCGAGCCCCAGAAGGTCTTCTCGGCGTGGTCGATCTCGTAGACCCCGGCCTGGGCCGCGCCCAGGGCGGTCTTCAGCCGCCGGGCGTTGGCGCGGGCCTCGCGGCGGGCCTCGGTCAGGGCGGTGACGTCGTCCATGTAGGTGATGACGCCGGCGATGGCGCCGGTGGCGTCGCGCCAGGGGCGGGCTTCCCAGCGCAGGCGGTGCTCGCGGCCGTGGCCGTCGGTCAGGCTGTCCTCGCGGCGCACGACCGTCTGGCCGGTCAGGGCCCGCTCCACGGCCGCCACGAAGCGCTTGCGCGAGCCGTAGGTCAGGTCGTGCAGAGACTTGCCGATGACCTCGGCCTCGGTCGCCTGGAAGATGTCGAGGAAGCGCGGGCTGACCACCGTCAGGCGCAGTTCGCGGTCGTACAGGGCCACGGCGAAGGGCGCGCCCTCGACCAGCTTGCGGGCCTTCTCCTCGCCCCAGCGGGCCAGGTCGCGGTCGCGGGCGACGTCGGTGATGTTCTGCGAGATGCCGCGCAGGGCGAAGACGCCGCCGGGCCGCGGCTCGGTCTGGAAGGTGGCGCGGAAGGCGAACTTCTGGCCCGTGGCCCCGCGCATGTGGTGTTCGATGGTGCCGCCCTGGCCGGTGCGCACGGCGCGCAGGAAGGTCGACCGCACGCGGCTGCGTTCCGGCTCGTCGAGGCGGGCGTAGAAGGCGTCGGGCGTCGAGACTTCCTCGGGACGCAGGCCCGTCAGGCTGAGGATGTCGCTCGACCACTCGACGCGCTGGGCGATGGGATCGAAGCTCCAGACGCCGACCCCGGCGGCCGAGGCCAGCATCTCGCGCGTGCGGCGGGAGACGGCCTGCTCGGCCTTGCGGGCCACCTCGGCCGAGACGTCGCGCAGGGTGCCGACGATCTCGCCGGCCGGGCCCAGGCGCGCATGGGCCTCGAGCCAGATGCGGCGATCGTCCTTGCAGATCATGCGCACGCGCATCACCGCGCCGCCCATCCCCTGGATCACCTTGCCGGACTCCAGCAGTTCCTGGTGGTCGGCGGGGTCGACGAACTTCAGGGGCGACTGGCCGATCAGCTCGGCGGCGGTCCAGCCGGTCAGGCGGGTCCAGGCGGGATTGACGGTGGCGAAACGCCCCTCGGCCACGACCGCGAACAGGTCGTGGGCGTTCTCGAAGAACCATTGCGCGCTCTCGGCCTGGCTCAAAGGCGCGGGCGGCGTGTCTGGCGAGCGCGACGAGGACATCCCAGCTCCCGGCGGAAGGTGAGGCGGATTGTCGCGACCAAGGGTAAACTTAAGGTTGGCGCCGGCGCGTTGAGCGCGAGAAATCTCGCGACGATCGCGTCGCGGGGACGAAAATCACGTCGCCCGCCGCCCCTAACGAAAAACCCCGCCCGGATCGCTCCGGACGGGGCTTCTGCGTGATGCTTCGCCGGGGCGAAGGGATCAGTAGCGGACGTTCAGCGTCAGCATGGTCTGGCGGGCCGGCGCCGGGTCGGCGTGGTGCACGCCGTTGGTGCGCAGGATGTAGCGTTCGTCCGTCAGGTTCTGGACGTTCAGCTGCAGGTCGACCTTGTCGTTGACCTGGTACGAGGCGAAGGCGTCGTAACGGGTGTAGGACGGGATGTAGATGCCGTTGCCGCCGCCACCGGCGCCGCCCTGGTTGCCGCCGAAGGTCTTCGACACGTAGTAGGCGCCGCCGCCGATCGTCAGCGGGCGCAGCACGCGGTAGGTCGTGAACAGGCTGAAGGTGTTCTTCGGCGTGTTGGCCAGCGGATCACCGGTGTTGAGGTGCGGCGTCACCGTGGTGACGGCGTTGGAGCCGGTGCCGGTGGTGGTGACAGTCACCGCGCCGCGAACCAGCTCGCTGTCCATGTAGGTGTAGCCGCCGAACACCTGCCACTTCGGCGTGATCTTGCCCGACACGCCGAGCTCGACGCCCTGCACGCGGGTCTCGCCGACCTGGGCGAAGTCGGTGGCCGCCGGGCCGACCAGGATCTGGGCGTTCTTGCGCTCGGTGCGGAACACCGCGCCCGACAGGGCCAGCTGGTCGCCGAACAGGTTCCACTTCGCGCCCAGCTCGTAGCTGGTCGTGTCTTCAGGATCGAGGACCTTGGTCGACAGGCTGCCCGAACCGATGCCGCCCGAGCCGTTCTGGTCGCCGGCCGCGATGGTCGGCGGGGTCGAGGAGGTGGCGAAGGAGCCGTAGATGCTGCTCGAGGCGGTCGGCTTGTAGTTCAGGCCGATCTGGTAGTTGACGAAGTCCCAGCTGGTCTTCGGCACGTTGGTGTAGCTGACCGAGGTGATCACGCCGTTGGTGTTGGTCGAGGCGGCGTTGTAGCCCTTGGTCGAGTAGTCGTCGTAGCGGACGCCGACGTTCAGCAGCAGCTTCTCGGTAAGCTTCAGCGTGTCGAAGGCGTAGATCGCGGCGGTCTTGGTCTTCGACTGCGAAGCCGGGCCGCGGTTGATCGTGCCGCTCCAGGCGTCGCTCGGGTTGGGCGCGTAGAGGCGGGTGCAGTCGCCGGTGCCGGCGCCGGTGAAGCCGACCGGGCAGCTCGAGCCGCTGGCGGTGTAGAAGGTGTAGCTGGCGTTGTCGTTCTGCTCGCGGCCCAGCTCGAAGCCGGCGTTGAAGCTGTTCTCGATGGAGCCGAGGTTGAACTTGCCGCTGACGTCGCTGACGAAGGCGATGGTCGTGGTCTCGTTCCAGCGCGACTTGGTGCCGCGCTTCATCCACCACTCGCCGGCCACGAATTGGGCCACGCCGCCGTCGCCGGGGTTGGTGACGAAGTAGTCGTTCAGCGTCTTGCCATAGCGGAAGGCCTGGCGGACCGAGAAGTCGTCGTTGATCTCGTGGCGGACGGCGATCGTGGCGATGTCGGCCTTGGTCTTCATCCAGTCGCGATCGAGGCCGTAATAGGCGTCGCGCGAGACGTCGAGGATGCCGCTGGCCGGCTTGGTGCGACCGTCCGGCGAGGTGGGGCCCCAGCTGTTGGCGGCGGTGCCGCGCTTGGTGACCAGCGGGATGCCGTAGTCCGGATCCTGGTCGGTATCGAGGTGATAGTAGCTGAAGGTCAGCTGGGTGGCGGTGTCGATGCCGAAGGCCAGCGACGGGGCGATGCCCCAGCGCTTGAAGTCGACGCTGTCGCGCCCGGGCGTGTCGCCTTCGGTGACCATCAGGTTCAGGCGCAGGGCGGCGTTCTCGCCGAAGGCGTAGTTGCCGTCGGCCGTGCCGCGGTAATAGTTGTCGGTGCCGATGGCGGCCGAGCCGCGCAGGAAGTTGCTGGTCTTGGGCGACTTGGTCGACAGGTTGATGCTGCCGCCGCCCGAGCCGCGGCCGCTGTAGACCGAGTCCGGACCCTTGATGACCTCGACCTGTTCCAGGTTGAAGACTTCGCGGGTCTGGCCGCCGGTGTCGCGGATGCCGTCGACGAAGATGTTGTTGCCCGACGACTGGCCGCGGATGAACGGACGGTCGGCCAGCGGCTGGCCGCCTTCGCCGGCGCCGAAGGTGATGCCCGGCGAGGTGCGCAGGATGTCCTGCAGCGAGGTGGCGGCGGTCTGCTCGATGATCTGGCTGGAGATCACGGTGATCGAGCGCGGCGTGTCGACCAGCGGGGCGGTGTATTTGCCCGACTGCATGTCGGTGGCCTTGCGGGCGTCGACGGCGACGCCGGACACTTCCTGCACGTCGGCCGCGCCCGGGGCGGTGGCGACCGGAGCGTCGACGGCGTCGGCGGCGAAGGCGGCGGGCGCCAGGGCCAGACCCGCGACGCCGGCGACGGCGGCGGCGCCCAGGGCGCGACGGGCTTGGCTGCGAACGCCGGCGACGGCGGGCGAGGAAGACTTTTGCATCTTGTCGAGAGACCCCAGCTCGGGTCGCGGGGGAGGATCCGCGGCCCCTGTCCTGAAATTGCGAGGCGTTCTTATGTACGCAATTGCCGGGGTGCAATAATAATCAGTCGCAGGAGGAGCACGGCCGCCGCTGCGCGCGGCAACCGTGACCATTATGCAACGTATCGGCTTCGTATCAGGCGCCGCGGGCGACGAACCAGCCGTTGCGGAAGCCCTGGTCGGCCTTGCCGTACAGGAACGGCTCGCCTTCGGGCGTGGTGAAGCGGCCGCCGGCGGCCACGATCAGGGCGTGGCCGGCGGCGGTGTCCCATTCCATGGTCGGTCCGTGGCGCGGATAGATGTCGGCCGCGCCCTCGGCGATGCGGGCCAGCTTGATCGACGAGTCCATCGGCGCGCGCAGGGAAAAGCCGTACTGGTCGGCCAGGGCGGTGGCCTTGTCTTCCTTCATGGTGTGGCTGACCAGGGCCAGGGCCTGCCCCTCGGGCCAGGCGCGCGCCCGCACCGGCGTCTCGTCGCCGCTTGGCCCCTCGCGCTTGACCACGCCGCAGTCGGCCGTGAACCACACCTCGCCCGTGGCGGGGGCGCAGACCGCGCCGGCCACCGGCGCGCCGTTGTCGATCAGGCCGATGTTGACGGTGAAATTGGGATCGCCGCGCACGAAGGCCTTGGTGCCGTCCACCGGGTCGACCAGGAAGAAGCGAGGGCCGATCTGGTCGGGCGTGCCGTACTCGCAGGCATGCTCCTCGGAGATGGCGGGAATGTCGGGATAGCGCTCGGCCAGCAGCGCCAGGATGACCTTCTCGCCGGCCCGGTCGGCCTCGGTCACCGGGCTTTCGTCGGCCTTGCGCACGACGTCGAGCTCGGTCCGCCAGAACGGCAGGATCACCTCGGCGGCGGCCTCGACGATACGGGCCAGGTCGCGTCCGATGTCGGCCGGGATGGGGGCGGAGCTCATGCTTGTCCTCGGGGGTCGTCGCCGACGAAAACCAGCCTCACGACACGGGCGTCGATCGTCTGCTTGCCGGCCTCTTCGAAGTTCACGGTTACGCGATGGCCGGTCACGGACTGCACCTGGCCAAGGCCCCAGTCGGGCTGGCCCGGATGGCGCACAAGCACGCCGGGTTCGAGAAACGGATCCATCACGGCTCCCTGATAGTGCGAGACGACGCAAAGTGTGAGCGGTTTTAGGCGTCGGCCGGCGTCGATCTGTGCGCGGCCTGGTTGAAACCGTTTTCGCGGCGACGTTTGCCAAAGCCCCAAATCACGCCAAAGATCGCGCCCATGACCGACACCGCCGCCCCCGCCTCGCCCGCGTCCGCCGCCTCGCTGGACGTCAACGGTCCGGATTTCGCCGCCCTGGTGGCCGCGCGCCTGTGTCACGACTTCATCAGCCCCGCCAGCGCCATCGTCTCGGGCCTGGATCTGCTGGAGGATCCCAGCGCCCAGGACATGCGCGACGACGCCATGAGCCTGATCAGCAGCTCGGCCCGCAAGCTGGCCGACCTGCTGCAGTTCACCCGCGTGGCCTTCGGCGCCTCGGCCTCGGCCGAGTCCTTCGACTCCCGCGAGCTGGAGCGGCTGGCCCAGCAGGGCGTGTTCGCCCACGTTCGGCCAAGCCTGACCTGGGACATCGCGCCGCAGCCGCTGAACAAGGCCGCCTCGCGCGCCCTGCTCAACATCGCCCAGATCGCCGCCAGCGCCCTGCCGGCCGGCGGCGCGGCCACGCTGCGCGCCGTCGTCGCCGACGGCCGCACGGCCATCACCGCCGACGCCGTGGGGCCCCGCGCCCGCCTGCGCCCCGAGGTGCTGGCCGGCCTGAAGGGCGAGCCGCTGGGCGAGGGCCTGGGCGGCCCGTGGGTGCAGGCGGCCTATCTGTTCTCGGTGGTTCGCGCCGCCGGCGGCCAGATCGGCGTCGAGATCGCCGAGGAGCGGGTCAGCATCGCCGCCTGGACCCCCGCCGACTGAGGCGCCGACCGAGCCGGACGTTTTTCCGCGCCGTCACCGCTCCTTAACCCGGATCGGCCCATGCTGGCCGTCTTGAATTTCGAGCGCGTCAGTCGGCGAAACCGCACACACTTTCGCCTGACGCGCTCGCCGATTTGGAGCGCGCCGTGAAGACCTGCCTCGTCGTCGACGACAGCCGGGTGATCCGCAAGGTGGCCCGCCGTGCGTTGGAGGACATCGGCTTCGAGATCGCCGAGGCCGCCGACGGCATGGAGGCGCTGGCCTGGTGTCGCGCGGCCATGCCCGACGCCGTCCTGCTCGACTGGAACATGCCGGTGATGAACGGCCTGGAATTCCTGCAGCGCCTGCGCCAGGAGCCGGGCGGCGACACGCCGGTGGTGGTGTTCTGCACGGTCGAGAACAGGGTCGACAACATTCGGCTGGCGCTCGACCACGGCGCCGACGAGTACATCATGAAGCCCTTCGACGGCGAGATCATCGCCGCCAAGTTCGCCGAGGCGGGCCTGCTATGACCCCCGAGGACATGGATCTGCTGGCGGCCCTGGGCCGCGCCCGCGCCGGCCTGAAGGTCGAGACCGACAAGCACTACGTCGTCGAGAGCCGCCTGGCCCCGCTGGCCCGGCGCGAAGGCTATCCGTCGATCGAGGCCCTGATGGCGGCCCTGCGCGCCAAGCGCGAGGAGCGGCTGATCTGGGCGGTGGTCGAGGCCCTGACCGTCAACGAAACCGCTTTCTTCCGCGATCGCGACACCTTCGCCTTCCTGCGCGACGTGGCGATGCCGGAGCTGTCGCGCCGCCGCAAGGACGGCTCGGTGCGGGTCTGGAGCGCGGCCTGCTCCACCGGACAGGAAATCTACTCCCTGGCCATCGCCGCCGACGAGGCGCGCGGCCTGGAGCCGGGCGTGCGGTTCGAGTTCTTCGCCTCCGACCTTTCCGAGCGCTGCCTGGAGAAGGCCCAGAGCGGTCTCTACACCCAGTTCGAGGTGCAGCGCGGCCTGCCGATCCGGCTGCTGATCAAGCACTTCGAGAACCAGGACGAGACCTGGGCGATCTCGCCGCGCATCCGCCAGGCGGTGCGCTGGCGGCGAATCAACCTGGTGTCCGACCTGACGGGCATGGGGGTCTTCGACCTGGTCGTGCTGCGCAACGTGCTGCCGGGCCTGGATCCGTCGGTGCGCGCCCGCGTGGTCGAGGCCATGGCCGCCCGCCTGACCGAGGACGGCCTGCTGGTGCTGGGCGAAGGCGAGAGCCTGGCCGGCGTGACCGAGGCGCTGCGGCCCGTGCCGGGACGTCCGGGCCTGTTCGCCCGCGACCCTGCCTTCCGCGCCGCCGCGGCCTAGAGCCGGACTAGACCCGCGCCCGGCGCCGACGGCGCGGGGACAGGGTTTCCCGCACTTCCGAGAACCAGCCGGCCAGCCGCCGCCGCATCGACGTGGGCGGTTCGGGCGCTTCGGCCATGGCCTTCGACAGCTTGGCGAACAGCAAGGCGGCGGGACCCGGCGCGGCCAGGGCCGCGCGGGCGTCCAGGGCGTCGATCACCTGCCGCGAGATCCGCCGGTAGGACGCGGCCGGAACTGCGTCGTGCGCCGCCGGCGTGCGGCAGTCCGAGAAGTCCGGCGACAGGCCGCAGCCGGCCTCTAGGGCCTCGGTGACGCGGGCGGCGTAGTCGCGATCCTGGCCCAGGCGGTCGACGTCGACGACCAGGTCGGCCTGGGGCAGGGCCTTCAGATAGGACAGCAGATAGACCGCCAGGAAGGCCGCGAACGAAACGCGGACCGGGGCCCGTTTCAGGCGGCGACGCACCGAGGCGATGCGCCGGACCAGATCGCCGCCCTTCGGCGCCGGCAGGCCCAGCTGCCGGGCCAGCCGCTCGGCGCCGGCGGTCTCCGACAGCAGCACGTACTGGCACAGCTCGAAATAGGTCGGGCGCGGCCGCTTGCGCAGCGAGTGGAACGACAGCCACTGCTGCAGCGGATCGCGGATTAGCACCACGTGGAAGCCGCCGAACCGTCGGCGCAGCCAGTCGACGCGACCGAGCGTGCGGCAGCAGGCCAGCACGGGGGTCTGGCCGACGGCCTGGGCGTGGGCGATCAGCCCGGCCACATAGGCGGTCTGGGCGGCGTCCTGGGCGCCGGCCGGCAGGAAGTAGTCGTCGAGGGCGAAGCGGGACTGGTAGCCGGCGACGCCGCCGCCGGGCCGCAGCAGGCCGGAAAATTCGGCCAGGTAGGGAGCGTCCTCGCCCGGATGGCGCAGGCCGCTGGCGCGCGGGGTCTCGCGGGCGATGCGCTCGGGCGTCAGGGTCGCCAGCTGCTCGTGCCAGGGTTCGTAATAGGCGCGTACGCCGGCCAGGGCGCGAAAGCGGCTCCACACATAGGTGCTCGAGCAGCGCCAGCCGCTGTGCACGAAGACCGGGGGCGGGGCGGGATCGGGATGGGCGACCTGGACCGTCATGGTCCCGAGGATCGCCGGCCCGGTTGTCCGGCTTATCTCCCGGGCGACAGGAAATCGCGTGGGTTCTTTTCAGCCTCGCAACGCTTGATGCGCAAGCGAGACGCGCCGGCGCCGGCTCGGCGCCATGGCTGCAACAGGATGGTTCGCGAAAGCAAAGGGCCCGCCCCTGGCTGGGGGCGGGCCCTTCGTCCGGACGGTTCGGTCCGGCTTAGTTCTTGGCGTCGCGGGCGGTGTCGCTGACGGCGGCCCCGGCCGACGAGACGTCCTTGCCGGCGCCTTCGACGGTGTTGCAGGCGGCGACGCTGAGGCTGGCGGCGAGGGCGGCCAGGATGACGAACTTGCGCATGAGAGTTCTCCGGTGCTCGCCCTGACGGGCGCTGTGGATTGCCCAGAGCAAACGTGGCCGGCAGGCCTAGGTTCCGGCCTGATGCTGCACGGGCGGCAGGGCCTGGGGCGTCGGAAACACCAGCCGAACAAGGAGGCCGCCCATCGGGCTGGCGTCGAACTTCACCTGGCCGCGCAGTTGGCGGGCGAAGGCGGTCATCAGGGTGCGCCCCACGCCCTCGCCGGGACCGGCCGGCGCGCCGGGGCCGTCGTCGCCGATGGCCAGCTCGGCCTCTTCGCCGCGCACGAAGAAGTCGACCGTCAGCACCCCGCCGCGTTCGGACAGGGCGTGCTTCTGGGCGTTGGTGATGGCCTCGACCGCGAACAGGGCCAGCGGGGCCAGCCGGTCGGGGTCGATGACCAGCGGGTCGGCGTGGACCTCGGTGCGCACCGAGCCCTGGCCGTTGATGTCGCCGGCCAGCAGCAGGGCGGTCAGCTCCTCCAGGAACGGGCGCAGGTCGACGCGCTTGAGGTCGGGGCCCTGGTAGAGGGCGCGATAGATCTGGGCCAGGGCGGTGATCCGCTGGCGGGTGTCGTTCATCGCCGTGCGCGCCGCCGGGTCGGTCAGGGCGCGCTGCTGCATGTTCAGCAGCGAGGTGATGATCTGCAGGTTGTTCTTCACTCGGTGATGGATCTCGCGCATCAGCGAGTCCTTCTCGGCCAGGCTGTCGCGCAGCGAGGCGTCGCGCTGGACGATGCCGACGGCCATGTCGTCCAGGGTCTTGGCCAGTTCGCGGATCTCGGGCGGGGCGCGCTCGGAGGCCTGCACGGGACGCACCGTGAAGCGGCCCTTGGCGTAGATCGCCGCCACCCGCCGCAGATAGACGATCCAGCGGATCACCTCGCGCTCGGTCGCCCACAGCACGCCGGCCAGGGCCAGGGCGAAGGCCAGCAGAGGCAGCAGCAGGCGCGATATTGGGGTCAGGGTCGCCCAGGACACGATGCCCGGGGCCGGGGCCGACAGCATGACGAAGACGTCGTCCTCGACCAGCGGGGCGGCCGAGAACAGCCGGCGACGGCCCTGGGCGTCCTTGCCTGACCAGAGGATGGTCTTCTGGCCGGCTTCGGTTCCCTCGCGCAGATGGGCGGCGGCCGGGCCGAAGGCCTTGGGATCGGTGGCCGAGAACACCGCGCCGCGCGCGTCGGCCAGGCCGATCTCGGCGCCGTCGGGTAGGAAGCGGTTGGCGGTCTGGGGCTTCAGGCTCGACAGGGTCAGCACGGCGGCCATGGCGCCGTCGAACACGCCGGCGGCGTCCTCGGCGCGGACGGCCGTCAGCACCGACGGCTCGCCGGCATAGACCGCGCCCGGAGCCGGGGCGACGGCCAGGTGGGCGCCGGCCGCCAGGTCGAGGAACCAGGGACGCTGGGCGCGCTCGGGGTCGCGCGGCGTGGTGCCGGCGGCGCAGGCCACCCGGCCATAGGAATCGAAGCGGATCAGGTTGGCGTAGCCGGGCAGGCGCGACTTCACCGCGTCGAGCCGGCGGGCGCACTCCAGGCCGACCGAGCCGGGGCCCAGGGTCTGGAGCAGCACGCCAGCCGCCTCGATGCGGGCGCGGGCCGTGGCGGCGCTGTGGCCGGCGGCGAGCTCGAGGCTCTGCCGCCGGGCGTCACCCTCGGTCCTGAAGGCCAGGTACGACTGCAGCACGCCGATGACCAGCACCGGCAGCAGGAACACCACCAGCGTGAGGCCCAGCCGGATCCGGATCGTGCCGACGACGTCCGCCGCCCGGCCGTACACGCGCTTCACCGCTGGGTGCTCAGGCGCTCCGCATCGGCCAGGATGGCGTGCATGGCGTCGCCTGCCGCGCCGCCGTCACGCTCATAGCCGCCCGACTCCAGGATGGCCTGCAGCGCTCGCCGCGCCCGGCTGACCCGGCTCTTCACCGTGCCGACCGCGCAGCCGCAGATGTCGGCGGCTTCCTCGTAGGCGAAGCCGCCGGCGCCGACCAGGATCAGCGCTTCGCGCTGTTCGGGCGGCAGCATCGCCAGGCTCATGCGCAGCTCGTCCAGGGCCACGGGGGCCTCGGGATCGTCCACGGCCACCAGGGTCCGCTCGGCGGCTTCCTGGTCGAGCTGGCTCTGACGCCAGGAGCGACGCTTCTCCGAGTAGAACTGGTTGCGCAGAATCATGAAGGTCCAGGCCTTCATGTTCGTGCCCAGCTGGAAGCTGGCGCGCGCGTCCCAGGCCTTCATCATGGCGTCCTGGGCCAGATCGTCCGCGGCGGTCGGGTCACCGGTGAGGGTGCGCGCAAACGCCCGCAGGTGCGGGATGAGGGTGACGAGCTCTTTCTTGAAGGTCTCGTCACGGACCGGATCGATGGGCGACCGGCCGACTTGCGCTTCGCTCATGCTCAACGCTCTCCCGAGGGCTTTTCAGCCCTGCGCAGGATGTCGAGGAATTCGTCCGGGACCGGCTCGTTTACCACCTCGTCGAACATCTGCCGAAGCTTGACGCCGATGGCCTGCTGCCGAAGCCGCGCCTCGTCGAGCGAGGCGGCTCCCTTGCGTTGATCTTCCATGGGTACGTGTTCGATCATGTCCTCGACGCCGGTTGTGCGCAGCGTCCGCCCCCTGCGGCCGAATGTGTAAATGCTGGAGTTCAACGCCACATTCCGCACCGGGTTCCATAAGCTTGAGCATAGACTGCCAAAATTCCGATGGGTGCGGAACCGCCCTCGCGCAGGGCACGTTATGCACTCGACTGAACGGCATAGCTTTGCCGTGACAGAAGGCCTTTTTTGTTTCGAAGACACTCTACGGGAGGGGTCATGAGTCTTCTTGCCCGACTGGCGCCGCACCTGCCCTACGTCCGCCGTTACGCCCGCGCCCTGACCGGCGACCAGACGACCGGCGACCACTATGTGCGGGTGGCGCTGGAGGCGCTGGCCGCCGGCGAGCGCTCGCTCGACGCGGCGCTTTCGCCGCGCGTCGCGCTCTATCGCGTGTTCCACGCCATCTGGCTGACCTCGGGCGCCCAGCTCGAAGCCCGCCGCGACGACGTTTCCGACGACGCCTCGCAGCGCCTGCTGCGCATCGCCCCGCGCTCGCGTCAGGCGTTCCTGCTGACGGCCCTGGAAGGCTTCACGCCGACCGAGGCGGCCCAGATCCTCGACTGCGACTTCGGCGAGGTCGAGCGGCTGATCGCCGACGCCCAGGCCGAGATCGACGCCGAACTGGCCACCGAGGTGCTGATCATCGAGGACGAGCCGGTCATCGCCGCCGACATCGAGGCGCTGGTCCGTGAGCTCGGCCACGACGTGATCGACATCGCCGCCACCCGCGGCGAGGCGGTCGACGCCGTCGCGCGCCGCACGCCGGGCCTGGTGCTGGCCGACATCCAGCTGGCCGACGGCTCGTCGGGCATCGACGCGGTGAAGGACATCCTGGCGCGCCTCGACGTGCCGGTGATCTTCATCACCGCCTTCCCCGAACGCCTGCTGACCGGCGAGCGTCCGGAGCCGACCTTCCTGATCACCAAGCCCTTCCAGCCGGAAACGGTGAAGGCGGCGATCGGCCAGGCGCTGTTCTTCCATCCGCGCCGAACCCGCCAGGCCGCCTGACGGCCGGCTTGGTTCACGAAACGACGAAGGCCCCGGCGAGCGATCGCCGGGGCCTTCTCTTTGGTGCGTTTCCGTCGGGCTTCTGGCGAGCCCTTCCCAGCCCCGCGCGAACCTAGTGGGCCGGCGCGGTCTGTTCCTGCGGCGTCTGCTTGGGCGCGGTCAGCTCGGTGCCGCCCTGCTGGGCCTCGGCGGGGGTGTTGGCGCCGGTGTTGCCCTCGACCGAGGCCAGCTCGCCCGAACGCATGCCCCAGCTGCCGAACAGGGCGATGGCGGCCAGTACGATCGAGATCACCAGCACCCAGAAGATGTGCCGGCCCCAACGGCCCTGGCGCGCCCGGGTGGCCTTCAGGGTCGGCGAATGTTCGGTGTTGATGTCGGTCGCCATGGGCGTCTCCTATTTCGCGTCGTTCCACGCGGCCGGAGCCGTGCGGCCGGCGTCGAGCTGGGCGGCGGCGAAATGCTGGACGGTGCCGACCGCCAGCGCCATGCCCAGCACCGTCGCCACGGCGAGCAGACGCGAACTCCGGGCCTGCCTGCGGCGACGCTGGGTTTCGAAGACCAGACCGCCATGCGCGGCTTGATAGGCGCGGATCATCGCATCGCTCCCCTTTCGCCCGCGAAGTCGCGGGGTCGGAAGAACAACGTTTCGAGCACGGCCGCGTTCCAGGCGGCGGAGAGGCGAACGGACGGTTCGCCGGAAGTTTGCGCCAGAAACGTTCGCCAGACACGTTCGCCAACTGGGCGAAATAATTTTCGAAACCGTGGGAACGCCGCGCGGGGGAGGTCGTTCTATGTCTGCGGAGGCGGCGACGCCCCCCCGACTTGAGGCTGGCGAGAGCCAGCCTGCCGTCTCCGCAACCCCCTTTCTGTAGCGCCTTGAGGCGGATCGGATCACCGACCCGCCTTTTTCGTGCGCCCAGTTCAGGACTTGGGCTTGGCGGGACCTTCCAGGTCGATGCGCACGTCGGCGCGGCGACGCAGCGGACGGGCTTCGCCATCGCGGGTGGTCGCCCCGGCGTCGCCGGCGGCGGTGACTTCGAATGACACCTGACGGAAGCCGACCTTGGCCAGCGCTCCCGTCACGGCCGCGGCGCGCTTTTCCGACAGGGCCAGATTGGCGTCCGGGGCGCCCACGGCGTCGGCCAGACCCACGACGTGCACGTTCCTGGCCGTGCAGCCCTTGGCCATGTCGGCGGCGCCGCGCAGCACCTGCCGGGCCTCGCGGGTCACGGCCGCGGAGTCGCGCTCGAAATAGATCGACACCGCGAAGTCCTCGCAGGCCGCCGGAAGGGCCTCGATCTGCGACCTCGACTTGGGCCACGGGCCGCTCGCGCAGCCAGCCGCCGCAACACCGATCGCCGCCATGGCGATCCAAACGCCAGCCTTGCTCATTCGTCGCCCTCTTGTTGCACCCAACGTGTCGCCGCCTTGACGAGCCATTGCCCGGACATGCCAAAGGCGGCCGACGCGCGCCGACCGCCTTCGAAATCCTGTTTGGACGAGGCCGCCTTAGCGGGGGCTGCCGTCTTCCCAGAAGTAACGACCGCTGCGCGAGTCGTAGTAGTAATACCGTCCAGCGCGTTCGTCATAGTACTGGCGGCGATTCACGTTGGTCGCGCCGCAGCCGCCGTCTTCGCGGCAGCCCTTGATGGCGCCGGCGGTGCCGCCGATGGCCGCGCCGATGGCCGCGCCCGTACCGGCGTCGCCGCCGCCGACATTGTTGCCGATCACGGCGCCGGCGAGGGCGCCGAGAGCCGCGCCGCCGGCGGCGTTGCGTTCGGTGTTGCCGGTGGCCGTGCAGGCGGTGGCCAGCAGGCCGGCGGCCGCCACGGCGATCACTGTGGTCTTCATCTTGGCTCTCCGTTCGAGCGTGTCCCGGTCACTCAAACGGAGCATGAGCGGCGGAAGTTCCGGGACGGCCCGCCGGGAACCCCGACCAAGCGCCGCCGTTTGCTCCGGACGGAGGCCGCCGCGGGCCGCGCCGACTGGAGTTTTCATGCGCGTCGAACTGGTCGCAAACGTCGCTTCGGGCTCGGTGGGACGTGACGGACCCGAGCGGGCCGAGGCGATTCTGGCCGAGCACGGCGTCGAGGCCAACGTCCACGCCCCGGGCGGGGGCGAGCTCGAGCCCTGCCTGTCCGAAGCCCTGTCCCGCAAGCCCGACGTGCTGTTCGTCCTGGCCGGCGACGGCACGGCGCGGGCGGCCGCCGAGATGGCCGGTCCCGACGGTCCCATGGTCGCCCCGCTGCCGGGCGGCACCATGAACATGCTGCCGCGCGCCCTCTACGGCGAGCGCGCCTGGCCCGAGGCGCTGAAGGCGTGCCTGACCCACGGCGAGGAGCGGATGATCTCCGGCGGCGAGGTGGCGGGACGCCTGTTCTTCGTCGCCGCCATCCTGGGCAGTCCAGCCCTGTGGGCCGAGGCCCGCGAGGCCGCCCGCTCCGGACGCGCCGACCTGGCGATCATGCGCGCCCAGAGGGCCTTGCGCCGCGCCTTCTCAAGCCGGCTGCGCTACGTGCTTGACGGCCGGCCCAAGGCCAAGGCCGAGGCCCTGACCCTGATGTGCCCGCTGGTCTCCACCGCGCTGGACGCCGACGAGCGGGCCCTAGAGGCCGCGGCGCTCGATCCCACCAACGCCCTCGACATCTTCCGCCTGGGCGTGAAGACCGTCACCGGCGCCTGGCGCGACGACCCGTCGGTCAGCGTCGGGCGTTGCCGAGTGGGTCGGGCATGGGCCGGCGGGCGCATCCCCGCCATCCTCGACGGCGAGCCGGTGCGGCTGGACGACCACGTCTCGATCCGCTTCCGCCCCAAGGCCTTCCGCGCCCTGGCCCTGAAGGACGACGCGCCGTGACCGGCCCGGTCTTCAAGATGGTCCAGGTCTCCGACATCCACTTCGGCGGCGAGCATCCGCAGGCCGTCGAGGCGGCGGTGGAGTGCATCCACGCCGCGCGGCCGGATCTGGTCATCGGGGCGGGCGACCTGACCAAGGACGGCGCCCAGGTCGAGTTCGACGCCGCCCGCGCCTGGTTCGAACGCCTGCCTCGGCCCCAACTGCTGGCGCCGGGCAACCACGACAGCCCGTTCAAGGGGCCGGTCGAGGTCTTCGAGCGGTTGTTCATGCCCTGGAGGCGTTACGAAGCCCGGTTCGGCGAGCCGGACGGACTGTCGTTCCGCGACGAGCGGGCGGCGGTGTTCACCCTCAATTCGGCGCGCGGGGCGCAGATCCGCTGGAACTGGTCGAAGGGCGCGGTGTCGCGCTCGCAGACCAAGGCCCTGGCCAAACGCCTGGAAGCCGAGCCGGCCGGGCGGCTGAAGGTGGTGGTCTGCCATCACCCGCTGATCGAGATGATGGGCGGGCCGATGACCGCCAAGGTGCGGGGCGGCCAGGCCGCGGCCCTGGCCTTCGCCAACGCCGGCGCCGACCTCGTGCTGACCGGGCACATTCATGCGCCCTTCGTCCACGCCTATCCCTATGCCGGCGGCTGCACCCAGGCGGTGGGCTCGGGCACGCTGTCGGTGCGCGAGCGCGGCGTGCCGCCCAGCTTCAACATCATCGAGGCCGACGAAGCGGAGATGCGGATCACCGCCATGGCCTTCGAGCGCACCGGCTTCGTGGTCTGGCGCACCTGGGCGGTCAACCGCCGGCCCAACTGCAAGACGGAGGCCTGAACGCAGGAAGGGCGGGGCCTCGCGGCCCCGCCCTTCCCAAGGTCGGCCCTAGGTTGCGCTTAGACCGGGTACTTCCAGGCTTCGCCCTGGCCTTGGGCGGCGGCGTACTGGGCGTCGGCGAACGCCCAGTTGGGCAGCGCGTCGAACCAGGCTTCCAGGAAGCCCTTACGGTTGTTCTGGTGGTCGAGGTAGTAGGCGTGCTCCCACACGTCGCAGACCAGCAGCGGGGTCACGCCCGGCTTGGTCATGGCGCCGTCGGCGTCGTGGGTCGAGATGATCGACAGCTTGTCGCCTTCGGCGACCAGCCAGGCCCAGCCCGAACCGAAGTGGCCGACGCCCTCGGCGACGAACTTTTCCTTCAGGCCAGCCAGCCCGCCGAAGGTGGCGTCGATGGCCTTGGCCAGCGCTTCGCCCGGACCGGCGCTGGCCGGAGCCATGCATTCCCAGAAGAAGGCGTGGTTCCACGCCTGGGCGGCGTTGTTGAACACCTTGCCCGGGCCGGCGTCGGCGATGACGGCTTCCAGCGAGCGGCTGTCGTCTTCCGGCAGCAGGCCGTTCAGCGCGTTGACGTACGCGGCGTGGTGCTTGTCGTGGTGGAAGTGGAGGGTGTTGGCCGAGATGGTCGGCTGGAGCGCCTCGTAGGCGTAGGGAAGGTCGGGCAGCTTGAACATGGTTGCTCCATGGCGAAACGCCCCCGGAAGATGGGCCGGGGGCGGCGAAAAGATAGAGACCCGCGCTACAAAAACTTCAGCGCGGCGGCGGTGGCGACGACGCTCGGCGCGACGCCATGAAGGCGGACGCCACCGAAGCGGTGAAGGTCGGGTTCTTCAGCGCGAAGACGCCCGCGGCCAGAGCGGCGCCGATCGACAGCAGCGGCCGGTCCTTGACCATGTCGACCAGGCGTTCGGTCAGGCCGTCCACATGAGGCGGGGCCGCATGGCGAGCCCGCGCGGAGGCGGCCTCGGCCCGGCTGGCGACGATCAGGCCCGTGAGCGCGACGACCAGGGCGAAGACGGCGGCGACAACAGCCGCCGCGCCGGCCGGGGTCAGGAACGGCGCCAGCACCGCGTACAGCGCGAAGGCCGCGGCGAACACACTCACGGCAGCGGCCGCGGCGATCGCCGCGGCCGCTGCCAGCGTCATCAGGGTCTTTTCGAAGATCACTTGTTCTGGCTGCGGCTGCCGGCGAGCAGGAGGCCCAGGAGGACGCCGACGCCGAGGCCGGCCAGGGTGGCGGTGATCGGACGCTCGCGGACGCGCTCGGAGACGTACTTCTGGGCGTCTTCCAGCTGCTGGCCGGCGGTGTCGGTGTAGGTGCGGCTCTGGGCGCGCAGGGTGTCGAAGCTGTCGACCAGGTTCTTCTCCAGACGCTTGGCGGCGTCGGCGAAGCTGGCCTTGGCGGCGCTGGCGGCCTCGGCGAAGGAGCGTTCGGCGTGCTCGGCGGCCGCGCCGGCGGCGGCCGTCGCCTTGTCGGCTTCACTCTGAGCGGTGTTCAAGGCGTTCGCGGGCATGTCTCGTCTCCGGTTCGCGGCAGGCTTTGCGGGAAGTGCAGCTGTAGCTGCGCCCCGACAACGCGGAGCCCGCACGGCCAGTTCCCACCTTAGCGCGACCTCAAAAGCTTCACCACAGGAGATCGCGCTGGAGCATCCGATCCCCGCTCGCGCCACGCGAGAAGGCGGTCTATGTTCGAATCATGGCGGACGCGGATGCAGAACGAGCATCGGACCAGGAGGCCCGCAGGCTGCGGGCGGCGACGGCTCTGGCCGGAGCGTGGAAGGACGCCGACGACCCGCGTCTTTCCCGCCTGACGCGGCTGGCCGCGCGCCTGTTCGACGCGCCCCGCGCCGCCCTGATGCTGATCGAGCCCGGCCGCATCCGCCTGGCCGGGCGGATCGGGCGTCAGGCCGACCAGATCCCTCGCGACACGCCTCTGGCCGACCTGGTGCTGCGCTGCAGCCGCTCGGCGCAGCATGCCGATGTCTCCGGCGCGGCCTTCTTCGCCTGCGCGCCCCTGCGCGATCCGCGCGGCCTGGTGGTCGGCGTGCTGGCCGTCGAGGACGACCGTCCTCGCGCCAGTGTCGAGCCCGGCCAGCTGGAAACCCTGGGCGAGCTGGCCGACCTGGCCATCGAGGAACTGATTCGCGGCGCCGACCAGGCCCGCGCCGCCGCCGAGCGCCTGCTGGACGGCGAGCGCCTGGCCCTGGCGCTAGGGGCCGCGCGGCTCGGCGAGTTCGAGTGGAACGTCAAGACCGACCGCCTGCGCGTCAGCGAGCGCATGGCCCGCATCAGCGGCATCCCGGCCGGCGAGATGCCGGCGCAGGAGGGCAAGGCCGTCTGGCCCTACGTCCATCCCGAGGACCGCGAGACCACCCGCGACGACCTGCGGGCCCAGCTGCGCGAGACCGGCCGCTACGAGGTCGAGTATCGCCGGGCCCAGGGCGGCGACGGTCACGAGCAATGGAGCCGCGGCTGCGGGGTCATGGTGCTGGACGACGAGGGCCAGCCCGACCTGCTGATCGGCGTCGTGCAGGACATCACCGACCAGCGCGAGGCCGACGAGCGGCGCGACAACCTGGTGGCCGAGCTGGACCACCGCATCAAGAACATCCTGGCGGTGGTGCAGTCGGTCGCGGCCCAGTCGGCGCGCAAGAGCTCGTCGCTGGACGCCTTCCTCAAGACCTTCGCCGCGCGGCTGAAGTCTATGAGCTCGGCCCACGACCTGATCAGCGCGGCGCGCTGGCGCGGGGCCACCCTGGGCCGCATCGCCGCCGCCGAGCTGGGCGGCCTGGCGCCCAACCAGACCCGCTGGGACGGCCCGGAACTGTTCCTGACCCCGCGCGCGGCCGCGGCGCTGTCGCTGGCCCTGCACGAACTGGCGGTCAACGCGGTGAAGTACGGGTCGCTGTCGACCGAGACCGGCCGGGTCGAGATCGTCTGGCGGCGTTCGCCCGACGGCGGCTTCAGCCTGGAATGGCTGGAAACCGGCGGCCCGCTGACCAGCGAGCCGGCGACGCGCGGCTTCGGGGCCACCCTGGTCGAGGACGTGGTCGGGCGCGAGCTCGGCGGCGAGGCCAAGATCGACTACCGCCGCAGCGGCGTCACGGCGATGATCCACGCCGCGCCTTCCGCCCTCGCCGACGCTCCCGAGCCCGAGCCGGCGCCGGCCGAACCCGAGCGCATCGTCGAGACCATCGGTGGCGGCGACGAGAGCTTCCGCGCCGGGGCCATCGCCGGCCTCAAGGTGCTGATCGTCGAGGACTCGCTGCTGCTGGCCATGGAGCTGGAGGCGGGCCTGGAGGACAGCGGCGTCGAGGTGGTCGGCTGCGCGGCCGAACTGGGCGAGGCGCTATCGATGCTGGAGCAGGCGTTCGACGCGGCCGTGCTCGACGCCGACCTCAACGGTCAGTCCGTGGCCCCGGTCGCCGAGGTGCTGCGCAAGGAAGGCCGGCCGTTCGTCTTCGCCACGGGCTACGCCGACAAGGCCGCGCCCATGGGCTTCGACGCCCCGATCGTGCGCAAGCCCTACAACGTCCACCAGATCGCCCGGGCCCTGGCTTCGGTGACCGGGCGGGGGTGACCCCCTCAGTCGGCTTTGCCGACAGCTCCCCCAGAAGGGGAGCATCTAAGCGAGGCGCCAATAGGTCCTCCCCCTCTGGGGGAGGTGGCCCGGAGGGGGTGCGAAGCGCCTATTTCCGGATCCGCATCAGGCATTCCTGAGCCACCGAGGCCACCAGCTTGCCGTCGCGGCTGAACATCTGGCCGCGCACGAGGCCCCGGCCCTGCGAGGCGCTGGGGCTGTCCTGCGAGAACAGGGTCCAGTCGTTGAAGTCGAAGGGGTGGTGGAACCACATGGCGTGGTCGAGGCTGGCGGCCTGCAGGCCCGGCGTCGTCCAGATCAGGCCGTGCGGGCGCAGGGCGCTTTCCATGAAGGCCATGTCCGAGGCGTAGGCCAGGGCGGCCTGCTGCATGCGGATGTCCTCGCCCAGCGGCGCGACGGCGCGCATCCACACCTGCTTCTCGCCCGACTTCTTGACGGGCGCGACGGGGTTCTGCGGATCGATCCAGCGCAGGTCCACGGGGCGCGGGCGCTCCATGAAGGCCAGCATCTTGGGATGGATCTGGTCGCCCAGGCTACGCAGATACTCAGCCTCGGTCGGCAGGGTCTCGGGCGCGGGCACGTCGGGCGCCTCGAACTGGTGCTCCAGGCCGACTTCCGGCGTCTGGAACGAGGCGGCCAGGTTGAAGATCTGCTCGCCGTGCTGGATGGCGGCCACCCGGCGAGTGGTGAAGGTGCCGCCGTCGCGGGCCCGCTCGACCTCGTAGAGGACGGGGGCGTTCACGTCGCCGGGGCGGATGAAGTAGGCGTGCAGCGAGTGGCAGACCCGGTCGCCCACGGTCTGGTAGGCCGCGGTCAGGGCCTGGGCGATCACCAGGCCGCCGAAGATGCGCGGGAAGCCGTCATTGGGGCTGACGCCCCGGAACAGGTTCACCTCGATCGGTTCGAGGGTCAGGATCTCGGCGAGGTTCTCGGGCGTCTGCATGGTGCGCTGCGATAAGCTTCACGGACGAGCAGGGCAAGCCTGCCCATAGCGTCAGCCTTGCGCCGCATGGTCGCGGCGCCCATCCTCTGGCCCATGCCGCCTATCGTCCATCACCCCGCCTTCCGGGCCGAAATGCCGCCCGGGCATCGCTTCCCGATGGACAAGTTCTCGCGTCTGGCCAGCCTGCTTGAGGCCGAGGGCCTGGCGGGACCGGGCGGCTTCCACAAGCCGGAGTTCGCGCCGCTGGAGGTGCTGAAGCTGGCTCACACCGAGGACTATGTGCGCGGCGTGGTCGAGCTTTCCCTGCCGCCCGACGTGGTGCGCCGCATCGGCATGCCCGACACCGACAGCGTCGCGATCCGGGCCCGCGCCGCCACCGGCGGCACCATACTGGCCGCGCGCCTGGCCCTGGAGCACGGGATCGCCTGCAACACCGCCGGCGGCAGCCATCACGCCGAGGCGGCTTCCGGCGCGGGGTTCTGCGTGTTCAACGACGTGGCCGTCGCCGCCCGCCTGCTGCAGGCCGAGGGGCGGGTGGGGCAGGTGCTGGTCGTCGATCTGGACGTCCACCAGGGCGACGGCACGGCGCGGATTTTCGAGGGCGATCCCAGCGTCTTCACCTTCTCGATGCATGCCGAGAAGAACTTCCCGCACCGCAAGGCCGCCAGCGATCTCGACGTCGAGCTGCCCGACGGAACCGACGACGGCGCCTACCTGGGCCGTCTCGACGCGATCCTGCCCGAGCTGATCGCGCGGGTGGATCCCGATCTCGTCTTCTTCAACGCCGGGGTCGATCCGCATACGGACGACAAGCTGGGCCGGCTGTCCCTGACCAACGCCGGCATCGCCGCACGCGAGGCCCGGGTGCTGGGCGCCTGCCTGGCGCGCGACATTCCGGTCGTCGGCGTGATCGGCGGCGGCTACGACGCCGACATCGACCGCCTGGCCGACCGCCACGCCATACTGCACCGCACGGCCGCGGCCCTGTCGTCCACGAGAAAGGGGCGGCCCGTCGCCGAGCCGCCCCTTCCCCGCGCGATCTGAGGTCCGGTCCTAGAAGGCCGTCCGCAGGCTGAGCACCGCCGCGCGCGGGGCGCCCACATAGGCGTAGGTCCGCGCATAGCCGGGGTCGCCCGGGGTGGCGCTGGTCTGGGTCCCCGACAGGTTGCCGTAGTAGAACTTGTCGAAGATGTTGGTGACGTTGAGCTGGAGGTACGACTTCTTCCAGCCGTCGCCGCCCAGGTCGTAGCGGACGTCGGCGTCCCACACCGTGTAGTGCGGCAGCTTCTGGTCGTTGACGTCGGTCATGTAGCGCTCGCCGATGAACTTGCCCTGCACGCCGATCTGGAACTTGCCGATGTCGTAGGTCAGGCGGCCGGCGAAGGTCCACTTCGGGGTCTCCACCACCTGCTTGCCGGCGGTGTCGGCATAGGTGGCCAGGCCGGTGGTCGAGCTGTAGCTGACGGCCAGGTCGTCCTGCAGCTTGGCGTCGGTGTAGGCCATCGAGCCGTAGATCGTCAGGTTGTCGTCCAGGCGCCACTGGGCCTGGGCGTCGAAGCCCTGGATCTCGACGTCGCCGACGTTGCGGTCGATGTAGGTGCCGTCATTCTGGTCGACCGTCGTGACGATCCGGTTCTGGATGCTGGTATGGTAGACGCTGGCCGAGGCCATCACCGTCGGCGTGCGGAAGCGGTAGCCGATCTCGGCCGTCTGGCCGGTTTCCGGCTCGACGTTGCCCAGGGCGCCCGTGCTCGTCAGGGTGTAGAGGTTGTCGACCTTGGGGGCCGACATCTGTTCCGAATAGCTGGCGTAGACCGAGTGGTTGTCGCCGACGCGGTACGACAGGCCCACGTTCGGCAGGATGTCGTCGTAGCTCTTCTTGGCCGAGAACGGCGAGAAGTAGGTCGCGCCGTTGACGGTGACGACCGAGGCTGCCGCGCCGTCGGCCTTGGCGGCCGTCGCCGTCGGGGTCATCGACGAGCAGTAGTAGGTGGTCGAGCCGGCTCGCGAATAGCAGTACTGGTTCAGTTCGCGGTCCAGGGTCGGCAGGCGCACGCCGATGTTGGCGATCAGCTTCTCGTCCAGGAATTCACCGCGGTACTCGACGCTGAACTGGTTGAAGGTGGCCACCGAGGCGCGGTTGCGCTTCTGGGCGACCTCGCCGGCGGCGGTCTGGATCGCCACGCCGTAGCCGTCCTTGCCGCTGAACACGTCGGTTGGGTCGCCGTTGCTGTTCAGGATGCTGTACTCGCCGGTCTGGCGGGTGTGGGCCTCGTCCCAGGCGTAGGCGAAGCGTACGCGGTGGTGGTCGGCCACGTCCCAGATCAGCGAGGTGTTCAGGCCCCAGCGGCGGGTGTTGGTGTTGCTGGGCGAGTAGACCAGCACCGTGTCGCCGGTGTCGCCGTCGCCGTTCAGGTCGACGCCCGCGCCGGCGCTGTTCTTCAGCTGGATCGAGGTTTCCGACAGGCTGGTCGAGCCGCCGCCGTTGGCCAGCGTGTAGTTGAACGACGGGTCGACCGTCAGCTTCAGGTTCGGCAGCAGGGTGAAGCGCGACTGGCCGCGGATGGTGCCCGTGTTCGACGGGTTGATGCGCAGGCCGTAGTAGTTCGAGGTCCCCGGCGTGGCGCTGTAGTCGTAGTCCTCGCCGTAGGTCGCCACGTCGCCGGCCACCGACGCGTCGGCGTTGGTCAGGTAGGGCGCGTAGTAGCTGTTGTTGCGGTTCTCGTTGTAGTTGAAGTTCAGCGCCAGGAAGTCGCCCGGCTTGGCCAGGTCCTGCTCGATGCGGGCGTTGAGCTGCTTCTTCTCCAGCGTGCCCGGGCCCTTGAACTTGTCGTACTTCTGCCAGCTGCCGGCGATCCAGGCGCGCGTGCCCAGCGGGCCGAATTCGCCGGTCTGCAGCAGGGCGAAGGCGCGGCGGAAATTGTCGGTGCCGACGCCGGCCTTGGTCACCACGCCGAAGTCCTTGGTGGCGCGCAGGGTGGTGTAGTTGATCACGCCCGCGGTCGAGGAGGCGGTGACGGAGTCGGCGTCGGTCGAGCCGGTGTTGACGTTGGCCTGCTGGATCAGCTCTGCGTCGACCTGCTGGTTGGAATAGATGGCGTAGTTGCCGCCGTCGTTCAGCGGCACGCCGTCGACCAGGAAGCCGATGTGGGCGCCGTCCTGACCGTGCAGGCGGATGCTGCCGCCCGACGAGCCGTACGGGTCGCTGTTGCTGAACACCAGGCCCGGCACCAGGTTCAGCGACTGCAGAACGGTCTGGCCGTCGGCCTGGCGGTTCAGGAACTCGTTGGTGACCGTGTACTTACCCTTGGGCGCCGTCTCGGCGACCATGGTCCCGTCCAGGGTCTTGGGACCCGCCGCGGCGGTGACGACGACGGTGTCGAGCTCGGTGGTGGCGGTCGATTGGGCGAAGGCGCCGGCAGCCGGAAGCAGGCCGCCAAACAGCGCCGTCGTGGCCAGGCAGGCCAGCTTGGTTCTGTTCATCTCTAAGATAATCCCCTTGTCCGCAACAACTCCGCCGATATGCGAAGTAAAATCCTGCGGAAGCGGGATTTTTAGAGATCGTAATTCAATGTTTGATGACGAGAATAGAGCGATTGTGGGGTCGGAAATCGACGGTATCGCTGCATGTTCGCTGCAAAGGCAACGTTCTGATATCTAAGGAAACAAGTAAGTTTCGAATTCTTTCCGATCTATTCTTTTCGGAAGCGCTTCGTCAGCGCCATGCTCCGCCGGGATCGGGCCGGCGGAGCTACGCGGCGGTCACTTAGAAGCTCGGCGAGATGAAGCCGGCGACGACGACGAGGGGAAGCACGGCGAGCACCAGGCTGGCGAGCGAAGCGAAGGCGTTGTTCGAGAAGGTCATTGGTCTGGTCCCTGAGTTGTTTGCCCGGCGCGACGTCCGCGTCCGGTGAAAAGAGGTATAGGTCGGGCGAGGGACGAACACCCGTTACCTTTGCGTCATGACGCCATTTTAAGAAACTATCAGACCTGTAATACGCATTACATTGGATTAATGTTGGCGCGATTTTCTGACTTTCCAAAAAATACTGCCTTCTTGGCCGTGGCGGCGACGGGAGCGGCTTGCGCGTCGCCGCCGCAGCCGGGGGAGGATCAGTCCTCGGCCCCGGTGAGCAGGAAGTGGCCGCGCAGGGCCGCGATCGGCGCGGCGCGCTGTTCCTGCCAGGCCTCGACGTGGACGTTGGCGATCCGCCGGCCGACCTTCTTGATCTGGGCCCGCGCATAGGTGGTCAGCGGCCGGCCCGAGCGCAGGTACTCGATCGAGACGTCGATGGTGCGCGGCTGGCGCTTGAGGGTCTCGGCGATCGACAGCTGGGCCAGGGCCGTCATCTCCATGAACGCCCCCAGCACGCCCCCGTGGATGGCCGGCAGCATTGGATTGCCGACGATCTCGGGCGAGAACGGCAGGATGGCGGTCATCTCGTCGCCGGCCAGTTCGGCCTTCATGCCGATGAAGCGGGCATAGGGAATGGCGCCGAGCACGGCGACCAGACGATCTTGGGCTTCGCTCACTGGCCGCCCTCCTTGTTTTCGGCGTCCGGCTTGCTCGAACCCGGCGGCTTGAGGTTGGCCCCCGCCTTCTTGCCGGCGCTGGAGTCCAGCATGAAGGCGGCCTGGGCGGCGGCGATCGGGTCTTCGGGATCGCTCTCGTAGGCCACGGCCCGCACGAAGGCGACCGAGCGGGTCAGCTTGTAGCAGTGGGCGCGGGCCAGGATGTCCTTGCCCGGCTCGGCGGGCCGCATGTAGTCGATGCGCAGGTCCAGCGTGGCGATTGAGGTCCAGTTGGTCATGGCCGCGTGCACCGCCTGGCCCGAGGCGTGGTCGAGCAGGGTGGTGACCACGCCGCCGGCAATCACGCCGGTCTCGGGATCGCCGACCAGCTCGGTGCGGTAGGGGACCTTCAGGATGGCGACGCCGTCGCCGATCTCTAAGGTCGAAAAGCCCAGGGCCTTGGCCTGGGGACTGCCCTCGTTCATCGCCTTGGCGATGAGGCGGTGCTGTTCGCCGATATCCGTCTCGCTCATGAGGGATAGGCTTACAGGATCGCGCGTTGTCTTATCCAGCCGTGATCAAGCCCCAGGATCTTCTCTGTCCGAAGCCCGGCGGTCTGTATTGCCCGCCCGGCGACTTCTACATCGACCCGATCGGTCCCGTGGACCGGGCGGTGATCACCCACGGCCATTCCGACCACGCCCGCGCCGGCCACGGCATGGTGGCGGCCACGCCGCAGACCCTGGCGATCATGGCCGAGCGCTACGGCGAGGATTTCACCGGCCGGCGGCAGGCCGTTCCCTACGGTGAAAGCTTCACCCACAACGGCGTGGAGGTGTCGCTGGTCCCGGCCGGGCACGTGCTGGGCTCGGCCCAGGCGGTGGTGCGCTGGAAGGGCATGACCATCGTCGTCTCCGGCGACTACAAGCGCCGTCGCGATCCCACCTGCGCCCGGTTCGAGCCCGTGCCGTGCGACGTCTTCGTCACCGAGGCCACCTTCGGCCTGCCGGTTTTCCGCCATCCCGACGACGCGGGCGAGATCGCCGCCCTGCTGAAGTCGGTCGAGCAGTTTCCCGAGCGCGCCCACATCGTCGGCGCCTACGCCCTGGGCAAGGCCCAGCGGGTGATCAGGCTGCTGCGCGAGGCCGGCTGGGACCGGACCATCCACGTGCACGGGGCCATGGAGCGCCTGAACCGGCTCTACGAGGCCCATGGCGTCGACCTTGGCCCCCTGGCCCCGGCGACCACCGAGCGGGGCAAGGCCGGCGATTTCGCGGGCAGCATCATCGTCGCCCCGCCCTCGGCCCTGGCCGACCGCTGGAGCCGGCGCTTCCCCGATCCGGTCGACTGCTTCGCCAGCGGCTGGATGCGGGTGCGGGCCCGGGCCCGCCAGCGCGGGGTCGAGCTGCCGCTGATCATCTCCGACCACGCCGACTGGGACGAGCTGACCGACACCCTGTCGGAACTGCGCCCCGGCGAGGTGTGGATTACCCACGGCCGCGAGGAGGCCCTGGAGCGGTGGTGCGAGCTGGAGGGCATCCCCGCCCGCGCCCTGCGCCTGGTGGGGTATGACGAGGAGGACGGCGAGTAGCCGTCTCAGACCACCTTGAACGTGCCGCGCGCCCGGGCGACCGGCCTGCCGTCGGCGCGCACGGTGGCCTCGGCGTAGCACAGGCTCCTGCCCGGCTTGATGAAGTCGGTGTCGAACTCGAGCCATTGGCCAAGGCTGGGCGCGGCCAGGTAGTCGACGCCCAGCGAAACGGTGACCAGGCCGCCGCAGGCCAGGCCCTCGCGCCGCATCCGCACTCCGCATGACAAGCCCATGGCGTTGTCGGCCAGGGCGGCGATCAGGCCGCCATGTGGTCCGCCGCGCGAGTTGGCGTGCACCTCGCGAGCCTCGAGCCCCAGCACCCAACGATCCTCGCGCAGGTCGGCGTAGATCGGCTCCCATGGCGCGGTCAGCGGGCTCGCGCGGGTATGGGGCGTGAAGGGCTCGGGCGGCTGAAAGGTCATCGGGCGTCTCCCAGGAGTGCAATTTAAACAAATGTTTGAAATCCAGGCAAGCCTGGCCGCTTGAACCTCGGCCCCGGCGCGACATTCTCTAGCCATGCGCGCCTTCGCCCATCTTCTCGACCGCCTGTCGCTGACGGCTTCGCGCAACGCCAAGCTGACGCTGATCGAGGACTTCCTGCGCGGCGCGGCCGACCCGGACCGCGGCTACGCCCTGGCGGCGCTGACCGGGGCCCTGTCGTTCGACGCCGCCAAACCGGCCTTCATCCGCAAGGCCGTCGAGGCGCGGATGGACGCCCAGCTGTTCGCCTGGTCCTACGACTATGTGGGCGACCTGGCCGAGACCGTCGCCCTGGTCTGGCCCGCCCGGCCGGGCGCCAACCGCGAGCCGGAGCTTTCCGAAGTGGTCGAGGCGCTGAAGGCGACCTCGCGCGCCGAGGCCCAGAAGCTGATCGAGGGCTGGCTCGACGCGCTTGACGCCGACGGCCGCTGGGCGCTGCTCAAGCTGATGACCGGCGGCCTGCGGGTGGGGGTGTCCTCGCGCCTGGCCAAGCAGGCCTGCGCCAACCTGGGCGGCGTGGCGATCGGCGAGATCGAGGAGGTCTGGCACGCGATCGAGCCGCCCTACGGCGATCTCTTCGCCTGGCTGGAGGGGCGGTCCGAACGGCCCTCGCCCGACGCCCCGGGGCGTTTCCGGCCCGTCATGCTGGCCCAGGCCGTCGACGAGGCCGTGGACTTCGCCAGGCTCGACCCCGCCGACTACGCCGCCGAATGGAAGTGGGACGGCATCCGCGTGCAGGCTGTCAGCGAGCGCGGCGAGCGGCGGCTCTACACCCGCACCGGCGACGACATCTCGGCGACCTTTCCCGACGTGCTCGAGGCGCTCGACTTCGAGGGGGCGCTGGACGGCGAGCTGCTGGTCATGCGCGACGGCGCGATCGCCAGCTTCGGCGACCTGCAGCAGCGGCTGAACCGCAAGACGGTCGACGCCAAGCTGATGGCCGCCCATCCCGCGGGCATCCGCGCCTACGACCTGCTGCTTGACGGCGAAGAGGATTTGCGCGGCCTGCCGTTTGCCGAGCGCCGCCAGCGGCTGGAGGCCTTTGTCGGGCGGCTGTCGACCACGCGGATCGACCTGTCGCCGCTGCAGCCTTTCGAGACCTGGGAGGGACTGGCCAACCTGCGCGCGGCTCCGCCGCCGGGCGATCCGGCGATCGCCGAGGGCCTGATGCTCAAGCGCTGGAACAGCGTCTACGAGCCCGGCCGTCCCAAGGGGCCGTGGTTCAAGTGGAAGCGCGATCCGCACCTCGTGGACGCGGTGCTGATGTACGCCCAGCGCGGCCACGGCAAGCGGTCGAGCTACTATTCCGACTACACCTTCGGCGTCTGGCGCGAGGACGAGACGGGCGACCGCAAGCTGACCCCCGTCGGCAAGGCCTATTTCGGTTTCACCGACGAGGAACTGAAGCAGATCGACAAGTTCGTCCGCGACAACACCGTCGAGAGGTTCGGGCCGGTGCGTTCGGTGCGGGCCGACCTGGAGTTCGGCCTCGTCTTCGAGGTGGCGTTCGAGGGGCTGCAGCGCTCGACCCGGCACAAGTCGGGCGTGGCCATGCGCTTTCCCCGCATCAACCGCATCCGTTGGGACAAGCCTTCGCGCGAGGCCGACGCGCTTTCGACCCTGGAGCGGATGCTGGACTAGTGCGCCATCTCCGGCGCGCCGCCGCCGGGACCGGTCTGGAACAGGCGGCCCTTCTCGGTGACCAGCACGGCGATCAGGCCGGCCAGGCCGAAGCCGAAGAAGCCCAGGGTCAGCGGGCCCACGGTGCCGTCGAACAGCTGGCCGATCAGGAAGCCGCCCAAGGCGCCGCCGATGGTGGTGACGAAGCCCTGCAGCGACGCCGCCGCGCCGGCGATGTGGCCCAGCGGCTCCATGGCGATGGCCCCGAAGTTCGACATCACCAGGCCAAAGCAGAACATCATCCCGCCCTGCAGCAGGGCGAAGGTCCACACCGTCTCGTGCTGGGTGTGGGCGACGACGGCGTGCACGCCGGCGAAGGCGATGAAGCCGATCAGGGCGACGTGCGAGACCTTGCGCATGCCCAGGCGCTCGACGATGCGGGCGTTGACCAGCGAGGCCAGGGCGATGCCGCCGGCGATGCCGGCGAAGATGATCGTGAACCATTCGCCCGCGCCCAGGGCGTCGACGAAGACCTGCTGGGCCGAGTTGATGAAGCCGAACAGGCCGGCCAGCACCAGGGTGGCGGCGATGGTGTAGCCCATGGCCACGCGGTCGGTCAGGGCGGTGCGGAAGGCGCCGAGGATGGCCTTGGGCGAGATCGGGGTGCGGTCTTCCGGATGCAGGGTCTCGGGCAGCTTCAGGGCGGTCCAGGCGATCACGGCGGCGCCGAACACGGCCATGACCCCGAAGATCCAGCGCCAGGGGGCGACCAGCACGATGGCCTGGCCGATCGACGGGGCGACGATCGGCACGGCCAGGAAGACGATGAACGACAGCGACATCACCTGGGCCATGCGCCGGCCCGAGTAGCAGTCGCGCACGATCGACACCGACAGCACCCGCGTCGCCGCCGCGCCGACGCCGGTCAGGGCGCGGGCCGCCAGCAGCATCTCGAACGAGGTGGTCAGGGCGCAGGCCAGGCTGAACAGCACGTAGAGCGCCAGGCCGGCCAGCAGCACCGGCTTGCGGCCGTAGCGGTCGGCCAGCGAGCCATAGGCGATCTGGGCCGCGCCGAAGCCCAGCAGGTAGGCGGTGATCACCCACTGGCGCTGGTTGTCGGCGGTGAGGCCGAGGCTCTGGCTGATCTGCGGCAGGGCCGGCAGCATGGAGTCGATGGCCAGGGCGTTGGTGGCCATCATCGCCGCGATCAGGGCGACGAACTGCGCGAAGCCCATGCCGGGATGGGGGCCAGCATGGGACGACTTGGTCTGCTGAGTATCCCGGGGCATGACGCGCTCTCTCTTCGGCCGTGGACGCGCGAGGCGCCGGCCGGCGCGGAACGCAATGGCCGGCATATAGGCCGGCAGCGCCCGCGCGCCAACCGCGCGGACGTCTTACTGGGCCATCTGGAACTGGATGCTCACCGTCTGGCCTTCGCCGACCCGCGACGCGCCCTCCTGCGACTGGCCGACGCTGGCGACCCGCATCAGGGGCTGCGACCCGGGCTGGTCGGCGGGCGCGTTGCGCAGCGCGCCGAGCACCGGCTGGGCGCCGGTCAGGGCCTGGTGGAAGGCGGCCGATCGGGCCAGGGCCAGCGCCGCGGCCTTCTGGCCCTCGGCCGTGAAGGCGTCGAGATTGGTCTGGCTGACCACGTTGACCAGGGCCAGCTTGGCCTCGCCCTCGGGGCAGGCGGTCGAGGTCGGTCCGCCATAGGCCAGGCACGGCAGGCGCCTGGCCAGGGACGCGGCGACCTGGCCCGCGATCTGGCGGCCGCCCGGAGACAGGGTGGAGGCTCCGGGTTCGAACAGGGCGTCGGCCGAGAACGACAGGGCGCCGCCGGAGGTGTCTCCGACCAGCGGCGCGCCGGCGTCGCGCAGGTCGGCGTCGAGGAAGCCCATCAGGGTCTTCTGGGCGTCGGAGGCGGCGACGGCCACGCCGGCGGTCCTGGCCGGCGGCGCGTAGGAAAAGCAGCGGCGCTCGGTTCCGGTCCCGCCGATCACCGCCTCGGGCACGCACAGCACGCGGGCCTTCTCGTCGACCTCGACAGTGACGTCGTGGGGCGTCAGGGCCGTGGCGGTCTGCAGCAGAGCGGCGGTCTCGGGGTGCCTGGCCTCGGTCAGGGCCTGGGTCGACTGGCGGAACTGCAGGGCGAAATAGCTCAGCATGATGATGAAGATGAAGATCACCCCCACCATCATGTCGGTCATCGAGACATAGTAGCTTTCGCCTTCCTCGAGGTCGGGCGTACGGCGCCGGCGGGCGCGGGCCAGGCCGGCCATCAGGTCAGGCTCGGGGCGGCGGGAATCTGGCGCGGGGTCGCGCCGGCCCCCAGGGCGGCCTCGATGCGCGACAGCACCGCCAACTGCTCCAGCATCACCTTTTCAGGCGGCGCGAAGCGGACGCAGCCGTCCAGCAGGGCGAAGAAGTGGGCCTCGCGGGCCTCGATGGCCAGGCGGCGGCGACGGGCGACCAGACGCAGGACGATCGAACCGAGGACGCCGGCGATCGACGTCCAGAACTTCGTCGCGGCCACGGCCAGAAGGCCCATCAGGGCGGTCTGGGTGGCCGCGCCGCCCTGGCGCTGCATGGCGTCGACCGCTTCGGTCAGGGCCGCGACGATGCCCATGAAGGTGATGACCAGGCCGATGGCGACCAGCAGGTTGGCCCACCATTCCAGCGTGCGTGCCGGGCCGTCGGCGTGCTCGAAGGCGTCGACGGCGTGGATCGACGAGGCCAGATGGCCATCGGCGGTTTCGGCCAGCTGGCCGCGATAGGTCGCCCAGCCCAGCTCCAGCGTCGGATAGGCCGCGCCGCTCAGGCGCTTGTCCAGGGCCGGGAAGGCCTCGGCGAAGGCCTTCTGGCGGTCGCCGCCATGCAGGTCGGCGAGCAGTTCGCTCCGCCGGGACAGATCGTCGGTCAGCGGGGCGTATTCGAAGTGGCCGGACTGGAAGATGACCACGGCCGCCAGCGCCAGGATGGCGCCGGCCATGATCAGGGCGGCGCTCGGCGCGCTGAAGATCGAGACGACGAGGCTGGTGACCGGATCGTGCATGCGGGCCCTTCGTGGTTGGCGTCGGGCCCGACCATGCCTTTTGTTGAGGCCTCAATGAGGCGCAGCTTAGCCGTTGAAGCCCCGGATCGCGTCGATGATCACCGCCTGGTCGGCCTCGCCGAGATAGGGGTGCATCGGCAGGGCCAGCACCGTCTGGGCTTTGGCCTCGGTCACCGGCAGGCCGCCCGCGCCGCGCGGGAAGTTCGCGTACGGCGCCTGCACGTGCATCGGCACCGGATAGTAGACGGCGGTCGGCACGCCCTTGGTCTTCAGGTGGGCGGCCAGGCCGTCGCGGTTCTCGTGCTCGATGACGTACTGGGCCCAGACCGAGACGCCGCCGTCGATGACCTTGGGGGTCGACAGCACCGCGCCCGCCAGGCCTTCGGCGTAGCGGTCGGCCACCGCCTGGCGCAGCTGGATCTCCTCGGCGAAGATCGCCAGCTTCTCGATCAGGATCGCCGCCTGGATGGTGTCCAGCCGCGAGTTCATGCCGATGCGGGTGTTGAGGTACTTGGGGTCGTGGTCGAAGGTCCGGCCCTCCAGATCGGGGCCAACCGCCTTGCCGTGCACGCGATAGCTGTCCATCAGGTCCCACAGCACCGGATCGTTGGTCAGAACCGCGCCGCCGTCGCCGTAGCAGCCCAGCGGCTTGGCCGGGAAGAAGCTGGTGGTGGCCACGTCCGCCCAGTGCAGCGGGTGCTTGCCGTCCAGCGTGCAGCCGAAGCCCTGGGCGCTGTCGGCGATCAGCTTCAGGCCCTCGCGGTCGCAGATGGCCTTGATGGCCGGATAGTCGGCCGGCTGGCCGAACAGGTCGACGGCGATCACCACCTTGGGGACGAGCTTGCCGTCGGCCTTCACGCCGGCGATGGCGGCTTCCAGCTTGGCGGGATCGAGGTTGTAGGTATCGGGCAGCACGTCGACGAACACCGGCGTGGCGTTGACCCACGGCACGACTTCCGGCGTCGCGGCGAAGGTGAAGGACGGGCAGAACACCGCGTCGCCCGCGCCCACGCCCCAGGCCATCAGCGGCAGGGCGATGGCGTCGGTGCCGTTGGCGCAGGACAGCGCCTTGCCGGCCTGGCCGAAGGCGGCCAGCTGGCTTTCGAACTCGCGGACCTGCGGACCCATGACGTAGGCGCCGCTGTCCAGCACGGCCGCCACGGCGGCGTCGATCTTGTCGCGGATCCGGCGCTGCTGCGCGGCGAGGTCGATGAAGGGCATGCTCATGGGCGCGGCTCTTAGAGTTCAAAGGCGGCGGTTTCGAGCCAATTGATGTAACCGACTGTTTCTCGGCTGTCTGTCGATCCCGCCGCGCGGTCCCCCTCAGTCGCTCCGCGACAGCTCCCCCAGAGGGGGAGGATCTTTGGATCCGTCTTCCTCGCCACAGGGGCGAGGGGGCAGGATTGGAGCGCTTTCGCGGGATTTCACGGGCGGGGGCAGGCGCCGCAGGAGCCTCCCGCACCGGTCTTCGGCGGTCCTGGGACGGGAACGAACCTTGGCCGCGTGTCGTTGACCGCCCGGCGCGGGGGCGCCATCGAGAGTTTCATGAGCAAGCCGACCATCGTACCCGAAGACCTGTCCCTGCCGTCCATCGCCAACATAAAGGCCGACGAGACCATGTTCGGGCACTTCGTCGACTGGCTGGGAAAGATCGCCGTCAACCTGGTGGTGGCCGTGATCATCCTGGTCATCACCTTCTGGGCCGCCGGCTGGCTGGCCGGGGTGGCCAGACGGGCGCTGGGCCGGGTGCATCGCACCAATCCCGACCCGACGCTCGAGAGCTTCGTCTCGTCGCTGGTGCGCTACGCCATCGTCGCCATCGGCCTGGTGGCGGTGCTGCAGCAGCTGGGCGTGCAGGCGACCTCGATCATCGCCGTGCTCGGCGCGGCCTCGCTGGCCATCGGCCTGGCCCTGCAGGGGGCGCTGTCGAACGTGGCGGCCGGCGTGATGATCCTGCTGTTCCGCCCCTATCGGGTCGGCGACGTCATCGAGACGGCCACCCGCCAGGGCACGGTCAAGTCGCTCGACCTGCTGTTCACCGAGATCGCTACGCCCGACAACGTCAAGGTGATGATCCCCAACAGCAAGGTGTTCGGCGACGTCATCCTCAACTATTCGACCCACCGCACGCGCCGGGCCGACGTGCTGTTCAAGGTGCCGCTGAAGACCGATCTGGTGCTGGTGCTGCAGAAGATGCGCGAGCGGGCCGAGAGCGATCCGCGCGTGCGCAACGAGCCGGCGCCGATGATCGAGGTCACCGACCTGTCGGAAGTCTTCGCCCAGGCCGCCATCCGCGTCTGGACCGCCAAGGAGGACTTCGGCCCGGTCAGGACCGACCTGATGCTGGCCGCCCACCTGTGGGCCGAGGACCCGACGCGGGAGCTGCCGCCCCCGCGCCCGTCCAAGGCGCCGGACCCGTCGCCGGCCATGCCCGGCGACAAGGACCATCACCTGTTCAAGTTGAGAGCGCCGAGGAAAGGTCGGAAATCAGGTCCGAGCAGTCCTCGATCCCCACCGAAAGCCGAATGAGCGTATCGCTGATCCCCAGCGCCTTGCGCTGATCGGCGGGGATCGAGGCATGGGTCATGATCGCCGGATGCTCGATCAGGCTCTCGACCCCGCCCAGGCTCTCGGCCAGCGTGAACAGGCGCGTGCGCTCCAGCACCCGCCGGGCCGCGGCCTCGTCGCCCTTCAGTTCCACCGAGATGATGCCGCCGAAGCCGCCGTGCATCTGGCGGCGGGCCAGGTCGTGCTGCGGGTGGCTGGCCAGGCCCGGATAGATCACCCGCTCGACGTCCTTGCGGGTGGCCAGCCACTGGGCGATCTCCAGGGCGCTGTCGCAGGCCCGCTGCATGCGCAGGGCCAGGGTCTTGACGCCACGCAGGGCCAGGAAGCTGTCGAACGGCCCCAGCACCGCGCCGACGGCGTTCTGCAGGAACTTCAGCTTGTCGATCAGCTCGGGATTGTCGCCGACCACGGCCACGCCCGCGACGACGTCGGAATGGCCGTTCAGGTACTTGGTGGCCGAGTGCATGACGATGTCGAAGCCCAGCTCCAGCGGGCGCTGGACGAAGGGGCTGGCGAAGGTGTTGTCGGCCACGGTGATCAGGCCGCGCTGCCTGGCCAGGGCGGCGATGGCCTCGAGGTCGGCGAGCCGCAGCATCGGGTTGGTCGGGGTCTCGACCCAGATCATCCTGGTCTCGGGCCGGATCGCCGCCTCGATGGCCGAGACGTCGCCCATGTCCACGAAGCTGAAGGTCAGGCCGGCCGAGCGCTTGCGCACCTTGTCGAACAGCCGGAACGAGCCGCCGTAGAGGTCGTCGCTGGCGATCACGTGGGCGCCGCTGTCTAGGATCTCCAGGATCGTCGAGGCCGCCGCCAGGCCCGAGGCGAAGGCGAAGCCGGCCGTGCCGCTCTCCAGGTCGGCGATCGCGCGCTCGAAGGCGAAGCGGGTGGGGTTCTGGCTGCGGCTGTACTCGAAGCCCTTGTGCTCGCCCGGGCTCGACTGGACGTAGGTCGAGGTGGCGTAGATCGGCACCATCACCGCGCCGGTGGTCGGGTCGGGGAACTGGCCGCCGTGGATGGCGCGGGTGGCGAAGGCCAGGCGGTTCTTGCCGGGGATGTCGGTCATGCGGGAAGGGCTTTCATGGGGCGCTGTCGTCGACGGACGGCAGCGTGCTCAGAATTTCCGGTAAGTCCCGGGATCCATGCAGGATGCGCATGATCACGGGTGGTCGGCGCTGGCAGTTGTAGACACGGACATGGGGAAAGCCGGGCAGGGGCGACCGATAGGGCTCGGGCGCATGCTCTGGGCGGCTCGCGCCGGTCATGGGGAAGCTTCCCAGCAGGGCCAGCGCCTCCCTCAACTCCATCTGGAACCTGCGTGAAGCCTTCGGGCTGTCTCCGGCGATCCAGCTGGCCGCCGCCATCATGTGGCGGCGAGCCGTGGCTGAAAGCGTGGCGGGAGGCATCTATTCGGCGGCGTGGGCTTCGGCGGCCTCGATGATGGCGTCCAGATCCGCCATGACCTCCTCGAGCGTGAACACCTCTCCCCGGTCGGCCTCGTCCTCGGCGTCCTTGAGCGACTGCAGGAAGGCCTGCCGTTTCTGCTCTTGGTGTTGCAGCAGGCGCAGGCTGGCCTCGACGACTTCGTTGACGTCGCCGAAACGCCCGTCCGCCACGCAATCCTCGGCGAACTTCTCCAAGGCGGGCGTCAGTTTCACCTGAATGGTCATGCGACCCTCGTGTGGATTTCGATCGCAGCATGACTCCGTGGGAACAAAACCGCAACCATCACGCCCCCAGCCGCAGGTGGTTGAGCAGGTCGACGCGCGTGATGACGCCAACGAACTCGTCGCCGTCGACGACCAGGGCCACCTCGTCGCGGTCGAACACCTCGGGCAGGGCCTCGACGCCCTGGTGGGCCTGCAGGGTGTTGATCTCGCGGGTCATGGCGTCGGCGACGGGGGTCTTGAAGCGGGCGCCACGGTGCTCCTCGTGGTGCTCGTCGCCGCCCTCGACGGCGGCCAGGATGTCGCTCTCGTCGAGGATGCCGACCAGGCGGCCGGCGTCGACCACCGGCAGCTGGCTGATGTCGCTCGAGCGCATGCGATTGTAGGCGGTCAGCAAGGTATCTTGGGGCCCGATGGCGATCACGCCGCCCTCGGCGTAGCGCTTGGCGATCAGGTCGCGCAGGTCGCCGTGCAGTTCGCGCTGGTCGAAGCCGTGGGCCGCCAGCCACATGTCGTTGAACATCTTGGTCAGGTACTTCGCGCCGGTGTCGCAGACCAGCGTCACCACCCGCTTGGCTTCCGTCTGCTCGCGGCAATAGCGCAGGGCCGCCGCCAGCAGGGTGCCCGAGGACGAGCCGGCCAGCACGCCCTCCTTGCGCAGCAGCAGGCGGGCGGTGTCGACGCTCTCGCGGTCGCTGATCGAGTAGGCCTTGCGGACGAGATCCATCTGGGCGTTGTCGGGGATGAAGTCCTCGCCGATGCCCTCGACGATCCACGATCCGGCCTCGCCGTAGGTCCCGGTCGCCACGTAGTCGCAGAGGATCGAGCCGACCGGGTCGGCCAGCACCATCTGGGTCTTGGGCGAGTGGGCGGCCATGTAGCGGCCGACGCCGGTCAGGGTGCCGCCCGAGCCGACGCCGACGACCACGGCGTCGACGTCGCCGTCCATCTGGGCGAGGATTTCCGGGCCGGTGCCGGTCTCGTGGGCCAGCGGATTGGCCGGATTGGCGAACTGGTTGACGTAGATCGCGCCGGGGATCGACTGGGCCAGGGTCTGGGCCATGTCCTGGTAGTATTCGGGGTGGCCCTTGCCGACGTCGCTGCGGGTCAGGCGCACGTCCACGCCCATGGCCCGCAGGTGCAGGATCTTCTCGCGGGCCATCTTGTCGGGCACCACCAGGATCAGCTTGTAGCCCTTCAGCGTCGCCACCTGCGCCAGGCCCAGGCCGGTGTTGCCGGCCGTGGCCTCGATGATCGTCCCGCCGGGCCGCAGGCTGCCGTCGGCCTCGGCCGCCTCGATCATCGAGCGGGCCACGCGATCCTTTATCGAGCCGCCGGGGTTCTGGTTCTCCAGCTTCAGGAACAGGCGGCAGGGGCCGATGTCGAGGTTGCGCACCTCCAGCATCGGCGTGCGGCCGATCAGGTCGAGCGCGGAACCGGCGACCGGGGGAAGGGCGGATTTGGGGTCGTTCATGGCGCGACTCTGGGGCAGGGCGAAACGATCACCCTGTGTAACGCCCAAAATCAGAAACGGGAAACGCCGTTCTTCAAGCTTGGCCGTCAGGCCCCGGCGGCGGCCAGGCGATCCATCCGCCACTCGCGCGCGAACTTGGCGCCGATACCGACGTCCTCGAACACCACCTTGCGGCGCTCGGCGCCCAGCTCGGGAGTGTTGTGGATCATCACGAACGGAAAGCCGTTGCTGGCCAGGAAGCCCTGCACGAAACGCGAGAAGCGCACCGCTTCCTCGGCTGAGGCCAGGCAGATGTCGACGGCGATGTCGGCGGCTTTCATGGGCGCGCTCCTCAAACTCGAGGTTTCCCGACCCTAACGCGCCAGTTCGCGTTTGCGAACCGTCTTCGCACCCGCAAAAAGAAACGGCCCCGGACGAATCCGGGGCCGCGCCTTGTTCAGCAAGGATTTGCGACGATCGAAAAAATCGACGCCTACAGGATCGACTGGCCGGTGCTGGCCCAGTCCTTCAGGAACTGTTCCAGGCCCTTGTCGGTCAGCGGATGCTTGAACATGTCGCCGAACACCGCCGGCGGGATGGTCACGACGTCGGCGCCGGCGATGGCGGCTTCCTTGACGTGGACGGTGTTGCGCACCGAGGCCGCCAGGATCTCGGTCTCGTAGCCGTAGTTGTCGTAGATGGCGCGGATGTCGCGGATCAGGTCCATGCCGTCGAAGCCGTAGTCGTCCAGGCGGCCGATGAACGGCGAGACGTAGGTGGCGCCGGCCTTGCCGGCCAGCAGGGCCTGGGCGGGCGAGAAGCACAGGGTGACGTTGGTCTTGACGCCTTCGTTGGCGAAGTGGCCGCAGGCGATCAGGCCGTCGCGGGTCAGCGGCAGCTTGATCACAACGTTCGGGGCGATCTGGGCCAGCTTGGCGCCTTCGGCGATCATGGCGTCGGCGGTGGTGGCGGCGACTTCGGCGCTGATCGGGCCGGGGACCAGGTCGCAGATCTCGGCGATGACCTCGAGCATCGGGCGGCCCGACTTGGCGATCAGGGTCGGGTTGGTGGTGACGCCGTCGATCAGGCCGGTGGCGGCGAAGTCGGCGATGACCTTGGTGTCGGTGCTGTCGAGGAAGATCTGCATGGCTCTGCGCGGGGGCCCTGTTGTGAAGATTTGCAGCGGGTTTAGCCCCTCGGGACCCGCCGCGCCAGGATTTCAGATTTCGCCGTCGGCCAATTGACGCAGATAGCGATGATAGCCGGTCTTGGGCGCCTCGCCGGCCAGGGCGCGCAGCTGATCGGCGTCGATGAAGCCCATCTGGAAAGCCACTTCCTCGACGCAGCCGATGCGGAAACCCTGCCGCAGCTCGATGGCGCGCACGTATTCGGCGGCTTCCATCAGGGAGTCGTGGGTGCCGGTGTCGAACCAGGCGTATCCCCGGCCCAGCCGCTCGACGGTCAGGTCGCCGGCGTCGAGATAGACGCGGTTGACGTCGGTGATCTCCAGTTCGCCGCGCGCCGAGGGCTTCAGGCTCCGGGCGATGGCGGGCGCCCGGCCGTCATAGAAGTAGAGGCCGGTCACGGCGTGGCGCGAGCGCGGCTTGAGGGGCTTTTCCTCGATGCTCAGGGCCTTGCCGTCCGGTCCGATCTCCACCACGCCGTAGCGTTGGGGGTCGACCACGCTGTAGCCGAACACGGTCGCGCCGGCCGCACGCCCGGAGGCCCGCTGCAGCAGGTCGGCGAAGCCCGCGCCGAAGAAGATGTTGTCGCCCAGCACGACGACGCTGTCGGCCCCGTCGAGGAATTCCTCGCCCAGGATCAGGGCCTGGGCGATGCCGTCTGGCGAGGCCTGGGGCTTGTACTCGATGCGCAGGCCCAGCCGCGCGCCGTCGCCCAGCAGGCGCCGGAAGGCGGTTTCGTCATGCGGATTGGTGACGATCAGGACCTCGCGCACCCCGGCCAGCATCAGGGTGGTCAGCGAGTAGTAGATCATCGGCTTGTCGTAGACCGGCAGCAGCTGCTTGCTGACGGCCAGGGTCAGGGGCGCCAGCCGGCTGCCCGAGCCGCCCGCCAGGATGATCCCGCGCCTCATGCGTCCAGTCCTTCGGCGATGATCTGATCGGCGGCCCGCGCGACGGCGCTGGCCCAGGGTTCGGCTTGCCAGCCGAACACGGCGGAAACCCGGCCGCTGTCGAGCGCGCCGTTCAGCGGTCGCGCGGCGGGTTCGGGGAAGTCGCGCTTGGCGATCGGCGACAGCCGGGCCCGCGTCAGCGGGTCCTGCCGCAGGGCGGCCGCGGCCAGGTCGTGGCGCGACGTCGCGCCGGCGTTGGTGAAGTGGAACAGGCCGAAGGCCGCATCGCCCGGCGCGGCGCCGGCCCAGCGCGGCGCCGCGCCCAGGATGAAGTCGGCCAGGGCGACGGCGTCGGTCGGGCAGCCGTACTGGTCGGCCACGACGCGCAGTTCGTCGCGCGCGCGTCCCAGTTGCAGCATGGTGCGGATGAAGTTGCGGCCAAAGCGCGAGAACACCCAGGAGACCCGCAGCACGACGCCCTTCTCCCAGGCCAGGACGGCGGTTTCGCCGTCGAGCTTGGTCGCGCCGTAGACCGACAGCGGGTTGGGCGCGTCGTCCTCGCGATAGGCGCGGTCGAGGGTTCCGTCGAACACGCAGTCGGTCGACAGATGGACCAGCGGCAGGCCGCGCCGGGCGCAGGCCCGGGCCATGGCGGCCGGCGCCAGGGCGTTGGCGGCGCGGGCCGCTTCGGGCTCGGCCTCGGCCTTGTCGACCAGGGTGAAGGCGGCGCAATTGACCACCAGATCGCAGTCGGCGGCCGCGATGGCCGCCTCGATCGCGGCCTCGTCGGCCAGGTCGACGTCGGCGCGCGACAGCGGGGTCAGGATGGCGCGACCCGGCGCGCCGGCGATCATCGCCCGCGAGACCTGGCCGGTGGCGCCGAACTGCAGGATCCGGATCACGCGGTCACGCCCAGTCGCTGTCCGGCGAAGCCCTTGGCGCGCAAGGCGTCCCACCAGCGGTCGTTGTCCAGGTACCAGCGCACGGTTCGTTCCAGGCCTTCCTCGACGGTCATGGCCGGCGACCAGCCCAGATCCCGCCGCAGCTTGCCGGCGTCGATCGCGTAGCGGCGGTCGTGGGCCGGACGATCGGTGACGTGGGTGATCAGGTCCTCGCGCGGGGTGTTGCCCGGCCGGATGCGGTCGAGCGCGGCGCAGATGGTGCGAACCAAGTCGATGTTGGCGCGCTCGGCGTCGCCACCGATCAGGTAGGTCTCGCCCGGAGCGCCGGCCTCGAGCACGCGCAGCAGGGCCGCGGCGTGGTCTTCCACGTGCAGCCAGTCGCGAACCTGGCGGCCGTCGCCGTAGACCGGGATGGGGCGTCCGGCCAGGGCGTTGAAGATCACCGTCGGGATCAGCTTCTCGGGGTGCTGGCGCGGCCCGTAATTGTTCGAGCACGAGGTGACGATCACCGGCAGGCCGTAGGTGCGTCCCCAGGCCCGGGCCAACAGGTCCGACGCGGCCTTGCTGGACGAGTAGGGCGAGGTCGGGTCGACCGGCGAGCGTTCGTCGAAGGGAGCGTCGTCGGGACCGAGCGCGCCGTATACCTCGTCGGTCGAGACATGAACGAAGCGGAAGCGGGCGGCCCGCTCGGGATCCAGCCGGCCCAGGTGGGCGCGGGCGGCCTCCAGCAGCAAGGCCGTCCCCATGACGTTGGTCCGCACGAAGGCCAGCGGGCCGTCGATCGAGCGGTCGACGTGCGACTCCGCGGCCAGGTGCAGCACGGCGTCGGGGTCGTGGCGGTCGAAGACGGCGGCCATGGCCGCGCCGTCGGCGATGTCGGCCTGCTCGAAGGCATAGGCCGGATGGCTCTCCACCTCGGCCAGGTTGGCCAGGTCGCCGGCATAGGTCAGGGCGTCGACATTGATGACCGAATGGCCGGCGTTCAGGGCGGTCCGGACGAGCGTGGAGCCGATGAAGCCGGCGCCGCCTGTGATCAGGAGTTTCAAGCCTGGGACCTCTTCACGGACGCACGGCGCGAGCGCTTGGCGGCCGACCTGCAAGGCGCTTCGATGAGCATGGCTAGCCAATACGCGAGCGCCCGCGCCGTCACAAGCGGAGGGTTGCGGCCGCAGAGGCGCGCGCCGCCGCCGCCCATCAGGCGAAGAGCGTGACCAGCACCGTGGCGGGCGTGAGGGCGGTAGCGGCCTCGTCCTGGGCCAGGGCGGCGTAGTCGCCCGGCGCCAGTTCGCGGTCGCCGGCCTTGACCCGCCCCTGCAGCAGCTGGAGCCGCGCGCCCGGCAGAGCCACCTGGGTCCGCGCCGCCAGCCGCCACATCTCGACGCTGACCTGCGCCGACTTGCTGAGCACCCGGCGCTCCAGGCCCGCCGTCTCGGAAACGGGGTGGCGCTGGGCCAGGTCGCGGCCGTTGGCCTTGAGCCGGTCGACCAGGGTCTTGACCGCCTGGGCGTCGTCGCGGCGGCAGACCAGCACGGCGTCCGGTTCGGCCACGATCATCAGGTCGGAGACGCCGATGGCGCCGACGAACGGCCCGGTGGAGCGCGCCAGCACGCCGCGGGTGTCGACCAGGGTGACGTCGCCCTGGGCGGCGTTGCCGTGGCCGTCCTGCGGCGAAGCCCCCCAGATGGCGTCCCAGGCGCCCAGGTCCGACCAGCTGAACGCCGCCGGCACCACCGCCGCCAGGTGAGTGCGCTCCATGATCGCGTAGTCCAGCGACTTCCTGGGCGCCTGGGCGAAGCTGGCCGGATCGAGCTTAAGGCAGAGGCCGTCGGGATCGGCGCGCTCGGCCTTGGCCACGGCGTCGCGGGCGGCCCGCGCGATGAGGGGCTCGAAGTTCTCCAGCTCGGCCAGCATGGTCGAGGCCTTGAAGGCGAAGTTGCCGCTGTTCCACAGATAGCCCTGGCTGACATAGGTCTTGGCCAGGTCCAGGTCGGGCTTCTCGACGAAGGCGGCGACCTTGAACACGCCTTCGGCGTCGAGCGCCGCGCCGGGGCGGATGTAGCCGAAGCCGGTGGCCGGGCCCGTCGGGCGCACGCCGAAGGTGACGATCAGGCCCTTGCTCGCCGCATGAGCGGCCAGCCGCGCGGCGTCCTTGAACAGCTCGACCTCGCCCACGTGATGGTCGGCGGCCAGCATCAGGGCGACGGCGTCGGGGTCGAGAGCCTCGACATAGGCCGCGGCGGCGGCCACGGCGGGCGCGGAATCCCTGGCTTCGGGTTCGAGCAGGACGACGACGGGCGTCTCGATCTCGCGGGCCTGCTCGCGCACGAAGTCGATCATCGCCGCGCCGGTGACGATGATGATCTCCTGGCCGGCGGCCAGGTCGCGCACCCGCAGCAGGGTCTCCTGGAAGCTGGAGTGGGGGCCCAACAGCTTGAGGAACTGCTTGGGGCGATCCAGGCGCGAGGCCGGCCACAGGCGGGTGCCCGAACCGCCGCACAGGATCACGGGATAGAGCTTCGTCACGAGGGTCCCTCACCGCGTCCGCGTTCGGCCGCGCTTTGCGAGCACTTTATAGTGGCGACTTGGCCGTGGTGCGACAGGGGCGCCTCAAGGAGGCTTCAGCCTGGCGCATTGGTCGCCAGCTCGGCCAGCCAGGCGTCGGCCGAGGCGTCCGACGGCATCCGCCAGTCTCCCCGGGGCGACAGCGCGCCGCCGGACGAGATCTTCGGCCCGTTCGGCACGGCCGAGCGCTTGAACTGGTTGGCGAAGAACCGCTTGAGGAACAGCTCCAGCCACTTTTTGATCTCGGCCAGGTCGTAGGCGCGGCGGCCGCCCTCCGGCAGGCCGACGGGCCAGCCGCCGGCGTCCGCGTCATGCCAGGCGCTCCAGGCCAGGAAGGCGATCTTCGACGGCGCCATGCCGTAGCGGCTCAGGTAATAGAGGTTGAAGTCCTGCAGGGCGTAGGGGCCCACGAAGCTTTCGGTGGCCTGGGTCTGCTCGCCGGGCACCAGCTCGGGCGAGATCTCGGTGGCCAGGATGTCTTCCAGCAGGGCGGTGGTGGCCGCGTCGACGTCGCCCGAATGGGCCACGAAGCGGATCAGGTGCTGGATCAGCGTCTTGGCCGCCCCGCAATTGGGGTTGTAGTGGCTCATGTGGTCGCCGACCCCGTAGGTGCACCAGCCCAGCGCCAGCTCAGACAGGTCGCCGGTGCCGACGACCAGGGCTGCGTTGTGGTTGGCCAGGCGGAACAGGTAGTCGGTGCGCAGGCCCGCCTGCACGTTCTCGAAGGTGACGTCGTAGACCGGCTCGCCGCGCCCGAACGGGTGGCCCAGGTCCTTGAGCATCTGGGTCGCGGCCGGGCGGATGTCGAGTTCGGCGGCGGTGGCGCCGAGCGCCCTCATCAGCGCCCAGGCGTTGTCCTTGGTCCGGTCGGAGGTGGCGAAGCCGGGCAGGGTGTAGGCCAGGATGTTGGCGCGCGGCAGGGAAAGCTGGTCGAGGGCCTTGGCCGCCACCAGCAGGGCCTGGGTGGAGTCCAGGCCGCCCGAGACGCCGATCACCAGCTTCTTCAGGCCCGAGGCCTCGAGGCGCCGGGCTAGGCCCTGGACCTGGATGTTGTAGGCCTCGTAGCAGTTCTCGCGCAGCCTGGCGGGATCCGACGGCGTGAACGGAAAGCGCTCGACCGCGCGGGCCAGGGCCAGGTCGCCGGCCGGCGGAGTGAAGTCGAACGCCGCGATGCGGAACGGAACGGCCGCCGGGGCCAGGGCCATCGCGTCGCCGAAGCTGCCCATCCGCATGCGCTCCTGGCGGATGCGCGCGACGTCGACGTCGGCGAAGGTCCAGGTCGGGCCGGTCGAGAAGCGCTCGGTCTCGGCCAGCAGGGCGCCCATCTCGTGGATGTCGAGGTGGCCGTCCCAGGCCACGTCGGTCGAGCTCTCGCCCGCGCCGGCCGCCGAATAGACATAGGCCGCGATCGCCCGCGACGACTGGCTGGCGCACAGCAGGCGTCGGGTTTCCGACTTACCGATGGTGATGTTGCTGGCCGACAGGTTCAGCAGGATCTCGGCCCCGGCCAGGGCCTGGGCGGTGCTGGGCGGATTGGGCGTCCAGACGTCCTCGCAGATCTCGATCCCGACCGTGAAGGGCGCCGGGCCCTCCGCCCGCAGCAGCACGTCGGTTCCGAACGGGACCGCCTGGCCGGCCAGGCGCAGGGTCCTGCCCGTCACCCCGGCGCCCGGCGTGAACCAGCGGCGCTCGTAGAACTCGCGGTAGTTGGGCAGGAAGCTCTTGGGAACCACGCCCAGCACCTTGCCGGCCTGGATGGCGACGGCGGTGTTGTAGAGCCGCCCGCCGTCGCGCAGCGGCGCGCCGACCACGAACAGCGGGGAAAGCTTCTGGCTTTCCTCGGCGAGGGTGGCGATCGCCGCCTCGACGGCGTCCAGCAGCACGTCCTGCTGCAGCAGGTCGTCGATCGAGTAGCCGGTCAAGCCCAGTTCCGGGAACGCCATCACCGCCACGCCCTGGTCGTGGCCCTGGCGGACCAGGTCGAGCACGCTTCGCGCGTTGCGGGCCGGATCGACCAGCTTCACCTTCGGCACCGCGGCGGCGACCCGGACGAAACCGTGGCGATAGGGCGAGAAGAACGACGGACTACCCACGTGGTCGACCTTTCGAGGTTATGCTGAAAATGAGCATAAGTCTGCCTCCAGCTATATCCGGTCCGCGCGCCGTTGCATAGCGGCCGCATACGGCGAGGTTTCGGCCAGCTTGCTTGACCCTGGCGGTCTCGCGTGTCACGTGCGGGCCGCGCGGTCGCCCCGCCGTCCACAGACATATAAAGCCGAAGAGCCAGAGCCCATGCCCGTCTCGCCGATCAAGATGGCCGACGCCATCCGCGTCCTCTCGATGGAGGCCGTGCACAAGGCCAAGTCGGGTCACCAGGGCATGCCGATGGGCATGGCCGACGTGGCCACGGTGCTGTTCGGCAAGTTCCTGAAGTTCGACGCCTCCAAGCCGGACTGGGCCGATCGCGACCGCTTCGTGCTGTCGGCCGGCCACGGCTCGATGCTGCTCTACAGCCTGCTTCACCTGACCGGCTACAAGGCCGTGACGATGAAGGAGATCGAGAACTTCCGTCAGTGGGGCTCGCTGACCCCTGGCCACCCCGAAGTGCACCACACCCCGGGCGTGGAGACCACCACCGGTCCGCTCGGCCAGGGCCTGGCCACCTCGGTCGGCATGGCGATGGCCGAGGCTCACCTGGCCGCCCGCTTCGGCAAGGACCTCGTCGATCACCGCACCTGGGTGATCGCCGGCGACGGCTGCCTGATGGAAGGCGTCAGCCACGAGGCCATCAGCCTGGCCGGCCGCCTGAAGCTGTCGAAGCTGACCGTCCTGTTCGACGACAACAACACCACCATCGACGGCGTGGCCACCATCGCCGAGACCGGCGACCAGGTCGCCCGCTTCAAGGCCGCCGGCTGGGCCGTGAAGGTCGTCGACGGCCACGACCACGGCAAGATCGCCGCGGCCCTGCGCTGGGCGACCAAGCAGGACCGCCCGACCATGATCGCGTGCAAGACGCTGATCTCGAAGGGCGCCGGTCCGAAGGAAGGCGACCCCCACAGCCACGGCTACACCCTGTTCGACAGCGAGATCGTCGCCGCCCGCGCCGCCATGGGCTGGGACGCCGCGCCGTTCACCGTGCCGGACGACATCGCCAAGGCCTGGAAGAGCGTGGGCCGCCGCGGCGCCCGCGTCCGCAAGACCTGGGAAGCCGCCGTCGCCGCCTCGGACAAGGGCGCGGAGTTCACCCGCGCGGTGGTCAAGGGCCAGCTGCCGGCGAACGCCTTCGAGAAGCTCGAGGCGCACATCGCCGCGGCCGTCGAGGGAAAGCCGGTCAACGCCACCCGCGTCCACTCGGGCTCGGCCCTGGACCAGCTGATCCCGGCCATCCCGGAAATGATCGGCGGCTCGGCCGACCTGACCGGCTCGAACAACACCCTGGTCAAGGGCATGGGCGCCTATGACGCCCCCGACTACGCCGGCCGCTACGTCCACTACGGCGTGCGCGAGTTCGGCATGGCCGCGGCCATGAACGGCATGGCGCTGCACGGCGGCGTGATCCCGTACTCGGGCACCTTCCTGGCCTTCGCCGACTATAGCCGCGCGGCGATCCGCCTGGGCGCCCTGATGCAGGCCAAGGTCATCCACGTGATGACCCACGACTCCATCGGCCTGGGCGAGGACGGCCCGACCCACCAGCCGGTCGAGCAGGTGGCCAGCCTGCGCGCCATCCCCAACCTTCTGGTCTTCCGCCCGGCCGACGCCGTGGAAGCCGCCGAGGCCTGGCAGGTGGCCCTGCAGCAGAACACCACCCCGTCGGTGATGTGCCTGTCGCGCCAGAAGACCCCGCACGTGCGCGTCGCCGCCGGCGAGAACCAGGTCGCCAAGGGCGCCTACGAGCTGCTGGCCGCCGAGGGCGGCAAGGCGGCCGTGACGATCTTCGCCACCGGCACCGAGGTCGGCCTGGCCGTGGCCGCCCGCGAAGTGCTGCAGTCGCAGGGCAAGCCGACCCGCGTGGTCTCGGTTCCGTGCTGGGAGCTGTTCGACCAGCAGCCGGCCGCCTACCGCAAGGCGACCATCGGTTCGGCGCCGGTGCGCGTGGCCGTCGAGGCCGGCATCCGTCAGGGCTGGGAACGCTTCATCGGCGAAGAGGGCAAGTTCGTCGGCATGACGAGCTTCGGCGCCTCCGCGCCGTTCGAGCGCCTGTACAAGGAGTTCGGCATCACCACCGAGGCCGTGGTCGAGGCGGCGGCGGGCTGAGCCTCGCCGTAGCTGCGTCATGGCTTTCGATTTCGATGCGGTGGTGATCGGCGCGGGCGTCGTGGGCTTGGCCTGCGGCGCGGCGCTGGCGCGCGCCGGCAGTGATGTTCTGGTGCTTGAGAGCGCCCCGGCCATCGGGACGGGCACCTCCTCGCGCAACAGCGAGGTGATCCACGCGGGCATGTACTATCCGCATGGCAGCCTCAAGCACCTGCTGTGCGTGGAGGGGCGGCGGAAGCTCTATCCCTATCTGCGCGAGCGGGGCGTCGAGCACCGGCGCTGCGGCAAGCTGATCGTCGCCACCAGCGACGCCGAGGCCGCCAAGATCGAGGCCATCGGCGTCCAGGCCGAGAAGAACGGCGTCGAGGGCGTACGGCCGCTTTCGGGCGCCGAGGCGATGGCCCTGGAGCCGGCGCTGTTCTGCGTCGCGGCGCTGAGCTCCGAGGAAACGGGCATCATCGACAGCCACGGCCTGATGCTGGCTCTGCTCGGCGAGATCGAGGACGCCGGCGGCGCCCTGGCCCTCAACGCGCCGCTGGCCGGCGCCGAGCCGCTGGCCGGCGGCGGCTTCGCCGTCGAGGTCGGCGGGGCCGAGCCGACGCGCCTTACCTGCCGGGTGCTGGTCAATTCGGCGGGCCTGCAGGCGCCGGCGGTGGCCAGCCTGATCGCCGCGCCCGCGCCCGACCTGCGTCCGCGCCTGGCCAAGGGCTCCTACTTCGGCTGCTCGGTCCGCTCGCCCTTCTCGCGGCTGATCTATCCGGCCCCGGTCGACGGCGGCCTGGGCGTCCACGTCACGCTCGACCTGGGCGGCCGCATGCGCTTCGGTCCTGACGTGGAATGGCTGGAGACCATCGATCCGGCGCAGGTGGACTATCGCGTCGACATCGCCCGCGCCGCCGGGTTCTACGACGTGATCCGCCGCTACTGGGCCGGCCTGCCGAACGGCGCGCTGACGCCCGACTATTCGGGCTGCCGCCCCAAGCTCAGCGGTCCCGGCGAGGCCGCGGCCGACTTCCTGATCCATGGTCCGGCCGAGAGCGGGATCGAGGGACTGGTCCAGCTGTTCGGCATCGAGTCGCCCGGCCTGACCAGCTCCATGGCCATCGCCGATCGCGTTCGCGATCTGGTCAGCGACACTCTTTAAGCAAGGTTCGGAGCCCAAGATGAGGCAAGCCGTCATTCTCGTGGGCGGCCGAGGCACCCGCCTCGGCGATCTCGCCAAGAACACGCCCAAGCCGCTGATGCCGATCGACGGCGACACCCGGTTCCTGGACTACCTGATCGACAACCTCGCCCGCCACGGCGTGCAGGAAGTGCTGCTGGTCGCCGGCCATCTGGGCGAGCTGGTCGAGGAGCGCTACCAGGGCGCCCGCTTCCGAGACTGCGTCGTCTCCTGCGTGCGCGAGCCCGAGGCGGCCGGCACGGCCGGCGCGCTGCTCCACGTCGCCGATCGTCTGGATCCGGTGTTCCTGATGTCGAACGGCGACTCGTTCTTCGACTTCAACTACCTGGCGCTGAAGCCGGCGCTGGGCGAGAACGACGTGGCCGCCCTGGCCCTGCGCCGGGTGGACGACGCCCGCCGCTACGGGGCCGTCTTCGCCGAGGAGGGCCGGGTTCGCCGCTTCGAGGAGAAGAACCCCGACGCCAACGGCCCCGCCTGGATCTCGGGCGGCGTCTACATGGTGCGCCGCGAGATCCTCGATCTGATCAAGACCTCGCCCTGCTCGATCGAGTCCGACATCTTCCCGCAGCTGGCGGCGGCCGACCGTCTGGCCTGCGCCAACTTCGACGGCTACTTCCTCGACATCGGCCTGCCCGACACGCTGGAGCAGGGGCGGCGCGAGATGCCGGTCCATACCCGCCGCGCCGCGGTGTTCTTCGACCGCGACAACACCCTCAACGTCGACGAGGGCTACACCCACCGTCCGCAGGACCTGGTGTGGATGCCGGGCGCGGTCGAGGCCGTGCGGGCCGTCAACGACTCCGGCCGCCTGGCCATCGTCGTCACCAACCAGTCGGGCCTGGCGCGGGGACTCTACGACGAGGCGGCCATGCACGCCTTCCACCGCCACATGCAGAACGAACTGGCTGCCGTCGGCGCGCACATCGACGCCTTCTACTTCTCGCCTTACCACGCCGACGCCGTGGTCGAGGACTATCGCCACGCCGACCATCCCGATCGCAAGCCCAACCCGGGCATGCTGAAGCGCGCGTGCGCCGAATGGCGCATAGACCTGGACCGCTCGATCATGATCGGCGACCAGCCCAGCGACGTGACCGCCGCCGAGGCCATGGGCGTCGAAGGGCGGCTCTACGACGGCGGCGACCTCGCCGCCCTGGTCGTTCCGCGGGCCTGACCGCGCCGGAAGGGCCGGGGATCGGCCCTTCCGTCGGCTCCCTGACACGTCAAACCATGGCGTGACCGATCTTAACACTGCTCGCATCGATTGCGCCGGGCTGACGGTTGCTAATCGTGGGCGATTCGGGCAGGAGTGACCCCCGCTGGCAATCAGACCCTAGGGAAGTCATGGACCGTTCCGTCTTCGCGAATATCTCCAAGTGGATGTTCGAAGATGCGCTGCCGTTGTGGAGCAGCGTTGGGATTGATCCTAAAGGCTCCTACATGGAATTTCTTGACCGCGAAGGCGGTCAGCCGGAGATTTCTTATCGCCGCGTGCGCGTGATCTGTCGCCAGATCTATGTGTTTTCTCATGCGTACCAGCTGGGCTACGAGCCGGGACTGGAGCTGGCCAAGCGCGGCTACGACTACCTGATCGCCCACGCCTGGCTCGGCGAAGACGGCGGCTGGGCGCGACGCCTGTCGGCCGACGGTGCCGTCCTGGATGCGACCCCCGATCTCTATGACCAGGCCTTCGTGCTGTTCGCCCTGGGCTGGTACCATCGCGCCTCGGGCGACGCCGAGGCCCATGCCTGGGCCCGCCGGACCCTGGCCTATATCGAAGCCCACATGCGCCATCCGCTGGGCGGCTTCCTGCACGAGAAGCCGGCCGTCGGCCCGCGCCAGCAGAACCCGCACATGCACCTGCTCGAGGCCTGCCTGGCCAACTACGAGGGCGTGCAGGACGCGGACATGCTGCGCGTCGCCCGCGAGATCGTGGGCCTGTTCCGCGACAAGTTCTTCGACATCGAGAGCGGCACCCTGGCCGAGTTCTTCGAAGAGGATCTCTCGCGCACCGCCGGCGACAAGGGGCGCTGGATCGAGCCCGGCCACCAGTTCGAATGGGCCTGGATCCTGGTCAACCATCGCCGCCTGACGGGCGACGACACCGCCGACCTGGCCCGCGCCGCGGTGGCCTTCGGCGAGAAGTACGGCGTCGATCCCGTCTCGCACGCGACCTACAACGGCGTCCGCGACGACGGCGCGCCGCTGGACCGCGCCTCGCGCACCTGGCCCAACACCGAGCGCATGAAGGCCGCCGTGGCCATGTACGAACTCGACGGCGTGGATCCCGTGCCGGTCCTCGCCCAGAGCGGCAACCTGCTGCTGAACCGCTATCTGGCGGTCGAGCCGCGCGGCGCCTGGATCGACGTGTTCGACGAGAACGGCCAGCCGCGTCTGGACAACATCCCGACCTCGACGCTGTATCACGTCTTCCTCGCCTTCGCCGAAGCGCTCCGTATCGCCCCTAAACTCGTCTAGTCGACAGACTGGTTGCCGATGGCCGGATGATGGGTGCAACCATACCGGCCAAGGCGCCCATCAGACCAAGGTCAAGATCATGATCATCGTCCGCACACCCCTGCGCGTGTCGTTCTTCGGCGGCGGCACGGATCACCCGGGCTGGTTCAAGCACCATGGCGAAGGCGCTGTGCTGTCGACCACGATCAACAAGTACGTCTACATCACGCTGCGTCACACGCCGCCGGTGTTCGACTTCAACTACCGCGTCGTGTGGCGCGAGATCGAGCAGACCCGCAGCGTCGACGAGATCGTCCACCCGGTGGTGCGTGAAGTGCTGCGCAACTACACCAGCACCGACGCTCCGGGCTACGAGATCGTCTACAACGCCGACCTGCCCGCCCGTTCGGGCCTGGGCTCGTCCTCGGCCTTCACGGTCGCGGCGCTGCACGCGCTCTGGCACAATTCGGGCGAGGAAGTCTCCAAGATGCGCCTGGCCCGCGAGGCCATCCGCGTCGAGCAGGACCTGCTGAAGGAGCCCGTCGGCAGCCAGGACCAGACGGCCGTGGCCTTCGGCGGCCTCAACCAGATCGACTTCGGCAAGGACGGCGGCCTGACGGTCTCGCCGATCCAGGTGTCGGGCGACCGCATGCGTCACCTCGAAGATCATCTGATGATGTTCTTCACCGGCTTCACCCGCGACGCCGGCTCGATCGAGAAGAACAAGGTCGAGAACTTCGCCAACAAGCGCGAGCAGATGGAGAAGGTCTACAGCATGGTGGCCGAAGGCCGTCGCGTGCTGGAGGACGATCGCGTCTCGCTGCTCGAATTCGGCGACCTGCTGGACCAGGGGTGGCGCGCCAAGCGCAGCCTGGCGACCGGCGTCTCGAACGGTCCGATCGACCAGGCCTACGAACTGGCCCGCCAGGCCGGCGCCATCGGCGGCAAGCTGCTGGGCGCGGGCGGCGGCGGCTTCCTGCTGTTCTTCGTGCCGCCGGATCGCCGCGCCGCGGTCGCCGAGGCCATGTCGCGCTTCGAGTTCCAGCCCGGCCGCTCGACCGTCGAAGTGCCGTTCCGCTTCGAGGATCTGGGCAGCTCGGTGGTCCTCCACCGGCCCGAATTGACCTCGAATTACACCGGCCTGCGACTGCCCCAGCTTCAGCTTGGAGCAGCGTAATATCCTCCGGCGCGGGCGGGTTGCACCTGTAATCGCGTTCATGTAAATCCCCGATCGCAGGCCGTTAAGAGACAGACCGCGCGGGCGCATCCGGGCCAAAAGTCCTGACCTATGAAGCGCTCAATGCAAGATCTCGAAAACTTCACGGCTGACTTCCGAGAATTGGAGACCGTTATGGACGGGGTCGATTTCAAGCGCCCGCCCGCCGTCGCGAGCGCGCCCACCGTGGGCGTGAACGACGGCATTTTCGCCGCGGCCGAACGCGCTCTCGAGTGCGGCCAGAGCCTGTGCTGGGTGCTTGACGCCGACGATCGCGTCGTCGGCGAAGTCACCGTCCAGTCGGTGCGCGAAGCGGTGAAGTCGGGCGCCTACCGGGCCGCCCTGCGCGCCGCCGACCTGATGCGCGAGCCCGTTCAGGTCGTCCGCGACGGCCAGGCCAGCGATCTGCCGGCGGTCGTCGAACTGGACGCCGACGGCCGCATCGCGGCCTTCAAGCTCAACCCGCTGGCGGAGTTCCTGCCGGTGGCCGAGCCCGACCTGTCGGGCGCCGAGTTCCGCAACCTGGCCGACGCCTACCTGTCGACCTGGATCTCCTCGACTGGCGAATACATCCGCTCGTTCGAGTCCCGCTTCGCGGCCTGGAACGGCATGAAGCACGGCGTGGCGGTCTCCAACGGCACCGTTTCCCTGCATCTGGCGCTGGCCGCGCTCGGCGTCGGTCCGGGCGACGAGGTCATCGTGCCCGACCTGACCTTCGCGGCGACGATCAACACCGTCATGCACGTCGGCGCCACGCCGGTGATCGTCGACGTCGATCCCGAGACCTGGTGCATGTCGGCGGAGCTGTTCGCCGCGGCGATCACCCCGCGCACCCGCGCGGTCATCCCGGTGCACGTGTTCGGCCGTCCCGCGCCGATGACCGAGATCGCGGCCGTCGCCCGCGCCCACGGCATCTACGTGATCGAGGACTGCGCCGAGGCCCACGGGGCCCGCTACGACGGCAAGATGGTCGGCGAGTTCTCGGACATCGCCAGCTACTCGTTCTTCGCCAACAAGATCATGACCACCGGCGAAGGCGGCATCTGCCTCACCAACAACCTGGAAATCGCCGAGCGCCTGCGCATGCTGCGCGACCACGGCATGAACCCCGCGCGCCGCTACTGGCACGACGAGGCCGGGTTCAACTTCCGCATGACCAATATGCAGGCGGCCGTCGGCTGCGCCCAGCTGGACCGGATCGACACCTTCCTGTCGGACCGCCAGGGCGTGATGGACCTGTATCGCCCGGCCCTCGAGGGCATCCCGGGCGTCACGCTTCCGACGGCGCTGCCGGACCGCTACCAGCCGGTGACCTGGTTCGCCTGCGCCCTGGTGCCGGCCGACAAGCGCGCCGCCCTGATCGCGGCCTGCAAAGCCGAGTCGATCGACCTGCGGCCGTTCTTCAACGGCCTGTCGGCGATGCCGGCTTACCGCCGTCACGCGCGGCCTTGCCCCGTCAGCTACGAACTTTCGCAGACCGGCGTGAATCTGCCGACCTCGCGCCGTGTTGACGCCGAAGTCGTCGCGAAGATCGCCTCCATCTTCCGCTCGGTTCTGGACGCGTAAACTCGATGGCGAAGGCCGGCAACTACCGTAATCTGGCGCCCGGCGGCGGCGCCTTCGCGGAAGCGAGCGACTGGCTCCGCTTCCGCCACCTGATCTTCCACCTGGTCGCGTCCGACCTGCGCTCGCGCTATCGCCGGACCTATCTGGGCATGGCTTGGGCGGTGCTGTGGCCGATCGGCTTCAGCTTCATCATGTCGACGGTCGCGGTTCGGATCTTCAACCAGCCGATCCAGACCTACCTGATGTACGTGATCACCGGCTTCGTGGTCTGGGACTTCGCCGGCGGCGCGGTCTCCCAGGGGGTCGGCTCGATCCAGGCGGCCGAGGGATATCTACGGCAGACCCGTCTGCCGCACATCCTGTTCCCGATCCGGACGACGGCCTTCCTGTTCGTCAACTACTGCTTCGCCAACATAGCCATCGTGCTGGTGATCCTGGTCTTCGACCGGGAGGCGATCAGCTGGACCTGGGCCCTGTGGCCGGTCTTCAGCGTGCTCATGTTCCTGTTCGCCACGCCGCTCGTGGCGATCAGCGCCGTGGCCAACCTGAAGTACCGCGACTACGGGCAGGCCATCACCCTGGCCATGTTCCTGCTCTGGTACATGACGCCCGTGATCGTTCTGCGCCACGTCTACGACTCGCCTGGCCTGGCCACCTTCACCGCTCTGAACCCGTTCGCGTCGCTCTGCGACATGTTCCGGGACATCATGATCTACTCGCGTCTGCCGTCGCTCTATGACGTGGGCCTGGTTTGCGCCTACACCGTGGGCCTCTGGATCGTCGCCCTGGGCTGGCTGAAGTTCGAGCGCCGCCGTCTCATCCATTATTTCTGAGGCAGCAGTGATGTCCAAATATCGGGAAGCGGGCGGCATGCGCGAAGAACGCCTCGGCATCGAAATCCAGAGCCTGGCTCTGGACTATCCTGTTGGCCCGCTCACGCGCGGCAGCGTCAAGGCGGGCCTGTTCTCGCTGTTCGGCGCCCGCCAGAAGGCGCCGCGGGTCGAGTTCGTCCGGGCGCTGAAGGGCGTGAGCCTCAAGGTGGCCGTCGGCGAACGCCTCGGCATCATCGGCCGCAACGGCTCGGGCAAGTCGACCCTGCTGCGCGCCATGGCCGGCATCTACGAGCCGACCAGCGGCGTCGTGGAGATGCGCGGCCGGGTGCAGGGCATGTTCGACATCGGGCTGGGCTTCGAGCCCGAGGCCACGGGTCGCGAGAACATCCTCTACCGCGGTCTGGTCATGGGCCTCAGCCCGGCCGAAATCCGCGCCCGCGAGGACGAGATCGTCGAGTTCGCCGCCATCGGCGACTTCATCGACCTGCCCGTGCGGACCTACTCGTCGGGTATGTCGGTCCGCCTGGCCTTCGCGATCTCGACCTATCTGCAGGGCGACATCCTGTTGCTCGACGAGATGCTCAGCGCCGGCGACGCCTCCTTCCAGGCCAAGGCGGCCGAACGGATGCGCAGCCTGGTCGAAAGCGCCAAGGTCCTCGTCCTGGTCAGCCACGACATGGCGACCATCCAGAACGTCTGCACGCGCGTGATCTGGCTGTCCAAGGGCCGCATCGTCGCCGAGGGCCAGCCCGCCGACGTGGTCGCGCAGTATCTCGCCGACGCCGGCGAATAATCCATTCTCTTGAGGTAGCTCCATGACCCAACGTGTGCTCATCACCGGCGCGGCCGGCTATATCGGCTCGATCCTGATCCCGCAGCTGCTGCAGAAGGGCTACGCGGTCGACGCCCTGGATCTCTTCCCGCGCGGCGACACCGTTCTGGCCGCCTGCTGCGCCGACCCGAACTTCAACCCCGTGAAGGGCGACGCCCGTGACGAGGCCCTGGTCACGTCGCTGCTGGCCAAGGCCGACATCGTGATCCCGCTGGCCGCCCTCGTCGGCGCGCCGCTCTGCAAGATGGATCCGCTGAACGCCCAGACCACGAACTCCGACGCCGTGCGGATGATCGTGAAGAACCTCTCCTCGTCGCAGAAGATCGTCTACCCGACCACCAACTCGGGCTACGGCATCGGCGAAAAGGGCCAGTTCTGCACCGAAGAGACCCCGCTGCGTCCGATCTCGCTGTACGGCACCTCGAAGGTCGAGGCCGAAATGGCCATCCTCGACAGCGGCAACGGCGTGACCGTTCGCCTGGCCACCGTGTTCGGCATGGCGCCGCGCATGCGCATCGACCTGCTGGTCAACGACTTCACCTGGCGCGCCGTGACCGACCGCGCGGTCGTGATCTTCGAAGGCCACTTCAAGCGGAACTACATCCACATCCGCGACGTGGCGAAGGCGTTCATGCACGCCATCGAGAACTACGGCACGATGAACAACAACGCCTACAACGTGGGCCTGTCGTCGGCGAACCTGTCGAAGCTGGAGCTGTGCGCGCAGATCCAGAAGCACGTCCCGCAGTTCGTGTTCCTGGAAGCCCCGATCGGCGAAGACCCGGACAAGCGCGACTACATCGTCTCGAACGCCAAGCTGGAAGCCACCGGCTGGACCCCGGACTGGGATCTGGACCGCGGCATCGGCGAACTGCTGCGCGGCTACAAAATGCTGCTCAACAGCCGCTACTCGAACGTCTAATTCCAATACCGGTCGCGCCTTCCCGCGCGCACCCTTTCCGGATCCCCAGCTGATGGCGCCTCTACAGACCGTGCACCCGACCAAGCCGAAGAAGGTCGCGATCTGGCTGCAGCTGAACCCGGGACAGGAACTGGTCGGCGAGGGCATCGGCATGCACCTCGCCCGCCTCGTGATGGGGATGCGCGACCGGAATTCGGCCCAGGCGGTGATTTGCGCGCCGTCCTGGTCCAAGCCGAAGATCGACGAGTGGCTGTGGATGTACGGCATCCGCGACGCCGTCAGCGTGCTCTACTTCGGCCCGCAGATCCGCGAAGCCAAGCCGGGCCGCAAGGTCAACGCCAAGGCCAGCCCCAAGGTGAACGACGTCGGACGCCTGTCGGGCATGAGCGCCTGGCTCGTGGCCCGGTCGGCCTCGTCGGTCCATCCGATGATCCTGCTGCCTTTCGTGGCGCTGGGCGGGGCGGGTTTCCTGGGTGTGAAGCTGGCGGCCCGCGTGGCCCGGCTGTTCGTCCGCGCCGGCCTTTCGGTCGTCCGGGTCGGCCAGTCGCGCTTCACCAAGCTGGCCGGCGACAACGCCTACCAGGCGATGGCCTTCCACATCGACAACGATCCGTCGATCGAGTCGTGCATCGTGCCGATCGGCAACTGGTATCTCTGCCGGATGATCAAGAAGAAGCCGATCACGGTGCAGATCCCGGACATCGTCTTCCTCGAGTTTCCCGAGGTGTTCGACAAGGTCGAGGGCGTCGAGTCCGCCACCTCGTCGATCCTGCGCGTCGCCGCGCACGCCACCCGGATCATCTGCCCCTCGCCCTACATCAGCGAGGTTCACCACCAGCGCCTGGGCATTCCCGAGCGCAAGTCGAAGGTGGTCTACCACGCGCCGATGACGGCCGACCAATACCTGCGTCCGCTGGCCAAGCCCGGCGAGACCCTGCGCGAGACCGGCGCGCGGGTCGGGCGCGAGTTCCTGCACGAGACCAATTTCGGTTCGAGCTTCGAGCGCTATGTGCCGCCGCGGATGCGCCCGGCCGAGATCCGCCGTATCCGCTCGCGCCTGCGCCCCAACGGCGTGATCGTCAGCCCCGACACCTCGCTGAACCGCTTCTCGGGTTCGATCCGCTGGCTGACCGCCCTCAGCGACAACTGGGAGCGCCGCGACGGTCTGCTCTACTTCCCGACGCAGAACCGCCCCTACAAGAACATCCTGCGCACGCTGCTCGCGATCGACCAGCTGCGCAGCGAAGGCCGCAACCTGATCCTGATGCTGACGGGCGACCTGAACTATTCGCCCGAGATCGTCGACCTGATCGCCAACCGCGACCTCTACGGCCACGTTCTGTGCCTGCCGCGCATGAGCGCCGTGCTGCACGGTGCGATGTACACCCTGGCCGACCTGACGGTTGCGCCGTCGCTGTTCGAGGGCGGGTTCCCGTTCCTGTTCAGCGAGTCGCTGTCGGTCGACACCCCGATCGTGATGGCCGACATCCCGGTGACGCAGGACGTCCTGCCCGAGTCGCTGTGGGAACAGACGCTGTTCAATCCCAAGGAAGTGTCGTCGATCGCCGAGGCGATCAAGCGCGGCCTGGATCGTGGTCCCGAACTGCTGGCGGCCCAGAAGCCGTTCTTCGACGCCCAGGTGGCGCGTCGCGACTGGGGCGACGTCGCCCAGGAATATCTCGACGCCTGCGACGAGGGCGTCGCCGAACTGGCCCTGCGAGCGGAATCCTCGGCGCGTCAGCGCCGCGTCGGAGCCCAGCTCGAAGCCCAGGCGCGCGACACCGGGTTCCTCCGCGCCGATGAACTCACCTTCGACTGATCGGTAGACCGATGGAACGCAAATCGCCCTACCGGGCAGAACTCAACGGCCAGACCTGCGCGTCGTGCTTCTACTGGCGCGGCGAAGACGGCGGCGACGGCGCCTGCCGTCGCTATCCGCCGCTGGCCACGGCCGCCGGAACCCTGTCGCCTCAGACCTCGCACGGCTTCTGGTGCGGCGAGTGGCGCGCGCAGCAGCTGTCCACGCTGTAGGCGCCCCCGGGGCAGGCGCTACAGGTAGCGCTCCCCGACCTTGCGCTCGCGGACCACGCGGGCGGGCGCGCCGACGGCGACGCTGAGGGCCGCCAGCGGCTTGATCACCGCCGAGGCCGCGCCGATCACCACGTCGTCGCCCACCGTCACGCCGTGGCTGATGCAGGCGTTCAATCCCACGAAGCTGCGGCGGCCGATCCGGGTCGTGCCCGCCGTCACCGCGCCGGGCGCCAGGGTCACGTAGGCGTCCAGCACCGCGTCGTGCTCGACGATGGCGTTGGTGTAGATCGACGCGTGGGCGCCCAGCACCGCGGCGGGGTTGATCACCGCGCCGGCCAGCACCACGCCGCCTTCCTCTATGACCGCCGAGTCCGCCACGCAGGCGCGGGGGTGCACCACCGTCACGAAGCGGAAGTCGGGCCACTGCTTGCGGATGGCCTCGACGGTGCGTTCGCGCAGCGCGTTGTCGCCCAGGGCGACCACGCCGGCCCGCGGCAGGTCCGACGAGGCGAAGACCTCGGCCTCGCTCAGCACCGGCGCGCCGAACATGGGCTCGCGGGCGGCGATGTCGACGAAGGCGGCGACCTCGAAGCCGGCCAGGCGCGCCGTGTCGGCCACGCAGCGGCCATAGCCGCCGGCGCCGAAGATCAGGATGGATTCGGAAGTCACGTGCGTTTCCTGCAAGTCGTCGGCGCCCGGGGCGCTGCGGCCGAGATTGGGTCCCCGCGGGTCGCGCGACTTCGCTTCCCGCCTCCGGCGGGGACGATTCGCCGCCCGTGCGATCTATAGCGATTGCTGCGATCGCTGACCAAGGCTAAGGCTCCCGTGGTTTTTTTAGGCGAGCTCATGACCCTCGACATCACCGCCATCCGCGCCGCCGCCGATCGTCTGGCCGGCCACATCGAGCGCACGCCGTGCCGCTACTCGCGGACGCTGTCGAAGATTACCGGCGCCGAAGTGTGGGTGAAGTTCGAGAACCTGCAGTTCACGGCCGCCTACAAGGAGCGCGGGGCGCTCAACAAGCTCTTGCTGCTGTCGGACGCCGAGAAGCAGCGCGGGGTCATCGCCGCCAGCGCCGGCAACCACGCCCAGGGCCTGGCCTATCACGGCGCCCGCCTCGGCGTGCCGGTGACCATCGTCATGCCCAAGACCACCCCCTTCGTGAAGGTGCAGCACACCCGCGACTTCGGGGCCAACGTGGTCATCGAGGGCGAGACCTACGACGACGCCGCCGCCCACGCCCGCAAGCTGTGCGCCGAGCAGGACCTGACCTTCGTCCACCCGTTCGACGACTACGACATCATGGCCGGTCAGGGCACCATCGCACTGGAGATGCTGGAAGACGTGCCGGACCTGGAGATCATGCCCGTGCCGATCGGCGGCGGCGGCCTGATCAGCGGCGTGGCCACGGCGGCCAAGGCCATCAATCCGGGCATCCGCATCGTCGGCTGCGAGCCGGCCATGTACCCGTCCTTCACCGCCAAGATGCGCGGCGTGCAGGCCCATTGCGGCGGCCAGACCATCGCCGAGGGCGTGGCGGTCAAGCAGGTCGGCGAGCTGACCTACGGCGTCGCCCGTCCGTTGCTCGACGACGTACTGCTGCTGGAAGAGCCGCACCTGGAGCAGGCCGTCTCGCTGTACTGCAACGTCGAGAAGACGATCGCCGAAGGCGCGGGCGCCGCCTCGCTGGCGGCGCTGCTGGCCTATCCCGAGCGGTTCCGCGGCAAGAAGTGCGGCCTGATCCTCTGCGGCGGCAACATCGATACCCGCCTGCTGGCCTCGGTGCTGACCCGCGAACTGGTGCGCGCCCAGCGCCTGGTGTCCCTGCGCATCGTCGGCGACGACCGTCCGGGCCTGCTGTCGACCGTCTCGCACGTGATCGGCGCCATGGGCGCCAACATCATCGAGGTGAACCACAACCGCCTGGCGCTGGACGTGCCTGCCAAGGGCGCGGAGTTCGACATCACCATCGAGACCCGCGACGCACAGCACACCCAGGAAGTCATCGACGCCCTGCGCGAGCACGGCTACCCGCCGCGCACGGTGTAAGGGGCAGGAAACCTCCAAGGCTCGTCATCCCGGAAAGTCCGCAGGGCTTATCCGGGACCCAGGGGCCGCCGCACAGCGGTGGCCCTGCCGCGCGTCAAGTCGTTGCGCTGAGCCCAGTCCCCTGGGTCCCGGCTCTCCGCTGCGCTTCGGCCGGGATGACGAGGTTGGGTGTCCATATGAAAAAGGCCCCCATCACACGATGGGGGCCTTTTCAATTTCAGCCCTGGACGATCCCTACAGCAGCGACGAGATCGCCTTGCGCGCCGCCTCGCCCAGGTCCGGGCGTTTCAGGGCTAGGGCGACATTGGCCTTCAGCAGGCCGATCTTGTCGCCGCAGTCGTGGGTGTCGCCTTCGTAGACATAGGCGTGGAAGGCCTGGTCCTGCATCAGCTTGGCCATCGAGTCGGTCAGCTGGATCTCGTTCCCGGCGCCCTTCTCCTGGCTGGCCAGCAGGTCGAAGATCTCGGGCTGAAGGATGTAGCGGCCGGCGATGGCCCAGTTCGACGGGGCCGTGCCCTTGGCCGGCTTCTCGACCATGCCGCTCATCGTGGCCAGGCGACCCTCGACCTTGCTGGGCGCGACGACGCCGTACTTGTGGGTCTCGCTCTCGGGCACTTCCTCGACGCCGATGACGTTGCCGCCGCCAACCTGGTCGTAGACCTCGATCAGCTGGGCCAGCGCCGACTTCGGCGAGTCGACGATGACGTCGGGCAGCAGCACAGCGAACGGCTCGTCGCCGATGATGTCGCGGGCGCACCACACCGCGTGGCCCAGGCCCAGCGGGGCCATCTGGCGCACGAAGCTCATCTCGCCCGGCTTGGGCAGTTCGTCGCGCAGCTGCTTGAGGATCTCGAGCTTGCCCTTGGCCTCGAGCTGCATCTCGAGTTCGATCTGGTGGTCGAAATAGTCCTCGATCGCGCCCTTGCTCCGCCCCGTGACGAAGACGAAGTGCTCGATGCCGGCGGCTCGGCCTTCCTCGACGATGTAGGACAGGATCGGCCGGTCCACGACGTTGAGAAGTTCCTTCGGCGTCGACTTCGTCCCGGGCAGGACGCGGGTGCCCAAGCCGGCGACGGGAAGGACGGCCTTGCGGACGGGTTTCATGAGCACCTCGTGTCTGTGTCTCGGATGAACAGGGTTCTAGAGCGTGCCCCCCCGGCGCGCCACCACCGTTGCGTGACAACGGTGTCGGTAATGCGTTCCAACAACGGAATGATTGATGTTCGCGCCAGGCCTGCTAGCTCAGGACGCGGATTTGGCCATCGGAAACACTTTCATGCGCGCTCGGTTCCTTCTTCTCGCCGCCCTGGCCAGCCTTTCGCTGGCGGCCTGCGGTCCTTCCAAGGAAGACCTGGCCGCGCGGCAGGCGGCGATGGCGGCCTCCAAGACCGCCGGCGCCGAATTCCTGGCCAAGAACGCCAAGGAGCCGGGCGTCGTCACTCTGCCCAGCGGCCTGCAGTACAAGGTGATCCGCTCGGGCCCGGAAACCGGCGTGCACCCGCGCCCGATCGACGAGGTCAAGGTCCACTACGAGGGCAAGCGCCTGGACGGCGTCGTCTTCGACAGCTCCTACGAGCGCGGCGTGCCCGCCTCGTTCCCGCTGCGCGGCCTGATCCCGGGCTGGGTGGAAGCCATGCAGCTGATGCGCCCGGGCGACGAGTGGATGCTCTACGTGCCCGCCGATCTGGCCTACGGCGACAACCAGGCCGGGGCCGACATTCCGCCGGGCAGCACCCTGGTGTTCAAGATCGAGCTGATCGACGTGCTGCGCAGCAAGCTGCAGGCCCCCAAGAGCTGATCTGTAAGCTGACGAACCGGACCGGGAGCGGGCGCTGTCTTGCGCCCACGTTGCTAGCTGGTTTCAAATCGTTGCGCCGCGGTCAAAGCGCTTGGCTCCCCAAATCTCCTGGCTGATAGCGACACTCACTCGCAAGAAGCTTGGCTGGAGTTGGGGATGTCGCGCGTCACGTTTGCTTCCGTTCTGATGGGGTCCGCCGCGGCCCTGGCCCTGTCGGGCGCGGCCATGGCCGCCGAGCCCGCGCCGGACGCGGCTGATCTCGACGGCGTCGTCGTCACCGCCGCCGGCTTCGAGCAGAAGCTGGTCAACGCCCCCGCCAGCGTCACCGTCGTGCCGCGCGAGGAGCTGCAGGAGATGCGCGCGGCGAGCCTCGCCGAAGTGCTGACCAACGTCGAAGGCGTCGACGTCGGCGGCGCGGTCGGCAAGACCGGCGGCCTCAACATCAACATCCGGGGCATGGGCAGCGACTACACGCTGATCCTGATCGACGGCCGCCGCCAGAACACCGCCGGCAGCGTCACGCCCAACGGCTTCGGCGAGACCTCGACCAGCTTCCTGCCGCCGGTGGCGGCCATCGAGCGCATCGAGGTGGTGCGGGGCCCGGTCTCGACCCTCTACGGCTCGGACGCCATGGGCGGCGTCGTCAACATCATCACCCGCAAGGTCGGGACCAGGTGGAGCGGCACGGCCAGCCTCGACGCCACCGTCCAGGGCGACGACGAATTCGGCAATCTCTACGGCGGCAACCTCTACGCCAACGGCCCGATCGTCCGTGATCTGCTGGGCCTGGCCGTGCGCGGCAGCTTCCTGAACCGCGAGGCCTCGAAGCTGACCTACGAGACCGTCAACGGCGTAGACACGCCGATCACGGGCTTCGGTCGCAGCGCCACCAAGAGCGAGCTGCGCACGATCGGCGCGCGCCTGACCCTGACGCCGCACGCCGACCACGACCTGTGGCTCGACATCGACGAGTCCACCCAGTGGTACGACAACGCCCAAGGTCAGATGGGCACCAACACCACGGCCGGCGGCTACGCCAACGCCCTGGAGTTCAACCGTCGCCAGATCGCCCTGGCCCACAACTGGCGCCTGCCGTTCGGCCAGATCGAGAGCAACCTCTCGCAGGCCAAGACCGAGACAATCGGCCGGATCATCCCCAACGGCGTGGCCGGGGCCGGCGGCGCCCGCGACCTGGAATCCACCAACACCATCTTCGACACCAAGCTCTATTCGCGCTGGAAGAACCACACCTTCACGATCGGCGGCCAGTACTGGGACGCCGAGATGAAGGACGGCGTCGCGCCGCAGCCCTTCGTGCACGAGCAGTGGGCGGTGTTCGCCGAGGACGAATGGCGCTTCACCGAGGGTCTGGCCCTGACCCTGGGCGCGCGCCACGACGACCACAGCGTGTTCGGCGGTCACTTCAGCCCGCGCGCCTATCTCGTGTGGAACGCCAGCGACAACTGGACCTTCAAGGGCGGGGTAAGCCAGGGCTTCAAGACCCCGCGCCTGGAGCAGCTGGCCCCCGGCATCAACGGCTTCGGCCAGCAGGGCCGCCTGCCGCTGCTGGGCTCGCCGGGCCTGCAGCCGGAAACCAGCACCAGCACCGAGGCCGGCGCCTATTACGACAACCAGGCCGGCTTCACGGCCAACGTCACGGTCTTCCACAACAAGTTCGAGGACAAGATCGCCAGCGGCCCGCCGGTGACCAACTGCGCCTTCGGCCTGAACCAGGCGCAGTACAATTCCGGTCAGGGCCGCCCGGCCGGCTGCGTCGACGTCGGCTTCTTCCCGAACGCGGCCACCTTCGGCCAGAGCATCAACATCGACGAGGCCGTCACCCAGGGCGTCGAGGCCGCCGCGCGCTGGCGCTTCGCCGACGGCTGGACGGCGGGCCTGAACTACACCTTCACCGACAGCGAGCAGAAGAGCGGCGCGGAGGCCGGCCGCAAGCTGACCGACACGCCCGAGCACATGCTCAACGGCAACCTGCGCTGGCGGGTGACCGACCGGGTGAACGCCTGGGTGCGCGGCGAATACCGCAGCGAGCGCTATCGCGGCGAGGGCCCGGCCCGTGTCGCCCTGGGCGACTACAAGGCCTACAGCCTGTTCCACCTCGGCGGCTCGTTCAAGGCGACCGAGAAGGTCACGCTGAACGCCACGGTCTACAACCTGTTCAACAAGGACTTCGTCCGCCAGCTGCCCTACGGGACGCCGGTGGCCTACGCGCCCGAATATACCAACAACCAGGAGCCCCGCCGCCTGTGGGTCTCGGTGCAGGTGGACTTCTAGAAGCGGAAGGGGCGGCTCTCGGCCGCCCCTTTTCATTTGCGTTTTGTCCGACGGGCTTCAGCGCCAGCGGGCGCCTGGGCCGAGAAACAGCGACCGGGCGACCACCCGCCAGGGGATGACGATCGGAAAGATCACGACGAGCAGGCAGGCGAAGGCGGTGGCCAGCGTATCCTCGTCCATCCGGCCGCTCGACCACCTGGGCCAGGCCACGACGGCCAGCCATATCGCTTTCCAGGCGATCTCGAACATCAGCAGCGGCAGCATGCGCAGCGGGTGGCGCAGGCCCAGGATCGCCAGCAGCGACAGCGCGCCCAGCATGCATTGCACCACGCCTTCCATCAGCTCCCAGCCGGCGTGACGGGCGACGATGCCGGGCCAGACCTGGGTTCCCAGGCCGACCACCAGCAACAGGTAGCCGCAGCGCAGGAGGTTCAGTCGCCAGGCCGGCAGGTCGGCGCCCTCGGTCGCGGCCATGGGGGGCGAGGCGAGGGATTGGGGGGCGAGGGCGGTCACTATTCGACGTCCTTGAGGATCTTCTCGATCGCGGCCAGTCGCGTCTTGATCTCGGCCAGTTCGTCGAGAACGTCCTGCGGTCGCGCTTCGCCGTTCTGGGCGGCGATCCTGGCTCGCATGACCGAGGCCGCGTAGATGATGCCGAAGACCAGCAGGATGGTCGCCAGCGGCATGCCGATCGTCAGCAGAAAGATGGTCGCACTCACGGTTAGCCCCCTTGCCTTTCGGGTTTGTCGGACAGCGTCGCGGCCGCCTCGGCGATCGATTGCGGCGTAAGCTCGACGCGGAAGTCGGCGACCTCGAAATAGTTCAAGGCCTTGCCGTCGGCCGAAAGCTCCAACTGGCTGGTGACCAGTCCCGCCGCCTCGAGCTTGTTCAGGTGCAGGTGGAGCAGAGGCCGGCTGATGCCGATCTCGCGCGCCAGCCGGCTGACATAGTTGCGGCCGCCGACCTTCAGCGCCGCCAGGATCCGCAGCCGATGCGGGTTGTCGAGCGCCGACAGGATCGCCGCCAGCTCGTCGCCCGAGATCACTGTTCCAGTCCGAGTTTCATGTGTCAGTTATTTCTGACATATGAAACCGAGTCAAGACGACGTTGGCGAACCGTCACGCCGGATAGGCTGAGGCGGGAAGCCGCCTTAGTCGGTGAACACCACCGTCTTGCGGCCGTTCAGCAGCACCCGGTCCTCCAGGCGCCAGCGCAGGGCGCGGGCCAGGACGCGGCGCTCGATGTCGCGGCCCTTGCGGACCAGGTCCTCGGGGGTGTCGCGGTGGCTGATGCGCTCGACGTCCTGCTCGATGATCGGTCCCTCGTCCAGGTCGCCGGTGACGTAGTGGGCGCTGGCCCCGATCACCTTCACGCCGCGCGCGTGGGCCTGGTGGTAGGGCTTGGCGCCCTTGAAGCCGGGCAGGAACGAGTGGTGGATGTTGATGCAGCGGCCCGAGAGCTTGGCGGCCAGGCCGTCCGACAGCACCTGCATGTAGCGGGCGAGCACGACGATGTCGGTCCGCGTCTCCTGGATCAGCTTCCAGAGCGCGGCTTCCTGCTCGAACTTGGTCTCCTTGGTCACCGGCAGGTGATGGAAGGGCAGGCCCGACAGGTCGACGTGGGTGTAGGTCTCGGCGGGATGGTTGGCGACGATCGCGGTGACGTCCATCGGCAGTTCGCCGATGCGCCAGCGATAGACCAGGTCGGCCAGGCAGTGGTCGAACTTGCTGGCCAGGATCATCACCCGGTAGCGCTGGTTGGGATCGCGCAGGGTCCAGCGCATCGAGAAGCCCTTGGCCAGGGCCTCGAACTCGCCGCGCAGCGCGTCGCGGTCGGCGCCGTCGGGATCGAAGACGACGCGCATGAAGAAGTCGCCCGTCTCCTGGTCGTCGAACTGCTGGGCGTCGAGGATGTTGCAGCCGCGCTCGAAGAGGAAGGTCGAGACCTTGGCGACGATGCCGGGCTGGTCGGGGCAGGAGAGGGTCAGGATCATGGTCCGTCTCCTCTAAAGCTTGGCCCCGCCGAAGAAAAGCGGTGACGCAGCACGTTTCTTGCGCGCGGGCCGAGCTTTTCTCAGGCCGCGGCACGATCCTGCCCGGCCTGCGTCGCCCGGGCTTGGCGGGCCGGGGCGGCGCGCTCTAGGCTCGCCGCATGGTTTCCTCTCCCGAAGCGCTTTCCGCCCGCGCGGTCGACATCCTGGCCAGGCTGGTCGCGTTCGACACCACCTCGCGCGGCTCGAACCTGGCCCTGATCGAATGGGTCGAGGCCTATCTCTCCGACCTGGGCGTGGCCTCGCGGCGGGTGCCCAACGCCGACGGCGCCAAATCCAACCTGATGGCCAGCATCGGCCCGGCGGTCGAGGGCGGCGTCGTCCTGTCCGGTCACACGGACGTGGTGCCGGTCGACGGCCAGCCCTGGTCCAGCGACCCCTGGGTCCTGACGCAGCGCGACGGCCGCCTCTATGGCCGGGGAACCTGCGACATGAAGGGGTTCCTCGCCCTGGCCCTGGCGGCCACGCCCGACCTGGTCGCCGCCGACCTCAAGCGTCCCGTCCACCTGGCCTTCTCCTATGACGAGGAGGTCGGCTGCCTGGGCGCCCCCGACATGATCGCCGTCATCGCCCGCGACCTGCCCAGGCCCGCCCTCGTCGTGGTCGGCGAGCCCACCGACATGGTCGCCGTGCAGGCCCACAAGGGCATCGCCAGCTACTGGGTGACGGTGACCGGCCGCGAGGCCCATTCCAGCCTCACCCACCTGGGCGTCTCGGCCAACATGGTGGCCGTCAAGCTGATGAGCCATCTGGTCGAACTGTCCGAGCGGCTGGAGCGCCAGGCCGATCCGGCCTCGCCGTTCCTGCCCAAGGGCGCGACCCTGACCATCGGCCAGGTCAACGGCGGCACGGCGGTGAACATCCTGGCGCGACAGTGCGTGTTCGTCTTCGACTTGCGCACGCCGCCGGGCCTGGACCCGCAGGCCATACTCGCCGACTTCTTCGCCCTGGCGGGCCAGCTGGACGCCGAGGTGCGGGCGAAGGCGCCCGAGGGCGGGGTCAAGGTCGAGGTGCGCTCGCTCACCCCGTCCTTCGCGCCGGAAAAGGATGGCGCGGCCGAGGCCTTCGCCCGCCGCATGGCCGGCGACAACGGCCCGGCCCGCGTGGCGCCCTACGCCGCCGAGGCGGGGCAGTTCCAGGGCGCGGGCTTCTCCACCGTCATCTGCGGTCCCGGCTCGATTGACCAGGCCCACCAGCCTGACGAATATGTCGAGATCGCCCAGATGGAGCGCGGCGCCCAGTTCATGCGGCGTCTGATCGACGACCTCGCCACTGCCTGATGACGATCCGGCGGCCGAAGAAGGCCACCGGGTCCAGCGCCATGGCCCGCAGGATGTCGACCGTCGGCGCCTTGCGGGCGGCCTGGATCTCGCGACGCGAGGCCAGGATGGGGTCCAGGTCGGCCTTCACGAAGGCGGCCTTGAAGCCCTTCCACACCGGCCCGGCGTCCTTGCGGCGCAGGTGCAGCAGGAAGAGGCCGGCGGTCACCGCGAAGTGCAGCGGCGCGCTCCACCACAGCATCGGCGAGGGCGTGTTCTTCAGGAAGGTCCAGACCCGGTTGCGGGTGCCGTGGAACAGGGCGAAGTCCGAGCGCACCCCCAGCGTCGCCGAGCCGACGTGCTCGACCTTGGCGTCCGGGATCAGCAGGGTCGGCTCGCCGGCCAGCCGCAGGCGATAGCCCAGGTCGACGTCCTCGCAGTAGCAGAAGAACCGCTCGTCGAAGCCGCCCAGGCCCAGGAAAAGGTCGCGGTCCAGCATCATCGCCGCGCCGCAGGCCGAGAACACCTCGCCCTCGAAGACCTTGGCCGACTCCTTGCGGCGATAGCCGCCGCGGAACGGGATGCCGGCCGAGGTCATGACGTCGCCGGCGCCGTCCATCAGGCCCGGCTCGTCGGCCACCAGCTGCAGCGAGGCGAAGCTGCTGACGTCGGGGTGACGCTCGACGGCGGCCGCCAGCCTCGCCAGCCAGTCCGGGTGCGGATAGGCGTCCGGGTTCAGCAGCACCAGCCAGCGGCCGCGCGCCTGCCGGGCGGCAAGGTTGTTGCCGGCGGCGAAGCCGGTGTTGGCGCCGGGCTCGATCAGCCGGATCGACGGGTCGGCCTTGGCGGCGGCCTGCGGCGCGCCGTCGGTCGAGGCGTTGTCGACCAGCAGCACCTCGAAGTCGCGGAAGCCCTGAGCCGACAGGCCCGCCAGGCAGCGGGCCAGGGTCGGGCCGCTCTGGTAGGCGACGATGATGACGCTGAACGCGGGAGAAACGGTCGGCATGCCCAAAAAGCTTGGTTGAACGCGGCGCGACACTCGCTAACACAGGGAACCCTGCAAAGGTAAGGCGAAGGTGATCAAGCAGCTCAAGCGTATGGTCTGGCGCATGGCGCCCGGAGCCTCGCACGCCCTGTCGGTTCGCCTGCCCTATGTTCGCGCCTGGCTCGCCTACGGCTGGAATCGTCGACGGATCAGGCGCGCGGCCGCCGATGCGCCGGTGATCGTCGCGGGCTTCCACGGCGCGGTGCTGGGACTGGGCGAAGCCGCGCGGGGGCTGACGCGCGCCCTGCGCCAGGCCGGCCGGCGGGTGGTCGCCTGGGACGTGTCCGAGCGTCTTGGCCATGCCCGTCGGCTGGCCGACGGCGATCCTGCCCAGCCGCCGGAAGGGCCAGCGGTCCTCGTCGCCCACATGAACCCGGTCGAGCTGATCCACCTGATCGCGGAGACCCGGGGAGCGCCCTTCCGCGGTCGCCGGACGATCGGCTACTGGGCCTGGGAGCTGCCGCGCATTCCCCGAGGCTGGCGCGCGGCCTTTCGCTATGTCGACGAGGTCTGGACCCCGTCGACCTTCACCGCCGACGCCGTGCGGGCCGCCGCGCCTCGCGGACTGACCGTTCGCGTCATGCCCCATCCCGTGGCCGTGTCCGACGTTGCTCCGGATCGCGGCCGCTTCGGCCTGCCCGAGGGCGTGGTGGTCGTGCTGTGCGCCTTCGACTTCCGCTCCTCGATCGCGCGCAAGAACCCGCTGGGGGCCATCGAGGCCTATCGCCGGGCCGCCGCACGCAGCGCCGCGCCCTCCATGCTGGTGCTGAAGACGGTCGGGGCCGAGGATGCGCCCGAGGCGGCCGCGGCCGTGCGCGCGGCGATCGGCGAGGCGGGGGGCGTGCGCCTGCTGACCGAGTCGATGAGCGCCGACGACCGCGACCGCCTGCTGGCGTCCAGCGACATCCTGCTCTCGCTGCATCGCGCCGAGGGTTTCGGCCTGTTTCCGGCCGAAGCCATGGCCGCGGGCAAGGCGGTGGTGGCGACCGGCTGGTCGGGCAACCTCGACTTCATGGACCAGGACAACGCCGTGCTGGCGCCGGCCGGCCTGATCCCGGTCGAGGACGCGCAGGGGCTCTACGCCGACGACGTCTGGGCCGATCCCGACCTCGACGCGGCGGCCGCCGCCCTGGCCGCCCTGATCGACGACGCCGGCGCCCGCGCCGCGCTGGGCCGGCGGGCCCGGGATGCGATCGCCGCCCGACTTTCCCTGTCCGCGATCGGCGCGACCGCCGCCGCGGCTCTTTGACGAAGACGCCCCATGAACATCACGCCCCTGGCCATTCCCGAAATCCTGCTCATCGCCCCCGCGCGCCACGGCGACGAGCGGGGCTGGTTTTCCGAGACCTTCCGCCAGTCGGCGCTGGACGAGGCGGGCTTCGAGGGCGGGACCTTCGTGCAGGACAATCACGTGCGCTCGACGACGCGCGGCATCGTGCGCGGGCTGCACTTCCAGAGGCCGCCGCACGGCCAGGCCAAGCTGCTGCGCTGCGTGCGCGGCGCGATCTTCGACGTGGCGGTGGACATCCGCGTGGGTTCGCCCACCTACGGCCAGTGGGTCGGCGCCGAGCTGTCGGCCGACAACGCCCTGCAGCTGCTGGTTCCCGAAGGGTTCGCCCACGGCTACTGCACGCTGACCGACGAGTGCGAGGTGCTCTACAAGGTCACCGGCTACTACGCGCCGCAGGCCGAGAGGGCGGTGCGCTTCGACGATCCGGCCATCGGTGTCGACTGGACGATCCCGCGCGCCGAACTGACCGCCAACGCCCGCGACGCGTCTGCCCCGCTGCTGGCCGACCTCGCCAGTCCCTACGCCTACGAGGCCTGAGCGCCCGCCAGGCGCGAGGCGGCCCAGTCGGCCGCGTCGCGGACGGTCTCGTCCGCGTCCGCGCGCAGCGGCTGCACGACGGCCAGCAGGCCGGGATCGCCGCTGTTGCCGATGGCGTAGAGCACGTTGCGCACGAAGCGGTCGCGGCCGATGCGCTTGATCGGGCTCTTGCTGAACAGGGCCCTGAACGACGGATCGTCCAGCGCCGCCAGGTCGGCCAGGGCCGGGGTCTTCAAGGTCTCGCGGGCGTGGAACTTGGCCTCGGCCGACAGGCTGGCGAACTTGTTCCACGGGCAGGCGGCCAGGCAGTCGTCGCAGCCGTAGATTCGGTTGCCCAGCAGGGGGCGGAACTCGTCCGGGATCGGGCCGGCCAACTCGATGGTCAGGTAGGAGATGCAGCGCCGCGCATCCAGCCGGTGGGGCGCTGGGAAGGCGTTCGTCGGGCAGATGTCCAGGCAAGCCCGGCACGAGCCGCAGCGGTCGAACTCCTCCGGGTCCGGCGGCAGGTCCAGGGTGGTCAGCACGCTGCCCAGGAACAGCCACGAGCCGAACTGGCGCGAGACGAGGTTGGTGTGCTTGCCCTGCCAGCCCAGGCCCGCGCGCTGGGCCAGCGGCTTTTCCATCAGCGGCGCGGTGTCGACGAACACCTTGACCTCCTCGCCCCAGCGGCGGTGCATCCAGCCGGCCAGCTGCTTGAGGCGCTTCTTGACCACGTCGTGATAGTCGTCGCCCTGGGCGTAGACGCTGATGGCGGCGCGGTCGCGGTGCTCCAGCTGGGTCAGGGGATCGATGTCGGGGCCGTAGTTGACGCCCAGGACCACGGCGCTACGGGCGTTCGTCCACATGGCGGTGGGGTGGCTGCGCCGCTCGAGCGTCTCCTCCATCCAGCCCATGGCCCCGTGCAGGCCCTCGGCCACGAACTGGCGCAGCCACTCGCCGTTCGGCCAGGCGTCGGCGGCCGACGCGAAGCCGCACGCGTCGAAGCCCAGCGCGAGGGCTTCGCGGCGGATCTCGTCCCGGATGGCCAGAAAACGGTCTTTGGGCGTCAGGTCAGAAGTCGAGGTCGTCATAGTGCGCGGCCGGCGCGAGGCCGGGCCAGCGATCGGCCAGGATGGGCCTGAAGCACGGCCTCGATTTCAGCTTCATGTACCAGGTGCGAACCGCGGGGAAGTCCTTCCACGGCACGTCGCCGAAATAGTCGATGACGGAAAGGTGCGCCGCGCCGGCGAAGTCGCCCAGGCTCATGCGGCGGCCGGCCAGCCAGTCGCGTTGCTGCAGCAGGCTTTCCATGTAGCCCAGATGATCGCGCAGGGCGTCTCGGCCGCGTCGCAGGGAGGAGAGGTCCGGCGCGCCCATCCGCAGCAGGCGCTTTTCCATCTTCTCGTGCAGCAGGAAGCCGTTGACCTCGTTGTCGAACTTGCGGTCGAACCACTGCATCAGGCGGCGGGCCTCGGCGCGCTCGCCGGCCTCGCGGCCCAGCAGGGCCGGTTCGGGCTCCTGTTCCTCGATATGCTCGAGGATGGCGCGGCTTTCGCAGATCACGGCGGTGCGCTGGTGGCGGGTCTCGACCAGCACCGGCGTCAGGCCCGACGGGTTCAGCGCCGTGAACTCCGGCGGCGACTCCCAATAGCGCACCTGGACCTCGGAGAACGCCACCCGCTTTTCGCCCAGCGCGAGGCGCACCTGGCGCGAGGCCGGGTCCAACGGGAAATGGTGAAGAGTGCGTTCGACGCTCATGCCCACATGCGTTCAGGCTGCATCGTCTGATCGATGCGCCGCTTTGCTTAACAAGATATTGCCGGGCAAGGACTATTCGGCCGAATGGGCGCTTTTGGGGGGCGAAACCCATGACCCCTCTCCCCTTATCGGAGAGTGTGGCCTGCAAAGCAGGTCGGGTGAGGGGGCTCTCAGAGCTCTCTACCCGTAAAATCCCCGCGAAAGCGGGGACCCAGGCTTTTTCTGAAACGCGCCGCGCTCGACGATAAAACACCTGGGTCCCCGCTTTCGCGGGGATTTTACGGATTGGGGATCGTCCTGATTTCCTAATCCGTCCGCCAGCGCCTGCTCCCAAAAGGGGGAGAAGGATCAGCTATTCGCCCGCGCGATCAGCGCCGTGGTGCTCTGGCCGGCCTTCAGGTCGGCCAGCACCACCCGGCCGCCGTTGGCCAGCACCACGTCCGAGCCGACCACGGTCTCGACCGTGTAGTCGGCGCCCTTGACCAGAACATCCGGCTTGATGGCGGTGATCAGGTCCAGCGGCGTCTCCTCGTCGAACAGGGTGACGAGGTCGACGGCCGACAGAGAGGCCAGCACCGCGGCGCGGGCGTCTTCCTTCTGCACCGGGCGGGTCGGGCCCTTCAGGCGCTGGACAGAGGCGTCGGTGTTGAGGCCCAGCACCAGGCGGTCGCAGGCGGCCTTGGCCTGGGCCAGCAGCGAGACGTGGCCGGGGTGCAGCAGATCAAAGCAGCCGTTGGTGAAGCCCACCGACAGGCCGCGCGCGCGCCAGCCGGCGACGATCTCCAGCATGCGGGCCCGGTTGGCGATCTTCTCCTGGCCGGGATCGCCGTGGGCGCCGGCCAGCACGGCCTTCAGTTCGGCGGCGGTGACGACGTCGGTGCCCAGCTTGGCCACCACCAGGCCGGCGGCGGCGTTGGCCAGGCGGGCGGCGGCGGGCAGGTCGGCGCCGGCGGCCAGCGACAGGGCCAGGGTGGCGGCCACGGTGTCGCCGGCGCCCGAGACGTCGAACACCTCCAGCGCGCTGGCCGGCAGGTGCACGTGGGCCGCGCCGCGCTGCGACAGGGTCATGCCGGCCGCGCCGCGGGTGACCAGGGCGGCCGAAAGGTTGGGAGCGGCCGCAAGGATCGCCTCGCCGGCCGCTTCGGCCGCCTCGTCGTCGGCGCCGGCCACGCCCGTGGCCTCGGCGGCCTCGCGGCGGTTGGGCTTGATCACCGTGGCGCCGTCGTAGCGCGCCAGGTCGCGGCTCTTGGGATCGACGATCACCGGCTTGCCGGCGGCGCGGGCGGCGGCGATGGCGGCGGCCAGCACCTGCGGCGTCAGCACGCCCTTGGCGTAGTCGGACAGCACCACGACGTCGGCCGAGGGCAGGACGGCCTCGAAAACCGCCAGCACCAGGGCCTGGTCGGCCGGATGCCGGTCCTCGCGGTCGGCGCGCAGCATCTGGTGTGACGCGGCCACATAGCGGGTCTTCTCGGTGGTGCGGCGGTCGGGATCGACGGCCAGGGCGCTTTCCAGGCCCGGCTCACGCTCGACCAGGGCGGCCACGGCGCGGCCGGCGTCGTCGTCGCCGATCAGCCCGGCCAGCACCGCCCGGCCCCCGAGGGCGGCGACGTTGCGGGCCACGTTGCCGGCCCCGCCCAGCATGGTGGTTTCCCGCTCGATGGCGATCACCGCCACCGGCGCTTCCGGCGAGATGCGGTCCACCGCGCCATAGACGAACCGGTCGAGCATGACGTCGCCCAGCACCAGCACGGTCTTGCCGGAAAAGGCGTCGGGCAGGCGGGCCAGGGTGTCGTCCATGGAAGAGGGCTCGTCGGTGGGGAGAAGGCCGCTAATTGGGCGCATCGCGGCGAGAGAGCAAGAGGTGCGAGATCCTCCCCCTCTGGGGGAGGTGGCCCGCAGGGCCGGAGGGGGGGCGTTTTCAGCTTCCCCCGACGTTTGCCGGCGCCGCGCCATCCCCCTCCGTCGGCTTCGCCGACACCTCCCCCGGAGGGGGAGGATCAGTGCCTCGGATCGGGATGCAGCAGCACGTCGGCCGTCGGGAAGGCCGCCTTCACCCGGTCCTCGGCCGCGCTCATGATCGCGTGGGCCTGCGCCAGGCTCTGGCCGGCGGCCAGGTCCATGTGGCCCTGGACGTGGATGTGCGGGCCGGCCGCGCGGGTGCGCAACTGGTGGACGCCGCCGACGCGGGCGTCGTCGGTCAGCAGGGCCAGGATCGCCTCGCGGTCCTCGACCGGCAGCTCGTGGTCCATCAGCTGGTCGGCGGCCTGGCGCAGCACCCCCACCGCGCCCCACAGCAGCCAGGCGGCGACCAGCAGGCCGGCGGCGGCGTCGACCCAGGCCCAGCCCAGCAGGGCGACGGCGGCCAGACCGGCCAGCGTGACGGCGTTCGAGGCGAGGTCGGCGGCGTAGTGGGCGTGGTCGCCGGCCACCGCCACCGAGCGGGTGCGGGCCATCACGGCCGCCTGGGCGCGGATCAAGGCCAGGGTCAGAACGATCGAGACGACCATCACCCCCACGCCCCAGATACCGTGCTCGACCGGCTTGGGGTTCATCAGTCCGCCGATCGCCTCGCGGCCGATCAGGGCGGCGGAGGCGAACACCAGGCCCGCCTGGATCAGGCTGGAGAAGGCCTCGGCCTTGCCGTGGCCGAAGCGGTGCTCGGCGTCCGGCGGCTCGGCCGCGTAGCGCACGGCGAAGAAGGTGATCAGCGAGGCGACGAGGTCCAGCCCCGAGTCCGCCAGCGACGCCAGCATGGCCAGCGAGCCGCTGGCGATCCAGGCGCCGCCCTTGATGACGATCAGTATGGCGGCCGTGCCCACCGACAGGGCGGTGATCCGGCGGGTGAGGGCCTGATGCTCGGCGGCGGTGGCGGCGGGCGCGGTCATGATTCTAGGCGTAGCACGACCGCGCCCGAGTTTAAGACCCTACTGGCGATAGGTCAGACGGAAGTAGAAGTAGCGCCCCGGGGCGTCATAGGCGTTGGGGTCGAAGTTGTTGAGGCCGCAGCTGATGCAGCCCGGCGGGTCCTTGTCGAACAGGTTGTTGACGCCGAAGGCCACTGCGGTGGTCTCGCCCAGGAAGTCGGGCTTCCAGCGCAGCTGGGCGTCGACATAGGTGCGCGACGCCAGCTTGGCGTCGGCGGCCTGGGTCTCCTTGACCGACGACAGGTAGCGGGCCGAGGCGCTGGCGCCCCAGCTCTTCCAGTCCCAGTCGACGGTGAAGGTCGACTTGGTCTTCGGATAGGCCTGGTCGGGGCTGCCGCGCTCGGTGCCCTCGCGTGGAATCTCGGTGAAGCCCGTGGCTGTCGGCACGATCTCGGTGAACTCCAGCAGAAAGGTCGAGTACGACCGCACCGACAGGCGCCCGAAGCTGTAGTCGGGCGAGGACCACAGCAGGTTCAGGTCGATGGCCCGGGTCTGGATGCCGCCGATGTTGATCAGCGGGTTGGTGATCGCCGCCACCTGGCCCGAAGCGGTGCGGGTGATGGTCGAGCAGGCCAGGGCGTCGGCCAGTTCGGCGCAGCGCGACAGCAGGCTTTCCCCCGACAGCGCCTGGATCGCCGAGTCCAGCTGAATGTCGGAATAGGCCAGCTCGATCGAGCCGCCGCTGGCCCAGCTGGCTTCTTTCAGGGCCTTGGGCTCCCAGACGATGCTGAAGTTCTTGCTCTCGCTGGTCTCGGGTTTCAGCGTGTCGTTGCCGCTGGTGATCACCGACAGCTGCGGATTGAGCTGCACGTAGGATCCGCTGGCCGGCACGCCGGCGGCGACGCAGTTGGCCCGCACCGTGGCGCTGGCCGGGGTTCCGCCCGCCAGGCCCAGCATGTCCGAGCAGGGATCGGTGATCTCCTGGTCGAAGCGCGAGGCCGCGCCGTAGAGCTCGCCGATCGACGGGGCCCGGAAGCCCTGGCCCCAGGAGGCGCGCACCAGCACGTCTTCCGTCGGCCGCCAGTTGAGGCCGGCCTTGTAGATCGAGTCCGAGCCGGAGCTGGAATAGTCGAACCAGCGGCCCGCGCCCGAGATCTCCAGCCGGTGGATCAGCGGCAGGTCGGCCAGCAGCGGGGCGCGCAGTTCCAGATAGGCCTCGTCGACCTTGATCTCGCCCTTGGCCGGCTGGGCCGGGATGTCGGCCGACAGGCCGGCGGCGACGATGGCGTCGGGCTGGAAGTAGCCCTTGGTCTGCCGGTGCTCGTAGCCAGCGGCGAAGGCCAGCGGCCCGGCCGGCAGCTCGAACAGGTCGCCCGTCAGGTTGGCGGTGAAGTCGTGCAGTTCCTGCTGCGAGACGTCCTGCTGGGTGAAGCCGACGAAGGCCAGCATCTCCGGCGTGATCGAGCCGACGCCGCCGAAGATGTTCAGCGGCACGCACGAGCCGGTGCAGTTCGCGATCGGACCCAGGGCCTGCTGCACGCGGGCGGCGTTCAGGTTGCCGGTAAAGCTCTGTTCGGCGTGGTTGCGCGAGGCGGTGTAGCCCACGTCCCAGTACCAGCGCTTCGAACCCACGGCCCAGTCGCCCGACAGGGTGGCGTTGACGTTCCAGGTGTCGACGGTCTGGGCGTAGTGGCGCGGCCCGGCCTCGATCATCCGCCGGCCGACGAAGGCGTAGGTGCCGCTGGTCAGGGTGAAGCCGAACGGATTGTAGGGGTTGGTGGCGTCGATCGAGACGGTGTCGAGCAGGTTGCCGTTGCCGGCGTCGGGGCCGACGAACAGCGGGATCGGGGCCGCCTGGTTGGCCGACTTGCGCTGCACGTAGCTGCCGCGAACCTTCAGTTTCACGCTGTCGGTGAAGTCGTGGGTCACCGCGCCGAACAGGCTGACCCGCTCGGACGGGGTGACGATGTAGTTGTAGGGCTGGAAGTTGAAACGGTCGGCGTCGCCGGCGAAGTTGCGGAAGCTGCTGCCCGCGCCCGTGGGATCCAGCGGCGTGTAGGTCGGCCGCACCCCGGCGGCCAGGGCCGCCTTCAGGGTCAGGTCCATGTCGGCGCCGGTGTTGGGGTCGCTGACGATGAACCGGCCCAGCGGCGTGCCCGACGAGCAGCCGCCCGACAGGCACGAGGTTCCATAGGGGCTGGGATAGAGCGAGATGTCGCGGTCGGCCGACAGCACGCTCTTCTGCTTGAAGTAGCCGCCCCCGACCACGATGCTGGTCTTGCCCTCCGAGGCCCCCCACGAGACGTTGTAGTCCTGCGAGAAGCCGTCGCCCTCGCCGTAGCCGCCGGCCTGGGCCGACAGCTCCAGGCCCTGCTGGCGCTCGCGGGTGATGATGTTGACCACCCCGGCGATGGCGTCCGAGCCGTAGATCGGCGAGGCGCCCTCCTGCAGGATCTCGACATTGCGGATCATGGCGCTGGGGATGGTGTTGAGGTCGACCGCCCCCGGCACGCCCGAGGCCGAGGCCCCGCTGACCCAGCGCTGGCCGTCGACCAGCACCAGCGCCCGGCGCGAGCCTAGGTAGCGCAGGTCGATCTCGGCCGAGCCGGCGCCCACGCCGCCGCCGTCGGGCGGGTTGCCGAAGTTGCCCGAGTTGTTGAACTTGGAATTGAGGCCGCCGCCGGCGGCCGGCACGCGCTGCAGCACGTCGACGATCGAGGTCAGGCCGGTCTTGGCGATCGCCTCCTGGTCGATCTGGAAGACGGTCTGGGTCTTGTCGAGCGGGCTGACGCGGATGCGCGAGCCGGTGACCACGACGCCCTCGACGTCGGTGTCCGCGGGAGTCTGGGCGTGGGCCGCCAGCGGCGCGGCCGCGACGGAAGTCAGAAATAGCGAAAGAAGTCCTTGGCCGATGCGGTTCATGCCGTCCCTCTTGCTGCGACATCCGTATGGTCAAGGTTGAACTACGGATTCGCTCGCGCTGAAGGTGAATCGGCGGTCAAAAATGTGTCAAGTTCAGCGAACTTCGATATGTGCTTTCGCTCTCATGTGTGTCTTTCGCAACAATTTTGCGCAGGCTGCGGGCAGCGGCCGTCAGGCCGCCGCCTTGGGGCGCGGCCCCACATAGACCGACTGCGGACGAATGAGCTTGCCGCTGGCCTGCTGCTCGCGGGCGTGGGCGATCCAGCCGGCGGTGCGCCCGGCGGCGAACACGCAGGTGAAGGCCTCCGGCGGAAGGCCCAGCGCCTCCAGCAGCAGGGCGGTGTAGAACTCGACATTGGTCTCCAGCGGACGGTCGGGCTTGCGCCGGCTCAGGATGTCGAGCGCGGCGCGCTCCACCGCCTCGGCCAGGGCCAGCCGGCCGGGCAGGGCGCCGGCCGACCGCGACAGCCGCGAGAGAGCGGCCTTCAGGGCGTCGGCGCGGGGGTCGCGGACGCGATAGATGCGATGGCCGAAACCCATGAGCCGCTCGCCGGCGTCCAGGGCGGCCTCCAGCCAGGGGATGGCGTTGTCCGCCGTGCCGATGGCGTCGAGCATGTCGATCACCGGGCCCGGCGCCCCGCCGTGCAGCGGCCCCTTCAGCGTCGACAGCCCCGCCAGCACCGCCGAGCCCAGGCCCGCGCGGGTCGAGGCCGCCACCCGCGCGGCGAAGGTCGAGGCGTTGAGGCCGTGGTCGCAGACGGTGACCAGATAGGCGTCCAGCGCCCGGGCCTCGCCGTCGGTCGCCGGCGCGCCTCGCAGCATCCGCAGGAAGTCGGCGGCGTGGGGCAGGGCGGGATCGGGCGCGACAGCCTCCAGGCCCTGGCGCCGGCGCAGGGTCGCGGCGGTGAACACAGCCGGGGCGACGGCCAGCGCTAGGGCGTCGTGGGCGGTCTCGCCGTCCGGCAGGCGGGCCAGCAGGGCGCGCATGGCGTCGTAGGGATCGCGGGCGGCCAGGGCGTCGTCCAGCGCGGCGACTTCCTGGAAAACCCGCACGCGCGCTGCGCCCAGGGCCGGCGCCAGGTCGGTCGGCAGGTCGTCGAAGAAGCCGTCGAACAGCAGGTGGACGGCGTCCTCGAAACGGGCGCGACCGGCCAGGTCCTCGACGGGAAAGCCGCGGATGGTCAGGCGTCCGGCTTGGCCGTCGACGTCGGAAAGCACGGTGGCGGCGGCGATCACGCCTTCGAGGCCGGCGGAAACTTGGACCATGGAGAGGTCTCCTTTCGCCCTCAGTCATCTCCCGAGCGCCTTGATCGTCAATCTTGATCAATATAATCAATATGAATGGCGGACGATTGGCTCGATGCGGACCAGGCGATGGCGCGGCTCGGCGTGCGCCCCCAGACGCTCTACGCCTATGTCAGTCGGGGCCGGATCGAGGCTCACGCCCATCCCGGCGATCCGCGCCGCAGCCTCTATCGCGCCTCCGACGTCGCCGCCCTGGCCAGGCGCAAGGCCCGAGGGCGCAAGGCCGCCGACGTCGCCGCCGAGGCCATCGCCTGGGGCGAACCGGTGCTGGCCTCGGCCATCACCACCGTGCGGGCGGGACGGCTATGGTATCGCGGCCGCGACGCCGCGGAGCTGGCGCGGACGGAAAGCTTCGAAGCGGTCGGCCGCCTGCTGCGGGACGACGCGGCGCAGGCCGCCGCGCCCACGCACGCCCCCAGTCCGGCCCCGACCATCCGCGCCCGCCTGTTCGCCGATCTGGCCGCCCGCGCCGGCGAGGATCGCCCGGCCCGGGGCCGCGCCCCGCTGATGCTGGCCCAGGAGGCGGCCGGTCTGCTCGATCTGGTCGCCGACGCGGTGGCGGGGCGGACGGGCGAGGGCCTGATCCATCAGCGGCTGGCGGCCGCCTGGCGCCTCGACGCGGCCGGCGGCGACCTGGTGCGCCGGGCGCTGGTGCTGCTGGCCGACCACGAGCTCAACGCCTCGACCTTCGCCGCCCGGGTGGCCGCCTCGACCGGCGCGTCGCTGGCGGCTTCGGCGCTGGCCGGGCTGTCAGCCCTGTCGGGACCGCTGCACGGCGGCATGGCCGCCCGGGTCGAAGCCCTGACCCGCGACGCGAAGAGGGAGGGCGCGGAGCAGGCGGTCGCTGTCCGCCTGGACCAGGGCGCGCCGCCGCCGGGCTTCGGCCACCCGCTCTATCCTGACGGTGATCCGCGCGCGGCGGCGCTGCTGGCGGCGTTCGCACCGTCGGCCGACATGGCCGCGCTTCACGAGGCGGTGGTCGCCGCCACGGGGCAGGCGGCCAACATCGATTTCGCCCTGGTCGCCCTGGCGCGGACCCTGAAGCTGCCCGACGACGCCCCCTTCGCGCTGTTCGCCGTGGGGCGGACGGCGGGGTGGCTGGCCCACGCGCTGGAACAGTCGAGGACGGGGCGCTTGATCCGGCCCCGGGCGCGGTATGTGGGGGCGGAGGGCTGAGGCCGTGCGTCCTTCGAGGCTCGCCTGTGGCTCGCACCTCAGGATGAGGACGCTATTGCACTGACCTCCTCATCCTGAGGCGCCCGCGCAGCGGGCCTCGAAGGACGCACGGCGTTTGAAACAACAAAGGGGAGCGCTCGGGCCGGAGCGCTCCCCTCGTCGTGCGGCGGGCTGGGAGGCGCGCCGCGCGGCCGTCGCCCCGGAAGAAGGCGACGGATCTCGTTGCGGGCGGGCCTTAGGCCCGCTCGTGAACCGCTTCCTCGGCCGCCAGCGGCTGGGGCAGGCGGCTGACCATTTCCTTCGGGCAGACCTGCCAGAAGAGGTCGCGGGCACGGTCCCAGTCGCGCAGCAGGCTCTCGGCGAAGGCCGAGTCCGTCTCGCGGGCGTGCTCGGCGATCAGCGAGCGCAGCACGCCTTCCCAGTAGGGCGAGGCCAGGCGCTGCACGAGGATGCTCTCGGGGTTGTAGTTGGCCGAGAACCGGTCGTGCTGGTCGAGCACGAAGGCCATGCCGCCGGTCATGCCGGCCCCGAAGTTGCCGCCCGTCGGGCCCAGGATCACCACCTGGCCGCCGGTCATGTATTCGCAGCCGTTGGCGCCGCAGCCCTCGACCACCGTGGTGGCGCCCGAGTTGCGGACGGCGAAGCGCTCGCCGGCCTGGCCGGCCGCGAACAGGCGGCCCGAGGTCGCCCCGAACAGCACGGTGTTGCCGATCAGGGTGTTGGTCTCCGGCGCCGCGAGGCCCCGGGGAGGCTTGATCACGATCGTCGCGCCCGACAGGCCCTTGCCGACATAGTCGTTGGCCTCGCCGGTCAGTTCGATGCGCAGGCCCTGCACGGCGAAGGCGCCCAGGCTCTGGCCGGCCGAGCCCTTGAGCTGGACGGTCAGGTGGCCGGCGGGCAGGCCCTTCATGCCGAACTTGCGGACGATGTGGCTCGAGGTGCGGGTGCCGATGGTGCGCGCCGTGCTGCGGACCGTGTAGGTCAGCTGCATCTTCTCGCCGCGCTCCAGCAGCGGGGCGGCGTCGCGCACGATCTGGGCGTCCAGCGTGTCCGGCACCGCGTTGCGCCCCACGACCGTGTTGTACGGCTTGTTGGCGCCCGGATCGGCGCGAACCAGCAGCGGGTTCAGGTCGAGGTCGTCGAGGTGCTCGCCGCCGCGCGACACCTGCGCCAAGAGGTCGGTGCGGCCGACGATTTCCTGCAGGCTCTTGAAGCCCAGGCCCGCCAGGATCTCGCGCACTTCCTCGGCCACGAAGGTGAACAGGTTCACCACCTTGTCCGGGGTGCCGGTGAACTTGGCGCGCAGCTTTTCGTCCTGCGTGCAGACGCCGACCGGGCAGGTGTTGGAGTGGCACTGGCGCACCATGATGCAGCCCATCGCCACCAGCGAGGCGGTGCCGATGCCGAACTCCTCGGCGCCCATCATCGCGGCGATGACCACGTCGCGGCCCGTGCGCATGCCGCCGTCGGCCCGCAGGACCACGGAGTGGCGCAGGTTGTTCAGCGTCAGCACCTGGTTGGCTTCCGACAGGCCCATCTCCCACGGACCGCCGGCGTACTTCACCGAGGTCTGGGGCGAGGCGCCCGTGCCGCCGACGCCGCCGGCGACCAGGATCACGTCGGCCTTCGCCTTGGCCACGCCGGCGGCGATGGCGCCGATGCCGGTGGCCGCGACCAGCTTCACCGTGACCCGGGCGATCGGATTGATCTGCTTCAGGTCGTAGATCAGCTGCGCCAGGTCCTCGATCGAGTAGATGTCGTGGTGCGGCGGCGGGCTGATCAGCATCACGCCGGGCGTCGAGTGACGCAGGCGGGCGATCATCTCGGTGACCTTGAAGCCGGGCAGCTGACCGCCTTCACCGGGCTTGGCGCCCTGGGCGACCTTGATCTCCAGCTCGACGCACTGGTTCAGGTACTCGGCGGTGACGCCGAAGCGGCCCGAGGCCACCTGCTTGATGGCGCTGTTGGGGTTGTCGCCGTTGGGCAGCGGCTTGTAGCGGGCCGAGTCCTCGCCGCCCTCGCCCGACACAGAGCGGGCGCCGATGCGGTTCATGGCGATGTTCAGCGCGCCGTGCGCCTCGGGGGAGAGGGCGCCCAGGCTCATGCCCGGCGTGACGAAGCGCTTGCGGATCTCGTTGACGCTCTCGACGTCGTCGGTCGAGATCGGATTGCGGTCCGAGCGCCAGTCCAGCAGGTCGCGCAGCTGGATCGGCTTCTGGGTGCGCAGGCCCGAGGACCAGCGGCGATAGAGCTCGTAGTCGCCGGTGTCGCAGGCGCTCTGCAGGGTGTGCATGAGGCGCGCCTCGAAGGCGTGGGCCTCGCCCGAGCGGCGCGACTTGTAGAGGCCGCCGACCGGCAGGGTGACGGCCGACAGGGCCCAGGCCTTGCGGTGCAGCTCGACGGTCTTGGTCTCGATGCCGGCCAGGCCGATGCCCGAGATGCGCGAGGGCATGCCGGGGAAGAACTCGGCGGCCAGGGCGCGCGACAGGCCGACGGCTTCGAAGTTGTAGCCGCCGCGGTACGAGCTGATGACGCTGATGCCCATCTTGGAGATGATCTTCAGCAGGCCGCCCTCGATGGCGCCCTTGAAGTTCAGGCACACGTCGCGCAGCGTCCGGTCGCCGGCCAGGCCGCGCTCCAGGCGGTCCTGGAAGCTTTCCTGCGCTAGGTAGGCGTTGACCGCCGTGGCGCCGACGCCGACCAGCACCGCGAAGTAGTGCGTGTCCAGGCACTCGGCCGAGCGCACGACCAGCGAGACGTACGAGCGCAGGCCCTTGGCCACGAGGTGGGCGTGCACGCCGCCGGTGGCCAGGATCATCGGCAGGCCGACGCGACCCTCGTCGCTGGCCTCGTCGGTCAGGACGATGGCGCCGCAGCCGCGCAGCACGGCGTCCTCGGCCTCGGCGCGGATGCGGTCGAGGTTGGCGCGCAGGGCGTCGCCGGCGCGGGCTTCCTCGGCGGGCAACGGCATGGTGCAGTCGATGACCGCGACGTTCTTCTCGCCCAGCAGTTCGCGGATGCGGATGTACATGCCGGTGGTCAGCACCGGGCTTTCCAGCACGTACACGTCGGCTTGCGCGGCGTCCTGGGCCAGGATGTTGCCCAGGTTCTTGAAGCGGGTCTTCAGGCTCATGACGCCGGTCTCCCGCAGGGGGTCGATCGGCGGGTTGGTCACCTGGCTGAAGTTCTGGCGGAAGTAGTGGCTGAGCGGCCGGTACTTCTCCGACAGCACCGCCAGCGGCGTGTCGTCGCCCATCGAGCCGACGGCTTCCTTGCCGTCCTCGACCATCGGGGCGAGGATCATTTCCAGGTCTTCCAGCGAATAGCCGGCGGCGGCCTGGCGGCGGGTCAGCTCCTCGCGGCCGTAGGCGCGGGGCTCGGGACCGGGCGCGATCTCCTTTTCGAGATCGACCATGTTGCCCAGCCACTCGGTATAGGGGTGGCGGCCGGCCAGTTCGTCGACGATTTCGTCCTCGCCGTAGAGCTTGCCCTCGCTCAGGTCGATGGCGATCATCCGGCCCGGCGCGATGGCCAGCTTCCGGGTGATGCGGCTTTCCTCGACGCCGCACATGCCCGCTTCGGAGCCCATGATCACCAGGCCGTCGTCGGTGTAGGCCACGCGCAGCGGACGCAGGCCCGAGCGGTCCTTGCCGGCCACGACCCAGCGGCCGTCGGTGGCGCACAGGGCGGCCGGGCCGTCCCAGGGCTCCATCACGGCGTTGCAGTACGAATAGAGCGCCTTGTGCTCGTCGCTCATGTTCGGGTTGGACGCCTCGGGCACGAGAAGCGCCTTGGCCATCGGCGCGTCGCGGCCGGCGCGGACCAGCACCTCGAAGGTGTTGTCCAGGCTGGCGCTGTCCGAGCCGCTGGGCTGGATCACCGGCTTCACGTCGTCCCCGAACTCACCGAAGGCGTCGGCCGCCATCTTGATCTCGTGGGACTTCATCCAGTTGATGTTGCCCTTGATCGTGTTGATCTCGCCGTTGTGGGCCAGCATCCGGAAGGGCTGGGCCAGGCGCCACTGCGGGAAGGTGTTGGTCGAGTAGCGCTGGTGGAAGATCGCCACGGCGGCGGCGAAGCGCTCGTCCTTCAGGTCCGGATAGAACTCGTCGATCGACTCGGCCAGGAACATGCCCTTGTAGATCAGCGAGCGGGCCGAGAACGAGCAGATGTAGAAGTCGCTGATGTTCTGGGCGTGCACGCGCTTTTCGATGCGCTTGCGGCACAGGAACAGGGCGCGTTCCAGAGCCTCGCCCTCCAGGCCGGCCGGCGGGGCCAGCATGATCTGCTCGATTTCCGGACGGGTGGCGTTGGCCTTCTCGCCGATCACCGAGGTGTCGACCGGCACCTGGCGCCAGCCATAGATGTAGAAGCCGAAGCGCAGGGCCTCTGCCTCGACGATCGTGCGGCAGGCTTCCTGGGCGCCCAGGTCGGTGCGGGGCAGGAAGATCTGGCCGACGGCGATGGGGCCGGGACGCAGGGCGTGGCCGGTGCGGCGCACCTGGTCGATGAAGAAGTCCTGCGGAACCGAGACGAGCACGCCGGCGCCGTCGCCGGTCTTGCCGTCGGCGTCCACCGCGCCGCGGTGCCACAGGGCCTTGAGGGCCTTGATCGCCAGTTCGACGACTTCGCGGCGCGGCTGGCCGTCGATGGCGCAGACCAGGCCCACGCCGCAGGCGTCGCGTTCGGTGGTCGGGTCGTAGGCGTGGCCGTCGATGAGGGCCTGGCGGTTCTTCAGATAGAGGTCGATCTCGCTCATGGTCTCGAAGTCCTCTCTCTTATTCCGCCGCGATCAGCGCGGGAGCGCCGGCCTTGGCCTTCAGGTAGCGGTGGATGGCATCGGCGGCGTCGCGGCCGTCCTTGATCGCCCACACCACCAGCGAGGCGCCGCGAACGATGTCGCCGGCGGCGAACACGCCGTCGAGATTGGTCATCTGGTTGCGGACGTCGGCCTTGACCGTGCCCCAGCGGGTGGTCTTCAGCTCGGGCGCCGACCAGGTCTGCGGCAGGTTCTCGGGCTCGAAGCCCAGCGCCTTGACCACCAGCTGGGCCGGACGGTCGAAGTCGCCGCCGGGGATCTCCTCGGGGCTGCGACGGCCCGAGGCGTCCGGGGCGCCCAGGCGCATGCGGATGGCGCGCACGCCGGTCACCGCATTGGCGTCGCCCGACAGGGCGCGAGGGGCGGCCAGCCACTCGAAGGTGACGCCTTCTTCTTCGGCGTTGGCCACTTCGCGCAGCGAGCCGGGCATGTTGGCCTTGTCGCGGCGATAGAGGCAGGTGACCGAGGTCGCGCCCTGGCGGATGGCCGTGCGCACGCAGTCCATGGCGGTGTCGCCGCCGCCGACCACGACCACGTCCTTGCCTTCCGCGTTCAGCTCGCCGCTGTCGTAGGCCGGGACGTCGTCGCCCAGGGTCTTCTTGTTGGAGGCGATCAGGTAGTCGAGCGCGGCCACCACGCCCTTGTCGCCCGAGCCCGGCACGGTCAGGTCGCGCGCGGCGTAGACGCCGACGGCGATCAGCACCGCGTCGTGTCGGCTGCGCAGGTCTTCCAGGGTGGCGTCCTTGCCGACCTCGAAGCCGAGCTTGAACTCGACGCCGCCTTCGGCCAGGCGGCTCGTGCGGCGCTCGACGACGTCCTTCTCCAGCTTGAAGCCGGGGATGCCGTAGATCAGCAGGCCGCCGGCGCGGTCGTGGCGGTCGTAGACGGTGACGGCGTAGCCCTGCTCGCGCAGCTTTTCGGCGGCGGCCAGGCCCGCGGGGCCCGCGCCGACGACGCCGATCGACTGGCCGCGTTCGGGACCGGCGACGAGCGGCTTCACCCAGCCCATCTCCCAGGCCTTGTCGGTCAGGTAGCGTTCGACCGAGCCGATCGTCACGGTGCCGTGACCCGACTGCTCTATGACGCAGTTGCCTTCGCAGAGGCGGTCCTGCGGGCAGATGCGGCCGCAGACCTCGGGCATGGAGTTGGTGGCCTGCGACAGGGCGTAGGCTTCCTCCAGCCGGCCTTCGGCGGTCATCCGCAGCCAGTCGGGGATGTTGTTGTGCAGCGGGCAGTGGGTTTGGCAGTACGGCACGCCGCATTGCGAGCAGCGCGAGGCCTGCTCGGTGGCCTTGGCGTCGATGAAGTCGGCGTAGATCTCGTGAAAGTCGCCGTTACGCTCTTCGGCCGCCCGCTTTTCGGGCGTGCGACGCGCGACGGTCGTGAATTTCAACATGCGCTCGGCCATGCGCTTCCCTCGCCCCCGTTGCCGGGGAAAAATTTGCTTTCGAGCGCCTCATACGGACTCTTCAGGGCAATAAGAATGCGGTGGTAAAATTATTGGACAAATATATCCGTGACGAGGGCGGGGTCATTGCGAGCGACTCGCAGATATGCCCTAAATTGGTCCACTTTTTGGATAAACCCTTTTTTTACCGTGTCGGGCGCACGCCCGTTTCCGCTCGCAAGGGCTTGTTACACAAGGGAATGACATGCCGGATTGGCTGATCGCGATCGTGCTGGGCCTGATCGAGGGCCTGACCGAGTTCATTCCCGTCTCGTCGACCGGGCACCTGCTGCTGGTCGGCCACTTCCTGGGCTTCCACAGCCCGGGCAACACCTTCCAGGTGCTGATCCAGCTGGGGGCAATCCTGGCGATCACCAGCGTCTATTTCGGCCGCCTTTGGGGGCTGCTGACCACCCTGCCGACCAATCCGGGATCGCGACGCTTCGTCGCGGGCATCCTGCTGGCCTTCCTGCCGGCGGTGTTCGTCGGCGTGCTGGCCCACGACTTCATCAAGACCGTGCTCTACGAGAGCCCGACCCTGGTCTGCGCCACCCTGATCGTCGGCGGCTTCATCCTGCTCGGTCTGGATCGCATGAAGTTCGAGCCCAGGCACACCGACGTGGCCGAATATCCGCTGAAGACGGCCTTCATCATCGGCCTCTTCCAGTGCCTGGCCCTGGTGCCCGGCGTCTCGCGCTCGGGGGCGACCATCGCCGGCGCCCTGCTGTTCAAGTGCGACAAGCGCTCGGCCGCCGAGTTCAGCTTCTTCCTGGCGATGCCGACCATGGCCGGCGCCTTCGCCTACGACCTCTACAAGAACATCGACCTGCTCAGCACCAAGGACATGGGCGTCATCGGCCTGGGCTTCGTGGCGGCGCTGATCTCGGGGGTGTTCGTGGTCAAGACGGTGCTGAACTTCATCACCCGCCACGGCTTCGCGCCGTTCGCCTACTGGCGCATCGCCGTCGGCGTCGTCGGCTTGGCCCTGTTGTACATCCCGCGCTGATCCGCTCGGCGCGAGCCAAAGAAAAACCCGCGCCGGGCGACCGGCGCGGGTTTTGTCGTTTCTGCCCTCTGTCGGCGTCTAGAACGCGCCGGCCGGGGTCGGGGCGTACTGGCCGCCCTTGCGGTAGCGGTAGAGGTAGGACGGCACGACGGCCTCGACGGCCGTGGGGATCACGCCCAGGTCGGCCAGGCCCTTGGCGCCCGGCGCGACGACGTTGTCGCCGGCCTTCAGCAGCGCGACCTGGTCGGTGGTCAGCGGCGGGTCCAGCGGCAGGATCGAGGCCTGGATGTCGCCCAGCTTGCCCACGAGGCCCGCGAGCGGCCAGGGCAGGGGCGCCAGCACGCGGGCGCGGCCGGTCTCGGTCAGCACCAGTTCGAGCAGTTCCTTGAAGGTGTAGACGGTCGGGCCGCCCAGCTCGAAGGTCTGGCCTTCGGCGCCCGGCGTGGCGATGATCTTGGCGATGGCCGCGGCGACGTCGCCGACGAACACCGGCTGGAACTTGGTGGCGCCGCCGCCGACCAGCGGCAGGGCCGGGGCGCTGGCGGCCATCTGGCCGAACTTGTTGAAGAACTTGTCGTCCTGGCCGAACACGATCGACGGGCGCACGATGGTGGCGGTCGGGAAGGCCGCGCGGACGGCGGCTTCGCCCTCGGCCTTGGTGCGGGCGTACTTGGCGTCCGAATCGGCGTCCGCGCCGATGGCCGAGACCTGCACCAGGCGCTTGACGCCGGCGGCGGCGGCCTGTTCGGCCACGGTCTTGGCGCCCATGGCGTGCAGGCTCTGGAACTGCTGGCGGCCGCTTTCCCACAGCACGCCCACCAAGTTGACGGCCGCTTCGGCGCCTTCCAGCGCGCGGGCCACCGACGGGGCGTTGCGCACATTGGCCTGGATCACCTCGATCTGGCCGACGTCGCCCAGCATGCGCATGCGATAGGCCAGATTGGGCTGACGCACGGCCACGCGCACGCGATAGCCCGACTTGGCGAGGGCGCGCACCACCTGGCTTCCTACGAAGCCCGAGCCGCCGAACACCGTGACCAGACCCTGCATCTTCATTCCTCGTCGCTGCGATGAAGGGGGGATTAGACGAGCCTGGGGATGTTCGCAAGAAAAGTGAGAAATGCGATTGACGCCGCCAGAACCTTTGCATAAACGTCCCGGCCTCGCAGCGGCCCAACGGGTTGCGCCGCGGGCCCAGGTGGCGGAATTGGTAGACGCGCTGGCTTCAGGTGCCAGTGACCGAAAGGTCGTGGAGGTTCGAGTCCTCTCCTGGGCACCACCCCTCTCGCAAGCATGCGACGAGCGGGTGGCGCCAAGCTTTCCTTACAATAGATACTCCGTTCATCTGGCGTGCATCGCCGACGCTCCACTATAAGACGTCGGAGCGGCGCCGGTCGCGACGACGCCGACGCGTGGAGACGAAAGACACTTGGCCAGCTTTGTTCATGAAGGCGACCTGCCCGACGGCGTGTTCGCCGGGGCGACCGCGATCGCCATCGATTCGGAAACCATGGGCCTGCGCCTCGGGCGCGATCCGCTCTGCGTGGTGCAGCTGTCGTCCGGCGACGGCGACGCCCACGTGGTGCGCCTGGACCGCTCGACCTATCACGCGCCGAACCTGAAGAAGCTGCTGGCCGATCCCGGCGTGCTGAAGCTTTTCCACTTCGGCCGCTTCGACATCGCCATGTTCCTGCTGCATCTGGGCGTCATGACCGCGCCCGTGTACTGCACGAAGATCGCCTCCAAGCTCGCCCGCACCTATACCGACCGCCACGGCCTCAAGGACGTGACGCGCGAACTGATGGGCGTGGAACTGTCCAAGGCTCAGCAGAGCTCGGACTGGGGCGCCGATTCGCTGAGCCCCGAGCAGGTGGCCTACGCGGCCTCTGACGTGCTGCATCTGCACGGCCTTCGCGAGCGTTTGAACGCCATGCTGGTGCGCGAGGGCCGCATGGCCCTGGCCCAGGCCGCCTTCGACTATCTGCCCCACCGCGCCGCGCTCGACCTGGCCGGCTGGGAAGACGTCGACATCTTCGCGCACGCTTAAGGGAGAGACGACCGGTGGCGGACGTGGCGATGAGAGGCGGCTTCAAGCGCGATCTGCGGCGCTGGCGCCGTCGTTCGCGCCTGGTCCGCGGCGCGCGCCTGCTGCTGCCGGTGGCCATCCTTGGCCTGCTGGGCGCGTCCGCCGGCCAGGTGATCTGGCGCACGGTGACCGCCGCCGAGCGCGCGCCCGAAAGGCCGCAGGCCCAGATCCGCATGCTGAACCCGCGCTTCTACGGCCAGTCCAGCGAAGGCCGTGCCTTCCTGATCACCGCCCGCTCGGCGATCCGCGACGACGCCGACCTCAAGCGCGTGCTGCTGGACGACCCGACCCTGACGCTGGGCACTGACGAGCCCAAGCCCACCCGGGTCACCTCCAAGAACGGCGTCTATCGCGAGGACACCCTCAAGCTCGTGCTGCGCGGCGACGTGCGCATGGACGACGGGGGCGGCTATCGCTTCGCGTCGGACGAGGCTTTCGTCGACACCAAGACGGGCGTGATCACCGGCGAAACCCTGCTGCAGGGCGAAGGCCCCACAGGACAGGTGAAATCCAACGCTTATTCCGTATATGACAAGGGCGACCGCATCGTTTTCCGGGGCGGCGTGAAAACGCGCCTGGACCGCGTCGACGGCGACGGGAACTAGACAGGACGATGCGACAGATGAGGGCGAGGTCGATGAAACGAGCAATGGCGGCCGCTATCGCCGCGAGCCTCCTTGGGGGGCTTTCGGCCGCTCCGGCCCTGGCGCAGAACAGCTCCAGCGCGCCGGTCGACATTTCGGCCGACGAGCAGGAGACCATCTCCAGCCAGTGCAAGACGATCTTCCGCGGCGCCGTCGAGGTGCTGCAGGAGACCTCGCGCCTGCGCGCCGCCAAGATGACCCTCTACAATCAGAAGAAGGCCAAGAGCGGCGACGGCAACGGTTGCGGCAACGTCGACCGGGTCGAGGCCGAGGGCGAGGTGTTCTACGTCACGCCCAAGCAGACCGTGCGCGGCGACCGGGCGACCTACGACTACGCCTCCAACACCATCGTGGTGACCGGCAACGTCATCGCCATCCAGGGCCAGGACGTGGCCCGCGGCGACCGGATGGTAGTCAACACCAAGACCAACGACGTGCGGATGGAATCGACCACCAAGGGCGCGGGCAAGAAGAACCGCGTGCGCGCCGTGGTCTATCCGAGCACCTCGGACGACGCCAGCAAGCCCAAGCCCTGAGAGCCGTGATGCACCTAACCTCCCTGGGCGGCGGCTCGACCGAGGACGGCCTGTACGTCGACGGCGTCGGCAAGACCTTCGGCGATCGGCCGGTCGTCAAGAACGTCTCGCTGCGTCTCAAGCGCGGCGAGGTGGTCGGCCTGCTGGGTCCCAACGGCGCCGGCAAGACCACGACCTTCTACATGGTCACCGGCCTGATCGCCGCCGACTACGGCTCGATCTATCTCGACGGCGAGGACATCACGGCCCAGCCGATGTTCCAGCGCGCCCGCCTGGGCGTCGGCTACCTGCCGCAGGAAGCCTCGATCTTCCGCGGCATGACGGTCGAGCAGAACGTCATGGCCGTGGTCGAGATGCGCCAGAAGAACCAGCGCGTGGCGCGCGAGACCGTGACCAGCATCCTCGAGGAACTGCGGATCACCCACATCCGCAAGTCGCCGGCCGTGGCCCTGTCGGGCGGCGAGCGTCGCCGCGTCGAAATCGCCCGCGCCCTGGCCAGCGAACCGTCGTTCATGCTGCTCGACGAGCCGTTCGCGGGCATCGACCCGCTGGCGATCTCGGACATCCGCGAGGTCGTGAACTATCTCAAGAACCGCGGCATCGGCATCCTGATCACCGACCACAACGTCCGCGAGACGCTGGACATGGTCGATCGGGCGTCGATCATCGCCGCCGGCGAGGTGCTGTTCGAGGGCTCGCCCAAGGAGATCGTCGACAATCCCGAGGTGCGCCGGGTTTACCTGGGCGACAGCTTCGCCGAGCGGAATTAAACGGTTCGGACAGGATCGCGGCGCGGCGGCTTGCCGCGTCGGACTCGAAAAAGGCCTTGTTCCGCAAGGCCTTTTTCTTTTCTGGCGGACGGATGGTCGCAGTGGCCCGATATTTGCTGGCGTTCGCGCCCCGTTAACCAGACCGGCCTTTCAATGGCGATCGTAACTTTCGTTCGATTTGCCAGGAGGGCGCGTTGGCGCTCAGCCCCAGACTCGATATCCGGCAGGGCCAGGGCCTTGTCATCACTCCGCAACTGCAGCAGGCGATCAAGCTTCTGCAGCTGTCGAACATCGAGCTGGAAGCCTTCGTAGAGGCCGAGCTCGAAAAGAACCCGCTGCTGCAGCGCGACGACAGCGAGCGCGAGGTCGAGCGCGACGGCGAGCCCGAACGCGCCGTCGAGAACCTCGGCATGGAGAGCGTCACCGACGCCTCGGCCAACCGCGAGATGGACGCGCCCGGCGACGACGTCAGCCCCGGCGAGCGCGCCACCGGCGATGGCGAGGGCTTCGGCGCCGAGCACGCCGGCGGCCAGATCGACTGGTCGCGCGCCGGCGGCGGCGGCGGCTTCGAGGGCGACGACAATTTCGAAGGCGCCCTGAACCGTCCCGAGACCCTCGCCGAGCACCTGAACGGCCAGCTGGTCCTGGCCGGCCTGTCGCCCGCCGACGAGGCGATCGCCGCCATCCTGATCGACGCCGTCGACGCCGCCGGCTACCTGCGCGCCGACCTTCTTGAAATCGCCCAGCGCCTGGGCTGCGAACTGGAGCGCGTCGAGGGCGTGCTGAAGGTCGTCCAGGGCTTCGAGCCGTGCGGCGTGGCCGCCCGCGACGTGCGCGAGTGCCTCGAGCTGCAGCTGCGCGACGCCAACCGCTACGACCCGGCCATCGCCGCCCTGCTCGACAATCTGGACCTGCTGGCGCGCCGCGACCTCGTCGCCCTGCGCAGGATCTGCGGCGTCGACGACGAGGACCTGCGCGAGATGATCGCCGAGGTTCGCGGCCTGACGCCCCGTCCGGGGGCCGCCTTCCACAGCGATCCGCCCCAGACCCTGGTGCCCGACGTCCACGTCCGCGAGGGGCTGGGCGGCATGTGGCACGTCGAGCTGAACACCGACACCCTGCCGCGCGTGCTGGTCGACCAGCGCTACCACGCCCGCGTCTCCAAGGGCGCGCGCAGCGACCAGGAGAAGACCTTCGTCTCCGACAGCTTCGCCAGCGCCAACTGGCTGGTCAAAAGCCTCGACCAGCGGGCCAAGACCATCCTCAAGGTGGCCAGCGAGATCGTGCGCCAGCAGGACGGCTTCCTGGCCTATGGCGTCGAGCACCTGCGGCCGCTGAACCTGAAGACCGTCGCCGACGCCATCGGCATGCACGAAAGCACGGTCAGCCGGGTCACTTCCAACAAGTACGTCGCCACCCCGCGCGGCGTGTTCGAGCTGAAGTTCTTCTTCACCTCGGCCATCCAGTCGTCGGAAGGCGGCGAAGCCCACTCGGCCGCCAGCGTCCGCCACAAGATCAAGGGCCTGGTCGACGCCGAGCGCAGCGAGGCCGACGTCCATTCCGACGACCGGATCGTGGAAATCCTGAAGGCGGCCGGGGTCGACATCGCCCGCCGCACGGTGGCCAAGTACCGCGAGGCCATGCGCATTCCCTCGTCGGTGGAGCGTCGCCGGCTGATCAAGGAAGCCTGCTGAACAGCGACGTTTTCGCGCAAGCGATTCTGGCCGCTCCTGCGTTATACCTGCCTGCGCAACAGGGCCGGGAATGACCGACGAGAAGCTGTCAGACGTGATCGAGGGGTTCGGCGAGGACCCGCGGCCGGTGCTGACCGTCGGCCAGATGCTCGAAGCCTTCGACAGCCGCGCCTTCGGGGCGACGCTGCTGGTGTTCGGCCTGCTCAACTGCCTGCCTTTGCCGCCCGGCTCCTCGACCCTGCTGTCGCTGCCCATCCTGCTGCTGGCGCCGCAGATCGCCTGGGGCGCCAACGCGCCCTGGCTGCCCCGCAAGCTGGTGGAAAAACCCCTTAAGCGCGACGACCTAAGGGGGCTTTTTCGGCGCATCACGCCCGTTCTTCGCCGCCTGGAGGTGGTGACGCGGCCGAGGCTCGGCTTCATGTTCGCGGCCGGCGGCGAGCGCTTCATCGGCGTGGTCTGCACCCTGCTGGCCCTGGTGCTGGTGCTGCCGATTCCCCTTGGAAACCTTGCCCCTGGCGCGACCGTGGCCGTGCTGGCCCTGGCCCTGCTGCAGCGCGACGGCCTGCTGGCCCTGCTCGGCTATCTGATGGCGACCGCCAGCGCCGCCCTGCTGTTCCTCAGCGCTGGTGTCGTGACCGCCGCCGTCAAGAGGCTGATCGGGGTCTTTTCGGGACTCTTCTGAGGCCGTTTTCCTCCCGCTTGACACCGCCGCCGGACCGGCGCGTTGATAGGGCATGCAAGTCCAAATCTCCGGCAAGCATGTCGACGTTGGTGAGGCTCTGCGAGCGCGAGTCGCCGACGAAATCGCCCTGAGCATCGGCAAGTATTTCGACCGAGGCGGTGACGCCGACGTCGTGATCAGCAAGGAGGGCTACGCCTTCCGTGTCGATTGTTCGGTAAAGCTGGCTTCGGGCCAGCAGCTTCTGAGCCACGGCTCCGGCGGCGACGCCCACATGGCGTTCGACCAGGCCCTGGCCAAGATCGAGACGCGCATAAGGCGCTACAAGCGTCGTCTCAAGAGCCATACCGAGGCGGCTGTCGCCAAGCAGGCCGAGAACGCCGCGTTCTACGTGCTGCGCGCCCCCGAGGACGAGCACGAGGACGAAGACTGGTCGATCGAGGAGGATCACCCCGCCGGCGCCCCGTCGGCCATGGTGATCGCCGAGACCCAGGCCTCGCTGAAGACGATGACCGTTTCCATGGCTGTCATGGAACTGGACTTGACCGAGTCCCAGGCAATCGTGTTTAGGAACGCCGCCCACGGCGGATTGTCGGTGGTCTACCGCCGGCCGGACGGAAATATCGGCTGGATCGACCCCGAGCGCACCAAGCCGCTGAACGGAAACGGCTCGACCTTGAGCTAGCTGGAGCCTAAGCGGTCCCGGCGCGTTTCGGGACCGCGGCGGCCGAGCTTTCGGCGGCCGGCATAGAGCGAGCTAGTTGAAGTCCATGACTATCGGCGATCTTCTGGACCACGGGGCGGTGACCCTGCGCGTCAGCGCCAAGGACAAGCGCCAGGTTCTCGGCGTCATCGCCGACTTCGCCGGCCGCGTGCTTGGCATCGATTCCGACATCGCCCTGGACGGGCTGGTCGAACGCGAGGCCGCCGGCTCCACCGGCGTCGGCCAGGGCGTGGCCCTGCCGCATGCCCGCGTGCCGGGCCTGGACCGCGTGCGCGCCGTCTTCGTGCGGCTGGAGACCCCGGTGGCCTTCGACGCGCTTGACGACAAGCCGGTCGACCTGTTCCTGGCCCTGTTCGCCCCGCCCGAGGCCAACACCCAGCACCTGCGGGCCCTGGCCCGCGTCTCGCGCATGCTGCGCCAGCCCGAACTGCGCGAACAGCTGCGCCAGGCCCGTTCGGCCGACGCCGTCCACGTGCTGCTGGCCCGCGAGACCGCGACCCCGACGGCGGCCTAGAACCCGGCGTCGTCCGGCGCGAGCCACGCCTGCGCGACGGGGCTCTCATACTCGCATCCGACCAGCACCTTGCCCGCCAGCGGCGCCTGATGCAGCGCGTAGGCGACGATCTTGCGCGTGTCGTCGATGCGCCGTTCGGCCGGACCGTAGGGATCGGGCGTCAACCGCAGGCGCGCCGACACCGCCGCCAGATCCTGGCCGGCCACGACCAGGGCGATGCGTCCCGGCGAGAGATAGATTTCCCGCGCGACGTGGCCGAGCGCGTCGACCGGCCTGTCCAGGCGGTAGAGGGCGCCGGAAGGGGCGGCCAGATGCTGGACCGCCGTCTTCATGCCTTGGTCCTCTGCGGCCAGCCTTTCCAGCAGGCCCGGAAGTTCGGCGTCGCCGATCTTGCAGCCGACCGTGCGGGTCAGCAGGGTCTCGGCCGCGGCCGGCGTGGCCGCGACGAGCAGGAGCGCGGCCGCCAGGCCTCCAGCATGGAGCGTCATCCTAAAGCACTTCGATCTTGTAGCTGCAGCCGGCCAGCGTCTTGCCCGGATGGGTGGTGACGGTCGACACGTTCAGCGTGATCCGCGTCTGAGTGGTCAGGCCGTCGGCGGTCTCGGTCTTTTCCGCGATCACCCGCTCGCCCATGAACTTGGCCGGGACGTCGATCGCCGGCTCGATCTTCAGTGCCTTGGCCAGCGCATGCGGGTCGGCCTCGTCGAGCACCGCCATCGGGCCCGAGCTGTTGAAGGCGATCAGGCTGGTCGAGCGGCCAAACACCTGGACCGGCCTGGCCAGGCGATACTGCTTGAGCATGAAGTTCGGCGACTTCACCTCGGTCATGCCGAAGTGCCTGCGGGCGTCGGCGCCTTCGGTCCCGGCCAGCCAGAAGGCCACGGTGTTGTAGGTCGGCACGTCGTAGGTCTCGCAGGCGATCAGCCTGGCCAGATCCACGGTCTTGGGGTCGATCTCGTCGTCCTGGGCCATGGCGGGGGCGGCGCAGGCGAAAGCGGCCATCGCGCCGGCCATCAGCGTCTTGATCATGGATACGCTCCTACTGGGGTAAGCCTCGCGACTAACGCGCGAAGATGCTCCGCGTCAGGCACGAGAAGACCAACCGCCCGGCCTCGTCGAGCAGGTCCTGCTGGGCGATGACGATGCCCTTGCCCTCACCGACCGGATCCTTGCCCATTACCGTCATGCGGCCGCGCAGCAGCTCGCCCGCCGGCGGGTTGCGCAGCCAGCGCAGGGCGTCGACGCCCACCCGCTTGGTCTGGGGCCAGTCGGCGCTGGCGTCGGCGTCCAGCCGGGTCCAGATGGCGAAGACCATGGCGTCGGGGGCCCCGGACGCCGGGTCCCAGCCGGGCTGGAAGGCGGCGATGAAGGCCTCCAGGGCCCGCCCGTCCACCACCGTCGTCCCCAGCGTCACCACCTGACCGATCTGGATGTCGTCGAACGAAGCCGGCACGCGCGCTCTCCTGGCGAAGCAGATCAGCGACCTGACCACGACGCCTTGAAGGTTGTCGAGAGCGCGCGCACGGGCCATGTGTCGCTCTGTACGTTTAGCACTCAAGGTCGCCGATGCTGTTGCGCAGGTTCCTCGCCGCCGTCCTGGCCCCGCTGGCCCTACTCGCCGCCGCCGCGCCGGCGCGCGCCGAGGTCGTCAAGACCGGCCATATCGAGGTGGAGCTGGTTTCCCAGGAAACCGCCGCCGTGCCCGGCTCGACGGTGTTCGTGGCCCTGCGCCAGAAGATCCAGCCGCGCTGGCACACCTACTGGCGCAATCCCGGCGACGCCGGCGACGCCACCAAGATCGTCTGGACCCTGCCGGCCGGCTGGACCGCCGGCGACATCGTCTGGCCGACGCCCGAGCGCGTGCGCGTGGGGCCGCTGCAGGACTACGCCTATCACGACGAAGTGCTGCTGCCCGTGCCGATCACCGTGCCCGCCTCGGCCAAGCCGGGGCAGACCGTGACCCTGAAGGCCGCCGCCGCCTTCCTGGTCTGCGAGGAGATCTGCGTGCCCGAGGACGCGGTGGTGACCCTGTCGCTGCCCGTCGTCGCCGGCCCCGCCCAGCCCGATCCCAAGTGGGGCGGGACGGTCGCCAAGGTGCTGGCCGCCGCGCCCAAGCCCGCCGGCCTCAAGGCGACGTGGAAGAAGGACGGCGAGATCCTGAAGCTGTCGGTCACCGGCCCGGCCCTGAAGGGCGCCGACTTCGCCGACGCCTATTTCTTCCCCTATTCGGGCAAGGCCATCGACCACGCCGCGCCGCAGGCGATCGAGCGGGGACCCGAGGGCCTGACCCTGTCGCTGACCGCCGGCTTCGACTTCGGCCCCGAGGCGACGGAAGCGCCGACCGAGCTTTCCGGCGTCCTGGCCCTGAAGGGCGGGTCCTACGAGATCACCGCCACGCCCGGCGAGACGCCCGCGGGGTCTGTAGGGCTAGGCTCTCTGCCCGCTGCCGGCGCCGGTTCGACCGGCGGCTCGCAAGCCTCCGGCGGTGGTGACGCCGCCGCCTCGGGCCTGGCCGGCGGCCTGCCGGTCGCCCTGCTGTTCGCCTTTCTCGGCGGCCTGATCCTCAACCTGATGCCCTGCGTCTTCCCGGTGCTGTCGATGAAGGCCGCCAGCCTGGCCGCCCACGCCCACGACGCCGGCAAGACCCGTGTCCAGGGCCTGGCTTTCCTTGCCGGCGTCGTGGCGACCTTCCTGGCGCTGGCCGGCCTGCTGATCGCCGTCCGCGCGGGCGGGCAGGCCGTGGGCTGGGGCTTCCAGCTGCAGTCGCCGGCGGTGGTGGCGGTGCTGGCTCTCTTGATGCTGCTGGTGGCGCTGAACCTGTCGGGCGTGTTCGAGGTCGGCGGCGCCGTCCAGGGCGCGGCGGGCGGCGTCGCGGCCGGCTCGGGCCTGGCCGGCGCCTTCCTGACCGGCGCCCTGGCGGTGATCGTCGCCGCCCCCTGCACCGCGCCGTTCATGGCCGGCGCCCTGGGCTTCGCCCTGACCCAGCCGCCGGCCTTCGCCCTCTTGGTGTTCCTGGCGCTGGCCCTGGGCTTCGCCGCGCCCTTCGTGATCCTGGCCTTCGCGCCGGGCCTGTTGAAGAAGCTGCCCAGGCCCGGCGCCTGGATGGACGTGCTCAAGCACGCCCTGGCGTTTCCGATGTACGGCGCGGCCGCCTGGCTGGTCTGGGTGTTCAGCCAGCAGGCCGGCGGGGTGGCGCTTGCCCTGCTGCTGGCCGCCGCCGTGCTGGTCGCCTTCGCCGCCTGGGCCTATGGCCTTGGCGAAGCGCGCCGCTTCGTCGGCAAGAGCCCGCTGGTCGCCTTCGGCTTCGCCCTGGTCGGCCTGGCCGGCGGCGTCGCCCTGACGATCGGCGCGCTGAAGGCGCCGGCTCCCGCCGCTTCGGGCCCGCAGACCGCCGAACTCGCCGGCCGCGGACTCGTCGCCGAACCCTGGAGCCCCGAGCGCGTCGCCGCGCTGCGGGCCGAAGGCAAGGTGGTGATGGTCGACTTCACCGCCGACTGGTGCGTGACCTGCAAGGTCAACGAGAAGACCGCCCTGGGCGGCCAGCGCCTGGCCGACGCCTTCAAGGCCCAGGACGCCGTGCTGCTGAAAGCCGACTGGACCCGGCGCGACGCGACCATCGCCGCGGCCCTGGCCGAGCACGGTCGCGCGGGCGTGCCGCTGTATCTGGTCTATCCCAAGGGCGGCGGCGCCCCGGTCATCCTGCCCCAGCTGCTGACCGAGGGCCTGGTGATCGAGGCGGTGGAGAAGGCCGCCAAGGGCTAGAAGGCTCTAGATCAAACGCCTCTAGGAGCGAGCGGCCGTCTCGCGGATCAGGCGGGTCGTCTGCGCCGCCGAGATCAGCGCGCAGGCGCCGTAGACCACTGCGACCAGGACGACGCCGTTCAGGATCAGATGCAGTTCCCGCGCGCCCGCCAGCAGGGCGATGGCGGTCAGCGCCGACGCCAGGCCGACGCCGGCCCAGGCCGCATGGATACTGCTCAGGGTGTAGCTCAGCGTCCGGCCGTCGGCGCCGGCCTCGATCGAGAACCGGCCCCGCTCGTAGAGCGACATCGGCAGCAGCGGGTCGCGCGCCCCCGACCATCGCGACATGTCGAAGGTCACCCGCTCGGGCGCCTGGCGCCTGGGCTGCCTCTCCGCCTCGGCGAGCAGCTTCTCCATGCGGTCGATGACGACCTCGCCGGCCACGTTCGGGTTCAGCGGCGCGGCGCCGCGCAAGGTCCACAGGAAGTCGAGCATGTCCTAGCCGTACGGTCGGGCGGCCGGCCGGGCAATGGGGCGGGCTACTTCTTCTTGCCGCCCCAGGGCAGGCGTTCCTTCACCCCGTCCATCGGCGTGCGGGTGGTGGTCACCGGCGGCGGGGCGACGACGACGGGCTTGGGCAGGGGATAGGCCCGCCAGCCGGTCTGGATCAGCGCCTCGAAGCCCTGGCAGCGGGGCAGGATCCGCACCGCGCCGGTCCTGGGCCTGGCGAAGGGCGGGGGTTGGTTGACGGTCTGGCGTCGCGGATCGATGAACCGCCAGTCGCCCGGCAGGCCGTAACCCTTCTCGCCGCCGGTCTTGACCGCCTGATAGGCGATGTTGGCCTGGAAGGGTTTGACCCCGTACTTGAGCATCGCGCGCAGGAAGATTGCGTCGGCCTCGGCCCGCTTGTCCTTCTCGCCGATGGCGTAGAGCCAGTCGTGGACGATGGCGGCGCGGGCCGTCGGGCCCTGCGGGTCGATGAAGCCCTGGCCGTACCACGGCACGCTGGCGAAGTCGGTGACGTACCAGCGCGGCACGACGATCACCTTGCCGGTCTCGACGTCGCAGTAGGGGAACTCCGCCTCCAGGGTGAAGAGCTTACGGCCCTCCTTGGACTGGTTGAACAGCATCACCGGCTGCGGCGTCAGCGAGCTGGGCGGGGTGGGGGCCACCACCGGCACGAAGACCGTCGTCTCCTTGGTCGTCGTGCAGCCGGCCGCGAACAGGCCGAGCGCCAGGGCGCCCATCGCGAGGACCGGGGCGAGCGAAAGCTTGGAGCGGAGCGTCATCATCGTGCGGGGCAGGGGGAAACGGGCGAAGCGATGCCGTCTTCTGGCGGCCGAAATGCGGCGGATCAAGCGGTCAAGGTGAAGCTTGGCCTTGTGCGACAAAGAATTGCGCGGTCGGTGCGCTGTTCCACCGCAGGGTGATCCGTGAGACTGTCTCGCAAAAGCCGGCTTTGGCCCTTCGGAGGTTCCCATGATCACCCGTCGCCTGATCGTCGCCAGCGCCCCGCTGGTCGTGCTTGCCCCGACCCTGGCCATGGCCGCCCCGGCCCCGGCCTTCACCGCCAGGGACATCGACGGAAAGACCCGCTCGCTGGCCGAGTTCAAGGGCAAGACCGTCGTGCTCGAATGGGTCAACGAGGGCTGCCCCTATGTGAAGAAACACTACTCGGGCAACATGCAGGGCCTGCAGCAGGCCGCTGTCGCCGACGGCGTCGTCTGGCTCAGCGTCGCCTCCTCGGCCCCCGGCAAGCAGGGCTATTTCGCCGACGGCGCCCAGGCCAGGACCTGGATGAGCGCCAAGGGCGCCAAGCCGACCACCCTGCTGCTCGACCCCGAGGGCGTAGTGGCCACGGCCTACAAGGCCAAGACCACCCCGCACATGTACGTCATCGATCCGGCCGGCCAGCTGGTCTACCAGGGCGCCATCGACGACAAGCCGTCCAACAAGGTCGAGGACATCGCCACGGCCAAGAACTACGTCGCCGCCGCGCTCTCGGACCTCAAGGCCGGCCGCAAGGTCGCCGTGCCGGCCAGCCAGCCCTACGGCTGCGCGGTGAAGTACAAGGACGCGTGAGGGGCATCCCTTACCCGTAAAATCCCCGCGAAAGCGGGGACCCAGGCGTTTTATCGTCGAGCGTCGGGCGTTTCAGAAAAAAGCCTGGGCCCCCGCGTGCGCGGGGGTTTTACGGAAGAAAGAGCAATACCCTCAAGCCGCCGGCTGCGGCGGCGCGGTGATGACCTCGACGTTGTCGTTCAGCAGGTAGACCATGTCGCGCAGGGCCTGGTCCTGGGTCTTGACGGTCTTGGCGTCGGCCATGGCCGTCAGCTTCTCGGGCAGATCCTGGCTGATGCCGCGCAGGATGCATTTCAGGTCGTCGACCGCCCCGCGCTGCTTCAGGGTCACGTGGCCCTTCATGTCGAGCGCCGACAGCGCCTCGATCTCGGCCTTGAAGGCGGCAAACCCCGGCAGCGGCGCGGCGGCGGCGGCCGGATCCTTGGGCAGGGCCTCGCGATAGCCTTCGACGCGGGTCTTCAGGGCGCCGGCGCGTTTGACGATCTCGGCGAACAGGGGCTCGCCCGCCACCGAGGGCGGGGCCTGGCCCGGCTGCACGATTGCAGGAGCCTGGTCGACGGGCGCCGCCGAAGCGGTCGAAGCCAGCCACAGCATGGCGGAAAAGGCGACCGCGTCGCAGGACATCGCAAACTCCTCGCGAAAAACGTCATTGGTCTTCATGACGCCGAGACTGACCTTTGGTAAGCCGCCTTGCGTAAACGCCGTTTTACCACAGCGTGGCAGCCGAAAGTGGACGCCGGTTTCGGCGGCCGCCACGCGCCCAACATGCCAATGGAGTTGCCCGTGTCCGATCTCGACGCCGCCTGGATCCGCCTGGAAACCGCCGCCAAGGCCGCCGGGGAGAAGCGCATCGTCGAGTTCTTCGACACCGAGCCCCAGCGCCTGGAGACCCTGACCCTCGACGTCGCCGGCCTGCACCTGGATCTCTCCAAGCAGGCCTGGGACGAGGCCGGCCTGGAAGCGGCGCTGGATCTCGCCCACGCCGCCGACGTCGAAGGCGCCCGCGCCCGCATGCTGGGCGGCGAGCCGATCAACAGCTCCGAAGGCCGCGCCGTGCTGCACGTGGCCCTGCGCGCCAAGGCCGATGCGGACATCAAGGCCCAAGGCGTTCCGGTGATGGCCGAGGTCGAGGCCGTCCGCGGCCGGATGAAGGCGTTCTCCGAGGCCGTCCGGTCGGGCGCGATCAAGGGCGCCACCGGCAAGCCGTTCAAGTCGATCCTGCACATCGGCATTGGCGGCAGCGACCTTGGCCCGCGCCTGCTGTGGGACGCCCTGCGCCCGGTGAAGCCGCAGATCGACCTGCGCTTCGTGGCCAATGTGGACGGCGCCGAATTCCTGCTGACCACGGCGGATCTCGATCCGGAAGAGACCCTGGTCGTGGTGGTCTCCAAGACCTTCACCACCCAGGAGACCATGTCCAACGCCGCCGCCGCCCGCGCCTGGCTGGTCGAGGCCCTGGGCGAGGAGGGCGCCAACGCCCACCTGGCCGCCGTGTCGACGGCGCTGGACAAGACCTCGGCCTTCGGCGTCGCCGACGAGCGCGTGTTCGGCTTCTGGGACTGGGTCGGCGGCCGCTATTCGCTGTGGTCGGCGGTCAGCCTGTCGGTGGCCGTCGCCGCCGGCTGGGACGTGTTCCAGGGCTTCCTCGACGGCGCGGCCGAGATGGACGCCCACTTCGCCTCGGCCCCGCTGGAAAAGAACGCCCCGGTGCTGGTCGCCCTGGCCCAGATCTTCAACCGCAACGGCCTGGACCGCCGCGCCCGCTCGGTCGTTCCGTACTCGCACCGCCTGCGCCGCCTGGCCTCGTTCCTCCAGCAGCTGGAGATGGAGAGCAACGGCAAGTCGGTCGGTCCCGACGGCAAGCCGGCCGCGCGCGGCACGGCCACGGTCGTGTTCGGCGACGAGGGCACCAATGTCCAGCACGCCTACTTCCAGTGCATGCACCAGGGCACCGACATCACGCCGATGGAGCTGATCGGCCTGGCCAAGTCGGACGAGGGTCCGGCCGGCATGCACGAGAAGCTGCTGTCGAACCTGCTGGCCCAGGCCGAGGCCTTCATGGTCGGCCGCACGACGGACGACGTCGTGGCGGAACTTCAGGCCAAGGGCGTCTCCGACGCCGAGATCGCCACCCTGGCCCCGCAGCGCACCTTCGCCGGCAATCGTCCGTCCACGCTGGTGCTGCTGGATCGCCTGACGCCGCGCACCTTCGGCGCCCTGATCGCCCTCTACGAGCACAAGACCTTCGTCGAGGGCGTGATCTGGGGGATCAACAGCTTCGACCAGTGGGGCGTGGAGCTGGGCAAGGTGATGGCGAACCGCATCCTGCCGGAACTGGAAGCCGGCGCGGCAGGCGACCACGATCCTTCGACGAGCGCGCTGATCGGGCGGCTGAAGAAGTAGGAACCGCCTGACGGCGGCCCCCTCCGGCCCTTCGGGCTACCTCCCCCAGAGGGGGAGGATCTTTCGCGGCCTAGATGCTCCCCCTCTGGGGGAGCTGTCGGGGAGCGACTGAGGGGGCCGCGCAGCGGCCTAGAACGTCTTGCGCACCCGCAGGCTGACGAACGTGCGCGGATCGATGTCGCGGACTTCCTGGTAGCGCACCGGACGCGTCACGCGGTCGGCATAGACCGTGCGGGTGATGACGAAATCGTCCCAGATGTTCAGCTGGGCGCGGATGGCCAGCGTGTTGGTCGGCTTGTACTCGGCGAAGGCCTCGTAATAGGCCGCGCCGCGCCACTTGTTGGTCTGGTCGGGATCGTAGGTGCCCTGGCCCAGCAGCGGCAGCCAGTTGACGCCCCACTGCACCTGGCCGCGCATCAGGTCCTGCGAGAAGCCGATATTGGCCTGGGTCGGGCGCACTTGCGAGATCGGCCGGTCCTTGTGGTCGGTCGGATCGTCGACGTGGGTCTCGTTCCAGTCGTTCTTGAAGGTGAAGCGGCCGCCCTTCACGCCCAGCTTGTCGGTGGGCACGACGATGTTCAGCGACAGCTTGTCGAGCGTACCGTCGCCAATGTTGCCGGTCGCCGACAGGCCGCCCGGCAGGGGCAGGCGGTCGATGACGCCGATGATCTCGTCGTGGCGCCAGCCGATCGACACCACGCCCTCGCCCCAGAACCGGCGCTCGTAGGTCAGTTCCGAGATCCAGCGCTGCTCGGGCTCCAGGTCGACATTGCCGCCATAGACAGTGCCGTCGCCGAACTCGGCCGAGGCGGCGAAGTCGCCGAAGTCCAGCTGGCCCAGTTCGCGCTCGAAGCGGAAGCGCAGCTGGTGATCGGCCTTGGGCGTCCAGGTCGCCTGGAAGCGGGGCTTGGCGTAGAAAAAGCTCTTCTCCTGGTCGGCGTCGCCCGACTGGCTGATCGTCGAGGTCTCCAGGCGCACGCCGCCCTCGAGGGTCAGCTTGGGGTTCACCCGCCAGGTGGTCTTCAGGAACGCCTCGCCGCGCGTCTCCTCGACCTTGACCGAGGCCGAGGGCAGGGGAACCGCCGTGCCGCCCACCGAATAGGCCTGGGCCACGTCGAGCATGTTGTAGGCGACTTCGCCGCCGAACTCGAAGGTCAGGCCCGGCTTGCGCTCGTGGCGGATGGTGGCGCGCAGGATGGATTCCGACGAGTCGCCCTCGGCCCCGAAGCGCTCCTGCGGGCTGACGACGCCGTCGACGGCCGCGTCGCCCAGGGCCTCGCTGTCGAACTGCTCGAACTCGTGCATCACCCGGGTCTCCAGCGTCCAGCGCGGCGCCAGGGGGCGGGTGTAGGTCAGGCCCAGCTCGCCCGAGGTGCTCTCCTCGGCATAGGCGGTGCGGCGCTTGGACGTGGCCGAGGTCAGCGCCTGCCAGTCCTGCCAGTCGTTGACGCCGTAGCGGGCGGTGGCGTCGATCTTGCCGCCGGCCAGGGGGCCTGCGTAGTTGCCGCGGATCGAGCGGCCGCCGCCGTAGCCGTCGTTCACGAAGGCCTCGTCGCGCAGGATGTTCCCGGCCCCGTCGCGGCGCACCGAGCGGCCTTCGCCGTTGGAGTCGCTGCTGCTGGTGCCGTCCGACAGGGTGACGCCCCAGCTCTTGTCGCCGTCGCGGGCGGTGAACTGGTAGGAGCCGCCCCAGACGTCGCGGCCGCCGTCGAACAGCTGGCTGTTGACGGTCAGGATCGACTGGCGGGTCGCGCCCTTCTTGAGGATCACGTTGGCGACCACGCCGTAGCCCTGCATGTCGATGCCGGGCGCGCCGCCGCGGATCAGCTCGATGCGCTCGACCTGGCTGGCGGGTGTGCGCTGCAGGACGTTGGAGCCGGTCTCGGCCTTGGAGGCGGGGCGGTTGTTGTTGACCAGCACGTTGCCGACCGCGCCCTCGAAGCCGCGGGTGCCGGCGCCGTCGTTGAGCACGAAGCCGGGCAGGCGGTTGACCATGTCGAGCGCGGTGTTGGGGCGCAGGCTGGCGAAGAAGTCCGGCACGAAGATCAGCACGCCCTTCTGGGTCGCGTCGTCCAGCGGCGCCTCGCTGACCGGGCCGGTCGGAACCGGCACCTGGGCGGCCTGCGCGCTGTCTGCGGCCTGGGCCGCGCCGGCGACGAACAGGGCCATGGCCGCGGTGGCGAACAAGACGGTCTTCGACATCAACTTTCCCCTCAATCCCGGGGACGGTCTTGCCGGTCGCGAACGCCGATCTCAAATTAAACGCAGGAAATGTGGATTAAATATCCGAAATCATTACGGGAAGTTCAGGTAGAGTTTCTTTCCTCCCAACTCCCGTCATTCCCGCCACAAGGACGGGAATGACGGGAAGAGGAGGGAGATTACCGCCGCTTGTAGAGCTCCGCCTCGATGATGCTGAGCGATCCGCCGGGCTTGACCTTCTCGGCGCCGGTGTCGAAGCCGGCCTTGGCGCCGGTGACCTCGACGATCTTGCCGAAGCCGTCACGGTCGGCCGTCGCGCCGGTCAGGGCGATGCGCAGGCGCTGGCCCTTCACCGGCTTCAGCGGCAGGGTGACGTAGCCCAGGCTCTTGGGCGCTTCGCCCTCGTAGACCACCTGGCCGTCCATGGTGATGCGCAGCGGGTAGGAGCGCAGGCGCCAGCCGATCAGCTTCAGCACCACCTCGTCGGCGACCTGCGCCTTGCCCAGGTCGTACTCGATCCAGGCGTTCTCCAGCTTGCCGTCGCTGGCCCAGTGGGTGGCCTCGTCGTCGTCGACGGTGGCGCCGGCCGTATCGACGTTCGAACCGGCGAGGATCTTCACCGGCTTGAGCGTGTCGCGGCGGATCTTGAAGGCCGGGGTCGAGGGCGTCGGGCCGCGCGCCAGGCTGACGGGAAGCAGCGGGGCGTCGGCCGAGGGGGCGACGGCGTCAAGGGTCAGGGTCGCGGGCTTCAGACCCTCGGCCTTGGCGACGAGCGTGACCTTGCCCGCCGCCAGGGTCGAGCGCAGGGCCACGCGGTTGACGCCGCCCTCCACCGGCAGGGTCTTGGCCAGAATGTAGTTGTCGTCGGTGCGGTTGGAGCCGGCGTACTGGGTCACCGCGTCGACCCCGGCCGGGCCCTTGGTGACCGGTTCGCCCGAGGCCGAGACCGCTGCATCTGTCGGCTTGCCTCCGTTCTTGGAGTCGCCTTGGGCGATGCCGCCGCGCCATTCGGCCGGACCGGCCACGTCGAAGCTGACCAGATCGAGCGCCGTCGGCACGCGGCGGCCTTCGGCGTCCACCGCCTCGACGTCGACAAGGGCGATGTCGGCCGCGTCGGCGCGCCAGCCGCCGGGGCCGGTGCGCGGGGTCAGCTTCAGGGCCACGGCCGGACCGGTGGTGACCCGCGCGTCGCGCGAGACTTCCTTGCCCTTGGCGTCGCGACCGATCGCCGTCAGGGTTCCGGGCGCGTAGGGCACGCCCTTGAAGGTGAAGAGGAAGCCGTCCGACTTCACGCCCTTGCCCAGCGACTTGCCGTTCAGCGTCAGCTCGACGCTGTCGGCGCTGGACACCACCAGCACGTCCTTCACTACGCCCGGGGCGTAGTTCCAGTGGCCGACGATGTGCGAGCGCGGCTTTTCCACGTCGACCCAGCCGTCCCACATCACCTGGTGGGCGAAGAAGCCCTCCTTCTCGATGCGCATGGCGTCCACCTCGCCGCTGCGGCGGTAGTTGTTGTCGCCGCGGAAGTGGGTGTTGCTGTCGGAGAAGATGATGTTGACGCCGCCCGAGCTGACCCGGTCGCCGCCGCCGGGACGCTCGCGCCAGTAGTCGAACCAGCGCTGCACGGTCTCGGCGACCATGCTGTTCTGGTTGCGGTTGTAGCTGGGGCTGTCCTTGTGGAAGGGCGGCGTGAATTCGTCCTGGAACTTCCGCGCGGACTCGTCGCGGGAGTACTCCATCGCCCACATCGGCTTGCCGGCGCTCTTGTTGATGTAGAGCATCTCGCCGCCGTACTCGGCGACCTTGCTGTCGAGCATCTCGCGCGAGCCGATGGCCCGGCCGCCGCGCGGGTCGAACTGGTCGCGCACCGCCTTCAGCTCGGCCATGTGCGCTTCGCTGATATTCTCGTTGCCGCCCTCGTAGAAGATGATCGAGGGGTTGTTGCGGAAGGCGACGATGGCGTCGCGCATGGCCTCGACCCGCTGCTCCCAGCGACGGCCGGAGACGTCGCTTTCCGCGTCGCCGGCCGGCATGGCCTGCATCAGGCCGACGCGGTCGGCGCTTTCGACGTCCTGGCGGGCCGGGGCGATGTGCATCCAGCGCACCAGATTGCCGCCGCTTTCCACCATCAGGCCATTGGAGAAGTCGCTGATCCACGGCGGGATGTTGGTGCCCAGGGCCGGCCACTCGTTGCTGGTGCGCTGGGCGTAGCCGTGCACCTGGATGGCGCGGTCGTTGAGGAAGATCGTGCCGTTCCTGAACTCGGTCTTGCGAAAGCCCGTGCGGGTCAGGGCGCTGTCGACGACCTTGCCGTCCTCCACCAGTTCGGTGGTCACCGCATAGAGATAGCCGTAGCCCCAGCTCCAGAAGTGCAGGTCCGACAGGCGCTTGCTGGCCGAAACCGTCCTGGTCTCGCCTGGCGCGATGGTCACGCCGGGGGCGGTGAAGGTTCCGGCCGGCTTGCCGTCGACGTCCTTCAGCGTGACCCGGTAGGCGAAGGTGCGCGGCCTTGCCCCGTCGTTCCTCACCTGGCTTTCGGCGTGGACGGTGGCGGCGGCGCCCTTGATGTCGAACTGGTCGGCCCAGACGTAGACGCCGGTCGTGCCCAGGCTGGAATACAGCGGCAGGGTCTGGTGCAGGTCGCCCGTCAGGTGCAGCCGCACCGCGCGGTGCACGCCGCCGTAGTTCACATTGAAGTTGTTGTTGTTCCACTGGAAGCCGCTGCCGGTGGCGCGTTCCTTGTACTTCCAGTCGTTGTCGACCCGCACGGCGATCACGTTCACGAACGGGGCGGGCTTCAGCAGCTTGGTGGCGTCGACGCCGAAGGCCGTGGCGCCGTTCTCGTGGCCGCCGGCCCGCACGCCGTTGACGTAGACGTCGCCGGCCTGGCGCACGCCTTCGAAGTCGATGATCGCGCGGCCGCCCACCGCCGGTCCCTTGTCGGCCGGCAGCACGAAGCGCTTGCGGTACCAGGTGATCCCGGTCGAGTGCTCGTGGATGTCGCGCGAGAAGGCCTCGTCCTCGTTGAAGGCGCGGGGCAGGGTGACCGGCTTCCAGGCGGCGTCGTCGAAGGCGACGTCCGACGCGCCCTGGATGTCGCCGGTGGTCATCTTCCAGCCGTCGTTGAAGGGGGCGTCCAGCCGCTGGGCCAGGGCCTGCGTGGCCGACAGGGCCAGGAGGCTGGCGGCGCCCAGCAGCGCCATCGATCGGGTCAGCGGACGTCCCATGGACCTCTCCCTATATTGGTCAGGCCAATTTCTTGTTGGGCGGAGATGTGGCTTGACCGCCGCCGACTGTCAAGCCGCTGCGCGTTGTGGGTGGCGTCGCCGGCCCGCCTGCGCTATACGCCGCCGCGATGACCCGCACGCCGCACCACCACGGCCGCCACCACCATCCGACCTCGCCTCGCGGGATCGGCCGGGTCCGCACGCTCTAAAGCCGAGCGACCCTGCCAAGCCCCGCCTAGCGGATGGGGCTTGAGCTAAGCGCCATCCGTCGAAGCCTAGAGATCTCTAAGGACCGACGATGACCGACGCTTCCGACGACGCCAAGACCCAGGACTTTCGCCCCGAGGCCCGCAGCCCCCGCGGCTTCGCCGACAAGCGCGCCCGCGACCTGCGCGCCGAGAAGTCGATCCTCGAGGCGGTCTCGGCCGTCTACGAGCGCTACGGTTTCGAGGCGCTCGACACCGGGGCCTTCGAATACGCCGACGCCCTGGGCAAGTTCCTGCCCGACAGCGACCGTCCCAACGAGGGCGTCTTCGCCCTGCAGGACGACGACGACCAGTGGATGGCCCTGCGCTACGACCTGACCGCGCCGCTGGCCCGCTTCGCCGCCCAGAACTGGGAGACCCTGCCCAAGCCGTTCCGCCGCTACGCCTTCGGTCCGGTGTGGCGCAACGAGAAGCCGGGTCCGGGCCGCTTCCGCCAGTTCATCCAGTGCGACGCCGACACCGTCGGTTCGGCCCGCCCCGAGGCCGACGCCGAGATCATCGCCATGGCCGTCGAGGGTCTGGAGGCCGCCGGCCTGCCGCGCGGCGCCTCGGTGCTGAAGATCAACAACCGCAAGCTCCTCAACGGCCTGCTGACCGGGGCCGGCGCGACCAGCGAAGGCCAGAAGCTGGCCGTGCTGCGCGCGGTCGACAAGCTGGACCGCCTGGGCGTCGAGGGCGTGCGCCTGCTGCTGGGCGAGGGGCGCCTGGACGACAGCGGCGACTTCACCAAGGGCGCGGGCCTGGCCGGCAAGGCCATCGACTCCGTGCTCGACTTCGTCCAGGCGGGTGTCGGCGGTCGCAGCGCGACGCTGAACAACATCGCCAAGGTCGTGGCCGGTTCGGCCGAGGGCGACGAGGGCCTGGAAGAACTGGCCAAGATCGACGCGGCCCTGACCAGCCTGGGCGTCGCCGACGACCAGGCGATCATCGATCCGTCGATCGTGCGCGGCCTGGAATACTACACCGGCACGGTGTTCGAGGCCGAGCTGCTGCTCTCCACCACCGACGAGAAGGGTAACAAGGTCACCTTCGGCTCGATCGGCGGCGGTGGTCGCTACGACGACCTGGTGGCCCGCTTCACCGGCCAGCCGGTGCCGGCCACGGGCTTCTCGTTCGGCGTCTCGCGCCTGGCGGCGGCCCTGCGGGCGGCCGGCCGCGAGCCGACCTCGGCCGCGCGCGGTCCCGTCGTGATCATCAATTTCGACCAGGCGCACATGGGCGAGTACTTCGCCGTCGCCGGTCAGCTGCGCGCGGCGGGCATCCCGGCCGAGGTCTATCTCGGAACCTCGGGCATGCGCCCGCAGATGAAGTACGCCGACCGCCGCCTGTCGCCGGCCGCCATCATGCTGGGCGGCGACGAGATCGCCGCCGGCACGGTGACGATCAAGGACCTGGACCTGGGTCGTGAGCTTGCCGCCGGCGTCGCCGACAACGCCGCCTGGAAGGCCGAGCGTCCCGGCCAGCAGACCATTCCGCGCGGCGACCTGGTCGCCGCCGTCAAGAAGATCATCGGGGGCTGATCCGTTGAGGCTAGAGCGTTCCATCCCCGCGGAGGCGCTCGACGCCATCCGCGCTCCGTTCCTTCTCGCCGGCGCCGCGCCGGTCGACGCCCCGGTGCTGCAGCCGCTGGGCCTGCTGCTGGATCTTGCCGGCGAGGCCATGCGCTCGCGGCTGTTCGTCGTCTCCGGCGACGGCGGCGACGAGGCCTGCCTGCGTCCGGACTTCACCGTCGCCGTCGCCCGCCAGCACCTGACCTCGGGCGCGCGGGCCGGCCGCTACCTCTATGAAGGCAAGGCCTTCCGGGTCGCCCCGCGTAGCAGCGACCGGGCCGAGGAGTTCCTGCAGATCGGCGTCGAGGCCTTCGAGGCCGCCGATCCGGTGGCCGCCGACGCCGAGATCGCCGCCCTGGCCTGGGCCGGCGCCGCGGCCGGCGGTCGTGACGACCTGACCCTGCTGCTGGGCGACGTTGGTTTGTTCGCCGCCTTCGTCGACAGCCTGGACCTGACCCCGCCGCTGGGCGCGCGGCTGAAGCGCACCTTCTCGCGCCCGCGCCAGTTGAAGGCCGAGCTCGAGGGCGACGCCGCCCCCGTCGCCACGACCGAGCGCAGCCGCATCGCCGCCCTGCTGGCCGGCCTGCCGGAAGCCGAGGCCGCCGCGGTGCTGCAGGAGCTGTGGTCCCTGGCCGGCATCGAGCCGGTCGGCGGCCGCCGTCCCGCCGAGATCGCCCATCGCCTGGTCGAGAAGGCCGAGGTGGTGAGGGCCGGCCGCCTGTCGCAGGCAGAGGCCGACAAGGTCCGCGCCTTCCTGGCCGTCAGCGACGCGCCGGACGCCGCGCTGGACGCCATCGCGGCCCTGGCCGGTCCCAATCGCGCGCCGCTGGACGTCGCGATCGAGGGCTGGCGCAGGCGCCTGGCCGGCATGATCGCCGGCGGCGTTCCGGCCGAGCGCCTGGTGCTGAACGCCGCCTTCGGGCGGGCTTTCGGCTATTACGACGGCTACCTGTTCGAGGTGCGCAGCGCCGCCCTCGGCGAGGAACGCCCGGTCGCCGCCGGCGGCCGCTACGACGGCCTTCCCGCCCGCCTGGGCGCGGAGACCACGACCGGGGCCGTGGGCTGCATGGTGCGCCCGGCCCGCGCCTATGCCGGAGGCGGCGAATGACCGCGGAAACCCCGATGATCTTCGCCATCCCCTCCAAGGGCCGCCTGAAGGAACAGGTCGAGGCCTGGCTGGCCGAATGCGGCTTCCGCGTCGAGATGACCGGCGGCGCGCGCGGCTATTCGGCCGAACTGTCGGGCCTGCCCGGCGTCTCGGTGCGCCTCTTGTCGGCGGGCGACATCGCCGCCGGCCTCGACAGCGGCGATCTGCACCTTGGCGTAACCGGCGAAGATCTGCTGCGCGAGCGCGGCGACGACATGGACAGCCGGGTGATGCTGCTGCGCGCCCTGGGCTTTGGCCGCGCCGACCTGGTGGTGACCGCGCCCAAGAGCTGGCTGGACGTCGACACCATGGCCGACATCGACGAGGTCGGGCACCTGCACCTGGCCAAGACCGGCCGCCGCCTGCGGGTGGCCACCAAGTACGTCACCCAGACGCGGGCCTTCTTCGCCCGGCACGGCGTCGCCGACTACCGCATCGTCGAGAGCAGCGGCGCCACCGAGGGGGCTCCGGCCGCCGGCGCGGCCGAACTGGTGGTCGACATCACCACCACCGGCGCGACCCTGGCCGCCAACGGCCTGAAGGTTCTGTCCGACGGCGTCATCCTCAAGAGCCAGGCCCAGCTGACCGCCTCGCTGGTCACGCCGTGGACGGAGGGCCAGCTCGACAGCCTGGCCCGCCTGCTGTCGGTGGTCGAGGCCAAGGGGCGGGCGCGCACGCTCGCCACCCTGGTCTGGCCGGCCGAGCAGGACGCCGCCGGACAGGCCGCCGTCGCCCCGTTCGTGGAGGCCGGCGGCTCGCGCCGCGCCAACGGCGCCCTGCTGGCGACCGGCGACCTGTTCGCCGCCGCCGCCGCCCTGGCCCAGGCGGGCGTCGAGCCGGTGACGGTCTCGCGTCCCGACTACGTGTTCGAATCCCGCTCGGCCGTGCTCGAGGCCCTCAAGGGGCGGTTGAAGGGCTGATATTTGACGAGTATGTCAAAAATTACCGAACCGAACGGTGCTTAGTTTGACTAAAGCGTCCAAACTACGGGGCTGATGTCAAAAAAACGTCGAACCCCTTATGGAATCTAGATCGTTGCCGTTGACACGATCTCGGTTTTGCCGTTTTCTGACTGGGCAAGAGAGAAACGGGTCCACAGAGAACCCCCTCTCTTCGGCGTTTCGGGGAGGAAACGCCCGCCTAGATCGAATGATCGAGAAATAGCCAGACCCGCTGCGTTTATCCCCCGCAGCGGGTCTTGGTGTATCTGGGCTCTGGTTTCGATTTTCGACAAAAGAGTCAAAAATGGCGAACGGGCGTTTGAGCGCTGCCGTTTGCTTGCTGACCTCTGGTCAGTCTCATCTTGTCGGCATCCCGGGCGAAGGCCCGCATAGCGGGCCGCAGACCCGGGACCCCGGGGGGGCTGGGCGCGGCGCTTGTCAGATCCCCCGGCGGTCGTCGCCGCATCGCGACCGCCCCTGGGTCCCGGCTCTTCGCTACGCTGCGGCCGGGAAGACGCTGAAAGTCAGGCCCCCAGATCCAGCGACCAGGTCTGATCCACAAGATCCTGGTCGAACCGTCGGGCCGGCGTTTCCTCCGCCAGCTTGAAGCCGGCGCGCTGATAGAGCCGGCGGGCGTCGGCCAGCACCGACACGGTCCACAGGTCCAGCCGCCGGTAGCCCAGCGCCTTGGCGCGGGCGACGCAGGCCTCGACCAGCATCCTGCCCACCCCCATGCCGCGCGCGTCGGGCTCCACGTAGAGCAGCCGCAGCTTGGCGGCGCCGGGCGTCTCGCCTCGCACCAGAAAGATCGAGCCGATCATCCGGCCGTCGGCCTGCGCGATCCAGGCGTCGTCCCTGGCCGGATCGAAGGTCTGGTGGAAGCGGGCGGCGATCTCGGCCACCAGCGCTTCGTGGTCGGCGCCCCAGCCGTACTCCCGCGCATAGATCACGCCCTGCCGCGCGGCGACCATGCCCAGGTCGCCCGGCTCCAGTCCGCGCAAGCTGGCCGAGGGCGGGGCGTCGCCGTCGAACACCGTGTTGATCGTGCGCGCCGCTTCCAGCAGCCGGGCGCGGCGCAGCGGATGCAGGTCGTCGATCAGCTGGCCGACGCTGGCCTTTGTGTTGGCCTCCAGGGTCGCGAACGCCGCCCGGCCCTCGTCGGTCAGCGACAGCAGCAGGTGGCGGCCGTGGGCCGGGCTCTCGCGCGCGGTGACCAGCCCGCGCTCGGTGAAGCGCTTGAGGGTGCGGCTGACCTGGGCCGGATCCAGGCCAAGGGCGCGGACGATCTCGGCCGCCACCGGATCGGTCCGCGTGGCCAGCTCGTACAGCACGCGCGCCTCGCTCAGCGTGAACGGGCTGCCGTCATAGCTTGCGTCCAGCAGGCCTAGCCGGCGGGTATAGGTGCGGTTGAAGGCCCGCAGGGCGGCGACGTCCTGGTCGTGCTGCGTGGTCATGGCGACTCCGATGTTGACGGAGTCAATATGTTAGAGTGTTGATCGAGTCAACAATGGCCGTGCTACAGCCCCAGACCCCCGACAGCTTGCTCCGCCAGCTTCGCCGACGCCGCCGGGCTGATGGCTACGGCCTTGCGGGCGTCGAGGTCGAAGGTGATGGCGCTGACGGTCGAGGTTCCCCACGCCTGCCCGGTGTCGGGGTTCAGCAGCCAGTGGACGCAGCGCAGCACCCGCCCTTCGGCGCCGATCAGGCCCGAGCGCACCTCCAGGCGATCGCCCAGGCGCGGCCAGGCCAGATAGACGATCCGGTACTCCAGCACGGCGCCGCCGACGCGGCCGGGCGCGGTCTCGGCCGCCCCGGCGACGATGTCGCGCAAGGGGGCGATGAAGGCCCCGATGCCGTCGGAGACCCGGCCGATGAACTGCTCAGCCCGCATCCGTCCGAAGGCGTCGCACTCGCCGGTCGACAGCGCGCCCAGGCTGATGCGAGCCAGGCCAAGCTCGTCGGCGCGGGCCAGCGAGGCCTGCGGATCGACGGGTGACAGGTCGACGCTGCGGGCCTGGGCGCGCTCGGGAACCTCGACCTGCAGCGCCTTGGCCCGTTCACGGACGATCGTCGGCCAGGGGAAGGCCTCGCCCTCGCGCGGCGTGACGTGGGCCACCGTGGTCTGGAAGGTCGCCGCCAGTTCGCCGGTGGCCGAATGGACCAGCAGCTGCAGAAGCTTCGCCTCGCTGTCGCCGATCTCGATCACCCCGCCCAGCATGTGCAGCGGCGCGCCGGCGTGGGCTTCCTTGAGGAAGCGGATGTGATGCTCGCGGACCACCAGGGTGGCGTTGGCGTGCGGGGCGAAGGCCTGGGGCAGGCCCATCTCGGCCGCCAGACCCACCAGCCCCTCCATCGCCCGGACGACATAGAAGCGCACGTTCATGTGCCCCATCTCGTCGCAGTCCCAGGTGTTGACGCCTCCCCGCCAGATCTCGACGCCGGGGAGCGGCTGCGCGGTCGTCATGGCGTCTCTCAAGCGGCTGGAACGGTCGTTCGAGACTAGCGAGGTTCCGGCGCGCTTGGCTAGCGCTTGCCTGCGGCCGGATCCTTCTTGAACGTGTCGCCGACCTCGGCGGCGTCCGGGCCGTCGGGACCGGCTCGCTTGCGCGACTCCTCGCCGGTCCTGGCGATCTTGTCCTCGCCGCCCAGGGCGGTGAAGTCGCCGAGCGGCTCGGCCTCGTTTTCCTTGCGGCCGTCGGAGTTGGGCTGCTGGGTCATGATGGTCTCCTTCAGCAAGGAGAACCGAAGGCCGCCGGCAGGGGTTCCGGTCAGTCGCCCTTGCAGTCGGCGCACTTGCCGTGCGCCTCGATGGTCACGCCGGTCAGGGCGTAGCCGGCCGCCTGGCCCGCGGCGATGATGTCGGCGGTGGCTTCCGGCTCGAACTCGCGGGTCGCGCCGCAGCAGTCGCAGATCAGGAACGCCGCGGCGTGGCCGTCGGCCTCGCGCCGGCAGGCGACATAGGCGTTGAGGCTCTCGATGCGGTGGGCGAAGCCCTGCTTCTCCAGGAACTCCAGCGCGCGATAGACGGTCGGCGGCTTGGCCGGCGGGCCGTCGACGGCGAAGGTCGAGATCAGGTCGTAGGCCTTCACCGGCTGGCCGGCTTCGAGCAGCAGCTCCAGCACGCGGCGGCGCGGAGCGGTCAGGCGCTGTTCGGCCGCGGCGCAGCGGGCCTCGGCCGCCGTCAGTTCGGCGGCGAGCGCGTCGCCGGCGACGCCGTGATGGTGATGGTCGTGATCGCACGCGCTGTGGGCCATGGGCCACAGGTAGAGGGCCGAACCGTCCGGCGCAAGCTACAGCAGCGGGCGGGCCACCAGCGCGGCCTCGGCCTCGCAGCGGGCCCTGTCCGGAGCGGGCGCGGTCTGGCGCACGGCGGTCATCTCGGCCCGCACCGCTGCCAGGTCGGCCTTGAAGGCGCGCGAGCGGCGCAGGGCCTTGTGCAGGTTGCGGGCGTTGCGCCGCCCCGCCTCGACCGAGCTCATGTTGTGTACGCCGCAGACCACCCGGCTCTCGCCGAAGCCCTGGGCCCGCGCCAGGATCGCCGGCGCGCGATCGGGGGCGGCCTCGGCCAGCAGCAGGCCGACGCTCCAGCCCCAGGTCGAGTGGCCGGACGGATAGTCGGGCGAGACGGCCAGGCCTAGCGTCCTTGGCAGGCAGATCGGCCCGTCCTCCGACAGGTAGGGGCGGGGCCGCAGGTGCTTCCACTTGGGGCCGGCGACGGCGGCGCGCACGTCGCCGCGCATCTTCTCCATCATCGCCGCCAGCCTGGGATTGGTCTGAGGCGTGACGCTGGCGCCCAGGGCGCAGGCGTAGCCGTCGAGGATGCGGCTCTTGTCGGCGTCCGCCTGGGCCAGCGACCAGCGCGGGCTGTCCTTCAGCGGGCGGGTGGCGCGGAAGATCTCGCGGTCGCGGCGCTCGGCGCCCGTGCCCTGGGCCGGCGGCGGCGGCAGGTGGTCGCGGGCGTCGAAGGCGCGCGGGTGCAGGTAGCGGTCGTCGTCGTCGCCGGGCAGGGCGGCGCAGCTCGCCAGGGCGAGCGCGGCGGCGACGACGGTGGGAAGGCGCATGAAAAAGGTCCCGGGAAGTGCTTCCCGGGACCCTGCAATCTCAGCCTTGGCCGATCAAGCTTACTTGCCGAACAGCTTGTTCCAGCGCGGCTTCTCGCGGCCTTCCCAGGCCTTGCGGTGGTAGGCGTCCGAGGCGATCAGCGGAACGACCGTGGTGGCTTCGGCGAAGACCATCTGTTCGTAGGTGGTCGAGACCTTGCCCCACGAGGCGGCTTCCTTCAGCGTCGAGGAGCTGCAGGCGCCGTCGCGCACGTCGGCCACCGTGATCTGGATGGCGTACTTGTGCATGTCGGCTTCGACGCCGAGGATCTCGGCGCAGACGACGGTGTCCTGGGCGAAGTTCTTCGGCACGCCGCCGCCGACCATGAACAGGCCGGTGGTGCCGGCCGCGATCTTGACGTCGGTCAGTTCACGGAAGTCGGCCACGGCGTCGATCATCAGGTAGGGCGCCTTCTCGGCGATCTTTTCCTTCTGGTGCTTGACCAGGCCGAAGCCCGCCGAGCTGTCGACGAAGGCCGGGCAGAAGATCGGCACGCCTTCTTCGTAGGCGGTCTGGATCAGGCTGCCTTCCTTCTTGGCGTTGCCTTCCGACAGCCACTTGCCCATCTCCCAGATGAACTCGCGCGAGGAATAGCCGCGCGGCTCCAGGCGATTGCAGATCTCGAGGATCGTGTGGTCGCAGGCCTGCAGTTCTTCTTCGTCGATGTAGGTGTCGTAGATGCGGTCGATGTAGTTGTCGCGCAGGACGTTGTCGTCGACCGGGCCGGCGGCCTGGTAGTGCTTGAAGCCGAGGGCCTCGAAGAAGTCCATGTCGACGATCGAGGCGCCGGTGGCGACCACGGCGTCGATCATGCCGTTCTTCACCATGTCGCGGTAGACGTGCATGCAGCCGCCGGCCGAGGTCGAGCCGGCTAGAATCAGCCAGGTCGAGCAGCCCTTGTCGGCCAGGGCCATGTTGAAGATGTCGGCCGCGCGGGCGGTGTCGCGCGAGCTGAACGACATCTTGCGCATCGAGTCGATGATCGGGCGGGCGTCGTACGACTTGATGTCGACGTGCTCGACCACGTTCTGGAGCAGCTCGGCCTTCTGGTTGTTCGGAACGGGAGCGTTCATCGCTTCGGTTTCCCTGACTTTGGACGCCCGTCGTTGAAACAAGCTCTTCGCCGGGACGGAGCGACCGGCGGGAGCGGAAAATGCGGCTACGCCCGACGTCTGTAACGTCGGGCGCGGCGCGCGGTTTAACTCAGAACTGACTTAGTGGCGAACCACGTCGGTTTAGCGACGGCGCTTGCGCTTGCCGGCCGCGCCCTTCGGACGCGAGAAGCGCACGACCTTGCGTTCCTCGGCCTCGGTGCGGACCACCGGGATCGAGCGCTTGGCCAGGCCGTACATCGAGGCCATCGGCGCGTCCTGCACCTCGACGGTGTCGGTTTCGCCGAAGCCGTTGAAGCGGGTCGACATCGCCACGCCGTAGGCGCCCAGCATGCCGATCTCGATGTAGTCGCCTTCGTCCACGCTTTCCGGCAGCCAGAACGGCCCCGGCATGTGGTCGACGCTGTCGCAGGTCGGGCCGTAGAAGCGGAAGGGCTTGAGGCCCTCTTCCACGACTTCCCCGTTCTTGCGGTACAGCTTCACCGGGAAGGGCCACTTCATGTGCGCGGCATCGAACAGCGAGCCGTACGACCCGTCGTTCAGATACAGCGCGTCGCCCTTCTTCAGCTCGACCTTGACCAGCAGCGACGAGGCCTCGGCGCATAGGGCGCGGCCCGGCTCGCACCACAGCTGCGTGGTCTCGTGGACCATCATCTCGGCGAAGCCGCGGTCGATGGCCGCCAGGTATTCCGACAGATCCGGCGGGACCATGCCCGGATAGATCGACGGGAAGCCGCCGCCCACGTCGACCACGTCGGCCAGCACGCCGGCGCGAACCAGCGCCCGCGAGGCCTGGGCCATCGCGGCCTGGTAGGCGGTCGGGCGCATGCACTGGCTGCCGACGTGGAAGGAAACGCCCATCAGGTCCTGCGTCGCGCGGCGGGCCGCCAGCAGCAGGGACGGAGCGTTGTGCAGGTCGACGCCGAACTTGCCCGACAGCGAGTAGGCCGCGCCTTCGGCCTGCACGCCCATGCGGACGATCAGGTTGAGGTCCTTGGCCTGGCCGGTGCTGTCGATGATCTTGGCCAGCTCCTCGTGCGTATCGAACGAGAAGGTGCGCACGCCGTGGTCGAAATAGGCGGCCGAGATGGCGCGCCGGCTCTTGACCGGGTGCATGAAGGCCATGCGCGAGCCAGGAGCGTGCTCGGCCACGAGCTCGATCTCGGCCACGGACGCGACGTCGAACGATCGCACGCCGGCGTCGGCCAGCTCGCGGATCACCCACGGGGAAGGGTTCGCCTTCACCGCGTAGAAAACGTCGCCTTTGAATTCAGACTGGAACCAGCGCGCCGCTACCGACACCGCGTCCGGTCGCACGAGTGCGACAGGACGTTCCGGTGACCGCTCACGGACCAGGTCCAGGGGCGTGTGGTACGTGGACAATGCACGTAACCCCCTGTTGGAAGTTAAACCCAGGCCGGCGTTAGCAGCGCTTTAGAGGACTTCGGGTCCGCCGGAGCCGTGCGAAATAGGGGCGATTGGGGGGGATGTAAAGACCCTTTTGAATGCGAGGAGCGAGACGAATTGATCCACCGGTTGTCACAAATCCGTTGCGCGTGCGCCGCAAAGCAGGGAACGGATTTGCCCGCGCCGGAAACCACGTTAAGGATTCGTCCCGACCATGACGTCGGACCCAGTTCTCTCGATCCGCGCCGTATCCAAGACCTTCGGGTCGCGGAAGGCCCTGAACGCCGTTTCGCTCGACGTGGCGCGGGGCGAGATGATCGCGCTCATCGGTCCCTCGGGATCGGGCAAGTCGACTCTGCTGCGCTCGATCGACGGCCTGCAGACCATCGATGAGGGAGAAGGCGCGATCAGCGCCTTCGGCGGTCCCGTCCAGGCCAAGGGTCGCGTCTCCGACCAGGTGCGCAAGGCGCGCATCCGCATCGGCTTCATCGCCCAGCAGTTCAATCTCGTCGGCCGTCTGTCGCTGTTCAGCAACGTGGCGCTGGGCTCGCTGGGGCGCATCCCGCTGGTGCGCGGCCTGCTGGGCGCCTGGCCCAGGGAGACCCGCGAGGCGGCGATGGCCGCCCTGCATCGCGTGGGCATCTCCGACTACGCCGGCCAGCGCGCCAACACCCTGTCGGGCGGCCAGCAGCAGCGCGGCGCCATCGCGCGGGCCCTGGTGCAGAAGGCCAAGATCATCCTCGCCGACGAACCGGTCGCCTCGCTCGACCCCGTTTCGGCCCGCAAGGTCATGGAGATCCTCCGCGACCTGAACGCCAGCGACGGCCTGACGGTCATCGTCACCCTGCACCAGGTGGACTACGCCCTGCGCTACTGCGACCGGGTGGTGGCCCTGAAGGCCGGAAACAAGGTCTATGACGGTCCGGCCGACGCGCTGGACCGCGACAAGCTCATCGAAATCTACGGCCCGGAATTCGAGGAAGTGTTCTGGGAAGGAGCCCCGCAATGATCCGCCGCAGCCTGATCGCCGGCCTGATGCTCTCCGGCCTGGCCCTCGCCGCCTGCTCGGGCCCGTCCGAGGCGCCCGCCTCGAAGGACACGGTCAGCTTCTCGATCCTGTCGACCGAGTCCGCCCAGAACATGGAGAGCTACTGGAAGCCCATCCTGGAGGACATGGAGAAGCAGACCGGCCTCAAGGTGAAGCCGTTCTTCTCGTCCAACTACTCGTCGCTGATCGTGGCCATGGGCGCCAAGCAGACCGACCTTGGCTGGTTCTCCAACCAGTCGGGCCTGGAGGCTGTGCGCCGCTCGAACGGCGAGGTCTTCGCCCGCACCTTCGATCCCTCGGGCGTCGACGGCTACAAGTCGGTAATCATCGTGCCGAAGGACAGCAAGCTGACCCTCGAGCAGCTGCTCAAGTGCGACAAGTCGCTGAACTTCGGCATCGGCGACAAGAAGTCGACCTCGGGCACCCTGGCGCCGATGACCTACGTGTTCATCCCGGCCGGCAAGAAGCCCGAGACCTGTTTCAAGACCGTGCTGACCGGCAACCACCAGGCCAACCTGTTCGCCGTGGCCAACGGCAAGCTGGACGCGGCCACCAACAACTCCACCAGCCTGCGCCTCAACGCCGAGCGCAAGGACGGCCAGGCCGACAGGGTCAAGGTGATCTGGGAGTCGCCGACCCTCCCCGAGGACCCGATCATCTGGCGCAAGGATCTCGACCCGGTCGTGAAGGAGAAGCTGCGCCAGTTCTTCCTGACCTACGCCCAGGGCGATACGCCGGAAGCCAAGCGGCAGCGCGCCAATCTCGAGCGCCTGTCGATCGGCGGCTTCAAGCCGGCCGACGACAGCCATCTGCTGACCGTGCGCGAGATGGAGGCCCTGGAAACCTTCGGCCTGGCCAAGGAAGGCGGGGACGCGGCCAAGATCGCCGACGCCCAGAAGAAGCTGGACGGCATCCGCGCCGAACGCCTGGCCGCCGAGGCCAAGGCCGGCCTGCCGGCCAACTGAGCCCGGCGCCCCGCACGATGAGCGACGCCCCGATCCCGGCCCCGCCGAAGCGCTCGGCTTCGGCCATCGGCTTCGACCTGCTGCTGTGGGGCGGCGTCGCCGTCCTGCTGCTGATCAGCTTCAAGCCGGCCGAGATCGACAAGTTCCCCGAGCTGTTCGGCGGCTCCGAGCGGATGCGCGAATTCGCGCGCGGCTTCTTCTCGGCCTTCACCGATCTGGACGCCTTCCTGGCGATGGACTGGTCGCTGTTCGTCGCCAAGATGTGGGAGACGATCCAGATGGCGCTGTGGGGCACGGCGCTGGCCGTGCTTGTCGCCGTGCCGCTGGGCGTGCTGGGCGCGCGCAACATCACCCCCTGGTGGATCCAGCAGCCGGTGCGCCGCCTGCTCGACCTGATCCGCTCGATCCCCGACCTGGTGGTGGCGCTGATCTTCATCACCGCCGTGGGCCTTGGCCCGTTCGCCGGCGTCATGGCCATCATGTTCAACACCGGCGGCGTACTGGCCAAGCTGTTCGCCGAGGCCGTGGAGTCGATCGACAAGGGCCCCGTCGAGGGCGTGCGCGCCACCGGCGCTGTGAAGCTGCAGGAGATCATCTGGGGCGTGATCCCGCAGGTGGCCCCGCTGTGGACCAGCTACGCCCTCTATCGCTTCGAAAGCAGCGCCCGGGCCGCCACGGTGCTGGGCCTGATCGGGGCCGGCGGCATCGGCCAGATCCTCATCGACTCGATCAACGCCTTCCAGTTCGACCAGACCGGCTGCATCGTGCTGGTCATCGTGGTGGCGGTGTCGATGATCGACCTGCTGTCGCAGGCGATCCGTTCGCGGCTGCTGTAGGCGCCGGTCCTTTGAAATTCACGGCGACGGTTTTGCGTCACGGTTGGCCGCCGGACGACCGGCGATGTCTGTTGCGATGCGCGGCTGTTCTGGCCTCATGCTGCGTGCAAGATCAGCAACAGATATCCGTCCAAACGTCGCAGTATACCTTCGGGCGTTCCTGCGCTTCTAAGTTGGGTGCGCCGCCCTGACGGCTTCAACGAGATCAACGAGCTAAACCAATAGTTTCAATTGTGATCTACGTCGTCAAAAACGAACGTTGTTATCTACAATTTATGCACAGGCGCGGTGCGCTGTATCAGTCGTGGCGCAAATTTATCACGTCTTGAAACATACATATTGGTGTCGCCGAAGCGTCATCGCTGGCGTTTTATCCCCCGCCCCACCAAAAAGGGGTACACATTCATGCGTAAGTATTTCGAAGGCGCGGCCATCGCCGCCCTCATGCTCGCCACGGCGCAAGTTGCGTACGCCGCCGACGCCGCGCCCGCCGATGACTCCACCGCGCTCGACAACGTCGTCGTCACCGCCACCAAGCGCGAGACCAATCTGCAATCGACGCCGATCGCCATCTCGGTGCTGAGCGCGACGGCCATGGCCGACCGCCATGCCGAAAGCCTGCTCAGCCTGCAGGACGGCGCCATTCCGTCGCTGCGCGTCGCCACCTTCGAAGCCCGCCAGTCGGCCCTGACCATCGGCATCCGCGGCATCGTGCCGTTCGACGCCAACCAGACCGCCCGCGATCAGGGCGTCGGCGTCTACATCGACGGCGTCTATCTGGGCCGCCAGCAGGGCCTGAACGCCGCCCTGCTCGACCTGGAGCGCATCGAGGTCCTGCGCGGCCCGCAAGGCACCCTGTTCGGCCGCAACACCGAAGGCGGCGCCCTGAGCATCGTCACCAAGGCCCCGACCGGCGAGTTCGGCGGCCGCGTCGTCGCCGGCTTCGGCAACTACGGCTCCTACACCGGCGAACTGCACCAGGACTTCCAGGAGTTCGCCAACCTGTCGGTGAAGGTCGACGCCCTGCTTCAACACCAGGACCCGACCACCAAGAACCCGCTGGAAGGCCAGGCCGGCTGGAACCAGTACGACCGCAAGGGCGGCCGCATCAGCGCCCTGTACCAGCCGACCGACAAGTTCAGCGCCCTGGTCGCCTTCGACTACGCCAAGGACGAGAACACCCCGTTCTTCAGCCAGCTGGTCAGCTACAACCCCTACGGCAAGCGCGTGCGCACCCAGGCCGAAATGCTGGCCGTCGCCAGCGCCCCGGCCGGCACGATCAACCCGCTCTCGCCGCTGGTTAAGGTCCACACGGGCCGCCAGTCGGTTTCGGACATCGGCACGATCCAGCAGCCCAGCGTCGACGAGACCGGCGGCCTGATGGCGAACCTGAAGTACCGCTTCGCGCCGAACCTGGAGCTGCGCTCGATCACCGCCGCGCGCGCCGTCGCCACCAACCAGTGGGACAACTCGGGCATCGAGTCGCGCAACGTCTTCGCGCCGAACGCCAATTTCGGCCGCTACAGCCTGTCGGACCTGTATCAGCGCCAGTTCAGCCAGGAGTTCCAGCTGGTCGGCGACTTCGGTGACAACTTCACCTACGTCGGCGGTCTCTACTACTTCAAGGAACACGTGAAGGAATCGGCCGCCACGCCGTTCACCAACCAGTGGAACGCCGACGGCACCGCCTACACGATCCGTTCGGCCTACGGCACCTCGAAGGCCGCGGCCGGCACCGCCGGCTGGCAGCGTGGCACGCGCTTCATCACCCGCGCCTCGGAAGCCGACGCCGAAAGCTACGCGGTCTATGGTCAGGGCACCTACACCCCGCCGTCGATGGACGCCCTGCACCTGACGCTCGGCGGCCGCTACACCAAGGACTCGCGTGAAGGCACGCTCTACGTCGTCAACGGCAAGGCCACGAACTTCGTGTTCGACTACGACAAGGGCCGCTTCGACCCGATGATCAACGTGGCCTACGACGCCGCCGAGAACATCAACCTCTACGCCAAGTTCTCGACCGGCTACCGCGCCGGCGGCGCCAACGCCCGCTCGCAGAACTTCCAGGCCTTCGACCCGGAAAAGGTGAAGTCCTACGAAGTCGGGGCCAAGATGGACCTGCTGGAGAACCGCCTGCGCGTGAACCTGGCGGCCTACGCCATGGATCGCACCGGCACCCAGATCGACTTCGACAGCGTCGACACCACCCCCGGCAGCCCGACCCAGGGCGCGCACACCGAGGAAACCCGCAATGCGCCGGGCACCTCGAAGATCCGCGGCTTCGAGGCCGACATCACGGCCAAGGTCACCGACGACATCGTGGTGGGCTTCTCCTACGCCTACACCGACGTGAAGGTCCCGGCCGCGCCGTTCCCCTTCACCGGCAACGCCGACGTCCCGCAGGGCACGCCGTTCCCGGTCAACGTGGTCTACACGCCGCCGAACGCCGCCTCGGCCTATATCGACTACAAGAAGCCGGTAGGCTCGATGACGTTCAAGGCTCACCTGGACGCCAACTACGCCGACGCCCAGTACTCGTTCCAGACCGAGTTCGCCGACGTCTCGCCGACCGGCAAGCTGGTCCAGAACGTGGCCGTGAAGGGCGACAGCAGCTTCATCGTCAACGGCAACCTGACCCTGGCCGACATCAGCATGGCCGACGGCGCCGCCTCGGCGAGCCTGTCGCTGTGGTCGCGTAACCTGCTGAACGAAGAGCACATCTACCGCATCTCGGCCGCCAACCGCGGCACGATCGGCGACTACGCCAACTTCAACCCGCCCCGGACCTACGGTCTGGAACTGCGCGTGAAGTACTAGGCCCGGATCTTCCGGCCCCGGGTCTTCCGGAGCCGGAGCAAGGGTTCGAAAACGGCGAGGGGCGGTCCAGCGACGGGCCGCCCCTTCGTCTTTGTCGGCTTCGGATTTTCACGCCGCGACGCGCCGGCTTCGTCTGTGAACAGATTTTCTTCCGCGTCGTCGCTGGCCGCTTCGTTGCCCGGACAACACAGTTCAGCGAACCGAAAACAGTTGTCGTCGACTTGTCGTAAATCGGTATCCGAAGCGTCACGCGCCCCCGTTAAAGCCCCAGAACGTCGTTATCCTGCGGGCAGCGCGCCCCGGGAAACAGGCGAACCTTGAAGGGGGGTCTCTCGTATGAGTGTCAGTGCCTCTTTGCTTTCCCGCTCGGCGCTGGGCTTCACGCTCGCCCTGGGCCTCGCCGCCGCCGCCCAAGCCCAGGACATGGGCGTCAAGTGGAGCGGGTCTCCGCAGTTCTCCAATGACGACGTGGCCTTCAAGGTCCGTGGTCGGATCCTTCTGGACGCCGTGTTCCAGGACGTCGAGCGCGACGGTCCGGGCGGCGACTTCGACACCCGCAACGTGCGCGGCCGCCAGGTCTTCCTCGGCGTCGAGGGCAAGCTGAACAACTACTTCGCCTACAAGGCCGAGGGCGGCGCCGTGAACAACGGCAACTGGGCCTGGGACGACGTTGTCATCGAGTACAAGCCCAACGAGCCGGTCTCGATCCTGTTCGGCAACATCAAGGCCGCCGGCCTCGAGAACCTGACCTCGACCCGCTTCATCACCTTCATGGACCGCGGTCCGTACGGCGACTTCGGCGTCGATTCCTACCTGCTGGGCGTGGTGGCCAAGTACCAGGGCCTGAACTACAGCCTGACCGGCGCGGTCCAGGGCGCGCCCATCAACACGGTCGACGTGGCCAACGCCGGCGCCGATTCCAAGGAGCGGATCGCCATCACGACCCGCGGCCACTGGGCGCCGGTCAACACCGACACCGACAAGCTGCACCTGGCGCTGTCCTACCGCTACCGCAATCGCGGCGACGAGGGCGCCTTCACCTACACCGGCCGCACCAACACCGCCTATACCAACGGCACGACCTTCTACACCTCGGGCGGGATCGGCAACCGCGACAACACGATCGCCTTCGAGGGCGCCTTCGTGCACGGGCCGTTCTCGGTGCAGGGCGAGTACGCCTCGATCGACGTCACCCGCCAGGGCGGCGCGGCCGTCGGCGGCGACCCGAAGATCAAGGTCGGCTACGCCTACGTGACCTTCTGGCCCACTGGCGAGATGCGCAACTACGACGCCATGGCCGGCGAGTTCAAGCGTCCCAAGATCCTCAACCCGGTGACCGCCGGCGGCTGGGGCGGCGTCGAGCTGGCCCTGCGCTACGACATCGCCGACACCACCGAGGCCTACGAGACCCTGAAGACCAAGCCGGGGACCTCGCAGGCCGGCGAGTACAAGGGCGTCACGCTCGGCGTGAACTACTACCCGACCTCGTACGTGCGCTTCCAGGCGAACTACACCGACGGCGACGTCGACAACTTCGGCGCCAACCAGGACTACACCATCAAGCAGTTCCAGCTGCGCGCTCAGTTGGACTTCTAAAGCCGCGTTTCGCCGGGCGGGCGCGGCGCGTCCGCCCGGCGACTTCCTTTTCCCTCGAGGCCTTTTCCTTCAGGAAATCAAAGATGAAGAAGCTCCTGTCCTGCGCGGCCGCCGCAGTCGCCCTGTCGGGCCTGGCCGCCGTTCCGGCCCACGCCGCCCGCGACTACGTCTGGGCCGCCGGTTCCTCGACCGTGTTCCCGTTCGCCACCCGCACCGCCGAGAACTACGCCAAGAAGTCCGGCAAGAAGGCGCCCAAGGTCGAGAGCCTGGGCACCGGCGGCGGCATCAAGCTGTTCTGCGGCGGCCTGGGCGAAGGCTTCCCCGATATCGCCAACGCCTCGCGTCCGATGAAGAAGAGCGAGTTCGACGCCTGCGCCGCCAAGGGCGTGAAGGACATCCTGCAGATCAAGATCGGCTTCGACGGCATCGTGGTGGCCACCGACAAGGACGGCGCCGACTACAACTTCAAGACCGAGCAGCTGTTCCTGGGCCTGTCGGCCAACGTCTACAAGGGCGGCCAGTGGGTGAAGAACACCACCAACAGCTGGGACGACGTCGGCGGCGGCCTGCCGGGCAACAAGATCCTGGTCTACGGCCCGCCCCCGACCTCGGGCACCCGTGACGCCTTCGTCGAACTGGCCATCGAGGCCGGCGCCCGCAAGTTCCCGTCGATCGACGCCATCCGCTCGGACAACGAGAAGCTGTTCAAGGCCAAGGTCGACCCGCTGCGCAACGACGGCTGGGTCGACGCCGGCGAGAACGACAACGCCATCGTCGGCACCCTGACCAAGACCCCCGGCTCGCTGGGCGTCTTCGGCTGGTCCTACCTCGAAGAGAACATGGACAAGATCAAGGGCTCGGCCATCAACGGCGTGCGGCCGACGGCCCAGACGATCGCCGACGGCTCCTACCCGCTGTCGCGCTCGCTCTACATCTACGTCAAGAAGTCCAACATCGGCGTCACGCCGGGCCTGGAGGATTTCCTGAAGGAGTTCACCTCCGACGCCGCCACCGGCCGGGGCGGCTACCTGCAGGGCCGCGGCCTGATTCCGCTGCCCCCGGGGCAGCACCAGGCGCAGAAGGACACGGTGGCCAAGAAGACCGCCATGGTCCGCCCGGCGTCCTGACGAAGGCCATTTGCGCGGCGATCGACGCCGCGCGACCGAAGATTGCGCCGTGGTCTATGGGCCACGGCGTTTTCTTTTGTATAGTGTCCGCCGGTCCGCCCGCGCCGCGTAAGGAAAGTCTGGGCCGTGGCCGCCGTCCGGCGCCGCGTCACTTGCCCCTAGGGACAATGATACTCCTCGCGCTCGCCGTCGTTCTGTTCCTCGTTCTGCTGAACGGGGTCTTCGCCATGTCCGAACTCGCGGTGGTCTCCGCGCGGCGGGCCAGACTGCAGAGCCAGGCCGACAGAGGGGACCGAGGGGCCAAGATCGCCCTGTCCCTGGCCGAGCACCCCACGCGCTTCCTGTCGGCCGTCCAGGTCGGCATCACCCTGATCGGCATCCTGGCCGGCGCCTACGGCCAGGCCACCATCGCCGGCGCGCTCGACAAGTGGCTGGAGCCCCAGCCGGTGATCGGGCCGCACTCCGAGATCATCGCCACCACCATCGTCGTCGTCGGCCTGACCTACGTGTCGGTGATCCTGGGCGAGCTGGTGCCCAAGCGCCTGGCCCTGATCTTCCCCGACACCATCGCCCGCGCCATGGCCCCGTTCCTGGCCCTGGTGGCCACGGTGCTGCGTCCGTTCGTGACCCTGCTGACGGTGTCGACCGCCGCCATCCTCAAGCTGATGGGCGTGCGCGACGAGCGCAACAGCGGCATCACCTCCGAAGAGGTCGAGACCGTCCTGGCCGAAGGCGCCGACGCCGGCCTGATCGAGCCGGAAGAGCGCTCGATGATCCAGGAAGTGCTGCGCCTGGGCGACCGTCCGGTGCGCGTGGCCATGACCCCGCGCCGCGACCTCTACTGGATCTCGCTGTCGGACGAACCCGAGGCCGTGCTGGCCGAGGTGCGCGAGTGCCCCTATTCGCGGATCGTGGTGGCCCTGGAAGGCGACCTCGATGGCGAGATCGGCGTGGTGCTGAAGAAGGACCTGCTGGACGCCTGCCTGGGCGGCGAGCCGCTGGACCTGCGCGCCCACATCCAGCAGCCGATCGCCATTCCCGAGACCATGTCGCTGCTGCGCGCCATGGCCGTGTTCAAGCAGACCTCGCTGCACGTGGCCCTGGTGGTCGACGAGTTCGGCTCGGTGCAGGGCGTCATCACGCCCATCGACCTGCTGGAGATGATCGCCGGCGACTTCCCCGAGGATCACGACGAGGGCGAGCGCCGCATCCTGCGCCGCGAGGACGGCAGCTGGCTGGTCGACGCCCGCCTCGACATCCAGGAGCTCAACGACGCCCTGGGCGAGAACTTCGAGGCCGAAGGCGGCTATCACACCGTGGCCGGCCTGATCCTCGACCGCCTGGGCCGCATCCCGGCCGAGGGCGAGATCCTGCACCTGGGCGCTTTCGACGTCGAGATCGTCGACATGGACGGCTCGCGCATCGACAAGGTCATCCTCAAGGCCGGCAAGCGGCGCGAGGACGACGAGGACTGACGGCGGGGCGAGGATAGGGGCGTGAGCCATCCGGGGCCCTGGGGCGTGGAGCCGCCGTCCGAACCGCGGCCGTCGACGCCGCCGCGCGCGTCGTGGCGGCGCTGGCTGGTCTGGCTCGTGCTGGTCGGCGCGGGCATGGCCCTGCTGGGCCTGCTGTTTCGCGCCGCACCATGGGCGATGCGTGAGACCAACGACTGGTTCTACCTGGTCTGGGGCGGCCTGCTGGCCCTGGTCCTCTCCGCCGGCCTGATGCGCGCCACGCGCCGCCAGGCGCTGCATGGCCTGGGCTATGCGGCGCTATGGGTGGTGATCGTCGCCGTCCTGGCCGTCGGCTACCTCTATCGCGCCGAGCTGGCCGAGGCGCCCCAGCGGCTGCGCATGGCCCTCAATACCGGCGAGCCGGTGGCCACGGGCGAGCGCGAGCTGCGGGTGGCCCAGGACGCCAGCGGCGCCTTCGTCGTCGTCGGCCAGGTCAACGGCCAACGCGTGCTGTTCCTGGTCGACACGGGGGCCAGCAACACCGTGCTCAGCCCGGCCGACGCCCAACGGGTCGGCGTCGACATGGCCGCGCTGCGCTACGACCAGACCAGCGAGACGGCCAACGGCCTGGGCTATGGCGCGTCGTGGACGGCCGATCGCCTCGACATCGGCCCGATCCGCCGCGACCGCTTCCCCATGGACGTCAACCGGGCCCCGATGAGCGCCTCGCTGCTGGGCATGACGTTTCTGAACACCCTGGACTCCTACGAGGTCCGGGGCGGACAGCTGATCCTGCGGTGGAAGGAGTAGGGGGGGCGGCCCTCAGGCCGCCGTCTTGCGCCGGATCCGCGCCAGGCGGCGCAGGCGCCGCCAGAAGCGGGTCTTTTCCGGCTCGGGGTAGGGCTGCAGGTTCTTGAAGAACTCCTCGGCGCAGGCGCGCCACGAGAAGCCCTCGGCGAACTTGCGCACGGTCGCGTGGTCTATGTCGAGGCAGGCCAGGCACGCCTCGCGCAGGCCGTCGGTCTGGCCGGGCGCCAGCACGCCGGCGCCGGAGCCGGGGATGATGTCGATGGGGCCGGGGGCCGAGAACGCCGCCACCGGCACGCCGGCGGCCATGGCTTCCAGGATCACCAGGCCGAAGGTGTCGGTCAGCGACGGGAAGCAGAACACGTCGGCGCAGGCGAAGTAGCGGGCCAGCTCGTCGCCGAACTTGGCGCCCAGGAACTTCACCTCGGGATACTTCTCGGCCAGTTCCTCGCGCTGGGGACCGTCGCCGATGACGACCTTGGTGCCCGGCAGGTCCAGGCTGGCGAAGGCCTCGATGTTCTTCTCGACGGCCACGCGGCCGACGTTGAGGAAGATCGGCCGGGCCAGGCCCTCGAACAGGTCCGGATCGCCTTCGGCGCGCGGCTTGAAGACGTCGGTGTCGACGCCGCGCGACCAGGGCGAGATGTTGCGGAAGCCGTGGCGCACCAGTTCGTCGCGCATGGTGGGCGTGGCCACCATCAGGCGGCCCGACGGCTTGTGGAACCAGCGCATGTAGGTGTAGCCGGCCGCCAGCGGCAGCGGCAGGCGGGCCGAGACGTACTCGGGGAAGCGCGTGTGGTAGCTGGTCGTGAACGGCAGCTTCCATTCCAGGCAGATGCGGCGCGCGGCCAGGCCGATCGGACCCTCGGTGGCGATGTGGATCGCCTCGGGCTCGAACGACTTGAAGCGCTCCTGCACCGGCTCGTAGGCGCCGATCGCGAGCTTGATCTCGGGATAGGTGGGCAGCGGGAAGGTGGGGAACTGGTCAGGGCTGACCACGTCCACTTCGTGGCCCATGGCGCGAAGCTCGGCCATCACCTTGGTGAGGGTCCGAACCACGCCGTTGACCTGCGGTTCCCATGCGTCGGTGGCGAGAAGTATCCGCATCAGGCGGCGGCAGGCTCCGGCAACGGGGGCTCGACGGCGAGCGCCCGGGCCCGGTCGATCACCGACCAGGACCTCATCTTGGACCATTCGAGGATTTCGAGCTGGCCGTCCATATGCTCCACCAGAGCGGTGCAGCTTTCAACCCAGTCACCGTCGTTGACGTAAAGAATACCGTCGATCTCCCGCATCTCGGCCTTGTGGATGTGGCCGCAGATGACGCCGTCGACGCCGCGACGACGGGCTTCGTCGGCGACCGCGGCTTCGAAGTTCTCGATGAACTGCAACGCGTTCTTCACCTTGACCTTCAGATAGGCCGAGAGACTCCAGTAGCCGAACCCCATCCTCCGCCGCGCGCGGTTGAGCAAGGTGTTCAGCATGAGGATGGTTCTATAGGACCAATCCCCGAGGAAGGCGAGCCACTTGGCGTGCTGCACCACGCCGTCGAACTCGTCGCCGTGCACCACCAGGTAGCGCTTGCCGTCTGCGGCCTCGTGGATCACGTCGCGCGCCACCACCACGCCGCCGAAATGGGTGCCGCAGAAGTCGCGCACCCGGTCGTCGTGGTTGCCGGGCACGTAGATCACCTCGACCCCCTTGCGGGCCAGGCGCAGGATCTTCTGCACCACGTCGTTGTGGCTCTGAGGCCAGTACCAGCCGCTGCGCAGCTTCCAGCCGTCGATGATGTCGCCGACCAGGTAGAGCTTGTCGCACTCGACATGGCGGATGAAGTCCAGCAGCAGCTCGGCCTGGCAGCCGCGCGTGCCCAGATGGACGTCGCTGATGAAGATGCTGCGGTAGCGGCGGATCTCGGTTTCGGCGGCCATCAAGGCTTCCCCAGCGCTGCGCGGCGCCCGCCCCCGCGGTGGCCGCTCTCCTAGCGAGAACTCGAGGGTGCGGATAAGCTGATTGCATGTCGCTTTGATGAAACCGTCCGGGTTCGGCGCGGGGCGCGTCGCCCTGTCGCGCCGGGCGCGGCGGGGCCGGTAGGGGAAGCTGGGCAGGGCGCCGTTGCGGCAGGCGCTCAGCCGACGACTTGAAACCGCCGCGATCCCTTGCATTGATTGGGAAAACGACTGTTGCAGCGCAGCATCGTCCGCACTAGATGACCCCGATGGACGCCGCCCGCCTCGCCAAGGACACACCGAAGTCGCTGAAGACGCGCGCGCGCATCCTCGACTGCGCGATGCGCCTGTTCGCCGAGATCGGTTATCACGCGGCCACCAACCCGGTGATCGCCGACGCCGCGGGCCTGACGCGCGGGGCGATGCTCTATCATTTCCCGACCCGCGAGGCCCTGGTCGAGGCCGGGGTGGCCCACGTCCAGGCCGCCCGCTCGGCCCTGTTCCGCGCCGCCGCCGACAGCATTCCGGCCGGCGCCGACGTCACCGAGCACGCCATCGACAGCTACTGGGACCTGCTGCACAGCGAGCCCTTCCTGGCCTTCGCCGAGCTGGAGGCCGCCGGCCGCACCGACCCGGCCATCCAGGCCCTGCTGGCGCCCGCCCAGGCCGAATTCGACCGCGCCCAGGCCGGCGACCACTTCCTGAAGATCCTGCACGCCGGCGCGGGCCCCCGCTTCCAGGCCAGCCGCGACCTCGCCCGCTTCATGCTGGAAGGCCTGGCCCGCACCACCCTGACCTACGACGGCGAAGGCCGCCGCGAGCGCCTGCTGATGCTGATCAAGCGCGCCACCCACATGCTCAACCGCAAGGGCGACATCCAGGATCTGTGGCCCGACTGATCAAGACCCTCCCTCCGAAGGGGGAGGTGGCCCGAAGGGCCGGAGGGGGCGTTTTCAGCTTTCGAGGCGGCGGAAAGTCATCCCCGGATCGCTACGCGACAGCGGATCCAGGTTTCCCACATCCTTAGCCACGAGCACCGCCTCCCTCGCCCTTGTGGCGAGGGCCCATGCTGGCCGCTGCTCAGACCTGTGCGGAACTCGAAAGATCTGAGCAGGCTGAACGATGGATCCTCGCCACAAGGGCGAGGAAGGCGAACTTGGGAATTTTTCTCCTCGGAGATCCAACGAAAAAGGGCGCCGGCTCGCGCCGACGCCCTTTCCGCCGCCTCCCCCCGAAGGCGGGGCGCGTTCAAGTCCGGATCAGAACTTGTAGCGCAGGCCCAGCAGGACCTCGCGGCCGGTGTGGTGGTAGACCACCGGCATGTTCTGCGTGCCGGTGAACTGGTCCTGGTACTCGTCGGTCAGGTTCACGCCTTCCAGCGTGATCTTGAACTGGTCGTTCAGGGTGTACTGCACCGAGGCGTCGACGTTGAACGTCTCGTTCGTGCCGTCATAGAGCACCGGCGCGGCCGCGGTGTTCTCCTGGCCCAGAACGCGGGTCAGGTAGCGATCGCGGTACGAGGCCGAGACGCGGGCGCTCCACTTGGCGTCCTCGTAGTAGAGGGTGGCGTTGTAGCCGTTGCGCGACAGGCCGGTCAGGTCGGTCGAGGCCACGACCGCGCCCGACGAGTTCACGTACTTCACGTCCGACTTCACGTAGGTGTAGTTCAGCAGCACGCCGGTGTTGGCCAGGAAGCTGGGCAGGAACTTGAACGGCTGCTGGTAATTGACCTCGAAGCCCTTGACCTTGCCGCCGTCGGTGTTGACCGGGGTCGAGAAGTTCCACTGCGCCGAGGGGCTGCAGCCGACCGTCGTGCCGCAGGCGGCGGTGGCGACGCTGTCGGGGATGCCGAACGGGTTGCCGGTGAAGGTGGTCGAGGTGGTGACCGTCTGCACCAGGCTGTCGATGTCCTTCTGGAACAGGGCCAGCGACAGCAGGGCCTGGCTCTGGAAGTACCATTCGAACGCCAGGTCGAAGGTCTTGGCGCGGAACGGATCCAGGTTCGGGTTGCCGGCGGTGACGCTGCGGGCCGTGCCCGAGACGCTGACCGTCGAGCCCGGGGTCAGGCTGCCGAGGTCGGGACGCGACATCACCTTGGCCGCGCCGAAGCGGATCAGGAAGTTGTCGGTCGGCTCCAGCACCAGGTTCATCGACGGCAGGGTGTCGTCGTACTCGCGGCTGGCCGAGATGGCGACCGGCGCGCCGCCCACATAGGTGTAGCCGGTGGCGTACTGCTTGGTCTTCACGTAGCGGACGCCGAAGTTGCCGCGCAGGCCCCAGTCGCCCACTTCCGTGCGGAAGTCGGCCTGGGCGTAACCGCCGCGGTTCTCTTCGGAGACGCCGCGGTTGTTGCCCAGCGACGGCTCGGCGCCCAGGCGGAACGCGCCGCCGTAGGCGGTCGGATCGTACAGGCTCAGCGCCGAGACGGCCTTGGCGATGCTCGGGATGATCGTCTGCGTGCCGCCCAGCGTGGCCAGGGTGGAGAAGTTGGCCAGCGACATGGCCGCGATGGCCGTCGGGATCACCGTTTCCTGGTTGGTGCTGGTGCCGACCGTCCGGCGCATCTCGGTGGTTTCGAAGTCGTACTGCTTGAAGTTCAGGCCGGCGTTGATCGACCAGGTGTCGTTCAGCTTGTAGACGCCCCAGGCCTGGGCGGCGTCATAGGTGTTCAGCGCCGTCTGCGGACGCAGGCGGATCTGGGTCAGGCGCCACTTGGTGGGGTCGGTCAGCGCGGCGTTGCCGTAGTTGAACTTCGGATTGCGGCTGTCGGTGTAGTCGTAGCCGTAGCCGTCGACGTTGAAGTAGTCGAAGCGCAGCGTGGTCTGGACCTGTGGTCCGACTCCGAGTGGCCGACGAAGCCGTGGATCGTGAAGTTGTCGCTGATCTGGTGGTCGCCGGTCAGCGAGAACTGCGTGAACTTGGTGCGCAGCTTGTCGAAGCGGTTCTCGACGGCCAGGTCGACGTCGTCGAACACGCCCTTGACCATCACGCCGTCCTGGATGGTCGACGAGACGACGTTGGTGTCGGCGATGCCGCAGCTGGTGGCGACGTTGGCGGTGGTGCAGGCGCCGCCGGTGCTGAAGGAGGGGGCCTCCAGATAGGATTCCTCGCGCGTGCCCTTGAGGTCGGCGTAGAGGGCGTCGAACGAGATCGTCGTGCCTTCGAACGGCTGGAACTGCACGGCCAGGGTCGCGCCCAGGCGCTTCTGGTCGTTCTGGAAGTAGTCGACGCGCGGGAAGCGCGGGTGCAGGGCGGCGTTGTTGGCCACGGCCGAGGCCGAGGTGTTGGCGGTGGTCGGCAGGCCGGCGACGGGCACGGCGTCGAAGCCGGGCGAGAAGGCGTTGCCGGTGGCCCAGCGCACGGTGCTGTGGCCTTCCTCGACGGTCTTGCGCTTGGTGTAGGCGATCGAGAACAGCGCGCCGAGCTTTCCGTCGGCCCAGGTGTTGGAGATCATGAAGGCGCCGCGCGGCGTGGTCTTCTCCGACAGGTCGTTGAAGCCGGCCTGGGCCGAGGCCGACATGGCGAAGCCGTTGTAGTCGAACGGACGCGCCGTGCGCAGGTCGACCGTGGCGCCCAGCGAGCCTTCTTCCGTCGTCGCCTCGGCGGTCTTGCGCACCGTGATGGCGTTGAACAGGTCCGAGGCGAAGATGTTGAAGTCGAACGAGCGGCCGCGGTTGGTGCCGCCTGACGGGTCGGCGCCGCCGGCGGTGGTCAGGGCCTCCATGCCGTTGATGCGCACGCGGGTGAACTGGGGACCAAGGCCGCGCACCGAGATCTGACGGCCTTCGCCGCCGTCGCGGGCCAGGGCCACGCCGGGGATGCGCTGGATGGATTCCGACAGGTTGAGGTCGGGGAACTTGCCGATGTCCTCGGCCAGGATCGAGTCGGTGGCCGCGGCTTCCTCGCGCTTGACGTTGAGGGCCTTGGCCAGGCTGTTGCGGAAGCCGGTGACGACGACGGCCTCGACGGCGTCGTCCTCGGTGGTCGGCTGGGCCTGCTGGGCCATGGCCGAACCGGCGGCGGCCAGGGCCATGGCGACGGCGCCGGCCGAGACGCTGATCTTCAGAGCGCGCAGGCGCGCGTCATGTCCGTAAGACATTTGTCCTCCTCCCGTTCGTTTCGTTGCGGCGCAGTCTTGGAGAGACCCCGCCGTGGCTTCGAAACAGTCCCGCGTCCTTCCCACGCGACCGTTCTCGGCCGTCATTCTGGAAACCGGTGTCAATCCCTGTCGGATCTTTCTGACACCGGTAGCAACGAACGCGTAACAAACACCGGAGGACGCATCAAGTGATGGGACCGGTAACAGTTGTAACGACCGGCGCGAGCGTGGCGCCGGCGCTACGAAAGCGTCGATTTCAGCGCTGGGCGACCTTGTGCAGGCCGTCGAGCATGCCCCGGCGCTGCTCGGCCGGCAGGCTGGCGCCGACGTTGCGCAGCAGGCGCAGGGCCGACAGGTGGACGTCCACGGCGTCCCACCGCCAGGCCTGGGCCTCGGCGCAGGAGTCGGCCAGGGCGCACAGCGACACAGCCGCCTCGTCGACCCCCGCGTCGGCCGCGAAGCCCGACACGTCCACGACCTTCAGGGTCATGGTGTAGAGCGTCTCGAAGTCCTCGCCGGCGCGGCCGGAAGCGGCCGGGCCGAAGCGGGCCTCGATGGCCTCCAGCGCCGCGTCCAGGGCCGCCAGCGAACTGTCGCGCAGGGCCTCGACATTGGCCTCGGCGGCGGCGACGGCGTCCTTGGCCAGGATCCCGCCGCGATCCTTGATCATGGCGGCCAGGCGATTGGGGGGACGGAACTTGCGAACGGTCATATCTGCACCTTCGCGATCTTCATCAGATTGTTGATCTCTTCCTGGGACATGTTGGGCTCCTGGGCATCCCCAACCTCCCCCTGAAGGTCGTCCTTGCGTCGGCCGTCCGTCCCCGGCGGCGGCCCCTCGTGTTTGAACCGTCGATCGGGTCCGATGTACGTATCGCACTCGATGAAGGCTCGCTCCTCGCGCGCCACCCAGAAGATCCGCTCCAGCAGCACCTTGGGCGTGATCGGCTTGGCGACGGTGAAGTTCGCGCCCGCGTCGCGGTTCTTGTAGATCTGCGAGATGCGGGTGTGGCCGGTGACAAGGATCACCGGCACGTAGCGGTTCTGCTCGGACGCCTCGCGCCGCAGCCACTGGATGAACTCGTAGCCGTCGACCTCGGGCATCTGCACGTCGCTGATGATCAGGTCGAAGGTGTGGATCTTCACCAGCGCCTGGGCGTCCTTCACGGACTCGGCGCGGTGCAGGGTGCGCACGCCGAAGCCGGAGACGACGCCCGACAGGATGTCGAGGGACGCGCCGTTGTCGTCGAGCACCAGCACGGTGGCGCGCTCGAGGTTTATCCGCGTCGATGGATTGAGCGGCTCGGGCATCGGCACCTTCAGAAGAAGTCGAGTTCGCCGGCCTCGGCGCCCCAGCCCGAATGCTCCTGGTCGGAACGCAGGCGCACGACGAGGTCGGCCAGGCCCAGGCCTTCGAGCAGCGGATCGACCGACAGGCTCCACTCTCCGGAAGCGTGCTGGCTGATGCGGGCCAGCACGTCCGACAGGCCGTGCAGCCGCTGGCTCAGCTCGTCCAGGGCCTGCAGGCGGGTGATGTTCTCGAGCGCGGCGCCGCCGGTGGCCAGTTCGCCCGCCACGTGCTCGCACTCGCGGCAGATGGTCGCCGCGGCCGCCAGTTCGGCCGCCAGCCGGCGCGACAGCTCGCCCACCGGAAGCTGGTGATCCGGCGTGACGACGATATCGGCGGCGGCGGTCGACGGGGCGGTCATGAGGACTAGAACAGCTCCAGGTCGCCGGCGTTGGACGCGGGCTGAGGAATGGGGGCGGGACGACGCACTTCCTGCGGCGCGTTGTCGACGGCCACGAGGCGCTGGCGCACCCGGCCGGTCACGGGCCAGAACTCGACCCGGCGGGCCGAGACGCCGCCGACGCTGGACGAGACGATCGGGATGCCTTCGTCGCGCAGGAAGCGCTCGGCGAAGGCGGCGTTGCTGGCGCCGACGTCCGACAGGCTGTCGAACAGCTTGCCGCCGCCGAAGATCTTGGCTTCCAGCCGCTCGCGGCGGGCGCCCTTCTTCAGCAGGCCGTTGATCAGCAGTTCCATGGCGTAGGCGCCATAGCGCACCGCGTCGCCGCCGCTGCCGCTGCCGCCCCGGCCGTCGCCGGCGTCGGGCAGCAGGAAGTGGTTCATCCCGCCGACCCCGGCCTGGGGGTCGCGGATGCAGGCGGCGATGCACGAGCCCAGAACCGTGGTCATCACCACGTTGGGATCGGTCGAGACATGGCTCTCGCCCTGGGTCACGTGGACCTTGGTCGCGCGCAGCTCGTCGTCGTGGGAATAGCCGCCGCCCATCATGTCAGCTGTCCGAACACTTGCTCGATCTTGTCGCGCAGGCCCTGCACGGTGAACGGCTTGACGCAGTAGTTGTTGACGCCGAACTGCACGGCGCGCTGCACCAGCTCGCGGTCGGCGCGGCCGGTCAGCATGACGAAGGCGGTCTGGCGGATCGGCGGGTGCGAGCGCACCGCGCGCAGCAGCGCCAGGCCGTCCATCTTCGGCATGTTGAAGTCCGAGATCACCAGGTTGGCCGGCTTGGCCAGGAGGTTCTTCAGGGCCTCCTCGCCGTCGGGCGCCTCACGGATGTCCTTGAAGCCGATCTGCTGCAGCGCGTTTCGGATCAGCGCCCGCATGGTCAGCTGGTCATCGACGACGAGAACGGAAATGGAGCTTGCTTGGGGCATGGGACTATCGCCTCGCGGAGGCCAGATCGAGGATGGATTGGCCGATGGAGGACAGGGAAACCTGCTTCTCCACGGCCCCGATTTCTTGGGCGGCGCGCGGCATGCCGTAGACGACGCAGCTGGCTTCGTCCTGGCCCACGGTGCGGGCGCCGGCCTGACGCATCTGCAGCAGGCCTTGCGCGCCGTCGCGGCCCATGCCGGTCAGGATCGCGCCGACCGCCTTTTCGCCGACGGCCTGGGCCACCGAGCGGAACAGCACGTCAACCGAGGGGCGGTGGCCGCTGACCGGATCGCCGGCGACCAGGCGGCAGCGCAGGCCGGCCGAGCGGACGACTTCCAGGTGCGTGGCGCCGCCCGGAGCGACATAGACCTTGCCGACTTCCAGCAGGGCGCCGTCGGTGGCTTCCTGCACCTTGGCCCCGCTGGCGCGGTCGAGGCGCGCGGCGAAGCTGGCGGTGAAGGTCGCCGGCATGTGCTGGGTGATGACGGTCGGCGGGCAGGTCTCGGGGAACTGGCTGAGGATGGTCAGCAGCGCCTCGACCCCGCCGGTCGACGAGCCGATGGCCACGACGTCGCCCGAGGGCAGGTAGGCGCCGCGACGCGCCGGAGCGGCGGGCGCGTCGGCCTTGGTGCGGACCGAGGCGCGGGCCGCGGTCTTCACCTTCTCGGCGACCTCGACCAGGGCCTCGGCGGTGCCGGTGGCGGTGGTGGGCTTGCCCACGCAGTCGACGGCGCCCAGTTCCAGCGCGCGCAGGGTCATCTCGGCCCCGGCCTGGGTCAGGCTGGAGACCATGACCACCGGCATCGGCCGCAGGCGCATGATCTTCTCGAGGAACTCGATGCCGTTCATGTTCGGCATCTCGATGTCGAGGGTCACGACGTCGGGGTTCAGGGCCTTGATCATGCCGCGGGCCTCGAACGGGTCGCCGGCGGCGCCGACCACCTCGATCTCGGGATCGCGGTTGAGGGCGGCCGTGATCAGGCCGCGCATGGTCGCCGAGTCGTCGACGACGAGGGTGCGAATCTTGGCCATGGTCAGACCCCCGTCTTGCGATAGGCGGTCAGGCCGCAGCTCTCGAAGCCGCGCACGTTGGCGCCGACGCGTTCGGAGTGGCCGACATAGAGCTTGCCGCCCGGCGCCAGCAGCGGCGCGAAACGGCTCCAGACCCGCTCCTGGGTCGGTTCATCGAAATAGATCACGACATTCCGGCAGAAGATGGCGTCGAACGGACCCTTCATGGGCCACGACGAGCCGTTGAGGTTCAGTTCGCGGAAGGCGACGAGGCTGCGCGCGGCCTCGCAGACCCGCCAGGCGCGGCGGTCGCTCGGATCACGCTCGAAATACTGGCCGCGCATCGATTGCGACACGCCCTCCAGCAGGTGCTCGTCATAGACGGCGGCCCGGCCGGTGGCCAGGACGTTGGTGTCGATGTCGGTGCCCAGGATGCGGATGTCCAGTTCGGCGGCGTTGGGCCAAACCGACAGCACCGTGAAGGCCATCGAATAGGGTTCCTGGCCCGACGAGCTGGCGGCGGACCACAGACGAAGGCGGCGGCCGGCGCGCACCTGGTCGGCGATTGGCTCCAGGATGTTGGCGCGCAGGTCGTCGAAGTGGTGCGGCTCGCGGAAGAAGCGGGTGACGTTGGTCGTCAGGGCCCGCAGCATTTCCTGGCTCTCGTCGTGACCCTGCTCGCTGGTCACGAAGGCGCAGTATTCCTTGAACGAACGCAGGCCCAGCGCGCGCAGGCGCTTGGCCAGGCGCGAATAGACCAGCGTCGCCTTGGTGTCGGGCAGGCTGATGCCGGCCATGCCGTAGAGGATCTCGGCGATGCGCTTGAAGTCTTGGGTCGTGAACGCGAACTCGCCATCGACGATGGCTTCGCGGCGATCCGTGGGGGCGGAGGCGAAGGTCATCAGGCGGCCAGGGCCTCGCGTTCGGGCAGCAGGCGATCGAGCGAGATCTCGCTGATCATCCGGCCGTCGATGGAAATGATGCCGCGGATGAAGCTGCGAACGGTGTCGCAGGCCAGGTCCGGGGTGGGCTGAACCAGGTCGTCGGTGATCGACAGGATGTCCGACACGGCGTCGACCAGCATGCCGATCATGCGGTCGCCCGCCTTGACCACGATGAACACGCTGCGGACGGTTGGCTCGACCATCGGCATGCCCAGGCGGCAGGCCAGGTCCATGATCGGCAGCACCGCGCCGCGCAGGTTGATGACGCCGCGCATGTAGCCGGGCGACTGCGGAAGCGTCGTGGCCGGGCTCCAGCCGCGGATTTCGCGGACGGCCATGATGTCCACGCAGTATTCCTGGTCGCCAACGCGGAAGGAGATCAGCTCCCGGCGTTCGCCCGTGACGGTGATTTCTTCGGACATCGGCTTATTCCGCGGCGATCAGAGTGGGTTCGACGGGGCGGGGCGGCTCGCGACGGCGCAGGCTGATCACCGCGTCGACGTCGAGGATGAGGGCCACGCGGCCGTCGCCCAGGATCGTCGCGGCGGCCACGCCGTCGACCTGCTGGTAGTTCTGCTCCAGCGACTTGATGACCACCTGACGCTGGCCGTGGATGGCGTCGGCCACCAGGGCGGCGCGCGAGCCGTCCTCGCCCTCGACCAGCAGCACGACGCCTTCGGTCGGCGGCGGCGAGGCCTCGCGGTAGCCCAGGGTCAGGCCGACGTCGATCAGCGGCACGAAGCTGTCGCGGACGGCCAGCACCGAGCCGACCGGACCCAGCGGGCGAACTTCTTCCGGCTTGGGACGCAGGCTTTCGACGATGGCGGCCAGCGGCACCACCAGGGTCTCGCCGGCGACGTCGACCACCATGCCGTCGAGGACGGCCAGGGTCAGCGGCAGGCTCAGCGTGAAGGTCGAGCCCTGGCCCGGACGCGAGGTGATCGAGATGCGGCCGCCCAGGGCCTGCACCGAGCGCTTGACCACGTCCATGCCGACGCCGCGGCCCGAGACGTCCGAGATCTTGTCGGCGGTCGAGAAGCCCGGGAGGAAGATCAGGTTGTCGATCTCCTCGTCGGTCAGCTGCAGCTCCGGCGAGATCAGGCCCTTCTTGATCGCGATCGAGTGGACGCGCTCGCGGTTGATGCCCTTGCCGTCGTCGGAGACCTCGATGACGATCCGGCCGCTGCGGTGCAGGGCGGCCAGCTTCACGACGCCTTCAGGGTTCTTGCCGGCCGCCTTGCGCTCTTCGGGGCTTTCCAGCCCGTGGTCGATGGCGTTGCGCAGCATGTGGGTGATAGGGTCGGACAGACGCTCGATGACCGTCTTGTCGACCTCGGTGTTCTCGCCGTCCATCACCAGGCGGGCCTGCTTGCCCGTCATGCTGGCGACTTCGCGGACCAGGCGCGGCATGCGCTGGAACACCGACTTCACCGGCTGGGCGCGGATGGCCATGACGCTGTCCTGGATCTCGCGCGTCAGCTGTTCCAGCTCGTCGAGGCCCATGGCCAGGTTGGAGGAGGGGGCGATGCCGTATTCGCCGACGCGCTGCGCCAGCATGGCCTGGTTGATGACCAGCTCGCCGACCAGGTCGATCAGGCGGTCGATGCGTTCGGGATCGACGCGGATCACCGACTGGCCCGGACCCGGGACGTCGATCTGCTGGGCCTTGGCGGCCGGAGCGGCGGCGGGCGCGGCGGCGACGGGCGCCGGGGTCGCGACAGGCGCGGCGACCGGAGCCGGAGCGGCTTCGACGACCGGCGCGGCGGCGACCGGTTCGGGAATGGCTTCCACCACCACCGGGGCCTCGGCGACCACGACGGGGGCGGTCTCGACCACGGCGGCGGGCGCGTCGCCGGCCAGCAGGGCGGCCAGGGCGGCGTCGGCGCTCAGGCCCTCGCCGCGGGTGATTTCCAGGTCGCAGTCGCCGTCGACGAATTCGAAGACCTCGCGGATGGCGGTCTCGTCTTCCTCGGTCTCCAGGCGCACCGTCCAGGTGGCGTAGGCGGCTTCGGCGTCCAGCTGGTCCAGCGGCGGGATGGCGCTGGCGTCGAGCGTGGCCTCGATCGGGCCCAGGCGCGCCAGTTCGCGCAGCAGCAGGGCGGTCTCGTTGGCCTTGCGGTAGAGGTCCGACTTCGGACGGATCGACACCGTCCAGACGTTGCCCGCGGCGGCGGCGACGTCGGCCGCCTGCTCGTCGATGGTGATCGTCATCGGCTGGAAGTCGAAGCCCAGGTCGTCGTCGTCCAGGGCGTCGTCGGCTCCGATCGGGGCCCCGACCGACATGTCGACCGGCGCGGCGAGGGGCGCGGCTTCGAAGGCGATCGTGTCGACCACGGGCGCGGCGACGACGGGAGCCGGCGCGGCGTTCGGGTCGGTGCAGGCCTTCAGCTCGGCGGCCATGGCGGCCGAGACGGCCTCGTCCACGAAGCCCAGGCCGCGGGCCGAGCTGACGTGGTCGGCCAGGACGTCCGAGGCGCGCAGCAGGGTCGCGACCAGGTCCGGGGTCGAGGGCACTTCGTTGGAACGCACGGCGTCGAGCAGGGTCTCGAACACGTGGGCGAAGCGCACCAGCGGCTCGAGGCCGAAGGCGCCGGCGCCGCCCTTGATCGAGTGGACGGCGCGGAACACGGCGTTGACGGTGTCGCCGTCGTCGTTGCCGTCCTGCATGGCCAGGAGCCCGCCTTCGAGGTCGGCGAGCAGTTCCTCGCACTCCTGGAAGAAGGTGACCTTGATGGCCTCTAACTCGTCCATTCCAACGTTCCTAAAACGAGAGAGTCTTCAGTGCCCCCGGGGAGGGGGAAACGACGTCAGGCCGCGACGCGGCGGATGGCGTCGACCAGCTTTTCCGGGTTGAACGGCTTGACGATCCAGCCCGTGGCGCCGGCGCGGCGCGCGCGGTCCTTCTTGGCCGGGTCGCTTTCCGTGGTCAGCACCAGGATCGGGATGGCGCGATAGTCGTCGTCGACCCGCACCGCCTCGATGAAGCCGAAGCCGTCCAGCTTGGGCATGTTGATGTCGGTGATGATCACGTCGGGGCGATGGGCGGAAAGTACTTCCAGCCCGTGCTCGCCGTCGACCGCTTCGACGACGTTGAACCCGGCGCCGGCGAGGGCCATGCGCAGCATGTCCCGCATCGTTCGGGAATCATCGACCGTGAGGACCGTCCGCGTCACGATTGAACTCCATGGATATCCGCCGAGAGAAGCGCCCCTTCGGCGCCGAACAGACGGGTGGTTTCGACAAAGGCCTCCGAAGGGGCCCGGATAGAGAAGGACTTGCCGTCCGCCGCCCAGGCGGTCTTGGCCGCCAGGAGCACTTGCAGGCACAGGCCGCCGAGGCGCCGGACGCTGCCGGCGTCGACCTCGACCGCCTCGCCGCGACGTTCCAGGAACGCCGCCTTGAGGGGACCCGACGCCTTCAGATCAAGCGTTTCGGGCAGCGAAAGGACAGTCATCAAAACTCCTCCCAGCCGTCGCTGACCGGGGCGGCCGCTGCGGCGGCTCCGCCGCGGCCGGGCCGGGCGAAAGCGCCGAGCCGGGCGCGTTGCTCGGCGACGGGGTTGCGGGCCGGCGAGTCGACGGCGTGGTCGGCTTCGCGCGGGCGTTCAAAGCGTTGGGCCGAACCTTCACCCACACGGAAGCGACCGATCAGGCGCACCAGCTCCGCGGTCTCGCCCTTCAGCGAGTGCGTCGCGGCGGTCGATTGCTCGACCATGGCGGCGTTCTGTTGGGTCACCTGATCCATCTGGTTGACGGCGGTGTTGACTTCGTTGAGGCCGGTCGCCTGCTCGGCCGCCGAGGCGGCGATTTCGGTGACCAGGGCGTCGATCTCGCCGACCTTCGCCACGATCCGCTGCAGGGCCTCGCCGGTCTGACCGACCAGGCTCACCCCCGCAGAGACCTGCTGGGTCGACGACGAGATCAGGGTCTTGATCTCCTTGGCAGCCTCGGCCGAGCGCTGGGCGAGCGCGCGGACTTCCTGGGCGACCACCGCGAAACCACGTCCCGCTTCGCCCGCCCGGGCGGCCTCCACCCCGGCGTTGAGCGCCAGGAGGTTGGTCTGGAAGGCGATCTCGTCGATCACGCCGATGATCTGGCTGATCTGCTTGGAGGAATTTTCGATTTCGCCCATCGCGGACACTGCCTGATGGACGACCTGGCCGGAATGCGTCGCTTCGCCACGGGTGGTCGAGACGACGTCCGAGGCCTGGCGGGCGCCCGAGGCCGTGCGGCGCACGGTGGCGGTCAGTTCGTCGAGGGCCGCGGCGGTCTCTTCCAGGCTGGCGGCCTGCTGTTCGGTGCGGCGCGACAGGTCGTCGGAGGCGTGGGCGATTTCGTCGGCGCCGGTGCGCAGGCCGTCGGTCGAGGCCGTGATGACCTTCACGGTGTCCTGCAGCTGGCCGATGGCGCCGTTGAAGTCGTCCTTCAGCTTGGCGTACTCGCCCGGGAAGGTGGCGGTGACGCGGAAGGTCAGGTCGCCTTGGGCCAGGCGCTCCAGGCCCTCGGCCAGCGAGCTGACCACCAGGGCGCTCTCGCGGGCGGCGGCGGCGGCGGCCTGTTCCTTGGCGCGGCGCTCGTCGGCGGTCAGGGCGGCCGACTTCTCCTGTTCGGCGCGCAGCTGCTCCAGGTGCAGCTGGTTGTCGCGGAAGACCTTCAGCGAACGCACGATGGCGCCCAGCTCGTCCCCACGAGTCAGGCGTTCGAGGTCGATGCCATTGTCGCCCTTCGAGAGCTTCTCGGTGGCGCCGGCGATGTCGGAGATCGACTTGCGGGTCGTCATCACGGTCAGGAAGGCCAGGGCGCCGACGGCGGCCAGGGTGATGAGCGACAGCACGATGGTGATGCTGATGGCGGCGGCGGCCTCGGCCTGGCGCTTGGCGGCCTGGGTCTTGGCGCGGTTGCCGGCGTCGTCGACCACCTTCTGCAGCTGCGCGGCCATCTTGACGTACTGGTCTTCGAAGCTGCCGGCGAAGCTCATCGCCATGCCAGCGTCGACGTCGACCATGCCGCTGACGGTGTCGACGGCGCTGCGGCACTCGGCCAGCGCCTTGACCAGGGCGTCGATCTTCGGACGTTCCGAGGCGGGAAGACGGCCGGAGAGGGCCTTCATTTCCTTGCCCAGGGTGTCGAACTCGGCGAGCAGTTCGGTGATGCGCGGACCGGCCGGCGCGGCCATCGGGTCAGCCTTGGAGGCCAGGATCTGGTAGAGCTTGCCGTGAGCGTCGGTGATGCGGCGCGACAGCGACTGGATCTCGCTGTTGGTGCGCATGTCGTTCTCGACGACCTGTTGCAGCGCGGCAGACTGGTTCTTCTGCACGACGATGGACCCCGCGGCCATGGCCGCCAGCATCAGCAGAGCGAAGGCCGGCGCGAAGCCGATTTTTATGATCAACGGCAGATCGACGAGTCGAAAGCGCTTCATGACAAATCCCCTCCAAGCGACGGCCGTGCCCACGGACCGTTCGCAACGTGAGGCGATCATCACGATAGAGTCCTAATAGTTCCTGACTTTGGTTAAGGATGATGGCCGCACCCTGTCGCACCCCGTATCGATGCGCGCATCCGCACGCGTATTTGAGTCTAGAGTGGGGTGAATGTGGCGACTTGGCGCCCTTCACAAGTCATTATGGTTATCGATAAGTAAATATCGATTATCCTTCGCTGACTCAGACTATCTTAACTTGCGGCTGCGAAAAGGTGCAGGCGTCCGGTTGGCGCAACGTCCAACGGACGAAGAGAAAATACTAGGAGCAGCGGGATGAAATATCCGATCGCTTTTGCCGCGGGAATCGCCGGCAGCTTGTTCGTCGCTCAGGCCGCTTCGGCCGCCGGCGGTTTCGAAGACCAAATGGGCCGCTGCCTGCAGCAGTTCGCCAACACCAAGGACGCCGCTCAGGTGATGCTTGAGTGCACCGCCGACGCCGGCAAGCTCTCGGGCTGCAAGGTCGTCGACAACAGCGCCGCCGGCAAGGGCTTCGACAAGGCCGCCATGTGCATCGCCGAGAAGCTGCCGATGGGCGCCAAGACCGGCACCGTGAAGGTTCCGTTCCGCTTCCCGGGCGGCGCGTAAGACTTACGCGCCTTCCCAGAGGGGGTTTTCAAGCGCCTCCGCTGGTCCAGGCCGGCGCATCCCGCAGGGGACGCGCCACGGCCGGACCGGCGGGGGCGTTTTGCTGTCTGGATGCCGGCGTCGCAAGTAACGCCCATGCTTCCGCAAGAATTGGCGCGCCCCAAGAAAAAGCCCGTCTTGCGGCGGGCCAGTTGAGGAGACGCGTGAAGAAACCGACCGGAGCGCGTTACGCTAAGCCGCGCTCCGGCCTTACAAAATTCAGTACTCTTCCCAGTCCTGGTCGACGGCGAGGGCGGCCGAGCCGCGTTGCGCGCCGGGACGCGAGGCCATGCGAGGCGCGGCCGGGCGGGGCGCGGCATGGTGCGCGGGGCGGGCGATCGGCGTCGTGATCGCCTGGCGAGACGTCTTGAAGCCGCCGACGAGGCGGGTCAGCTCGTTGGACTGGCCCTTCAGCGAATGGGTGGCGGCGGTGGTCTGCTCGACCATGGCCGCGTTCTGCTGGGTGACCTGGTCCATCTGGTTGACGGCGATGTTGACCTGGGCGAGGCCGCTCGACTGTTCCTGGGCCGAGGACGAGATCTCGCCGACCAGGGCGTCAATCTCGGCGACCTTGACCACGATGCCGCGCAGGGCCTCGCCGGTCTGGCCGACCAGGGCCACGCCGGCCTCGACCTGCTTGGACGAGGCGCCGATCAGGCTCTTGATCTCCTTGGCCGCCTCGGCCGAACGCTGGGCCAGGGCCCGCACTTCGGAAGCGACGACCGCGAAGCCCTTGCCCGCGTCGCCGGCCCGGGCCGCCTCGACCCCGGCGTTGAGCGCCAGCAGGTTGGTCTGGAAGGCGATCTCGTCGATCACCCCGATGATGTTGCTGATCTCGCGAGAGCTGGTCTCGATCTCGCCCATGGCGGCGACGGCGTCGGTGACCACCACGCCCGAGCGCTCGGCGTCGGTCTTGGCGCCGGCCACCACGTCCGAGGCCTGGCGGGCCCCGGCGGCGGCGCGCTTGACCGTGGCGGTGATCTCGTCGAGGGCGGCGGCGGTTTCCTCGAGGCTGGCGGCCTGCTGCTCGGTGCGGCGCGACAGGTCGTCGGCGGCGACGCCGATCTCGTCCGTGCCCGAGCGGATGCCGTCGGTGGCGGCGGCCACGGCGGCCATGGCCTCTTCCAGGGTCGCCACGGCGGCGTTGAAGTCGCCCTTCAGCTTCTGGAAGTCGGCGGTGACCTCGATGTCGAGGCGCGAGGCCAGGTCGCCCTCGGCCAGGCGCGACAGGGCCTCGCCCAGGGCCTGGACCACGGCGGTCTGGCTGCGTTCGTTGGCCAGGCGCACCTCTTCCAGGCGCCGGCGCTCGGCTTCGATGGTCTCCAGATAGATCGAGATGGCGAAGTCCATGTCGAGCATGACCGCCTTCATCAGCGCCGAGACCGCGTCGCCGGCCTTTTCGGCGCCGTCGGCCTTGGCCATGAATCCCTTGGGCCAGACCTCCCGGAGCGCCGCGCGCATCAGGTGCTCGCTGACCAGAGCGTAGCCGCCGATGTACCAGCGCGGCTCCAGGCCGATGCGGGCGTGGGTCTCGCCGATGGTGCGGACGGCCTTGACGTAGGTGTCGCTGAAGTCGGCCTCGGCGATCACCGACCAGTGCGACTTCTGGCGATTGCCGGCCGCATCCATGTGGCGCTCGTCGCCGAAGAACTTGCGGGTCTCGGGCGTGGCCTTGACGCGATCGTAGAAGCCCTTCAGCGCCGGGCCGATTTCCCTCTCGATGAGCGGACGCAGAGCCCGCAGGGCCGCACGGGCTCGGTTGTCGAGGCCCATGAACGCAACGCGGTCACTCAGTGCATAGTCCTGGCTCATCTGGCCGCATCCTCGATTGAGATATCGAGGTTCACTCTCGCGGCTGATGGTTAATCCGCAAACAACTTTTCCCGTTCTGAGCGCGTCAAGGCGTCGCACTCTACCCGGATATGCTTGCGGCTATCCGCCGCGACGAAGTGTTTCTCGAGCAATGACCAGTTGCTGGATCTGGCTGGTGCCCTCGTAAATCCGGAAAATACGGACATCGCGATACAGGCGCTCGATGCCGTAGTCGGCGACATAGCCAGCTCCGCCGAAGATCTGCACGGCCCGGTCGGCGACGCGGCCGACCATCTCCGAGGCGAACAGCTTGGCGGCCGCCGCCTCCAGGGTCACGCCTTCGCCGGCGTCGCGCTTGCGGGCGGTCTCCAGCACCAGGGCGCGGGCCGCCAGGGCCTCGGTCTTGCTGTCGGCGAGCATGGCCTGGATCAGCTGGAAGCTGGCGATCGGCTGGCCGAACTGCTTGCGCTCGGAGGCGTAGGCCACGCAGTCGGCGATCAGTCGCTCGGCCACGCCCACGCAGACGGCGGCGATGTGCAGGCGGCCCCGGTCGAGCACCTGCATGGCCACCTTGAAGCCCTCGCCCTCGGCACCCAGGCGGTTTTCGGCCGGCACGCGCACGCCGTCGAAGGTGACGTCGTGGATGTGGGCGCCCTGCTGGCCCATCTTCTTCTCGGCCTTGCCCACGTGCAGGCCCGGCAGACCGGCGGGGACCAGGAAGGCCGAGACGCCCGAGCCGCCCTTGGCGTCGGGGTCGGTGCGGGCCATCACCGTGAACAGCGAGGCCTTGCCGGCATTGGTGATGAAGCGCTTGGACCCGGTCAGCACGTAGTCGTCGCCGTCGCGCACGGCCCTTGTCTGCACCGAGGCGCTGTCGGAGCCGGCCTCCGGCTCGGTCAGGGCGAAGGAGGTGACGGTCTGCCCCGAGGCGATGCCGGGCAGCCACCGGGCCTTCTGGGCGTCGGTGCCGAACATCACCAGGCCCTGGCTGCCGATGCCCACATTGGTGCCGAACACCGAGCGGAAGGCTGGCGAGGCGCGCCCCAGCTCGACGGCCACCAGCGCCTCGTCCTCCATGGAAAGGCCAAGGCCGCCGTGCTCCTCGGGGATCGACAGGCCAAAGAGGCCAAGATCGCGCATCTCGGCGATCACGGCCTCGGGCACGGCGTCGTCCTCAGCCACCTGGGCCTCGATCGGCCGCAGGCGTTCGGCCACGAAGCGGGCGACCATGTCGAGCAGCTGGTCGCGGGTCTCGCGGTCGAGGGCCATGGCGGTTCCTTCCTGTTGTTTCGTCGCGTCAAACGATCGTTTTATTCGCCGACTTTAGCCGGCGCGCGGCGGAATGGAAGGCCCGTCAGAAGCGGGCGCGGTAGGCGGCCGACAGGTTGAACTCCGGATCGGCCGAGGCGTCGTGGCCGGGCTGCAGGGCCAGGCCGCCGCGCACGGTCAGCCGCCGCTCGCCGCCAAGGGCCTTCTCCAGGCCCAGGCGCAGGTCGATCTCGCGTCCGTCCGGCGAGGCGCTGAACCGCCGCGTCGAATAGGTCAGCGGATCCTCGTAGGACAGCGGGGCGTCGGCCAGGGTGGTGGTGAAGCGGCCGGCCTCGATGCGCAGGGGCTGGCTGACCTCGAAGGTGAGCTGGGCGCAGGACCAGCCGATCAGCCCGCAGTCGGCGGCCGCCGCCAGCCGCCAGGCGCCGCTGACCGCGCCGTCGAGGGCCAGAAGGCCGCCGCGCGCGTCCATCCGGCCCATCGAGGCTTCGGCGCGCAGGGTCACGCCCGGGCGCGGCGAGAGGTCGAAGGCGGCCGCCGTGAAGCGGGTGGTCGAGGGCAGGGCGAAGGTCGAGCCCGGCGCCAGGAACGAGCCGAGCGGACCCAGCGGTTCTTCCAGCGTGCCGGCGGTGAGGCTGAGCACCCCGCCGCCCACCAAGGTCTGGCCGGTGGCCGAGACGTAGCGCGAGGCCTTGATCTCGGTGGTGCGCAGCGGCAGGCGACGCTCGGCCTCGCCCTGTTCGGCGCTCAAGGCGAAGCGGCCCAGGCGCACGGCCGCCTGCACGGTCTGGTCGGGGCGGGCGACCATGCGGAAGGCGTCGCGTCCCTCCGGGCCGGACGGGGCCGGGGCGCCGCCTTCGCCCTTCCAGGTCGAGAAGCTGAAGCGGCCGAAGGCGGCCTGCATCCGCGCCGAGCGCATGGGCTGGGGCGCCAGCAGCAGGTCGGGGGCGCTGGCGTTGGGGATGTCTTCGAACAGCGGGCCCTCGGCGCTGAACGCCAGCTCGGCGCCGGCCAGCGCCGGTCCGCCCAGGACGACCGAGCTGGAGGCGACGGCCGGCGGCAGGTCGCCGACGCCCCGGCGCGAGGACGAGGGCACGGTTCCGGCCAGGTCGACCACGAAGCGGCGGTGGTAGTCGTCGGTCAGCACCGTCGTCAGGGCGCTGGTGCGCGCGAGCGCGTTGCCGAAGGCGCCGGCCACGTTCGTTCCCGGCGCCGGGCCGTCGTCGAGGATCACCGCCGCGCCGTCGCCGGTCGCCAGGCTGCTGGTCCCGACCGGCTGGAAGGCCCGCGTCAGGTCCAGCGAGCCGCGGCCGTAGGTGGAGTCCGTGCCGGTGGTTCCGAGGTCGGCGGCGGTGCGCAGCAGGATCGACACCGCGTCGCGGCCGGAAATGTTGGGGAAGGCCTGCAGCAGCAGCGCCAGGGCGCCCGAGACGTGCGGGGCGGCGAACGAGGTGCCCGAGATCCGCCAGCAGCTGCCGCCGTCGCAATCGGTGATCACGTCTTCGCCGGGCGCGACGAGGTAGCCCTCGGCGGCGACGCCGGCGCGGTTGGAGAAGCTGGACATCGTCCCCGCGCGCGACACCGAGCCGACGGCCAGCACCGACCCGGCGTAGCGCGGATCGACGGCGTAGCGGGCCGGCCAGCTGGGATCGGCCAGGCCGTCGTTGCCGGAGGCGGCGGCGATGACCACGCCGGCGGCCGTGGCGCGGGCAAGGGCGGCTTCGAAGGTCGGGCCCAGCTGGCTCTCGCCGCCCAGCGACAGGTTGATCACCTTGGCGCCGTTGGCGACGGCGTAGTCGATGGCCCGAGCCAGGTTGGTCGAGTTGAAGACGCAGTCGGCGCAGTCGGGATTGGTCGAGACGGTGTCGGCGCGGATCGACAGGATGGTCGAGCCGTAGGCCACGCCGATCGTGCCGGCGCCATTGAAGTTGGAGGCGATGATCCCGGCCGAGCGGGTGCCGTGGCGGCTGGTGTCGAAGGGCGTGTTGCGCCCGGCGACGATGTCGGTGGAAGCCGCCGACAGACGGCCGGCGAGGTCGGGCTGGGCCGGGTCGACCCCGGTGTCGACGACCGCGACGGTCACCCCGGCGCCGGTGTGGCCCGCGTCGTAGGCGACGTTGGCGTGGATGGCGGCCAGGCCCCAGCTGCGCTGGTACTCCGCGCCGCTGACGCTCGGAGGCGGCGGGGGTGGAGGAGGGGGCGGCGGTGGCGGTGGCGGTGGCGGAGGCGGAGGGGGCGGCGGCGTGGTCACGCCGGTCGATGGACCGCCCCCGCCGCCGCCTCCGCCGCATCCCGTGACCAGCAGAGCCGCGCCCAGGACGAACGCGACGGGCCATGTGCGCAGGGCGCGATCGAGCTTGGTCATCGAAAACCCCTCAAGCCCGCCCCGCGCCTACCTTACTTCGCGGATGACGAACCTTTCGCGAGGACACTGCGTCGCACGCCGTAAAGGAAGTATATCGCGAGCCCGATCAACTGGGCGTAGAAGAAGTAGTGTTGCGTCTTGGCCGGGAGGCTGGCGAACAGGTAGAGGCAGCCGAGGATCGCGCCGGACGCCACCACCGGCCAGGCCGGGGTCGAGAACACGCGGGGACGCTGGGGCTCGCGCAGGCGCAGCACGATGACCGAGGCGCCGACGGCGATGAAGGCGGCCAGGGTGCCGGCGTTGGCCAGCTCGGCGATCTCCTTCAGCGGCAGCAGGCCTGAAAGCACCGCCGCCAGCACGCCGGTCAGCAGGGTCATCAGCACCGGCGTGCCGGTCTTGGCGTTCACCCGCGACAGGGCGCGGGGCAGCAGGCCGTCGCGGGCCATGACGAAGAAGATGCGGCTCTGGCCGTACATGAAGGCCAGGATCACGGTCGGCAGGGCGATCACCGCGGCCAGGGCCACCAGGCCGGCGAGCTTCGGGTGCTTCAGGGTCTCGAGGATGAACACCAGCGGCGCTTCGCTGGCCGAGAACACCTCGGTGCGCGAGGCGCCGATCGAGACGGCGGCGACGATCATGTAGATGGCCGTGCAGGCGGCCATGGAGCCGACGATGCCGATGGTCAGGTCGCGCTTGGGGTCCTTGGTCTCCTCGGCGGCGGTCGACACCGCGTCGAAGCCGTAGAAGGCGAAGAAGATCAGGCTGGCGGCGGCCATGACGCCGACCTTGACGCCGTCGGGGCCGGGCGTGGCGGCGAAGCCCTTGGGCATGAACGGGGTGAAGTGGCTGGCGTCGAAGGCCGGCAGGCACAGGGCCACGAACACGGCCAGGGCCGCGATCTTGATCACCACCAGCACCATGTTGACCGTGGCGCTCTCGCGGGTGCCCAGGGCCAGGAGGCCGGCCACCGCCATCGAGATGATCACCGCGGGCAGGTTGATGATCCCGCCGGCGTGCGGGCCGGCCAGCAGGAAGTCGGGCGTGCCGATCATCTTGAAAAGCCCCTGGGCGTGGGCCGACCAGCCCACCGCCACGGCGGCGCAGACCAGGGTGTATTCGAGGATCAGGCTCCAGCCGATCACCCAGGCCACCGGCTCGCCCATGGCGACGTAGCTGTAGGTGTAGGCGCTGCCCGAGGCGGGGATCATGGTCGACAGCTCGGCGTAGCACAGCGCCGCGCAGGCGCAGACCGCGCCGGCGATCAGGAACGACAGGATCACGCCGGGACCGGCCAGGCCCGCGCCGACGCCGGTCAGGGTGTAGATGCCGGTGCCGACGATGGCCCCGACGCCCAGGGCCACCAGGTGGGGCCAGCTCAGCGTCTTCTTCAGCGCGTGGCCCTCATGGCCGCCGGCCGCCCCGTCGATCGCCTTGCGGCGCGTCCAGAAACTCATGCTTGTCCTCCCGACTGCCGGGGGACCATGGCTGGGGAACGAAGGTCCGCCAAGAGGGCGGGGCGCAAAGACGACGGATATTCGGCGCGGGGCCGAAAATGCGCCCTCCACGGACGAAACGCCGGCGCGAGCGCTTTCCGGCCGAAGGATCGTCGGTTCAGATGGCCGCGTCGAAGGCCTGGAAGGTGGCGAGCGCGGGCGGCGGCGCGCCGCGTCCCTTCATGCGGGCGTGCAGCGCCTTGACGCAGTCGCTGCCGGTGCGCTCGAACAGGAACGGCAGCACGCCGTGCGCCAGGCAGGCCAGGCCGGCGGCCACCATCGGCAGGCCGAAGCTCCAGGCCATGGCGAAGTGCTCGCCATAGGTCTCGCCGACCTGTCGCGGGTGGCGGGTGAAGAGCTCGAACATCGCGGGTCCCTCCTCGATCGAGGCCCGCGAGGATGCGCCCGGGCGGCGAGAAAGACATTGTCGATCTTGGCGGCGCGGCGCAGGCTGGGAGAATTCCCATCTCCGATATGCGAAGAAGCGAGATGATCGATCTCGATTCCATCGACCGCCGCCTGCTCGCCATCCTCCAGGAGGACGCCACCGTCTCGATCGCCGACCTGGCCGAGCGGGTAGGGCTGTCGCAGACCCCATGCTGGAAGCGGCTGAAGCGCCTGCAGGACACCGGCGTCATCACCGCCCGCGTCGCCCTGCTCGACCGCGACGCCCTGGACCTGCCGCTGACCGTGTTCGTGGCCGTCAAGACCGGCCGCCACGACGAGGACTGGCTGGCCACCTTCGCCAAGGGCGCGGGGGCTTTGCCCGAGGTGGTCGAGTTCTACCGGATGGCCGGCGAGGTCGACTACCTGCTGAAGGTGGTGGTCAAGGACATCGCCGCCTACGACCGCTTCTACAAGCGCCTGATCGCCACCGCGCCGCTGACCGACGTGTCGTCCAGCTTCGCGATGGAGCAGATCAAGTTCACGACGGCGCTGCCGATCCCGACCTAGCCCTGGCCGTCGATCCAGGTGCGCACGACGTTCCGGTCGCCGTCCAGCAGCACGAGGTCGGCGGCCTTGCCCGGCGCGATCGCGCCGCGCGCGGCCGACAGCCCGAGAAACGCGGCGGGCGCGCTCGAAGCGGTCATCACCGCGTCCTCCAGCGACAGGCCCAGCATCGAGACGGCGTTGCGAACCGCGCCGATCATGTCGAGGTCCGAGCCGGCCAGGGTGCCGCCGGGGCCGACGCAGACGCCGTCCTCGACGGTGATCGCCTGGCCCTGCAGCACGAACCGTTTGTCGGCCATGCCCACGGTGGGCATGGCGTCGGTGACCAGCATGAAGCGGTCCAGAGGCCGGGTGCGCAGCGCGATGCGCAGGGTGGCGGGGTCGACGTGGCGGCCGTCGACGATGATCCCGCACCAGGCGTCCTGGTTCTCCAGCGCCGCGCCCACCGCGCCGGGCGCCCGGCTGGTCAGCGGCGACATGGCGTTGAACAGGTGGGTGAAGCCGGTCAGGCCGGCCTCGAGCGCGGCCTTCACCGTCTCGTAGCGGGCGTTGGTGTGGCCGGCGGCAACCACGACGCCGGCCTGCGCCAGGCGGCGGACCATGTCGGGCGTGGTCATCTCGGGCGCCAGGGTCACCAGCGTGCGGCCGCGCTTCAGCGACGACAGCAGCTTGATGGCCGCCTCGTCCAGCACGCGGAACTTGTCGGCGTCGTGGATGCCCTTGCGCTGTTCGTTGAGGAACGGGCCCTCGATGTGCACGCCCAGCACGCCGGGAACGCCTGCCTCGATCGCTTGCTCGGTCGCCCGCATGGCCGCGTCGACCACGTCGAGGTCGTCGCTGATCAGGGTGGGCAGGAAGCCGGTCGTGCCGAACGGCCGGTGGGCGGCGCCGATGGCGGCGATCGTCTCCACCGTCGGGGCGTCGTTGAACAGCACGCCGCCGCCGCCGTTGACCTGGGTGTCGATGAAGCCGGGAACCAGCAGGCCGCCGGCCATGTCCTCGACGCTCGCCCCGGCCGGGACGTCGGCGCGGTCGACCAGGCCGACGATGGTCGAGCCCTCGATCAGCAGGGCCCGGCCGTCGGCGACGCCGGCGGGCGTCATGACGGCGCCGTTGACCAGGGCGGTTTGGGAGGCGGTCGGCATCAGACGGTCTTCGTCACCTTGTTGAGGTGGGGCGGGCGGTCGGGGTCGTAGCCGCGCGCCACCGACAGGCCGGCGGCCATGCGGTAGAAGCTCTGCACCGCCAGGATCGGCTCCAGCACCGGATGGCCCGACGCGGTCGGCAGCGCTGTCGTTCCCGGAGCTTCGCCGCCGGCCAGCAGCACGGCGGCGCCGCGCTCGGCCAGGCCTTTGGCCATCGCGATCGTCGAGTCGAAGGTCTCGTCGTGCTGGGCCAGGACGATGGCCGGGAAGCCGTCCTTCACCAGGGCCATGGGGCCGTGCAGCACCTCGGCGGCGCTGAAGGCCTCGGCGTGCAGGCCGCAGGTCTCCTTGAACTTCAGGGCCGCCTCCTGGGCGACGCCGAAGCCGACGCCGCGTCCCAGCACATAGAGGTTGGTCGCCTCGCGCAGGGCTTCGATCCCGGCGCTCCAGTCCTTGCTCCAGGCCTGTTCCAGGCCGGCGGGCAGGGTTTCCAGGGCGGCCGCCAGCGCGTCGTCCCGCGTCCAGGCGGCGACCAGCTGCACGATGGCGGCCAGGGCGGCGATGTAGGACTTGGTGGCCGCGACACTGAGCTCGGGGCCGGCGTGCAGCGGCAGCACCGCGTCGGCCAGAGCGGCCAGCGGCGAGGTCGTGTCGTTGACCAGGGCCACGGTGAAGGCGCCGCCGGCCTTGGCGGCCTCGACGGCGGCCAGCAGGTCGGGGCTTTTGCCCGACTGCGAGACGGCGATGTAGAGCACGCCCTCAAGGTCCTGCTGGGCGGCGTAGACCGACGACACCGACAGCGCCGCCGACGAGGTCAGCACGCCGGTGCGGGTCTCGATCAGGTACTTGGCGAAGGTGGCGGCATGATCGCTGGAGCCGCGCGCGCAGGTCACCACGGCCCGGGGCGGGGCGGCGCGCAGGCGCTCGCCGATCCCGGCCGCGACGTCCGCGTTGGCCGCCAGCTGGCGCGCGACCACGGCCGAGGCCTCGCCCGCCTCGAGGAACATGCGGGTGGCCTCGGCGGTGAGGGATTGCGCTTCGGGTCGGGTCAAGACGGTCGCCTCCAAGACGGCTTCCTTTGCAAAGTAATCAGGACAGGGCGTTCAGTTCGGCCACGAAGTCGTAGGCGTCGCCGCGGTAGTAGGATTGGGTCACTTCCACCGGGCGGCCGTCCTTGAGGAAGCCGCGCCGCTCGATCAGCAGGCCCGCGTCCTTCAGCGGCACGCCCAGCAGGTCGGCCTGCTCGGCGGCGAACAGGATGGCGCGCAGCCGCTGCAGGGCGCGCGCCGGACGGTGGCCGGTCTTCTCCAGCGCCTCGTAGAGCGAGGTGCCGACCACCTCGGTGGAGGGCAGGGCGAAGGCGGCGACGGTGGTGTACTCGACGGCCATCGGCGCGCCGTCGGCATAGCGGATGCGGGCGAAGCGGTAGACCGGCGTGCCGGGCGACAGGCCAAGTGTCAGCGACTCCTCGGGCGTGACCTGGCCCTCGCTGCGGCTGATCCACTCGCTGTGCGGGACGCGGCCGCGGGCGATCATGTCCTCGGTGAACGAGGACAGCTTGGAGAAGCTCTTCTCCACCCGCGCGGCGACAAAGGTGCCCGCGCCCTGGCGGCGGGTCAGCAGGCCCTCGCTGACCAGGCCGTCCAGCGCCTTGCGCACGGTGATGCGCGAGATGCTGAATTCTTCGGCAAGGTCGCGCTCGGCCGGCAGGGCGTCGTCGGGCGACAGGATCTTCTTCTGGATCGCCTCGCGCAGGGCGCGCTGCAGCTGCTTGTACAGCGGGGCGTGGTCCTGCCCGTGGCCGTCCAGGCGTCCGATCTTTTCGGCGAACTGCATCACGTCCCAACCCCCTGGCCCAAAGCCGACAGGCCAACAATCGCCCGGATGCGCTCCTCGGAAAGGGCGGCGCAACAGTGCATGACCATTTTCATACCAATTATATCGTGGTCTGCAATTGGTTCTTTTTAGGTCTTGTCAGGTGCAAAAATTTCGTCACAGTCACACTCCGAGGCCTGAGAAGTACCGCTCGTAGCGGGTTCGCCACGAGAAATTGGTATCAGATTGGGCTTTGGGGTTCGGCTCCGGGCCCAATGGCCCGGCACAAAGGGGAGAAGCCGAGTTATGAAGAGCATCCACAAGGCGGTCTTGACCGCTTCCGCCAGCTTGCTGGCCGTATTGGTCGCCGCGCCCGCGATGGCGCAGGAGACATCGACCTCCGTCGAGGAGGTGGTCGTCACCGGCATTCGCGCGTCGCTGCAGCAATCCATTCAATCCAAGCGTAACGCCGACGCCATCGTCGACGTGGTCACCGCCGAGGACGTCGGCAAGTTCCCGAGCTCGAACGTCGCCGAAGCGCTGACGATCGTCCCGGGCGTCACTGTCGACCGTCAGTTCGGCCAGGGCGAAAAGGTCTCGATCCTGGGGACGGATCCGGCCTTGAACCGCACTCTGCTGAACGGCCAGACGGTCGCCTCGGCCGACTGGTTCATCCTTGATCAGCCCGGCCGCACGTTCAACTACGCCCTGCTGGCGCCGCAGATCGTCGGCAAGGTCGAAGTGTACAAGTCGCCGGAAGCCCGTATCGACGAGGGCAGCATCGGCGGCACGGTCATCGTCAACACCCGCAAGCCGCTGGATCTGAAGGCGCTGACCCTGCAGGGCTCGCTGAGCTACCTCTACAACGACCGCTCCAAGAAGTCCGACCCGCAGGTGTCGTTCCTGGGCAGCTGGAAGAACGCCGACCAGACCTTCGGCATCGCGGTCTCGGCCCAGCACGCCAAGGACCAGCTGCGTCGCGACGGCATCGAGTCCTACGGCACCATTCCGGCCAGCTACTATAATGGCGGCAACCCGGAAAACCCGGTCAGCTCGATCACCAACGGCAACTGCACCGGGACCTGCGCCACCACCCTGGCGGCCAACCCGAACGCCCGCGGCGTGAACTCGCTGTCGGTCTCCTACTTCGAGCAGGAGCGCGTCCGCGACAGCTATACCGCCGCGGTGCAATGGCGTCCGACCGAAGCCCTCGAACTGAACTTCGACTGGCTGAAGATCAAGGCGACCTACGACAACACCAACCAGTCGCTGTTCGCCTTCCAGGGCAACACCTGGAACAGCCTGGGCGCGCTGACCGCGATCACGATCGAGGACAACGTCATCCGCAAGGCCTCGTTCAAGAACGCGCTCAGCGTGCTGGACGTGCAGTACCGCGAGGCCGAACTGAACTCCGACACCTACCACTTCAACGGCAAGTGGGCGGGTGACGGCTTCGACGTCTCGGGCGACCTCGGCTACTCCAAGGCCGACGGCGGCACCAAGCGCCAGCTGTACGGGGAGTTCCTGAACTGGGCGGACTACACCGTCGACTTCACCGGCAGCCCGGGCGCGCCCGGCGTGCTGACCTACACCAACCCCGCCGCCAACGGTAATCCGCTGGCCGACGCCAGCAAGTTCTCGTTCGACGGCGGCTGGGGCGGCGGCGATCCCTCGGTGGGCCCGACCGGCTACAACGCCGGCTGGGGCGGCAACATCGTCGCCAAGCCGACCACCGACAAGGAAACCTACGGCCAGCTCGACTTCGGCAAGGACTTCGAGGGCGTGATCAAGCGCGTCCAGTTCGGCTACAAGTACCGCAAGCACGAGACCACCCAGGCCATGTCGGGCGTGACGGTCTCGGTCTACGGCAACCCGGCCAGCGCCTCGCAGTTCAGCCCGTCGATCGTGCCCAGCAACTACCTGAAGGGCTTCGACGGCGTCACCGACCAGATGGGCAGCCGCTTCAAGATCGACGGCAAGGCGCTCGCCGACTACATCGACCGCGGCGGCTACCTGCGTCCGTGGCAGGCCAAGCCGGTCCCGACGGTGTTCGGCAACGCCGAGTTCACGGCCCAGAACTGGGGCATCGAAGAAACCATCAACGCCCTCTACGGCCAGGCCGACTTCCAGGCCGACAACGTGCGCGGCAACTTCGGCCTGCGCTACGTGAAGACCGAGTCCGACAGCGGCGGCTACGCCTGCGTCAACCAGACCGCCACCGGCTGCGGCACCACCGCCGCCGACTGGGCGTGGAAGGTGCGGTCCAAGAAGTACGAGGACTTCCTGCCCAGCCTGAACGTCATCGTCGACGTGCAGGAAGACCTCGTGTTCCGCTTCGCCGCGGCCCAGGTCATCTCGCGTCCGAACTACGCCGACATGTCGAACTACTTCTGGCTGTCCGACCAGATCCTGACCGGCGGCGGCGGCAATCCGGACCTGAACCCGTACAAGTCCAGCAACGTCAACGCGTCGCTGGAGTGGTACTTCGCGCCGGAAGCCATCCTGTCGGCTGAAGTCTTCCACAAGGACATCAGCAACTACATCCTGCAGCAGACGGTCGCCGAGCAGCACTTCAACCAGGCGCGCAACGCGATCACCACCTACCAGATCAGCCGTCCGACCAACGCCGGCTCGGCCACGGTCAAGGGCCTGGCGGTGGCCTACCAGCAGACCTTCGGCATGGGTTTCGGCCTGCTGGCCAACTACACTTACGCCGATGGTGAAGCCGACGGCGGTTCGCCGCTGCCCTACAACTCCAAGCACCAGATCAACGTCAGCCCCTTCTACGAGAACGGTCCGTTCTCGGCCCGGGTGACCTACAACTGGCGCTCGAAGTACTTCACGGGCCTGGATCGCGGCGACCAGATGTTCGTCCGCGCCTTCAAGGGCCTGGACGCCACGGCCGGCTACGCCTTCACCGAGAACGTCAACCTGTCGGTCTCGGCGCAGAACCTGCTGGACAGCGAGTACTACGCCTACGCCAACACCACCATGCTGCCGCGCGGCGTCTACCGCACCGGCCGCAAGCTGCAGGCGACCCTCAACGTCGCCTTCTAAGGCCTGCAGGTCCCGAGGCGCGCCGTTCCGCGCGACGCGTCTCGGAGTCCGCTGATTTGCATCGCGCGCGGCTTGGTTCAGGATCGCCCTCATGACCCGCCAGGCCGCGCAGATCGCCCTCATTTCCCTCCTGACTGCAAGCAGCGAGCTGGGGCGGGACGGTTACGGCCGGCCCGCCCGCCTTTTTGCCGACTGCCTGCCGGTGAGAGCGTCCCGCACATGAACGAATTTCGTCGCGCCGCCCTGTTCCTGGCCTCGGCCGCCTCCGTCGTCCTGGCCGCGCCGGCCCTGGCGGCGCAGCCCCTGACCCTGACGCCCGCGCCGGTGAAGGCTCAGGCGCTGGACGGCAGCTTCCGCCTGAGCGACGCCACCCGCATCCACGTGGCCAAGGGCGACGTCGAGGCGCGGAGCGTGGCCCAGCAGCTTTCCGACCTCCTGCATCGCGCCCGCGGCGTCCGGCCGGCGGTGGTGGAGGGCGAGCCCGCCGCCGGCGAGGCGGCCATTTCGCTGGTGCGGGGCGGCCCCGACGGCGAAGGCTACGGCCTCGACGTGGCCCCCGGCGGCGTGAAGATCACCGCCCAGAAGCGCGCCGGCCTGTTCTACGGCGCGATCAGCCTGTGGCAGCTGGCGGTGCAGGACGAGGCCAAGGGGCCGGTCGACGTGCCGGCCGCCCAGGTCGAGGACGCGCCGCGCTTTGCCTGGCGCGGCTTCATGCTCGACAGCGCCCGTCACTACCAGTCGATCGACACGATCAAGCTGCTGATCGACGGCATGGCCGCCCACAAGCTCAATACGCTGCACTGGCACCTGGTAGACGACCAGGCCTGGCGGCTGGAGATCAAGAAGTACCCGAAGCTGACGCAGGTCTCGGCCTGGCGCACGCCGGCCGGCGCGGCCGCCCGTGACCTCAAGACCGGCAAGCCGGTGCGCTACGGCGGCTTCTACAGCCAGGACCAGGTGCGCGACCTCGTCGCCTACGCGGCGGCCCGCAACGTCACCATCGTTCCGGAGATCGAGATGCCGGGCCACGCCCTGGCGCCGATCGTGGCCTATCCGAAGCTGGGCCTGACGCCCAACCCGCCCGCGCTGGCCCGCCACGACTGGGGGATCTTCCCCTATCTCTACAATGTCGACGACGAGACCTTCGGCTTCCTGAACGACGTGCTCGACGAGGTGATGGACCTCTTCCCGTCCGAGTACATCCACGTCGGCGGCGACGAGGCCGTGAAGGACCAGTGGAAGGAAAGCGCGGCGATCCAGGCCAAGATCAAGGCGCTGGGCGTCAAGGACGAGCACGGCCTGCAGAGCTGGTTCATCCAGCGGGTCGAAAAGCACATCAACGGTCGCGGCCGCCGCCTGATCGGCTGGGACGAGATTCTCGAAGGGGGCCTGGCCCCCAACGCCACGGTGATGTCGTGGCGCGGGATCGAGGGGGCCATCGCCGCCGCCGGCCAGGGCCACGACACCGTGCTGTCGCCCGAGCCGACCCTCTATTTCGATCGTCGCCAGAGCACCTCGCTCGACGAGCCGCCCGGCCGCATGACGGTCAGCAGCCTCAAGGACGTCTACAATTTCGACGCCGCGCCCGACGCCCTGACGGCCGACCAGCGCAAGCACATCCTGGGCGTCCAGGCCAATCTGTGGGTCGAGCACATCCGCACCGACGAGCGGGTGCAGCTTATGGCCTTCCCGCGCCTGGTGGCGCTGTCGGAAACCGCCTGGACCCAGGAAGAGCGCCGCGACTGGAACGGCTTCGCCGCTCGCGTGCCGTCCCAGATGGCTCGCCTGAAGGTGCTGGGGATCAAGGCCAACACCGCGCCGTTCGAGCCGCAGGCGAGCCTGCGTCCCGGCCAGGACGGAGCGATCGCCGCCAGCCTGAAGAGCGGGCTCGAGCTGGGTCAGATCCGCTACACCACCGACGGTTCGGAGCCGACCACGGCCTCGCCGGCCTATGGCGAGGCGCTGTCGCTGAAAGCCGGCACGGTCCTGAAGGCCCGCAGCTTCCTCGACGGCCAGCCGCTGGGCCGCACCCGCGCCTGGACCGCGACCGAGTGGGCCGCGCACACGCGCGTCAGCCGCCAGCTGGAGCTGTGCGGCAATGCGATCCCGCTTCTGTTCGAGGACGACGCGCCCGAAAACGGCCGTGACGGCGAGCGGGCGATCTTCGCCACCGACGTCATGAAGCCCTGCTGGGTGTGGAAGGGCGCCGACCTCTCCAAGGGCCTGAAGCTGACCGCCTGGGTCGGCCAAACGCCGTGGAACTTCCAGATCGGCAAGGCCAAGGACCAGATCGTGGTGCGCAAGCCGGCCACGCCCGACGGCGAGCTGGAGGTGCGCGTCGGCGGCTGCGAGGGCGAACGCATAGCCGCTATCCCGCTGGGCAAGGCCGGTCGCGGCCCGGGCCTGGGTACGGTCGGCGGCGTGCTGCCGGCTCGCGACGGCGTCCACGACCTCTGCTTTTCCTTCACCGCCAAGGGCCTCGATCCGATGCCCGCCCTCGACCGCGTCACCCTGACGTCGGCCGGCCAGTAATCCGCCCCCCATATTTTACGCCCTGGCGAGAGTTCTCCAACGTGTCCACCCTCGTTCTTTCCGCGCCGCTCCAGGGGTGGGTCGCCCCGCTCGACGAGACGCCGGACGCCGTCTTCGCCGAACGCATGCTGGGCGACGGCCTGGCCATCGATCCGACGGGGTCGGTGCTGCACGCGCCATGCGATGGCCGGGTGATTACCGTTCACCGGTCGCGCCACGCCGTCACCCTGCGGGCCGACAACGGCGCCGAGATTCTGATGCACGTGGGCCTGGAGACCGTGGCGCTCGACGGCGAGGGCTTCACCGTCCACGTCGCCGAAGGCCAGGTGGTGAAGGCCGGCGACCCGCTGATCGGCTTCGATCTCGACCTGCTGGCCCGCAAGGCCAAGAGCCTGATCACCCCGATCGTGGTGACCAATCTGGACGCCTTCTCGATCGTCCGCCGCGAACAGGATCGCGAGACCGGCGTCGGCGGCTTCCTGATGGAGCTGGTCCCGGCCGGCGGCGGCAAGGCCGCGGTCGTGCTCGGCGAGGGCGAGGTGACGCGTGAGGTGGTCGTGCCGCTGGTGCACGGCATCCACGCCCGTCCGGCCGCCCGCATCGCCGAGACCGCCCGCAAGTTCGCCGCCGAAGTGGCGCTGGTCGCCGTCAACCGCCGCGCCAGCGCCAAGAGCCCGGTCGGGGTGATGTCTCTGGCCATCCGTCTGCACGACCGCATCACCATCGCCGCTTCGGGCGTCGACGCCGACTTCGCCGTGGCGGCCATAGCCGAACTGATCGAGGGCGGCATGGGCGAGAGCGCCCACGACACGCCCGTCGCCGAGGAGGCCGCGCCCGTCGCGGCCGCCGCCGCCGAACCGGCCGAACCGGGCGTGCTGCGCGGGGTGCTGGCCGCCCCGGGCCTGGCCATCGGCCAGGCCGTGCGCCTGGTCGCCGACGAGATCGTCGTGGTCGAGACGGGCGCCGGCGCCAGCCCCGAACTAGCCGCCCTGGACGACGCCCTCTGCCTCGTCCGCGACCGTATCGAGGCCTCCGCCGCAAAGGGAGACAGCGCCCGCAAGGCCATCCTCGGCGCCCACCTGGCTTTCCTGGAAGATCCCGAACTGACCGCCGCGGCCCGCAAGCTGATCGGCGAGGGCAAGAGCGCGGGCTTCGCCTGGCGGCGCGCCGTCGGCGGCTATGTCGAGGCCCTGCGCGGCCTGGGCGACCGCCGCCTGGCCGAACGCGTCGACGACCTGGTCGACCTCGAGCGCCAGGTGCTGCGCGCCCTGACCGGCGAGGAAGAGACCGCCCGCGTGCTGCCGGCCGGCGCGATCCTTCTGGCCGACGAGCTTCTGCCTTCGCAGCTGATGGGCGTGGATCCCAGCCAGGTCGCCGGCTTCGCCACCGCGCGCGGCGGCCCGACCTCGCACGTGGCCATCCTGGCGGCGGCCATGGGCCTGCCGGCCCTGGTCGCGGTGGGACAGGGGGCGCTGGAGATCTCCGACGGCACGGCCCTGATCCTCGACGCCGAAGGCGGGCGCCTGCGCGTGGCCCCCGACGCCGAGGCCCTGGCCCAGGCCCAGAGCGCCATCGCCGCCCGCCACGAGCGCCGCGCCGCCGCCAAGGCCGCCGCCCATCAGGAAAGCCGCACCGCCTGCGGCGAGCGCATCGAGGTGTTCGCCAATGTCGGCTCGGAGAAGGACGCCCTGGCCGCCGTCGCCAACGGCGCCGAGGGTTCGGGCCTGCTGCGCACCGAGTTCCTGTTCCTCGACCGCGACACCCCGCCCGACGAGGACGAGCAGGCCCGCCAGTACCAGGCCGTCGCTTCGGCCCTGGACGGCCGGCCGCTGATCGTCCGCACCCTCGACGTCGGCGGCGACAAGGCCGCGCCCTACCTGCCGATTCCGGCCGAGGAGAACCCGGCGCTGGGCCTGCGCGGCGTGCGCGTCAGCCTCTGGCGGCCGCATCTTCTGAAGACCCAGATCCGCGCCATCCTGCGCGTCCAGCCGCCCCAGGGCCAGAAGGGGAGGCAATGCAAGATCATGGTCCCCATGGTCGGCAGCCTGTCGGAGCTGCGCGCCGTCCGCGCCGTGCTCGACGAGGCCAAGCGCGAGATGGGCATAGCCGAGCGCGTCGAGCTGGGGGTGATGATCGAGACCCCGGCCGCCGCCGTCACCGCCGACCTGATCGCCGCCGAGGCCGACTTCCTGTCGGTCGGCACCAACGACCTGACCCAGTACGTGCTGGCCATGGACCGGGGCAATCCGGAGCTGGCCGCCCGCATCGACGCCCTGCATCCGGCGGTGCTGCGGATGATCGACCAGACCTGCAAGGGCGCGGCCAGGCACGGGCGCTGGGTGGGCGTCTGCGGGGGCCTGGCCTCCGACCTCGCCGCCGTGCCGGTGCTGCTGGGCCTGGGAGTGACCGAGCTTTCGGCCACCGCCGCGGCCGTGCCGGAAGTGAAGGCGCTGGTGCGTGGGCTGTCGCTGGAGGCCTGCCGCGACCTCGCCGCCAGGACCCTGGACCAGACCTCGCCCGAGGCGGTCCGCGACCTCGCCAAGTCCTTCTCTCAGACCCTGGGGGCCTGACGCCGATGAAGTCTCCGCTCGAAATCCTCCAGCCGCTGGGCCGGGCCCTGATGCTGCCGATCGCGGTGCTGCCGGTGGCCGGTCTGCTGCTGCGCTTCGGCCAGCCCGACCTTCTGAACATTCCGTTCATCGCCGCCGCCGGCGAGGCGATCTTCTCCAACCTCGGCCTGCTGTTCGCCATCGGCGTGGCGGTGGGCCTGGCCAAGGAGAACAACGGCGCGGCCGGCCTGGCCGGCGTGGTCTGCTTCCTGATCGCCACCGAGGGCGCCAAGGCCCTGCTGCACGTGCCGCCCGAGGTGGTCGCGGGCCTGCCCAAGGAGGCGGTCGACCTGGCCGGACCTGCCTACAAGGCCAAGGCGCTGGCCAAGCTCAGCGTGCCGATCGGCATACTTTCCGGTGTGATCGGCGGGCTGTTCTACAACCGCTTCTCGGGCTTCAAGCTGCCCGAGTACCTGGCCTTCTTCAGTGGCCGCCGCTTCGTGCCGATCATTTCGGGCGTGGCGGGCCTCGTCATCGCCCTGCTGGTCGGCTTCGGCTACGACGGCATCAACGGCGGCGTCGACGCGGCCAGCCGCGGCGTCGTCGGCTCGGGCGAGATCGGCCTGTTCGTCTACGGCTTCCTGAACCGGCTGCTGATCGTCACCGGCCTGCACCACATCCTCAACAACATCGCCTGGTTCGTGATCGGCGACTTCCACGGCGCGACTGGCGACCTGCGGCGCTTCTTCGCCGACGACCCCAGCGCCGGGGCGTTCATGAGCGGCTTCTTCCCGGTGATGATGTTCGGCCTGCCGGCCGCGTGCCTGGCCATGTTCCACACCGCCCGGCCCGAGCGGAAGAAGGCGGTCGGCGGCATGCTGGCCTCGCTGGCCCTGACCTCGTTCCTGACGGGCGTGACCGAGCCGATCGAGTTCTCCTTCATGTTCCTGGCCCCGCTGCTCTACGCCGTGCACGCGGTGCTGACCGGCGCGGCCATGGCCCTGATGAACCTGCTGGACGTCAAGCTGGGCTTCACCTTCTCGGCGGGCCTGTTCGACTACGTGCTGAATTTCGGCAAGGCGACGCGCCCCCTGTGGCTGCTGCCCATCGGGGCGGTCTATTTCGGCCTCTATTACGGCCTGTTCCGCTTCTTCATCCTCAAGTTCGACCTCAAGACTCCCGGCCGTGAACCCGCCGACGAGGCCGCGGCCCTCTCCGCCGCCCCGGCGCCCAGCGCCGGCGGGCGCGGGGCCGACTTCGTGCTGGCCCTGGGCGGGGCGGCCAACCTGGTGAGCGTCGACGCCTGCACCACCCGTCTTCGCCTGATCGTCGCCGACCAGAAGGCGGTCGACGAGCCGCGCCTCAAGGCGCTGGGCGCGCGCGGGATCGTGCGGCCGTCCGACAAGGCGCTGCAGGTCGTGCTGGGGCCCATCGCCGACGAGGTGGCCGGCGAGATCCGCACGGCCGCCGGCGCGGGCGTCCAGGCGCCGGCCGCCGTGGTCGCGGCGCCCGTGGAGGCCGCCGATCCCAAGGCCGCCCGGGCCCTGCTGCCGGGCCTCGGCGGCGCGGCCAACATCGTCTCGGTCAGCGCCTGTTCGAGCCGCCTGCGTCTGGAACTGGCCGATGCGGGCAAGCTGGACGAAGCCGCCCTGAAGGCCGCCGGCGTCCGCGCTCTGGTCCGACTCGACGGTCTGGTCGTCCATCTGGTGCTGGGTCCGCGCGCCGAGGCGGTGGCCAAGGCGCTTGCGGCGGGTCACACCGTCGCCTGACGGGCTTGGCCGTTCCCTCGCGCCGTGCACTATGCGCGGCGTCGAGGGGGCGGTGATGCGTTGGATCTGTCTGGTCGGAGCCGTGGTGGGCGTGGGCGTGGGCGCCGAGGCGAGCGCCTGCTCGATCGTCGTGACCCACGAGCCTACGCCCTACGAGAAGATGCGGCGGGCGCGCGAGACGATCGCGGAGGCCGCCGCCGTCATCGACGGCGAGGTGATCGCGCCCTATCGCAGCGAGGACGAACCCGCCGTGGTCCGGGCCGAGCACGTGCTCAAGGGGCCAGCCAAGGTCGAGTTCAAGGTGGCCGCCCCGACCTCCTGCCATGAGGCCTTCACCGAGGTGGGGCTCCGCGCGCGAATGGTGCTTTACGGCGGGCCCGACGTCTACACCGCGCCCGATACCCAGACCGAGGCGCGCTACGAGGACAGGGTCCTGAAGTCGGACCGGCGCAAGGTCTGGCCCTGGACGCCGGCGCCGAAGCCCCCCGCTCGCTAGGCGGTCGCTAGGCTGCCGCCATCGCCCGTTCGCGGCGGTCGTCCCACACGGCGATCGCCCAGATCACGAAGCCGCCGGCCGCCAGGGCGCAGCCGACCCAGCCGGTCGAGCGCCAGCCGAAGCCGCCGGCCACGGCCAGGCCCGCGAGCCAGGGGCCCAGGGCGTTGGCGGTGTTGAAGGCCGAGTGGTTCAGCGCCGCCGCCAGGGTCTGGGCCTCGCCGGCCACGTCCATCAGGCGGGTCTGCAGGGCCGCGCCCAGCCCGCCGCCGCAGCCGATCAGGAACACCACCGGGACCAGGGTCCACAGGCTGCCCACGGCCATGGGGTAGAGGGCCAGCGAGGCGACGCTCCACAGCAGGATGGCGCCGACGGCCGGCATCAGGGCGCGGTCGGCGGCCCAGGCGCAGACCAGGGTGCCGGCGGTCATGCCCAGGCCGAACACCATAAGCACGCCAGGCAGGGCGGCGGGCGAGGCGTGGGTGACCTCGATCAGGGTCGAGGCCAGGTAGGTGTAGACGGCGAACATGCCGCCGAAGCCGATGGCGCCGATGCCCAGCGTCAGCCAGACGCGGCGGCTGGCCAGGGCCGACAGTTCACGAAGGGGGCTGGCGTCCTTCGGCGCGGGCTCGCGCGGGGCCAGCAGGAACACCGAGACGGCGGTCAGGGCCGCCAGCACCGAGACGATGACGAAGCCCCAGCGCCAGCCGATCCACTGGCCGACCGCGTTGGCCAGCGGCACGCCGACGATGGTCGCCACGGTCAGGCCGATCATCACCCGGGCCACGGCCGAGGCCCGCTTGTCGGGCGCGGCCAGCGAGGCGGCGACCAGGGCCGCCACGCCGAAATAGGCGCCATGCGGCAGGCCGCTGAGGAAGCGGAAGATCACCATGGTCTCGAAGGTCGGCGACAGGGCCGACAGCCCGTTGCCGATGGCGAACAGCACCATCAGGCCGACCAGCAGGGTGCGGCGGGCGATCCTGGCGGCCAGCACCGCGATCACCGGCGCGCCGACGACGACGCCCAGGGCATAGGCGCTGATGGCGTGGCCGGCCGTCGGCTCGTCGACGCCCAGGGCGCGGGCGAAGTCGGGCAGCAGGCTCATCGAGGCGAACTCGGTGGTGCCGATGGCGAAGCCGCCCAGCGCCAGGGCCAGTTGGACGGGTCCCGCGGACGGGGCGCTGCGGGCGGACGGATGGGCGCTCATGGCGAACCTTGCTGGGGCGGAGAGCCGCGAGGCCGGTCGCGCACGCGCCTGCGCCCGCCCGGACGAAAAGGCCCGGCGGGGACGGCGCGCGGTTAAGGGCCGCGCTGCGGTTGGTCGAATGTGTGCATAGCTATTCACTCGCCATTCCGAACGCAAGCCTCTAATAGAGGGCGCCAGGGGAAAATGGTGCGAGGGATCGCCGCATGAGCGGGAACTGGCGGCCGCCGTCGTCGACCGACGTGGCCAGGGCGGCGGGGGTGTCGCAGTCGGCGGTGTCGCGCGCCTTCACGCCGGGCGCCCGGATCGCGCAGGCCACGCGCGCCAAGGTCATGGCGGCCGCCGAGGCCCTGGGCTATCGGCCCAACCTCTTGCCCAAGATCCTGCAGACCAACCGCTCGGGCATCGTCGCCGTGGTGGTGGGCGGCTTCTACAACCCCTACTTCGCCATGACCCTGGAGGCGTTCTCCAAGGCGCTGACCGCGCGGGGGCTGCAGATGCTGCTGGTGCGGGTCGAGAGCGACCGCATCCTCGACGGCGTGGTCGACCAGCTGGCCGGCTACCGCGTCGACGCGGTGGTCTCGGCCCTGGCCCTGACCTCGCAGGACGCCGCCGACCAGCTGTCGAAGCTGAGGATTCCGATCGTGACCCTGAATTCGGACCTGTCGGGCGACTGGATCCGCTCGGTGTCGTCCGACAACTTCGCCGCCGGCGAGGCGGCCGCCCGGCTGCTGCGCGAGCGGGGCGGGACGCGCTTCGGCTTCGTGGCCGGACCCGGCGACAGCCCGGCCCAGGTCGCCCGCGAGGCCGGCTTCGCCCACGGCCTCGAGAAGCTGGGCCTGCCGCCCGCGATGCGGGCCGGCGGGGGCTACGACTACGCCAGCGGCGCGCGCGCCGCGCGCGACCTGTTCTCCGGCGCCGAGCGCCCCGACGCCCTGTTCTGCGCCAACGACCTCGCCGCCTTCGGCGTCATCGACATGCTGCGCGAGGACTTCGGCCTGACGGCGCCCGCCGACGTGCTTGTGGTGGGCTTCGATAATCTCGACATGGCCGCCTGGGCCCCCTACCGCCTGACCTCGTTCGACCAGGACGTCGAGGCCCACGTGGCTACGGCCATGGAGCTGCTCGACCTGGAGGCCGGCGCGACCTGCGTGGCCCGCGTCGTGCCGTCGCGGCTGGTCGAACGCGAAAGCACGCGGCGCGGCTAGGGATCAACAAAGCCTCCCGAGTTGAGCCAGAACGCCGAGGTATATGGCGATCGACATCGGCGCAGTTCGTGGCGGCGGTCTCGGCCTGGGAGAACGCCGCCTGAGGCCCAGATGCGAGGGCTCAGCCCAACGCCATGGCGGCGCGAACGATCCGGGCGCATTCAATGCGGTCGACGTCGTTGTGGTTCTCGATGGCGTCGCAAAGAATGTTGGTGACCCGTCCGTGCGGCAACACCAGGTCGTCGGTATAGACGACGTCGGTCCCCTCGGCGTTGGTCAGCCCTCTGGCCCCATTGGCTCCGAGCCCGCCAAAGACATCCAGGCTTCCGCCAAAATTAGGGGACACGCTGATCAGATTGCTGATCGTCTGGGACACGCGCGAGGCCGCTGGATAGGCCAGGCCCACGGCCTCGTCGCGCCAAGTATGGGTGATGGCGATGGGACCCGTCACCCGCTTTTGGGTGAGCACGTCGCGGAAGCCGCCAGCGGCGATGTTGTAGAGCGGCCCATAGCGCAGGTTTGCGCCGAACGAATTGTGCGAGAAGGCCGCCTGCAGCAGGGTCATGCTGGCGACCTTGCGCTGGGCCATGGACTTGGCCGCCGCCGTCACCAGTCGCGCGCCAAAGCTGTGACCGACCAGGTGCAGGCGGATATTGGCCAGGGCGGGAGCGGCGTCGAGCATGGTTCCCAGCCGCTCACCGACCAGTCCCGCGCGCTTCTTCAGCTCGTAATAGGCGACCTGATTGAGCAGCTTGGCGACGCCTGCGGTCGCACCGCTGAAGAAGCCCTGGGCCTGGCCCCCGTCCGAGGCGTCGTCTTCGGGATGGAAGCCCGCCGCTGCGCCGCCGCCTGACACAGCGTCGGGCGCGGCGGCGTTCTGCCTGCCGAGACTGTCAACGATCTGCGAGCCGGGCAGCGCCAGGAGCTCTTTGTGGTCCCGCTGGGTGTCGGCATCCGCGGCGCCCGTGCGGGCCGCCGCCGCCCTCAGGATGTTGGCCAGGGTGTCGGCGTCTCCGCCGCCGCCGGTGGCCAGTTCGGCCTGGATGGCCAGTTGGGCCGGATCAAGACCAAGGAACTCGGCCACGCCGCGCGCCTGCCTGCGAAGGACGTCGAGATGCAGTTCTCCGCCCGCCGAAGCCGCCTGGCCGCCCAGAACCTGCTCGGTTTCACGGCCCAGGTCGTCGCGAAAGCGGTCTGAGGGCCAGAAGACGCCCCAGACGACCACTTTTCGCCCGGCCGCGTCGAAGCGGCCCGCGTCCGCCGTGGCCAGATTGCCGATCAGGGTCCGGTAGAGATTTTGCGAGGCGGCCGCGTCCATGTGCCAGCCGTGCGACACGATGACGAGATCGGTGACGCCGGCAGGCGGGGTCGGCAGGGCGGACGGCTGCAGGCGGCCTTGGCCGTCGAGCTTGAAGACGATTTCGGCATAGGGATAGCCGGCGATATCGGCCATGGCGGGACCTCCTTATCGGGATTGGATGGCGCGCAGCAGGTCCAGAAGGCCGGCGCCCTGGAAGTCCCGCTTGCGATCGAGATCGGTGGCGCTTTCCAGCAGGGCGGCCTTGACCGCCTCGGGCTGGCCGACGAATTCCTTGTGGACCGAGAGGAAAGCCGCGCAGGCGCCGGAGACGTGCGGTGCGGCCATGCTGGTGCCGCTCTCCTCGCGGTAATAGGCCACCCCCGCTTCGGGCGTGAACTTCTCGACCAGCCGGATGTCCTCGCAGGCCTCCCGTACCGTAGCCGACGAGGCGCACGACAGGATCCGCTCGCCCGGCGCGACGAGATCGGGCTTGGCCCGGCCGTCGGCGGTCGGGCCTCTCGAAGAGAAGTAGGAGACGCCGAAGGTGTGGGGCGCTTCGGGATGGGTCGAGCCGACGGTGATGGCCCGTGCGGCGTTGCCGGGGTCGGAAATCGACTGGTCGAGGCCGATGCGCTTGTTGCCGTCCGACCCCTCGGGTCGGATCATCACCGAACCCTCGTTGCCGGCCGAGACCACGACGATGACGCCATGGGCCACCAGGCGGTCGACGGCGACGCAGACCGGGCTTTGGCCGGCGGCGTACCATTCGGCCTCGAACGGGTAGCCGATCGAGATATTGACCCCATGGATCCGGATGCGCTGGCCGTCGGCGTTGAGCTCGTCGACATGGTCAAGGGCGGCGAGCAGGGCGCTTTCATGGCCCTTGCCCTCGGCGTTCAGCACCTTGAGGCTGACCAGCCGGCAGCGGGGGGCCACGCCGCTCAGGCCGTGGCCGATCACCTCGGCGTGCAGTCGCACGGACTTGGTCTCGTCGCGTCGGCGCGAGAGCCGCACGGCCCCTGGAGCGCTGGGTCGTGGCGCGGGATCACCCAGGACCGGCGGGTCGCAAGGCGTGGCGCCGGCGATGATCCCGGCGACGTGGGTGCCGTGGCCGAAATCGTCGCGAAGGGGATCGCCCTCGCCGGTGAAGTCGCGGTGCTCGGCCGGCGCGGGCGGCGCGCCGACGTTCGCGCCTTGGGCTACATTCTGGCCCAGGGAGTCGTAAGTGATGAAATGGGGGTGATCCTTGTCGATCCCGCTGTCGATCACCGCCCATGTCACCCCGCGTCCCTCCGAACCGAAGGTTCGTGCGCAGGCGTCGGCCTTGACCAGGCGCACCGAGCGGTCGAGGTGAGCCAGCAGCGGCGTGTCGCGCCAGACCTTGTAGATCGCGCGCGCCTTGCGCAGCGCCTCGCTCGCCTCCGCCAAGGTGCGGGGCGCGGCCTCCTCGTCGCCGTCGATCTTGACGAGCTCGCTCAGCTGGGCCGCATTCAGCTTGGCGAACACGTGGTGACGCGTCGAGTAGGGCAGGGGGCGCGCCCCCACGCGCTTTAGCAGGGCGACGATTTCCTTGAGCGCCGCGTCCCGTCCGCCGGGATAGTCGAGATTGGGGTCTATGATGACCTGGACCCCCTCGCCGCTTTCCATGGCGATGACCAGGGAAGGGGATACGACATAGCGGGCATAGCGTTCGCAGAGCGCCTCGCGCGCCACCCTGGGGTTTTCATCCTCGGTCATGGTTCCCCCGCAATCGACCGTTCGTGGGCGAGATAGCTATGTTGTGAAGCGCAAGGCGCGATCGCCTCGCGGTCCGGCTCAAGGAAAGACCCGCGCGGGCGCCGCGGACGGCCCCGAGCCGGGTTTGCGTTTGCAGCCCTGTTTGAGGCAGTCGCGCAGACCGCTGTCGAAGGTCGGGGGCGGCCCGCCCTCGATCCGCCACCGTAGGAAGGCGATCATCTCGTCGCGGGCGTGGACCGTCAGCGAGCCGGGCCCCTCGACAAGGTGGCTGGTCATCACGCTGTGATGCTTGAGCTGCGAGGGGCTGTTGAGGTCGGCCGCGTCGTCGGGCAGGCAGCGGGACCCCAGCCCGACCGGCATGACGGCCCCAAAGCGCTTGAGGCGCGTGCACGGCGAGGCCTTGTCGCCCTCGAAGCGGAAGATCATCGCGCCAAGCTCGCCCGCCTCCATCCGTGCCGAGACCTTGGCCTGGTCGGCCTTGGACAGGTCGATCTTGTCGCCGGAAAGCAGTGGAAGCGAGGGTTCGCAGGCGACAGCAGCGCCCACGCTGTCCTGAGTGGCGGCGGCAATCGCGAAGCCGCCGGTCAGACAAAGTCCGATGATCCCAACGGGCCGGTCGACGCCGCCTACCTGGTCGGCGAGCCGACGCAGCCAGCCGACCGCGCCGCGGGTGGTCTCGAAGGGCAAGGCGGCCAGGATGTCCGTACGTATGCAGGCCGCGGCAAAGTTCGCGGCCTGTTGGGACTGGCTGGGCCGGCGGCCGGGCTCGCCGAAGAAGTCGGGAAGGTGGACCCGAAAGCCGGCGGTGACCAGAGCGCGGGCCAGGTGCATGACCTCCGGCGTGATCGACGGTAGCTCGTGCACCAGGATGACGGGGGCGCCGCCGGTCTGCGAGATCCAGACGTCGGGCGCCTTATCGGGCCAACCCGTTGGCGCGCGGACGAAGCCGTTCATGTCGTCGGTCGGCAGGTTCATGATGGGCTCGAGACAGGCGGGACGATCACGCAGGGAGGACGGGCCGACAGCGCCTCGCCGCCGCGCGCGGCGATCGCGGGCGCTGGACCCGAGGACGGGATCGTCAGGGGAGACAGCGGCGGCAGGAAGCAGACGACAACGCCGGGCGCCTGGTTCGCCTGCAAGATCGCGAAGGTCCTGGAAGGCTTGTCCAGCGGTGGAGGGCTGTCGCGCAGACCCGCCTCGAGCGGATCGGTGAAGCGATCCCAATGGATGGGGACGAAGGCGCGCGCGCCGGTTTCGGCCTGGGCGCTAGTCCAGTACTCCCGGGCGTAGACGGCCTCGCCTTTCCTGCCAAGGCCGCCGACCCCCAGGAAGACGAGTTCGGCTTGGGGCAGCGGAGGCGTTCGATCGCCTACCGGCATGCGGCGCCCGGTGCTTGGATGCACGAGGATCCGGCGCTCGCCATGGGTGATCAGGAAAGAATAGTTCTCACGATCCTTCAATTGCCCGAACCAGGCTGGCAGCTTGCGGCCGGCGCGCATGTCGCCCGTCAGCAGCCAGCGCAGGGGCGGCCAGCCAGGGCCATGATCGACCTTGTAGGCGGTCACCGTGAACGGCCCGAGCCGGAACACCGAGCCATCCTGGAGGATCGGGCTGCGCGCCTCCGGCACGCCGTTGGCGCGGACCAGTCGCGCCGTCGACGCGTCGCCGATCACCAGGGCGTCGCTCTTCAGGCGCGGGCCCTTCGGCGTTTCGGTCAGGCGCGCGATGGCGGCCGCGTCGAGCGAGTGGTCATGATGAGCGTGGGCCACCAGCACCGCCCGCAATCTCGTGACCTTGGCGTCGTCGAGGCGGCGCTCGATCAGGCGCTGGTCTGGGCCGACGGCGCCAAGGATCGTCTGGCGCAGGTCGGGGCGCGTAAAGAAGCCGTCGACGAGGATCTGGTCCTCGCCCGCCGACAGCAGCAGGGTGCTGACCCCATAGTAGGTGATGATCAGCGGCGCGGTGTCCTGGGCCCCCTGCGCTGTCGCCAGCGGAGCGGGTCCTAGCAGCGCGATCAAGGAAGCCAGAAGCAGAATGGGCCGCCAGGCCGGCTGCTGATCGGTTCGCGCGAGCGCGCCGTCGCCGTTGTGGCGGGCGGGGACGGCGGCGCGCGGGGACGGGTCGAACGCCGGCGACGCCGGCTCCGCGAACCTGACCATGCGAAAGCGCGACGCAAACCCCACGACCCGCCCCTCCCTGAGCCGCCCTGGTCAAGCTTGGGGCTCTTTACCCCAGGCTGCAAGCTTTAATTGTCTGTGTGATCCAATTGCCCTTAGGGTTGTGCCTGTCTGAGCGACCGCTCTGATCGCCCGAAAATCAGCGGGCGGCTCATCACTGAAAGCAGCTTTCCACCGCGATCTTGCGGAACACGGCAACGCCCGGGCGCGGGCCGCCTAGGCGCCTTGCAGCTCGAGCAGCCCCGGGATGTCGGCGGCCGGCAACCTTCCGAGCGCCGCTAGCCTGTTCATCTTGCTGCGCTGGCGCTTGGCGATCGACTCCCAGAGCGTCAGTCCGCCGTGATGAGCCAGGCGATAGAGGCGGTCGATCTCAAGATAGGCTAGCTGGGCGTAGGTTTTCTGCTCCTCGCCCTGTGTCAGCATGGCGATGCCCCGATAGACCTTCGCACGCTCGCGCATCAAGCGGAGGCGGACGCGTGGCCGGTGCGCCGCGGCCCCCATCTGGGCGTCGGCCTCGGCCAGCAGGCGTTCGGCCACTTTGAGATCGGCGAGAGGATCGGTCCCGGCCTGCCTCGCGAAGGCCGCATCCAGGATGAGCAGGCTTGGCCTTTCGGTCGGATAGCGGGCGACGAGGCGCCCGAGCATGTCCATCTGACGACGGGCCTGCGAAACCAGATACTGCACGGTGGCCGGGTCTATGGTGGGTGCGGGAGTCGAGACTTGCGCGGTGACTTCGGCGGTGGCGGTTTCGTCCAGTTCGGGCTTGTAGCGCGCCGCCTTGATCAGCTGCAGCAGGCCGCGGACGAGCACGCGCGCGCCGTGCGGGTTGATATGAAAATCTCGGGCAAGGGGGGAGAAGGCGAAGCTCGAGCGGCGAAGGCGATCCCCCGCGGCCAGGTACAGGAAGGCGCGCATGAACAGAGTTTGCCGGCGTGGATGGCTCGGGGCCATGTCGCCGGCGTGAATGATGTCGATCTCGGCTACCGCGCTGAGCAGATCCGACCACGCCGCCAAGGTCTCCGACAGGCCGTGGTCGGACGTCACCTTTTGGGCGACCTGGTCTTGGAAGCTCTCCAGCCAGGTCTCCACCGCATCGCCGAAGTTGGGGGTCCGCAGGGTGATGGCCGGGGTCTCGAAGAGTTTCAGCCAGGCCTCTTCGAAGCCGAATTCCTTGAGGATCGCTTTGGCTCGCCGATCCTGGCGCTGATCGTCCCGGACAATGCCCAGATCGATTTCAGTCCGCGCCATGGCCAGTTGCGCCCGGCGCTTGGCGTCCCATGCGAAATAGTTCGGCGGAGCGTCCTTGCTGGCCTTGCCCGAGGCCTCGCCGGCCTGGGCCTCTTTCCTTCTCGGCCGGAAGGCCTCTGAATCGGGCCAGATCCTGAAGAGTTCCCGACTGGCGTCGAGCGCCTCGTCCACCAGATCAAGTTCGTTGTTGCGCAGGGCCGCTTTGGCCAGGGACGTGAACTGTTCGGAGATGAGCGTCAGGCGCGTCTCGACGTTGCCGGCGTTCAGGCCTGGTCCGACGCCATCTCCCATGGCCTTGGCTTCGGCTTCGATATCGGCGCGCTCGACGGTCAGGAAGGGCGGGATCCGGGTTTCGAGCAGGGCCTTGTCGCTGAGGAACGCCCACGGATCGCCCGAGCCGACATTCATCATCAGGCGCAGCAGATCGACCTTTATGTCGTCGCGGCCCTGCGTTCGGGTGAGGTGCCATTCCGGCGGCGCTTCCAGCAGCGCCCGGTAAAAGACGGCGTAGTAGCGCACGAAGCTGATCGAGTTCTGGGCCGGCAGCGCCCGGAACGACAGTCCATGCAGGCCCGGGTCGCTCTTGCCCGGACCCAGGGCCAGACTGCAGGCGCCGTGATAGATCGCCTGGAAGAGGCGGCGGAAAAAGCGAATGTCGTCTGAATCGCGCCAATCGCCATGGCGGACGATCAGATTGTACTGCAACAGCATTTCTTCACCGAGCAGTCGGTGCAGGCGCGCCAGAGCGGAATGATCGGCCTCATTCTCGATCAGATGCTCGATCAGCAGGTTGCGCAGCCGCGGCGCGGTGAAATCCAGGTAGGTGCAATCGAAGCAGTCGTCTCCGCTCGGGAACTCGCTGTCCTCTCGCCGTCGGGCCGTGGCGAACTCCAGGCGTTCGCGGGCATGGTCCAGGGTGTCCAGGCCCAGGATTTTGGCGTCCTGGCCTTGCGTCAGCAGCGGCTCCAGACAGTCGATCGCCTCGTTGATCGCCTGCGACAAGGGCTTGGGAGAGGTCCGGTCATTCTCCTGCAGCGCCGCGTCGAGATTCCAGCACGGCTGGTCCAGCGCGGCCTCGTCCCATGCCTCGCGCCAGGCGCCCAGTACGCGGTTCAGGGTCGCTAGCCGAACCCCGTCCGGCATCAGCGCCGCGCAGGTGACGACGGCGAGGGTCACGGGATGCTCCCGCAACATACAGAGAACTTCTCGCGCCAGATCCGCTTCGGTGCTTATCGATATGGCGCGAGCGGCCTGATCGTCATCGCCCTCGGTGATCAGCATCTGAACCAGCGCCAGGGCGACATCGGTCTTGTCCGCCGCCATGGTCTGGGCGGCTTTGACCATCCTGTCGTGGCGGCCCTGATCCCTGGCGATCTTGCCCATGGTGGTCGCGTCGGGCTGGTCCAGCGGCGGCGCGATGACGGCGAAGGGGCTGTCGAACCGTACCGGGCTCGAGGCCAGGACAATGAAGCGGTTGTCGTTGAAGGCCAGCGCGGGGCGCTCGGCGGCGTCGACGCCGCGATAGGGATGGATCAGCTCGTCGAGCAGCGAGGCCAACCCATCGTCGATCATCAGCGCCGCCAGTCGCGGCAAAGTGCTCTCGAAGGTGCTGAACCCGTCCAGGATCAGCGTACAGGGGTCGATGGCCATGTTGCGGCGAACGAACTGCAACTCCGCGCGCATGGCGGCCGAGGAAATCGGCCAGGGGGCGTCGGCTAGCGGCTCGCGCCGATAGAAAGCGGCCAGATACCCGACCAGCTTGGCGTAAGAGACCTTGTCGTAACGGAGCGGCTTCTTCGAGACCAGAAGACGCGAGACGGGCAGATAGCAGATAGGCCGGCGCTGGGCTGATTGGGGCCCCAGCCTCTCGCAGAGCGCGCCTGCGAACGCATGCAGGCCCTCGCACATGCCGTCCCCCACCAGGGTCATGATCGGCTGGAGGGTCGGTCCGCGCAGGAACCGCTCGACCTCGTCCAGCAAATCCTTTCGTTCCTTCGACTCGTCGTGAAAGGTGGCCTCGGGCATGAGGTCGCGCGCGTCGCAGAGCGGCAGGTGCCCGGTCGTGAACCAGGTGAAGCACTCGGCGATGGGGTCGGCGGCGGGGTCTTCCCAAGACAGCCGCGCGCCCCGGAAAGCGCTTTCCAGGATCGGGTAGTGCTCGTCGTCGAGATAGGCCACGACCTTGGCGACAGTGTCCGGGCTGGGCTGGCGTTGTCTTATGTGTTCGTCGGGTACGCCCAAGGCTTTGCAGAACGGCCCGACCTTGCCGAACAGCGCCGCGGCGATGCGGATGCGGGCGTTGAGGCTGAGGCCGATCTTGTCGTCGAAAAGCCGCTGGGATCGCACCTTGGGCTGCGCGCCGTTCCTTTCAGCTTGCCAGCGTTTCAGCAAATTCCTGGCGACCGACTTATGTCGGTCGGACATCTCCACTCGCACCGTCTCGCCCCCTAACTGCACGCGAATTTTTGTTCACGCTCAATCCCCGGGCGAAGTGTGCCCTCAGCCGACGGACGGTTACAAGCCGCCGAAACGGGTTTTCCGCGCTTTCGCGGAATCTGGCGCCCATGAATTGGACCTTCTGCGCGCCGCCGCACAGAACAGGACGCCTTCCCTAGCGGAAAGTGGACGCCGACGCGCAAAGGCCCGAAGGCCTGCCACGCGATCCCGCGCATTTGAGTAATTGTTGAGATTAGATCGAGGGAATTCCGCTCGATTTGGCCGCTTATGCAGTAATCCCTAGGTTGTTTCAAGAGTTCTTCGCAAATTGCCTATTGATCGTTAGCCATGTTTCGAAGTTGATGTACGGTGGCAGTGCCCGCTCGGACCACCGGGGGACGAGCGGCTCGGCCGCCGAGGCTTTCAACCCTCAATCGGAGAAAGACTATGTCCCACCAACCTAGCCTTACCGAAGGGGAGGAACTCCTCGGCGGTCTACTGCCGCTCAACGCGGTGGCCAACGACAACGGACAGGACGGGGGTGACGACGATCGCCCGCCGCCCGCCGCCGGGGGGGCGAGGGCGGCGGCCCTCGTCCTGCCGGTGGAGACGGTCAGGGCCGTCTCCACCTCCCGGGTGACGCCCCCCTACTTTGACCCCTTCGCTATCGTCCGCGATCCTCGCGTGTTCAGCCTGGTGCGCGACCTGAACGGCAAAGCGCTGGCCGACATCCGCGTGGAGGACGTCACGGCCAAGCTGATCGGCCAGCACTTCCGCGACGGCCGTGTGAAGAAGATCGGGGATTGCACCCGGCGCCTCTCGCCCGAACGGGCCACCCAACTGCTCGGCGAACTGGCCTACCTCTATAGCTGTCTGTACCTGCAGGCCGAACTCCAAGGCCTGCCTGTCCGGCGCTACGCCGAAAGTCTGATCCCGGGCATCGAGCGCACGATGTGGAAGCTGGCCGAGCGCTGCGGTCTGCCGCCGCGCGACTCCGCGCGGACGGTGTGGATCGGCCAGCCAGCCTACAGCTGGACGCGTGAGCCGAGCGAGCGCGTTTTCGCCGCGGCCGTAAGAGGAACAGCATCCCGCCTGCTGCACGTGGCCGAGCAACTGGAGGCCACCGAGCGTGGACGGGTCTCGTTCGAGAACGGCGCCCATTCGTTGACCACCGCCGCCGACGCGCTCGAAACCTGGCGCCTGGACCTCAGCCGCGCGCTGCGTCCGGGGGTCACCGACCGGGGGCTGTTTCGCAAGTTTCTGGCCGCATACCCGGTCTGCGGCGAGCTGTTCGACGGGCCCAGCCCCGTCCAACTGGAGGGCTGGCAGCGCGTTCGCGAGTCGATCGGTTCGTTGAACTCGATCCGTAAGTTCGGGCGCTCCCCGCTGCTGATCCAGGCCGCGAGCTTGGCGGGCTTGGCGCCGGCCGAGTTCCGCAACCCGACCCGCACGCAGCTGCGCCGCCGGCTTGACCGCCTCGACGACGCCGCCCGTTCGGGCGTGGAGGCGGTCTCGACGATCGTGCGCATCATGAACGCCTTCGAGGACGACGCCTCCGAGCTGTTTCTGGAACGTGGCGCGCCGCCCGCCGCGTCCAATGACTAGGCCGCGAAAGGAGATCGATCATGCGTACCCGTTTTCCGCTGAACATCGACCCTTCGACGCTGGCTCCCCCCGACTGGGGCGATCTCCTGCAGGTCGCCACCCAGACGGCCGCCCTGCCGGTGGCCGGCGTCGCCGCCATCATCGCCTGGTGGAGCTATCGCGAAATGCGTCGGCAACGACAGGCGGCCGACGAGGCGCTTCTCGTGGCCACGCCCAGGCCCACCACCATGTGCATGACCGCCTGTCCCGACAGCCTGCGAACCGAGGCGCCGCACGGCGGGCCGCCTAGTCTGAAGATCGCCAATATCGGCCCAGGCGCGGTGCGCGGCGTCGAGGTCCGTTGCGAGCTTCTGATCAGCGACGAACTGGAGGCGCTGATCGACGTCGGCGCGCCCAGGCCGATCGGCCCGCCCGGCTCTAGACCTCTGGCCTATCTCGGGGCGCCGATCGGCGTCGCGCTCGGCGAACACCGCGGCCGTACCCTGGCGCCGGGCCATAGGACTTTCGCGATGACCGCGCGGTTTCACACCGACCTGGAAAGCTTGGCGGCCGATCAGTCGATCGAGGTGCCGCTGCCGCCCACGCTCGTCCAAGCTTGGGCGTTCCATCAGGCGGTCGCCGAGGAGTCGGGGAAGATGCTATGGGCGCCGCTCAGGGTGCGGGTCCGATCGCGCACCCGCACGGGTCGCAGCCAGGAGGAGCTTCTGTTCTTCGCCCTGGTCAGCCATCAGCCGCGTCGGGACGGCGACAAGGTGATCTACGACTTCACGATCGAGACACGCGACGTCTCCGAGGTGCCGGGGCCTTTGCTCCGCCAGGATGTCGGCAACGCGATCTGGCGCCGCTATGTGGCCTATTTCGATATCGCCCAGGATGCGTCCCGTCGGTTTCCTGGGCGGCGGCGCGGCAAAGCTGGTCGATCCTCGCCGAGAGCCGCGAGCCGCAAGAGGAAGAAGAAGGCCAGCTAGATCGGGCGGCGGTGACTGGCGTACCTGTGATGCGAGGTTGCCAGGAGGGGCGGCGCGATGACGCGACAGGCGCTGGCCCGGCTGCGTGGCTCGCTTTACCTGACAGCTAGTCAGGCGTTCCCAAGGCCGGGTCACTAGGTCCCACGCTTCGTCCCAAACATGCGATGTGGGGCGGTGAGCGTGTCGAAGCACGTCTCGGCGATCTCCCCTTATGAGACGGGGATTTGCCGGGCGTCCGCGGACGTGGTCGGATTTGTCAGGATGGGGTAGTGGCGGAGAGGGTGGGATTCGAACCCACGGTGCCCTTCCAGGCACGCCGCATTTCGAGTGCGGTACATTCGACCACTCTGCCACCTCTCCAGGGGGTCTTCGTGGCCAGCTTGGGGCCGGCCTTGAGTGAGGGCGGGATACCTATCCAAGCCGCCGGAAGAGCGCAAGAGGCTATGATGCGCTTTTCCGTCTTTTCTTGCGGCGGGCCGCGACCCGCCGTCGCGGCTCAGGCCTTAGGGTACAAAATCATCTGGGTGCAGCGGAAAAGGGCGATGGTTTTGCCCGTGCCTTCGGCCGTGACGACGGCGTCCCAGACCTGGGTGTTGCGGCCGCCGTGGACCAGTCTGGCCTCGCAGGCCACGCCGCCGTCGCGGGCGGTGCCCAGGAAGTTCGACTTCAGCTCGATGGTGGTGAAGCCGGTCGCGCCCTCGGGCAGCGAGACCACGCAGCCGTAGCCGCTGGCCGAGTCGGCCAGGGCGATCACCGCGGCGGCGTGCAGAAAGCCGTTGGGGGCCATGTGATGGCGCTCGACGTCGAAGCGGCCGCGCACCAGGCCGGGCTTCGCCTCCTGCCATTGCAGGCCCAGGTGGTCGGGCAGGCTGCCGGCCTGGACGGCGGTGAGATTGGCGCTCTGGTCGTCGGCCATGACGGGGCCTCCTGATACTTCACGTGCGAAGCATTAGGCGCGTCGGCGACCGTCGTGGCAAGTGAGTTTTTAAAGAGAACGAATGTTCCGCGGCGGAAAGCGCACGCCGTTTTCACCGACCGGAGGCAGCTTGCCCGAGCGCACCGCCACGTCGAGGGCGGCGATGGTCAGCGCCGAAGGCTCGACCGCTTCGCCGCCGCGACGGGCGACGAACTCGGCCTGCGCAACGGCGTCGCCGGCGTCGGGGTTGGCGGCCTTGTGGGCGGCGACGGTGCTGTCGGCGGCGGCCGGGTCCTCGCCGGCCCAGCTGGACAGAACGCGGACGTCGTCAGGCAGCGACAGCAGCTTGCGGGCGTCGGCGAACAGGCCGGCGGCGTCGGCGCCGGGGGCGTCGCTGGCCGGCAGGCCGGCAGGCAGGATGGCGTCGCCGACGAAGAGCACGTCGCCAGCCTTGTAGGCCACGGCGCCGGGCAGGCGGCCGGAAAGAGCGATGGGGTGGAACTCGATCCCGCCCATGATCAGCGGCTCGTCGTCCTCGCGGGCCAGCTTGTCGAAGTCCCAGCCTTCCAGGTCGACGCCCTCGGCGCCCAGCGCCGGGACGAGGCGCTGCAGGCTTTCCAGCACGTGGGCGCCGATGGCGACCGAGGCGCCGGTCTCGTATTTCAGGTGGCCGGCGGCCGACAGGTGGCCGGTATGGACGGCGGTCTCGAGGATCCAGGTCGGGCCCAGGTCCCGCGCGCGAATGTCGGCGATGATGGCGTCGACGAAGGCGGTCGAGGTCTCGCCGGTGGCCGGGTCGAAATCGAGCACCGGATCGACGATGGCGCAGAGCAGGGTCGCCGGATCAGCGACGAGATAGGTCACCCGCCCGGTGGCGGCGTGGTGGTACGCTGTGATGTCCGGCTGCATGCTTACGCCCGAAGGTCCCCGTTTGGGCGCACCATGACGGCAAGCCGTTAAGCTTCGGCGAACGCCGGAATCGTCTCGTCAGGGACGGCCGTCGATGTCGCAGGGGCGCTGGGACCCGCGCATCTGGGTGGCCCACAGCGGCTCGACATAGCGGCCGTCGTCGGCGCGCACGCCGTCGACGCAGCGCTCGGCCGACGCGCCGCGGCCCGACATGTCGAGCGACAGGGCGACCGACTGGCTCTTGCCGCCGCGGGCGAAGCCGTAGGGGCCATAACCGCCGTAGCCGTAACCGCCGTAGCCTGGGCCGCCATATCCAGGGCCGTAGCCGAACTCGTCGTAGCCATAGCCCCAGCGGCCGTTCTTGCCGAACTCGGTCTGCGAGACGGCGACGCCCAGCGTGCCGGTCTCGCCGACGGGGAACAGGGCGGTCGCCGACATGTGGCGGTAGCCGCCGGTGCCGACGCCGACCTCGACGCTGCCATGGACCTTGCGCTTGATCGGGCCGGCGTCGTCGTCGCGCGACAGGTTCAGCGGCTCGCCGCCGTCCTGAGCCGTGGTCTTGACCGGCGAGGCCTTCAGCCAGGCGTCGATCTGTTCCTGGGTGGTCAGGGGGCGGGTGGCCTCGGGCGCGGCCGGGGCGGGGGCGGCCGCCGCCTGGGCCGGGCTCGACGTCGTCTTGGCCGTGGCCACCACCTCGTCGTCGGCGCCGGCGGCGAACGCCAGCACGGGCGCGGCCAGCAGGGCGAGACCGATGGAGAGGGGAGCAACGAGGCGGGCGGCGAGCGGCATGTGACGGATCTCCAGCCCTGAACCGATACGCGGGCGGCGAAGCTGAATTAGGGCGCGAATGTTTCGCGGACGCAAGTTCTAGAGGCCTTCCAGCCCCGCCTGGACCGCGGCCATGTCGGGCGGCAGGGGAGTCTCGAAGCGCAGGGTCTCGCCGGTCACCGGGTGGACGAAGCCCAGCAGGGCCGCGTGCAGGGCCTGACGGGAAAAGGCGGTCTCGACCAGCACCGCCTTGACCGGGGCGGCCGGGGCGCCGCCGCCGTAGACGGGGTCGCCCAGGCAGGGCGAGCCCTTGCTGGCCATGTGGACGCGGATCTGGTGGGTGCGGCCCGTCTCCAGCCGGCACGAGACGCGGGCGGCCAGCGGTTTGTCGCCGCCGAAGGTGCGCTCGACCTTGTAGTGGGTGACCGCCTCGCGGCCGCCGCTCTTCAGCACCGCCATCTTCTTGCGGTCGTGGGGCGAGCGGCCCAGGCGGGTCTCGACCGTGCCCGACGAGGGATGGGGCGCGCCGCGCACCAGGGCCACGTACATGCGGTCGATGTCGTGCGCGGCGAACAGGGCCGACAGGCCGCGATGGGCCGCGTCGCTCTTGGCCGCGACCATGACGCCGGAGGTCTCCTTGTCCAGGCGATGGACGATGCCGGGACGCGCCACGCCGCCGACGCCCGACAGGCTGTCGCCGCAGTGGTGCAGCAGGGCGTTGACCAGGGTGCCGGTCTCGCTGCCGGGGGCCGGGTGCACGGCCATGCCGGCCGGCTTGTCGAGCACGATCAGGTGGGCGTCCTCGTAGAGCACGCTCAGCGGGATGGCCTCGGGCTCGGGGATCGCCGGGGCGGGCGGCGGCTCGACCACCAGATAGTCGCCGGCCAGGGCCTTGGCCGAACCATTGGTCACCGCTCGCGGCTGGCCGTCGGCGTCGAGGCGGAAGACGCGGTTCTCGGCCATCAGGGCCTGCAGCCGGGCGCGGGACAGCGTGTCGAAAAGCACGGCCAGGGCCTTGTCGAGCCGCTGGCCGACGAGGTCGCCGTCGAGCCGGCCCTGCAGGCGGCGTTCGCCCGCCTCGCCGGCCTCGTCGGCTTGCGACGCGTCCAGCAGGTCCTCGATGTCGTCCTCGGCGTCGGCCACTCGTTTCACGGCTCCTTCACAACCCCGTCGCGCGGGCGACATGACCGCTCCCTAGGGGCGAGGCCTCGTACAGTTGTTGGAGGGGAATAGTCCATGCGCGCCATCCGCACCACCTCGCTCGCCGGAGCCAGCCTGCTGGCCCTGACCCTCGCCGGCCAGGCGTTCGCCGCCGACGCCCCGGCCTCGACCGAAGTGCAAGAAGTGGTGGTCACCGCCCAGAAGCGCGAGCAGAGCGTGCTGGACGTGCCGATCGCGCTGACCGCCTATTCGGGCGAGACCCTCGAGGCCCTGGGCCTTTCGGAGTTCGAGGAACTGGGCCAGTTCGTGCCCGGCTTCGACGTGCAGAACCAGTCGCCCAACAACCCCGGCTTCGTGATGCGCGGCATCACCTCCGACAGCGGCGAGGCCACCACCGAGCCGCGCGTGTCGGTCTATCAGGACGGCGTGTCGATCTCGAAGTCGCGAGGCTCGTACGTCGAGCTGTTCGACCTGGAGCGGGTCGAGATCGCCAAGGGTCCGCAGTCCACCCTCTACGGCCGGGGCGCCCTGATCGGCGCGGTCAACATCATCCAGGCCAAGGCCAGGCACGAGGCCGGCGCCAGCCTGAAGATCGAGGGCGGCGACAACGGCTACGCCCTGATCGAGGGTGTCGTGAACGTGCCGATCAGCGACGCCCTGGCCGTGCGCGTGGCCGCCCGCTCCAAGAAGCGCGACGGCTATGTCGAGAACCTGTTGGGCGGCGAGGACTTCAACTCGACCGACACCCAGGCCGTGCGCGTCGCCATCGCCTACGACCCGGGCGACCGATTCAAGCTGGACGTGCTGTACAACTACCAGCAGGACAAGCCGTCGGGCACCTCGTTCAAGTCGCTGACCTACGCGCCGACCGACCCGACCACCGGCCGGGTGATCGGCGACCTGGGCCGCAATTCCGGGGCGGCCCTGTCCAGCGTCGACGGCTTCGAGAACGGCCAGGAACTGGGCCTGAACCGCCGCCTGTGGAGCCTGACGGCCCTGGCCAGCTACAAGCTCAACGACGCCTTCACGCTGAACTCGACCTCGGCCTACCGCTACTTCACCGGCGAGGAGGTGTTCGATCCGGACGGCTTCTCGCTGCCGATGCTGACCTTCGCCGAGGACGCCCAAGGCAAGTCGGCCAGCCAGGAATTCCGCCTCAACTACGACGCCGGCGGCCGCGTCACCGCCTTCGGCGGCGCCAGCTGGTTCTGGGAGGACGGCAGCCAGCGCGTGCCGATGCTGATCAACGAGAAGATCGCCGGCCTCTTCCTGAGCGGCGCCCTGCCGCGCCCGGGCGGCCTGTCGCTGCCGGTGATCAACGCCGTGGCCCCGGCGGCCCTGCCGTCGGCCCGCCGCGAGGAATACACCAACTACGGCGAGACCAACTCCTACGACGTGTTCGGCGACGTCACCTTCAAGGCCACCGACCGCCTCGAGCTGACCGCCGGCGCCCGCTACACCTACGACGACAAGACCAGCGGCTACGGCGCCACGATGAGCAGCCCGTCGATCATCATTCTGTCCCAGACGGGCACGCAGCGCGGCCTGATCGTGCAGCCCACCCTGAACGGCCAGGCGCAGTATCAGGACTTCACCGACAACGGCGTCACCTACCGCCTGGTGGCCCGCTACAAGGCGGCCGACAACACCAGCCTGTACGGCTCGGTCTCGACCGGCCGCCGGCCCAAGGTGCTGGCCGGCAGCAACGGGACGCCCGGCGCGGCGGCGACCTTCCGCGAAGTGGCCGCCGAGGAGGTCACCTCCTACGAGGCCGGCGCCAAGACCGCGCTGCTGGACCGCCGCCTGACCCTGGAAGGCGCGATCTACCGCTACGACTACGAGAACTTCCAGACCAGCCAGCGTGACTCCAACGGCCAGACGATCCCGCTGAACGCCGGCGAGGCCAAGGCCACCGGCTTCGAGGGCCAGGCCAACTTCCAGGCGACGAAGAACCTGCTGGTCTTCGCCACCTACGGCTACAGCCACGCCCGCTTCGGCAACGGCCTGTTCGACGGCAACCACTTCCGCCTGTCGCCCGACCACCAGGCCTCGATCGGCGTGAAGGCCTCGGTCGATACGGGCGTGGGCCGCTTCACCCTGATCCCGACCTACACCTGGCAGTCGGAGATGTTCTTCGACAACAACAACGACATCGCCGCCCTGCAGACCACCACCGGCGTGATCAAGGACACGGTCCAGGACGAGAAGCAGAAGGCCTACGGCCTGCTGAACCTGCGCCTGACCTGGCAGCCCGAGAACAGCCCGCTGACCTTCGGCGCCTTCGCCACCAACGTGCTGGAGCAGAAGTACATCAAGGACGCCGGCAACACCGGCGACGCCTTCGGCATCCCCACCTTCATCGCCGGCGAACCGCGCTTCGTGGGCGTGTCGGTGTCGATCAAGCGGTAGGGCCAGGGAAAGGAGCCTCCCCTGTGGGGGGAGGCGATCGCACGAGCGATCGGTGGGGGAGTTGGTGATGACTCCGAGCGCTTCGGAAGCTGAAATCGTCCCCCCTCCGGCCCTCTGGGCCACCTCCCCCAGAGGGGGAGGATCTACTGGCGTCGGCGCTCCTCGAGATGCTCCCCCCTGGGGGCTGTCGCCGAGCGACTGGGGGGCGCCGGCCCCTCTGGCCCTAGCTGAACAGCGGCCGTGGCGGCGCTGTCGCCTTCAGGGCCGCGGCGAAATAGTCCTGCACCTCCTGAAAGAGGTCGGGACGGTAGATGGCGCGGGGATCGTTGGCCTTGTCGTCGTCGAAGGCGTGGGTGGCGTCGGCGTAGAGCTTGAGGTCGACCTTCACGCCGTCGGCGGTCAGGCGGTCGAGCGCCTTCTTGGGGAAGCGCCAGCCGACCACGCCGTCCTTCTGGCCCAGCACCGACCACACCGGCGGCGCGCCGGGGCCCCAGCCGCGCCGGCTGGTCATCGAGGGATAGGCCGCATACGGATAGACCAGCAGCGCGCCCTTGACCTGCCTGCGCAGGGCGACCGGGTCGGCGTCGGGCAGGCCAGTGGCCGTGGGCGCCGAGGTCCCGGCGGCGTAGGCGTCCATGATCGTCCAGGCGCCGTGGCTCCAGCCGGCCAGGAACACCTGGTCGGCCTGCGCCCAGCTCTGCGTCTTCAGCCAGGCCAGAGTCCCGAAGATGTCGGCCGCGCGCTTGGCCCCGTGCAGGGTCATCAGGGTACAGACGAAGAGCTTGCCGTCGATCGTGCTCATGCCGCGCGGCTTGAACGAGTCGAGCACCACGGCGGCGTAGCCCGCCTTCACCGCGACCTCGGCATAGGTCTCTAGGAACGGCGTCTTGCCGCCGCAGCCGTGCAGGATCAGCGCCACGGGAAAGGGCCCCAGGCCCGCGGGCTTGAACACCCGCGAGCGCGCGACGACCTTGGCTCCCCAGTTGGCGCTGTCCATGCGGCTCACTCCACCCTTAGTGGCGGAACACTCGCACGCCGGTGAAGGCCATTGTGAGGCCGAGCTTGTCGGCGGCCTCGATGACCTCGGCGTCGCGCATGGAGCCGCCGGGCTGGATGATCGCCGTGGCGCCGGCTTCGGCGGCCTGGATCAGGCCGTCGGCGAACGGGAAGAAGGCTTCCGAGGCGCAGGCGCAGCCCGAAAGATCCAGGCCGAAGTCGGCGGCGCGAAGCGCCGCGATGCGAGCCGAGTCCTTGCGGTTCATCTGGCCGGCGCCGATGCCCAGGGTCTGGCCGGCGCGGGCGTAGACGATGGCGTTGGACTTGACGTGCTTGCCGATCTGGAAGGCGAACAGCATGTCGCGGATCTCTTCTTCCGTCGGCTGGCGCTGGGTGACGATCTTCAGGTCGGTCGCCTTGATGCGCGCGTCGTCGCGGGATTGCACGAGGAAGCCGCCGGCCACGCTCTTGAAGGTGTCGCCGGTCGACAGCGGGTCGGGCAGGCCGCCGGTGACCAGCAGGCGCAGGTTCTTCTTGGCGGCGAACACGGCGATGGCGTCGTCGTCGGCCTCGGGCGCGATCACCACCTCGGTGAAGATCTCGACCATGGCCTCGGCGGCCTCGCGCGTCAGGCGGGTGTTGGTGGCGACGATGCCGCCGAAGGCCGAGGTGGGGTCGCAGGCGAGAGCCCGCTCGTAGGCCTCGCGCTGGGTGGCGCCCAGGGCCACGCCGCAGGGGTTGGCGTGCTTGATGATGGCGACGGCCGGACCGGCGGCCGGGTCGAACTCGGCGATCAGTTCGAAGGCCGCGTCGGTGTCGTTGATGTTGTTGTAGCTGAGTTCCTTGCCCTGCAGCTGCGTGGTGGTGGCCACGCCCGTGCGGGGATTGGGGAAGGTGTAGAAGGCCGCTTTCTGGTGCGGGTTCTCGCCGTAGCGCATGGTCTGGCGCAAGGTCCCGGCGATCGACTTGCGGGCCGGGAAGTCCTGGCCGAGCTGAGCGGCGAACCAGGCCGAGATGGCCGCGTCATAGGCCGCCGTGCGGGCGTAGGCGCGGGCCGCCAGGGTCTTGCGCAGGGCCAGCGACGCGCCGCCGTCGGCCTTGAGGGCCTCGAGCACTTCGGCCAGGTCGGCAGGGTCGGTGCAGACGCAGACATAGCCGTGGTTCTTGGCCGCCGAGCGGATCATGGCCGGGCCGCCGATGTCGATGTTCTCGACGCACTCTTCGTAGGACCCGCCCTTCGCGACGGTGGCCTCGAACGGATAGAGGTTCACGTAGAGGATATCGATGCCGCCGATGCCGTGGTCGGCCATGGCCTTGGCGTGTTCGGGCGCGTCGCGGACGCCGAGCAGGCCGCCGTGGACGATGGGGTGCAGGGTCTTGACCCGGCCGTCCATCATCTCGGGGAAGCCGGTCAGGTCCGACACGTCCTTCACCGGCAGGCCGGCCGCGGCGATGGCCGCCTTGGTGCCGCCGGTCGAGACCAGCTCGACGCCCGCCTCGTGCAGGACCTTGGCCGCCTCGACGAGGCCCGTCTTGTCGGAGACCGACAGCAGGGCGCGCTTGGGGGCGACGAGATCGGGGGCGGACGGATAGTCGGGGGCGGCGGGCACGGCGGGACTCCGGGTCTGGTTGCGGTCAGAAAGGAGCCCAGGCGCGCGGCATATGCGTTCCGAGCTCCCCGGTGGTCACCCACCTTCAACGCCAGTCACTCGAACGGCGCGGAACATACGGAGGGGCGTGGGGGAGTCAATGCGGCGCGATGATCCTTAATCCCCTTGCGGAAGAAGGTGGCGCGAAGCCTTCGGATGAGGGGGCTATCGGAACTCTCCCTCCCAGTAAAATCCCCGCGAAAGCGGGGACCCAGGCCTTTTCTGAAACCCACGGCGCTCGACGATAAAATACCTGGGTCCCCGCTTTCGCGGGGATTTTACGGATTGGGGATAGGTCCTGATTTTTGCCCGACCCGCTTCGCGGGGCGCCTCCCCCAGAGGGGGACTGTTGCGAAATTGGCTGGCTGTGATTCCTTGGCGTTGAAGCGGGAGGATTGCGATGTCGGTGAAGGCGACGGGCCAGCTTGGATTTGGAGAGATCGGCGCTGGTCGCCGGGCGGGCAGCGCGGCGTTGGATCGAGTGTCGGCGCTGGTGGACTGGTCGGGCTTCGAGAAGGCCCTGGCGGGTCTTCGCGAGGATGGCCCGGGACGTCCGGGCTACCGGCCGCTGCTGCTGTTCAAGGCGCTCCTGCTGCAGGCCTGGTACGGGTTATCGGACGCTGAGCTGGAGTTCCGGCTGGGCGACAGCCTTTCGTTCAGCCGGTTTGTGGGGCTGAGCCTGGAGGACGCGGTTCCCGATCACACGACGCTGTGCCGGTTTCGTAACCGGTTGGTGAGCCAGCGATTGCTCGAGCGGCTGTTCGACGAGCTGGATCGCCAGTTGGAAGGCGCGGGCCTGGTGCTCAAGCAGGGCGCGATGCTGGACGCCACCTTGATCGAGGCGGCCACGCCACGTCCCCGGGGCGGTCCCGATGCCCTGGCGAAGGCCAGGGACCCCGACGCGGCCTTCGCCAAGCACAAGGGCAAGTCTGGCTCGACCTACGGCTACAAGGCCCACGTGAATGTCGATCAGGGCTCGGGCTTGGTGCGGGCGGTGATCACCACCCCCGCAAACGTCAACGACACCGTCCCGGCCGACGCCCTGATCCGGGGCGACGAGGCGGCCGTCTACGCCGACAAGGCCTATGACACCCACGCTCGCCGCGATCGGCTCAAGCAGGCCGGCGTGAAGCCCAGACTGATGCGCCGCCCCAACCGCTATCATCCCCTGAGCGATCGCCAGAAGCGCCTTAACGACCTGATCGCCCGTCGTCGCGCCGCCGTGGAAACCACTTTCGCCACCTGGAAGCGCCGCATGGGTCTGACGCGGGTTCGCTATCTGGGGATGGCCAAGGCCGCCGGCCAAGTGCTGCTCACCGCCATGGCCTTCAACCTGCGCCGCGCCGCCATCCTGACGGCCTGATCACGCCACCCGTCCGTCCCGATCGACCTGAGACCTCCAAAAGGAGGCCTCAGAACGACCACTCCGCGTCCCCAGCACTCCTACAGAGGCGTATTGCAGCGGTCCCCCAGAGGGGGAGGATCTTAGTTGGCCGGCGCGGCCAGCAGCACCTCGACCGCCACGCCCGCCGCCGCCAGCGCCTGGATGTCGGCGGCCTCGACCGGGGCGGCGACGAGGCGCACGACCTGGCGGCCGCTTTGGGCGAGCTCGATGAGATGCTGCGGCGTGGCCTCGGACGGCGACAGGCGGTGGGCGTCGCGGCGGGCCATGGTGACGACTTCGGGATCGGCGGCTTCGTCGACGACCAGCACGTCGGCGGCCGACAGCGCCCTGACCGCTCGGAGAGTCAGCAGGTCGGCGGGCCCCTTGCCGGCCACGAAGCGGACCTTGCCTTCCTTCTTCACGTTCCGGGCCAGGGCCTCGCGGAACAGCACGCCGGCCTTTTCCATGTCGCCGGTCATGGCCGCCTGGGCCGCTTCGCCGGAGAGGGCTTCGCGCAGGAAGGCGCGGCGTTCGTGCAGGGTGGGCAGGGCGCCGCGCACCTCGCTCTGGAAGTTGCGCATCAGGGCGGCCACGCGGCCGGCGCCCTCGGGCACCTGGGCCTCGATGTCCGAGCGCAGCATGGTGGCCAGGACGGGCGCGGCGCCGCCGGTGCCGACGGCCGCCACCACCTCGCCGCGATCGATGACGGCGGGGGTGTTGAAGTCGCACATGTCGGGCTTGTCGACGACGTTGACCAGCACGCCGGCGGCGCGCGCGGCGCGGGCGGCGGCTTGGGCGAACACCTCGTCGGCGCTGGAGACGAAGGCCAGCACGGCCCCGCTGTAGGAGCCGGGCAGGAACGCCGCATGGCCGTCGAGGCGCACCAGGGTGGCGGGCGAGCCGTCGAACAACCGGGCCTTGGCCTCGGCGCCCTCGCCGGTTCCGGCGATCACCACCTTGCGGCCGGCGAGGGGGAAATAGGCGGGGAAGGAGTCCAAGGCGGGGTCCTCTGGCGGCGATCCGGCGGGCGAGCCCCCAAGCTAGGGCGCGTCGGCCTCGAACGTGAGCCCTTTCGCGCAACAGGCGTTCAAGGAACTGGCACGAAACTGGGACCGATACCGATCCTGACGGCGTCAAATTTCGCTGGCGGAGCTTCGGAATAACGGTGTTAGCTCCGTTTCGAGGGCAGGAGACGACGCATGGCGGCGAGCTTGGACGTCAACGGCAAGACGGTGTCGGTGCAGGCCGAGCCCGACACGCCGCTCCTGTGGGTGCTGCGCGACGAGCTGGGCCTGACGGGCACGAAGTTCGGCTGCGGCCTGGCCCAGTGCGGGGCCTGCACGGTGCATGTGAACGGCGACCCGGTGCGCTCGTGCGTGACGCCGATCGCCGCGCTTTCCGGCGCCAGGATCACCACCATCGAGGGCCTGGGCGGCGCCCATCCGCTGCAGCAGGCCTGGGTGAAGCTGGACGTGCCGCAGTGCGGCTACTGCCAGTCGGGCCAGATCATGTCGGCCGCCGCCCTGCTGGCGGCGAGCAAGGCGCCCAGCGACGAGGACATCGACGCGGCCATGGGCGGCAACATCTGTCGCTGCGGCGCCTATCAGCGGATCCGGGCGGCGATCAAGGAGGCGGCGACCAGCGCGGCCGCCCCGGCGGTCGCCGCGCCGCCGGCCGTCGCCGCCAAGCCCGCCCAGGCCGAAGCCGATGTCGACGAGGCGATCTCGGCCGCCTCCGGCGCCACCTCGCGGGTGCAGCGCGGAGAGGTGCGATGAACAGGCTTGTGGGACGGGACGGCTTCAGCCGCCGCGAGGTGGTGGTCGGGGCGGTGGTCGTCGGCGGCGCGTTGGCGGTGGGCTGCTCGCCGGCCGACCTGATGAGCGCCGGCTCAAAGGTCGAGGTCGGGGCGTTCGGCCCGTTCATCCGCTTCGAGCCCGACGGCTTCGTCACGGTGATCTCCAAGCACGTCGAGTTCGGCCAGGGCAGCCATGCGGGCCTGGCCGCCATCGTCGCCGAGGAGCTGGACGCCGACTGGACCAAGGTGCGCATCGAGCAGTCGCCGGCCAACGCCAAGCTCTACGGCAACGGCGCCCTGGGCGCGCAGCTGACCGGCGGCAGCTCGGCGATCTCCAACAGCTGGGAGCAGTTGCGCAAGGCCGGGGCGGGCGCGCGGGCGATGTTCGTCGAGGCCGCCGCCAACCGCTGGAACGTGCCGGCCGGCGAGGTGGCGGTGAAGGACGGCGTGCTGACCCACGCCTCGGGCAAGAGCGCGGCCTTCGCCGACCTGATGGCCGACGCGGCCAAGGTCACGCCGCCCGCCAGTCCCGCGTTGAAGGACCCCAAGACCTTCACCCTGATCGGCACGGACCGCGTGCGCCGCAAGGACGCGCAGGCCAAGAGCGACGGCACGGCCCGCTACACCCAGGACGTCCGCCTGCCCGACATGCTGACGGCCATGGTCGCCCATGCGCCGCGGTTCGGCGGCAAGGTCGAGGGCTTCGACGCCGACGCGGCCAGGAAGGTCGCCGGCGTGGTCGACGTGTTCGAAATTCCCACCGGGGTGGCGGTGGTGGCCAGGTCGACCTGGGCCGCGCGCCTGGGCCGCGAGGCGCTGAACGTCCGCTGGGACGAGGGCAAGGCCGAGAAGCGCGGCTCGGCCGAGCTGGCCGCGGCCTTCCGCGACCTGGCGACCGGCAAGGGTCCGGCCGACCAGAAGTGGGAGTCGTTCGGATCCAAGGGCGACGCCGCCCAGGCGGCGGGCGGACCTGATGGGAGCACGGACGCCTTCGAGGCCGTCTACGAGTTCCCCTACCTGGCCCACGCCACGATGGAGCCGATGAACTGCGTGGCGATCGTCGACGGCAATCACGTCAAGCTGGTGCACGGCTCGCAGGGCCAGACCCTCGACCAGCTGAACGCCGGCAAGATCGTCGGCGCGCTGCCGGGCTCGGTCGAGGTCGAGACCCTGTTCGCCGGCGGCTCGTTCGGGCGGCGGGCGACCTTCACCTCCGACTACGTGGCCGAGTGCGTCCACGTGGCCAAGAAGGTGGGGGGCGGCAAGCCGGTGAAGCTGGTCTGGACGCGCGAGGACGACATGCGCGCCGGCTACTACCGGCCGCTGGTGGTCCACGCCGTGCGGGTGACGCTGGACAAGGACGGCCTGCCGGCCACCTGGCGCCATCGCATCGTCAGCCAGTCGATCATGAAGGACTCGCCGATGCCCTCCAAGGGCGTCGACCAGACCGCCGTCGAGGGGGCGATGGACTCGCCCTACCTCAAGGCCACGCCGGTCGTCGACGCCCAGGTCGCCTTTCCGGAGGTCGGCGTGCCGGTGCTGTGGTGGCGCTCGGTGGGGGCGACCCACACCGCCTTCGTCATGGAGCACACCATCGAGCAGCTGGCCCGCAAGGCCGGCAAGGATCCGGTGGAATATCGCCGCGCCCTCTACGCCAAGGCCGGGGCCAGCCGTCACCTGGCGGCGCTGAACCTGGCCGTCGAGAAGGCAGGGCCGACGGCGGGCGCGGGATGGACGCGGGGCGTAGCGGTGCACGAGAGCTTCGGCTCGGTCGTGGCCCAGGCGGCCGAGGTCAAGCTGGTCGACGGCGCGCCCAGGGTCGGCCGGGTGGTCACCGCCATCGACTGCGGCACGGCCGTCTCGCCCGACCAGATCGCCGCGCAGATGGAGGGCGGAACCTGCTACGGCCTGTCGGCGGCCCTCTACGGCGAGATCACCCTGACCGACGGGGCGGTCGACCAGAGCAATTTCGACACCTATCGGGTGCTGCGCATCGGCGAGGCGCCGAGCGTGGAGACCCACATCGTGCCGTCGGCCGCGCCGCCCAGCGGGGTGGGCGAGCCGGGCACGCCGGTGATCGGTCCGGCGGTCGCCAACGCCCTGCTGGCGCTGTCGGGGCAGGCCACGACGCGGTTGCCGTTCGTCCGGTCTGTCTGAACGTTAACCTTGGCGCGACCGGAATTGACGTCGGACCGCTGGACGAGAGGCTGTGCTAGGACCATCTTAGCGCCATGGTCGAGCCTGCCGACAGCCTTGGTTTCGAGAAACTCACGCCCCGTGAGCGCGAGATCCTGCGCCTGATCGCCCAGCACCAGCGCTCGAAGGAAATCGCGCGCCTGCTCAGCCTGTCGCCCAAGACCGTCGAGATGCACGTGCTGAGCGCCCGCCGGCGCCTGGCCGGCATGCCGCGCCGCGACGCCGCCCTGGCCTTCGTGGCCTGGGAACAGGCCCCCGGTAGTTGGGACCCCGGTAATGACTACCGTAGGCAATCGCCGGACCTAGCCTTCGACCTCGGGCCGGTCTCTCCTGCTTTCAACAGCGGGAGCGGCCATGGCCATGAACGACAACACACCCAAGACGAGGCCTTCGGGGGCGGCTCCCAATTCGGCGTTCTTCATCGCGAGCTGGAAGTCGCTGGAAGAGGGCCTGACCCTGATGGCGGGCACCCCCGAGCGGGAGCGCCTGGTGCCGGAGACGGTCTCGGCGCTGCGCAAGGCGCAGGCGGCTGGCGATCCTCCGTCGAAGCTGCTGCTGCGGGTTCTCGCGGCGACGGCGTTCCTGTCGGACGACAGCCCGATCCGGTCCGAACGCGGGGAGGTTGGCGCCATGACCTGACTCCCGCCCAATGGATGGGCCTGATCCTGGTTTCTGCCCTGGCGGCCGGCGTGCTGCTCAGCGTGGTCACCATGGGGGCTCATGAGTTCCTCTTCGCCCTTCAGCGGTTCCGCGAGGGCTGGAGCACACCGCCGGCGCACTGACCGGCGAACAGCTTTCCGAACAATCCATTCGTCTTGAACGTGCGGGGGGCTCCCGCGCGAGTGGGAGAGTCTTGCATGAAACGCAGCGACGCGGCCCGTGCCGGGGCCGAGAAACTGAAGCGCGCCGAAGCCGCCATCGATGCGGCCCTGCGCGAAACCGCCGAGTTGGTGGGCCTGCTGCCCTCCCTGCGGCTCGATGCGCAGCTGTCGGCCGTGATCGGCCAGGAAGCGATCGAGACCCTCGGCGACACCCTGATCCACATCCTTTCCGCCCGCCGCACGATCGTGAAGGCCCACGGCGACCTGGCCGAGGTCCGCGCCCAGATCGGCTGCGGCGCCCTCGCCGTCGGCGACATGGGCAAGGTCGAGGGCGGCGACCAGCCGCGCACCGCCGGCCTGCGCGCCGTCGAAGGCGGCCGCGCCGCGTGATCCGCGCGGCGATCCTCTCAATTTCCGGAGTCAATCCATGACCGCCGTTCTCGCCGCGCTTCAGCCGGCGATCGATGAAGCCGCCGAGTTCGGCCGCTGCCTGCGCGACCTCTGCCCCGTCCAGAAGCGGGTGCTGACCGCGCTGATGCACCGGCTGATCGCCATGGAAGAGGCCAACGACGCCGAGGGCGCCCTGGTCGTGATCGACGAGGTGCGCCGCATCCTCGGCGAGGGGCGGCTGACGCACCACTGATAATGAGAGCGGGGCCGGATCGCGCTTGATCCGGACCCGTCTTGCGGCATGTTGGCCCCCGCGAGTCGGGGGCTCTTCCTTTGATACAAGCCTTGATTTCCCTGGGCGTGGCGATCGTGATCTGCGGCGCGGCCATCCGGTTCGGCGACAAGCCGGCGCGGCGCGTGGGCGTGATCATGCTGACGGGCTGGCTGGCCTCGCTGATCGTGTTCAGGAACAGCCCGCGCTTCACCGACACCGGCCTGATGCTGATCGACGGCCTGACGGCGGCGCTGTTCGTCTGGGTGTCGCTGTCGTCGCGACGGCTGTGGACGGTGGTGGTGTCGGCGTTCCAGTTGCTGGCCGTGGCTTCGCACCTGGCGACGATCATCGACCATCGCGTGACCATCAACACCTACATGCTCAGCCTGGCCGTCTGGAGCCACGGCATACTGGCGGTGCTGGCCTTCGCCGTCTGGCGCCACTGGCGTGAGCAGCGCCGGGTCGCCAACGAGGACGGTCCGTCCTAGGGTCCTTTATCCGATCGCGCTGATATTCTTACCCGTCATCCCGGCCGAAGGGTCGCGCAGCGAGCCGTAGAGCCGGGACCCAGGGGCCACACGCAGCGCACCTGCCCCTGAAGCCCTGCGGGCTTTCCGGGATGACGAGCGGCAAGCGATTGGACTTCCTGGCCTCGATACGCCGCTCAATCGAATCCGCACCCTAGCCGGGCAGGTCTTCCCGCCGGTCGACGTCGAACAGCACGCCGGGCGCGTCGGTCTCGACCAGGGCCAGGGTGCGCGCCGTCATCAGGCCCTGGGCGCCGCGATCGCCGCTCAACGCCGCCAAGCCCTCGAAGCAGACACGCGCGAACAGCACCGGATGGCCTCGCCGGCCGGCATGGACGGGAGCGACGATCTCGGCGCCCGCGGCCAGTCGCGCAGTCAGCGCGGCGGCCAGGTCGTGCGGGACGTCCGGCATGTCGCCCAGGAACACAAGCACGCCGTCGCTGGCCGGATCGAGCGCCCCCGCGCCATGCCGCAGCGAGGCGCCCAGGCCCTCGGCGGCGTGGGGCGCGACCAGCATGCGCAGGCGGGGGGCGGCGCGGGCGTCGACCAGGTCCGCGACCGCCGTGTCGCCGGGCCGGACCACGACCGACACCCTGTCGACCGGCGCCGCCAGGGCCGCGTCCAGCGCGTGATCCAGCAGCGGCCGGCCGCGACAGACGGCGAGCAGCTTGCCGCCGCCGAAGCGCGTTCCCGCGCCAGCCGCCAGGACAATGGCCTCCAGTCGCATGCGATCCCTTTCCGCGACGCCGTCGGAGGCTTATCCTATGGCGGATATGACGTCCCCTGACGACAGCCCCCGATTGATCGACGGTTTTGGCCGGGCGGTGACCTATCTGCGCGTGTCGGTGACCGACCGCTGCGACCTGCGCTGCGTCTACTGCATGGCCGAGCACATGACCTTCCTGCCGAAGGCGGAAGTGCTGACTCTCGAAGAGCTGGACCGCCTGGCCTCGACCTTCTTGGGCCTGGGCGTGCGCAAGCTGCGGCTGACCGGCGGCGAGCCGCTGGTGCGCAAGGGGATCATGGAGCTGGTCGAGGCGCTTTCCCGGCACCTGAAGAGCGGCGCGCTGGACGAGCTGACCCTGACCACCAACGGCACCCAGCTGGCCCAGCACGCCGATCGCCTGGCGGCGCTGGGCGTGCGGCGGATCAACGTCTCGCTCGATACCCTCAAGCCCGATCTCTTCCGGCGGCTGACGCGGGGCGGCGACGTGGCCAAGGTGGTCGGTGGGATCGACGCGGCCCTGGCCGCGGGCATCCAGGTCAAGATCAACGCGGTGGCGCTCAAGCGCGACAACGCCGCCGAGCTGCCGCAGTTGATCCAGTGGGCCCACGCGCGCGGCTGCGACATGACCCTGATCGAGACCATGCCGCTGGGCGAGATCGACGAGGACCGCACCGACCAGTTCCTGTCGCTGCGCGACGTGCGGCGCGAGCTGTCGTCCTACTGGACGTTGACGGACCTGGCCTACGCCACCGGCGGGCCGGCCCGCTACGCCAAGGTCGAGGAGACCGGCGGGCGGCTGGGGTTCATCACTCCGCTCAGCCACAATTTCTGCGAGGCCTGCAATCGGGTGCGCCTGACCTGCACCGGCACCCTGCACACCTGCCTGGGCCGTGACGACGCCAGCGACCTGCGGGCCGTGCTGCGCGGCGGGGCGACCGACGGCGAACTGGTGGCGGCGATCCACGCGGCGATCGGGTCCAAGCCCAAGGGCCACGACTTCCAGGTCGACGCGCCGCGTCCGGCGGTGGCCCGCCACATGTCGACGACCGGAGGCTAGGCGATGGCCCGCGTGCTGCTGTTCGGACGCCTGGCCGACCAGGCCGGCTGGCGCGAGCGCGAGGTCGAGGCGGGCAGCCTGGCGGCCCTGCGCGCGTCCATCGCCAACGACGACGCCGCCTTGGCCGAAGCGCTTGAAGGCCCTGGCGTGCAGGTGGCCGTCGACAAGGCCCTGGTGCGCGGCGAGGCCGTGCTGGCGGCCGCCACGGAAGTGGCCTTCCTGCCGCCGATGAGCGGCGGATGATCACCCTGACCGAGGCGCCGTTCGAACCCGGCGCGCTGCTGACGGCCTTCTGCGCCGGCCGAGGCGAGACCGGCGCCGTGGCCAGCTTCACGGGCCTCGCCCGCGCCGAGGGCGGCACGGCGTCGATCCTGGAGCTGGAGGCCTATCCGGGCTTCACCGAAAGCGCGATCGAGGCCTTTGCGAAGGGCGCCGCCGCGCGGTTCGGGCTGCAGGACTGGCGGATCGTCCACCGGGTGGGGAAAATCGCGCCAGGGCAGGCGGTTGTGTTCGTGGCGACGGCGTCGAAACACCGCCGGGCCGCCTTCGAGGCGTGCGACTTTCTGATGGACTGGCTCAAGAGCCGGGCGCCGTTCTGGAAGAAGGAGCACGGTCCGGACGGCGCGCGCTGGATCGAGCCCACGGCTCAGGATAGGACCGACGCCCAGCGTTGGGATTAGGCCGTGGATGCGGTTCCTCGTCCTTCGACAAGCTCAGGATGAGGAACCTTTGCGTTCGCCCTCACCCTGAGCCTGTCGAAGGGCGAGGGCGTCGCGCAGGCGTTCGAAGGCAAGGAGAATTCGCATGTCAGGCCTCACCCCGGGCGGCGGGATCAAGCCGGAGCTTCCGTTCAAGCCGGTGCGGGTGGCGATCCTCACCGTCTCCGACACCCGCGACGAGAGCAACGACACCTCGGGCCAGATCCTGATTGACCGCGTCAAGGACGCCGGCCACGAGTTCGCCGGCCGGGCGGTGGTGCGCGACGACATCGAAAAGATCCGGGCCACCGTGCGCGGCTGGATCGACAGCAAGGAGGTCGACGCCGTCGTCACCACCGGCGGAACGGGCCTGACCGGCCGCGACGTCACGGTCGAGGCGCTGGAGCCGCTGTTCCACAAGGTGATCGACGGCTTCTCGGTGGTGTTCCACCTGGTGTCCTACGCCACGGTCGGGCTCTCGACCCTGCAATCGCGGGCCACGGCCGGGATCATCGACGGGGTGTTCGTGTTCTGCCTGCCGGGCTCGAACGGGGCGGTGAAGGACGGCTGGGACAAGGTGATTTCCGCCCAGCTCGACAGCCGCCACAAGCCCTGCAACATGGTCGAGCTGATGCCGAGGCTTCTGGAGAAGTGAGCAAGCTGACCCACATCGACGACCAGGGCCGCGCCCGCATGGTCGACGTCTCCGACAAGCCGTCCACCGCCCGCGAGGCGGTGGCGACGGGCTTCGTGCGGATGAGCCTTGAGACCCTGGCCCTGGCCGTGTCCGGGACCGGCCGCAAGGGCGACGTGCGCGCCGTGGCCGAGCTGGCCGGGGTGATGGCGGCGAAGAGGACCTCAGACCTGATCCCGCTGTGCCATCCGCTGGCGCTGTCGAAGGTGGTGGTCGAGGTCGAGCCGGGCGAGGGCGGCCTGTCGGTCACCGCGCGGGTCAAGACCACCGGTCCGACCGGCGTGGAGATGGAGGCGCTGACCGCAGTGTCCGTGGCCTGCCTGACCATCTACGACATGCTCAAGGCCGCCGAGAAGGGCATGGTCATCGAGGCCGTGCGGCTGCTGGAGAAGACCGGCGGGAAGTCGGGGGACTGGAAGGGCTGAGGCTGCTTCGCGCGGCGCTGAAGCGCGCGCCGCAAAGGACCTGGACTCTCTACTTACAATAATGGAAATTGCTCCCAAGGCTGCGCATCGACAGCCACGCAGGGAGACGTCTCATGGTCAGGATCGCGGGCGCCGTCTTGGCGGCGGCCTTGGCGCTGGGCGCGGCGCCGTCCGCGCACGCGGGCTTCGTGTCGGCCGGTACGCCGATCGAACTGAGCGGGCCGATAACGGTCAAGGTGGCGGGTTCACCGGCCTACAGCTGCACGCTGACCCTCAACGCTGCGATCGGCAGCAGCGGGACCACGATGACCGTGTCGTCCGGCTCGATGGGGCCGCCCGGCGCGCCGTGTGCGCTCATCACGCCATGGTTCAGCCCGGCCTGGTCGTTCAACACCCTGCCGCCGGCCAGCGGCGCGGTGGTCACCGACATGACCATCTCCAACTTCTTCCTGCACACGATCGTGACCGACTGCCGGGCGACGATCGAGGTGCAGTGGAACGACGCCGCCAACATCCTGACCATCCCGGCTCAGGCGGTGGGGCCAGTGCCGCCGCCCTACGGCTGCGAGATCAGCGGCGTCCTCGAGTCGACGCAGAACCTGACGATCACCCATCCGTAGGGAGCGGCCTTGGCGGTGGCGGGCGCGCTTAGCCCACCGCCTCGGCCCTTCTCTCCAGCGCCGGCTGTCCGTTGCGGGTGGCGATGATCTCGCCGATGACGGCCACGGCCACCTCGAACGGGGCCTTGCCGCCCAGGTCCAGGCCGATGGGCGCGCGCAGCTTGGCCAGGTCCCTTTCCGTCAGGCCGTCGGCCTTCAGCGCGCAGAGCCGTTCGGCCAGCCGCCGCCGCGCGCCCAGCAGGCCGACATAGGGTGCGGGCGAGGGCAGGGCGGCCAGCAGGGCCTCGTGATCCAGCGCCATGTCGTGGCTGCACACCGCCACGGCCGTCCAGGCGTCGAGGCCCGTGGCCGCGAGCGCGACGCCCGGAGCCTCGCGGCTGTACTGCACGCCGGGCAAGGGCGGCGCGGCCATCGGGCCCTTGGGGCGGACCAGCGTGGTTTCGAACCCTGCCTGGACGCCGAGGCTGGCCAGGGCCAGGGCGGTGGGATCGCCGCCCATGACCACCAAGCGCGGGACCGGATCGAAGCGGCGCATGAACACCCCCGGCCACGGAACCGGCGTGGCGCCGACCGGCGCGCAGACCCGCCGGGTCCCGTCGGTGAACCACAGGGCCGGCCGCCGCTTCCGGGCGTGAGTCAAAAGGTCGCGCACCGCGCCGTCGTCGGCGTTAAGACGTTCGACCAGGATCTCGATGCGGGCGCCGCACAGCAGGCGGATGTCCGGCCAGGGGCTGCCTTCGCCGTAGACGAGGCGTCTCGGGATCCCCGTCTCCAGCACCGCCCGGGCGTGCAGCTCGACGTCGCCCTCGATGCAGCCGCCCGACAGGAAGCCGGCCACGAAGCCTTGCGCGAACACCATTTGCGTGCCGACCGGACGCGGCCCCCCGCCCTCGAGGGCGATGATCGTGGCCAGCGCCGCGGGACCTTCCGCCAGGGCCGTTTCGAGGGCCGGCCGCATGTCGTCGGCCAGGCCGTGCATGGGCCATTCGGGGCCGGAAAGGGCGGCGGGATCGGTAAGGTCCATCGAGCCGATCTTAACCCCTCGGCAAGGTTCCAGAAACGCCTTCTTCAAACCTTGGCGCGTAGGCTCCTCGACATTGGTGCTTCATCCGACGCGGAAGTTCATGTCGCTCACCGTCTCAAAGCTCGGTCTTGCCGCCGCCCAGTTCGGACTGGACGGCATGAACGCGTCGCCGCGTTCGCGCTCCCCCGAGGTCGAGGCCCGCGACATCCTGAACATCGCCGCCCGCGCCCGCCTGTCGGTGCTGGACGTCTCGGGCGTCTATGGCCGCTCGGAATCCGTGCTCGGCGACCTGATCCCGCGTCCCGTCTCGTGCCGGGTGACCCTGGCGGCCGCCCGCGCCGACCGCGGGCCGGACTTCGTCGAGGCCGAGGCCCGCGGCTCGCTGCGCCGCCTGGGCCTGGAACGCGCCGACACCATCGTCGTCCAATCGCCGTCGGAACTGTTCGGCGTGCATGGCCCGGCCATGTGGGACCGCCTGCTGCGCCTGCGCGAGCAGGGCCTGTTCCGCAACATCGGCATTTCCGCCCACGCCACCGACGATCCGGTGGGCGTGGCCCGCCGCTTCAAGCCCGACATCATCCAGGCGCCCGCCAGCCTGCTCGACCAGCGCCTGCTGGCCGACGGCTCGCTGCAGCGCATCGCCGGCATGGGCGTCGAGGTGCAGCTGCGCTCGATCTTCCTCAACGGCCTGCTGTTCCTGCCGCCCGACCGCGTTCCGGCCCAGCTGAAGGGGGCCTCGGGCCGCCTGTCGCGCGTGCGCCGCATGATCGCCGAAGGCCGCTCGGACCCGCTGCAGGCCGCCCTGGGTTTCGCCCTGTCGCGCCCGGAGGCCTCGGCCGTGATCGTCGGCGTCACCTCGGCCGCCGAACTGTCGGCCGTCGTCGCGGCCGCCTCGAGCCCGCCGCCGGACCTGGACTGGGACGAGATGGCCATCGACGATCCGGTGGCTCTCGACCCGCGACGTTGGGTCGCCTAGCGGCGGACCCGACTCGAAGCTCAAGGTTCAGAATAGAACCGGACAAGACGCCTCGAAGGGAGGCAACACCATGATCCTCGCTGTCCTGCAGGCCCGCATGGGCTCCAGCCGTCTGCCCGGCAAGGCGATGGCCACCCTCCAGGGACAGCCGATGATCCTGCGCCAGCTGGAACGGATCCGGCAGGCCCAGACCCTTTCCAAGATCATCGTCGCCACCAGCGACCAGCCGGCCGACGACGCGCTGGCCGGCTTCCTGGTGTCGCGCGGCGTCACCGTCCATCGCGGGGCCGGCGCCGACATTCTCGACCGCATCGCCCGCTGCGCCGAGGCCGCCGGCCCGGTCAGCCACATCGTCCGCCTGAAGGGCGACGCGCCGTTCGTCGACCCGGGCCTGATCGACCAGACCGTCAAGCTGGCCCTGAGCACCGGCGCCGACTACGCCTCCAACCGCGTCTACCGCACCTATCCGGCCGGCCTTGAGGTCGAGGTGATCTCGGCAAAGGCCCTGCGCATTTCCGCCGCCGAGGAGCGCGACCCGCTGGCCCGCATCTCGCCCACCGCCGCCATCCGCAACCAGCCCGGCCGCTTCCGCCACGCCCACCTGCGGGCCGTGCGTGACTGGTCCAGCCTGGACTGGCGCGTGAAGACCCCGGCCGATCTCGCCTTCGCCCGCTCGATCTACGACGCCCTGCATCCGGTCGACCCCGGGTTTCGCATGGGCGACGTTCTGGACCTGGTCGAGAGCAAGCAGGACCTGGGCCGCTTCGCGGCCTAAATCTCACCCTCTCCCATAGGGAGAGGTTTTTATGATGGAAACCCGCCGGCCCGCGCCAGCGAAGACGCCGGGGCCTTGCCGAGCCGCTCGCTGATGTCGCGGCCGATCGTGATCAGCGCGGCCAGGTCGTAGCTCGTCTCGAACCCGGCCCGCTCCAGCATGTAGACGAGGTCTTCCGTCCCGATGTTGCCGGTCGCCGCCGGGGCGAAGGGGCAGCCGCCCAGGCCGCCGACCGAGGCGTCGAGCACGTCGACCCCGGCCTCGACGCTGGCGAAGGCGTTGGCCAGGCCCGTGTTGCGGGTGTCGTGGAAGTGCATGCGCAGGCGCGCGTCGGGCGCGGCGGCGCGGACGGCCTCGATGCGCTTGCGGACGGTCCAGGGATCAGCGACGCCGATGGTGTCGGCGATGGCGATCTCGGGCACGTTCATCGACGCGGCCTCGCGGGCGATGGCCATCACCTGGTCCTCGGAGATCTCGCCGTCGAACGGACAGCCGAAGGCCACCGAGATGGTGGCGGTGATCGGCGGGCCGCCGTCGATCGCCTGGCGCTCGACGATGGCGGCCAGCGTATCCAGCTGCTGGCTGACCGTGGCGCCCTGGTTGCGCGTACCGAAGCCGTCCGACGCGCAGACCACGACGTTGGCCTCGTCGCAGCCGGTCGACACGCAGCGCTCCCAGCCGCGCATGTTCAGCACCAGGCCGATGCGCGAGCGCTTGGGATCAGGACCGCCCAGGGCGTCCATGATCTCTTCGGCGCCGGCCATCTGCGGCACGCGGTTGGGGTTCACGAACGAGACCACCTCGGTGCGCCGGGCGCCGGCGGCCTCGAGGCGGCGGATCAGGTCGAGCTTCTCGTCGACCGACAGGATGGCCTTCTCGTTCTGCAGGCCGTCGCGCGGACCGACCTCGACGATCTCGATGAAGCGGCTCACGGCTGCACCTCCGGTTCGGCCTCGGTGACGGCGTCGGGCGCCTCGTGCGCGACAGGAGCGGGGCGGCGGGGCTCGCCGCGATAGAGGCGCAGCACCTCGTCGTCGCCGTCGGAATAGTTCAGGCCCCTGATCTCGCCCGCCTGGCGCGGGGCGTGGCCGAGGGCGGCCAGGGCGGCGCGGAACTTCTCGTCCTCGCGGCCCTCGACGACGGCCGGACGACCCTCGTCGACGGCGTCGGCCGCGCCTTCCGCATCCGTCAGCTCGGTGGTCGTGCCCAGCTGGAACACCATGCTGGGCTCGGAATAGCCGGTCACCGCCACCGGGCCGGGAGCGCCGGCGCGGGGGGCCAGGTCGGCGGCCTCGAGCGCGCGGGCCAGGCGCTTGGACAGCCACAGCGAGTCGAGGCGCGGGGCCAGGAGGCCGGCCATGGTCCCGTGGGCCAGGATGCCCAGCACGCCGGCGGTGACCAGGGCCTTGGCGGCCTGCCTGCGCAGGATCAGCCAGCCGCCGGCGACGGCGGCGGCCACGAACAGCAGGGCCGAAAGGATCGCCAGCGGCAGGGCCGAGGGCGCGGCGTAGGTCTTCCAGGCGACGATGCAGACGGCGGCGAAGGCCACGCCCGCCAGCGCCAGCAGGGCCGTGCCGACGATGCGCGAAATGAGGCCCAGAGGCGCGCGCAGGGCCGCCGCCATCAGCATGGCCAAGGCCCCGAACGAGGGCAGGGTGTAGTGGGCCAGCTTGGTCGGCAGGATCTCGAACATCAGCCAGGTCGGGATCAGCCAGCACAGGGCGAAGCGCACGCCCGGCTCCTTGCGGCCGGTCCAGCCCAGCACCAGGGCCGCGGGCAGCAGCAGGGTGACGGGGAACAGCAGCAGCGGCGAGAGCAGGGCGTAGTAGCCGAACGGGCCGCTGTGGCTCTCGTGGCCGCCGGCCAGCTTGGGGGCCAGGTCCCCGCCCACCGCCGCGCCCCAGAAGGCGCCGTCGGTGGCGATGGTGATCATGGTCGCCCAGGGCAGGACGATGGCGGCGAACAGGATCACGCCCCAGCTCCAGCCCAGCTGCTTGAGCCAGCCTATCCTGCGGTCCCAGGCCCACAGGGCCTGGATCGCCAGGATCGCGACCAAGAGGCCGACCGGGCCCTTGATCAGGGCGGCCATGGCCATGCCGATCCAGAAGGCGAGCTTGGGTCCCTTGCCGGCCTTCTCGCCCGCCAGGCCCGCCGCGTAGATCCGCGCCAGGCCCGCCATGGCCAGGGTGGTGAAGCCGCACAGGGCCGCGTCGGTCTTGGCGATGAAGGCCTCGGTCGACAGCAGGAAGGTCGCGCCCAGGATAGCGCCCGACAGCAGGCTCTCGCGCGGGCCGAAGAAGGCCGCCGCGCCCCAGGCGCAGGCCGCGGCCGCCAGCATGGCCCCCAGCAGCGAGGGGATGCGGTAGGCCCAGATGCCCCGGTCTTCCGGCGCGGAGACGGCCTCGACCGCCACCGCCTGCAGCCAGTGGATGCCGACCGGCTTCTTGTTGCGCGGCTGGTCCTGAAGCTTGATGTTCACGTAGTCGCCCGTCTCCAGCATCTGGGCGGTGGCCTGGGCGAAGCGCGACTCGTCGCGGTCGAGCGGCGGCATGGCGAACAGGCCGGGCAGGCCGGCGATCAGCGCCACGAGGGCGGCGAAGACCGGCGCGCGCCAGCCGCGCGACCAGTCGTCGAGACGGGATTCGAGACTCGGGCTTTGGCTGGGGGCAGGGCTGGCGGTCGGGCTCATGCGTGCTGGAATAGCACGATCCTTTCACGGCGCGAGTTTTGCGGTAAAAGCGGCCATGACGTCTTCCAATCCCGCCGCGATCCCCGATTTCTCCGTCGTCGTGCCCGTATTCGACGAAGGCGGGGCCGCGCCGGCCCTGGCGCGCGAGATCGCCGCCGCCTTCGCCGGCGAGTCCTACGAGATGATCTTCGTGGACGACGCCAGCCGCGACGACACCAAGGCCCTGCTGACGCAGCTGAAGGCCGAGATCCCGCAGCTGCGCGTGCTGGGCCACCGCAAGAACTCGGGCCAGAGCCGCTCGATCCGCAGCGGCATCCTGGCCGCCCGCGCGCCGATCGTGGTGACCATGGACGGCGACGGCCAGAACGACCCGGCCGACGCGCCGCGCCTGGCCAAGGCCTTGCAAGCGGGTCCCGCCGAGCTGGCCCTGGTCGGCGGCGAGCGGGTCAAGCGCCAGGACAGCAACGCCAAGCGCTTCGCCAGCAAGTTCGGCAACGGGGTGCGCAAGAGACTCCTGAAGGACACCGCCAACGACACCGGCTGCGGCCTGAAGGCCTTCCGCCGCGAGGCCTTCCTGCGGCTGCCCTACTTCGATCACATCCACCGCTACATCCCCGCGCTGATGCTGCGCGAGGGCTATGAGATCGCCTTCCAGCCGGTGAACCACCGTCACCGCGAGACCGGGGTGTCGAAGTACACCAACTTCGGCCGCCTGAAGGCCTCGGTCAGCGACCTGTTTGGCGTGATGTGGCTGCAGTCGCGCGCCCGCAACCCGCAGGGCGTCGACGAGGCGTAGGGGTCGCCACCCTCTCTCGCACCCCGATCTGCTTTCCTGGGCCTTGCGCCCAGGATCCATGGTTCAGCCTGCTCAGACGTTTCGCGCTTGATCGAGGTCTGAGCGGTCGCCGGCATGAGCCCTCGCCATAGGGGCGAGGGAAGCAAAACAGAGAAGCGAAGAGGGCCATCGTCCGCTCGCCCGTGGGGCGGCCCCCGCTTCACCCGCTGCGCAAAACCGGTTAACCCTGGAAGCCGACTTCGGGGGAATTCACCGCAATGTTCGCCGCCTTTCCGCTGCTGGCCCTGCCGGTGCTGATCTACAACCTGCTGGCCCTGACGGTCGGCGGCGGGTTCTCGTCGGACGCGGCGAGCTATCGGTTCGGCGAGCAGCTGTTTCGTATCCACATGGCCTCGCGCGTCGACTGGATCGTCAGCTGGGGCGACCTGCTGCTCGGCGCCTCGCTGATCGTGCTGTTCGTCGAGCTGCTGAAGTCGACGACCAGCCGCAAGGTGGCGATCGTCAACCACTCGCTGTCGATGGTGCTGTTCATCGTCTGCCTAGTGGAGCTCCTGCTTCTTCCGGCCTTCGCGACCTCGGTGTTCTTCCTGATCACCCTGATGGTGCTGCTGGATGTGCTGGCCGGCTTCATCGTCACCATCGTCGCCGCCCGCCGCGATGTCGATTTCGGCGAGATGCGCTAAGGGCGAGACAAGCCGAGAGCTTTCTTCAAGCCGTCAGGCTTGGTCCCGCGTTAGCCTTCCGATGCAGGAGGCCCGATGGACGACCAGCCGCCAGAAGACAGCAAGCTGACCCGCAGCAAGGAAGCCTGGGCGCGCTCGGGCAAGTTCCTGACCGGCCAGACGAGCCGCCCGGAGAGCGAACGCCTGCCGCCCGGCCAGCACCTGACCCGCGACTGGCCGGTGCTGGATCTGGGCCTCAAGCCCGACGTGACCCTTGAGGACTGGCGCCTGCGCATCGACGGCCTGGTGTCGCGGCCGGCGACCTGGAGCTTCCAGGCGCTGCTGGCCCAGCCGCAGAGCCAGCCCGTCTCGGACATCCACTGCGTCACCACCTGGTCGCGCTACGACAACCACTGGGACGGCGTGCTGACCCGCGACCTGGTGCTGGCCGTGGCCCCGAAGGACGAGGCGCGGTTCGTGGTGCTGCACAGCTACGACGGCTACACCACCAACCTTTCCCTCGACGACTTCGCCCACGAAGGCGCGCTGCTGGCCCACGGCTGGGAAGGAGCGCCGATCGCGCCCGAGCACGGCGGCCCGGTGCGGCTGGTCGTGCCGCACCTGTATTTCTGGAAGAGCGCCAAGTGGCTGAGGCGGATCGAGTTCGTCGCCGCCGACCGGCCGGGCTTCTGGGAGGAGCGCGGCTATCACAACCGCGGCGATCCGTGGGCCGAGGAACGCTATTCGTGAGCGCGGCCGATTTCGACAAGCGCCGGCGGATGCGACTGCCTATCTATCGGTAACAGACCCTCTTACGGACGCCGTGTCATGACCGCCTCCAATCTCTGGCTCGCCGCCGGCCTGCGCTCGCCCTTCGCCAAGGTCGACGGGGCGCTGGCCGCCCACGACGCCATCGACCTCTCCGTGCCGGTGGTGAAGGCCATGCTCGACAAGGGCGCGCGGCCCGACTTCGCGGTCTGGGGCACGGTGATCCCCAACCTGACCTGGAGCAACATCGCCCGCGAGGTGCTCCTGGACGCCGGGGCCGACCCGACCATCCCGGCCTTCTCGACGGTCATGGCCTGCTCGACCAGCATGGCGGGCGTGCTGGAGGCCGCCGGCATGATCGACGGGCGCGGGCGCGACCTCGCCCTCGTCGGCGGCGTCGAGGCCATGAGCCGGGTGCAGATCGGGCTGTCGGTGCGGCTGTCGGACTGGATCCGCCGCTTCCAGCAGGCCCGCGACCTGAAGCAGCGCCTGGCGGTGCTGTCGGCGTTCAAGGCCGCCGACGCCAGGCTGTTCGTGCCCAAGGTGGCCAACCGCACTACGGGCCTTTCCATGGGCGAGCACACCGAGATCACGGCCAAGGAGTGGGGCCTGGCCCGCACCGACCAGGACGCCATCGCCTTTTCCAGCCACCAGAACGCCGTGCGCGCCTGGGAGAACGGCTTCTTCGACGACCTGGTGATCCCGGTCGGCGAGGCGCGCCGCGACACCATTCCGCGCAAGGACAGCACGCTGGAGAAGCTGGCCAAGCTCAAGCCGGCCTTCGACAAGACCAGCGGCCAGGGCACGCTGACGGCCGGCAACTCCTCGCCCCTCACCGACGGCGCGGCCAGCGTCTGGGTGGCGTCGGAGGCGGGACTGGCGCGCCTGCCGGAACGGACGCCGCGGGTGAAGATCCTCGACTACGAGGTCACGGCCATCGACCTGCGCAGCGAGGGGCTGCTGATGGCCCCGGCCTACGGCGTGCCGCGCATGCTGGCCCGCAACGGCCTGACGCTTTCCGACATCGGCCTGTGGGAGATCCACGAGGCCTTCGCGGCCCAGGTGCTGTCTCATATCGCCGCCTGGGAGAGCAAAAAGTTCCTGGCCGACAGGGCCGGCGTCACCGCCGACCTGGGCGCCTTCCCGCGCGAGCGGATGAACCCCACGGGCGGCAGCCTGGCGCTGGGTCACCCGTTCGGCGCCACCGGCGCGCGGATTCTTAGCCAGGCGACCAAGGAACTGGCCGCGCGGGGCAAGGGCGAGAAGGCGATCGTCAGCATCTGCGCCGATGGCGGCCAGGGCACGATGATGCTGCTCGAGGCGGCGTAGGGTGCGAGAAGCGGCGGATTTCCCAGCCTTCCTCGATTGCCTTCCTGGGCCTTGTGCCCAGGATCCATCGTTCAGCCTGCTCAGACCCATGACGCACTAGCGAGGTTTGAGCGGTCGCCGGCCTGGGCCCTCGCCACAGGGGCGAGGGAAGCGAAGAATTTTGGGGAATAGTCTTTGCGCGGACGCGCTGCGTCACCCTGAAAGGCGGCCGTGAAATCCAACCATGTCTTGGGATACCCGGACGTAGAACCGGCCCGAGGACTAGGGGCAACCTCGGGCCGGCGGTACGCATGTCGCGTTGTGGGGGGTGGACGCGACACGGTTAAATTGGACCCGCTGGTCCCGCCGTTCAAGCGAATGGATGTCGCTCGGCGCTTTTGTCGCAGGGAAGCGTTGTCAGGAAAACGGTGTCAGGTCAGGACCGAGAAGATCAGGGTGACGACGGCCACGTCGAGCGCTCGGATCAGGATGGACAGCATAGGTCGGGACGCTTTCCGAAAAGATTCGGGTCTCGACCTAGCAAGACTGGCGCCAAGTCGGGGCGGGGCGCTAGAAAACCCGCATGGCGCTGTTCTTCGATCACCACTGGTATGACGCGCGGCTGGCCGAGCGGGGGCTGGACCGCGCGACCCTGGCCGCGGCGGCGGGCCTGAGCGCGGCGGACCTGGACCTGGTCTTCAAGGACCAGCGCGAGATCGGGCCGGCCGAACTGGCGGTTTTTGCCGAGATGACGGGCGTCTCGCGCGACGAGGCCGCGCATCGGGCCGGCGTGGGCGCGCACGCCGCGCCGGTCGATCCGGCCGCCGAGCGGACGGCGCGATTGGAGGCGAGGGTGGCGGCCCTGGAGGCGCAGGTCGCCGGCCTGGCAGCCGCCGAAGCGGCTAGATCTCGGTCTTCTTGATCAGGCCCGCCTTGGGACGGCGGTCGGCCGGGCCGGAATATTCCGTGCCGAGATAGGTCGAACGCGCCGCGTCGAGCACTTCCTGCCCACCGCGCAGGCCGCGCTTCTGGCCGGGCTGGCCCATGACCTGGGCGGCGAAGGCGGCGAACGGGCCGCGCGGGCGCGGCTGCGGCGGCGGATCGGCCGGCGTCTCCTCTTCGTCGCGGACGAACACGACCTCTTCGCCGTCCGCCTCGTGGCGGTCGGAGTCCTTGGGCGCGGCCAGCGCCCGGCGCGCTGTGGCTGCGCGTCGGATGGAGTCGATGGGACCGGTCATGGTCGGCATGCTAGCGGCGCCTCCGTTAAGAACGAATGCGCCGTCATGGTTGACGGAGGTTAGGACTTGGTCGCCAGCTTGGCGATCTGTTCCTGCATGGCTTCGAGCTGGCGCTTGAGGTCGGCCAGGCTGTCCTCGCTGGGCGCGGCCGGGGCCGGCGCGGGGGGCGGAGGCGCGGCCGGCGTCTCGGACGCGGCGTCTTCGGGACGGCTGTAGGCGAAGGGCGAGAACATCTTCATGGCCCGGTCGAACAGCGCCATGTTCTGGCGGATCTGTTCCTCGTAGATGGCCATGCCCGGGGCGGCCGCCTTGCCGCCGAGCCCCTGGCCCGTGAACTGCTGGCGCATGCGCTCCTGCTGCTTGGAGAAGCTTTCCAGCGACATCTCCAGGTAGCTGGGCAGGAAGGCCTGCATCGAGTTGCCGTAGAAGCCGATCAGCTGGCGGAGGAACTGGATGGGCAGCAGATTCTGGCCGCCGCCGCGGTTTTCCTCTTCGAAGATGATCTGGGTCAGGACCGAGCGGGTGATGTCGTCGTTGGTCTTGGCGTCGTAGACCACGAAGTCGACGCCCTCCTTCACCATGTCCGACAGGTGTTCGAGGGTGACGTAGGAGCTGGACGCAGTGTTGTAGAGCCGGCGGTTGGCGTACTTCTTGATGACGACGCGCTGACCCGAGCCCTTCTCGGCGGAGACCTTGTCGGCGCCGGGGGCGGCTTCGCCTTTGTCGGGGTTCTCGGACATTTCGTTCCCTGGGACAGCGGTGTCGCCCGCCTTTTCGCATCGCACTATCGCTAATGCAAAGCCATGGCGCCAGTCCTCCGAGGATCTGTACGCCAGATGATGACGTGAAAATGTATTCGTGACGAACGCCGTTCGTTTGGGCATGGTGCTGTTGCACTGCAAAAGTGTGGGCGCTGCACCTGCGAAAAGCGCCACGGACCAGTCACGGGAAATCACAGCCAATGACCGACATCGTCATCGTCTCCGCCGCCCGCACGCCGGTGGGCTCCTTCCTCGGCGCGCTGTCCAGCCTGCCGGCTTCGGAGCTGGGCAAGACCGCGATCGCCGCCGCCGTCGAGCGGGCCGGGATCACGCCGGCCGACGTCGACGAGGTGATCCTGGGTCAGGTGCTGCAGGCCGGCGCCGGCCAGGGTCCGGCCCGCCAGGCCTCGGTCAAGGCCGGCATCCCGGTCGAGAGCCCCGCCTGGAGCCTCAACCAGCTGTGCGGCTCGGGCCTGCGCGCGGTGGCCCTGGGCGCCCAGCAGATCCTGTCGGGCGACGCCAAGATCGTCGTGGTCGGCGGCCAGGAGAGCATGAGCCAGGCCCCGCACGCCCAGGCCCTGCGCACCGGCCAGAAGATGGGCGACCTGGGCTTCGTCGACACCATGATCAAGGACGGCCTGTGGGACGCCTTCCACGGCTACCACATGGGCCAGACGGCCGAGAACATCGCCAACCGCTGGCAGATCACCCGCGAGGACCAGGACAAGTTCGCCGTCGCCAGCCAGAACAAGGCCGAGGCCGCCCAGAAGGCCGGCAAGTTCGCCGACGAGATCGTCGGGGTGACCATCAAGGGCCGCAAGGGCGACACCGTCGTCGACCAGGACGAGTACATCCGCCACGGCGTGACGCTGGACAGCATCTCGGGCCTGAAGCCGGCCTTCGCCAAGGACGGCTCGGTGACCGCCGCCAACGCCTCGGGCCTTAATGACGGCGCCGCCGCCCTGGTGCTGACCACGGCCGAGGAAGCCGCCAAGCGCGGCCTCAAGCCCCTGGCCAAGATAGTCTCGTGGGCCAATGCCGGCGTCGAGCCCGAGATCATGGGCACCGGCCCGATCCCGGCCACCAAGAAGGCGCTGGAAAAGGCCGGCTGGAGCGTTTCCGACCTCGACCTGATCGAGAGCAACGAAGCCTTCGCCGCCCAGTCGATCTCGGTGGTGCGCGAGCTGGGCCTCGACCCGGCCAAGGTCAACGTCAACGGCGGCGCCATCGCCATCGGCCACCCGATCGGCGCCTCGGGCGCGCGCATCCTGACCACCCTGGTGCACGAGCTGAAGCGCTCGGGCGGCAAGAAGGGTCTGGCCACGCTGTGCGTCGGCGGCGGCATGGGCGTGGCCCTCTGCGTCGAGGCCGTCTGACCCGGGTCGTCTGGCCTCGGAAGAAGTCTTCGTGACAAACCGCGTCCGGGGCTTGCGCTCCGGACGCGACCACGTGCAACCATGACGTAACGGCAGCGGGAGACTACTGGATGGCTAGAGTTGCGTTCGTGACCGGCGGCACGCGCGGTATCGGTCGGGCGATCTGCGAGCGGCTGGTGGCCGACGGCCTCAAGGTCGCGGCAGGCTATTCCGGCAACGAGGCGGCGGCCGAGGCCTGCGCCAAGGAGCTGGGCGTGATGGTGGTCAAGGGCAATGTCGGCTCGTTCGAGGATTGCCAGGCCGCGGTGGCCAAGGTGACCGCCGAACTGGGGCCGGTCGACGTGCTGGTCAACAACGCCGGCATCACCCGCGACGGCTTCCTGCACAAGATGACCTACGAGCAGTGGTCGGAAGTGATCCGGGTCAACATGGACTCGGCCTTCAACATGACCCGCCCGGTGATCGAGGGCATGCGCGAGCGCGGCTGGGGCCGGATCGTCAACATCAGCTCGATCAACGGCCAGAAGGGCCAGGTCGGCCAGACCAACTACTCGGCCGCCAAGGCCGGCCTGATCGGCTTCACCAAGGCCCTGGCCCTGGAGAACGCCAAGAAGGGCGTCACCGTCAACGTGATCTGCCCGGGCTACATCGACACCGAGATGGTGGCCGCGGTGCCCGAGACGGTGCTGGCCGGCATCATCGGCGGCATCCCCGTCGGCCGCCTGGGCAAGGGCGAGGAGATCGCCGACATGGTCTCGTTCCTGGCCGGCGAGCGGGCCGGCTTCGTGACCGGGGCCACCCTGTCGCTGAACGGCGGCCAGTACCTGGCCTGAGGCTTATGTCTTGACCTGACGGTCCCGGTTGGCGTCAATCGCGCCGACCGGGAGCGCGTGGTGGACGCCGCGCGCCCCCTGTTTGGGACGAGTCTGCTTGTCCGTTGCGGGAGACCGAAGCGGGCAGGCTCCAGGGGAGCGGGCGGCGGGGGCCGCGCGCCAGGGGAAGCGTTGCAGAAAAGTCGCACGGCGACGCTTGCCAGGAAGCGCCGCCTCCACGTCCAAGATTCGCCCCAGTCGGGGACCATCACCGTTCGCATGATACGACCGACGGTGGAAAGGATGGGGCCGGGAGGCTGCGCGGCAACGCTGATGCTCGCCCTGGCAGGCCTGACCATCGCCACGCCCGTCGCGGCGCAATCCAAGCACAGCCTGCGCGACGCCCTGTTCGGCGACCGCGCCACCGCCGAGGCCCGCAAGCCGCCGCCGCCGCCGGTGGCCCGCTACGTCTCCGACGGCGGCGGGGCCTTCGTGCTCGACCGCGCCACCCCGACCACCCTGCTGAAGTTCGAGAACAGCAGCGAGGTGTGGGTGCTTTCGCCGCACGCCGGTCCGCGCGGCGACGTCATCTACAAGAACGAGCTGGGCGAGCCGGTGCTGCGCGCCACCAAGCTGGGCGGCATGACCCTTTTCACGCCCGACCGGCCGGCCGGCGCGGCCGCGGCGCTGATGGGGCGGGCCCAGACCATCCAGCCGCCGGCCTTCATCACGCCCAACGCCCTCTTCCAGCGCATGCTGGCGGCCGCCGACCGCGCCAGCCGCGCCGCCCGCCACCGGGTCAGCTTCGAGACCGTGCAGGACGCGCGGCCCGAGACCTCTGTGCTGGTGGCCGAATGCGCCAACGTCACCGCCGAGGCCTTCGAGCGGATGGCCCGCAACGGCGATCGCAGCCTGCTGAACCGCATCGGCCGCGTCCTGCTGGCCGAGGGCCGCAAGCCCGGCGCGACGATCAAGGACGACGCCCTGATCGTCACCTACGCCGCCGGCAAGGGCCTGGCCGGACGCCCATCCTCCGACCGCATCATCAAGGTGGTGGACAAGTAGGGCGCGGAACCGTGACCGCGGGCTCGCGTTCCAGCTACTTACTCATACGGCCAAGCTCCCCGAGGCGCTTTTCCCGTTTCTGGAGCTCGCCTTGACGTCCGAAAACCCGCCCGTCGATCTCACCAACTGCGACCGCGAGCCGATCCATATCCTGGGCGCCATCCAGCCCATCGGCTTCCTGATCGCCCTGACCGCCGACTGGCTGGTGGCGCGGGCCTCGACCAACGTCGCCCAGTTCATCGGCTTCGAACCGGACGAGCTCTTCGGCAAGCCGCTGTTCGAGCTGTTCGTCCCCAAGGCGGTGCACGACCTGCGCAACCGCTCGACCCTGCTGCGCGGCCCCGACGCGGTCGAGCGCATCTTCGACCTGGAACTGGTGGCCGGCCGTCCGAACTTCGACGTCGCCCTGCATTTCTCCGGCGGCCAGATCGTCATCGAGGCCGAACCGGCCTCGGGCGAGCACGGCGACGCCACCGGCATGGTGCGCTCGATGATCGCCCGCCTGGACGGGGCGACCGAGTTTTCCGCCTTCTATCGCGAGGGCGCCCGCCAGGTGCGGGCGCTGATCGAGTTCGACCGGGTGATGGTCTACCGCTTCGCCGCCGACGGCTCGGGCGAGGTGGTCGCCGAGGCCGTGCGTTCGGGCATCGGCTCGTTCATGGGCCTGCGCTATCCGGCCTCGGACATTCCGGTCCAGGCCCGGGAGCTCTATCGCCGCAACCTCCTGCGGGTGATCACCGACGTCAACGCCGAGCCCGTGCCGATCACGCCGCAGCGCGACCAGAGCGGCCAGCCGCTGGACCTGTCGCTGTCGGTGCTGCGCTCGGTCTCGCCGATCCACATCGAGTATTTGAAGAACATGGGCGTGCAGGCGTCCCTGTCGATCTCGATCATCGTCGAGGGGCGGCTGTGGGGGCTGTTCGCCTGCCACCACTACTCGCCGCGCTGCCCCACCTTCGAGCGCCGCTCGGTTAGCGAGCTGTTCGCCCAGATGTTCTCGATGCGGCTGGAGAGCCGCGAGCGCCAGGAGACGGTCGAGTACGAGCGCCGGGCGCGCGACATCTCCGACCAACTGCTGGGGGCGGTGGCCTCGGACGAGACGCTGCTGAAGGATCCCGACTGGCTGGGCGACATCCTGACCAACGCCATCCCCGCCGACGGTGTGGGCGTCTGGCTGGGCGGCAACTACGCCTTCTCGGGAACCGTGCCGCCGCTGGCCGACTTCCGCCGGATCGTCCGGGCGCTGAACGGCACCGCCGCCGGCAAGGTGTTCGCCACCGACCACATCGGCTCCCTGGTCGCAGAGGCCCATGCCTTCGCGTCCGACGCGGCGGGCCTGCTGGCGATCCCGATCTCGCGCTCGCCGCGCGACTACGTGGTGCTGTTCCGCAAGGAGCTGATCCACTCGGTGCGCTGGGCCGGCGACCCGCACAAGCCGGTGGACTACGGGCCCAACGGGCCGCGCCTGACCCCGCGCGCCAGCTTCGCCGAATGGAAGGAACTGGTCGAGGGCAAGTCCCAGCCCTTCACGGGCTCGGAGGTGCGCGTCGCCGAGACCCTGCGCGCCACGCTGATCGAGGTGGTGCTGCGGCTGGCCGACGAGGCCTCGGCCGAGCGCCAGCAGGCCAGCGCCCGCCAGGAACTGCTGATCGCCGAGCTGAACCACCGGGTGCGCAACATCCTGGGCCTGATCCGCGGCCTGATCCGCCAGTCGCTGCCGGCGGGCGGCGACATCGCCGAGTTCGTCAAGGTCGTCGACGGGCGCATCCACGCCCTGGCGCGCGCCCACAACCAGATCACCGACGACCACTGGGGACCCGCGCCGCTGCAGGCCCTGATCGACGCCGAGGCGGCCGCCTTCGTCGACGAGCGCGACCGCATCGTCGTGCAGGGCGAGCCGGTGTCGCTCAATCCCCAGGCCTATTCGACCCTGGCGCTGGTCTTCCACGAGCTGGTGACCAACTCCAACAAGTACGGCGCGCTGTCGGCCGAGGGCGGGCAGGTGACGATCGGCTGGCATCGCAAGGCCGCCGGCGACCTGACCGTCGAATGGCGCGAGGCCGGCGGCCCGCCGGTGGTCGCGCCGACCCGCAAGGGCTTCGGCACGACGATCATCGAGCGCTCGGTGCCCTACGACCTGGGCGGCGCGGTGAAGACCGACTACGACCCCAAGGGCTTCCACGCGGCCTTCACGATCCCGGCGCGCCACCTTTCGGAACCGCGCGCGGGCGGCGGGCCGCAGGCGATCAAGTATCCGCGTCCGGCGCCCGGCCACGCGCATCCGGCCCCGTCCAAGATCCTGCGCGGCCAGAACGTGCTGCTGGTCGAGGACAGCCTGATCATCGCCCTGGACGCCGAGGACATCGCCAACCGCCTGGGCGCCGACGGCGTCACGACGGCCGCCACGGTGCAGGGCGCGCTCGACAGCATCGAGGCCAACCGTCCGACCGTGGCGGTGCTGGACATCAACCTGGGCGACCGCAACAGCTATCCCGTCGCCGATCGCCTGGCCGACCTGAAGGTGCCGTTCCTGTTCGCCACCGGCTATGGCGAGCAGGCCAACCTGCCGCAGAACCATCGCGGGCGGCTGGTGGTGCAGAAGCCCTACACGCTGGAGAACCTGGCCCGGGCGATGGACGCCTTGGGCGTGGGCCAGGGCGAGGGCTGACGGCGCGAAAAGAAAAAGGACCCCGGCGAGAACCGGGGTCCTTTCGAAGTGGCCGCTTCTGTCCGCTGGGGTTGGGGACCGAGAGGCGCGGGCGGCGGCCTTGTTGTCTCGCGGGGTCCGCTCAGCCCCAGGTCTGGCGCAGGCGGAAGTAGATGAACGGGTCGAAGTCGACGCGGCGGTCGTCGAGATAGGCGAAGTCGCCAGGCGCGCGGACCCGGCCCTCGAACACCTCGCGCCGGCGGTTGAGGCCGCGCCCGGTGAGGTTCTGGGCCTCGACCCGCAGCGACAGGCCCTGGCGCGGCTTGACCTCGGCATAGGCCGTCAGCCAGGGCTCGATCTCGAAGCGGCTGACCTCGTTGAAGGCGTAGGAGGTCTCGACCTCGGCCGAGAACAGTTCCACGCCCCACTGCAGCTTGCGCTTGGGCAGGTCCTGCGAGAACCGCAGCTCGCCCTCGAAGGGCTCCTGGTCGCTGATCCGGCGCTCGCGGCCGGTGATCGGGTCGACGACCTTCGACCGGGTCCAGATTCCCTTGCCGCGCAGCAGGCCGCCGGGGACCAAGCGCTCCAGCGGCAGGTTCACCGACAGCTCCAACTCGTCGCTGACGGCGTCGCCGATGTTGCCGGGCGCGTCGTACAGGCCGCCGGCCTTGTCGACCACCAGGATGCGGTCGGCGACGTCGCTGATCTCCTTGTGGCGGCCGGTCAGCACCACGGCGCCGTCCTTGCCGAACTTGCGCTCCCAGGCCGCCTCGAACACCCAGGCGCGCTCGGGCACCAGCTCGGCGCCGCCGGCCGTGTCGCGGCCGGTGGAGAAGGTGGTCGAGGAGACGAAGTCGGAGAAGTCGAGCTGGCCGACCTCGCGCTCGACGCGGCCGCGGAACTGGTCGTGGGCGGTGGGCGACCAGGTCGCCGACAGGCGCGGCTTGGGATAGGTGAACGACTTCTCCAGGTTGGTGTCGCCGGTCTGCGAGATGGTCGAGCGCTCCAGCCGCAGCGCGCCTTCCAGGGTCAGCTTGGCGTGGCCTCGCCAGGTGGCCACGCCGAAGGCCTCGCCGCGCTTTTCCTCGACCCGCACGTTGGCGGCCGGCAGCACCTGGGGCGCGCCGTTGACCAGGTAGCCGATCTGGCTCTCCAGGAAGTTCACCGCGATCTCGCCGCCGCCCTCGAACGACAGGGTCGGGCTCAGGGTGTGGCGCAGGACGCCGCGGGCGATGCTCTCGCCGCTGTCGCGGGCCGAGGTGAAGCGGCCGGACTCGGCGGCGTCGGTGAAGGTGCTGGCGTAGTCGACGTGCTTGCGGCGCACCAGGCCGGTCAGCTCGACGCGCGACCTGGCCGTCAGGGCTTTTTCCCAGCCGAGGCCGACCTCGCCCTCCTCGCGGTCGTCGGCGTCGATCACCTTCAGGCGGTCGCCGCCGGCCTGGGACCCGGTCTGGGGCCCGGCCTGAGGAATGTCCTCCAGGCTCCAGTCGTAGACCTCGTGCTCGTAGACGGTGTTGACCGACAGCCGGCCGCCCAGCAGCGGGCGCTTGAGGTTGGCCTTGGCGGTCAGGCCGTCGCCGCCGCCGGTCTCGTCCAGCCACGAGGGGCTGACGGACCCGTTGGCGCGGCGCACGACCCTGGGGCCCTCGCCCGCGCCGTCGTCGACATAGCGGTAGGACAGCAGCGACCAGTCGAAGGCGTTGACGCCGTACTGGCGCGAGCCCTCGAAGCGCATGGCCGGCGTGGTGCGGCCGTCCTGCTGGAACGAGCTGGCCACGGCCAGCAGGGTCGAGCCCTTGGCGTCGGCGCGCAGCACCACGTTGGCCACGACGTTCTTGCCCTGCATGTCGATGCCGGGGGCGCCGCCGACGATGATCTCGACGCGGTCGACCTGGCTGGCCTGGATGCGGCGCAGGGCGTCTTCGAGGGACTCGCTCTTGGTGGCCGGGCGCTGGCCGCCGATCAGCACGTTGCCGGCCGCGCCGCCGAAGCCGCGCACGCTGTCGCCGCCGTCGAAGGTGAAGCCGGGCACGCGCACCACCATGTCGTAGGCCGACAAAGGCTGGCGCTCGGCGAAAAAGTCGGCGGGATAGCGGGTGACGCCCTCCGTCGAGGCGGCGACGACGGGAGCCTGCGCGGCCGCCTCGGGCGTGGCGGCCGCGAGGGCCGCGAAAAGCGATCCGAACTGCATGTCTTTCCGTCCCCTGGCCCCCGCCAGTCGCGTGGCTGGCAAACTGGGCCGATGGCCCGCCGGAGGGAAAGTTACAAGCTTGAAATGTGGATTAAATAATGGACATCAATGGACGGATCCGTCCAGGTTTCAAGAAGCCTCCCCCGAAGGGGACTGTTGCGAAATTCGGAACGTCGAAGAACAGACCAGAATCCGTTCGAGAACAGTTCGGAATCAAAAGGGGAAAGTCGTTCTTGTTTTACCCCATTATGCAACGATCCCCCGAAGGGGGAGGATCCTGGGATCAGATGTTCGTGCCGCCCACCGTCAGGCCGGTGATCTTCAGCGACGGCTGACCGACGCCGACGGGCACGCCCTGGCCGGCCTTGCCGCAGACGCCGATGCCGGGATCGAAGTCGAAGTCGTTGCCGATCATGGTCACGCGGGTCAGGGCGCTGGGACCGTCGCCGATCAGGGTGGCGCCCTTGACCGGGGCGGTGATCTTGCCGTCCTCGACGAGATAGGCCTCGGTGCACTGGAAGACGAACTTGCCGTTGGTGATGTCGACCTGCCCGCCGCCGAAGTTGGCGCAGTAGAGGCCCTTCTTCATCGAGGCGATCATCTCGGCCGGGTCGTCATTGCCCGCCAGCATGCCGGTGTTGGTCATGCGCGGCATCGGCATGTGGGCGTAGGACTGGCGTCGGCCGTTGCCGGTGGCGGCCATGCCCATCAGCCGGGCCGACATGCGGTCGTGCATGTAGCCCACCAGTATGCCGTCCTCGATCAGGATGGTGCGCTCGGTCGGGGTGCCTTCGTCGTCGATGGTCAGCGAGCCGCGGCGGCCGGGGATCGAGCCGTCGTCGAAGACGGTGACGCCCTTGGCGGCCACCCGCTCGCCGATGCGGCCCGAGAAGGCGCTGATGCCCTTGCGGTTGAAGTCGCCCTCCAGGCCGTGGCCGACAGCCTCGTGCAGCAGCACGCCGTTCCAGCCGGGGCCGAGCACCACGTCCATCTCGCCGGCCGGGCAGGCGACGGCGTCCAGATTGACCAGGGCCATGCGCAGGGCCTCGTCGACCTGGCCCTGCCACTTGTCGGGGCTGATCCAGGCCGAGAAGCCGGCGCGGCCGCCGGCGCCGGACGAGCCGGCCTCGCGCTTGCCGTCCTTTTCCACGGTGACCTGGACGTTCAGGCGCACCAGCGGGCGCACGTCGCGGATCAGCTTGCCGTCGGCGCGCAGGATCTCGACCACGCGGCGCTCGCCGGCCAGGCTGGCCAGCACCTGCACCACGCGCGGGTCGCGCTGGCGGGCGAAGGCGTCGATCTCCTGCAGCAGGGACACCTTGTCGGAGAAGGCGGGCGAGGAGACCGGGTCGTCCTCGCCGTACAGCTTTTCGTTGGTCGAGCGCGGGCCTTCGGCCGAGATCCCGGCATAGCCGCGCTTGGCCAGGCTGGCCGAGCCGGCGGCCCGGCCGATGGCGGCCTCGGAAATCTCCGAGGCGTGGGCGTAGCCGGCCGTCTCGCCGGCCACCACGCGCAGGCCAAAGCCCTCGCCGCTGTCGTAGGAGGCGGTCTTCAGGCGGCCGTCGTCGAAGACGAAGGCCTCGCTCTCGGACCGCTCGAGGAACAGTTCGCCGTCGTCGGCCCCGGCCAGGGCCTCGCCGAGGATGGCGCGGGCGCGTTGCGGGTCGACGCCGGCGGCGTCCAGCAGGGAGGGGGCGGAGAGGGGAGCGGTCATTCCTGTAAGGTAGGCGCTTGCAGGCCCCGCGTCATCTCCCTCCGCCCCCGGATCGCTCACCAGCTTTCGTTGATGTCGCCCGAGCCGGCGATCGACTTGGACAGGCTGGCCGGACGCTCGGTCAGGGTCACGTCGCCGCTGCCGGCGATGTTGACGTCGGCCTCGCCCGTGGGGCCCAGCTTGGCCTCGCCGCTGCCGGCGATCGCGACCTTGGCGTCGGTGATCGTCAGGGCGGTCAGTTCGGCCTCGCCCGAGCCGGCGATCCTCAGGTCGACCTTGCCGGTCTTGCCCGAGGCGTAGGCCTCGCCGCTGCCGTTCAGGGTCAGCGCCAGGTCGGGCTGGTCGTAGGACTGGATGTCGAGGTCGCCCGAACCGTTGAGGGTGAACTTGCGCACGGCCGGGGCGGTGATGCGGATGACCAGGTCGTCGCGGTCGGCGAAGGTCTGCATCCCGTGGCGGTCGAACCGGAAGCCGCGGCCCTGGCCGTCGCCGTCGAAGTGCAGGCGCTCGCCGGTCAGCACCACGCGGCGGGCCAGGCCTTCGGGTCCCTCGACGGTGATCTCGGCCTTGTCGCCCTGGGTGAAGATCACGCGGGCGGGCAGGTCGACGCGCAGGGCGTCGCCGCCGGTCCAGGCGATCTGGCGGCTAGTGTTGGGGCCGTGGTCCTCGATCGTCACGTCGCCGTTGCGGCGGATGGTGACGCGGCCGTCGTCATCCTCGATGTGGATGTTGGCCGGAAAGCTCCAGCCGCCCTTCTTGACGAGGTCGCGGCCGCCGATGGCGAAGGCGGTTCCCAGGCAGGCCACGGCCAGGACGAAGCTGGCGACGGCGATGATGGTGAGGTTGCGGATCATGGCCAGGCCTCAGGCTTGCGGTTCGATGGCCGGCTTCAGCAGCCGGTAGTGGAGCCGGCCGTACCAGACCAGCAGATTGACCAGGCCCACGGTGACCAGGCCGGTGACGGCGCTGAGCGCGGTGGCCGCGGCCATCAGGCCGATGCCGCCGAGGATGGCGAAGGCGGGGCCGCCCGGCGGATCCATGAACGGTCCGGCCGAGAACACGAAGCCGCCCGCTACGAAGATGCCGATCCCGGCCATGAAGAAGCCGAACAGCGCCCCGATCACGCCCATCAGGATGGGCAACAGGATCAGGATGTCGATCGCGCCCAGGCCCAGCACCGCGAACACGGCGCCGGCGGCGGCCGAGGGGTTCTTGGTCTCTTCCCAGCGCTTGAGGCCGGCCTCGGCGCGCAGCTCGCGGGCCAGGCGGTCGGGGTCGCCGAGCGCGGCGGCGGTCTCGGCCTCGGTGCGGCCCGCGGCGAGGGCGTCGTCGAAGTGGGCCTCGTAGTCGGCCGCGGCGTCGGCGATGGTGGTGGCCGGCAGGCCGGCCAGGCCGCGCTTCAGACGGGTGACGAATTCGGCGCGGGTCATGCGGCGGCTCCCAGGATGTCGTTCACGGCCTTGGCGAAGGCTTCCCATTCGCTCTTCTGGGCGGCGAAGCTTTCGCGGCCGGCCGTGGTGAGGCGGTAGTATTTGCGGGGCGGGCCGCTGGTCGACTCGACCAGATAGGTCTCGACCAGGCCGTCGGACTGCAGGCGCCGCATCAGTGGGTAGATGGTCCCCTCTCCCATGTCGATGTCCTTGGCCAGCTGGCTGGCGATCTCGTAGGCGTAGCTGTCGGCCTTCGACAGCAGGGCCAGCACGCACAGCGCCAGCACGCCTTTCTTCAGTTGGGTTTCGATGGCTTCAGGCACGGCTCTCGTTTCCTGTTGGTGAGAACCTTGTACGGCCAGGTAGTGTGTGATGCAAGGTAGCTGTTATTACAAGTTATCAATGTTCGAGGATCGACGTGATTCGCCTGTCGGTCGTGTGGATGAAATCGGCGAAGTTATTGAGAATGCTTCGCAACTGACGCGATTCCCCTGCGCCAAGTGCGGTTTCGGGTGCTTGGCAACGGGGATTGAAGCGCGTAAGCACGCCTGCGACCGGCCGGCGCCGTGGGGGGAGTGCTTTCGACCGTTTCAAGTCGATTGCATAAGTCCGCGTAACCGGTCGTATTGTGCATCGGCGCGGGGACACGGCTGAGTAACAGCCGGTCACCGCCGTAACGGGCCGAGAGGGAAATGAAGGCACAAGTTCAGGGGATGGGACGGAAAGGGTTGGGCTTCGCAGCCGCCGCCGTCATGACGACGTTTGCGGGCCAGGCTTTCGCCGAAGACCTTCTGGGTCAGCCGACGCCGGGGGGCATCGCCCTCCAGCCCGCGGCATCCGTGCTCAAGCACGATGCCATCTGGTTCCACGACTGGGTTCTGCTGCCGATCATCACGGCCATCACCCTGCTGGTGCTGGGCCTGCTGATCTGGATCGCGGTCCGCTACAACAAGAAGGCGAACCCGGTTCCGGCCAAGTTCAGCCACAACACCACGATCGAGATCATCTGGACGATCGTGCCGGTGCTGATCCTGATGATCATCGCCATCTTCTCGTTCCGGCTGTTGTTCAAGTACAACGACATGCCCAAGCCCTACATGACCGTGAAGGCCACGGGCTATCAGTGGTACTGGGGCTACGAGTATCCGGACCAGAAGGTGCCGGAGATCATCTCCAAGGTGCTGAGCGAGGAAGAAGTGGCGGCCAAGGGCCTGCCGCACAGCCTCTATCGCCTGGCCGCCGACAACGCGCTGGTCGTGCCGGTAAACCAGGTGGTGCGCGTGCAGGTCACCGCCGCCGACGTGATCCACGCCTTCGCCCTGCCGGCCTTCGGTCTGAAGACCGACGCCATTCCGGGCCGCCTGAACGAAACCTGGTTCAAGGCCGAGAAGGTGGGCACCTATTACGGCCAGTGCTCGGAGCTCTGCGGCATCGACCACGCCTTCATGCCGATCGAGATCAAGGTCGTCACGCAGGCCGAGTTCGACGCGTGGGTGAAGTCCAAGGCTCCGGCCGAGGCGCCCGCCGCCCCGGTCGCCGCCGAGGCCCCGGCCGCGCCCGGCGCGACGCCGGCCGCCACGACGCCCGCCGCCGCCGCTCCGGCCGCACCCGCTTCCGCTCCGGCCGCGGCCCCCGCCGCCGCGCCGGCGGCCTAAGAACGCTTTAGGATTTCAGTCCGATGGCTCACGCCGCTGACATCGATCACCACGACGGCCCCCACGACGCTGGGCATGCCGACGAAAAGCCGCCCTTCTTCGCCCGCTGGTTCTTCTCGACGAACCACAAGGACATCGGCACGCTCTACATCCTGTTCGCCATCATGGCCGGGATCGTCGGCGGCGCCCTGTCGGGCCTGATCCGCTGGGAGCTGATGCACCCCGGCATCCAGATCTTCTCCGAGACCGGCCTGCTGGCCGAGTGGGGCGTGTTCAAGGGCAAGCACGGCTACAACGCCGTGGTCACCGCCCACGCCCTGATCATGATCTTCTTCATGGTCATGCCCGCCATGATCGGCGGCTTCGGCAACTGGTTCGTCCCGATCATGATCGGCGCGCCGGACATGGCCTTCCCGCGGATGAACAACATCTCGTTCTGGCTGCTGGTCGCCGCCTGGATACTGCTGTGCACCTCGATGTTCGTCGACGGCGGCCCGGGCCACGGCTTCGGCGGCGGCTGGACGATCTATCCGCCGCTGTCGACCTCGGGCCACACCGGTCCGGCCATGGACCTGGCGATCCTGTCGCTCCACCTGGCCGGCGCCAGCTCGATCCTGGGCGCGATCAACTTCATCACCACGATCTTCAACATGCGCGCGCCGGGCATGACCCTGCACCGCATGCCGCTGTTCGCCTGGTCGGTGCTGATCACCGCCTTCCTGCTGCTGCTGTCGCTGCCCGTGCTGGCCGGCGCCATCACCATGCTGCTGACCGACCGCAACTTCGGCACCCACTTCTTCGATCCCGCCGCCGGCGGCGACCCGGTGATGTTCCAGCACCTGTTCTGGTTCTTCGGTCACCCGGAAGTGTACATCCTGATCCTGCCGGGCTTCGGCATCATCAGCCACATCGTCTCGACCTTCTCGAAGAAGCCGGTCTTCGGCTACCTCGCCATGGCCTACGCCATGGTCGCCATCGGCTTCGTCGGCTTCGTCGTGTGGGCCCACCACATGTACACGGTCGGCATGCCGATCAACCTGCGCGCCTACTTCGTGGCCGCGACGATGATCATCGCCGTGCCGACGGGCGTGAAGATCTTCAGCTGGATCGCCACGATGTGGGGCGGTTCGATCAGCTTCAAGACGCCCATGCTGTGGGCGATCGGCTTCATCTTCCTGTTCACGGTCGGCGGCGTCACCGGCGTGGTGCTGTCGAACGCCGGCATCGACTACAGCCTGCACGACACCTACTACGTGGTGGCCCACTTCCACTACGTGCTCAGCCTGGGCGCCGTGTTCGCCATCTTCGCGGGCTTCTACTACTGGTTCGAGAAGATGTGGGGCGTGAAGTACAACGAGTTCCTCGGCGCTCTGCACTTCTGGATCATGTTCGTGGGCGTGAACCTGGTGTTCTTCCCGCAGCACTTCCTGGGCCTGGACGGCATGCCCCGTCGCTATGTCGACTACCCGGACGCGTTCGCGAAGTGGAACTACGTCTCGTCGGTGGGCTACATGATCACCGTCGTCGGCGTCGGCGTGTTCATGCTGGTGCTGCTCGAGGCCGCCATCCGCCGCCGCAAGGCCGAGGCCAACCCGTGGGGCGAAGGCGCCACCACGCTGGAATGGACCCTGTCCTCGCCGCCGCCGTTCCACCAGTTCAGCGAGCCGCCGGTCATCAAGGCCGACGATCACCACTGATCTCTGGTAAGCTAGCGTAAGCGCGGGGGGCGCGGATCGGACAAGCAGTCCGGCCCGCGCCCTTCGCCCATGAAGACACTGTTCGAAGACCTATAGATTCCCATGGCCAAGCCCGCCGTCCTCTCGCCCGACACGCCCGCCGACACGGTTCGCGCGGCGCGCTGGCAGGACTACTTCCAACTGCTCAAGCCGCGCGTGATGTCGCTGGTGGTGTTCACGGCCGCGACCGGCCTGGTCGCCGCCCGCACCCATATCCACCCGCTGCTCGGCGCGGTGGCGGTGCTGTGCATCGCCGTGGGCGCGGGGGCCTCGGGCGCCCTGAACATGTGGTACGACGCCGACATCGACGCTAAGATGCGCCGCACGCGCGGCCGTCCGGTGCCGGCCGGCCTGGTCGAGGGCTCGGAAGCCGCGACCCTGGGCGTCGTGCTCTCGCTGCTGTCGGTCCTGCTGATGGGCATGGCCATCAACTGGCTGGCCGCGGGCCTTTTGGCCTTCACCATCGTGTTCTACGCGGTGGTCTACACCATGTGGCTCAAGCGCTGGACGGCCCAGAACATCGTCATCGGCGGCCTGGCCGGGGCCCTGCCGCCGGCGATCGGCTGGGCGGCGGCCAGCGGCTCGGCGCCGCTGAACGCCTGGCTGATGGTGCTGATCATCTTCCTGTGGACCCCGCCGCACTTCTGGGCCCTGTCGCTCTACATCAGCACCGACTACGCCAAGGCCGGCGTGCCGATGCTGCCGGTGGTCAAGGGCGCCAAGGAGACCCGCAAGCAGATCCTGCTCTACAGCCTGGTGTTCATCCCGGTCTGCCTGGCCCCGGCCCTGACGGGCCTGGGCGGGCCGCTTTACCTGGCCGTCTCGGCCCTGGGGGGGCTGGTGTTCCTGACCCTGGCCTGGCGGGTGTTCCGCAGCGACGCCGGCGACGCGGCCGACCCGCGCACGGGCGACCGGGCCCTCTACGACGTGGCCGAGACCGCGCCGGAGCCGATCGCAGAAGCGGCCGACGCCGCCCCGGCCAAGCGCCCGCCGCCGGTGGGCGGGGCCAAGGACGCCCGCAACCTGTTCGCCTTCTCGATCCTCTATCTGTTCGCCCTGTTCGCCGCCCTGCTGGCCGAGGCCATGATCGGGATCCGGGCCCTGGAGCTGCCGCTTTGACCGATCCGAAGAAGACCGTTTCCGTGAAGCCCGACGCCGACCAGGCGCTGAAGGCCCGCAACGGCCGCAACATCGCCCTGGCGCTGGGCCTGGTGGCCTTCGTCGCCCTGGTCTTCGTGGTCACCCTGGTGAGGCTCGGCGCCAATGTCGGAAACCGGTTCTGATCGCAAGCCGGCGGCGCCGGCCGACAAGGCGACCAGCGCCCAGGCGCGTCGCAACAAGCGGGTGGCGCTGATCTGCGTCGGCGCGTTCGCCGGCATGGTCGGCGCGGCCTACGCCTCGGTGCCGCTCTACAAGCTGTTCTGCCAGGTCACCGGCTTCGACGGCACGGTGCGCCGCGCCGAGGCCGCTCCGACCAAGGTGCTGGACCGCGCCGTCGTCGTCCGCTTCGACGCCAATATCCGGGGCCTGCCCTGGACCTTCACCACCGAGCAGGTCAGCCAGGACATCAAGCTGGGCGCGTCGGGCCTGGCGTTCTTCAAGGTCACCAACAACAGCGACAAGCCCCAGACCGGGCGGGCGATCTACAACGTCGTGCCCGAGCAGGCCGGCGCCTACTTCCAGAAGATCGAGTGCTTCTGCTTCTCGAACCAGACGATCGAGCCCGGCCAGACGGTCGAGTTCCCGGTCGTCTACTTCGTCGATCCGCGCTTCGCCGAGGATCCGGAGACCAAGGGCAAGTCCGAGATCACCCTGTCCTACACCTTTTTCCCGGCGGTGGAGGGCGAGGACGGCGGCAAGCAGGCCGACGCGACGCCGCGCATCGTTCAACCACTTGGCGGAACACCGTCCAAGGGACTATAGCAATCCACAAGGGAGTACGCGGGCCTTGGGGGACCTACGCGACGCGTACTTCAAATAATCAGAGGGTTCGCAACACATGGCCCACGGCGCCGTCAAACACGACTACCATATCCTGCCGCCCAGCCCGTGGCCGTTCGTCGGCTCGATGGCGGCCACCGTCATGGCCATCGGCCTGATCGCCTGGATCAAGGGCGGCGTGTTCGGCATCGAGAAGGGCCAGTGGTGGCTGTTCGCCGCCGGCCTGGCGGGCGTGCTCTACACGATGTTCGGCTGGTGGCGCGACGTCATCAAGGAAGCCAACGCCGGCGACCACACCCCGGTCGTCTCGATCGGCCTGCGCTACGGCATGGTGCTGTTCATCGCCTCGGAAGTGATGTTCTTCGTGGCGTGGTTCTGGATCTTCTTCGAGATGGCCCTGTTCCACGGCCACCGCACGCTTTCCAGCATCGAGGAAGTCCGCACCGCCTGGGCCGCCTGGCCGCCGGCCGGCGTCGAGACCGTCTCGCCCTGGCACCTGCCGCTGGTCAACACGCTCACCTTGCTTCTGTCGGGCACCACCATCACCTGGTCGCACCATGCCCTGCAGCAAGGCGACCGCAAGGGCGCCAAGTGGGGCCTGATCCTGACCATCCTGCTGGGCGCGCTCTTCACCTGCATCCAGGTCTACGAATACGCCCACATCAACCACGAGAACCTGTTCTACAGCGAAGCGGCCGCCAACTCGGGCCTCTACGGTTCGACCTTCTTCCTGGCGACCGGCTTCCACGGCTTCCACGTCTTCGTGGGCACGCTGTTCCTGATCGTCTGCCTGATCCGCCTGATGAACGGCGCCTTCACGCCCAAGCAGCACTTCGGCTTCGAAGCGGCCGCCTGGTACTGGCACTTCGTCGACGTGGTCTGGCTGTTCCTGTTCGCCTTCATCTACGTGATCTTCGGCGCCTCGGCGCACTAGGCTCACGGACTACAGGAGGGCCCGGAGCGCCGATCGCGCTCCGGGCCTTTTTCGTTTCAGCGGAGGCGGCGTTGTGAACCATCCCGCCCCGCTCCACGGCCGCTTCCCTGGGCCTCGTGCCCAGGGCCCATCGTTCCGCCGCTCAGACCGTGCAAGCCGATCTCCGTCTTGCCGGCTGACGCATGGATCCTCGCCGCAAGGGCGAGGAAGGCGATAAGGAGGGGGGCGGCGCAAATGTCGGACGGTGCAGAACGCATGCCCAAGACCAACCCCTACGCCGCCGGCGCCGCCGGGCGCTGTCCCGTCTGCGGCGAGGGCTTTCTGTTCGAGGGCTTCCTGAAGGTAGCCCCGCGCTGCGAGGCCTGCGGCTACGACCTGTCCAGGCACGAGACCGGCGACGGCGCGGCGACCTTCGTCATCCTGATCGCCGGCGCGCTGTGCGCCTTCGGGGCGCTGTTCTCGATGTTCGCCTGGAACTGGCCGGTGTGGCTGCTGCTGGTCGTCTGGCTGCCGATGACCCTGCTGGCGTGCCTGGTGCTGATGCGTCCGGCCAAGGGCCTGATGGTCGCCGCCCAAATCGCCAACCGGGCCTCCGAAGCGGGGCGCGACGATGTCTGAGGCCGCAAAGCCCAAGGGCCGGTTTCCGATCGTCCTGACGATCGCGACCCTGATCGCCTTCGCCATCCTCTGCGGCCTGGGAACCTGGCAGGTGAAGCGCCTGCGCTGGAAGGAAGACTTGCTGGCGCGGATCGAGACGCTGAAGACGGCGCCGACCGTTCCGCTGGCCGACGCCCTCGCGCGCGCCGACCGGGGCGAGGACGTCGACTTCGTGCGCGTGGACGCAGACTGCGCGCCGGGCGCCGGCGCGCCGCTGCCGCTGGTCTACGGCGTGCGCGACGGCGACATGGTGTGGCGGGCCATGGCCGCCTGCGGCCTGGCGGGCCAGGCGCACGGCGTGGTGCTGCTGGACCTGGGCCTCGTCGACGCCCTGACCGGCCAGATCCAGCCGGCGCCCCGGTCCTTCCCGCCGCCCGCCCGCGTTGTCGGGGTGCTGATGGCCCCCAAGGCGTTGGGTGGCGACCGCGAGAAGGCCCTGGCCGCCTTCGCCGCCGACAGGCCCGCCTCCCACATCCTGATGGTCGAGACCGCGACGCCCGCCGTTGCCGGCGTCACCCCCGCGCCGTTGCCGGCAGAAATTTCCAATCGACACCTGGAATACGCGCTTACGTGGTTTGGTCTTGCTGTCACCCTGCTCTTTATCTATGCCGCCATGCTCTGGCGTAGGATGAGGCCCTGATGCGTTACGTCTCGACCCGGGGCGAGTCCCCTTCGATCGGTTTCCTGGACGCGGTGCTGGCGGGCCTGGCCCCCGATGGCGGCCTGTACGTGCCCGAGGCCTGGCCGGCCTTCACGCCCGACGAGATCGCCGCCTTCGCCGGCAAGACCTATGCGCAGGTCGCGGCCGCCGTGCTCGGCAAGTTCGTCGGCGACGACATCCCGGCCGACGACCTGGCCCAGATGTGCGACGAGGCCTATGCCAGCTTCACCCACGCGGCCGTGACGCCGCTGAAGCAGCTGGCCGCCAACCGCTACCTGCTGGAGCTGTTCCACGGCCCGACCCTGGCCTTCAAGGACGTGGCGATGCAGCTGCTGGGCCGGCTGTACGACTACGTGCTGTCGCGCCAGTCGCGGACCATGACCATCATCTGCGCCACCTCGGGCGACACCGGCGGCGCGGCCGTCGAGGCCTTCCGCGGCCGCAGCAACGCCCGCATCGTCGCGCTCTTCCCCGAAGGCCGCATCAGCGAGGTCCAGCGCCGGTTCATGACCACGGCCGAAGACGCCAACGTCAGTTGCGTGTCGGTGGCCGGCTCGTTCGACGACTGCCAGGCCATCGTCAAGCAGGCCTTCCAGGATGACCAGTTCCGCCACGCGGTGGATCTGTCGGGCGTCAATTCGATCAACTGGGCGCGGATCGCGGCCCAGAGCGTCTACTACTTCACCGCCGCCGTCAGCCTGGGCGCGCCCGCCCGCGAAGTGGCCTTCGTCGTGCCGACCGGCAATTTCGGCGACGCCTACGCGGCCTTCGTGGCCAAGCAGCTGGGCCTGCCGATCGCCAAGGTCGTGGCCGCCACCAACAGCAACGACATCCTGGCCCGCGCCTTCGAGGACGGCCGCTACGCCCGTGGGGCCGTGGCCGCCACCCAGAGCCCGGCCATGGACATCCAGGTCGCCTCCAACTTCGAGCGCCTCTATTTCGAGGCCGTGCGCCGCGACGGCGTCGAGACCGGCCGCGCCTTCCGGGGCTTCAACACCACCGGCACGCTCGACATCCCGCCTAGCGCCCATGCGATGATGCGCGAGCTGTTCGCCGGCGCTTCGGTCAGCGAGGCCGACACCGCCAAGACCATGCTCTCGACGCTGAACGAGACGGGCGAGGTGGTCGACCCGCACACCGCCGTCGGCCTGGCCGCCGCCGCCCGCCTGCGCCTGGAGGATCCCACGACCCCGGTCGTGGTGCTGTCGACCGCCCACCCGGCCAAGTTCCCCGAGGCCGTGCTGGCCGCGACCGGCGTTGTCCAGGGCGTGCCGCGCGGCGCGCCGGACCTGTCGGCCAAGCCCGAACGCTTCGACCGCCTCCCGGCCGACGCGGCCGCCGTGAAGGCCCACGTGCGGGCGTTCGCGGGGAAGTAGGGGCCCCCTCGGAACCCAACACCCGTGAAATCCCCGCGAAAGCGGGGACCCAGGTGTTTTGTCGTCAAGCACCGTGATCGCTTTTCCAGACCGCTTCCCTCGCCCTTGTGGCGAGGGCCCATGCTAGCGGTTGCTCAAATCCGAGCCGCGTTCAGAAAGATCTGAGCAGGCGGAACGATGGATCCTCGCCACAAGGGCGAGGAAGGCGATTCTAGTTGGGGGCGGGCTCCGCGCATTGTGGAAAAGCCTGGGTCCCCGCTTTCGCGGGGATTTTACGGAAAAAGAGCGAAGGCGCCGCAAAGCGCGAGGGTCGCTTTCGCGCGCTTAGGCGGCTACACGGAGGGAAATGACCCTTCCCACCCTCCATACCCTGAAGAATGGCGTCCGCGTCGTCTGCGATCCTATGCCGGGGCTCGAGACCCTGGCCCTCACGGTCGTCGCCGGACGCGGCGCGGGCTACGAGGATCCGGCGCGGTCGGGCTGGTCGCACCTGCTCGAGCACATGGTGTTCAAGGGCGCGGGCGGGCGCAGCGCGCGCGACATCGTCGAGGTGATCGAGGCCGAGGGCGGCTCGATCAACGCCGCCACCGGCTACGAGCGCACCAGCTTCCAGGTGCGGGCGCTGAAGGGCGGGGCGGGCCTGGCCATGGCGGTGATCGCCGACCTGGTGCGCCGTCCGACGCTGGACGCCGGCGACCTGGCCCGCGAGAAGCAGGTGGTGGCCCAGGAGATCGCCGAGGCCGCCGACGCGCCTGACGACTACGTCTTCGACCTGCTGCAGAAGGGCGCCTGGGGCGACCACCCCGTCGGCCGGCCGATCCTGGGCACGGTCGACAGCGTCGAGGCCGCGACGCCGCAGGCGCTGGCCGAATGGCGCGCGGCGCTCTACGCGGCCGACCGGCTGGTGATCAGCGCCACGGGCGCGGTCGACGAGGCCGAGATCCTGGCGCTGGCGCAATCCGCCTTCGGCGACCTGCCGGCGACGCCCGGCGCGCCCATCCCCGATCCCGCGCCGTTCGTGGGCGGCGCTTTCGCCGAAACCCGCAAGCTGGAGCAGGCCCACCTCGTCCTGATGCTGCCGGCCGCCGGCTCGCGCGACGACGACTACTTCGCCCTGCGCGTCTTCGCCGAGGCCCTGGGCGGGGGCATGTCGTCGCGGCTGTTCCAGGAAGCCCGCGAGAAGCGGGGTCTGGCCTACAACATCGACGCCTATGCCGACACCTATGCCGACATCGGCGGGCTCGGCATCTATGTCGGCTGCGCGGCCAAGGACGCGGCCGAGACCGCCCGGGTCTGCGCCGAGCAGGTGCTGGCCCTGGTCGAACGCATCGAGCCGGCCGAACTGGCCCGCTGCAAGGCCCAGCTGAAGGCGCACATGTTCATGGCCCGAGAGCAGCCGCTGGCCCGGGCCGAACAGAACGCCGGCCAGGCCCTGACCTTCGGCAAGCTGTTCCCGCCGGCCGAGCTGGCGGCCGGCGTCGACGCGGTCACCGCCGAGGACATCACCCGCCTGGGCCGGCGCATGCTGGACCCCGCCCGGGCGGCCACCGCCGTGCTGGGGGCCAAGACCGCGCTTTCGGCCGGGGAAATCTTCCGGCGGACGTTGTTCGACGGCCGATAAGCCGCGATGGTGCGCGCCTGAAGTTTCGAGACCGACTGCTTGTCCGCCATCCTCCGACTGTTCCGCATCGACCATGGTCCGCGCATTGACGCCGAGCGGGTCTATCTGCGCCTGCCGCGCCTGGCCGACCACAAGCCGTGGGCGCAGCTGCGGGCGGCCTCGCGCGGCTACCTGACGCCCTGGGAGCCCAGCTGGCCGGCCGACGACCTGACCCGCACGGCCTTCCGCCAGCGGCTGGCGGCCTACGCCCGCGAGCTGGAGACCGGCGAGGCCTTTCCGTTCTTCGTGTTCCGCAAGGACGACGACGCCATCGTCGGCGGGGTGCGGCTGTTCAACATCCGCCGGGGCGTCTCGCAGACCGGCGTGATGGGCTACTGGAGCGGCGAGGCCCATGCCGGGAAGGGCTACACGACCGAGGCGGTGAAGGCGGTGATCGACTTCGCCTTCGGGCCGCTGGGGCTCCACCGGCTCGAGGCCGCGTGCATGCCGCACAACGTGCGCTCGGCGGACCTGTTGTCGCGCTGCGGGTTTTCCGAGGAAGGATACGCCCGCGCTTATCTCAAAATTAACGGCGAGTGGCGAGATCATCGTCTGTTCGGGTTGATCGCTCCCACCTAGCGACCGCCCGGGCTGTGACGCCGGCTTTCTCGGCGTGGGAACGGGCATGTCATTCAAGGTTGCCGAGCGACGGATCTGGGACGCGACGACCACGCTGGAAGCGCTGGGCGCCGCCGAGGTCGCGCTGTGGCACTGGGAGCCCGAGTCCGACCGCCTGCGCATCAACGGCGCGGCCCGGGCCCTGGGCCTGTCGCCGCTCGCGCCCGAATGTTCCTCCGCCGCCTTCCGGGCTCTGGCTCTGCCGCAGGACCGCGCCCAGGCCGAGGAGCTGCTGCGCGTCCGTGAAGCCGGGGCCGAGATCGTCGTGCGCCTGCGCATGCGCAGCGGCGGCGTCTGCATCTGGCGGGGCGTGTGGCTGGAGGAGGGCGTGCGCGCCGCCGGCGTGATCGCCCCGGAAGTGAAATTCGCCGCCTCCGGCAAGGACGAACTGACCGGTTTGCTGGACCGCCGCAGCTTCATCGCCCGCGCCCGCGAGCGCCTGACCCACGACGGCGTGCACGAACTGGTCGTGGCCGACCTGGACCGCCTGCGCCGCCTGAACGAGGCCCTGGGCCACGAGCGGGCCGACCTCGTTCTGGCCGCCCTGGGCTCGCGCCTGGCCGCCGCCTTCCCCGAGGGCTCGATCCTGGGCCGCATCGGCGAAGACGAGTTCGCCGTGCTGTGCGAGCCCAAGGGCTACGAGCCGGCCGAACTGCTGCGCACCGCGCTTGAACAGCCGCTGCGCATCGCGGGCTTCGACATCCACCCGACCCTGACCATCGGCGCCGTCTCGGCCGAGGGCGGCGAGGACGCGCCGGAGGCCGCCGAGCTGGTCCGCCGCGCCGAACTGGCCGTCGAGGCCGCCGCCGCCAACGGACGCGGCTCGGCCGCCGCCTACGGCCGCTCGATGGAAACCGACGGCCTGTCGCGCCTGGCCCTGGAAGCCGACTTGCGCGGCGCCATCGGGCGCGGCGAGATCATCCCCTACTTCCAGCCGGTCGTGCGCCTGTCGACCGGCGCGCTGTCGGGCTTCGAGGCCCTGGCGCGCTGGATCCACCCGCGCCGCGGCCTGCTGCCGCCCGACGAATTCCTGCCGCTGATCGAAGAGATGGGCCTGATGGCCGAGCTCGGCGAGCACATGATGCGCAGCGCCGGCAAGCAACTGGCCGCCTGGCGTCGCAGCCACCCGGCCGTCGGCGCCCTGACCGTCAGCGTCAACCTGTCGACCGGCGAGATCGACCGTCCGGGCCTGGTGCACGACGTGGCCCAGGTCCTGCGCGAGAACGGCCTGCCGCGCGGCGCGCTGAAGCTGGAAGTCACCGAAAGCGACATCATGCGCGATCCCGAGCGGGCCGCGGTGATCCTGAAAGCCCTGCGCGAGGCGGGCGCCGGCCTGGCGCTGGACGACTTCGGCACCGGCTTCTCGTCGCTGTCGTACCTGACCCGCCTGCCGTTCGACACGCTGAAGATCGACCGCTACTTCGTGCGCACCATGGGCGGCAACGCCGGCTCGGCCAAGATCGTCCGCTCGGTGGTGAAACTGGGCCAGGATCTCGACCTGGAAGTGGTCGCCGAGGGCGTCGAGAACGCCGAGATGGCGAGCGCGCTGCAGAAGCTCGGCTGCGACTACGGCCAGGGCTTCGGCTACGCGCCGGCCCTGTCGCCGCAGGAGGCCGAGGTCTATCTCAACGAGGCCTATGTCGACGGCGCCGCGCCCGTGAAGGCGCGGGGCTGAGGCTCAGCCCTTCGCCAGATCCCCGTAGAGCCACGCCGCGGTGACCCCGCCGTCCATCAGGACGTCGCTGCCGGTGATGAAGCCGCCGTCGGGGCCCATCAGGAGGGCGCCGACCGCGCCGACCTCGTCGGGCGTGCCGGCGCGCCTGGCGGGCGAGCCCTCGATCATCTTGCGATAGCCCGCGCCGCGCGGGCCGGTCAGCTCGTCGCGGGCCAGGGGCGTCATGACGATGCCGGGGCTGATGGCGTTGATCCGCGCCCCGCGCTCGCCCCAGCGCACGGCCTGGGCGGCCACCCGCAGGGCGTTGCCGCGCTTGGACAGCTGGTAGGCCTTCAGCGGGTCGGTGACCTGGTCGGGGGCCAGGAAGGGCAGGGCCAGCAGCTCTTCGGTCGGGGTCGTGGCCAGGGCGTGGTTCTGTTCGACGCTCAGCGGCGGCAGGCGGTGGCCCGACTGCGAGGCGATGACCACGCCCGAGCCGCCGGGCGCGATCACCTCGCCGAACAGGTCCAGCACCAGGGCCGTGCCATAGAGGTCGACCTTGAGGATCACCTGCGGCGGCGCCTGGCTGGGCGAGACGCCGGCGGCGTGGATCAGGCCGGTGACATCGCCGAGATCCGTGGCGGCGGCGACCAGGGCGTGGACGGTCTCGCGCGAGGCGACGTCGACGGTGGCGACGTGGGCGTCGTAGCCGGCGTCGGCCAGCACGCTGGCGGCGGCCTGCGCGTTCTCGCGCCTCATGTCGGCCAGCAGCACGCGCTTGCCCACGCTCACGCGGCGGGCGATGGCCTGGCCGATCTGGCCGGCCCCGATGACGACGATGACCTCGGCCATGGGCTCTCCTTGTTCAGGAGGGCGTCATAGCGCCGTGGAGGGGCCAGGATTAGCCGCAGCCTCGTCCATGGCCTGCTGAGCGCTTCTCAGCAGTCCTGGAGGCCCTAGCGGCGCGCCTCGGTGGCCATGCGGACGGCGAGGCCGCCCAGCACGCTGGCCATCAGCCAGCGCTGGACGAGGGCGAAGCTGGGGCGCGTCGCCAGGAAGCCGGCGATCGTCCCGGCCGCCAGGCAGATGGAAGCGTTCACCGACAGGCTGATGGCGATCTGCGTGCCGCCCAGCAGCAGCGACTGGGTCAGCACGTTCCCGTGGCCGGGATCGATGAACTGCGGCAGCAGCGACAGATAGAGCATCGCGGCCTTGGGATTGAGCAGGTTGGTCAGGAAGCCCATGGCCATCAGCTTGACGGGCGGGTCCCTGGGCAGGTCGCGCACCTGGAAGGGCGAGGCGCCGCCGGGCTTGATCGCCTGCCAGGCCAGCCAGCCCAGATACAGCGCCCCGCCGAAGCGCAGGATGTCGTAGGCGATCGGGGCGGCCATCAAGAGGGCGGTGATGCCCAGGGCCGCGCAGACCAGATAGACGACGAAGCCCGCCGCCGTGCCGGCCAGCGAGACGATGCCGGCCCACTTGCCCTGGCAGATCGATCGGCTGACCAGGTAGAGCATGTTGGGGCCCGGCGTCAGGGCCATCCCCAGGCAGACCAGCGAGAAGGCGATCCAGGTCTTGGCGTCGGGCATCGGGGGCTCCGGTGAAGCGGGCACGAAAAAGGGGCCGGAAGCTTGCGCCGCCGGCCCCTTGGTTCTTTCTCGGCGATCGCCGAAGACGTCTTAGTGGATGTCTTCGTTGATCAGGCCGACCTTGTACCAGCCAGCGGTCTGCAGCTGGTTCAGGACGCCCATGAAGTCCGAGTACAGCACGTCGGCGTCGGCGCGGATCATGACGCGCTGATCGTCCTTCGGACCGGCTTGACCCTTCGAGGTGAACGAAGCGTCCAGGTCGATCGGCAGGTTGTCGAGGCTGGTTTGCTTGTCCGCGATGAACAGAGCGCCCGACTTCTGGATCGAGATGAACACCGGTTCCTTCGGCTTCGGCGCGTTCGGCGGCGGCGGGACGGCCGGCGGCAGGTCGATCTTGATCGAGGTCACGGCCATCGGCACGGCGACCATGAAGATGATCAGCAGAACGAGCAGAATGTCGACGAAGGGCGTGACGTTGATTTCGGAATTCTGGTTCAGCGAGTAGCGACCGCCGCCGCCGCCAGCAAGTTTAGCCGCCATAGCCTGACTGTCTCCCGGGGACCGCCCCCAGGCGGTCCAGAAATTGTTAGATGCCACGTCTGGCGCAGACGAGCGCGGAAGTAAAGCCCGAGGACGCGGCGCAATGGCAACCCCTTTTGTGAGTCTTTTTGGCCTAACGGCGTTCAGGTGGCGGAATCCCGCGCCAAGCTTCCCGCGATGCGCGACTAGCGCTCGCAATCAGGCCGCGCTAAGCCCCCGCGCATGATCTTTTCCTTCGACGCCTACGTCACCGCCGCCCTGTTCGATCGCGCCGGACGCGCCGGATTCGCTCTTGGCGACGGCACCGTCCGATTCGAGGCCGACGGCGGCTTCGTCACCGTCGAGGCCCATGGCGGGCCCATGGGCGGCGCGGCGCTGGCCGCCTGCGTCCACCCGTCGGGCCGGGGCCTGGTGACCGGCGGCGACGACGGCCGCGTGGTCTGGAGCCGGCTGGAGGGCGACGAGCTGGTCGCCACCCTGCTGGCCGAGGTCAAGGGCAAGTGGATCGAGCACGTGGCCGCCAGCCCCGCCTCGGGCCTGATCGCCTTCACCGCCGGCAAGGAGGTTCACGTGCTGGACGTCGCCGACGAGGGCTTCCGCCGCGTCTACGCGCACGAGAAGACCGTCTCGGCGGTGGCCTTCGATCCCAAGGGCAAGCGCCTGGCCGCGGCTGGCTACGGCGGAGTGTCGCTGTGGTGGGGCCGCATCGCCGACCAGAAGCCGACGGTGATGAAGTGGGCCGGCAGCCACGTCGGCCTGGCCTACAGCCCCGACGGCAAGTTCCTGGTCTCGGCCATGCAGGAGAACCAGCTGCACGGCTGGCGCCTGAGCGACGGCAAGGACATGCGGATGGGCGGCTATCCGGCCAAGATCAAGAGCATGGCCTTCTGCGACAAGGGCGCTCTCCTGGCCACGGCCGGGGCCAACGGCGCGGTCGTCTGGCCGTTCGCCGGGGCCAACGGCCCGATGGGCAAGGAAGCCGCCGAGATCGGCTTCTCTCGGGATTCGCTGGTGGTTCAGGTCGCCGGCGTCGACGCCCTGCCGGTGGTCATCGCCGGCCAGGACAACGGCCGCATCTGGGCCTGCCACCTGCGCTCGGGCCGTATCGAGACCCTGAAGGCCGAGCGCGGCGCGGCGATCAGCAGCCTGTCGGTCAACGCCGACGGCTCGCGCCTGGCCTGGGGCGACGAGAGCGGCGAAGCCGGCGTGCTGGCCGTGCCGGACATCTCGGTGAGGAATTTCTAGGAACCCGTCTATCCTAAACTCCCGTCATTCCCGCCCTTGTGGCGGGAACCCCTCTGTCAGCCGCAAGGGTGGATAGGGCGGCGTGCCAGGCACGCCGCTGGCGCTTCACGTGCGAACGGAACCAGAGGTTCCCGCCACAAGGGCGGGAATGACGGGAGCGTAAGGGGGACGGGGGCTCTACGCCGGCCAGGTGGCTTCACTGGCGCCCAGCACCTCGCCGGCGAGATAGAGCGAGCCGCAGATCAGCACGTGCGGGACGGGGTCCAGCGCGAGCGCTCGGGAAAGCGCGTCGTCCAGGCCGTCGCAGGCGGCCGCGCGCAGGCCGGCCAGTTCGGCGGCCGCGGCGGTCTGCGCGGCGCTGGCGGCGGCGTGGCCCTCGAAGGTGACGGTGAAGACCTTGGTGGCGACCCCCCGGAAGGCCTCGAAGAAGCCGGCGGCGTCCTTGTTGGCCAGGAGGCCCGAGATCAGCGCCACGGGGCGGCCGTCGCGGGCGGCCAGGTCGGCCACGGCGCGGGCCACGGCGCGGCCGGCATGGGGGTTGTGGCCGCCGTCGAGCCAGAGGTCGGCGCCGGCGGCCTGGGCGGTCTCGGCGTAGGGACCGGCGGTCAGGCGCTGGAAACGGGCCGGCCAGACCGTGCCGGCGATCCCCCGGCCCATGGCGTTCTCGTCGATGCGCGGATCGCCCAGGGCCAGCAGGGCGGCGACGGCCAGGCCGGCGTTGGCGAACTGGTGCTCGCCGGGCAGGGCGGGGGCGGGCAGGTCGAGCAGCCGGTCGGGCATCTGCACCAGCAGGCGGCCGCGCTCCTCCCAGGCGTCGAACTCGCGGCCCATCAGGGTCAGCTCGACCCCGGCCAGGGCCGCGGCGGTCTCCAGCACGCCGTCCACGGCGTGCTGCTGGCGAGCGCTGACGGCCGGAGCGCCCGGCTTGATGATGCCGGCCTTCTCCACGGCGATCTGCTCGATGGTGTCGCCCAGGAACTCGCGGTGATCCAGGTCGATCGGGGCGATGACGCTGACCGCCGGGGCGGAAATGACGTTGGTGGCGTCCAGCACGCCCCCCAGGCCCACCTCGACGATGCAGAGGTCGGCCGGGACCTCGGCGAAGGCGACGAAGGCCGCCGCCGTGGTGATCTCGAAGAAGGTGACAGCCTGGCCGTCATTGGCCGCCTCGACCCGCTCCAGCACGTCGGCCAGGTGATCCTCGGTGATCAGCGCCCCGGCCAGGCGGATGCGCTCGACGAAGCGCACCAGGTGCGGCGAGGTGAAGACGTGGACCTTCAGGCCGGCGGCCTCGGCCATGTGGCGCAGATAGGCCACCGTCGAGCCCTTGCCGTTGGTGCCGGCCACGTGGATCACCGGCGGCAGGCGGTCCTGCGGATCGCCCAGGGCGGCGCACAGCCGGCGCATGCGGCCCAGCGACAGGTCGATCTTCAGCGGGTGCAGCGCCCGCAGGCGCTCCAGCGCGGCGTCGTGAGCGCGGAGGTGGTCGGTCATGGGAGCCCCGAAAGCTCCTCCCTCGCGAAGCGGGGGAGGTGGCGCGCTGCGGGTACGCAGCGTGACGGAGGGGGCGAGGGACGGAGTGCGGCGGTCGCCCCCTCCACCGCTTCGCGGTCCCCCTCCCCCGCGAGCGGGGGAGGAAAAGAAAACTACGCCGCCTTGCGACGGCCCAGCATCAGGGTGCCGAGGATCGAGCCGAGGGTGGCCGGCAGGTCCTTGCGGGCGGTGACGCGGTCGACCATGCCCTTTTCGACGAGGTATTCCGAGCGCTGGAAGCCCGGCGGCAGGGTCTCGCGGATGGTCTGCTCGATGACGCGCGGACCGGCGAAGCCGATCAGGGCGCCCGGCTCGGCCAGGTGCACGTCGCCCAGCATGGCGTAGGAGGCGGTGACGCCGCCGGTGGTCGGGTCGGTGAGGACCACGACATAGGGCAGGGCCGCGTCGTTCAGCTCGTTGATGGCCAGGGTGGTGCGGGCCATCTGCATCAGCGACAGGGCGCCTTCCTGCATGCGCGCGCCGCCGGCGGCGGTGAAGGCGATCAGAGGGACCTGACGGGCCAGGGCGGCCTTGGCGGCGGCGATGAAGCCTTCACCGGCGGCCATGCCGAGCGAGCCGCCCATGAAGGCGAAGTCCTGCACGAGCACCACGGCGTCGACGCCGCCGACCTTGCCGTAGCCGATCGCCATGGCGTCCTGCTCGCCGGTGCTCTTGCGAGCGGCGGCCAGGCGGTCCTTGTAGGGCTTGCCGTCCGAGAACTTCAGCGGGTCCTCGACCACCGGCGGAGTCGGCAGAGCCTCGTACTGGCCGTCGTCGAAGGTGAACTTGAAGCGCGCCTCGGGACCGATGCGCATGTGGCGTCCGGCCGGGGTGACCCACAGGGCCGCCTCCAGGTCGGAGCGGTAGATCATCTCGCCCGTGTCGGGGCACTTGACCCAGAGGTTCTCGGGCGTTTCGCGCTTGGCGAAGGCGCCACGCACGCCGGGGGCGATGCGCGACAGCCAGCCGCCTCGGCGGTCGGTCGAGCTCTTGGTCTTGTCGCCCTTCTTGGGGCCTTGGGGTTCAGCCATCGCCATAGCCTTACAGCCTCACACCGTCTCTTGTCGCGCGGATCGCACAGCCTTAGCCAGCTCCGACGCCTTGGAAAGAACCTTTTGGGTCACGTTTTCGTTCAGCTTCGCAGCTGATTCAATCTCATCCACCAGCGCCGAGCCGACCACGGCGGCGTCGGCGACGCGGGCCACCTCGGCGGCGCGCTCGGGCGTGCGGATGCCAAAGCCAACCGCCACAGGCAGTTGCGCGGCCGCGCGCAGGCGCTCGACGGCGGGAGCGACGGCATCCGCGTCGGCTTCCTTGACGCCGGTCACGCCGGCCACCGACACGTAGTAGACGAAGCCCGAAGTGCGGCGCACGACGGCCGGCAGGCGCTTTTCGTCGGTGGTCGGCGAGGCCAGGCGAATCAGCGAGATCCCCTCGGCCTCAAGGGCGTCGCTCAGCGGATCGGCTTCCTCGGGCGGGCAGTCGACGACGATCAGGCCGTCGACGCCGGCCTCGGCGGCGTCCTTGGCGAAGGCTTCGAAGCCCGCATTCACCAGCGGGTTCAGGTAGCCCATCAGGATCAGCGGCGTGTCCTGGTCGCCTTCGCGGAAGGCGCGGGCGAGGCCCAGCGTGCCCTTCAGGGTCATCTTGCCGGCCAGGGCGCGCTGGCTGGCGCGCTGGATGGTCGGGCCCTCGGCCATCGGGTCCGAGAACGGGAAGCCCAGCTCGATCAGGTCGGCGCCGGCGGCCGGCAGGCCTTGCAGGATCTCCAGCGCGGTGGCCGCGTCCGGATCGCCGGCCATCACGTAGGCGACGAAGCCGGCGCGGTTCTGCGCCTTCAGGTCCGCGAAGCGGCGGTCGATGCGGTCTTTAGTCATGGCCAGGTGTCGCCGTTGCGGTTGGGAAGTCGACCGTGATCCAGCCCTCGTGCATCGCGAAGCCCAGCCCGCCGCCCACGAGGAGCACGGCGAACAGGATGCAGACGAGCCAGTTCCGGGTGGTCTCTTCCATCGGTTAGATCGAGCGGCCCAGGGCGTCGGCCACGGTGAAGATGTCCTTGTCGCCACGGCCCGACAGGCACATGACGATCACGCCGCCTTCGCCGATCTCCTTGGCCAGCTGCGGCAGCTTGGCGATGGCGTGGGCGCTTTCCAGGGCGGGGATGATGCCCTCGAGCTCGGCGCACAGCTGGAAGGCCTTCAGGGCCTCGTCGTCGGTGCAGGTCAGGTACTGGGCCCGGCCGATGTCGTGCAGGAACGAGTGCTCCGGACCGATGCCCGGATAGTCGAGGCCGGCGCTGATCGAGTGGGCGTCGAGGATCTGGCCGTCGTCGTCCTGCAGCAGGTAGGTGCGGTTGCCGTGCAGCACGCCCGGACGCCCGCCGGTCAGCGAGGCGGCGTGCTTGTCGGTGTCGAGGCCGTGGCCCGAGGCTTCGACGCCGTAGATCTTCACGCCCTCGTCGCCGAGGAACGGGTGGAACATGCCGATGGCGTTGCTGCCGCCGCCCACGCAGGCGACCACGGCGTCGGGCAAACGCCCTTCCAGTTCCTGGATCTGCTCGCGGCTCTCATAGCCGATCACGGCCTGGAAGTCGCGGACCATGGCCGGATAGGGGTGCGGGCCGGCGGCGGTGCCGATCAGGTAGTAGGTGTCTTCGACGTTGGTGACCCAGTCGCGCATGGCCTCGTTCATGGCGTCCTTGAGGGTCGCGGCCCCCGAGGTCACCGGGCGCACTTCGGCGCCCAGCAGGTTCATGCGGAAGACGTTGGGCTTCTGCCGGGCGACGTCGACGGCGCCCATGTAGACGATGCAGGGCAGGCCGAAGCGCGCCGAGACGGTCGCGCTCGCCACGCCGTGCTGGCCGGCGCCCGTCTCGGCGATGATCCGGGTCTTGCCCATGCGCTGGGCCAGCAGGATCTGGCCCATGCAGTTGTTGATCTTGTGCGCGCCGGTGTGGTTCAGCTCCTCGCGCTTGAAGTAGATCTTGGCGCCGCCGAAATGGCGGGTCAGGCGCTCGGCGAAATAGAGCGGGCTGGGACGGCCGACATAGTGGGTCAGGTAGCCGCGCAGCTCGGCCTGGAAGGCCGGGTCGTTCTTGGCTTCCTGGTAGGCCTTGTCCAGCTCGAGCACGAGCGGCATCAGGGTTTCGGCCACGTACAGGCCGCCGAACTCGCCGAAGCGCCCCTTGGCGTCGGGATAGGCGGACCAGTCATTGGGCCGGTCAGAAGCTTGGACAGGAGCGTTCACGGGCGTTTCCAGTTAGGTCAGGCGCGTTTGACGGCGTCCAGAAACGCCGTGATCAGAGCCGGGTCCTTTAGGCCCGGACCGCGTTCCACGCCAGAGGAAACGTCCACCAGCGGGGCCCCCGAGGCGGCGACGGCGGCGCCCACGTTCCAGGGATCCAGGCCGCCTGCGAGGAAATGCGGGCGAGAAAATCGCCGCCCCTCCAGCAGGCTCCAGTCGAACCTTGCGCCGGTGCCGCCGGGCAGGGAAGAAGTCCCCCCCTGGCCTTCCACCGGCCGGGCGTCGAAAAGAAACTGCTCGGCGACGGTCTCGTACGCCAGGGCCTGGTCGACGTCGGCGGCGGTGGAGACCGAGAAGGCCTTGATCACGCCGACGCCGCTGCGCTGGGCGATCTCGCGAACGCGGGTCGGGGTCTCCTTGCCGTGCACCTGGATCAGGTCGGGGCGCATTGTGGCCATCAGCCGGTCGACCAGGGCGTCGTCGGGATCGACGGTGACGGCCACGGTCGCGACGCCGCGGCCGCGCACCGGCTCCACGAGACGCTGGGCGGTCTCGGGCTCGACGTTGCGGGGGCTCCGGGCGAAGAAGACGAAGCCCAGATAGGCCGCGCCGCCGTCGAAGGCGGTCTTCACCGTCTCCGGCGTCGAGAGCCCGCAGATCTTGGCCTTGGTGGTCATCTGGGGGAGTTACGGTGCGTAAGTCGCCAGCGCAACCCCCGCCGGGCCTTACCGCCCCCGTTCACCGTCCAGGTTGGCTGCCCAGGGTCACTGCAGGGTGAAGACCCCGTTGACCGCCTTCCACTCCGCCGGACCGATCAGCCGGTCGTGGGCCACCTGCACCGAGTGCAGCACGCCGTCCAGCTCGCGGCTCCAGAAGTCGAGGAAGCCCTTCAGGGTCGGGAACCTGGGGGCCAGGTCGTACTCCTGCCAGACATAGAGCTGCAGCAGGTGGGGGTGGTCGGGCAGGTGGTAGCAGATGTTGGCCGTGGTCAGGCCGTAGCCCAGCATCTGCAGCTCGAACGCGCGGGAAGTCATCGAGAGCGACCTTTCGACAACGGTTTTAAGCGTCACCGAAAACCGTCCGCCTACGGGGCGAGTCGCTCAAGAGGGCAGGGCGTCGCAGGCCCTATTTCCCTCCCCCTTGATGGGGGAGGGGCAGGGGTGGGGGTGAATGCGGCGTTTGACGCCGAAGCGCCGGCCGGCGCCGCGTCACCCCCATCCCCGACCCTTCCCCCATCAAGGGGGAAGGGGGGAGAGATCAGTCTCGCACCAGGCCGCCGTCGACCACCAGGTTCTGGCCGGTCACCGCCCGCGCCCAGGGGCTGGCGAAGAACAGCACCGCGTCGGCGAACTCGGCCGGGGTGGTGACCGAGCGCAGCGGGGTCATGCCGGCGATCAGGTCGAAGACCGGCTCGGGCGTGGCGGCGCTGGCGCCGGTGACGCGCAGCAGGCCGCCGGAGACCATGTTGACGGTGACGCCGGCCGGGCCCAGGTCGCCGCAGGCCGTGCGGGTCAGCGACAGCAGCGCGGCCTTCACGGCGGTGTAGTCGTGATAGGGCACGACCGGGTTCTGGAAGAGGTTGGTGCCCACGTTGATGACGCGGCCGAAGCCGGCGTCGGCCATGTCGGGCGCGGCGACCTGGATGACGTTCAGCGCGCCCTTCAGCACGGTGGTGGTCTGCTTCTCGAAGTCCTCCCAGGCGATGTTGGCCAGGTGCGCGCGGGCGTCGCCGTTGAAGCTGTAGTCCAGCGCGTTGTTGACCACGGTGGTCACGTGAGCGCCGAAGGCGGCCTTGGCGGCGGCGAACATGGCCTCGACGGCGGCGCGGTCGGCGACGTCGGCCTGGACGGCGATGGCGCGTTCGGGACCGCCCAGCTCGGCGGCGAGCGCTTCGGCGGCGTCCTTGCTGGCGCGGTAGTTGACGACGACGCGTGCGCCGTGGCGCGAAAAGGCGCGGGCGATCTCGGCTCCCAGGCCCCGGCCGGCGCCGGTGACGAGGACGATTTGGTCGGACAGCTGCATTCTTAGAGACTCCAAAACTCGGCCCGAGAGGCTCCTACCTGCGTTCGTCCAGGCTGGCGACGACGCCGAGTTCGGGCGAGGGCGGGTTGGGCAGGGGCGCGACGGCCTCCAGCCGGCAGACCAGGCCCTCGGGCCGCCAGTCCATCCGCGCCTGACCGCGCAGCTCGCCGCGCAGGCTGCGCTCGATCAGCCGCGAGCCGAAGCCGCGCCGGGCCGGGGGCGCGGCGATCGCGGGGCCGCCGGTCTCGGTCCAGGTCAGCGACAGGGCGCGGGTGGCCGGATCGAAGCGCCACGCCACCGCCACCGAGCCCTCCAGGTTCGACAGCGCGCCGTACTTCAGGGCGTTGGTGGCCAGCTCGTGGAACACCAGCGACATGGTCAGCGCCCCGCCCGGCGGCAGGAAGCAGGGCGGCCCGGTCACCGACACCCGGCCCGCCGCGGCGGTGAACGGGGCCAGCGCGCGCTGCGCCACCTCGCACAGGTCGGCCCCGTGCCAGCTCTCGCGGGTCAGCACGTCGTGGGCCAGCGACAGGCCCAGCAGCCGCAGCTCGAACTTCTCGAAGGCGGTGACCGGGTCGGGCTCGTTGCGCAGGGTCTGGGCGGCCATCGACTGGACGGTGGCCAGGGTGTTCTTCACCCGGTGGTTCAGCTCGTTGATCAGCAGGCGCAGCTGGCCCTGGTGGCGCTCCTGCTCGGCCTCGACCGCCTTGCGGGCGGTGATGTCGGCGATGATGGCGACCAGATAGGCCAGGCCGCCGCGCGGCTGCACCTTGGAGACGGTCAGGCGGATCCACAGCAGTTCGCCGTCGCCGGCGATCAGCCGCCGCTCGGCGGCGTAGGTGTCGAGCCGGCCGGCCAGCAGGGCGCGCACGTGGGCCTGGGCGCCCGGCAGGTCGCGCGGCGCGATCAGGTCGGCGGCGTTGCCGGCCACCAGATTTTCCCGCGTGCGGCGGGTGATGGCGCAGAACCGCTCGTTGACCTCGAGGAACACCCCGCGCGGCGAGATCCGCGCCACGCCCATGGCCGCCTGCTCGAACACCGCCTTGTAGCGGGCCTCGGCCGCCTCCAGCCGCAACCGGGCCTCGACGGCGGCGGTGACCACCTCGGTATAGAGCACCAGGCCCCCGACCGCGCCCTCGTCGGTGCGCCAGGGGGCCATCGACCAGCGGATCCACTCGACCCGGCCGTGGCGGTCGACATAGCGGTCGCCGCCGTCCTCGCGCAGCTCGACCCCTTCGGTCAGCACCCGCGCGTGCAGGTCGCGCCAGTACTGCGGGATCTCGGGGAACACCTCGTAGTGCACGCGGCCCAGCAGCGGCAGGTCGGGCGCCAGGCCCTGGTCGGTCAGGTACTGGGTCGAATGGGCCAGGTAGCGCATCGACCGGTCGAAGATGGCGATGCCCATCGGCGCGTGCTTGAGCGCGGTGGTCAGGCTGGGCGAGACCGTATCGATCATCGGTCCGGGCGGTCTCCGAGCGGCGGCGGCGACGGGAGCGATATCATGGCCCCGTTCGCGCTGGAGGTGAAAGCGAGAATTCTCGCGCGTCCATCCAGATGCTCCCCTCTGGGGAGCTGTCGCGGAGCGACCGAGGGGGTCTTTGGCGCCGGCGGCTGGCTCCCCCAAGAATGGGGGGGTCCAGGGGGCGCCGCCTCGGATCGAAATCCCGGCCCGGCGTGTTGCTCCCGTGAGCCCTTCAAGCCCCGGAGACCCGCCATGCTCGCCTCGTTCCTTATCGGCCTCGCGGCCGGCGCCCGCGCCCTGACCCCGTTCGCCGCCGTCAGCGACGCGGCCGCCAAGGGCGCCCTGCCAGCCGACAACGGCGCGCCGTCGTGGCTGGGCCACCCGCTGGTCAGCGCCGGGACCAAGGCCCTGGCCGCCGGCGAACTGTGGGGCGACAAGCTCCACTCGGCTCCCGACCGCATCGTCCCGGCCGGCCTGCTGGCCCGCGTGATCACCGCCGGCATAGCCGGCGCGGCCCTGGCGCCCCGCAACCGCGCCCTCGCCGGCGGCGTCCTCGGCGCCACCGCCGCCATCGTCGCCGCCTATGTCACCTTCGACCTCCGCATGGCGGCCCTGAAGCGGTTCGGCCAGACGCCGACGGGCCTGGTGGAGGATGCGCTGACGGTGGCGGCGGCCAGGGCGGTGGTGGGGGGCGTGGAACGTCGGGCCGTCTAGGGCGCCTACTCAATCGAGTGGCATGCCGGCTTCAATGAATTCAGTCACTTATCTCTCGTCGTCCCGGAAAGCACGAAGCGCTTACCCGGGACCCAGGGGCCGGCGCACTGCAAGTGGCCCCTGGGTCCCGGCTCTACGGCCGGCTGCGCAGCCCTTCGGCCGGGATGACGAGCGGCGGACCTATGCCCCTACTCCCCCGCCTCCACCGGCTGGTCGTAGGCCGCCATCATCGCCATGTTGAGGATCTTCGACACCGAAGCCCCCAGCGGACAGATCTGCACCGACTTGGAGAGCCCCAGCAGCACCGGGCCGATCACCGTGGCGCCGCCAAGCGACTGGACCAGCTTGGTCGAGATCGAGGCGGCGTGGATGGCCGGCATGATCAGGATGTTGGCGCTGTCGGTCAGGCGCATGAACGGGTAGGCGAGGCGCTTTTCGGGGTCGAGGGCCAGTTCGGGGGGCATTTCGCCCTCGTATTCGAACTCGACGCCCATCTCGTCCAGCGTGGCCACGGCCTGGCGCACCTTGTCGGAGCGCTCGCCCATCGGGTTGCCGAAGGTGGAGTAGCTCATGAAGGCCACGCGCGGCTTGAAGCCCAGGCGCGTGACGGCGCTGGCGGCCTCGCAGGCGATCTCGACCAGCTCGTCGGCGTCGGGCAGCTCGGTGACGTTGGTGTCGGCCACGAAGATGGTGCGGCCCTTGGCCAGCACGACCGACATGCCCATGATCCGGCCGCCGGGCGCGGGGTCGACGACGCGCAGCACCTCGTCCAGCGCCTGGTCGAAGCTGCGGGTGACGCCGGTGACCATGCCGTCGGCCTCGCCCATGCTGACCATCGAGGCGGCGAAGCTGTTGCGGTCCTGGTTGATCAGGCGCTGGACGTCGCGCTTGAGGAAGCCCTGGCGTTGCAGGCGCGCGTACAGGGCGTCGACGTAATCAGGATTACGATCCGAAAGACGCGCGTTGTGGATCTCCAGCCCCGAGGTCTCCGGATCCAGGCCCACGAGCTTCATGTTCTCGTGCACCAGGTTCTCGCGGCCGCAGAGGATGGCCTTGCCGTAGCCGCCGGTCTGGAAGGCGTAGGCGGCGCGGATGACGCTGGGCTCCTCGCCCTCGGCGAAGACGATGCGCTTGGGCTTGGCCATGACCGAGCCGGCGATCTTCTGCAGGAAGCCGGCGGTGGGGTCGAGGCGCTGGGCCAGGCTCTGGCGGTAGAGGTCCATGTCGGCGATCGGCCGGCGGGCCACGCCCGTGTCCATGGCCGCCTGGGCCACGAACGGCGGCACGTACCAGATCAGGCGCGGATCGAAGGCCGAGGGGATGATGTAGTCGGGGCCGAACTTCAGCTGGCGGCCGTGATAGGCGGCGGCCACTTCATCCGGCACGTCCTCGCGGGCCAGGTTGGCCAGGGCCTGGGCGCAGGCGATCTTCATCTCGTGATTGACGCGGCGGGCCCGCACGTCGAGCGCGCCGCGGAAGATGTAGGGAAAGCCCAGGACATTGTTGACCTGGTTGGGATAGTCGCTGCGGCCGGTGCCCATGATGGCGTCGGGGCGCACCCGGTGCACCTCTTCCGGAGTGATCTCCGGGTCGGGATTGGCCATGGCGAAGATCACCGGATTGGGCGCCATGCTGGCGATCATCTCGGGCGTGAACGCGCCTTTCGCGGACAGGCCCAGCAGCACGTCGGCGCCGGCCACGGCCTCGGCGAGCGTGCGCTTGTCGGTATCGACGGCGTGGGCGCTCTTCCACTGGTTCATGCCGTCGGTGCGGCCGCGATAGAGCACGCCCTTGCTGTCGCAGGCGATGACGTTTTCGGGGCGCACGCCCATGGCCTTGATCAGGTCCATCGAGGCGATGCCGGCCGCGCCGGGACCGTTCAGCACCACCTTGATGTCGGCCAGCTTCTTGCCGGTGATGTGGCAGGCGTTGATCAGGCCGGCGGCGCAGATGATGGCGGTGCCGTGCTGGTCGTCGTGGAACACCGGGATGTCGAGCAGCTCCTGCAGCTCGGTCTCGATGCGGAAGCACTCGGGGCTCTTGATGTCTTCCAGGTTGATGCCGCCGAAGGTGACGCCGATGTTCTTGACGACGGTGATGATCTCGTCGGCGTCCTTGGTCGTGACCTCGATGTCGATGCTGTCGACGTCGGCGAAGCGCTTGAAGAGGACGCTCTTGCCTTCCATCACCGGCTTGGAGGCCAGCGCCCCCAGGTCGCCCAGGCCCAGGATCGCCGTGCCGTTCGAGATCACCGCCACCAGGTTGCCCTTGGAGGTGTAGTCGTAGGCGGCGTCGGGATCGGCGGCGATGGCGTGCACCGGCACGGCCACGCCGGGCGAATAGGCGAGGGAGAGGTCGCGCTGGGTCGCCATCGGCTTGGTGGGGGTCACCGCCAGCTTGCCCGGCTGGGGATAGCGGTGGAAGGCCAGGGCCTCCGCGTCGGTGAAGGTCTTGCGTTCCGCGTCGCTCATGGCGGCGTTTCCTGTCCTGCGTAGCCAGTTGAAATGGACCCGCCGAACGATGCGACGCGTCCTTATGCGAGGATCAGCCTAGCGACGGGGCGGGGGCGCTACAACCGGACAATATCAAATGGTACCGGTACAAACGCTTGTTGGGCAAAGGCTTGCGGATTCCGCGCCGCTCCCGTTACGGAAGTGTGGCGTTGACCGCGAGGGGCGGATGAGCGACGAGGCGCGGGCCTGCCTGTCGGAGAAAAGTCCATGTCCTCGTCCCCCGTTCGGATCGCCGTCGCCGGAGCCCTGGGCCGCATGGGCAAGGCCGTCTGCGCCACCCTCGAAGGCCGCGCCGACGCGCTGGCCGCAGCCCGCTTCGACCGCCCGGGGGCGGAGGGCGAGGGCCTGGTGGCGCTGGAGAGCGCTCTGGCGGATGCGCAGGCGATCATCGACTTCACCATCCCCGAGGCCTCGACAACCTTGGCCGAGACCCTGGCCCAGGCCGGCGGCGGGATCGCGCTGATCATCGGCTCGACCGGCTTCACCCCCGAGCAGGACGCGCGCCTGGCCAAGGCGGCCGAAAAGATCACCATCGTGCGCTCGGGCAACTTCTCGCTGGGCGTCAACATGCTGATGGGCCTGGTGCGCCAGGCCGCCGCCGCCCTGCCGGCCAGCGACTGGGACATCGAGGTCTTCGAGGCCCACCACAAGCGCAAGATCGACGCCCCGTCGGGCACCGCCCTGATGCTGGGCCAGGCCGCCGCCGAGGGCCGCGGCGTGGTTCTCTCCGAAGTCGAGGACCGCGCCCGCGACGGCGTCACCGGTCCGCGCCAGGAGGGCTCGATCGGTTTCTCGGTGGTGCGCGGCGGCGGCATCATCGGCGAGCACAGCGTGATCTTCGCCGGCGAGAGCGAAAGCCTGACCATCGCCCACTCGGCCATCGACCGTGGCCTGTTCGCGCGCGGCGCCGTGGCCGCCGCCGTGTGGGCGCAAGGCAAGCCGCCGGGCATCTACGACATGCAGCAGGTGCTGGGGTTCAGGGCGGTCTGAGGGGCGTCTGCCACCTTCTCCCCAACTCCCGTCATTCCCGCCCTTGTGGCGGGAACCTCTCTGTCAGCCGCAAAGGCAGTAGGGGCGGCGTGCCGAGCACGCCGCTGGCGCTTCACGTGCGAACGGAACCAGGGGTTCCCGCCACAGGGGCGGGAATGACGGGATGAAAGAGAGGCGGATCACCGCCTCGCCGTGTTTCAAGACCGTCGGTTTGTAGACTTTTCTCCAACACAGGCCTCACAAACGCCACGGCTTGCGGCATGGTGCGGCCAATGGCCGAGCCTCACGCCGACCCCGATTCCGTCAAGAAACCCGCCAAGCCCAAGCGGGGCCCGCGCCTGAGCAAGGCCGCGCTGGCCGACGCCGGGCTGGAGGCGGCGTCCTTCGCCATGATGGCGTTCATCGCCCTGGGCATGTCGGCCTATGCCGGCCGGCGCGAGATCAGTCAGGCCCTGGCCGAAGCATGGCTGGCCGAGCGCGGCATCGAGGGCCTGATCTCGGTCGAGAGCCTGGACGCTTCGGGCTTTTCCGGCTCGATCCGGCTGGGTCCCAAGAACGATCCCTACTTTTCGGCCAAGCGCATCGAGGTGGCCTACGACCTGCAGGCCCCGTGGTCGGGCGGGCCGTTCGCCATCGACACCCGCGCCGTGCGCATCACCAGCCCGCGCCTGCAGGCCCGCTACGACGGGCAAAAGCTGACCTTCGGCAAGCTGCAGCCGCTGATCGACGAGGCGCTGAAGTCGCCCGGCGAAGAGAAGGCGGGCGGGCCGGCGGTGCTGGTCGAGGACGCTCGCGTCACCCTGCAGACCCCCGGCGGCGTGGCCCGCCTGACCGGCGACGCCAGCCTGGACGACGGCCAGCTCCTGCGGCTGGACGCGGCGATCGCGGCCATGCGCTACGCCACCGAGGACCTGCAGGTCGAGTTGCGGGGGGCGGTGCTGAAGGCCCGCAAGCGCGGCGACCGGCTGTCGGTCGACGCCCGCGCGCAGATCGACGCCCTGGACGCCGAGCAGGTCGACCTGGAGGGCGCCGACGCCCGGGTCGAGGCCGACGTGGCCTATCCCGACCTCAAGCGCCTGGCGGCGACCGGACCGGCCGACGTCAAGCTGTCGATCAAGGCGCAAGGCCTGAGGGCCGGCGAGACCAGCCTCGACGACGTCGAGACCCGCCTGACCCTGGCGGGCCTGGTGGCCGGCAACTTCACGCAAGGCGGCGCGGCCGCGCGGCTGTCGGGCCAGGCCCGGGCCGGGCGGCTGGTGGCGCCGGGGCTGGAGGCGCGCAGCTTCACCGCCGAGCTCGACAGCGACGCCCTGCGGGTGGACTTCGACAAGGCCGGCGCGCGGGTGCTGGGGCCGGCGAGGCTGCGCGGAACGGCCGAACGGGCGGTGGCTGGCGGCGCGGCCCTGACCCGCTCGGCGATCGACATCAAGTCCAAGACCTTCGTGTTCAGCGCCCCCAAGGGCCGGCCGATGAGCGTGTCGGGCCCGATCCAGGTAGCCGCCGGCGTCGGCCGCGCGGCGCGCGACGGCCTGGGGCTGTCGGCCCTGGTGCTGGACGCCAAGGGCCGCTTCCAGGCGGGCGAGACCCTCAGTCTGAGCCTGGCCGGCCGGGCCGGGGCCGACGGGGCGGTGGCCGCCCCCGACGCCGAACGCCTGACCGCCGGCCTGCCCAGCCCGGAATACGCGGCGGCGGCCCGCAAGGCCCTGGCCGACTTCTCGCTCGACGCCGACGACCTGCGGCTGGAGATCGGCGAGGGCCGCGTGGCCGCCTTCGCCGGCAAGCCGGTGACCCTGGCGGCGGCCAGCGGCGCCAAGGCGACCCTGACGCCGGGCGGCGGTCGTCTGCTGGAGAGTGTGGGCGGCGTCTCGCGCGGCGCGGCGACCCTGGCGCTGAACGGCGGCGGCCTGCCCGACCTGACCCTGACGGCCGGCGACTGGCGGGCCGACGCGCGCGGCTTCTCCTCGCCCGTCACCCTGGTCGGCAAGCTGGACGTGCCGCCGGCCGAAGGGATCAGCGCCACGATCAAGGGCCAGGCCCGCGCCTCTGGCGGCGTCTTCGACTTCCGTCTGGCCGGCTGCACGCCGGTCAAGGTGGCGGCCGTCGAAGCGGGCGAGGCCGGCGAGCGTCCGATCCAGGACATCGCGCTGGACGTCTGTCCCGTGTCGGCGCCGCTGGTGCGGGTGGCCAATGGCCGCTGGGAGGCCCAGGCCCGCTTCGCCAACGGCCGCGGCGCGATCACGGCGGCCGAAGCCAAGGCCGAGGGCGTGGCCGGGACCTTCGTCGGCGGCGGCCAGGGCTTCGACCGCGCCGAGGTGCGGCTGACCGAGGGCCGGCTCGTCGACGCGGCCTCGGCCAAGCGCTTCGAGCCGGTGAAGGCGACAGGCCGGTTGCAGCTGGCCTCGGGCGTCTGGACCGGCGGCGTCGACGTGGGCACGGCCAGCGGCTTTGCCCTGGGACGCATCGATATCCGCCATGGGGTGGAGAGCGGACGCGGCTCGGCGATCATCGACGCCTCGAACATCGTCTTCACCAAGGAGGCGGGCCTGCAGCCGGTGGCCGTCAGCCCGATGGCCGCCTTCGCCAGCGAGGCCGAGGGCAAGGCCAGCTTCAGGGGCCGCTTCGACTGGACCGACAAGGGCGTGACCAGCAGCGGCGAGGTCGCCACGCAAGGGCTGGACTTCCGCGCCAGCCCGCTGGGCTTCGTGGCCACCCTGGCCGGCGACGTGAAGTTCGACAGCCTGGCGCCGCTGACCAGCGCGCCGGACCAGAGCCTGAAGATCACCCGCATCGACTCCATCGTGCCGCTTGAGGCGGTAGGCGCGGTGTTCACCCTGGGCGCCACCTCGCTGAAGGTCAGCGAGGCCGGCCTGACGGCGGCCAAGGGCAAGATCTCGATCGAGCCGGTGGACGTGCCGCTGAACGGCGGCCCGATCAGCGGCGTCATCGTCATCGACGGCCTGGATCTGGGCGAGCTGACCGCCGGCTCGACCCTGGCCGAGAAGGTCAAGCTGGACGCGGTGGTCTCGGGCCGCCTGCCGTTCCAGTTCAGCGACAAGGGTTTCAAGCTGCTGGACGGCAAGCTGTCGGCCATCAAGCCTGGCCGAATCTCGATCGCCCGCGAGGCGCTGACGGGCGTGGAGGCCAATCAGGGCGAGAGCGACAGCCCGGGCAACCCCAACAACCAGCCGGCCGCCGACGCGCCGGTCAACGCCATCCAGGACTTCGCCTACCAGGCCATGGAGAACCTGGCCTTCGACACCCTGGAGGCCGGGGTCAACTCCACGCCGAACGGGCGCCTGGGGGTGCTGTTCCACATCAAGGGCGAGCACGACCCGAAGGTCGCCGAGAAGGCCCGCGTGGGCATCCTCGAGCTGATCCGCGGCAAGGCCTTCCAGCGCCGGATCCCGCTGCCGGCCAAGACGCCGGTGGACCTGACGCTCGACACCTCGCTCAATTTCGACGAGCTTCTGGCCGCCTGGGGCCGTCGTTTCGCCGAAGAAACCGAAGAGACCCGCCGTTCAGCACCGGTTCAGCCGTGAACGACGAACCTGACGATCGAACTGGAGACCAACGCATGCTCAAGCGCGCCCTGATCGCGACCCTGCTGGCGGCGGGAGGCCTGGCGGCCTGCACCCCCACCGTCCGCGTCAAGGTCGATCCGATCAACATCTACGCCAAGCTGGACGCCGACGTGCGGGTGCGGCTGGACAAGGAAGTCCAGACGCTGATCCAGCAAAACCCGAACCTGTTCTAAGCAAGGAGACCGCCATGATCCGCAAGACGATGACGGTTTTGGCCATCGCCGCCGCCATGGGCGCGGTCGCCGCCCCCGTGTTCGCCCAATCGGCCGCCGCCAAGGCCGCCGTTGACAGCGCCAAGGCCGCCGGCACGGTCGGCGAGCAGGCCGACGGCTTCCTCGGCATCGTGTCGGGCGGCGACGCCGACCTGCGCGCCGCCGTGGCCGAGATCAACACCGGCCGCGCGGCCGTCTACAAGGACACCGCCGCCAAGACCGGCGTCACCGCCGACGCGGCCGGCCAGGCCACCGCCAAGCAGCTCTATTCGCGTCTGGCCGCCGGCCAGTACTGGAAGCCGCTCGGCGGCGGCTGGGTGAAGAAGTAAGTCGCTGGCGTAGATGCTCCCCCTCTGGGAGCTGTCGCGGAGCGATTGAGGGGGTCTGGCCTTCGCGCCGGCCCCCTCCGGCCCTCTGGGCCACCTCCCCCAGAGGGGGAGGATTTGAGACACCAAACGCCGCGACAGCCTTGCAGCCGTCGCGGCGTTTTTCTTTGCCGGCTTACCGCGGGGCCATGCGGATGCCGCCGTCAAGGCGGACGTCCTCGCCGTTGAAGTAGCCGCAGGTGATCATGGTCAGGGCCAGCTGGGCGTACTCGGCCGGGTTGCCCAGGCGCTTGGGGAACGGCACCGAGGCGGCCAGGGCGTCCTTCACGTTGCCGGGCGCGGCGTTCATCAGCGGGGTGTTGAAGATGCCCGGCAGGATGGTGTTGACGCGGATGCCGTCGTTCATCAGGTCGCGGGCGATCGGCAAGGTCATGCCGATGACGCCGCCCTTGGAGGCCGAATAGGCGGCCTGGCCGATCTGGCCGTCCTCGCCGGCGACGCTGGCGGTGTTGACGATCGCGCCGCGCTCGCCGTCCTGCAGCGGTTCCAGGTCGAGCATGCCCTTGGCCGACTTGGCGATGCAGCGGAAGGTGCCCACCAGATTGATCTGGATCACGCGGTCGAAGATATCGAGCGGGAAGTGCTTGGTCTCGCCGGTGGCCTTGTCGCGGCTGGCGGTCTTGGCGGCGTTGCCGACCCCGGCGCAGTTGACCAGGATGCGCTCCTGGCCGTGGGCGGCGCGGGCCTTTTCGAAGCCGGCGTCGACGTCGGCGTCGCTGGTGACGTTGACCTTGCAGTAGACGCCCCCGATCTCCTTGGCGACCTCTTCGCCGCGGGCCTCGTTCATGTCGAAGATGGCGACCTTGACGCCCTGGGCGGCCAGGGCGCGGGCGGTGGCCTCGCCGAGGCCCGAGGCGCCGCCGGTGACGACGGCGGCGACGGTGTTGTCGAGTTTCATGGACGTTTCCCCTGGGGTTGCGTTTAATTGGTCTCTGTTGAGGAGCGGTTTAACCCGATGAGCGCCGACGCCAAACCATCCCCCGACGTCAACGGCGGCGTGACGCCCGACGACGTGCTGGATCCGAGGAAGGCGCTGGTGCCGGCCGCGGTCCGGGTCAACGAGCAGAAGGTGGCGCGCGGCTTCTGGCCGAAGATGCGCCGCGTGGCCTCGAAGATCCCGTTCGCCGCCGACGCCCTGTCGCTGTGGTGGTGCGCGCGTGATCCCGAGACGCCGACGGCGGCCAAGGGCATGATGTTCGCGGCCCTGGCCTATTTCGTGCTGCCCACCGACGCCATTCCCGACGTGCTGCCGGCCATCGGCTTCACCGACGACGCCGCCGTGATCGCCGCCCTGCTGGCCATCGTCGGCAAGAACCTCAAGCCCCGTCACAAGGACGCCGCCCAGGCCTTCCTCTCCAAGCTTTCCAAGGATGACTGACGCGATCCTGTGGGCGATCTGCGGCGCTTGCGCCCTGGCCTATGGCCTGGTGCTGGTGGAGCGCCCGCCGTCGTTCATCCGCACGCTGGTCAAGACCGCCGCCACCGGCGCCCTGGCGGTGCTGGCCTATCTGGAGGGCGGCTCTGGCCTGCTGGCCGTGGCCCTGACCCTGTGCGCCCTGGGCGACGCCTTCCTGGCCGGCGATCCCAAGCGCTGGCTGCCGTTTGGCCTGGCGGCGTTCCTGGCCGGGCACGTGGTCTACGTGATCGTCTTCTGGCGCGAGCGCGCGGCGCCCGGCCAGACCTTCTTCGTGCTGGCGCCGGTCGCGGCCCTGGTCGGGGCGGTGATGCTGCGGCGGCTGTGGGGCTCGCTCGGACCGCTGCGGCCGGCGGTGCTGGCCTATGTGGCGGCGATCCTGGCCATGGTGGTCTCGGCCGCCGCCTTGCCCGCCGTCCGCTGGCTGGCGACGGCCGGTGCCGTGGCGTTCATGGCCTCGGACGCGATCCTGGCCTTCGACCTGTTCAAGGGCGCGAAACTGTTCGGCTCGGCCAGGCTCACGGCCTGGGCCGTGTGGTTCCTCTACATCGGCGGCCAGGCGGGGATCGTGCTGGGGATGCTGCGGTAGACCCCCTCCGGCCCTCCGGGCCACCTCCCCCAGAGGGGGAGGATTTAGCAAGACAGATGCTCCCCCCTCTGGGGGAGCTGTCGCAGAGCGACTGAGGGGGTCTTCCCGACCTTAGTAAGCGCCTTCGTCGAACAGCTTGCCGATGTCGCCCTGCCATTGCCCGTGGAACTTCTCCAGCAGGCGTTCGGCGGGCGTGATCCCGCTGTCGGCGATCTCTTCCAGTTCGCCCAGATAGATCGTCTCGTCGAGGAAGCCGCCGTTCAGCTGGGCGCGGTTCTTCAGGCCCGACTTGGCGATGGCGACGAAGTCCCTGGCCACGTCCTGCACGCTGCGGCCGGCGACCCGCGCCTTCAGGCCCAGGCGCGGCACGTCGCGGCGCAGGCCCTCGCGGTCCTCGACCGTCCAGTCCTTGGCCAGGTCCCAGGCCGCCGCCAGGGCCGCGTCGTCGTAGAACACGCCGGTCCACAGGGCCGGCAGGGCGCACAGGCGACTCCACGGGCCCGCGTCCGCGCCGCGCATTTCCAGGTAGGTCTTCAGGCGCACCTCGGGGAACGCCGTGGTGGCGTGGTCGGCCCAGTCCTTGATCGTGGCGCGCTCGCCGCCGACTTCCTCGATCTTGCCGTCGATGAAGTCGCGGAAGCTGCGGCCGGCCAGGTCGATGTAGCGGTCGCCGCGCTTGGCGAAGTACATCGGCACGTCCAGCATGTACTGGGCGTAGCGCTCGAAGCCGAAGCCGTCCTCGAACACGAACGACAGGAGGCCCGTGCGGTTGGGGTCGGTGTCGGTCCAGACATTCGCCCGCGCGGAGAGGAAGCCGTTGGGCTTGCCTTCCGTGAACGGAGAATTGGCGAACAGCGCGGTGGCGATCGGCTGCAGGGCCAGGCTCATGCGGAACTTGGCGACCATGTCGGCTTCGCTCTCGAAGTCGAGATTGGCCTGCACCGTGCAGGTGCGCAACATCATGTCGAGGCCCAGGTTACCGACCTTGGGCATGTACTCGCGCATGATCACGTACCGGCCCTTGGGCATGACCGGCACGTCCTCGCGCTTCCACTCCGGCGAGAAGCCGACGCCGAGGAAGCCCAGGCCCAGTTCGTCGGCCACGGCCTTGACCTCGTCGAGGTGGCCGCCGGTCTCCTCGCAGATGTCGTGCATGGTCTTGAGCGGGGCGCCGGAGAGCTCGAACTGGCCGCCGGGCTCGAGGCTGACATTGGCGCCGTTGCGCTCGAGGCCGATGATCACATCGCCCTCCATCACCGGCTTCCAGCCGAAGCGCTGCAGGCCGACCAGCAGGGCGTGCACGCCCTTGTCGCCGTAGTAGGGCACGGGCGCATGCGAGCCGAGATAGAAGCCGAACTTCTCGTGCTCGGCGCCGACGCGGAAGGCCGACCGGGGTTTGCTGCCTGCGGCGAAATAGGCGGTCAGGTCTTCGAGGGTCAGCGGGCGCTGATCCAGGCTGGCGGTGTCGGCCATCGCCGTCTCCCCTAAAATCCAACGTCACAGGAGGGGAGAGGCCCTGTCCCCCGACCGCGCGATCGTGCGCAGTTGGGCGCTGTCTTAGCCGACCACAAGAGGGTCCGCCACAAATAGCGTTACCGTTCGGTCTCCCCACGCCCGCAGGCGGCGGAGGAGCGGGACGGCGTCGGACCTGGCAGCGACAAAAATCACCATTCTCTTCCACGCGGAACCGCCTAAGGATCGGCGGCGGGAACGTCGGTGAAAACCGAAAAGCCGGGGGAATCGAATGAAGTTCGCAGCACTGTTGGCGGCCGGCGCGCTGCTGGTCGCCGCGCCGGCGCTGGCGCAGGAGGCCGCGCCGGGCGCGCAATACGTCGCCGCCGCCCAGGAGGCCGCCAAGGCCGGGAACAAGGAAGAAGCCTTCCGGCAGATGGAGCTGGCGGCCAAGGCCGGCAACGTGATGGTCGCCTACTTCCTGGGCCGGGCCTACGAGCAGGGCGGCGACGTGCCAAAGGACGAGGCCCGGGCGCTGGCCTATTTCAAGCAGGCGGCGGACGGCGGCCACATGGACGCCGAGTACCGGATCGGCATGCGTCACCTGAGCGGCGAGGGGCTGCCGCGCGATCGCGACAAGGCCATCGACTACCTGGTCGGCGCCGACCGTCACGGCTCGATGCGCGCCAACGCCGAACTGTCGAAGATCGCCCAGGCCGAGGACCAGAAGCTGGTCTGCGCCAAGGAGGCGATCGCGCGGCTGGGCTACGAGCGCGCCCGCACCACCACGGCGATGTTCGCCGACGCCAACGAATTCGTGCGCCCGGCCGGAAGCGGCGGCGACTTCGTCTCGCTGTACGGGCCCGACGACGGAAGCATGATGGCCGCATCGCGCTACAGGGCGGTGAGGCTGAGGGTCGAGGGATACCGCGCCGTGCGCGAGCAGAAGGTCTCTGGCGGCTCGGCGAGCGTAACCTTCTACGAGTACGAGGGCCGGGGAGACCCGTCAGCCCAGGGGGCCAAGGACGCGGAGTTCGTGCGCAAGGCCTGCGGCCTGTGAGGGGCATAAGGTCCTCTCCCCGTGGGAGAGGTGTCGGCGAAGCCGACGGAGAGGGGAGCGACTGGGAGATCGGCCAATAGCTGCGGAAGCTGAAAACGGCCCCCCTCCGGCCCTTCGGGCCACCTCCCCCAGAGGGGGAGGATCTCCTACTTCCAGTCCCCCGCCGCGGCTTGCCACAGGGTCATGGCGCTGATGGCGGCGGTGTCGGCGCGCAGGATGCGCGGGCCGAGCGAGATCGGGGTGACGAAGGGCAGGGACCGCAGGCGTTCCCGCTCCTCGGGGGCGAAGCCGCCTTCGGGGCCGATCAGGATGGCGGCGGGGGCGCCCGTGCCGGCCAAGGCCTCGATGGCGGGCCTGGCGTCGCCGCCCTCGTCGCAGAACACCAGGCGGCGGCTCTCGTCCCAGCCGTCGAGGATCTTGTCGAGTTTCTCCGGATCGAGGATCGCCGGCACGTCGAGGCGGCCGGTCTGCTCGGCGGCCTCCATGGCGATGGCGTCCAGGCGCGCCAGCTTCATGTAGTCGACATTGGTGCGGCGGGTGATCGTCAGGCGCACGCGGCGCGCGCCCAGTTCGGCCGCCTTCTCGACGATGGTCTCGACCCGGCCGCGCTTGACCATGGCGACGATCAGCTCGAGGTCGGGCGGGGTGGTCTGGGCGCGGGTCTGTTCCTCCGCCTTCAGCAGGCAGCCGCGCTTGCCGGCGTCTACCAGGCTGGCGCGCCACTCGCCGTCGGTTCCGTTGAACACCAGGATCTCGTCGCCGACGCCGAGGCGCATGACCTGGACGAGATAGCGCGACTGCTCCTGGGTCGGAGCGATTCCGGCGTCCTTGGACAGCGGTTGGGGCACGAAAAGGCGGATCATGCGCTCCTTCTAGCGCAGGTTCGCTTTCAGGGGGTAGGCTCGCTGCGGAACAAGGATGGGCCATGAGCAAGGACCGCGACTACGACGAGGAGCTGCGCGACCTGCAGATCGCGCTGATCGCCCTGCAGAGGCTGGCCATCAAGGAAGGCTGGAAGCTGCTGGCGATCTTCGAGGGCCGTGACGCCGCCGGCAAGGACGGCACGATCGCTCGCATCACCGAGCATCTCGACCGCCGCCAGACCACGGCCGTCGCCCTGCCCAAGCCCACCGAGCGCCAGCAGAGCGAATGGTACTTCCAGCGCTATGTCGAATGGCTGCCGGCCTGCGGCGAGGCGGTGATTTTCAACCGCTCCTGGTACAACCGGGCCGGCGTCGAGAAGGTGATGGGCTTTTCCACCCCTCAGCAGCAGGAGCAGTTCCTGCGCGACGTGCCGGCCTTCGAGACGATGCTGGTCGAGAGCGGCATGAGGTTCTCGAAGTTCTGGCTGGATATCGGCAAGGAGACCCAGGCCGAACGGCTGAAGGCCAGGCGGGACGATCCGCTGAAGGCCTTCAAGACCAGCCCGCTGGACGCCGTCGCCCAGGAGAAGTGGGACGACTACACCGCCGCCCGCGACGGCATGCTGACCCGCACCCACAGCGAGACCGCGCCCTGGGTCTGCGTGAAGGCCGACCACAAGAAGGCCGCGCGCCTCAACGTCATCCGCTGGCTGCTGCACGCGGCCGCGCCGAAAGGGGCGGCGGGCCGGAAGATCCTCAAGGGCGTGCCCGAACCGGATCCCGAGGTGATCTTCCGCTTCGAGCCGTCGGCGCTGACCGACGGGCGGCTGGCGCGGTAGGGCGGCTCTAAAGCGCCGGCGCGGCGCAGACGCCGTCCGCGCAGTCGTCGCCGGCGTCGGCGGTCGTCGCCATGGCTGCGTCGGACTGCACCAGGGCCTGAACGGCCGCGCCCAGGGTCAGGTCGGGCGGATGGCCGAACAGCTTGTGGACCAAGCGGCCCTGGCGGTCGAACAGCAGCAGGCTTGGCGTGCCCTGCAGGGCGTAGGCCCGCATGGTCTGGGGAATGGGGCCGCCGTTCGGGTCCGGGGCGTCGATCCCGACCGGGAAACCGATCCGGTACTCGTGCAGGAAGGCTTCCAGCGCCGCCGGCGTGTTGGCCGCGTGATGCTCGAACACCGTGTGCAGGCCGATCACCGCCAGGTCGGACCCGGCGAAGGCCTCGCGCAGGCGCTGGGCCTGGGGCAGGGCGTTGGCCACGCAGCCAGGGCACAGCATCTGGAAGGCGTAGACCGCGACCACCCGGCCGGCGAGGGCGGGCAGGTCGAGCGGCGTCCTGGTGTTGAACCAGCGGCTGGTGGTCAGGGGCGGCGGCTTCGTCGTCATCGGGGGCGTCATGATGGCCTCGTGGCTTGCCGCCGATAGATGGGCGCCACTCGACGTCAGCCCAGGGCGGGATTGGGACGGGCCGGCTGTGAAATCACGACCGGAATGTCCTAGACCTGACGATCTTTGCGTAAAAATCGGAAAAGATAACTTTCCATCATTTCCATTTCGCGATTATTCGAGGCCCGCCATTCTCTCCTTCGACGCCGCGGCCGCCGGGCCCGCAAGGGGAGACTTCAGACCATGTTCGCCACCCAGACGATCGACGCCCGCGCCGCCCGCACCGGCGAAACCTCGCGCAGCTTCGCCCCGCGCGACGACGTGCAGGCCAGCGCCCTGCCCAAGCGCATCGCCGACCTGCTGCGCGACGCCCAGCGCACCGCCCGCGAGGACCGCGGCGAAGCCGAGCGCCGCATCCGCGAGGCCATGGCCCTGGTCGAACGCGAGGGCCTGCGCCTGCTGGAAGCCGCCGCCCCCGGCGAACTGGATCGTGGGGGCCTGGCCCCCTGGCAGATGCGCCGCATCGACGCCCATCTGGCCGCCAATCTCGACGGCTCGGTGCGGGTGACCGATCTGGCGGCCATCGCCAAGCTCAGCGTCAGCCACTTCTCGCGCGCCTTCGCCGCCAGCTACGGCATGGCCCCGCGCGACCACATTCTCAACCTGCGCCTGGAGCAGGCCCGCTCGATGATGCTGGCCTCGGCCGAGCCGCTGGGCCGCATCGCCATCGCCTGTGGCTTCTCCGACCAGGCCCACCTGTCGAACCGCTTCCGCCGCGCCTTCGACGTCAGCCCCAACGCCTGGCGCCGCCAGAACCTGCGCGCCGCCGACCCGGCCTATGCCTGAGGCCGTAGCAGGATCCGGGTGGCCGTATCGGGCCGCCGGTTTCTAGACCTTGCCCTCCAGATGAGGAGGCAAGCATGTCGTTACTGGACAACAAGGTCGCGATCGTCACCGGCGCGTCGTCGGGGATCGGACGGGCAACGGCCCTGCGGCTGGCGGCAGAGGGCGCGGCGGTGGTCGTCAACGCCCGGGGCGGCCACGCCCTGGAGATCGTCGCCGAGGAGATCCGCGCAAGCGGCGGGCAGGCCCATGCCGTGGCCGGCGACGTCGTCGATCCCGAAACCCACCAAGCCCTGGTCGCGGCCGCCGTCGAGCGGTTCGGCGGACTGGACGTCGCCGTCAACAACGCCGGGGCGGTCGGCCCCTACGCGCCGCTGGCCGAGATCGCGCTGGACGACTGGAACGCCGTGCTGGCGGCCAATCTGACCTCGGCCTTCCTGGGCGCGCGGGCCCAGGTTCCGGCCATGCTGGCGCGCGGCGGCGGCTCGCTGGTGTTCGTCTCGACCTTCGTGGGGACCAGCGTCGGCATCCCCGGCATGGCCGCCTACGGCGCGTCCAAGGCCGGCTTGATGGGGCTGGTGAAGGGGCTGACGGCCGACTACGCCGCGCGCGGGATCCGCGCCAACGCCCTGCTGCCGGGCGGGACCGACACGCCGATGGGCGGCGACGCGGCCCAGAAGGAGTGGGCGGCGGGCCTGCACGCCCTCGAGCGCATCGCCGACCCCGACGAGATCGCGGCCGCCGCCCTGTTCCTGGCCAGCCCGATGGCCAGCTTCATCGCCGGCTCGGCCCTCTACGCCGACGGCGGCAACGCGGCGGTGAAGTAGGCGCGAAAAGGGGCGGCCCCGCGAGAGGCCGCCCCCGTTCCGTACCTCGACGCGGGGCCTAGTAGCTGGCGCGCAGGGTGAAGGCGACCGCGCGGGCGTCGCCCGGCGTGCCGACCACCAGGCCCGAATTGCCCGAGACCACGGTGATGTTCTGCAGGTACTCGGCGTCGAAGGCGTTGCGCACCGAGACGAACGCCTCCCAGCCGCTTTCCGACTGGAAGCCGGCGCGCAGGTTGACGATCTCGTAGGCCTTGATGCGCGTGTACTGCGAGTCCGAGCTGTCGGCGTAGTAGGCCGAGCGGAAGCTGGCGTCGACGCCGGCATAGGCCTCGCCGGTCAGGCGGCCCAGGCTCGTCTTGGCGCGGTACTCGGCGCCCGCCGAGCCGGCCCACTTCGACAGGCCCGGCAGCTCCTTGCCCGACAGGTCGCAGGCGGCGGTGGACGTGCCGATCTTCTCCAGCGGGCAGGGGCCGTTCTTGAAGCTGGCGTACTTGCCGTCGGTGTAGGCCAGGTTGCCGTAGAACTTGAAGCCGCCGATCGAGCGGGTCGAGGCGTCCAGCTCCACCCCGCGCACCTCCACCTTCTCGACATTGGCCAGGTAGCCGCGCAGGGCGCCGGGGCCGCTGTCGACGACGTTGGCCTGGAAGTCCTTCACGTCGGTGGCGAAGGCGGCGACGTTGGCGGTGACCAGGCGGTCGAACCACTGGGTCTTCAGGCCGACGTCGATGGTGGTGACCTTCTCGGGGCGGATCACCGCGGCGGCCAGCGAGGGCGTGCCGGCGCTGGTCAGCGGCAGGGCGGTCATGTTGATGCCGCCCGACTTGTTGCCGCTGGAGACGGTGGCGTAGGCGTTGACGTCCTTGGTCAGGGCGTAGACCACGGCGATTTGGCCCGACCAGGCGCCGTCGTCGGTCTTGGCCGCGAAGTTCTGCGGCCGGGCGATGCCCAGGCGGCGGTTGAGCAGGGTGGTGTCGGTGGTCACCGAACCGCCCGTGGTGGTCTGGACGTAGGCGCCGTCCTTCTTCTCCTGGGTGTAGCGCACGCCGGGCGTGACGCTGAGGCGGTCGCTCACCTTCCAGGTCAGCTGGCCGAAGGCGGCGTAGCTGGTGGTGTCGATCGTGCTGTCGTTGAACACCGTGTAGCCCTCGAGCAGCGAGGCCGGGGTGTTGGTGGCGGGCAGCAGCCAGTACGAGGCGTCCGAGCCGTATTCGGTGACGCCGTGCGTGGTGACGTTCTGGTCGAAATAGTAGAGGCCCACGGTCCAGTCGAAGGCCTGGCCGCCGTTGTTGGACAGGCGGAATTCCTGGCTGAACTGCTTCTGGTGCGAGGGGTTGTTGGAGCGGCGGGTGACGTCCAGGGCGGTGTAGTCGCGGTCGTTGCGCGGCTCCCAGTCCCATTCGCGGTGAGCGGTGACCGAGGTCAGGGTGACCGCGCCGAAGTCGTAGTCGGCGACCGCCGACAGGCCGTTGACCCACTGGTCGGCCTGGATCGGGTCGTCGATGTCGGAGATGCGGTCGTAGGGGTTGGTGCTGGCGACCGTGTAGTTCTTGCCGGCGGCCAGGGCCGCGTACTGCTGGGCGGCGGGCTTCAGGGTCGTGCCGACCGTGACGTAGACCTGGGTGCAGCACTCGGGCTGCTGGACGGCGTAGTCGCCGTAGAGCCTGACCGTCAGCTGTTCGTTCGGGGTGAACTTCAGCTGGCCGCGATAGCCGGTGCTGGCCCGGGCGTTCTGGTAGCTGTTGCTCTTGGGGTTGTAGAGGTCGCCGTCGCGCCAGGTGCCGACGAACGACAGGCGGGCCGCCAGCTTGTCCTTGACGATCGGACCGGCCGCCGTGGCCTTGAACTGGCGGAAGTTGAGGCTGCCGTAACTGGCCTCGATGTCGGCCTCGAACTCCTGGGTGGCGTCGCGGGTGCTGATGTTCAGCGCGCCGGCGGTGGTGTTCTTGCCGAACAGCGTGCCCTGCGGACCGCGCAGCACCTCGATCTGCTGGATGTCGATGAAGTCGAGCGTCGCGGCCCCGGGGCGCGAATTGTAGACCTGGTCCACATAGATGCCGACGCCCTGCTCGAGGCCGTCGTTGGCCAGGCCGTAGCTGGCGCCGAGGCCCCGGATGGTCAGGGCGGTGTTGCGCGGGTTGGGCGACAGCACCTGCAGGGTCGGGACCAGCTGGGTCAGGGCGACGATGCTGTTGACGCCGGTCTGGGTCAGGGTTTCGGCCGAGGTCACCGTCAGGGCGATCGGCACTTCCTGGGCGCTTTCCTCGCGGCGGCGGGCGGTGACGAAGACCTGTCCGACCAGGCTGGCGTCGTCGTTGGCCGCCGGATCGGCGGGATCGGCCGGCGCGGTCGCGGCCGGCGCGGCGGGCGCCTCGGCGGCCAGGGCCAGGCTCGCGGTGGTGGAAAGAAGCGCGCCCAGCAGGGCGGCGCGGCCGAGCCTCTGGGCCGAAAGTCCGATCGTCACGTAGTGCCCCCTCAGTTCGAGATAACGCCATTCGGCGATTGGGGTGCGGTGATATCTACCTATTCCTATCGGTGAAATGGAGAATGGCTCCGCGACCGGCCAGTTTTTCTGCGGGGTGGTATGCGGTCCTGGTTGTGGAGCGGACAAGGCAAAGGCCGCCCCGGTCTCCCGGGACGGCCATCTGACTAGTCGTACTCCGCGAAAACCTCGTCCTTCGACAAGCTCAGGATGAGGTTTTCTAATGCGACGCTTCTGCCTTGGTCCTCACCCTGAGCCTGTCGAAGGGCGAGGGCCACGCAAGGTGCGTCAGTTCGCGCCGTACAGCTTCTTCACGTCCGCGCGGAAGGCCGCGCCGCTGTCGGGACGGCTGTAGAACATGTGGCCGCCGGCGTAGTTGGACAGGGTCACGCGGCCATTGGCCGTGGCCGGCATGGCGTCGACCACCAGGCGCGAGGCGAAGAACGGGCACGACAGGTCGTTGTAGCCGTGGACGATCAGCACCTTCAGCTTGGGGTCGACCGAGACCGACTTGCGCAGGTCGGTGACGGACTCGGTGTCGGGGCCGCGGCCGCGGTCCCAGGCCTGGTTCACCTCGCCCGACAGCGCGTCGTAGCGGCCCTCGACCTTCCAGCCGACGGTGCGGGTGGTGAAGTCGACGATGGCGCTGGTGGTCGGGGCGATGATCGAGTCGAGGATCGGATCGTTGATCTCCTGCTCGGGCGCGAACGGGAAGGGATCCAGCGACGTGACGTTGCTGTCGTAGCGGCTGCCCAGGCGGCCCGTCTGGCGGAACACCTCGCGCAGGAACGACTGGGTCTCCAGCCGGCCGCCGGCGCGACGCACATAGGTGGGATCAAGGCCGGTCATGGCCGAGACCTTGGTGGTCAGGCGATCCAGGGCGGCCGGGTCGGAGCCCTTCATCAGGTCGACCATGTATTCGCCGCGCGTGTAGTCCTCGACCTCCTTGATGGCGGCCGGGGTCAGCTTGCCTTCGCGTTCCAGCTTGGCGGCGGCGATCGAGGGCAGGGTCCACATCGACGGCAGGGGCGAGATTTCCTGGGCCGTGCGGCCGGCGCTCGACAGCAGCGGCGAGACCAGGACGAGGCCGCTGATCCCGACGCCGTAGTCGGTCTGCAGGGTGTAGGTCAGGCGCGGGCCGCGGAAGCCGCCGTAGCTTTCGCCGACGATGTACTTGGGCGACTGCAGGCGCTCGTTCTTGACCAGCCAGTCGAAGACGATGCGCGACAGGTAGTCGATGTCCTGCTTGACGCCGTAGAAGCGCTTCTTGGTCTCCTCGGGCGTGGTCAGGCTGCGCGAGAAGCCGGTGCCGACGGCGTCGATGAAGACCAGATCGGTGAAGTCCATCCAGCTGGCCGGATTGTCCTGCAGGCGCGTGGGGGCCGACGGGCTGTCGCCCTCGGCGCCGAACTGCACGCGTTTGGGACCGAGCGCGAAGTTCAGATAGACCGAGGCCGCGCCGGGGCCGCCGTTGAAGGCGAAGGTCACCGGACGGTTCGGATCGCGCGGGCCGTCCAGGGTGTAGGCGGTGAACACCACCTCGGCGATCTTCTTGCCCTTCTCGTCGCGCACCGGCAGCGAGCCGACGATGGCGGTGTAGGACAGCGTCCTGCCGGCCAGCACCGTGGTCTGCTTGACCGACTTGTCGGCCGGGAAGGCGGGCAGTTCGGCGGCCGGAGCGCCTTTGGCCGGAGCGTCGGGCTTGGCGTCCTGCGCCATGACCGGTCCGCCGGCCATCATGCCGATCGCGAGGGCCGCCCCCGCGGTCCACGACTTCCAAGTGCTGAGCAATGTCGCCTCCCGAACGCCGTCCGGCTCGACCTGAACCGGAGCGCCTTGCCGTCTGGAATCTGGAGCACGCGCGGCATGGCGCGCTCCGGTGAGGCCGAAATGGCTAGAGCATGGCCAAGCTCCCGGCAAGGACGGTTCGGAAAAGTGGGCGGCCGGCAAGAACGTGCCCGGCGGGCGGGCAGGGCGCGCCTGTTCAAGACGAGGGCGGCCAGGCCGAATTTCCCTTTTCCGATCGTGCTTAGGGGCGAAAAACGGGTTCCGTTTTGTCCCCCGCCGCACTAGGAGTAGCCCCGCCTCGGCAAGGCCTGCCAAAGCGTCTTGCCGACACCATATTTCTGTCCGGCGCCGTTCCTGGCGCGTTGCTGCAAGGCGAAGATCCCATGGCCCAATACGACGTCGTCATCATCGGGGGCGGCCCCGGCGGCTACAACGCGGCGACCCGCGCTGGCCAGCTGGGCCTGAAGGCGGCCATCGTCGAAGGTCGCGGCAAGCTGGGCGGCACCTGCCTGAACGTCGGCTGCATGCCCTCCAAGGCCCTGCTGCACGCCTCGGAATACTTTGACGCCGCCGCCAACGGCGAATTCGCCAAGCTCGGCATCGAAGTGAAGCCGAAGCTGAACCTCGACCAGATGATGGCCCAGAAGGCCGAGAGCGTCGAAGCCCTGACCAAGGGCGTCGAGTTCATCATGAAGAAGAACAAGGTCGAGTACGTGAAGGGCTGGGGCCGCATCGACGGACCCGGCAAGGTCGTCGTCAAGGCCGAGGACGGCAGCGAGCGCACGCTCGAGACCAAGCACATCGTCATCGCCACCGGCTCGGAGCCGACCCCGCTGCCGGGCGTGACCGTCGACAACGCCGGCCGCATCGTCGACTCGACGGGCGCCCTGTCCCTGCCGACCGTTCCCAAGAGCCTGATCGTGGTCGGCGCCGGCGTCATCGGCCTGGAGCTGGGTTCGGTGTGGCGTCGCCTGGGCGCGGAAGTCACCGTCGTCGAATACCTGGACCGCATCCTGCCGGGCACCGACACCGAAGTGGCCAACGCCTTCCAGAAGATCCTCGGCAAGCAGGGCTTCAAGTTCAAGCTCGGCGCCAAGGTCACCGGCGCGACCGACAACGGCAAGCAGGCCCAGCTGACCCTGGAGCCGGTCGCCGGCGGCGACGCCGAAACCCTGCAGGCCGACTACGTGCTGGTGGCCATCGGCCGTCGCCCGTTCACCCAAGGCCTGGGTCTGGAAACCGTGGGCATCACCCCCGACAAGCGCGGCGTGATCGCCAACGACCACTACAAGACCGGCGTCGACGGGATCTGGGTCATCGGCGACGTGACCTCGGGTCCGATGCTGGCCCACAAGGCCGAGGACGAGGCCGTGGCCTGCATCGAGCTGATCGCGGGCAAGGCCGGCCACGTGAACTACGACATCATCCCGGGCGTCATCTACACCAAGCCGGAAGTCGCCACCGTCGGTAAGACCGAAGACGAGCTGAAGGCCTCGGGCGTCGCCTACAAGGTCGGCAAGTTCCCGTTCCTGGCCAACAGCCGCGCCAAGATCAACCACGAGACCGACGGCTTCGTGAAGGTGCTGGCCGACGCCAAGACCGACCGCATCCTGGGCGCCCACGCCGTGGGTCCCAATGTCGGCGACATGATCGCCGAGATCTGCGTGGCCATGGAGTTCGGCGGCTCGTCGGAAGACGTCGCCCGCACCTGCCACCCGCACCCGACCCGCTCGGAAGCCATCCGCCAGGCGGCCATGGGCGTCGAAGGCTGGACGATGCAGGCCTAAGGCCTCGCGTCTGTCCTCTAATTAAGAAGAAGCGCGCCCGGGCGATCGGGCGCACAGTGGCGGGGTTTCGGCAACGGAGCCCCGCCATGCTTTTGTCCGCTATGCTGCTGGCCGCCGCCGTGCAGGCCGCGCCCGCCGACCACGTCCACGTCCTGCCGGTGACGCCGGGTCCCGCGCTGCAGGCCGACGCTCCGCCTCCGCCCGCCCGCATCGAGGACGGCCGCGTGATCCGTCCGCTCAAGCCGGGTTGCCCGCTGGCCAAGGTTACGCCGACCGACGAACCCAAGGGCCAGGACAAGGCCCGCCCCCTCTCCAACGAGCCCCGCTCAAGCCTGCGCTATGCCGTGATGCGCAGCATCGACGGCTGTCCGGTCGATGCGCCGATGAGAGTGCGGCGGGCGCGGTAGCAGGATCCTCCCCCTCTGGGGGAGGCGGCCCGAAGGGCCGGAGCGGGGCGTTTTCAGCTTTCAGAGTGGCGGCCATGCCGTGGCGGCTTCCCTCTCCGTCGGCTTCGCCGACACCTCTCCCTTCAGGGAGAGGGGCCTCGCAGGCGCGCCGTCGCGTCTCCATGAAAAAGAAAACCCCGCCGGCTTGCACCGGCGGGGCTTCGAAGTTCAGGGAGGATGCGCCCCCGGTACGCGGGGCGGTTACGCGATCAGAATTCTTCCCAGTCGTCGCTGCTGGCGGCGGGCGCCGACGAGGCGAAGGCGGCGAGCTTGGCCTGGGCCGAGCGGACCGGGTTGACGCCCGGGCGGCTGTCGGCGCCGGCCAGCGACACGGCCGGCTTGGCGGCGGCCGGAGCCGGACGCGAGACGGGCGGCGGCGCGGCGGCGCGGCGGGTCGAACCGCCGCCGGCCGAAGCGCGACGGGCTTCGGCGCCCGAGACCTGGAAGCGCGAGATCATCTGCATCAGGCCGTTGGCCTCGCCCTTCAGCGAGTGGCTGGCCGCGGTCGACTGCTCGACCATGGCGGCGTTCTGCTGGACGGTCTGGTCCATCTGGTTGACGGCGGCGTTGACCTGGTTGAGGCCGGTGGCCTGCTCCTGGCCCGAGGCCGCGATCTCGCTGACCAGGGCGTCGATCTCGCCGACCTTGCTGACGATGGCCTGCAGGGCCTCGCCGGTCTGGCCGACCATCGACACGCCCTGATTGACCTGCTGGGACGAGGTCGAGATCAGGGTCTTGATCTCCTTGGCCGCTTCGGCTGAGCGCTGGGCGAGAGCCCGCACTTCCTGGGCGACGACCGCGAAGCCCTTGCCCGCGTCGCCGGCGCGAGCGGCTTCGACGCCGGCGTTCAGGGCCAGGAGGTTGGTCTGGAAGGCGATCTCGTCGATCACGCCGATGATCTGGCTGATCTCGGTCGAGGACTTCTCGATCTGCTGCATGGCGTCGACGGCGCCCTTGACGACGACGCTGGAGCGTTCGGCGTCGGTGCGGGTCGAGCTGACCACGCGCGAGGCCTCCTGGGCGCCGGCCGACGAGCGCTTCACCGTGGCGGTGATCTCGTCGAGGGCGGCGGCGGTTTCCTCGAGGCTGGCGGCCTGCTGCTCGCTGCGGCGCGACAGGTCGTCGGCGGCCGAGGCGATCTCGTCGCTGCCGGCGCCGATGCCGTTGGCGGCGTGGACGATGGTGCGCATCGCCTCTTCCATCTGGGCGATGGCGCCGTTGAAGTCGGACTGCAGGCGCTTGTAGTCGGCCGGGAAATCGGCGTCGACGCGGTAGGTCAGGTCGCCTTCGGCCAGGCGGTTCAGGCCGGTGGCGATCTCTTCCATCACGAAGGCCTGCTCCTTGGCGGCGGCTTCGCGAACCTGTTCGTTGCGGCGGCGCTCGGCCTCGGTCTCGGCGGCGGCGCGCTGCTGGGCGGCCTCGGCGGTGCGCAGGGCCAGGGCGTTGTCCTTGAACACCTGGACCGAGCGGGCCATGGCGCCGACCTCGTCACGGCGCTGGGCGCCGGCGACCTCGACGTCCACCGAGCCCTGGGCCAGGATTTCCATGGTCTTGGACAGCTGGACCAGCGGGCGCGAGATCTTGGCGCGGCCGATCCACACGGCGTAGGCCAGGGCGGCGGCGGCCGAGATCAGGCCGAACAGCAGGGTCACGATGATGCCCGTCCGGGCGTCCTTCTGAGCCTTGCCGATGATCGCCTTGGTTTCGGCGGTGTGCTTGTCGGTCCAGTCCGACACGTCCTTGGTCAGGGCGGTGATGTCCGGATCGATCACGGCCATGACCATGATGCCGGCTTCGTTGGCGTCCTGCAGGCCCAGGTCCGCGCCCTGGCGGCCGCTGTCGTAGACCTTCTTGAAGCGGTTGCGGAAGCCGGCGACGTCCTTGGCGGTGCTCGGATCGGCCTTGACGACGGCGTCCAGGCGCTCGTTGCCGCTCTTCAGCGCGTCGTCGATCTCCTGCGAGGCCTGCTTGGCCGCGTCGGACGCGCCCTCGTTGGCGACGGTGCGATAGGCGGCGTAGCCGATGCTGGCGACGCGGCGGTTGAAGCGGGCCATCTCCAGCTCGGCCGGAGCGCGCTGCTGCACGATGTTGGACGCGGCGGCTTCCAGCTTCTTCTGCTGCCATACGCCGATGCCCACGCAGGCGATGGCGACCACGGCCAGCACGATGGCCGGCAGCATCACCTTGGTGGCGATCTTCAGATCGTCGAGCTTCATCAGGACTGTCCCGCTTTCAGCGTCCTCTCGCGCGTCGAGCGCCGCGGAGGTGTTTCATCTTTGGATCCACAAAGCAGGGCGCGCGGTAAAAGCGTGGTTAAGCGCGGCGTTTTCCCCAACCCGCGCGACTCCTTGTCGCAGGCCGAACGACGGTTTTCCGGCGCGGCGAGGCGGTGGTGAAATCGCCGTTCTGTGAAGGCGAGCACAGTCGTGTCACAACTTCAGCGTCAGCTTGCCGACATTCGGGCCGGCGAGCGTCCGAGGGGAGGCCGACATGACCAAGCGACCCAACATCCTGCTGATCACCTGCGACCAGTATCGCTTTCCGCGCCTGTCCTACGGGGCGGCCCACGGCCTGGCCGAAGGGCTCAAGGACGTGCTGGGCTTTCAGCCGCTGAAGCCGGACAACGCCTACATCCAGCACTTCCCGGGCCTTTCGGCCCTGCGCGACAACGCCGTGCTGCTGGCCAACCATACCATCGCCGCCAGCGCCTGCACGCCCAGCCGGACGGTGATCTACACCGGCCAGTACGGCACGCGCACCGGCGTCACCCAGACCGACGGCCTGTTCAAGAGCGGGGACTCGCCCAACTTCCCCTGGCTGGCCGCCGACGGCATCCCGACGCTGGGCGACTGGATGCGCCAGGCCGGCTACACCACCCACTATTTCGGCAAGTGGCACGTCAGCGACCCGGCTCGCCACACGCTGGAGGACTACGGCTTCGACGACTGGGAAGAAAGCTGGCCCGAGCCGCACGGCGCGGCGATCAACAATCTGGGCCTCTATCGCGACGCCGGCTTTTCCGACACCGCCTGCGCCTTCATCCGCCGCCAGGCCCTGGCGGTGAACTACGACCGGGCCGTCGCCACCGCCCAGTCGCACGACCCCTACGCCTCGGGCCCCGATCCGGAAAACCTGAAGCCGTGGTTCGCCGTGGCCTCGTTCACCAACCCCCACGACATCGCCACCTATCCGGCGGTGATCGGCCAGGCCCTGCCTACGCCCGACGGCGGCGGCGTGCAGGGGATCTTCCAGCCGCTGACCGTGCCGCTGCAGGGCCAGCGGACGCCGACGCCGACCGGCGGCACGGCCACCGTGCCGCTCAATCCCGGCGGCTTTGCCCAGGACTGCGGACACGTGCCGCCGACCTGGGACGAGGACCTGTCGACCAAGCCCTCGGCCCAGCACGACTACGCCTGGAAGATGGGCCTGGCCCTCAATTCCAAGACCGGCTTCAACGTCGCGCGGGGCATGGGGATCACCGATACGGACAAGGCGCTGGAGGCGGCGGCCGACATCGCCCTCCAGGGGCCGATCCCGTTCCAGCTGACGGACGATCCGCGCGGCGGGGTGAAGGCCTTCGTCCAGCTCTATGGCTGGCTGCACAGCGTGGTCGACGTGCACATCGCCGCCGTGCTCGAGACGCTGGACGCCACGGGCCAGGCCGACAACACCATCGTCGTCTTCCTCACCGACCACGGCGAGATGGCCGGCGCCCACGGCATGATGCTGGAGAAGTGGCACACGGCCTATCAGGAGGTGCTGCACGTGCCGGTGGTCGTGCGCTTCCCGCCGTCGCTCGCGCCGGCCGGGCTGCCGGAAGGCGTTCCGCTGGCCAAGGAGGCCCTGACCAGCCACGCCGACATCGTGCCGACCATCCTGGGCCTGGCCGGGGTGGGCGAGGCCGAGCGCGACGCCATCGCCGGCGTGCTGGCCAAGAGCCGGCCCACGCCGCCGCTGCCGGGGGCCAACCTGGCGCCGCTGATCCGGGGCGAGACCGACCGGGTGATCGAGCCCGACGGCAGCGAGCGGCTGGGCGTGCTGTTCATCACCGACGACGAGATCACCGCGCCCCTGGCGCCGCTGAACAACCCGCACAACACCAAGTGCGAGAAGGAGTACGCGGTGTTCGACGTGGCGGTGGAGAAGCTGCGGAAAGGCCGTCCGGGGCGGCCGCCGGTGGACATCGCCCCCGGCTCGGTGCGCCAGCCCAACCACGTGCGCTCGGTGCGCACCCTGACCCACAAGCTGACCCGCTATTTCGACCCGTCGGGCCGCGTCGAGCAGGAATGGGAGCTGTACGACCTGGTCGCCGATCCCAACGAGACGGTGAACTTGGTCTACGTCAACGCCAACCCGCCCAGGGCCCGCCTCGACCCGGCCCTGCAGTCGGAAGTGGATCGCCTGGCCGCGCTGTTGGCGGCGCTGGAGGAGCGGGATCTTTCCTGATCTCCAAGCTCGTCATCCCGGCCGGAGCGTAGCGAAGAGCCGGGACCCATGCCGCGCGGCTTCCGGGATGACGGGGGGAGGGTAAGGCGCGCTAGCCTAAGCCCGAGGATGCGCCTTCCCATACGCCGCCAGCAGCCCCTCGGCGTCGACCTGGGTGTAGCGCTGGGTGGTCGACAACGAGGCGTGGCCCAGCAGGTCCTGGATCGAGCGCAGGTCGGCGCCGGCCCCCAGCAGGTGGGTGGCGAAGCTGTGCCGCAGGGCGTGCGGCGTGGCGCGGTCGGAAAGGCCCAGCCGCCCGCGCAGCAGCTGCATCGCCGCCTGCACGTGGCGCGGCGACAGCGGCCCGCCGCGCTTGGCGCGGAAGAGCGGCTCGTTGGGCGACAGCACGAAGGGCAGGACGGCCAGATAGGCGTCGACCGCCGCGCGCACGGCGTCGAGCACCGGCACGATCCGGGTCTTGCCGCCCTTGCCGGTGATGCGCAGGGTCTCGGCCAGCGGCGCGTCGGCCCGGGTCAGCGACAGGCCTTCGGAAATCCGCAGGCCGCAGCCCCAGAGCAAGGTCAGCACCGCCTCGTCGCGGGCGGCCTCCCATTCGTCGCGGTCGGGGTCGAGGGCGATCTCGGCCAGCAGGCCCCGGGCCTGGTCTTCGGTGACCGGACGCGGCGCGCCGACCTTGATGCGCGGGCCTCGCACCAGGCCGATGGCGGCGTTGGGGGTGGAAAGGCGGGCGTCCAGGAAGCGGTGGAAGGCGCGGATCGACGATAGGCTCTGGCTGACCGAGCGCGGCGACAGCGGATGATCGCCCGAACGGCGGAAGGCCAGATAGGCCCGCAGGTCGGCGGCCGACACCGCGCCGAGGTCGGCGAGCGACAGGCTTCCGCCGTTGTGGCCCTCGATGAAGTTCAGATAGGCCAGCACGTTGTCGCCATAGGCCCGCACCGTGCGCGGCGAGGCGCGGCGCTCGTCGGCGAGGTGCGCGAGCCAGGCGGAAAGGGCTTCGCGGGCGTGCATCTAGATCCTCCCCGTCTGGGGGAGGTGTCGGCGAAGCCGACAGAGGGGGGAGGGGGGGCACGGCCAGCCAGCTTCGCGGAAGCTGAGAGCGCCCCCCTCCGGCCCTCTGGGCCGCCTCCCCAGGGGGGAGGATCTCATTAGGGAACCGGCCAGCGTTCGGCCGTGCGCTCGACGACGCGGGCGAGGAACGCCACCAGGTCGGAGCCCATGTCGGGGGTGAAGGCTTCGGGATCGGTCGAGCCGAAGGCCAGGACGCCCTGGCGCGAGGGCTCCCACAGCGCCATGCGGACCAGGGCCATGCTGCGGATGGTGTCGAGCTTGTCGCCGAACAGGCCGAGCGCCGGCGCGAAGAAGCCCATGCGGGCCACGCCGTGGTCGCCCATGATCATGTCGACCTGGCCGTCGACCAGGGCGTGCCAGCCGGCCGGCACGCGGGCGGGGCCTTCCAGGGCCACCGTGCCGGCGGCCAGGCTGAAGCGCAGGGCGGCCATCTCGTCGACGCGGCGGGCGAGGTCTGAATGGTTGCGGGCGTCGAGCAGGTCGATGACCGCGGCGTGGACCTGGGCCTGGGCCGACATGTTGGCGCGGGCGGTGTCCTCGATGGTCTTGCGCACCTCGGCCTCGCGCTCGCGGGCGGCGGCGGCGCGGGCGATGGCGGCGGGGCCGAACTCGACGATGTTGCCGGTGTCGAGCTTGAGGCCCAGGTCGGCGAGCAGGTCGGTGTCCTCGCGCAGCACGTCGGGCTGCTCGCGAAGGAAGTCGCGGACCAGATCCGGATCGATCTGCGGCTGGACCATCGCCTGGCTGGATTCGCTCATGACCCCTCACACATCGGTTCACCTGCACGCGTCAGGCGAGGCCGATGAAGCCCTGTTTCGGTTAACGCCGGCTTGATGACAGCGTTGGTCGTAACCGCTTCAGCCGTCTCGACGCGGCGACGTTTCTGGCGCAGAAGGCGGGTCTCATGCCGCGCATCGCCTCCGTCCTGCTGCCCATGCCGCTGCCCGAGGCCTTCGACTACGCCGAGCCGGAGGGCCTGGCGCTGGCCGTCGGCGACCATGTCGCCGTGCCCCTGGGGCCGCGCACCGTGCGCGGTGTGGTGACCGCCCTGCGCGAAGGCGCGGGCGGCAACCGGCCGCTCAAGCCGGTTCTGCACCGCGTGGACGATCCGCGCCTGCCGGCCAACGTCATCACCTTCGTCGAATGGGCCGCGCGCTACAGCGTCGACGTGCCGGGCTGGCCGCTGGCCATGGCCCTGCGCGGCCTGCGCCACCCGGCGGCCAAGCCCGAAAAGGCCGTGGCCCTGACCGGCGTCCAGCCCGGCCGCATGACGCCGGCCCGGCTGAAGGTGCTGGCGGCCGCCGAACACGGCCCGATGAGCGCCGCCGAGCTGGCCCGCCAGGCGGGCGTCTCGGCCGGGGTGGTCAAGGGGCTGGTCGACGAGGGGGCGCTGGAGCCCGTCCTGGTCGCCGCCGACGACAGCGTGCCCCAGCCCGACCTTTCCCTGCCGGCCCAGACCCTCAACCCGAGTCAAAAGGCCGCGGCCGACGAGATGGCCGACATGCTGGCGGCCGGCGGCTTCCAGGCCGCGCTGCTGGACGGCGTCACCGGTTCGGGCAAGACCGAAGTCTATCTCGAGGTCGCCGCCGCGGCCCTGGCCGCCGACCCGGCCGCCCAGGTGCTGGTGCTGCTGCCCGAGATCGCCCTCACTCAAGCCGTCATGGCCCGCTTCGAGCAGCGCTTCGGGGCCGCGCCGATCGAGTGGCATTCGGGCGTCTCGCCGCCGCGCCGCCGCCGGGCCTGGGAGGCGGTGGCGGACGGCCGCGCCCGCATCGTGGTCGGCGCCCGCTCGGCGCTGTTCCTGCCGTTTACGAACCTCAAGCTGATCGTCGTCGACGAGGAGCACGACGGCTCGTTCAAGCAGGAGGAGGGCTTCATCTACCAGGCCCGCGACCTGGCCGTGGCCCGCGCCAAGATCGAGGGCGCGCTGGTGGTGCTGGCCTCGGCCACCCCGTCGCTGGAAAGCCTGTGGAACGCCCACCAGGGCCGCTATCGCTGGCTGCGCCTGGGCGCGCGGCACGGCGCGGCGCAGCTGCCCGACGTGCACCTGATCGACATGCGGGCCAATCCGCCCGAGCCTGGTCGCTGGCTGTCGCCGACCCTGGTCAAGGCGGTGTCCCTGACCCTGCAGAAGGGCGAGCAATCCCTGCTCTTCCTCAACCGCCGAGGCTATGCGCCGCTCGTTCTGTGCCGGGCCTGCGGCGAGAAGCTGAAGTCGCCCGACAGCGACAGCTGGCTGGTCGAGCACCGCTACACCGGGCGCCTGGTCTGCCACCTGACCGGCTTCTCGATGAAGAAGCCCGAGGCCTGCCCGCACTGCGGGGCCAAGGACAGCCTGGTGTCGATCGGCCCGGGCGTGGAGCGGGTGGAGGAGGAGGCGCGCTATCTCTTCCCCGACGCCCGCATCGCCGTGTTCTCGTCCGACACGGTGTTCGATCCGGCCGGGGCGCGGGCGCTGGTCGACGCGATGACGGCCGGCGAGATCGACATCCTGGTGGCCACCCAGGCCGCCGCCAAGGGCCACAACTTCCCCAACCTGACCCTGGTGGGGGTGATCGACGCCGACCTTTCCCTGCGCGGCGGCGATTTGCGGGCCGGAGAGCGGACCTTCCAGCTTCTCGCGCAAGCGACCGGCCGGGCCGGCCGCCACGAGAAGCCCGGCCGCGCCTACCTGCAGACCTACGCCCCCGAGCACGCCGTGCTGCAGGCCCTCAAGGCCCAGGATCGCGACGCCTTCGTCGAGGCCGAGATGGCCATGCGCGAGGAGGCCGGGCTGCCGCCGTTCGGACGCCTGGCGGCCGTGATCGCCTCGGGCCCCGACGCCGAGGCGCTGGAGGCCTACGTCCAGGCCCTGGCCGCGGCGACGCCCAACGCCGAGGGGGTGGAAGTCTACGGCCCCGCCGACGCGCCGCTGGGCCTGGTGCGCGGCCGCCGCCGCAAGCGGTTCCTGGTCCGCGCCGGCCGCAATGTCGACCTGCCAGGGTTCATGGCGGCGTGGCGGGCGCGGGCCAGGGTTCCCAACTCGGTGCGTGTGACGATCGACATCGACCCGTATTCGTTTCTGTAGGGCCGGGAAGACCCCGAAGATCCTCCCCCCCCTCTGGGGGAGGTGGCGCGAAGCGCCGGAGGGGGGTCGTTTTCAGCTTCCGCAGGGGAGGCCGGTTTCGCAGCTGCTCCCCTCTCCGTCCGCTTCGCGGACACCTCTCCCACAGGGAGAGGATCTCTATTCCTTCTCCAGCACCGGCTCCTGCGCCGGCATGCGCGAGCGCAGGGGCAGGGCGGGGACGAACAGGATCACGATCACGCCCAGCACGATCACCGCCAGCGCCGCCTGCATCACGCCGCTGACGGCGAACGACAGGGCCTGGCCCAGCGCCGGGTCGCGATGGCCGCCGACGACGCCGGTCTCCAGCGCCATGCCCTGCAGCGCGCCCAGGTCCAGCTTGCCGCCGCCGTAGTTGGCCAGCTGGGTGGTCAGCAGGGCGCCGGCCATGGCCACGCCCACCGTCGAGCCGATCTGGCGGAAGAACTGGTTGGAGCTGGTGGCCACGCCGATGTCGCGCGGGGTCACCGCGTTCTGGGAGGCCAGGTTGAATAGGCTGTGGTTGGGGCCGAGGCCGACGCCGACCACCAGCAGCAGGCCGCACAGCAGGCCAAGGCTCAGGCTCGCCAGGTGCGTCATCGGCAGCACGCCGATCAGCAGCAGCACCGCCCCGCCCAGCATGAACGGCTTGTACTTGCCCGTGCGGGTGACCAGCACGCCCGACACCGACGAGCCGACGATCATGCCGCCCATCAGCGGCAGCATGGCCAGGCCCGAGGTGGTGGCGTCGACTCCCAGGCCCAGCTGCATGTAGAGCGGCAGGAACACCGCCACCCCCATGAAGGCCATGGAGATCAGGAAGGCCGCCAGGTTGGCGGTGACGAAGGTGCGGTTGGTAAACAGCCGCAGCGGCAGGATCGGGTTGGAGACCTTGCTCTCGACATAGACGAACAGCGCCAGGGCCACGGCCGCGCCGAGGAACAGGCCGATGCTCTGGGGCGAGGTCCAGGCGATGTCGTGGCCGCCGAGGCTCAGCGCCAGCAGCAGCGGCACGAAGGCGGCGATCAGCAGGGCCGCGCCCAGAAAGTCGATGCTGCCGGACCGCTGATGCGGCAGGGTCGGCATCTTCACCATGATCATGAACAGCGACAGCAGGCAGAGCGGCAGGTTGACGTAGAACACCCAGCGCCAGCCGGCGACCATGTGGCCGGCCAGGGTCACCGTGCCGTGATCGGTGAAGTAGCCGCCGATCAGCGGGCCCAGCACGCTGGACAGCCCGAACACCGAGCCGAAGATGCCGGCGAACTTGCCCCGCTCGCGCGGCGGATAGAGGTCGGCGATGATCGCGAAGGCGGTGGTGAACAGCGCGCCGCCGCCGATGCCCTGCAGGGCGCGGAAGACGATCAGCTGCACCATGCCGCTCATGCCGGCGACGGTCCCGAACTCGCCCGACAGGCCCGACAGCCACGAGCCGACCATGAAGATCGAGATGCCGATCACCAGGATGGGCTTGCGGCCGTAGATGTCGCCCAGCTTGCCCCAGATCGGCACCATCACCGTCGAGCTCAGCAGGTAGGCGGTGGTCACCCAGCTGTAGAGCGTCAGGCCGTGCAGTTCGGAGATGATCCGCGGCATGGCGGTGGAGACGATGGTCTGGTCGAGCGCGCTGAGCAGGAAGACGATCATCAGGCCGGCCAGGGTGGTGCGGCGTTCGGTGTCGGTGAATTGACCGGTCATGCGGTGGTCCGTCGAGCGTGATCGCCCCGCCTAGCACGGTTCAGCCGGCCTGGGGCAGGGGCGATGCGCGAGAGGTCGAGGAGCGGTGACGGCCAGGATCCTCCCCCTGTGGGGGAGGTGGCCCGAAGGGCCGGAGGGGGGGCGTTTTCAGCTTCCGCTGACGTTCTCCAGCTCGCAGCCACTCCCCCCTCCGTCGGCTTCGCCGACACCTCCCCCACAGGGGGAGGGTCTTCCATCCAACCTACGGTCGCTCGCCGCCCGCGTCCAACCGGCGTAAGGCGTCTTCTCAACGCTTCGTCAAGACCCACCCCCATGCGCCGTTTCGCCCCCCTGCTCTCCGTCCTGGCCCTGGCTCCCATGCTCGCCGCCGCCGCGCCGCGGGCGGTTGAGGTCGACGTCCGCCAGGCCTGGGCCCGGCCGGTGGCGGGGGCAGGCATGAACAGCGCCGGCTACATGGTGCTGGCCAATCGCGGCCGCACGCCGATCACCCTGACCGGGGCCTCCAGCCCGCTGGCGCGCGAGCTGATAGTCCATCGCACCACGCAGAAGGACGGCGTCTCGTCGATGCGGGCCATGGGCCAGGGCCTGGTGATCCCGCCGGGCGGCCAGGTCGCCTTCGCCCCGGGCGGGAACCACTTCATGATCATGGGCCTAAAGCGCCCGCTGAAGCCGGGCGAGCGCCTGGCCCTGACCCTGGCGTTCGACGGCGGCCGCAAGGTCGAGGCGCAGATGGCGGTCCGCACGGCCCCGCCGCAACCGGCGGCTGCGGTCGCGCCGGTCCAGCCGCACCGGCACTGACCCAAGGTGGCGCTTTCGTGGCGCCTGGAGGGGCGCCGCGCCGCCTCACGGAAACATGACAGAATTTTAAGGCAGGAAATTCCGCTGTCCGGCGCAGATTGCCGCGGGTTTTCCAACGGATCTGCCTTTCGATGAAAAAAGCTTGGTTCGGCGCCGCCGCGGCGGTCGCCCTTTCGATCTCCGCCTACGGCGCCCAGGCGCATGAAGAGCACGCCTGCGTCGACGACGCCTGCACCGTGCAGTCGCTGTTCGTCCAGGGCGCGGAAGGCGGCGGCTCGGCCGTTTCGCTGGAGTCGCCGCGCTACGGCGCCTGGGGCTTCGACCTCACGGGCATGAACACCTCGGTCAAGCCGGGCGACGACTTCTACAAGTACGCCAACGGCAAGTGGGACGAGACCACCCAGATCCCCGCCGACCGCACGCGCTACGGCAACTTCGACAAGCTGTCGGAATTGTCGGAAGCCCGCACCCGCGCGATCATCGAGGGCGCCGCCGCCGGCAAGACCACCGACGCCGACAGCGTCAAGGTCGGCGCGGCCTACAAGGCCTTCATGGACGAGGCCCGCATCGAGAAGCTGGACGCAGCCCCGATCGCCAGCGAGCTGAAGCAGGTCAAGGCCGTCAAGACCAAGGACGAGTTCACCGCCCTGATGGGCAAGAGCCCGACCACGGGCTTCGCCTCGCTGCTGAGCCTCTACGTCTCGACCGACGCCAAGAACCCGACCCGCTACGCCGTCTATGCCGGCGCCGGCGGCCTGTCGCTGCCCGACCGCGACTACTATCTCGACGCCAAGTTCGCCGACAAGAAGACCGCCTACGAGGCCTATGTCGCCAAGATGCTGGGCTTCGCCGGCTGGGCCAATCCGGCCGAGAGCGCCAAGGCCGTCGTCGCCTTCGAGACCCAGCTGGCCGAAGCCAGCTGGACCCGCGTCGAGCGCCGCAACCGCGACAAGACCTACAATCCCAAGACCTGGGCCGAACTGCAGGCCCTGACGCCGGGCTACGACTGGAACCGCTACCTGGTCGGCACCGAGCTGCCCAAGCTCGACCGCGTGGTGGTGACCACCGACACGGCCTTCCCGAAGTTCGCCAAGATCTATGGCGACACCTCGCTCGACACCCTCAAGGCCTGGCAGGCGTTCAAGGTCGTCGACGGCGCCGCGCCGATGCTGTCCAAGCGCTTCGCCGACGCCAGCTTCGAGTTCCGCGGCAAGACCCTTTCGGGCCAGCCCGAGCAGCGCCCGCGCTGGAAGCGCGGCGTCGCCCAGGTCAACGGCATGCTCGGCGAGAGCGTCGGCAAGGTCTATGTGGCCGAATACTTCCCGCCGGACTCCAAGGCCAAGATGGTCGACCTGGTGGCCAACCTGCGCACCGCGCTGAAGGCCCGCATCGAGAGCCTCGACTGGATGGGTCCGGAGACCAAGGACAAGGCCCTCGACAAGCTGGCCAAGTTCACCGTCAAGATCGGCTATCCCGACAAGTGGCGCGACTACTCCAAGCTGGAGATCCGCGCCGACGACGCCTACGGCAACGCCCTGCGGGCCGGCGCCTTCGAATGGCGCCATGACGTCGAGCGCCTGAACCAGCCGGTGGACAAGAGCGAGTGGGGCATGACCCCGCAGACGGTCAACGCCTACTACAACTCGGTCAACAACGAGATCGTGTTCCCGGCCGCCATCCTGCAGGCGCCGTTCTTCCATCCCGACGCCGACCCGGCCGTGAACTACGGCGGCATCGGCGGCGTGATCGGCCACGAGATCGGCCACGGCTTCGATGACCAGGGCCGCAAGTCCGACGGCGACGGCGTGCTGCGCGACTGGTGGACGGCGCAGGACGCCGCCCGCTTCGACGCCCAGGCCGACAAGCTGGGCGCCCAGTACTCGGCCTTCGAGCCGTTCCCGGGCGTGCACGTCAACGGCAAGCTGACCATGGGCGAGAACATCGGCGACATGGGCGGCCTGTCCTTCGGGCTGGACGCCTACCACGCCTCGCTGAAGGGCCAGCCGGCCCCGGTGCTGGACGGCTTCACCGGCGACCAGCGGGTCTATCTGGGCTGGGCCCAGGTGTGGCGCCAGAAGAGCCGCGACGACGCGCTGAAGCAGCAGATCGCCAGCGACCCGCACTCGCCGGCCTACTACCGCGTCAACGGCACGATCCGGAACCAGCCGGGCTGGTACAAGGCCTTCGACATCAAGCCGGGCGACAAGCTCTACATCGCGCCGGAAGATCGCGTGAAGATCTGGTGACCTGAGAAGAGACCCTCTCCCTGTAGGAGAGGTGTCGCCGAAGGCGACGGAGAGGGGAGTGGTCGGCAGCCGGCTAGCGTTGGCGGAAGCTGAAAACGGCCCCCCTCCGGCGCTTCGCGCCACCTCCCCCGGAGGGGGAGGATCTGAAAAGCGAAACCCCGGGCCTTGCGGTCCGGGGTTTTCTTTTGGCGCTTAAGTGGCCGCGTCGAGGATCGCCTCGCGCACCAGGTCGGGACGCTCCATCGGCAGGAAGTGGCTGGTTCCGGCCAGGGTCTCGATCTTCACCGCCTTGCCCCGGCGGGCGAAGGCGCCGCCGTCGCCGATGCGGCAGGTCGAGCCGTGCTCGGCCGCGAGGATCCGCACCGGTCCCCGGAACTGGCTGACCGCGCGCCAGGGATCGTGGCCCTGGGCGGCGTAGTTGGAGGCTTCCCACGCCGGCGTGCAGGCCAGCTCGACCTTGCCGTCGGGACGGTCCTTGAAGCCGCCGCCGACATAGTCGGCCAGCATGGTCTCGGGCCAGGTCTTGAAGGCGCCCCGGCCGCGATAGGCGGCGAAGGCGGCCTCGCGGCTGTCGAACACCTCGCGCCGGCGGCCGGCGGCCTGGGCGATCGGCATGCGCTTCCACAGCCGTCCCGAGGTCCACGGGGCCTTGGCGTAGAGGGCCACCAGGCGCGGCATGATCACCGGATCCAGCAGGACGAGGCTCGAGACCTTGCCCGGCGCCTGGGCGGCGGCCAGCAGGCTGACCGTGGCGCCCATCGAGTGGCCGGCCAGCACCACCGGGGCCTGGTCCAGCGCCTTCAGCAGGCCCAGCAGGTCGTCGCGCAGGTCCAGCCACGAACGGCGGCCGTCGGGATCGGCGGCCAGGCGGCTGTCGCCGTGGCCGCGCTGGTCGACGGCCAGCACCCGCAGCCCGGCCGACAGCGGCGCCAGCAGGGCGCGATAGGTCTGGGCGTTGAAGCCGTTGGCGTGCACGAAGACCACGTCGACCGCGCGGTCGGCCGGGCCGAAGTCCAGCGCCGCCATCTCGCCGTCGCCGGCGGGGCTGTCGATGGCGATGAAACGCCGCTTGGGCTCGCGGAAGACGGCGGCGTCCATCGGCCAGAGGTTCCTTCTTCGGCTCTTCCCGCTAACGTAGGCGCCCACAGCCCCGCCGTCCAATGGAGCCGACCATGAATCCGCTCGCCACCATCGGCTACGAGACCGACACCCAAGGCGGCATGATCGACCGGCTGAAGGCGGCCGACGTCGAACTGGTGGTCGACGTGCGGGCGGTGGCCTCGTCGCGCAAGGCCGGCTTTTCCAAGACCCTGCTGGGAAACAGCCTGCAAGAGCAGGGCATCGGCTATCTGCACCTGCAGCCGCTGGGCACGCCCAAGGCCGGCCGCGACGCCGCCCGCGCGGGCCGCGTCGACGAGATGCGGGCGATCTTCACAGCCCACCTGGAGGAGCCCAAGGCCCAGGTCGCCCTGGCCCAGGCCACGCAGCTGGCCGGGGAAAAGCGCATCGCCCTGCTGTGCTACGAGGACGATCCGGCCTGCTGCCATCGCCGCATCGTCGCCGACCGTATCCGCCAGGCGCTGAAGTGCGAGGTCGTGGACCTGTGATCGCGACGGTGCTTGCCGGCTACGAGGCCGACGGGGCGGGCCTGGTCGAGCGGTTCGAGGCGATCGACCCCGCCGCGCTCTACGCGCCGGTGCAGGATTTCATTCCGGCCGTTTCGGCCCGGATCGCCGACATCGGCGCCGGCACGGGACGCGACGCGGCCTGGCTGGCGGGCCTGGGCCATGCGGTGGTCGCCGTCGAACCGGTCGCGGCCCTGCGCGAGGCGGGGAGGGCGCTGCGGCCGGACCTGGTCTGGGTCGACGATCGCCTGCCGGCGCTTTCAGGCTTGCGGGGCGAACTGTTCGACAGGGTGCTGCTGAGCGGCGTCTGGCAGCATCTGGACGACGCGGCTCGCGCGATCGCCATGCCGGCGCTGGCGAGCCTGCTGGCGCCCGGCGGGATACTGGTGATGTCGCTGCGCCACGGCCCCGGCGCGCCGTCGAGACCCGTGTGGCCGGTGGACGTCGAGGTGACGGTGACCTTGGCAGAGGCGGCGGGGCTGCGGCTCGTCCACTGCGTCGAAGCCGACTCGGTGCAGGCCGGCAATCGGGCGGCAGGGGTTACCTGGACTTGGGTGGCTTTTGCCTCCGCATCTCCTCCCCCGTGAAACCGGGGAGGGGGACCGCGAAGCGGTGGAGGGGGCGAGGCTGGGCGCAGTGCAAGCCGTCGCCCCCTTCGTCACGGCGCTGATAGCGCCGCGCCACCTCCCCCGTTTCACGGGGGAGGTGCCAGGTCGCCTCAGACCTGAGTCAGCTGCCACTCGCCGCGGCCGTCCTTGCAGGCGTTGTAGCGCTCGGTGGCCGGGCGCTGGCCGCGCGTCGAGATCGAGGCGGCGATGGTGCGGCACGACGGTTCGGGGCCGTAGCCGCCGGCGGTCAGCAGGCCGCTCGACACGTAGCCCGCGCCGTAGCCGCCACGGCCGACCAGCAGCCAGTTCGAGCCGGGCACGCCGCCCAGCACCTCGACGCGCTCGCCGGCCGACAGCTTGCCCACCACGCTCTCGCTGGTCGACGGGCCGGCGCGCAGGTTGGCGGTCGAGCGGACGGTGTAGTCGGCGCCGACGGCGTGGTAGCTGGAGAGTTGTCGAACGTTGCGCTCGAAGCGCAACGAGTCGCCCTGAATCGGCGGGCCGTAGGTCGAGGCCACCACGTCGACGCGGCCCGAGGCGCCCGTGCGCGGGTTGCTCCAGGCCTGCGACTGGCCGGTTTCCAGGGCCTTCTTGGTGGCGGCCTGGGCGCGGGCGGTGTCGGTCGACTGCATGCGGCAGCCGATGTACGAGCCCGCCGCCGCGCCGGCGGCCGCGCCGACCAGGGCGCCCAGGCCCTTCTCGTTCTTGGCCACCTGGGTGCCGAGCAGGGCGCCGACGCCGGCCCCGATCAGGGCGCCGCCCTCCTGCTTGCCGCCGCCGGCGTCGCAGGAGAACAGGCCGCCCAGCGGCTTGCCCTGGGCCAGGGCGGGGGCCGGCGCCGCGGCCAGGCCCGCAGCCAGCAGGGCGACGATCGACAGGGCGGTGGGAATGGACTTGCTCATGACGCGGTCCTCTGAGGGTTTGACGTCGCCGCCGCCGCCCGTGCTATCGTTCAGGTGAACAATGATAAGGGAGGCGACGATGGGTACTGAAACACCGTCCGACTATAGCTGCTTCACGGTAGAGGTCGAAGCGGGCGTCGCCCACCTGAAGCTGATAAGGGCGGAAAGCTTCAACTCCATGACGCGTGCGTTCTGGCGGGAGCTGCCGGCGATCGTCGGCGACCTGGATCGGCGGGGCGGGGTGCGGGCCATCGTCATTTCGTCGACCGGCAAGCACTTCAGCGCCGGCATGGACCTTTCGGTGTTCGCCGACGAGGGGATCACCGGCGGCGAGCCGGTCGACCGCCACGTGGCCGCCGAGGCCTTCCGTCACAAGGTGAAGGGCCTGCAGGAGACCTTCTCGTGCCTGGAGCGGGCGCGGATGCCGGTGATCATGGCCATACAGGGCGGCTGCATCGGCGGGGCGGTCGACTTCGCCACCGCCTGCGACATCCGCTACGCGACCGCCGACGCCTATTTCGTGATCCAGGAGATCAACATCGGCATGACCGCCGACGTCGGCACCTTCCCGCGCCTGTGCAAGCTGATCCCCGAGGGCTGGGTCAAGGAACTGGCCTATACCGGCCGCAAGCTGCCGGCGGCCAAGGCCCTGGAACTGGGCCTGGTCAACGCCGTGTTCGACAGCCACGAGGCCGTAGTGGCCCACGCGCTGGAGACGGCGCGCGAGATCGCCTCCAAGACCCCGCTGGCGGTGACGGGCAGCAAGGTGATCATCAACTACGCCCGCGACCATTCCGTCGCCGACACCCTCGACTACCTGGCCGTCTGGCAGTCGGGCATGCTGGCCGGCCCGCACATGGCCGAGGCCTTCGCCGCCAAGGCCGGCAAGCGCGAGCCGGTCTATCCGGATCTCGCGCCGATCAAGGCGGGGATCTGAGAGATTGATCCTCCCCCTCTGGGGGAGGTGGCCCGAAGGGCCGGAGGGGGGACATTTTCAGCTTTCGCGGCAGCTGAAAACGTCCCCCTCAGTCGCCCCGCGACAGCTCCCCCAGGGGGGAGCATCACGTCACCGCCCCTGCCAGATCTCCGGATGCTGGTCGAGGAAGGCCGACAGGCGGTCGGAGATGCCCTGCTGGTCGCGGGCCGAGGGATGCCAGTCGCAACCGGTCAGCTCCATCTCGCCGACCGGGATGACGGTCAGGCGGGCCTCGCCCTGGGCCTTCAGGGCCTCGGCGACGCGATCGACCTGGGCGGCGATCTCGTTCTCGGCGCTGGGCGGGGCCAGGAGGATCACGAAGGCCTGGGGCTGGCGGGCGCGGATCGCCTGGACGAAGCGGGCGTAGGTGGCCACGTAGTCGTCGCGCAGCGCCTGGCGGTCCTTCCACGGCTCGCCGGCCTTCAGCGGGGTGGAGAAGTCGTTGGTGCCCAGGTTGATGACCACCACCTGCGGACGCCAGTCGTCGTTGGCGTAGGCCGGCGCGGCGCCCAGCAGGGCCTTGGGCCAGGCCAGCGGCAGGGTGTCGCCGCCCATGCCGTCGTAGTTGCGCACGATCCCCCGGCCGGAGATCGCGTTGACCTGGCGGTCGGCGCCGAAGCGCTGGGCGGTCAGCGGGCCGAAGGCGAGGGCGTTGTCGGTGGTCATCCAGACGCCGTCGCCCGGGCAGGCGCGGGTCTCCGAGGCGTCGCCGTAGCCGACGCTGTGGGAGTCGCCGATGAACTCGATCTGGCGGCGGGGCGCGGCCAGCGGCAGGGCGCGGCCGCCCTCGAGAAAGAAGCCGCCGAAGCGGGCGGGGGCGGCCTGCATCTCGTTGACGACGCTGGCGCGCACCAGATGGCGGCCGTTGGCCAGGCCCTCGATGCGGTAGAGGCCCGGCGCCGGCTTGACCAGCCGGCCGACCGGCGCGCCGTCGACGGACAGTTGCAGGACCTGGTCGCCGGTCCCCACCTTGAACAGCACCGCCTCGCCGGCGAAGGCGGCCTCGAAACGGGCGCTCGGCCACTGGTAGGTCCAGCCGTCGGAGCCGGCGACCACGCGGCCGCTGGTCTGGGCGGGCAGGGGCGCCAGGATGGCGGCTTCGGGGACGGGAACGAGGCGCGGTTGGGCCAGCGCCAGGGCGGGAACCAGGGCGGCCAGAGCCGCGGCCGTCAGAAGTCCTCGAAGTCCCATCGCGCGCCCTTCCCGTCGTGTGCGAAGGCCTCGTGTAGCGGTCGGTGGGGATAAGGAAAGACGGAAAAGGTATTGCAGCCGTCCCGTCCAGGCCGTCCGCCCTAGATCGTCAGGCGCGCCCGGAGCGCGTCGAACGGCCAGATGTCGGAGAAGGGGGCGTAGTCGTCTCGATTGAGATCCTCCGCCACCCACTTGCGCAGGGGCGTCAGCATCTCGACCAGCGTTTCCATCAAGGCCGCGCGCTGCCTTTCGTCGAGCGCCGACGGGTCCAGGCCGCAGCAGATGGCGACGCTGCGACACAGCTGCAGGACCAGGAGGTATTCCTCGGAGGTGATCGTCCGCCCGGTTCCGATGGCGTGCAGGCAGCCTGCGGCGTCGATGGCTTGCTCGCGCAGTTCCTCCGCGCAAGCGGGTTCGTCGAGGAAGGCGGGATCGATGCGGCCCTCGGCGATCACGCGATCGGAAAAGGCGGGATAGGCTTGCCGCCACCGGCTGGAGGTCATTGGGGATCTCAGCCCTTCGGCGGAACGAAGCCTTCGGGCAGTTCGGCCCCGCGCAGGTCGCAGCCGGCGAGGACGGCGCGCGACAGGTCTGCGCCGATCAGGCGGGCGCGGGCGGCGCTGGCGCCCGACAGGTTGGCGCCGCGCAGGATGGCGCGGGTCAGGTCGGCGCGCAGGGCGCGGCCCTCGCCGATCACCAGCGGGCCGAGCTTTGCGCCCGACAGGTCGGCGCGGGCCAGGTCGGCGTCGGCCAGGCGTGCGCCGCGCAGGTCGGCCTTGCGCAGGTTGGCGCCGCGCAGGTCGGCGCCGACCAGATTGGCGCCCTGCAGTTCGGCGCCCTCCAGATCCATGCCGAAGAAGATCGCGCCGGGGGCCGACAGGCCGCTCAGCTTGCGGCCCTTGAGGCGGCGTAATGGACGGAAGTCGACCTGCGGGATGCTGATCGCCCGACCCTTGGCGCCGCCGCTGGCGCAGAACGCCTCGTGCGCCTCGAGCAGTTCGTGCAGCGGCTGGTCGTCGACATAGATCAGCGGCGGCGGGGCGCGCAGCACCTCGGCCAGATCGGCGTCTTCCAGGTTGGCGCCCGAGGTGTCGACCCCGGTCATCACCGCCCGCCGCAGCAGGGCGCCCGACAGGTCGGCCCCGAAGATCTCGGCGCCGGTCATGTCGACCCGGTTCATGGTGGCGTTGTTCAGGCGCGCGCCCGACAGCGTGGCGCCCGAGAGGTCGGCGTCGGTCAGGTCGGCGGCGCGGGCGAAGGCGCCCGACATCTGGGCCCCGCTCATCTTGGCGCCCTTCAGCAGGGCGTAGTCGAGGCCGGCCCCGTCCTCGGCGTGGCGCAGCAGGCGAAAGCCCTCGGCCCCGTCCTGCACGGCCGTCAGGCCTTCGCGCAGGTCGCAGCCGGAAAGGTCGGCGCCCGACAGGTTGGCGCCGCGCAGATAGGCTCCGCGCATGTCGACGCGGGTCAGGCGCGCGCCGCGCAGGTCGGCGTCGCGCAAGTCGGCGCCGTACAGCACCGCCCTGTCCAGCACCGCGCCGCGCAGCGAGGCTCCGGCCAGCAGCGCCCCGGTCAGGTCGGCCTCGGAGAGGTCGGCGCCGTCGAGCTCGAAGTGCGACAGGTCCAGATAGGCCAGGGTCGCGCGCCGGCCGCCCGGCAGGCCCTTCATGTAGCGGCCGTGCGCCTCCACCGCGGCCTTGACGGCGGCGGCGGGAGCCTTGCGGATCAGGCTCTGCGGCGATTGGGCGGGAAGGGGCGACATCTGGCTTTTTATCAAGTGTTCCGGTCGTTTATGCCGAAACTCCGCTTAAGGAACGGTTTGTTTTGCGGCTGTGAAACAAGTCACAGCCAGCCTTTTCGCCGGAACCAGATCAGCGGGATCAACGCCGCGGCCAGCATCATGCACAGGGCTAGCGGATAGCCCTCCATCCAGCGCAGCTCGGGCATGTGCTCGAAGTTCATGCCGTAGATCCCCGCGATCATGGTCGGGGGCAGGAACACGACCGAGAACACCGAGAAGATCTTGAAGATCTGGTTCTGCTCGATGTTGATGAAGCCGAGCGCAGCGTCGAGCAGGAAGGTGATGTTGCCCGACAGGTAGCTGGAGTGATCGGTGATCGACTGCACGTCGCGCTGCAGCGATTTCAGGTGGTCGCGCAGCTCCTTGTCGCCCTCGAACTGCTCGGCGAGGCTGGCGAACGACAGCAGGCGCGCCAGGCTGACCAGGCTGTCGCGGGCCTTGGCGTTGACGTTCTGGGCCCGCCCCAGGCGGCTGAGGATCTTCTCGAAGGCCGCGCCGCGCGGACGGCTGAAGATGGTGCGCGACTGGGTCTCGACCTCGCTGGCGGTGCGCTCGAGGATGTCGGCGGTGCGGTCGACCACGGCGTCGAGCAGGCCCAGGAAGGTCTGCGGACCGTGCGGGCACAGGCTGGGCTGGCGCTCGGCCTGGGCGGCGAACACCGAGAAGGCGCGCGGCTCGACGTAACGGATGGTCACCAGCTTGTCGCCGGCCAGCACGAAGGTCACCGGCGCGGCCGTGGGCAGCTCGCCCTCGGCGTTGACCAGGATCGTGGCGGTCATGAAGGTGCCGCCGTCCTCCTGATAGAGGCGCGAGGAGGCCTCGATCTCGGCCATCTCCTCGCGGGTGGGCAGCAAGAGGCCGATCGACTGCTCGACGGCCACCTCTTCGGCGCGGGTGGGGTCGACGAGCTCGATCCAGACGGCGTCGGCCGGCAGCCGCCAGTCGGGCGTCAGGCCGCCGGGCTCGAAGCCCGGGGCGCCTTGTCGGAGAACTCTCAGCATGGATCGACCCGGACCTTCACCCCACGGGTGTGGCAGGGGCCTTCGGTCGCGTCAACGCGCGACCTTCGCGATCAGCGCGGCTGCTGGGCCTGCTTGTCGTCGCCTTGGGCGGCGGCGATCAGGGCGGCGATGCGGTCGGTGGAGTCGGCGGCCTGGTTGATCATGTCCAGCGGGTTGGCGCGGACCGACGAAGCAACCTGGTTGGCGGCCTGCTTGGCCAGCGACACGGCGGCGTTCTGGGCGAGCGCCAGCTTGCTGGTGGCCGCGGCGATCGTGACCGCCTGCTGGTTCTGGTAGATGAAGCCGTGGGTCGGATAGACCGTGGTGCCCAGGTCGCGGATCGGGTCGTACCAGACCTTGACCTGGCTCCAGTCGCCTTCCGGCGAGACGTCGACGACGGTGACGTCCTTCTCGATCTGGCCGCGGGCGCCGTTCATGACGGACCAGTTGGCGTGGGTGACCTGGATCACCCGGTCGGTCAGGACTTGCGAAACAAAGGCCACGTGGCCGAGGTTCATGCGGCCGGTGGGCTTGAAGCAGAGGACGGCGCCGGCCTTCGGCGTGAAGCCGGTGTCGTACTTGCCGGTGGCCTGGCCCCACCAGGTGCGGGCGTCGCCGAAGATCTGGATGCCCGACATCAAGCGGGCGAAAGGCACGCACTGCCAGTACCCGTCGGCCACGGCGCTCGAGATCGGCGCGAGGCTGATCATGGCCGCAGCGGCCAGGGAACCCCAAAGGGCTCTCTTCCGTTTCGTCATGCTTGGGTACTCCCCCGCGTCACTGGGTAGGGGGATAACCCTGACGGAAAAATATGAAAAGAGTGTTTATTAGGCCACAGTAGCGGTTGCCGCCGTGCTACGGCGTCGCTTGGCCACAGATTTCATGAAGTCTCGGGCCGGCTTTTCCACCAGGTGGTACGAGGCCGCCGACAGCGGAACCAAGGCTGCGACGATTAACGCCCAGACGGCCAGCGGCAGTTTGTCGCTCTCTATATTCAAAAGCTTTGCCGCACCGTTGATCGCCAGGATCTTCCACGGGATGCAGATCATGTAGGTCGAGTAGCTGATCTCGCCCAGATACACGAAAAGGCTCTGCGAAGCGAAGGTCGAACCGGCCTTGGCCAGGCGCGCCAGCGATAGAATAAATCCGCCCAAAATGGTCACGATCAACGCATCGGGCGCCTGAAGCTGCACCGTGGCGAGCAGCAGGAGGGCGGCGAAGGCGGCGCCGATTCCCGCGCCGCGCAGGCTCACGTCCTGGTTCTTCCACAGGGTGTAGAGCGCGCAGCCATAGAAGAAGCACGGCACGATGCGCAGGGCGCCCCAGCGGATCGTCGCCTCGGTCAGCGGGAAGCCGGCCAGCTTTTCGAAGGCCGGATAGAGGGCGGCGATCACCAGCAGGGCGGCGCCGGTCAGCACCAGCGGTCGGTTACGCAGTCGCCAGGCCACGAAGGCGAAGGCCGGGAAGGAAAGATAGGCGAACCACTCGGCCGAGATCGACCACGAGGGGTGGTTCCAGCCCGACACCCGGGCGAAGCCCCAGGCCTGGACCAGCAGCAGGTTGGCCGGCAGGGCCTCCCAGGCCAGCATGTTCCTGTCGACGGCGATGCCGGCGATGCCGGCGACCAGCGCCATGGCGCCGACGCCCGCCAGCGTGAACAGGTGCAGCGGATAGACCCGCGCCAGCCGGTTCCACAGGAAGCCGCCATAGCCGAACCGGCCTTCCCCGAAGGCGGTCAGGTAGACGTGGCAGAGAATGAAGCCCGACAGGACGAAGAACGCCTCGACGCCCAGATAGCCCTTGGCCACCACGCCGGGAACCGCGCCGGCCACGGCGAGGTTTGGCCAGTAGTGGTACATCACCACCCACAGGGCGGCGAAAAACCGCAAGGCGGTTAGGGGCTTGATATGGGCGGCGTCAGGCATATCTGCTTCTTCCGTGTCCGAGTTTCGCTGCAATTCGCCGACCGCCGTTTGGCGGCCGCGGCGGGCTCAGCGGCGGGCTGGGACCTGCTCAATTCTCACTCAGCCTAGCCAGGACCCATGAACGAACTCCTTCACCTCGCCACCGACCCGGGCGCCTGGGCCGCCCTCGTCACCCTGGTGACCATGGAAATCGTCCTCGGGATCGACAACCTCGTCTTCATCTCGATCCTGTCGAACCGGCTTCCGCCCGAGCATCGCCAGCGCGTGCGCCGCATCGGCATCTCGCTGGCGCTGATCATGCGTCTGGCCCTGCTGTCGACCATCGCCTTCATCGTCGGCCTGACCGCCCCGGTGTTCAATCTGGGCATCGTCGGCCCGCTGGGCAGCCACGGCGAGCCTGCCTTCGAGACCGCCTTCTCGTGGCGCGACCTGATCCTGATCGCCGGCGGCCTGTTCCTGATCTGGAAAGCCACCAAGGAAATCCACCACACGGTCGACCCCAAGCACGAGAGCGGCGACGTCCTCGACAAGACCGGCGTCGTGATCTCGAACGTCGGCGCGGCGATCTTCCAGATCATCCTGCTGGACCTGGTGTTCTCGATCGACTCGATCCTGACCGCCGTGGGCATGACCGACCACCTGCCGATCATGGTCATCGCCGTGATCGCCGCGGTGACCGTGATGCTGCTGGCCGCCGATCCGCTGGGCAACTTCATCAACGCCAACCCGACCGTGGTCATGCTGGCCCTGGGCTTCCTGCTGATGATCGGCACGGTGCTGATCGCCGAGGGCTTCGGGGTGCACGTGCCCAAGGGCTACATCTACACGGCCATGGCCTTCTCGGCCGGCGTCGAGGGGCTGAACATGCTCTCGCGCCGGGCTTCGGAGCGGAAGCACAAGAAGGAGTAGCCGCCCCTCACGGGGCGGCCCCCTCCGGCCCTTCGGGCCACCTCCCCCAGCGGGGGAGGATCTGAAGCGCCGAGATGCTCCCCCTCTGGGGGAGCTGTCGCGGAGCGACTGAGGGGGTCTTCACCATGAAAGAAAAACGCCGCGACGGCCCTTCGGCTGTCGCGGCGTTTTCATTTTCGCCTCAGTGCGCCGGAGCCGGCGGCGGAGCCCGTCGCGGGGCCCGCTGCAGCATCCCCCGGGCGATCTCCTGCTCGCCGATCAACGCCTCGGTGGCGCCCATCTGGCCCAGCAGCTCGACGTCGGCGTCGGTGTAGGCGCGGGCGATGATGCGGGCGTCGGGATTGGCCGCGCGGGCCTGCTCGATGATCCGCGCCGCCTCGAAGGGGCTGGGCACCGCCACGAAGACGTGGGTGGCCTTGTCGAGGCCCGCCTGCATCAGCACCTCGGGGCGCACGGCGTTGCCGTGGACGACCTCGTAGCCGGCGGCGCGCAGCTCGGCGGCGCGCTCGACCTCGTCCTCGATCACCACCAGCGGCGTGCGGTTCCTCAGGCCCTCGGCCACGGTCTTGCCGACCCGGCCGTAGCCGACCAGCACGGCGTGCGGCTGGGCGGCGGCGGCCACCGGCTCGCTGGGGCCTTCTCCGGCCGAGACCTTGACCATGGCCTTGTCCAGCCAGGCGAACAGCAGCGGGTTGAGCAGGATCGACAGGATGGCGCCGGCCAGGATCAGGTCGCGGCCTTCCGGCGGCAGCAGCTTCAGCGACACGCCCAGGCCGGCCAGGATGAACGAGAACTCGCCGATCTGGGCCAGGCTGACCGAGATGGTCAGGGCCACGCTCTTGGGACGCTTGAAGGCCACGACGATGAAATAGGCGGCCACCGACTTGCCCAGCACGATGATCGCCACCGTGGCCAGCACCGCCAGCGGCTCGCGCAGCAGCACCATCGGGTCGAACAGCATGCCGATGGAGACGAAGAACAGAACCGCGAAGGCGTCGCGCAGCGGCAGGGTCTCGTTGGCGGCCTGATGCGACAGCTCGCTCTCGGCCATGATCATGCCTGCGAAGAAGGCCCCCAGCGCGAAGGACACGCCGAACAGCGCCGCCGAGCCGAACGCCACGCCCAGCGCGATGGCCAGCACCGCCAGGCGGAACAGCTCGCGCGAGCCGGTGTGGGCGATGCGGTGCAGGATCCACGGGATCACCCGGCGGCCGACGATCAGCATGAAGGCCACGAAGGCGACGACCTTGCCGATGGTCATGGCGAAGGCGCCCAGTATGCCGCCCGAGGCGTGGGCCGGGGCCGCGCCGCCCAGCACGCCCGACAGGGCCGGCAGCAGGACCAGCGCCAGCACCATGGCCAGGTCCTCGACGATCAGCCAGCCGACGGCGATGCGGCCGCGGTCGGTCTCGATCAGCCGGCGCTCCTGCAGGGCCCGCAGCAGCACCACGGTCGAGGCCACCGACAGCGCCAGGCCGAACACCACGCCCGGACCCCAGCCCCAGCCCAGCGCCACGGCCAGGCCCACGCCCATCAGGGTGGCGGCGGTGATCTGGGCCACTGCGCCGGGGATGGCGATCTTGCGCACCGCCATAAGGTCCTTGACCGAGAAGTGCAGGCCCACCCCGAACATCAGCAGGATGACGCCGATCTCCGCCAACTGCGGGGCCAGCTCCTGGTCGGCGACGTAGCCCGGCGTGAAGGGGCCGACGATGACGCCCGCCAGCAGGTAGCCGACCAGCACCGGCAGCTTCAACCGATTGGCGAGCGCGCCGAACACGAAGGCCAGGCCCAGGCCCGCGACGATGGTGGCGATCAGCGAGGTGTGGTGCAAAGGGCCTCCTTGACGGTCATCTTTTTCGGGCGTACTCAACCATTATGGGTGACGAACCCGTGGGACGCCAGATGCCACACGCAAAAATTCTCCTTCCTGCCCAGTGTCGGGGCGCCCGCGGGCTGCTCAACTGGTCGCAAGGCGAGCTCGCGGACAAGGCGGGGGTGTCGCGCAGCACGGTCAAGGACTTCGAGACCGAGCGCCACGCCTTGCACCATAGCACCGAAAGGCTCCTCATCGAGGCGCTGGAGACGGGCGGCGCTGTGCTGATCCCGGCCTCGGAGACCGGCGAGCCGGGCCCGGGCGTTCGGCTGAAGACGACCATCGACTAGGCGGGATCGATCAGGAGGGGCAGGGGCGTTGAACCACGAGGTTTCACCGGCGGACTACAAGGACCTGGTCCTGTTCCTGGCCACGGCCGGGATCGTCGCGCCGCTGTTCAAGCGCCTTCGCATCAATCCCATCCTCGGCTTCCTGCTGGCCGGCGTGATCCTGGGGCCGTTCGGCCTGGGCCGGCTGATCCCGATCGCGCCGTGGCTGGACTACGTCACCGTCGACAATCCCGACGAAATCGCCCAGCTGGCCGAGTTCGGCGTCGTCTTCCTGCTGTTCATGATCGGGCTGGAGCTGTCGTGGGAGCGGCTGCGGCTTCTGCGCAAGTACGTGTTCGGCCTGGGGGCGGCCCAGGTGATCGGCTGCTCGCTGGCGCTGGGCGCGGTGGCGATGATGCTGGGCCAGACGCCGGTGGCGGCGCTGGCCATCGGCTCGGCCCTGACCCTGTCGTCCACCGCCATCGCCGTGCCGGTGCTGGCCGAGCGCAAGCGTCTGCACGCCGAAGGGGGGCGCGCGACCTTCTCGGTGCTGCTGTTCCAGGATCTGGCGGTGGCCCCGATCCTGATCACCCTGGCGATCCTGGGGCGCGGCCACGGCGAGTTCGACGCGCGCGGCCTCCTGGCCCTGCTGCCCGCGGCCATGGGCCTGGGCGTCATCGTGCTGGTCGGGCGCCTGGCGCTGCGCCCGATGATGCGCTCGGTCGCCAAGGCCAAGAGCGAAGAGATGTTCATGGCCGCCTGCCTGCTGGTGATCATCAGCGCGGGCCTGGTCAGCTCCTTGTCGGGTCTGTCGATGGCGCTGGGGGCGTTCGTCGCCGGCGTGCTGCTGGCCGAGACCGAGTATCGCCACGAGGTCGAGGTCAAGATCGAGCCGTTCAAGGGCCTTCTGCTGTCGCTGTTCTTCGTGTCGCTGGGCATTCGCCTGGACCTGTCGCTGCTGGTCGCCTCGCCGGTGCTGGTGCTGGGCACGGCGGTCGGGCTGGTGGTGGTCAAGGCCGTGATGGTGTTCGGCCTGGGCCGGCTGTTCGGCCTCTCCAACCGCGCCTCGGGCGAGGCGGCCCTGGCCCTGGCGGCCGGCGGCGAGTTCGCCTTCGTGCTGCTGGCCAACGCGATGGACGCCGAGGTGGTCGAGCCGGCCGTCGGCCAGGCGGTGCTGGTGGCCGCCACCCTGACCATGTTCCTGATCCCGGTCCTGACCGGCGTCGGCGCGCGGCTGGGCCGCAAGGCGCCCGCCGAGACCACCGAGGCGCCGGACGGCGTCGACCTGTCGGTGGAGGAGCCCAAGGGCCGGGTGCTGGTGGTCGGCTTCGGCCGGGTCGGCCGGCTGGTCGGCGAGATGCTCGACCGCCACGACCTGCCCTGGATCGCCATCGACCGCGACCCGCGCCTGGTGGAGCAGGGCCGTCGCGCCGGCCACCGGGTCTATTTCGGCGACGCCGCGCGGGTGGAGCTGCTGGAGCGCTGCGGTCTGGACCATGCTCGGGCGGTGGTCGTCACCATGGATGGTCCCGAGGCCGCCGAGGCGGTGGTGGCCGCCGCGCGCGGGCATCGCCCCGACCTGACCATCGTCGCCCGGGCGCGCGACGCCCGCCATGCCGCGCGCCTCTACGAACTGGGCGCCACCGACGCGGTGCCCGAGACCATCGAGGCCTCGCTGCAGCTGTCGGAGGCCGTGCTGGTCGACATCGGCGTGCCGATGGGCCTGGTCATCGCCTCGATCCACGAGCGCCGCGACGAGTACCGCAAGGTGCTCAACCGGCCCGACGCGCTGGGCGGCCGGCGCCGGCGACTGCGCGACGCGGGCTGAGGTCGCCGGGCCTCGCGGCGGGCGGCCCGGCGGTCGGGTATCCCGACACCGCGCCCCAAACTTGGCCGTTTGCGTTGTTTTTCAGCCTCTCGGGCCTGCCGGACGCTACGGAAGGCCTTGCGCGGAAACGCTTTGCGTGCGAACCGAGGGGCGCGGGCGCCTTTCGAGGAGACCTTGCCGCCGGATTCGGCGCCGGGGAATTCGCAAGGCGTGACCGCGAGGTGTCGCGGGGGACTTCCGCCTCGGTGAAACTTTGGACGGTGTTGCCGAGCCGACACTTTCGCGGGACGCGCGCCTTGGTATAACGATGCTCGGCCGTTGGGCCGAGCAGGGCAATAGAGGGCTCTTGATATGAAACTCAAACTCCTGGCGGGAGCCGCCCTGGCCGCGGTCTTCGCCGCGTCGGGCGCTTCGGCCCAAGAGACCGGCTGGTACGGCGCGGTCGACCTCGGCTACCACTGGCCGACGGCTATCAACAGCGAGTCGGACGCCAACGCTCCGGACGGCGCTCACTATCACTGGACCTGGAAGTCGGAGAACGACTGGGCCGGTTTCGTGCGTCTGGGCTACCAGTTCACCCCGAACTGGCGCGCTGAACTCGAAGGCGGCTACCGTCCGGGCGACCTGGAAGGCGTCCGCGGCAACCCCGTCCGTCAGCAGCCGATCGGCCTGTGCACCCCGGGCGTGACCCGCACGACCTCGAGCCCCAAGTGCGGCTCGCCGGACGGCTCGATCGAGTCGTGGTCGCTGATGTTCAACGTCCTGTACGACTTCGCGCCGGACGCCAAGATCAACCCGTTCGTCGGCGCCGGCCTCGGCGTCAACCGCCTGGACGTCCAGACCCTGGGCCAGTTCAGCGGCGTTCCGGCCGGCCAAGCCGTCCAGAACCTGACCGTGGACGACGACGACATCGCCATCGCCTGGCAGGGCATCGCCGGTCTGGCCTGGAAGGCGACCGACAAGCTGAAGCTCGACGTCACCTATCGTTACTTCGCCACCGACGACCACAGCTGGAAGTCGACGGGTTCGGGCGCTCTGCAGCCCGGCACCTTCGAAGGCGCTTACAAGGACCAGTCGCTGACGGTCGGCCTGCGGTACTCGTTCGCGGCTCCGCCGCCCCCGCCGCCGCCCCCGCCGCCGCCCCCGCCTCCCCCGCCTCCTCCGCCGCCGCCTCCGCCCCCGCCGCCTCCCCCGCCGCCTCCGGCGCCGTTCGAGGCCAAGGAATTCATCGTCTACTTCCCGTTCGATCAGTACGTGCTGACGCCGGAAGCCCAGTCGGTGGTTTCGGAAGCCGCGAAGTACGCCAACGACGGCAAGGCCACCCGCATCGTGGTCGTCGGTCACACCGACACCTCGGGCTCGCCGAAGTACAACGTCCGCCTGTCGGAACGTCGTGCGAAGGCCGTGGCTGACGCCCTGGTCGGCCTGGGCGTCGCCCAGCAGACCCTGGCTGTCGACTGGAAGGGCGAAAGCGCTCCGGCCGTCGCCACCGGCGACGGCGTGAAGGAACCGCTGAACCGTCGTTCGACCATCTCGATCAACTTCTAAGATCGAGGTCGAACGGAGGCTCGAAGCTTCCCGACGAATGCGAAGGCCCCGGAGGAAACTCCGGGGCCTTTTGCTTTTCAGGACCCTCCGGGAGAGGTGTCGGCGAAGCCGGCGGAGAGGGGAGCGATTGCGAACCTGGCCGCCGCCTCGCAGGCCGATAGCGCCCCTCCGGCTGTTCTTGCCGTCCTCCCAAGGGGGAGGGGCTTGGCGGTGAGGTTCCTCTCCGGGGCGAGCGCTCGCCGGGTGCAACCGCGCCACATATCCCCGCTCTTTTTTGCTCCGAACCCTTCCGAAGAATCCGGAATCGTCGGGTGTCCGAGCCCTCCGGTCGCGGAGGTTCGTTAACGCTGGTGCGGCGCGTTGACGCGGCGAAAAATTATCGTGTGGGCAACCCCTTGATCCACACGGGGAACCTCGACGCGTTCACAGCTTGTTAACGAAAAACTCGCTTCGGAAGCGCTCCACCCCGTTGACGAACAGGCGGCGCCTGTGGCCCCATATATGGGTTCAGGGGGCACGAAGCCCACTATATGTAGCGGCTTTCGGAGAGGCGGACGGCTTCTCGCAAGCGCATGGTAAATGGACGGGTTCTGCTCATGACCGCTGGTGAAGCGACCAAGATTCAACCTGCCGCGCGCCCTGCGTCGGCCTTCAAGGAACGCCCGGCCCTGGCGCTGGTGCGCAAGGTCCAGGTGGACCGCTCGCGCGACGCGCTCCTGACCGATTTCGGCAAGACCACGCTGGAAGACCGCTATCTGCTGCCGGGCGAGTCCTACCAGGACATGTTCGCGCGCGTGTCGACGGCCTTCGCCGACGACGCCGACCACGCCCAGCGGGTCTACGACTACATGAGCCGCCTGTGGTTCATGCCGGCCACCCCGGTGCTCAGCAACGGCGGCGCCGATCGCGGCCTGCCGATCAGCTGCTTCCTCAACGCCGTCAACGACAGCCTCGACGGCATCCTGGGCGTCTGGAACGAGAACGTCTGGCTGGCGGCCAACGGCGGCGGCATCGGCACCTACTGGGGCGGCGTCCGTTCGATCGGCGAGAAGGTCAAGGGCCAGGGCCAGACCTCGGGCATCATCCCCTTCATCCGCGTGATGGACAGCCTGACGCTGGCGATCAGCCAGGGCTCGCTGCGCCGCGGCTCGGCCGCCGTCTATCTCGACATCCACCACCCGGAAATCGAGGAGTTCCTCGAGATCCGCAAGGCGTCGGGCGACTTCAACCGCAAGTCCCTGAACCTGCACCACGGCATCTCGATCACCGACGAGTTCATGCACGCCGTGCGCGACGGCCAGAAGTTCGGCCTGCGCTCGCCCAAGACCAACGAGGTCCTGCGCGAAGTCGACGCCCGCGGCCTGTGGCAGAAGATCCTCGAGCTGCGCCTGCAGACCGGCGAGCCCTACCTGATCTTCTCTGACAGCGTGAACCGCGCCATGCCGTCGTTCCAGCGCGAGCTGGGCCTGAAGGTGCGCCAGTCGAACCTGTGCAGCGAGATCATGCTGCACACCGGCACCGACCACCTGGGCCAGGAGCGCACCGCGGTGTGCTGCCTGTCGAGCGTCAACGCCGAGACCTTCCTGGAGTGGCGCGACCACCCGACCTTCATCGAGGACGTCATGCGCTTCCTCGACAACGTCCTGCAGGACTTCATCGACCGCGCTCCGGACGCGGCCTCGACGGCCGCCTACGCCGCCATGCGCGAGCGTTCGGTGGGCCTGGGTCTGATGGGCTTCCACTCGTTCCTGCAGAGCCAGAACGTGCCGTTCGAGAGCGCGCTGGCCAAGAGCTGGAACATGCGGATGTTCAAGCACCTGCGCCGCGAGGCCGACAAGGCCAGCCTGGCGCTCGGCGAAGAGAAGGGCCCGTGCCCGGACGCCGCCGACCGCGGCTCCAAGGAGCGCTTCTCGCACAAGCTGGCCATCGCCCCGACCGCCTCGATCTCGATCATCTGCGGCGGCACCTCGGCGGGCATCGAGCCGATCCCGGCCAACATCTACACCCACAAGACCCTGTCGGGCTCGTTCGCGGTGAAGAACCCCTACCTGGAGAAGCTGCTCGAGGAGAAGGGCCAGAACACCGACGTGGTCTGGGGTTCGATCCTGGAGAACGAAGGCTCGGTCCAGCACCTGGAGTTCCTGAGCCAGGACGAGAAGGACGTCTACAAGACCGCCTTCGAACTGGATCAGCGCTGGGTGGTCGAACTGGCCGCCGACCGCACGCCGGAAATCTGCCAGAGCCAGTCGGTCAACGTCTTCCTGCCGGGCGACGTCGACAAGTGGGACCTGCACATGCTGCACTGGATGGCCTGGGAACGCGGCGTGAAGAGCCTCTACTACCTGCGCTCCAAGTCGGTTCAGCGCGCGGCCTACGCCGGCGCCGACGGCAAGGAGGAGGCGGTCGCCGGCGGCTTCGACGCCCCGGGCAAGACCGACTACGAGGAATGCCTCGCCTGCCAGTAAGGCGGGCTTGCTAGGGCGCGCCAGGCGAAAGCGCGGGCGGTTTCGCCGCCCGACGCGCTCCACTCCAGCGACGATTGACCACAGCGGCGCGACATATCGCGCCGCTGTTTTTCTGCGCGGAACCAATACTGTCACGAGCTGTTCACCGAACGCCGGCGTTTTCCCGGTGGACGTATCCGATCAGGCGGATACGGTGGGCAGGATTGGGATTGGGGAATCCGCAATGCGTATCGTTTGCGTGACGATCGCGACGTGCTGCGGCGCCAGTTTGGCGCTTTCCGCGGCATCGTCCGATGCTGCTGTCCGTAAGGGCAAGCGCAAGGCGACGGCCAGACCGGCCGCCGCGGCGCCCGCCCTCACGCCTGCCTTGCAGAAGCTCGACCTGACCCGTCGCGACCCGTCGCAGGCCGCCGCGCCGTCGGCCGCCGCCTTCGCTGGCCGTCCGGCCGACTCCCGCGCCGTCGAGGCCGAGGGCGAGCTGTTCTCGGTGTCGCCGGCGGGTCTCTACGGCGACGCCAACCTGCTGGACGCCGATCGCTACTACAACGAGCGCGGGCCGGTCAGCTGGCGGTCGGGCAGCTATGTGGTGGGCGACAACGGCCACCGCGTGGACGCCGTGCGGGTCTCGGTGGCCAGCTCCTCGCGCCTGGCGCAGAGCGCGCCGCTCAGCCTGGTGCGCCCGGGCGCTTCCAATTTCGACACCGACAGCGTCGACGTCAGCGTCTCGCGCGGCTGGCCGGCGGCGGTCAAGTTCGACGCCGGCAAGCTGGCCGTCGACTTCACGCCGCATGCGGGTCTGGGCTTCGGCGGCGCCGGCGGCTCGGCTGAGGCCGGCGGCATGGTCCGCATCGGCAAGAGCGTCGAGGATCGCGTGATTAGCGGCCTGGGCGTGCGCGACGGCCGCGAGACCTTCGGCGACCGCGGGCGCTGGTACCTGTTCGCGGGCGCCAGCGGCCAGCTGGTCGGCATGAACCTGTTGCGCGGCCAGGACGGCGACTGGACCCGGGCCGGCGTCACCTCCGACACCGGCAGCCGGCTGGTCGGCGACGCCCAGGCGGGCGTGGGCTGGCGGCGCGGTCCGATGCAGGCCTCGGTCGGCTACATCCGCCGCGAGATCAAGGCCAAGGACCAGATCATGGGCATGGCGACCCAGGAAGACTCGGTCGTGGCCCTGTCGTTCAGCCTCAAACCGCATTGGTGACCGGTGTTTGATTTGGCTCCGCGACCTCGCGGCGCTTGAGTTTCCGGCCGCGATCATGCAGCTAGCGACGATCCGTCCGCAAAATCGTCGAGCGTCATGAGCGAGAGCGAGCCCCCGCGCCGCAAGATCCTGAGCCTGAAGAGCGGCGTCGCCGCGCCCGGCGGCCCGCCGCCGCTCGAGCGGCTGCAGAAGGCCGCCAAGGTGGTGACCCCCGAGCCGGCTCCGCCGCCGCCTCCGGCCGTGGGCGACTGGAAGTGCAAGCCCTGCGGCACCCGCTTCGATCCGCCGGCCGAACTGGCCGACGAGGACCACGTGCGCTGCCCGTCGTGCAACGCCCGCCTGGGCCTGGCCTCGGACTTCCGCGCCGACCCGCCCAACCTGGCCAAGCTGCGCGCGCGTCACCTGAAGAAGGCCGGCTGAGCCGGTCTTTTCGTCCCGGCCCGATCGGGCTGGACGACGTCCTGGCCTACGTCGCGCGTCCCGGCCAGCTCTGCCGCTGGGCGAGCACGCGGGCCACCTCGGCCATGTTCTCCGTGCCCCAGAGAGACAGCGGCTCCAGCGCCTTGGTCAGGCTGACCCCCAGCGGGGTCAGGCTGTAGTCGACCCTGGGCGGCACTTCCTTGTAGTCGGTGCGCACGACCAGGTCGTCTCCCTCCAGCTCCTTCAACTGCTGGATCAGCACCTTGTCGCTGACCCCGCGCACGGCCCGGCGCAGCTCGCCGTAGCGGGTGGGGCCCTGCAGCAGGAAGTAGAGAATCAGCGGCTTCCACTTGCCGGAGATGACGCGAAGCGTGGCGTCGAGGCCGCAGCTGAAGCCGGTGGTGCAGGCGGGGGCGTCGCTCATGTTCGCGGGACCTGAACTTTCTAGGCACTTACCAAAAGGTGCATACTTGTCGATAGGTATGTAGGTCGCCAATTCACTTGCCGCCACACAAAAGGAGGCAAGACATGACCAGACTTCAAGGCAGGACCGCCGTCGTGACCGGCGGCGGCAGCGGCATCGGCCTGGGCGCGGCCAAGCGCTTCGTCGAGGAAGGCGCGTTCGTCTACATCTTCGGCCGCCGGCAGGAGGCGCTGGACGCGGCCCTGGAGACGCTGGGGCCCAACGCCCGCGCCGTGCGCGGCTCGGTGACCGACATGGCCGATCTCGACCGGCTTTACGAGACGGTAAAGGCCGAACGCGGCGGCCTCGACGTTCTGCTGGCCAACGCCGGCACGGGCGCCTTCGCGCCGCTGGGCCAGATTACGCCCGAGCACTACGACCAGATCTTCGACCTCAACGTGAAGGGCTTGGTGTTCACGGTGCAGAAGGCCCTGCCGCTGATGGGGCAGGGCGGCTCGATCATCCTGACCGGCTCCAGCACCGGGGTGATGGGCACGCCGGCCTTCAGCATCTACAGCGCCACCAAGGCGGCGGTGCGCAACCTGGCCCGCAGCTGGGCGCTGGACCTGCGCGGCACGGGCGTGCGCGTCAACGTGCTGTCGCCGGGGCCGATCACCACCGAGCTGGCGCAGGAGGTGTTGGGCGAGGAAGGCGTGGCGGCCATGGGCGCCTCGACGGTGCTGGGCCGCATGGGCGATCCGGCCGAGACGGGCGCGGTCGCCGCCTTCCTGGCCTCGTCGGACTCCAGCTTCATGACTGGCGGCGAGGTGTTCGTCGACGGCGGCCTCGCCCAGGTCTGAGGCGCGCCTCAGCGCGGCGGCGGTGGCGGTCCCTCGCTTCCGCCGCCAGGTCCCGGAGGGCCGCCCGGGCCGCCCGGACCGCCCTCGGGCAGGAAGGCGGCGATGCGGTGATTGCTGAGGGTGAAGCGCACCGTCTGGCCCACCGTCACGCCGCCCAGCAGGCCGGGCCTGGCCATGGCGAAGGGCATCGCGCCCGCCGGCCAGTTCAGCGCCTCGTTGGCCTGATAGGCGATGGTCACCCGCTCGGCCCCGGCGTCGAGCGCGGTGACCACGCCGACGATCACCACCTTGTCGAGGTCGGCCTGCTTAGTCCCGCCCGGCCCCGGGCCAGGCCCGCCGGCCCCGCCGGAAGGCGGTCCGCCCGGACCCCGGCCGCCGCCGGGCGGCTGGGCGTGGGCGGTCGTGGCGAGCAGGGCGGCGGCGAGGGCGGGAAGGATGAACTTGCGCATGACCGATCGAGCGTGGCTTGGGCCCGCCCTGCCTAGCGGCCGAGTGCTGCGCGATGACTGCGCTCGGTTTCGCGCCTGCAATCTGGCGCTCAGCCTTCCGTGGTCGGATCCAGGCTGATCGCGCCGGGCTCGGGCTTGGGCCGGGCGCCGGCCCGCTTGAACAGTCCGCGCCAGCCGGTCGGCTCCAGGGTCGGGCTAGCCCAGACCTTGTCCTCCATCGCCAGCCTCTCGGCCGCGTCGTAGATCTTCCGCATGGTCGGCGTCTCGAAGCGCAGCATGTTGACGCCGTCGAAGTCGCCGGGGATCGAGGCCACGCTGAGCGGCAGGTTGTGGCGGGTGCAGAATCCCTCGGCCAGGCTCAGCGCCTGGCGGTACGAGAACCGCAGCATGGTCTCGAAACTGCGGCCCATGATCGAGGCGACGCCCGGCGGGGTCGAGCGCGGCGAGGGATCCAGCACCGTGTTGACGATGACGTAGACCCGGCCCCGGCGCAGACGCTGGCCCAGGTTGCGCCAGTGCAGCAGGGCGTCGGGCATCAGGAACAGAGGGGCGGCCACGCCGCCGTCGACGTGCATCTCCTGACGGCGCTCGCCGTTGGCCTCGACGTCGAACATCTTGGGCGGGAACAGGCCCGGCACCGTGGCCGAGGCCACCAGCACCTCGCGGAACAGCTTCACCGCCCGAGGACCGCCGTGGGCGGCGATGGCCCCCATGTCCCAGATCGAGGCCCGCTGGTTGTCGAGGTTGGTGGTGGCGATCAGCAGGCGCCGGCCCTTGGCGTGCTCGGCCGCGACGGCGTCGATCATCGCCTCGTCGACGAAGGGCTCGACCAGGGCGTCCAGGCTCTCGCCCTTGAAGATGCTGGGGCCCAGCGCCGGCGCCAGGCGACGCAGGCTGAGCAGTTCGGCGGCGTGGCCGCCCAGATAGGCCTCGGTCAGGCGGTCGTCCCAGGCCGGGCCGAGGAAGGCCAGCGGCGCGATCAGGGCGCCGGTCGAGACGCCGGTGACGATGGCGAAGTCGGGCCGCCGGCCGGCCTTGGTCAGGCCCGTCAGCACGCCCGCGCCATAGGCGCCGCCGGCCGCGCCGCCCGACAGGGCCAGGATGTTGAATTCGTCGACGCCGAGCAGCGAGCGCACCGGCGCCAGGCGGTCGGCGGCGGTCTTCAGCGCGTCTTCGGCCTGTTCGATCGACAGGCGCACGCCGGGAAAGTCGAGCGCCTCGACATGGGCGTCGGCCGCCGGGGCGGGCAGGCGCTTTCCGCGCAGCGGATCGGGTCCCTTCCAGTCGCGGAAGAAGCCTTGGATGGTGATCTTGTTGTCGCCCCCGCGGTCCCCTCCGCGCTCCATGGGCCTAGCCCCGGGCGCCGGCCAGGACGACCCCGACCAGCACGGCCGCGTAGTGCAGGCCAGCCCCGCCGATCACGTGGCCGTGCCAGATGGCGCGGCGGAACTTCAGCCGGCGCATCAGGTAGAAGACGGTGCCGGTGGAATAGACGAGGCCGCCGATGGCCAGCAGCAGCAGCGCCACCCACGACAGGCCCTCGATCATCGGCTTGATGGCCACCAGCACCAGCCAGCCCATGGCCATGTACAGGCCGACCCAGAAACGCTTGTCCAGGCCCGGCAGGAACAGCTTGGCCGCCACGCCCAGGGCCGCGACGCTCCAGACCGCCGTGGTCATGCCGATCGCCCACCAGCCCTCGAGGTTCTGGGTGGTGAAGGGCGTGTAGGAGGCGGCGATCATGATGAAGATGCCGGCGTGGTCGAAGCGGCGCAGCAGCGGCTGCCAGCGCGCCTTGGAGAAGTTGTAGGCCGTCGACAGCGACAGCATGGTCACCAGGCCGATGGTGTAGACCCCGATCGCCGCCATCTGGCCCAGCGAGCCCAGGCCGAAGGCCAGGCCCAGCAGGATGCCGCCGCCCAGCAGGGCGCAGGCCAGGCCGGCCAGGTGCACGATCAGGTCGGCCAGCTTGGCGCCCGTCGTCGGGTAGTGCTTGGTGAAGTCTGAGATCGTCATGGCCCGCCCAGCCTACTCAAAATCGGTGACGTATAAACGTCGATCATCATGGCGCCGAAAGGGCGGCGCGCAAGCGTGACCAATCGTCATGTCAGTCCGAAAAAGCCGTCCCAGGCCAGCTTGGTTCCGACCAGGATCAGAAGCACGTAGATCACCTTGTAGAAGCCCTCGGCCGGCACCTTGCGCACCAGCAGCACGCCGGCCCAGGTCGAGGCGATCGCCACCGGCAGCAGCACGGCCACCGTGGCCAGCACCTCGTGGGTGAACTGGCCCAGGGCGATGTAGGCCGGCAGCTTCATCCAGTTCACGACGGCGAAGAAGATGGCGCTGGTGCCGACGAAGACGTCGCGCGGCAGGCGGCGCGGCAGCACGTAGATCTGGAAGGGCGGACCGCCGGCGTGGGCGATCTGGCTGGTGAAGCCCGAGGCCATGCCGCACAGCACGCCCAGCCACGGGCGGGCCGGCCCGGTCTCGATGGCGGCGGCGGCCTTGACCGCCCGCTCGGCCCACAGGCGCTGGGCGGCGAACAGGATGGAGACGAGGCCGACCGCCAGCTCCACCGCCGCCGACGACACCAGCGCCGCCAGCGCCCAGCCCAGGAAGATGCCGAACGCCGCGGGCGGGGTCATCAGGATCAGCAGGCCCTTGTCCCAGGTCTTGCGATAGGCCCAGACCCCGACGACGTCCTGCACGATCAGCAGCGGCAGCAGGATCGCCGCGGCCTTCACCGGCCCGACCGCCAGGGCCATCAAGGGGGTGGCCACCACCCCGATCCCCGCGAACCCGCCCTTGGCCAGGCCCACCAGGATCACGGCGGGAATGGCGACGGCGTAGAAGAAGGGGTCGGTGAGCATGGCGGGGTGTTAGCAGGGGCGAGGCGGGCGGGCCATGGGGCGCCGCCCGCGGTTGCAGGCTACACCAGCGGCGGGTTCACCTGCCGGAAGCCGCCTTCGCGCCAGTACGGATAGTAGGGATAGGCCGGGGTCACGGCGCTGGCCGCGTCGAGCACCGCGACCTGCTCGGGGCTGAGGCTCCAGCCGACCGCACCGAGGTTCTGGCGCAGCTGCTCCTCGGTGCGGGCGCCGATGATCACGCTGGACACCGTGGGGCGGCGCAGCAGCCAATTGATGGCGACCTGCGGCACGGTCTTGCCGGTCTCGGCGGCGACGGCGTCCAGCGCGTCGACGATGCGGTAGAGGCGCTCGTCGTCAACCGGCGGGCCGGCGTCGGCGGTCTGGTGCAGGCGGCTGGTTTCCGGCAGCGGCTGGCCGCGGCGGATTTTGCCGGTCAGGCGGCCCCAGCCCAGCGGGCTCCAGACCATGGCCCCGACGCCCTGGTCGGCGGCCAGCGGCATCAGCTCCCACTCGTAGTCGCGGCCGGCCAGCGAGTAGTAGGCCTGGTGGGCCACGTAGCGCGGCCAGCCGTGGCGGTCGGCGGCGGCCAGCGACTTCATCAGCTCCCAGCCGGCGAAGTTGGAGGCGCCGACATAGAGCACCTTGCCGGCGCGGACGAGGTCGTCGAGGGCGGCCAGGGTTTCCTCGACCGGCGTCGCGGCGTCGAAGGCGTGCAGCTGCAAGAGGTCGATGCGGTCGGTCTTCAGCCGCTTCAGCGCCGCCTCGACCCCGCGCGTCAGCCGCAGGCGCGAGGCGCCGGCGTCCAGCGGTCCGTCGCCCGTCGGCAGGCCCAGCTTGGTCGAGATCAGCGCCTCGTCGCGGCGGCCGGCCAGGGCCTCGCCGAGGATCTCCTCGGACGCGCCGTTCGAATAGACGTCGGCGGTGTCGAACAGGGTGACGCCGGCCTCCAGGCAGATGTCGATCAGCCGGCGGGCCTCCTCGACCCGGGTGTCGCCCCAGGCGCTGAACAGCGGGCCCTGGCCGCCGAACGTGCCGGCGCCGAAGCTGAGGGCGGGAACCTTGAGGCCGGACCGGCCGAGGGTGCGGTATTCCATGGGGTGTCTCCGGGGAAGGAAGGGGCGTCAGTGGACAGGGCCGCTCCTCCCCGCAGGCGGGGGAGGAGCGAGGGCTTTACGCCGGGGCCAGCTTCTGGCGCTTCTCCAGCCCGAGGCTCACCCCCGCCAGGACCAGCGCGCCGAGCGGCACCAGGGCGGCGATCGGGGCGATGGCCGAAAGGCCCAGGCCGTGGGCGATCACCGCGCCGCCCAGGGCCGCGCCGATGGCGTTGCCGAGGTTGAAGGCGGCGATGTTGAGGCTGGAGGCCAGGCCCTGGCCCGCGCCGCCGGCCTGGCTCAGCACCCGCATCTGCAGCGGGGCGACGGTGGCGAAGGCGGCCGCGCCCAGCAGGAAGGCGGCCAGCACCGCGCCGACCTTGTCGTGGAAGGCCCAGCCGGCCGCCAGCATGATCACGGTCAGGATGGCGATGCTGCCGGCCAGGGCGGTGTTCAACGCTTTGTCGGCCCAGCGGCCGCCCAGCAGGTTGCCCGCCACCAGGCCCGCGCCGAACACCAGCAGGATCGGCGAGACGGCGGCCTTCGAGAAGCCGGCCAGTTCGGTGAGGATCGGCTGGATGTAGGTGAAGACGGCGAACACCCCGCCGAAGCCCAGCACGGTCATGGCCAGGCCCAGCTGCACCTGCGGGCGGGCCAGCACGGCGAACTCCTCCTTGAGGGCGGCGGGCGCGGCGGCCTTCTCGCCCTTGGGCACCAGCAGGGCCAGCACGACCAGCGCCGCGGCGCCGATGGCGGTCACCGCCCAGAAGGTCGAGCGCCAGCCGAAGGCCAGGCCCAGCCAGGCGCCGAACGGCACGCCCAGCAGGGTGGCCAGCGTCAGGCCGGTGAACATGATGGCGATCGCCGAGGCCTTGCGCTCGGGCGGCACCAGGCTGACGGCGACCAGCGAGCCGACCCCGAAGAAGGTGCCGTGGGCCAGGGCGGTGATGATCCGCGCGCCCATCAGCACGCCGAAGCTGGGGGCCAGGGCGGCGACCAGGTTGCCCAGGGTGAAGATCGCCATCAGGGCCAGCAGCGTGGTCTTGGGCGGCAGGCGGCGGGTGGCCAGGGTCAGGATCGGCGCGCCGACGAAGACGCCCAGCGCGTAGCCGGTCATCAGCCAGCCGGCCGTGGGGATCGAGACGCCGAGATCGGCGGAGACCTGCATCAGCAGGCCCATGATGACGAATTCCGTGACGCCGATGCCGAAGGCGCCGACGGTCAGGGCATAGAGGGCGAGGGGCATGGCGGCCGGCTCCGATAATTGTTCGAGCCGTCAGATAGCGCCGTGACCTTCGATGAATTAGATTGCGGGAAAGACTATCACTTGTGACGTGAAGGCACGATGGCGCGACAGGAGATCAACCGCACCGCCGAGATGGAAGTGTTCGTCCGCGTGGTCGAGCAGGGCGGCTTCTCGGCCGCCGCGCGAAGCCTGCGGATGACCCCGTCCGCGGTCAGCAAGCTGGTGGCCCGGCTTGAGGCGCGCCTGGGCGCGCGGCTGGTCAACCGCTCGACCCGCAAGCTGATCCTCACCGCCGAGGGCCAGACCTTCCACGAGCGGTCGCTGCGCGTGCTGGCCGATCTCGACGAAGCCGAGCGCGCCGTGGCCGCCAGCGCGGTTCCGCGCGGCCGGGTGCGGGTCAACGCCAGCGTGCCGTTCGGCCAGCACTTTCTGCTGCCCCTCGCGCCGCAGTTCCTGGACGCGCACCCCGACATCCAGCTCGACATCACCGTCACCGACCAGGTGATCGACCTGATGGACGAGCGGGCCGACGTGGCCATCCGGGTGGGGCCGATGCGGGCCTCGCAGCTGATGGCCCGCAGGATCGCCCAGAGCCGCATGGTGCTGGTGGCCTCGCCCGGCTATCTGGCGCGGGCCGGGGCGCCGGAGCATCCCGACGAGTTGCCCCGCCACGAGCTGGTCACCTTCAACTTCGCTCGCCACTGCGACTCCTGGCCCTTCCAGATCGACGGCGAGGGCGTGTTTCGCCCGGTCCACGGCCGGGCCGAGGTCGGCGACGGCGAGAGCGCCCGCACCCTGGCCCTGGCCGGCCAGGGCATCGCCCGGCTGTCGGTGATCCATGTGGGTCCGGACATCGCCGCCGGCCGCCTGGTCCCGGTGCTGGAGGCCTTCAATCCCGGCGACATCGAGCAGATCCACGCCGTCTATGTCGGCCACGGCGGCCAGCTTCCGGCCCGGGTGCGGGCCTTCATCGACTGGCTGGCCGGCGCGATGACCGTGGGGCGAAGCGAGCCGGCGGCGCTGGATCGGTTCGGCGTCCTTCCGGCGTGAGGCTGACGGCCGGTCTCACGCGATCTGAAAGCGCCGGCGCAGCGCCAGGCCCGCGGCGAACAGCATGGCCACACTGAACAGGCTCTGGGCGATAGCAAGCAGCTGGACCACCAGCTTGCCTCCTGGATGAACACGCCCGACCATGCCGATAACCGGCGTCGCCGCGTCGGGCCGCCCCAAATGTCCGAACGGCTTGAAGGTCGTCTCGATGGAAAGGGTCACCGCCTCCCAGAACCTGTGCGCTTCGCAGGCGGATCGCAGGAGGGCGGCCGCCGTCGTTCCTCCCGCGAGCGCCAGGCCCGCCAGCCAGTAGGCCAAGGCAAAGACGAGCAGGGCCCATCCAACGCCGATCACCGGCGACTGGATTGAAAGGCCATAGCCGGTAAGCCCGCCGTAGAGGCGGCTGGCGGTGCGATCGAACCGTGCGGTCCTGGGGTTCTGTTCTCGCGCGATTAGTTCATAGCGATAGAAAGTTTGCTCGAGGCTACGATCGCGCCGCTGTTCAGCGTTTTGCTTGAGCGACGTCATCACGGCTTGCATCTGGCTGAAGTGTTCGGCCCGATCGCCGGGCTTAAGCCGGTGCAGAGCGGCGATCGCGGTGTCGAAACCGCGATCTTCATCCAGGGTCTCGCGACTGAAGAGCGTCAGTCCGTCGAATCTGGCTCCGTAGAGCATTGCGAAGGCCGTGAAGGATCGGCCCTGGAAGCTAGTCAGCCGGGGAAAGGTGACGTCGGCGAACGCGCCGGCGTGGATTTTCGGGTCGTTGGGGAAGGCGACGTCGTCGAAGCGGACGGTTGAGGAAGGCCTCGCGCTGCGGAAGCTCAGGTTTCGGCTTTCCTCCAAGTTCGCCCGTTCGAACGAGGCCTGGCTTTCGAACACCGCGCTGTCGAAGCGGAACGCCGCATCGCCGGCGAGGTCGACGACCCTGCAATCCTCGAACCGCGCCAAGCCCTTGAACGTGGCCCGATCGAACCAGGCGCCGTCGGTGAAGGTCGCTTTGCGGAACCAGACGTCGCCAAGAAACTCAACGGCCTCAAAGCCGGCTCGACCGCCGAACCAAGAGTTCTCGAACGAGGAGCGCGCGCCGATCGGTCTTCCATATCGCACGAGCCCCTCGCCGAACCATGTCCAATCGGCGCGGATATGGACAGGCTCGTCATGGGCGCCGAAGCTTCCCAGGGCGCCCGGGAAAATGACGCCTGACATCTGTGCGCGCCGATCCAGGCCGGTTGCGCGGGTGCTCCAGTAGAAGTCGCTGGTTTTGGCCCTCTTCAGGTGATCGGCCAGGGCCTCGTCCAATTCGCCGGGATGCCAGTCGGCTTTGCCCGTCGGCGTGCCGTCCTCCCATAGGAGCGGCAGGTGAAAGCGAGTGAACTCCCGGCCCGATACTGGTGATTTCGTCAGGTGTCCGCCTTCCTCGCGCCAATAGTCCTGATGGTTGCCGCCGCCCGCAATCGGCAGTTCCGCAAGGCCTTGCCACGAGAAGTCCTGCTCCCACCAGACTCGCCACCACGCCGCTTTCAGAGCGGCGACGTTCACTTGATCCACGTTCAGCCCCCGCTTACGCGATTCCTCCCACGAGACGGATCGATGCTCCCCGGAAAGCTCGTCGGTTGGCAAGCGCGAAGCGATCCCTACCCCGCCGCCTTGCCGTAGGCGCTGAGGGCGGCGGCCATCTGCGGCGCGGCTTCCACGACCGGCGCGGCGGGGGCGTCGGGCGCGGCGGCGCCAGCCAGGCGGGCCTGGGCCTCGGGCGAGAGGGTGACGGTGTCTCGTGGTGCGGCGGCCGCCGGCTGGGCGGCGTCGAGATCCGACTGCAGGCGTGCGCGATAGTCCTTGACTGTGGCCGGACCGCGCGCGCCGGGCACGCCCACCTGCAGCGAGGCGACGATCGTCTTGTCGGTGTCGGTGAGGCCGTCGAAGGCCTTCAGCGCCTGGGCCTGCGGCGCCGGCGGGGCGGCGTCGGCCCCGGCCCAGGCGGCCTTGGTGAAGGTGTTCAGCGCCGACTGCACGGTCTTGGCGAACGGGGAGTCGTTGAGGGGCGGGGCCAGGGCGGCGCGCTCGGCGTGGCCGGCCCCGGTCCAGCGATTGGCCAGGGCGTGATAGGCGGAAAGCTTCTGGTCCAGCCCGACCGCGCCGGCGGTGTCGGCGAGCGCCGCCGCCGCGCCGGCCGCGCCGCCGGGATAGGCGACGGCGGACGCGCCGGTTCCGGTCTCGGTCGAGTAGGGCTGCGATATCTTCATCCTGCCGGCAGCCTTCGCGCGGGCGGGATGAAGAGGGTGTGAACGCTGACGCCTGGGCTGCGTGGCATGCTGTCGCAGCAAGGAGGCGAGGCCCCCGCCGCCAGGCGAGGACCTCTCTTTCGGCGTCAGCCGCCGACCAGCACCTCGGCCACCTGCACGGCGTTCAGCGCCGCGCCCTTGCGCAGGTTGTCGCCCACGACGAACAGGGCCAGGCCGTGCTCGACGGTAGGGTCGGGCCGCACGCGGCCGACGAACACCGGGTCCTGGCCGGTGGCGGCCAAGGGGTTCGGCACATCGTCGAGCACCACGCCCGGCGCGGCGGCCAGCAGGGCCAGGGCCTGCTCGACCGAGACGGGGCGGTCGAACTCGGCGTTGATCGACAGGGCGTGGCCGCTGAACACCGGCACGCGCACGCAGGTGCCGCTGACCGGTAGGTCCGGCAGGCCCAGGATCTTGCGGCTCTCGTCGCGCAGCTTCAGCTCTTCCTCGGTGTAGCCGTCCTCGCCCAGCACGTAGTTCAGCGGCACGACGTTGTAGGCCAGGGGCACGGCCCACTTCTTCGGCTCGGGCAGAGGCGCGGCCTCGGGGCTCATGGCCAGGCCGTCCAGATCGCCCGCCGCGCCGGCGCGCAGCTGCTCGGACAGGACCTGGATGCCCTCGACCCCGCCGCCCGAGGCGGCCTGGTAGGTGCTGACCGTCAGGCGCTTGAGGCCGGCGTGGTCGTGCAGGGGCTTGAGCACCGGCATGGCGGCCATGGTGGTGCAGTTGGGGTTGGCGATGATGCCCTTGGGCAGGTCGTCCAGGGCCTGCGGATTGACCTCGGCCACCACCAGCGGGACCTGCGGGTCGCTACGCCAGGCCGACGAGTTGTCGATGACGATCGCGCCGGCCGCGGCGGCCTTGGGCGCCAGTTCGCGCGACGTGCCGCCGCCGGCCGAGAAGAACACGATGTCCAGACCGGTGAAGTCGGCGGTCGCGGCGTCTTCCACGGTCACCGAGCCGTCCTTCCACGGCAGGGCCTGGCCGGCCGAGCGGGCCGAGGCGAAGATCCGCAGGGCGCTCAACGGGAAGTTCCGCTCGGCCAGCAGCTTCAGCATCATGCCGCCGACCAGGCCGGTGGCGCCGACGACGCCGACGGCGGGCGGATTGGAACGGGAAAACTTGCGGCTCATAGGTGACGTCTCCTGGTGATGAGGAGCGCGGGGAGCCTTGAGGTCTCGTGGTCAAGAGAGCCGCCCCGCGCAGTGCGGGGCTGGTCCGAGGATGCTTGCGTTAGATCGCGCGCATACCCGCCGCCCCGCCGTGGCGGGTCGTTTTGCGGGTAATAATTTTGGTCGCGGCCAATTGCATCGAGCGGGGCTAATAGCGGCGATCAAGGCGAAGGTAAAGTCGGTGCGTCCTTCGAGGCCCGCTGCGCGGGCGCCTCAGGATGAGGACTTCCGTGCAATGAGATCCTCATCCTGAGGTGCGAGCCCCGGCCTTGAGCCGGGGAGAGCCTCGAAGGACGCAAGGCGTTTCACCCGCTGGCCCCCTTGCTCTCCCAGTCCTCCACGAACGGGAAGCGTCTCTCCCAGAACTCGGCCAGGCGCGGATCCGCATCCACCCGCCGCACCACGTCGGCCATCTTCGGCGCGCGCTCGTAGAACCGCACGCGGCGCGAGCCCCAGCGGCTGACCACGGCGACATAGAGGTCCAGCACGGTCAGCGTCTCGCCCAGGATGTAGGCGCCGGGCTCGACCTGAGCGTCCATCATCGCCCAGCAGTCGGCGATACGGTCGGCGGTGGCGGCCTTGACGCGGGCCTGGGCCTCCGGATCCGGACCGGCCAGCCGCGCGGGCTCGTCGCGAACCCAGAACAGCGAATAGATCGAGGCCGGGATGAAGGTCATCCAGCGCAGGAACTGGCCCCTGCGCGGGTCGCCGATCGCCGGCGCCAGCCCGGCTGCGGGATGATTGTCGGCCAGCCAGATCAGGATCGCCGCGCTCTCGGTGATGGTCTCGCCTTGAGGGGTGACAAGCGCCGGGATCTGCTTCATCGGATTGACGGAGGCGACCTTGGCCTGCTCCGTTTCGCCCTCCCAGGTGGGGGCTTCGACCACCGTGTAGGCCTGCCCCAGAAGGGTCAAGGTCGCCTCGACCGGCACCGAGCCAGAGCCAAGCGCGCCATAGATGGTGTAAGCTGGTTTCATCTTTGGTTACCCATTCTGCCCACAACATGTTGTGCCATGGGTCAATTTGACCACTAGATGGGGCGTGTCGCCCTAGGCTACGAAGAGACTACCCGCCCGACCGATTCGTGTCCGACCGCTCTGGAGCCCGCCCATGTCCGCCTCGTTGATCACCAAGCCCGGCCTCATGATCCCCTCCGGCGGTTACAAGCCCTTCCGCTATCCGTGGGCCTACGACTTCTGGAAGAAGCAGCAGCAGGTCCACTGGATGCCCGAAGAGGTGCCGCTGGGCGAGGACCTCAAGGACTGGGCCGTCAAGCTGAACGACAAGGAGCGCAATCTGCTGACGCAGATCTTCCGCTTCTTCACCCAGTCCGACGTCGAGGTGCAGGACAACTACATGGAGCGCTACGGTCGCGTGTTCAAACCGACCGAAGTGAAGATGATGCTGGCCTCGTTCGCGAACATGGAGACGATCCATATCGCGGCCTACGCCCTGCTGCTCGAGACCATCGGCATGCCGGAGACCGAGTTCTCGGCGTTCATGGAATACGAGGCCATGAAGGACAAGCATGACTACATGCAGACCTTCGGCGTCGAGACCAACGCCGACATCTGTCGCACCCTGGCCATGTTCGGCGGCTTCACCGAGGGACTTCAGCTGTTCGCGTCGTTCGCGATGCTGATGAACTTCCCGCGCTTCAACAAGATGAAGGGCATGGGCCAGATCGTCTCGTGGTCGATCCGCGACGAGAGCCTGCACTGCGACGGCATCATCAAGCTGTACCATGCGTTCAACAAGGAAACCGGCGCGGTGACCAAGTCGGTGGCCGACGATATCGTCGACTGCTGCAAGCACGTGGTGGGCCTGGAAGACAAGTTCATCGATCTGGCCTTCGAGGCCGGCGACGTGCAGGGCATGGTCCCCGACGACATCAAGCAGTACATCCGCTTCGTCGCCGACTGGCGCCTGCGCCAGCTGGACCTGCCGGAAGTCTACGGCGTGAAGGACAACCCGCTGCCGTGGCTGCAGGCCCTGCTGTCGGGCGTCGAGCACGCCAACTTCTTCGAGGCCCGCGCCACCGAATATTCGAAGGCCGCGACCAAGGGCCAGTGGCACGGCGCCGACGGCGTGTGGTCCAGCTTCGAGGCCATGCTGCAGAAGCGCACCGACGTTCCGGCCGAGCACTGAGCCGCCGCAATCGTCGTGACGAGGTTGACGCCGCCCGCTAAGCCGGGCGGCGTTTTCGTTTGCGGAGAACCATGATGCGCATCGCGGTGATCGGTCCGGGGGCGGTCGGCGGAACCCTGGCGGCGTGGCTGGGAGAGGCGCACGACGTCACGCTGTGCGCCCGCACCGCCTTCGAGCGGCTGACGGTCGAGACGCCGGACGGCGCGCTGGTCGCGACGCCGACGGTGCTGACCGATCCGGCCGCCGCCACGCCCGTGGACTGGGTGCTGGTCGCCACCAAGACCTACGACGCGGCCGGAGCCGCCGCCTGGCTGGCGGGGCTGGTCGGTCCGGACACCCGCGTGGCCGTGCTGCAGAACGGCGTCGAGCACGTCGAGCGCTTCGCGCCCTACCTGCCCGCCGAGCGGATCACCCCGGCGGTGGTCGACATCCCGGCCGAGCGCACGGCGCCGGGCGCCATCCGCCAGCGGCGGATGGGCTGGATCAAGGTCCCGGCCGGGCCGGCGGGGCAGGCCTTCGCGGCCCTGTTCGCACACACGCCGATCGAGGTGGCGACGACCGAAGACTTCACGACCGTCGCCTGGAGCAAGCTGGCGCTCAACTGCGCCGGCGCGGTCAACGCCCTGACCCTCAAGCCGGCCGGGATCGCCCGGCGCGACGACATCGCCGCGATCATGCGCGACCTGGTGGCCGAATGCGTCGCCGTCGGCAGGGCGCAGGGCGCGGATCTCTCGGACGACCTGCCCGAACAGGTGGTGGCCGGCTATCGCGCAGGTCCGGCCGACGGGATCAACTCGCTGCACGCCGATCGCCTGGCCGGCCGACCGATGGAGATCGACGCCCGCAACGGCGTCATCGTCCGCAAGGGCGCCGCCCACGGCATCGCCACGCCGGTCAACGCCATGGTCGCAGCGCTGCTGGAAGCGGCGGGAAGCTAGGGTGCGGACACAACTGAGCTGTGCGTCGGATCCAAGAAATTCAATCGCCTATCGCCCGTCATCCCGGAAAGCGCGAAGCGCTTATCCGGGACCCAGGGGCCGGCGCAATGCAGGTGGCCCCTGGGTCCCGGCTCTACGGTCCGCTACACGGCCCTTCGGCCGGGATGACGTGAAAAACATTCGCGCAATTGAGGGCTGACCCTAGCTCTTCATGAAGCCGCCCAGGAGGTCGCCGACCGCGCCGCCCAGGCCTTCGTCGGGCAGCTTGCCGCCGGGGGTCAGCTTGTCGACCAGGCCCGGCAGCACCTCCGACAGCTTGGCGGCGGCGGTCTGGGGATCGACGCCCAGCTTCTCGGCGAACTGGCCGACGGCGCCCGAGCCGAGCACGGCCTGGATCTGTTCGGGCGACACGGGCAGGTTGGCGCCGCTCGACACCCACGACTGGGCGACCTCGGCCAGGCCCCCCTTCTGGAAGGCGTCGACGAGGCCGCCGACCCCGCCGGTGACGCCCAGGCTCTTGACCGTCTCGGCCAGGTCGCCCTGACCGCCCAGCGCGCCCATCAGATTGTCCAGCAGGCTCATGTCTCGCTCCGCTCGATCGTCGCTTGGCCCGCCGCGGACCCGCCCGACGTGGGGGGATTAAGACCCGATCCAGCGCTGTTGGCGAGCGCCCAAAAGGGAAAGGCGCGGACCTTGCGATCCGCGCCCTTGTCGTGTTCCGGCGATGCGCCAGGACCGTGCTTACGGACGGTCCTTCTTGGGCAGGGCGGCCACTTCTTCCGGCGTCAGCTTGGTGATGGCCTTGGCGCGGATCGGCATGGCGAAGCCGGTGCCGTCTGCGACGCGCAGGTCCAGGTCCAACGGACGGCAGACGGTGTCGATGCCGCGCACGTTGGAGACCAGGAAGGTGCCCGGCGCGGTCAGCTGGTTGGTGCCCCACGACAGGTCGACGCGATAGACGTCGCGGTTGCGGATCTTCATGTAGAGCGTGTTCTTGTCGGGCGCGGTCCAGCCCTGCCAGTCCGACAGCTGGAAGCACTGGCGCGGGGCCTTTTCCGTGGCCGCGCCCTCGGTCGCCAGCGCGGGACCGGCGAGAAGCGCGCCGGCCAGCCCGGCCAGGGCGATGGTTTTCAACTTGACCATTGCGATCATCCTCACAGTCCCTCGCGCGAAAGATTGGGCCTGGCGGCCTTGCCGTCAATGGTCAAGTCGCCCCTTTTTTGCGCGCGAAAGGGGCGTTTTACGTCGCCCCGTTCGAGGGGGCGTCCCGGCTGCTCCCCACGCTCCCTCTCCTTGCTTTCCTGGGCCTTGTGCCCAGGATCCATGGTTCAACCTGCTCGGACCTGTCGCGTCCTGCCGGGGTATGAGCAGCCGCCGGCATGGGCCCTCGCCACGGGGGCGAGGGAAGCGAAGAACAACGAGCAAAGAAAAAGGGCGGGACCGCGAGGCTCCGCCCTTTCTCATTTCACGATCCCCAAAACCGTAAAACCCCCGCGAAAGCGGGGGCCTAGGCTTTTTCTGACGCGCGTGGCGCTCGACGACAAAACCCCTGGGTCCCCGCTTTCGCGGGGATTTTACGGGAGAGAAGTCAGGCCTGCGCGGCCTCGCCCTCCGGAATGTCCTCCAGCTCGCCCTCCCACTTGGCCACGACGGCGGCGGCCACCGAGTTGCCGACGACGTTGGTGGCCGAGCGGCCCATGTCGAGCAGGTGGTCGACGCCCAGCACCAGGGCGATCCAGGCCTCGGGCAGGCCGAAATAGGTCAGGGTGGCCATGATCACCACGAGCGAGGCGCGCGGCACGCCGGCGATGCCCTTGGAGGTGACCATCAGCAGCAGCAGCATGAAGATCTGCTGCTGGATGGTCAGGTGCACGCCATGGGCCTGCATGATGAACATGGTGGCGAAGGTGCAGTAGAGCATCGAGCCGTCGAGATTGAACGAATAGCCCAGCGGCAGGACGAACGAGACGATGCGGCGGCGCACGCCCACCTTGGGCAGGCTGTCGAGGATGCGCGGATAGGCGGCTTCGGACGAGGCGGTGGAGAAGGCCAGCAGGGCCGGCTCGCGGATGACGCCGAACAGCGGGATGGCGCGCTTGCCCAGCACCACGAAGGCGGCCAGGAACAGCAGGGCCCACAGGGTGGCCATGGCGCCGTAGAAGCCCAGCACGAACTTGGCGTAGGTGCCCAGCATGGCCAGGCCCTGGGTGGCGATGGTCGAGGCCAGGGCCGCGAAGATGGCCAGCGGGGCCAGCTTCATGACGAAGCCGGTGACCTTCAGCATGATCTGGGCGCACTGCTCGACCAGGTGAAGCACCTGCGGGGCCTTGTCGTCGAGCGCGGCCACGGCGGTGCCGACGAACAGCGAGAACACCACGATCTGCAGGATCTCGTTCTTGGCCATGGCGTCGAAGATCGAGGTCGGCACCAGGTGGGTGATGAAGCCCTTCAGGGTGAAGGCCTCGGTGGTGGCGGCCGGCTTGGTCGAGACGGCGGCCTCCACCAGGTGCAGCCCGTGGCCCGGGGCCAGCAGGTGGACCATCAAGAGGCCCAGCACCAGCGACACGGCCGAGGCGCCGATGAACCAGCCCAGGGTCTTGGCCCCGATGCGGCCCACCGCGGCGGCGTCCTCCATGTGGGCGATGCCGGCCACCAGGGTCGTGAACACCAGCGGCGCGATGATCATCTTGATCAGCCGCAGGAAGATGTCGGTGATCAAGGAAAGGCCCGAGGCGGCCGACTTGGCCCCCGCCGCGTCCAGGAACTGGTTGCACCCCCAGCCGACGAGCACCCCCAGCACCATCGCGCCGACGATCAGATAGGCGAAGCGTTTGTTCATCGCGGGTCTTCCGTTCCCCCTCGACCGCGCGGCGGCCGGGCCTGCTTTGAAGCGCCCTCCCAGCAGGCGCATTCGTTTCGTGCACGCCTCCCGAGGGGGCATGTGGCGCCCCTTTTGGCCGAGCGGGAGGGCTTCGTCCATGCCTGGGGCGTCACAAAGGCGCAGGCTGGCGGCGCTATGCTCGCCCCAGCGCCCGGCCGCGCCCCGCTCTGGTCAGGCTGCGGCAAGGCTGATATAGGACGCCATGTCTAACCAAGAAAAAGCGATCGCCGTCGTCGAACGGCTCAACTCCGAATACGAACGCGCCGTCGAGGCGCTGCGCACCGCCCTCCGGGCCTATCTCGAAAATGGAACCCGCCCCGATCCGCAGATGCGGTTCGACGGCTCGTTCACCTATCCCGAGCTGCGCCTCACCTACGATCCCGAAGCCCTGCCGCCGAAGCTGGCGCGCGCCTTCGCCCGGGTCAGCCGTCCGGGCGTCTATTCGACCACGGTCACCAAGCCGGCCCAGTTCAAGGACTACCTGGTCGAGCAGCTGACCCTGCTGATGGACGACTTCGACGTCGAGGTCGAGATCGCCCGCTCCGAGCAGGAGATCCCCTATCCCTACGTGCTCGACGCCAGCATCGACCTGAACCAGGCCGACGTGCGCAGCGAGGACATCGCCCGCTTCTTCCCGACGACGGACCTGGCCTTCATCGGCGACGAGATCGCCGACGGCGTCTGGAGCCCGGCGCTTGAGGAAACCCGGCCGCTGGCCCTGTTCGACGGCCTGCGCACCGACTTCTCGCTGGCCCGCCTGCGCCACTACACCGGCGCCCCGGCCGAGCACGTGCAGCCGTTCATCCTGTTCACCAACTACCACCGCTACGTGGACGAGTTCGTCCGCTGGGGCGTGGAGCAGCTGAAGAAGCCGGGCAGTCCGTACACGGCGCTGTCGTGCTCGGGCGGCGTGGTGGTGACGGCGCAGACGCCGAACGCCGAGCAGGCCATCGCCGACGGCGCGTGGCGCAAGCACCAGATGCCGGCCTACCACCTGATCGCCCCGAACGGTCAGGGCGTCAGCCTGGTCAACATCGGCGTCGGCCCGTCCAACGCCAAGACCATCTGCGACCACCTGGCGGTGCTGCGCCCGCAGGCCTGGCTGATGATCGGCCACTGCGGCGGCCTGCGCGACACCCAGACCATCGGCGACTACGTGCTGGCCCACGCCTATCTGCGCGACGACCACGTGCTGGACGTGGTGCTGCCGCCGGAGATCCCGGTGCCGTCGATCGCCGAGGTGCAGCGCGCCCTCTACGACGCGGCCAAGGCGATCAGCGGCGACACCGGCCAGGAACTGAAGAAGCGCCTGCGCACCGGCACCGTGGTGACCACCGACGACCGCAACTGGGAACTGCGCCACAGCCTGTCGGCCCTGCGCTTCAACCAGAGCCGCGCGGTCGCCATCGACATGGAAAGCGCCACCATCGCCGCCCAGGGCTACCGCTTCCGGGTGCCGTACGGGACGCTGCTGTGCGTGTCGGACAAGCCGCTGCACGGCGAGATCAAGCTGCCGGGCCAGGCCAACGCCTTCTACGAGCGGGCGATCAGCCAGCACCTGCAGATCGGCATCCTGACCTGCAAGCTGCTGCAGGAGGAAGGCCCCAACCTTCACTCGCGCAAGCTGCGGGCCTTCGACGAGCCGCCGTTCCGGTGATCGCGAGCGCCTGAAACGAACGAAGGGGCGGTGGTCATCCACCGCCCCTTTTTCTTTGCGGTCCGCCGCTTCACTGCGGGACGGAGAAGACGATCGGGATCGTCACCTCGCCGCCGGCCGTGGGCTGGCCGTCCAGGGTCTTGGGCTGCATGCGGAAGATCTGGCTGAGCTGCAGGGCCGCCTCGCCGAAGGCGTAGGGACCTTCGCTCTGCCGCAGGACCCGGCAGTTCTCGAGATCGCCCGTGACGGCGACGGTGCAGGTGATCATCGCCCGGCCGCCGGCCTTGGCCGCGGCCGCGTCGGCCGGATAGTAGCGGGCCAGGTCGTTGCCGTCGGGCTTCTGGGCCCAGTCCGGACGGGTGATCACGGCCGGTTCGACGGCCGGGGCCGGGTTGGCGGCCCAGACCGCGCCGGCGCCGGCCGAGGCGACCAGGGCGACCAGGGCCAGGCCGGCCTTGCGGCGCAGCGGCGTGAGGGAGGCGGCGTTCAGCATGGTCAGTCTCTCCTTCAGGGGATGGGGCCCCGCCGCCGGCCAATGGCAGCCGAGCGGGGCGGTCTTGGCCGTCAGCACGGTGCTGAGCAGCGTTTCGGCGTAAAGGCGGCGGGCATGCGGATGGCGTTCGATCACCGCCGCGTCGCAGGCGATCTCCTGGTCGACGCGCAGGGCCCGGGCGCCCAGGTGGACCAGCGGGTTGAACCAGCACAGGCATTGCAGGGCGACGACCAGGCCGTTGATCGCCGCGTCGCCGCGCCGCAGGTGGACGGCCTCGTGGGCCAGGACCAGGACGCGGGCCTCGCCGGTGAAGCGCGCCTCGAAGTCGGCCGGCACGACGATGCGCGGCCGCAGGGCGCCCAGCACCAGCGGGCCGGCGTCCACATGCTGGCCGCGCAGCACGGCCGGTTCGCCGTCCAGCGGCGTCAGGGCGCCGACGGCGCGGACGAACCTGGCCTGGCGCAGGGCCAGCAGGGCGAGGGCCGCCAGCGCGCCGGCCGCCCACAGGATCAGCAGAAGCAGCGGCAGGGCGGGCGCCTTGGCCGCGGCGGGGGCGACGGTCCTGGCGGCCGTGGCGGCGAACTCGACGGCCGGGGCCATCACCGTGGTCGGCGCGTGGACCGGAAGCAGGCTGACCAGGGCGCACAGCGGCGCGGCCAGCCACAGCGCATAGGCGGCCAGCGGCCCGAACCGCCGGCGGACCGGCTGGCGCAGCAGCAGCACCGCGACGATCGTGGCGGCCAGGGCGAGGTTGGCGCGGGTCAGCGCCTCGAGAAAAGTCGAGATCATGGGGCCGCTCATTTGGCGATCCTGTCGACCAGCGCCTTCAGCTCGGCGATGTCCTCGTCGGTCAGCTTGCCGGCGTCCGAGAACTGGGTGACCAGCGGCGCCAGCCGGCCGTCGAACAGGCGGTCGAGCAGGCCCTGGCTTTCGGAGGCCACGTAGTCGCCCCGGGCGACCAGCGGCGCGTATTGGTAGCGACGCCCCTCGGGGGTGGCCCCGACGGCCTTCTTCTTCACCAGGCGGCTGAGCAGTTGCTTGACCGTACCCTCGGTCCAGCCGTTGGGCTCGCCGACCTGCGCGATGATCGCCTCGGAGGTCAGCGGGTTCTTCCGCCACAACGCCTCCATGATGACGCTTTCGGCCGAACTGATCTTCATGACGGACCCCACCGATGACGTTTGTCAACGATGCGTTGTTGACAGTTGTCATCATAGTGGTCAACCGGTGTTTTGTAAGTTTCGTCTTCTCAGATATCCCGTCATTCCCGCCCTTGTGGCGGGAACCCCTCTGTCAGTCGCACGGGCGGGTGGGGCGGATTGCTGAGCAGCCCGCTGGCGCTTCACGTGCGAGCCGAACCAGGGTTTCCCGCCACAAGGGCGGGAATGATGGGAGCATTGGGCGTCAGGTTCTACCGCGAGACGCGGTCCAGGAAGCCGACGATCCCCGCCGCCAGGCTGGGTTCCATGACCGCGCTCATGTGGTCGCCGGGCACGCGCCGGGCGCGGCCGTCGGGGAGCATGCCGGCCAGGGCCTCGGCCGAGCCGTTGTCGTCGTCGCGCTGGCCGGCGATGACCAGGGTCGGGACGTCGATGCGGGCGATGGCCTCGGCGGGGGTGGGCACGAACGCGTTCAGCACGCCCAGCATGGCTTCGGGCTTGAGGTTTCCGGCCGCCATCATCGCCTGTACGCGGCGTCCGGCGCGGGGATCCTTGGCCTGGTCGCCGTTGCGGATGGCGTCCTCGAACATCGCCGCCCGCTCGCCCGCGCCCATCAGGCCCGAGGCGCCCATGCCGGCCAGAACGAGCCGTTCGGGGCGCGCGCCGCGCACCATCATCCGCACCGCCGTGCGCGCGCCCAGCGAATAGCCGACGAGGTCGTAGTCGGTGAGATGCAGGTGCGAGACCAGCGCCTGCTGGTCCATGGCCAGCACGTCGGCGGGCCAGGCGGCCGGGTCGCTGGGGGCGTCCGAGCGGCCGTGCCCGCGCAGGTCGGGCGCGATCACCTTGCGGCCCGCGCCGACCAGGGCCTGGGCGATGCCGGGCAGGAACCAGTTGCTCTCGGCGCTGGCCAGGAAGCCGTGCAGCAGCAGGGTCGGCCAGCCCTCGCCCAGGGTGCGGTAGGCGATGGAGACGCCGTCGAAACTCTGGAATCGCTGGACCGGAAGCATGGCGTCACAATCCGCGCGGACGCACCGTTCGTCCAGACTCTCGATTTCGTCACGAGGGACGACTACATCGGCGCCATGACCCGTCACATCCCCCTGCAAGGCGTCGAGAACTTCCGCGACTACGGCGACTACGCCGCCGGCGGAGGGCGGATGAAGCGCGGCCTGCTGTTCCGCGCCGCCCACCAGGCCGACGCCACCGACGCCGACCTGGAGGCGATGGGCGCGCTGGGCCTGGTCACCGTCGTCGACCTGCGCCGCGCGCCCGAGCGCCAGCGCGAGCCGTCGCGGCGGTGGACGGGCTTCCGCGCCCAGGTGATCGACAACGACCTGGGCGGCGAAGGCGACGATCCCTGGCTGGCCTTCCTGCGCGGCTGGGACCATTCGGAGGCCGACCTGCGCGGCTACATGGTCGAGTCCTATCGCCGCAAGCCGTTCACCCCGCGCCACGTCGACCTGTTCACCCGCTATTTCGCGGCGCTGGCGCAGGCCAAGGGGCCGGTGCTGATCCACTGCGCCGCCGGCAAGGACCGCACGGGCCTCCTGGCCGCCCTGACCCATCACCTGGCCGGCGTGTCGCGCGACGACCTGGTCGAAGACTACCTGGCCACCAACGATCCCGAGCGCTACGCCCGCATCGGCGAGCGGATCGGCCGCTACCTGGCCAGCTACACCGGCTCGGTCCCGTCGGAAGCGGCGATCCGCGCGGCCCTGGCGGTGGAGGCCGAGTACATCCTGGCCTCGATCGAGGCCATCGAGGCGGCCCACGGCTCGGTCGACGCCTATCTGGAGACGGTGCTGGGCGTCGACGCCGCCGCCCGCAAGGCGATCCTGGCCCACGTCCTGGCCTGAAGGCGATTTTCGCGTCTTGATGAAGAGGACGTGACAAACCGACGTTCGCGGGCGAGGCTCCGCTTCAGGGCCGCGTCAGACGGCCCGCAGCAGGGCGGATACCATGAGCGAGGTCTTGGACGGCGCGCCCGCGCGCCTGGGCGTCGAGCAGGCGGTTGCGCGAAAACCGCTGAACCGGGGCGGATGGTCCTGGGTGCTGCACCAGGGCTCGCGCGACGTCTACGTGGTGCTGGTCACCATCTACATCTTCGCCCCCTACTTCTCCGGCGTGCTGGTCGGCGACCCGGTGCGGGGCCAGGCGATCATGGCCCAGATCGCCACCACCTACGGCCTGATCGTCGCCCTGACCGCCCCGATCCTCGGCGCGGCCGTCGAGAAGTACGGGCCGCGCAAGCCGCTGGCGGCGACCCTGCTGACCCTGATGCTGCCGATGCTGATCGTCCTGTGGTGGGCGACGCCGGCCGGCGGGCTGCCACTGGCGGCGACGGCCGGGGCCCTGATCGTGCTGGGCGTGGCCTACAACTGGGGCGACGTGGCCGCCAACTCCCTCTTGCCGCGCGCGGCCGCCGAGCCGGGCCAGGCCTCGCTGCTGTCGGGCCTGGGCTACGTGTTCTCCAACGGCCTGTCGGTGCTGATGCTGATCGTCATGCTGTGGGGCTTCGTGCTGCCGGGGCAGGTCGACTGGCCGGGGATCCCCAAGGCGCCGCTGCTGGGGCTGTCGACCGGCCATCACGAGCCCAGCCGGCTTTCGGGACCGCTGTCGGCGCTGATCATGGCCCTGGGCGCGATCCCGTTCCTGCTGTGGACGCCGGACGCGCCGCGCACGGGCCTGGGCGTCGGCGCGGCGTTCAAGGCGGGACTGGCGCTGCTGAGCGACACTTTCGCCAACCTTCGCGGCCATCGCGACGTGGCGACCTTCCTGGCCACGCGGATGCTCTATTGCGACGGCATGACCGCGCTCCTGGTGTTCGGCGGGCTGTTCGCGGCCGGGGTCATGGGCTGGGGCGCGCTGGAGATGCTGGTCTACGGCGTGTCGCTGAGCCTGGTCGGGGCGCTGGGCGGCTTCCTGGCCCCAAAGCTCGACCGGCTGCTGGGACCCAGGCGCGCCGTGCAGGTCGAGATCGCCGGCTGCCTGGCCGCCCTGATCTGTCTGCTGGGCATGCGGCCCGATCGCATCCTCTACGTCTTCGCCTACGACCCGGCCGGTCCGGCCGTGTGGGACGGGCCGATCTACCGCACCCTGCCCGAGCTGTTCTACGTGGGGCTGGGCCTGATCATCGCCGTCTGCGTCACCGCCCAATACGCCTCGAGCCGGACGCTGCTGGTGCGCCTGGCGCCGCCCGACCGCACGGCGGCGTTCTTCGGGCTGTACGCCCTGTCGGGCACGGCGACGGTGTGGCTGGGCTCGGCCCTGGTGGCGGCGGCCACGACCCTGTTCCACAGCCAGGTCGCCGGCTTCGTGCCGATCGTCGCCCTGATGGCCCTGGGCGCCCTTGGCCTGTTCGCCGTGCGCGGCGGCGGGCGCGAGGCTTGAGGCGCGCGCGCGACGCGCCTATCACCCGCCGATGCGCGACGTCGCCCTCATCGCCGCCCCGTGGCGCGACCCACTGTGGGCCGCGGCTCCCTTCCGGGACGAGCCGTTCGCCTGCGCCCTCCTGTCGGGCGGTCCGGGCGAGCGGTGGTCCTACCTGCTGCGCGCGCCCGACCAGACCCTGACCCTCGCGCCGGACGATCGGCGCGACCCGTTCGCGGCCCTGGCGGACATGATCGGCCCGGCCCTGCCGAGCGATCCCGAAGGCCCCCCGTTGCAGGGCGGCGTCGTCGGCTTGGCCGCCTACGAGCTGGGCGACTGGATCGAGGCGCTGGACCTGGCGCGCGGCGACTGGCCCGACCTGGTCTGCGCCCGCTATCCGGCCCTGCTGGCCTTCGACCACCTGCAGCGCGCTGTGGTCGCCGTCGGGCGAGGCGAGGGGGCCGCGCAGGCGCGGGCCCGCGCCCAGGCGGCGCTGGCCTGGCTGGACGCGCCGGCCCGCGATCCCTTCGAGGGGCGGCTGTGCGCGGCGCTGCAGGCCGAGCCGCCCGCCGCCTACGAGACGGCGGTGGCGGAAGTGGTCGAGCGGATCGTGGGCGGCGAGATCTTCCAGGCCAACATCGCCCGGGCCTGGCGCGGCCGCCTGGCGCCGGGCGCGGACCCCTTCGACCTGTTCGCCCGTCTGCGCTGCGCCAGCCCCGCCCCGTTCGCCGCCTATCTGCGGTTGGAAGGGCGGGCGATGGTGTCGAACTCGCCCGAGCGGTTCCTCAAGGTGCGCGGCGGCGAGATCGAGACCCGGCCGATCAAGGGCACCCGGCCGCGCGGCGCGGATCCCGCCCAGGACCGCGCCCTGGCCTTCGAGCTGTCGGCCAGCGCTAAGGACCGGGCCGAGAACCTGATGATCGTCGACCTGATGCGCAACGACCTGGCCAGGGTCAGCCCGCCCGGCAGCGTGCGCACGCCGCAGCTGTTCAAGGTCGAGACCTTCGCCAACGTCCATCACCTGGTCTCGACGGTGGAGGGGCGGCTGAAGCCGGGGCTCGGCGTTCCCGACCTGCTGCGGGCGACCTTCCCGCCGGGCTCGATCACCGGGGCGCCCAAGGTGCAGGCCATGAAGGTGATCGCTGGGCTGGAGGGGCCGCGCGGTCCCTATTGCGGCTCGCTGTTCTGGGCCGGCTTCGACGGGGCCTTCGAGTCCAGCGTGCTGATCCGCACCGTGGCCCTGGCGGCCGAGGGCGACGGCTGGCGGCTGGAAGCCAAGGCCGGGGCGGGCATCGTCGCCGACAGCGATCCGCTGGCCGAGCGGCTGGAGACCGAGGCCAAGATCGACGCCCTGCGCCGGGCGCTGACCGGGGAGGGGGCATGATCCCGCCGAACGATCGCGGCCTGCTGCTGGGCGACGGGCTGTTCGAGACCCTGCTGGCGGTCGACGGCGCGGTTCGCCACCTCGAGGCGCATCTCGACCGCATGGCGGCCGGCTGCGTGGCGCTGGGCCTGCCGGACCTGGATCGCGAGGCGGCTCGCGGCCTGGTCCGGGCCGCGCCGGGCGAGGCGGGGCTGACCGCCGGCCGCGCCGCCGTGCGCCTGACCCTGACCGCCGGCTCGGGCGGGCGCGGACTGGACCGGCCCGACGCGCCGGTCTGCGTGCTGCTGGCGTCGTGCGCGCCCGCGCCGCCGGCCGGAGCTCCGGCCCGCGCCGTGGTCGCCGGCGTTCGCCGCAACGAGGGCTCGCCGGCTTCGCGGCTGAAGACGCTGTCCTATCTCGACAACGTCCTGGCCCGCGCGCAGGCGCGGCGGGCCGGCGCGGACGAGGCCCTGATGCTGAACAATCGCGGCTGGCTGGCCTGCGCCTCGGCGGGAAACCTGTTCTGGCTGGAGGGCGGCGTGCTGGCGACGCCGGCCCTGGACTGCGGCGTGCTGGCCGGCCTGGCGCGGGGGCGGGTGATGGCCGCGGCCGGCGCCTTGGGCCTGGAGGTGCGCGAGGCGCATGCCGGGATCGAGGCCCTGGCCACCGCCGACGCGGTGTTCCTGACCAACAGCCTGACCGGGGTGCGGCCGCTCGTGTCGCTGGACGGCCGGGCCCTGGGCGAGGATCCGCACGTGGCGGCGCTGGCCGCCCAGGTCGGCTAGAGCCTTTTAGCCTCACACGGAAACATGTGAGGCGTCTAAAAAGGCTCTAAATCAAACATCTGGAGCGCGTTAGTCGGCGAAGCCGCGCAGACTTTCGCCTGACGCGCTCTAGGTCTTCGACCACTCCACCGTTTCGGTGCGGCGCGGGCGCAGATAGTAGGTGCGCCGGAAGGTGAACGAGGCGTTGTTGAGGCTGACGGTCGGCTTGTAGTCGTAGCTGGTCGTGCTGATGATCACGCTGCTGCTGGCCGGCAGCACGCTTTCGGGCACGTCGGTCACCACGGCCGCGGCGGCCGGGCAGTTGGTCGGGCTGTTCTTGGGCGAGACCCAGGCCACGGTGTCCTTGCCCTTGGTGTCGGACGTCACGCTGTAGAGGCACAGGCGCATGGGCGAGGCCGGGAACGGCTTCATGACCGCCAGGCTGATGTTGTAGATGTCGTTGACCCGGGTCTGGTTGATCTGGCCGTTCTGGGCGGCCATGTCGCCGATCAGCGAGGTGGCGTGGAACAGGCGCCGCTGGGCCATCATCGCCTGGGTCAGCTCGGCCATGCCGAAGTAGAACACCAGCAGCAGCGGCGCCAGCAGGGCGAACTCGACGGCGACGGCGCCGCGGACGTCGCGGGCGAAGCGGGAACGGCGCGGGATCATGCGGGGCAGCTCACGCTGGCGGCCGAGCTGCTGTTGTAGGGCTCGTTGGCGAAGGCGGTGGTGAAGCCGAGGGTCGCCTTGCCGTTGGCCGTCTGCATGATCGGCTTCAGCAGCGGGGTGATCAGCGGCCAGTCGTAGTAGGCGCGCACCAGCACCAGCGAGCTGGGCCCGCCCGGATCCCAGCAGGGCGTGTCGGGCGTGGTCAGGCTGCTGGTCGAGGTGAAGGTCGAGACCGTGCGCACGTCGACGCGCAGGCGTCCGGTGCAGCCGCTCTGCAGCCAGCTCATGCGCCCGCAGATCTTGGTCCGGAACGCGGCGGCGGAGTTGTCGCTGGAGGTCTGGACCTGGCCGGTGCGGATCTCGCGGCCGGAGTCGATGACCGCGTTCTCCAGCACCATCGACGCGAAGAAGATCAGCGCCAGCTCGATCAGGCCGAAGAACAGCAGCAGGAACGGCGCCAGCACCAGGGCGAACTCGACGGCGGTCGCGCCGTCTTCCGCGCGCGCGAAGCGGCCCAGCCGACGGCGGGCGGCCAGCTTCAGGCGGTCTTTGAGCGAAACGGGAAGCTTCCCCATGCGGCGGTCCGAGTTTGCGACGTGGCGAACCATAGCGCCCGCTCCCTAACCGCGCCCTAATCGATCGCCGCGCGCGCTCACGCGCGTACGCGGGATTTCCGGATCAGGGTTGGCCGGGCGCCGGGGCCGGTTCGGCGGCGGTCAGGGCGATGCAGCGGCTGTCGCAGGCGTAGGCCGAGGCGCTGGCGCCGCGCTGGACGGTCACGGCGTCGGCGGAGACGTCGGTCACCAGCACCTGGCCGCCGGCCAGCGAGCGGCCCTGGGCGTCGAAGGCGAACAGCGTGGTCACGCCCACGCGCTTGCCCAGGATCACCAGGGTGCGGTCGTTGACGACGCTGACGTCGGCGATCTGCGGATCGCCGACGACGATCTCGCGGGCCGAGCCGCCCAGCGGAATGGTGGTCGCCTGGCCCGCGGCCACGGTCATGGTGCGCGAAGCAGGGGCGGTCGGGGCGGCCGCCTGGGCCGCCACGGCGGCGCCGCAGAGGCTGAAGAAGGCGGCGATGGCGAGCGAGAGGCGGCGCATGGCGGTCCTGTCGGAGCGAAATCTGTGACCTCACCCTGACGAAGAATGGTCAATAAAAACCTAAGATCGTCCAGCGTGCGACAAGCTGTACGTTTCAGAATCCCTTGAGCAACAACGGATTTTCGCCTGTTGATCGCCCCTTGGTTAAGCGTTCGTAATGGTAAACTCAAATAAACCAAAAGAAAAATCGACAGAAAGTTCCGATGTTTACTGGCGATTAATCGAGGTGGGCGAATTTGATCGTGTTTTCGGGGGTGAACAAGTCGCCATGGCTTGCCGGCCCAGCCAAGTTTTCTCAGCAGGAGATCAAGTCATGTCGAAGTTTGTCACGCGCTTCCTGAAGGACGAGTCGGGCGCCACGGCCATCGAATACGGCCTCATCATCGCCCTCATCTCGGTGATCATCGTCGCCGCTTTCGGCGTCCTGAAGGGCGGCCTGGAAAGCGCCTTCGACAGCACCGCCGAAACCCTGAAGAACCCGAACCCGTAAGCCGCGGGCCGGAAGGGGAGACGTCCAATGGTTCGGCTGTTCGGTCGCTTCCTGAAGGACGATCGCGGCGCCACCGCTGTGGAGTACGGCCTCATCGCCGCTCTGATCAGCGTCATGGTCGTCGCCGTCATCCCCCTGCTCGGACCGCCTTTGGAGGCGCTTTTCAAAGGGACGGGCGACCGTCTCCAAAGCGCCGGCCACTAAAGGGCGACAAGCCGAGAGGCTGCTAAGTCAAGGGCCGCGACATTCCGATGTCGCGGCCCTTTTCTTTGTCCGTCGAACAGGCGTCTTTCGCGTCTCCGGACGGTCTAGTCCGGAAACCATTGCTTCATCGGCGGCGACTAGACTGGCGAACGTTCAGGATCGAGAACCGCCATGCAAAGCCTGCAAATCCTTCCGCTGATCGTCTTCGCCGGCCTGGCCGTCGTCGCCGGCCTGAAGGACGCCACCAGCTACACCATCCCCAACTGGATCTCGCTGGCGCTGATCGCGGCCTTTCCGGTCGCCGCCGTCGTGGGCGGGATCGGCTGGACCGCGGCGGGCCTGTCGCTGGCCGTGGGCCTTGGCCTGCTGCTGGTCGGCATGACCATGTTCGCGCTGCGCTGGGTGGGCGGCGGCGACGCCAAGCTGCTGGCGGCCTGCGCGCTGTGGATGGGTCTGCCCGGCCTCGCGCCGTTCCTGCTGACCACGGCCCTGGCCGGCGGCGCCCTGACCATCGGCCTGATGAGCCTGCGCTCGGGGTGGCTGGCCCCCGTGATCGCCGGCGGCCCGGCCTGGGTGCGCCGCCTGGGCGACAAGAAGGGCGACGTCCCCTACGGCGTGGCCATCGCCGCCGGGGCCCTGGCGGCCCTGCCCAGCAGCGTCATCGGCCAGGCCTTGCTCAACTGACCGCGACCGGCTCCCGGCTTTCGGGAGTCCGCGTCAGGCTGTCGCGGCCGGAACCCGCATTCCACGGGGCTTCCTTTAGCGGCTGTTAACCATGGGCGCCGCAGTTTGCGATGCGGCCAGAACGGCTGTTCGATCCCAGCGTCCGGCGGAGTGAAGCTCTCCAGGCGCGCCGAACCCGTCCTGCCGACGCCAGAGCTCCGCCGCGCATGAACCCTGTCAGAATCATCATCGTCCTGGTCGCCGCCGTCTCGGCGATCGGCCTGGCCGTGCTGATGCAGAAAGCCATGGGCGGCAAATCCGCCAGATCAGAGGCCGTCGCCTCGGCGCCGACCGCGCCGTCGCTCGACGCCAAGCCGATGACGCTGGTGCTGGTCGCCAAGCGCGACCTGGCCATCGGCACGCGCCTGACCAAGGACGACGTCGACTGGAAGGCCTGGCCGGCCGACGCCGTCAGCCCTGTCTACATCACCAACGGCGCGGCCCCTGTCGAACCCGCCACCGGCGCGGCCAAGGTCGTCAAGACCGCCACCGACGCGGCCGGCGTGCTGGGCGGCGCCCCGCCCGAGGCCGCCGTCGAGGGCGCGATCGTCCGCGACCCGCTGCTGGCCGGCGAGCCGATCGTGCCGCGCAAGATCGTCCGCGGCGGCGAGGGCGGCTACCTGTCCGTCGTGCTTTCGCCCGGCGCCCGCGCCATGGCCGTTCCCGTCACCTCCGAGACCGCCGCCGGCGGCTTCATCCTGCCGGGCGACCGCGTCGACGTGCTGATGAGCCGCGACGCGTCCAACGCCGACACCAGCGGCGGCAAGCAGGTGATCGCCGAGACCGTGCTGCAGAACATCCGCGTCCTCGCCCTCGACCAGGCCACCGCCGCCGAGAAGGACGCCAAGACCATCGTCGCCGCCACCGCCACCCTCGAGGTGCGTCCGGGCGAGGCCGAGGCGCTGACCCGCGCCAAGGCGTCTGGTCCCGTCACCCTGGCGCTGCGCGCCTACACCGACCTGGGCGGCCCCTCCGGCGTCGCCGCCGCTCCGACCCAGGATTCCACGGTCATCCGCATCAATCGCGGCGGACAGACCTCCAGCATTTCGGTGCGCCAATGACCCGCCGGTTCGCCTCTCTCCCGCTCACGGCCTCGCTGGCCGTCCTGACCGCCCTGGCGCCGGCCGCGACGGCCTTCGCCGACGGCTATGCCGGCGACCGCGTCTACCGCCCGGCCCGCGCCACGCCGCGCGCGCCGGCTCCGGTCGTGACCTACGCAGCCCCGCCGGTCGCCGACCAGGTGCTGCGGGTCGACCTGACCGCCGGTCCCGACGCCCGGACGCTGAACCTGCCGCGCGGCAAGTCGGCGATCATCGAACTGCCGGTCGACGTGCGCGACATGCTGGTGACCAACCCGCAGGTGGCCGACGCCGTGCTACGCAATCCGCGCCGGATCTACGTGCTGGGCGTGGGCAAGGGCTCGACCGACGCGGTGTTCTTCGACGCCGCCGGCCGCCGCCTGCTGTCCCTGGCCATCCGCGTCGACGAAGACTCCGGCCTGCTGCAGGACACCCTGCGCAAGGTGCTGCCCGACTCCCGCATCGAGGTGCAGCCGGTCCGCGACAGCGTGATCCTGACGGGCACGGTGGCCAACGCCGGCGACGCCAGCAAGGCCGCCCTGGTGGCCCAGCAGTTCGTGGGCAAGCCCGAACTGGTGGTCAACATGCTCAGCATCGCCGGCAAGGACCAGGTGATGCTCAAGGTTCGGATCGTCGAGGTCCAGCGCAACATCATCAAGCAGCTGGGCGTCTCGACCAGCAACCTGCTCAACGACGGCTTCAAGACCTACAGCCTGGGCCGCACGAACACCTTCGCGGTCAATGGCGGCATGGTCGGCGGCCTGGACGCCTGCTACGGCCGCAACAACATCCGCACGACGAACTATTCCAACAACGCCTCGGTCACCAACCAGGGCAGCGTGACCAGCGGCAACACCACCTCTACCGGCAGCTCGGTCTCCACGACCGTGGAATCCACCGATCCGCTGACCGGCGCCACGACCACCACGACCACCACGGCCGCCGGCCCGACGTCGACGAGCGGCACGAGCAACTCGCTGACGGGCATGATCTCCAGCGCCGCGAGCACCGCCTACAGCATGGCGACCGGCAACAACCTCAACGCCTGTCTTCAGGCCTTCGAGCGGGTGGGCCTGGTGCGCACCCTGGCCGAACCCAACCTGACCGTCGTGTCGGGCGAGGCGGGCAAGTTCCTGGCCGGCGGCGAGTTCCCGGTGCCGACCGGCAGCGACGACACCGGCCGGGTTACCATCGAGTTCAAGCCCTACGGCGTGGGCCTGGGTTATACGCCCGTGGTGATGTCGGGCGGCCGCATCTCGCTGAAGCTGTCGACCGAGGTGTCGGAGCTGTCGAGCCTGGGCGCCTTCACCGTCGGTTCGGGAACCTCCTCGACCCTGGTGATCCCGGGCCTGTCGGTGCGCCGCGCCGAGACGACCGTCGAGCTGCCCTCGGGCGGCGCCCTGATGATCGCCGGCCTGCTGCACCAGCAGACCAAGGAGAACATCGACTCTCTGCCGGGCATGACGTCGCTGCCGATCCTGGGCTCGCTGTTCCGGTCGCGCGACTACCTGAACGGCGAGACCGAGCTGGTGGTGATCATCACCCCCTACATCGTCGACCCCACCCGGCCGCAGGACCAGCAGACGCCGGCCGACGGCCTGCGGATCGCCGGCGACATGAGCACGGTGCTGCTGGGCCGCCTGAACAAGGTGGTCAAGGCCCCGCCGGGCGCCAACTCCGAGCGGACCTACCAGGGTCCGGTCGGCTACGTGATCGAATGAGGACGCGGACCATGACGCGAGCCAACACCCTTCGCGCGATCCTCGCCGGCGCCGGGCTGCTGACCCTGGCGGCCTGCGCCACGACGGGCGAGCAGGGCCCCGCCCCGCTCACCTCGACCACGCAATGGACCGACAAGGTCAAGGTCACCGCCGCGCCCGACGAGGTGCTGCTGGCCGTCCACGCCGAGGGCCTGTCGCCCCGGCAGGTCCAGGCGCTCGACGGCCTCCTGGCCCGGTTCAACGAGGCCGAGGCCAGGGAGCTGGTGGTGCTGGCGCCGGTCGGCGGGCCCGAGGCTCCGGCCGCGGGCCGCATGGCGGCCGCCGCGCGCGCCTACCTGATCGACGCGGGCGCGCCGCGCTTCGCCGTACGCATCGACTCCTATCCGGCCGACGGCGACAAGGCGCCGCCGCTGCGCGTCGGCTATCTGCGCCACACGGCCGAGATCCCGCGCTGCGGGACCTGGGGCAACCTGACGGCGACCCGCGACAACGACGCCTACGGCAACTTCGGCTGCGCGGTCACCGCCAACATGGCCGCCCAGGTGGCCAATCCCGCCGACCTGCAGGGCCCGCGTCGCGAGGATCCCGCCGACGCCATGCGCCGCGGCGTGGTGATGGAAAAGTATCGCGCCGGCCAGATGACCGCCTCGCAGAAAGACACCCAATCCGACGGCGCCGTTTCTCGGGTGGTGAAATGACGACCTTCCGGACCACCGATCCCGATCCCTTCGACCTGGGCTTCGAGGCCGACGACGAGTTCGCGCCGGCCGCCGGCGACGCCTGGCGGACCGCGCCGGCGCCCGCGTCGGCGGCCGTCGATCCGTTCGCCGACTTCCCGCCGGCCCGTCCCCGTTCCGAGCCTCGTCCGGAGGCCCGGGCCGAGCCCGCGCCCGGTCTGGCCAGCCTGGCGTCCAACCCGTTCGCCGATCTGGCCCCGCCGGTCATGGAGGCGCTCCGCCCCACGCCGGCCGTCGCGCCCGAGCCCGCGCCGCCGGCCGTCGACTGGACCGTCTCAGCCCATGACGACGCCCTGCCGGGTGTCGACGCCGGGGTCGGCGAGGCCAGCGTGCCGCGCATCACCATCCACGCCTTCGGCGTCCGCGCCGAGACCCTGGCGGTCATCGAGGCCGCGGCGGCCGACCGCCGCATGGCCCGCGCCTCGGTCGTCGCCCGTTCGGGCGGCCTGGAGGCGGCCGTCGATTTCTACCAGAACCAGCCGACCCCCTCGCTGGTGCTGGTCGAGACCATGGACTCGGCCCAGCGCATGCTGGCGCTGCTGGACGGCCTGGCTCAGGTCTGCGACCCGGGCACCAAGGTCGTGGTCATCGGCCAGACCAACGACATCGCCCTCTATCGCGAGCTGATGCGTCGCGGGGTCAGCGAGTACCTGACCCAGCCGCGCAGCCCGCTGCAGGTGATCCGCGCGGTCACCGCCCTCTATTCGGATCCGTCGGCGCCCTTCGTCGGCCGCCAGGTGGCCTTCGTCGGCGCCAAGGGCGGGGTGGGCTCGTCGACCCTGGCCCACAATTTCGCCTGGTCGATGGCCGAGCGGATGGAAGCGGCCACGGTCATCGTCGACCTCGACCTGCCGTTCGGCACGGCCGGCCTCGACTTCAACCAGGACCCGCTGCAGGGCGTGCTCGACGCGCTGAGCCAGCCCGAGCGCCTGGACCCGGTGCTGATGGACCGCATGATGGTCCGCTGCGGCGACCGCCTGTCGCTGCTGGCCGCCCCGGCCACGCTGGAGCAGGACTACGACATCGGCGCCGATGCCTACGAGGAGGTGACGCAGAAGATGCGCGGCGCCGCCCCGTTCGTGGTGCTGGACATGCCGCATGGCTGGGCGCCGTGGACCCGCAGGGTGCTGGTCGGCAGCGACGATCTCGTCATCGTCGCCACGCCGGATCTGGCGTCCCTGCGCAACGCCAAGAACATCGTCGACCTGGTGCGCCAGGCCCGTCCGAACGACATCCCCCCGCGCCTGGTGCTGAACCAGGTGGGCGTGCCGGGCCGTCCCGAGATCCCGGTCAAGGATTTCGGCGAGGCCCTGGGCGTGACGCCGTCGCTGGTGCTGCCGTTCGATCCCAAGCTGTTCGGCCAGGCGGCCAACAACGGCCAGATGGTCGCCGAGGTGGCGCCCAAGTCGAAGGCGGCCGAGGGCGTCGACCACCTGGCGCGGCTGATCAGCCGTCGCGAGGCGCCGGCGGCGACCAAGTCGGCCTCGATCCTGTCGGGCCTGTTCAAGAAGAAGTAGGGGCGAATGTTCGGCAAGCGCGATCAGGCCACCGTCACCGAGCGCCAGGCGCCGCCGCCCGCCCCTGCCGGCGGGACGGCCATCGCCACGCGCCCGCAGCGCGTCGATCCGGCCGTGCCCGCGCCCGCCGCGCCGGCCAAGCCGTCGGCCGCGCCCAAGGCCACCCAGGGCCTCGAGCAGCTGCGCTCGGCCCAGGGCCAGCCCCAGACCGCCACGATCGTCCGTGAGCAGAGCGACTACTACCACGCCACGAAGACCACGATCTTCAACGCGCTGCTCAACACCATCGACCTGTCGCAGCTGGCCCAGCTGGACCAGAAGGCCGCCGCCGAGGAGATCCGCGACATCGTCGCCGAGCTGGTGGCGATCAAGAACGTCTCGATGTCGGTCTCCGAGCAGGAGCACCTGGTCCAGGACATCATCAACGACGTCCTCGGCTACGGCCCGCTGGAGCCGCTGCTGGCCCGCGACGACATCGCCGACATCATGGTCAACGGCGCGCACCGGGTGTTCATCGAAGTCGCCGGCAAGGTGCAGCTGACCAACGTCCGCTTCCGCGACAACCTGCAGCTGATGAACATCTGCCAGCGGATCGTCAGCCAGGTCGGCCGCCGGGTCGACGAAAGCTCGCCGATCTGCGACGCCCGCCTTCCCGACGGCAGCCGCGTCAACGTCATCGCTCCGCCCCTGGCTCTGGACGGTCCCACCCTGACCATCCGGAAGTTCAAGAAGGACAAGCTGACGATGAAGAACCTGGTGGAGTACGCCTCCATCAGCCCCGAGGGCGCGCGCGTCCTCGGCGTCATCGGCGCCTGCCGCTGCAACGTCATCATCTCGGGCGGCACCGGCTCGGGCAAGACCACCCTGCTCAACACCATGACCGCCTTCATCGATCCCACCGAGCGGGTCGTGACCTGCGAGGACGCGGCCGAACTGCAGCTGCAGCAGCCGCACGTGGTGCGCCTGGAAACCCGTCCGCCGAACCTGGAGGGCCAGGGCTCGGTGACGATGCGGGATCTGGTGAAGAACTGCCTGCGGATGCGTCCCGAGCGCATCATCGTCGGCGAAGTCCGCGGACCCGAGGCGTTCGACCTGCTGCAGGCCATGAACACCGGCCACGACGGCTCGATGGGCACGCTGCACGCCAACAGCCCGCGCGAGGCCATCAGCCGCGTCGAGAGCATGATCACCATGGGCGGCTACGGCCTGCCCTCCAAGACGATCAAGGAGATGATCGTCGGCTCGGTCGACGTCATCATCCAGGCCGCCCGCCTGCGCGACGGCAGCCGCCGCATCACCCACGTCACCGAGGTGGTCGGGCTGGAAGGCGACGTCATCGTCACCCAGGACCTGTTCGTCTACGAGATCACCGGCGAGGACGAGAACGGCAAGGTGCTGGGCAAGCACCGCTCGACCGGCATCGCCCGGCCCCGCTTCTGGGACCGCGCCCGCTACTACGGCCTCGAGCGCGAGCTGGCCGAGGCGCTGGACGCGGCTGAGTAGGGCGGCGCCATGTTCATCCTGATCGCGGTCCTGGGCTTCATCACCATCGCGGGGCTCGGCTTCGTGCTGACGGGCGGCGGCGAGAGCGCCGGCGCCAAGGCGACCAAGCGCGCCCAGGTGATCGTCGGCGGCGGCGAGCGCCAGGCCGCGGCGCGGGCCAAGGTCGCGGCCAACACCCCCGACGCCCGCCGCAAGCAGATCCTCAAGACGCTTAAGGAGCAGGATCGCAGGCAGAAGAAGGCCACACTGACGATCGCCGCCCGCCTGCGCGCCGCGGGCCTGGGCGAGAACGTCAAGATGTTCTGGATCATCAGCGGCGTGCTGGGGGTGTTCGTCACCCTGATCCTGCTGGTGGCCCGCCAGATGCCGCTGGTCGCCCTGGGCGCCGGCTTCGCCGCCGGCTTCGGCCTGCCGCGCTGGGTGATCGGCTTCCTCGGCAAGCAGCGCACCAAGAAGTTCATCGACGCCTTCGCCGACGCCATCGACATCATCGTCCGGGGCATCAAGTCGGGCCTGCCGGTTCACGACTGCCTGAAGATCATCGGCAAGGAGAGCCCCGAGCCCCTGGCCGGCGAGTTCCGCATGCTGACCGAGAACATCGCCATGGGCATGCCGCTGGATAGCGCGCTCGAGCGGCTCTACGAGCGGATGCCCACCGCCGAGGTGCGGTTCTTCGCCATCGTGCTCAACATCCAGCAGAAGACCGGCGGCAACCTGGCCGAGGCGCTGGGCAACCTGTCGACGGTGCTGCGCTCGCGCAAGCTGATGGCCGAGAAGATCAAGGCGCTGTCGGCCGAAGCCGTGGCCTCGGCCTTCATCATCGGCTGCCTGCCGCCCGGCGTGATGATCCTGATCACCGTCATCGCCCCCGACTACATGATGACCCTGTTCACCGACCTGCGCGGCCGCCTGATGCTGCTGGTCGCGGCGTTCTGGATGGGCATGGGGATCTTCATCATGCGCCGCATGATCAACTTCAAGTTCTAGGGGGCGCGCATGGTCGAGATGCTGACGGATCCTTCGAACCTGCTGACCGGCTTCGTGGCGCTGGTGGTGTTCGCCACCATCATCACGCTGGCCGCGCCCGTGATGAGCAACAACGGGCTGGAGAGCCGGCTGAAGTCGGTGGCCAACCGCCGCGAGGAGCTGCGTCGCCGCTCGCGCGCGGCCCTGGTCCAGAAGGGCGGTACGAGCTCAAGCCTGCGCCACAGCGACGAGGGCATGTACAAGACCATCGTCGACCGGCTGCAGCTGTCGAAGCTGCTGGAGGACCCCAAGGTCGTCGACAAGCTGGCCCAGGCCGGCTTCCGCGGTCCCAAGCCGGTCTCGACCTTCTATTTCTTCCGCTTCGTGATGCCGTTCGCCTTCGCCCTGATGGCGGCGATCTACCTGTTCGGGACCAAGGGCTTCGACCTGCAGATGGTGCAGAAGCTGGCGATCTGCGTCGGGGCCCTGACCGTGGGCTATTACGCGCCCAACCTCTACATCGAGAACGCCGCCCAGAAGCGCCGCGAGTCGATCGTCGCGGCCTTCCCCGACGCGCTGGACCTGCTGCTGATCTGCGTCGAGAGCGGCATGTCGATCGAGGCGGCGATCCAGAAGGTCAGCAACGAGGTCGGCGCCAGCTCGATGGAGCTGGCCGAGGAGCTTTCCCTGCTCACCGCCGAGCTGTCGTACCTGCCCGACCGCCGCCTGGCCTACGAGGGCCTGGCCCGCCGCACCAACCATCCGGGCATCAAGTCGGTGGCCACGGCCATGATCCAGGCCGAGCGCTACGGCACGCCGCTGGGCGCGGCCCTGCGGGTAATGGCCAAGGAAAACCGCGAGCTGCGCCTGTCGGCCGCCGAGAAGAAGGCCGCCAGCCTGCCGCCCAAGCTGACCGTGCCGATGATCGTGTTCTTCCTGCCGGTGCTGTTCATCGTCATCCTCGGCCCGGCGATCCTGAAGATCTCCGACACCATGGCCAAGAAGCCGATCGGCTGAGGTCGCCCCCGAAAAGGCGACCCTCGCCGGCGCAGGTTCCCGGCGAGGGTCAGTCAGGGGAACGGATCAGCCCGCCAGGCGCGTCTCGGGTCGGCCCAGGAAGGCGGCGTGGCTAGGCAGGCAAGCGGCCGTGCGGGCGGCGATGCGCGCAAGATCGTCCAGCCAGCCGTCGACCTGGCCGTCGGCGGCCACGGCGGTCATCGGGTGGGCGGCGGCCGGCGTCACGCCCTGGCCCAGCAGCACCTGCACCCAGCTGCTTTCCTTGAAGAGGTCCGCGTCGCGGCTGAAGACGCGGCCGGAGCTCGCGAACAGGGCCATGCGCTCGGCCAGGGTCTCGGGAACCTCCATCGCCTTGCGGCTGGCCCAGAACGGCGTGTCCTCGCGCTCGGTGGCCTTGTAGTGCAGCACCAGGAAGTCGCGGATGCGGGCGTATTCGTCGGCGGTCTGACGGTTGAATTCGCCGGCCAGCAGCGGGTCGAAACCCTTGTCCGGGAACAGCGCCAGCAGCCGCGCCAGCCCCGACTGCACCAGGTGGATGCTGGTCGATTCCAGCGGCTCCATGAAGCCGGCGGCCAGGCCCAGGGCCACGACGTTGCGGTTCCAGCTCTGCTTGCGGCGGCCGGTGACGAAGGTCAGCAGGCGTGGCTCGGCCAGGGCCTCGCCTTCCAGGTTGTCCATCAGCGTGCGGACGGCGGCGTCCTTGTCGGTCCAGGCGCTGGAGAACACGTGGCCGTTGCCGGTGCGGTGCTGCAAGGGGATGCGCCACTGCCAGCCGGCGTCGCGGGCCCAGGCGCGGGTGTAGGGAACCGGCGGGGCGGCGTCGCGGCTGGGAACGGCCCAGGCGCTGTCCATCGGCAGCCACGCGCGCCAGTCCTCGTAGCCCGACCGCAGCGCCTCCTCGATCAGCAGGCCCCTGAAGCCCGAGCAGTCGACGAAGAGCTCGCCCTCGACGCGGCGCTCGCCCTCCAGCGTCACGGCGCGCAGGAAGCCAGTGTCGCCGTCCTGGTCGACGCCGACGATGCGGCCCTCGATGCGCGTGACGCCTCGGGCCTCGGCATGGGCGCGCAGGTGATGGGCGTAGAGGGCGGCGTCGAAATGATAGGCCCAGGTCAGCGGTTCGGCGCCCGACTGGGCGGGATCGGGCGGCGTGCGGCCGAAACGCCCGGCGCGGGCGGCCAGGGCGTTGGCCGACCAGGCCCAGAAGTCGTCGCCAGCCGTTCCGCGCCGGCAGGCGTCCAGCCAGTAGTGGTGGAAGGGCGTGGTTCCCAGAGGGCGGCCGACGGGGCCGAAGGCGTGCATGTAGCGGTGGCCCGGGCGCAGCCAGTCGACGAACTCGATGCCCAGCTTGATCGTGCCCTCGGTCGCCCGCAGGAAGGCGTCCTCGTCCAGGCCCACGAAGGCGTTGAAGTTGCGCAGCTGCGGGATCGAGGCCTCGCCGACCCCGACCGTGCCGATCGCCTCGGACTCCACCAGGCTGATCGCGACGCCGGGGCCAAGAGCCCTGGCCAGCATGGCCGCGCTCATCCAGCCGGCCGTGCCGCCGCCGACGATGACGATCCTGCCGATGCGGTTGTCCGCCATGGCGTGCGTCCTTCTCTCCCTACAGAAAGCAAAAAGCCCCGCCGGCGGACCGGCGGGGCTCTTCGGGGCGGGCCTAGAACTTGTAGGCGACGCCGAACATGTAGGTGGTGCCGTACTTCTGGTAGTCGATGGTCCGGCGCTTATCGCCGTTCTCGTAGGTCTTGAACGGCTCGTCGGTGATGTTGTTGGCCTGCAGCATCAGCGACAGACCCTCGAAGCGGCCCTCGCGGAACTCGTAGCCGATCTGGGCGTCGAGCACCGACTCGGCTCCCACCGTGCGGTAGATACGGGCAGCCGACAGGCCGGCGACCTCGCCCAGGAACTTGCCGCGATAGCGGTTGCTGATCCGGGCGTTGAAGCCGTTGTTCTCGTAGTAGAACGTGGTGTTGACCACCTTCTTCGACAGGCCGGGCATGTCGATCGGGTCCATGTCGTCCTCAAGCTTCACTTCGCTGTCGGTCAGCGAGGCGCTGAACTGCAGGCCGAAGTGGCGCAGGGGCTCCCACAGCAGGTCGCCCTGCAGCGAGGTCGAGAACTCGACGCCGCGGATGTAGCCGCCCTTGCCGTTGTCGGGACCGGTGACCAGGCCGACCGTGGTGCCCAGCTGCTGCTGCTGGGTGGGGGTCAGCAGGTAGGTGAAGGCCGCGAAGTCCTTGTAGCTCGAGGAGTTCGAGTTCACGTAGTTCGACAGCTTCTTGTAGTAGGCGGCCACCGAGACGTAGGCCGAGCGGCCGAAGTACTTCTCCAGCGAGACGTCGATGCCGTCCGAGATATACGGGCGCAGGCGCGGGTTGCCGCCGTTGGCGCTGAAGTACGACTGGCTCGGGTTGGTCGAGGTCAGATAGGCCGGGTTCTGGTTGAACGACTGGCTGGCGCGCAGTTCGTCCATCCGGGCGCGGGCCAGGGTGCGGGCCAGGCCGACGCGCAGCAGGGTCTCGTTGCTGAGGTCGAAGGTCAGGTTCAGGCTCGGCAGGACGTAGGTGTACTTGTCGCCGTCGTCGGTCGACATCGGGTTGGCGACGTCGTTCGGGTTGACGGCCACGCCGGTCGAGAACTGGTCGGTGTGGACGACCTGCAGGCCGGCGTTGCCCTTGACCGGGATCGAGCCCAGCGTGCTGTCGATGCCGAACTTGGCGTAGGCCAGGTGGACCTCTTCGCGCACCGACCAGTTGCGGGTCTGCACGGCGGGGTTCTGGTCGGCGATCAGGGTGTAGACGCCGTTGTTCAGCAGATACATCGGGTCATAGGCCAGCATGCTCTTGATGCCGATCATGTCGAGGCTGACCGTGCCGATGATCGCCGCGGCCGGGATGGCCCGGCTGGTCGGCGCGCCGTCGGCGATGCGGCCGCCGAACGTCAGGAAGCTTTCGTGCACTTCCTTGGACTTCTCGCGCAGGCTGCCGTTGTAGGCGATCTCGACGCTGCTGATCGGGCCCCAGGACAGATCGCGCTTGGCGGCCAGCTTGATGGCCTTCAGTTCGTCCTCGATCTCCGGGGTGTTGTAGAAGCCGGCCTGGGTCAGCGCCCCGCCGGCCGCGCCCGCGCCCCAGCCCTGCGGGTCGGTCAGCACGATCTGGTTGGGGTTGGCGTAGTCCAGCGTCGAGCTGAACATGGTGCCGGCGCCGGGCGTGGTGGTGAAGCTCAGGGTGTCGGTCGCGCCGACGCCGCTGGGGCCGGTGCCCGAATAGGACTCGAAGATCACGTCCTTGCGCTCGGCGTGCGACCAGGAGAGGTCGGCGATCGCCGTCCAGCCGTTGTCGAACGTGTAGGCGGTGTTCCAGCCCAGCGAGGCCAGCTTGGCGTTGCGGGTGTTGAGGTCGTTGCGCATCACGCCCTTGACCCCGGTGTAGGCGCCCGAGGTCACGAAGCCGTCGGTGACGGTGTAGCCCGGCTGCAGCGTGGCCGAGCTCCAGTAGAGCGGCAACTCGATGCCGCGCAGGATCTGCTTTTCCTTGAACTCGGAATAGTAGGCGTCGAGCGAGGTGTGGAACTTGTCGTTCGGCTTGTACTCGAGCACGCCGATCACGCCGGTGCGCTTGAGGTTGTTCGACTGGTTGTAGGGCTTGGCGCCGCCGATCACCAGGTCGTTGGCCGCGCCGGTGGTGGGGTAGCCCCAGGCGTTGAAGCGGCGGCTCTGCGTGGGCGAGGAGATGTGCGAGACCGAAACGGCCACGCCGACGGTGTCGTCGGCGAACTGGTCGACGAAGGTGGCGCTGAAGCGGCCGCCCTTGTCCTTGGCGTCGGGGTTCAGCTTCTTTTCGCCGTTCATCTCGTAGCGGGCGTTGGCCGAGATGACCGTCTTGCCGTAGTCGAGCGGGCGGATCGTGCGCAGGTCGACGGTGGCGGCCAGGCCTTGGCCGATGACGCCGGCGTCCGGCGTCTTGTAGACGACCACGCCGCTGAGGATTTCCGACGGATACTGGTCGAACTCGACGCCGCGGTTGTCGCCGGTCGAGACCTGCTCGCGGCCGTTCAGCAGCACGGTGTTGAAGTCGGGGCCCAGGCCCCGGACCGAGATCTGCTGGGCGCGGCCGTCGAGGCGCTGGGCGGTCAGGCCGGGCAGGCGGGCCAGGGATTCGGCGATCGAGGTGTCGGGCAGCTTGCCGATGTCTTCGGCCGAGACCGTCTCGACGATCGAGCTCGAGGCCTTCTTCAGGGCGATCGAGTTCTCGATCGAGGCCCGGATGCCGGTGACGGTGATTTCCTCGACGGTGGTGTCCTGCACCGGAGCGGCGGCGTCCTGCGCCTGGGCCGCGCCCGCCGTGACCAGCAGCGCCAGGCCCGTACCGCCCATCAGCGCCGCGCGGCGCAGTTTGAATCGGATATCCATGATCCTCCCTCCCTAAGTCGGTCCGCGCGGTTCCGCCGCGCTGGCTTGCGCAAATTACTGCAAATGACTTGCGGCTTTTGCAACTGAAAAATGGACGGATTGTCATGTTCCGTGACGTCAGTTCGCCGTATAGCCATGATTCATTGGGTTTTTGCGGCCTTTTCGCCACAGTGCGGCGTGGCTGTCGGGCCGGATCGCGCGGCGAATGGATTGACAGCCTGCAAACGGCTTTGCAAATCTATGCAAAATTGATCTGGCGGCGAAACCGCCGATGATCGACACGCTAGGGATGGAGGGGCAGGGGATGGACACCCGCAATCGGTGGGGGCGGCTAGCGGCCGCGCTCGGCTGCGCCGGCATGGCGCTGACCGCCGCGCCGGCCCTTTCGGCCCAGCCCGCGACATCCTTCCGCGACCGGCTTCCTCAGGACGAGGTGATCTACTTCGTGCTGGCCGACCGCTTCGCCAACGGCGATCCGTCCAACGATCGCGGCGGCCTTTCCGGCGATCGCCTGGCCACCGGCTACGACCCGGCCGACAAGGGCTTCTTCCACGGCGGCGACTTCAAGGGGCTGACCGGCAAGCTCGACTACGTGCAGGGCCTGGGCGCGACGGCGATCTGGCTGGCGCCGATCTTCGTCAACAAGCCGGTGCAGGGCCCCAAGGGCCAGGAAAGCGCCGCCTATCACGGCTACTGGATCACCGACTTCACCGACGTCGACCCGCACCTGGGAACGAAGGCCGACTTCAAGGCCCTGGTCGACGCCGCCCATGCGCGGGGGATGAAGGTCTATCTCGACATCGTCATCAACCACACGGCCGACGTCATCAAGCTGAAGGAGTGCGAGGGCCGCCGCTGCGAGTACCGGAGCAAGGCCGACTATCCGGTCAGCCGGCGCGGCGGCGTGTCGGGGGCGGCGATCAACGCCGGTTTCGCCGGCGACGCCGACGGCTCGGAAGCCAATTTCGCGAAGCTGACCCGGCCCGACTTCGCCTACACGCCGTATGTCCCGGCGGCCGAGGCCAGGGTCAAGAAGCCCGACTGGCTGAACGACCCGATCTGGTATCATAACCGCGGCGAGAGCGACTTCGTCGGCGAGAGCTCGCTCTATGGCGACTTCGCCGGGCTCGACGACCTCTACACCGAGCATCCGCGCGTCGTTCAGGGCTTCATCGACATCTACGGCCAGTGGATCGACGAGTTCGGGATCGACGGCTTCCGCGTCGACACCGCCCGTCACGTGAACCCGGAGTTCTGGCAGGCCTTCGTGCCGGCCATGCAGGCGCGGGCCAAGGCGCGGGGCATTCCCAACTTCCACATCTTCGCCGAGGTCGCCGACCCGGATCCGGTGGCCCTGGCCCGCTCGACCGTCGTCGACGGCTTTCCGGCCGCGCTGGACTTCGCCTTCCAGAAGGCGGTGACCGAGGTCGTCGCGGGCAAGGCGGGGACCGATCGCTTCGCCGCGCTCTACGCCGCCGACGCCCTCTATCGCGGCGGCGAGGCGGGCGGGCCGCAGATTCCGACCTTCCTGGGCAACCACGACATGGGGCGTTTCGGTCGCCGGCTGGTGAAGGGTCTGCCTGACGCCTCCGACGCCGAGCTCGTCCAGCGCAACGTGCTCGCCCACGCCATGCTGATGTTCCTGCGCGGCGCCCCGACCCTCTACTATGGCGACGAGCAGGGCTTCACCGGCGACGGCGACGACAAGGACGCTCGCGAGGACATGTTCGCCAGCCAGGTCGCGGTCTACAACGACAATCGCCTGATCGGCGGCAAGGGCGGTTCGGCCGATCGCTACGATGCGACCGCGCCGCTCTATCGCGCGGTTTCCGGCATGGCCAAGGTCCGCGCGGCCGAGCCCGCCCTGCGCTCCGGTCGCCAGCTCGTGCGCGCCGCCGGCGACAAGCCCGGCCTGCTGGCCGTCTCCCGCATCCTCCAGGGCCGCGAGGTCCTGGTCCTGTTCAACACCGGCGCGGCGCCGGTGGACGCCCACGTCGAGGTCGAGACGACCTCGGCGGTCTGGCGCTCGGCCGTGGGCGCCTGCGCCCCGGCCGCGACGGCGCCCGGCAGCTATCGCGTGACCATCGCGCCGCTCGACTACAAGATCTGCGTCTCGGAGGGCGCGCACCAGTGACGACCGAAAGCTTGACCAAGCCCGCCGCCCATCCCGTTTCCGCAAGCAGCGCCGAGTGGTGGCGCGGCGCGGTGATCTATCAGGTCTATCCGCGCAGCTACGCCGACTCCAACGACGACGGGGTGGGCGACCTGCCCGGGATCACCGCGCGCCTCGAGCACATCGCCTCGCTGGGCGTCGACGCGATCTGGCTGTCGCCGTTCTTCGCCTCGCCGATGAAGGACTTCGGCTACGACGTGGCCGACTATCGCGACGTCGATCCGATCTTCGGAACCCTCGCCGACTTCGACGCCCTGATCGACAAGGCCCATCGCCTGGGCGTGAAGATCATCATCGACCTGGTCTTCTCGCACACCAGCGACGAGCACGCCTGGTTCGCGGAAGGCCGCGAGAGCCGGGATAATCCGTATGCGGATTGGTACGTCTGGGCCGACGCCAAGCCCGACGGCTCGCCGCCGTCCAACTGGCAGTCGGTGTTCGGCGGCCCGGCCTGGACCTGGGACGCGCGGCGCGGCCAGTACTACATGCACAACTTCCTGGCCTCGCAGCCGCAGCTGAACCTGCACAACCCCAAGGTCCAGGAAGCCCTGCTCGACATCACCCGCTTCTGGCTGGAGCGGGGCGTGGACGGCTTCCGCTTCGACGCCATCAACTTCTCGATGCACGACCCGGCCCTGCGGGACAACCCGCCCTTGCCGCCGGGCGGCAAGCGCACGCGGCCGTTCGACTTCCAGGACAAGGTGTTCAACCAGGGCCACCCGGACATCCCGAAGTTCCTGTCCCGCCTGCGCGCCCTGACCGACCAGTACGAGGGCCGCTTCTCGGTGGCCGAGATCGGCGGCGACCGCGCCGACGAGGAGATGAAGCTGTTCACGGCCGGCGAGGACCGGCTCAACAGCGCCTACAGCTTCCTCTACCTCTATGCCGACGAACTGAAGGACGAACTGGTGCGTGGCGGAGCCAGCGCCTGGCCAGGCGTGGACGGCGAGGGCTGGCCGTCCTGGACCTTCTCCAACCACGACGCGCCCCGGGCGGTGTCGCGCTGGGCGCGCGGCCGCGACCGCAAGGCCTTCGCCGAGATGGCGCTGCTGCTGCTGATGACCCTGCGCGGCAACGTCTTCGTCTACCAGGGCGAGGAGCTGGGCCTGCCGCAGGCGCACGTGCCGTTCGAACGGCTGGTCGATCCCGAGGCCATCGCCAACTGGCCCCAGACCCTGGGCCGCGACGGCGCCCGCACGCCGATGCCGTGGACGGCGGGGGCGGTCAACGCCGGCTTCTCCACCGTCGAGCCGTGGCTGCCGGTCGATCGGGCGCACCTGCCGCTGTCGGTCGACGCCCAGGAGGCCGACCCGGCCTCGACCCTGCACGCCGCGCGCCGCCTGATCGGCCTGCGCGGCCGGTGGCCGGCGCTGAGGACTGGCGGCATGCATCTGATCGACACCAACACCCCGCTCCTGGTGTTCGAGCGCGGCGAGGGCGAGGCGGCCCTGCTGTGCGTGTTCAACATCGGCTTCGAGGCCGTGGCCTGGGACCTGCCGGACGGCTGGACGGTCGTCGACAGCGTCAACCTCGGCGCGCCGGGTTTCGTGCCGCCGCTGGGCGGCCTGCTGGCGAAGCGGGGCGCTGCGTGAAAGCCCTCCCCCTCGATGGGGGAGGGCTGGGTGGGGGTGATCCCGCGTCGGCTGGCTGGCTTGGCCGGCGCCGCGTCACCCCCATCCCCGGCCCTTCCCCCATCGAGGGGGAAGGGAGGAGGTCAGCCCCCGCAGCTTTCCCGGATGATCAAATCCGTCGGCACCCGCTCAGACCGGCTGGCGCCCTGGCCGCTGGCGTCCAGCAGTTTGGACACCATCAGCCGGCCGGCCTTGGCGGTGTCCTGCGAGATCGTCGACAGGGCCGGTCGCGAGTAGCGGGCGAACGGCACGTCGTCGTAGCCGATCACCGAGACGTCGCCGGGCACCGACAGGCCCGCGTGCTGCAGGGCGCGGATGGCGCCCAGGGCGATCAGGTCGGAGGCGGCCACGACGCCGTCGAACTTCACGCCGCGCTGGATGAGGCTGTCGATGCTGGCCTCGGCCGACTCGACCTCGAAGTGGGCCGGCACCACCAGGTCGGGATCCACGCCCAGGCCGAACTGTTCGACCGCGTCGAGATAACCGCGGTGGCGCTGCATGGCCTCGGGGGCCTCGGTATCGCCCAGGAAGACGATGCGCTTTCGCCCGAGACGCGCCAGGTGCAGCGTCGCGCGCTTGGCCCCCAGCGGGTTGTCCGAGCCCACCGAGCAGTAGGCCTGGTCGGGCAGTTGCGCGCCCCAGACCACGAAGCGGGCTTCCGTCTCGGCCAGGCGGTTGAAGGCGGTGTGCAGCCAGGACTGGCCCAGGAAGATCACCCCGTCCGCCCGGCTGGTGGTCATGGCCGCCGACAGGTCCTCGAAGCTGCCCGGGGCCACGTGGCTGACCAGGATGTCGCATCCCCGCTCGCGGGCGGCTTCGCCGACGCCGGCGAACAGCTCGAGGAAGAACGGATCCGACAGCCGGCCCTCGCGGTGCTGCGGACGCGGCACGACGATGGCGATCGTGCCCTCGGCGCCGATGGGGCCGGCGGGCATGTAGCGGCGGAACGGATAGTCCATCTCGCGCGCCAGCTTCCAGATCAGCTGCTTGGTGCGCTGGTTGACGGCGGGGCTGTCGTTCAGCGCCCGCGAGGCGGTGGAGATCGAGACGCCGGCCATCCTGGCCAGGTCTTCCAGACGCGTCGCCCCCTTGCTCACCGTGTTCCGTCCCCGTCGGCTCTGGCGTCCAAGACTGCCGCTGCAAATCTTGCCGCAAAATTTTTCACTGACCTGTTTAACGCATCGCCCGCCGCGCTTGGCAAGTGCGGCGAGGCAAGGTTTTCCGGAGTAGAAGCATGATCCTGCGCCTTCTCGCCGCGGCCGTCCTGGCCCTGGCGGCCTCGCCGTCGCTGGCGGCGGTCACCGCCACCGCGACCTCGCCCGACAAGGTGCTGAGCGTGTCGGTCACCACCGACAACGACGGCCAGCCGACCTATACGGTCAGCCGTCTGGGCCGGCCGGTGATCGCCCCGTCGAAGCTGGGCTTCATCCTGGTCGACGCGCCCAAGCTGCAGCGCAATTTCGAGGTCGCCGACCAGAAGATCCGCAGCGTCGACGAGACCTGGGACCTGCCCTGGGGCGAGCGCAAGAGCGTGCGCAATCGCTTCAACGAGCTGCGTGTGACCCTGGTCGAGAAGACTCCGCTGCATCGGCGCCTGGACGTGGTGTTCCGGCTCTATGACGACGGCCTGGGCTTCCGCTACGAGTTTCCCGAGCAGGCCAATCTGAAGACCGCTCGCATCGGCGAGGAACTGACCGAGTTCTCGCTCGTGGACGAGGCCACGGCCTGGTGGATTCCGGCCTACGAATGGAACCGCGAGGAATATCTCTACAATCGCACGCCGGTCGAAGAGGTCGGGATCGCCCAGACCCCGATGACCGTGCGCACCAGGGACGGGCTGCACGTCTCGATCCACGAGGCGTCGCTGGTCGACTATGCCGGCATGAACCTGACCCGCGCCCAGGATCGCCGCTTCAAGGCCAGCCTGACCCCGGGGATCGGCGAGGCCAAGGTCGAGCGGACGGCGCCGTTCCCCACGCCCTGGCGCACCCTGCAGATCGCCGACAGCGCCGGCGGCCTGGTGTCCTCCAGCCTGATCCTGAACCTCAACGAGCCCAACAAGCTGGGCGACGTCTCGTGGATCAAGCCGATGAAGTATGTCGGCGTCTGGTGGGAGATGCACCTCGACCACAAGACCTGGGGCTCGGGTCCCAAGCACGGCGCGACCAATGAGAACGTGATCCGTCATATCGACTTCGCCGCCAGGCATGGCCTGGGCGGGGTGCTGGTCGAGGGCTGGAACAAGGGCTGGGACGGCGCCTGGTTCGCCGACGGCTCGGAGTTCAGCTTCACGCAATCCTACCCGGACTTCGACCTGAAGAAGCTGACCGACTACGCCCGCAAGAAGGGCGTCGTGCTGATCGGTCACCACGAGACGGCCGGCAACACCGTCGTCTACGAGCGCCAGATGGACGCCGCCTTCGACCTCTACAAGTCGGTGGGCGTGCCGGCCGTGAAGACTGGCTACGTGGCCGACGCCGGCGGCGCGCAGGTGACGGGGGCGGACGGCAAGGTCCACTTCGCCTGGCACGAAAGCCAGCCGATGGCGCGGCATCACCTGCGGGTGCTGGAGGCCGCCGCCAAGCGCCAAATCGCCATCAACGCCCACGAGCCGATCAAGGACACCGGCCTGCGCCGCACCTGGCCCAACTGGATCAGCCGCGAGGGCGCGCGGGGCATGGAGTTCAGCGCCTGGGGCCAGCCGGGCAACCCGCCCGAGCACGAGGCCAACCTGGTCTTCACCCGCCTGCTGGCCGGGCCGATGGACTACACGCCCGGCATCTTCGGCATGAAGACCAAGGCGCCCGACGGCGTGGCCACAACCTGGGCCAAGCAGCTGGCGCTGTACGTGGTGATCTACAGCCCGATCCAGATGGCCGCCGACCTGCTCGAGAACTACGAGGCCAATCCAGGGCCGTTCAAGTTCATCGAGGACGTGCCGGTCGACTGGGCCGACACCCGCGTGATCAACGGCGAGATCGGCGACTTCGTCACCATCGCCCGCAAGGATCGCAAGAGCGACGACTGGTACCTGGGCGCGATCAGCGACGAGCAGGGGCGGGTGCTTTCCGCGCCGCTGTCGTTCCTGGATCCAGGCCGCAAGTATCGGGCCGAGATCTATCGCGACGGTGAGAAGGCCGACTGGAAGACCGCCCCGCAGGACATCGTCATCGAGTCCCGCGAGGTGACGGCGGCCGACGTGCTGGAGCTGAAGCTGGCTCCCGGCGGCGGCCAGGCGATCCGGTTCGTGGCGCTGAAAAAGTAACGGCTCTCCCTCCGTAATGTCCCCGCGAAAGCGGGGACCCAGGCGTTTTATCGTCGAGCGCCTTGGGTTGCGGAAAAAGCCTGGGCCCCCGCTTTCGCGGGGGTTTTACGCAGTGGGGTGGATCAGTCGAAGATAAGCGACCGGTGCGCGCCCACGCCCGCCAGCACCCCGTCGGCCGAGGCCAGGGTGGCGTTGTGGTTGGCCCGCGCCGCGTCGCCGGCGGCGAACACGCCCGCCACGCTGGTCGCCTTCCAGTCGTCGACCGCGATCAGCGGGCCCAGCGGGCCGTCCTCGAAGGCGCAGCCCAGGCGCTGCGCCAGGGGGCTGGCCATGCGCACGGTCGGCGAGGCGAAGATCGCCTCGATGGCGACGACCCGGCCGTCGGCCAGGCGGGCGCCCGAAAGGTCGGGCTCGTCGCCCAGCAGTTCCACCACCGGGACCTCCTCGATCGCCACGCCGCGCGCGGCCAGGCGGTCCCGCGTCTCGGCGTCGATCGGCAGGCCCTGGCTGAACAGGATGGTCGGCCCCCAGTCGGGGATCATCTGGGCCTTGTGCAGGTCCATCGCGCCGCTGGCCAGCACGCCCAGCCGCCGGTCGCGGGCCTCGTAGCCGTGGCAGTAGGGGCAGTGCAGCACGGTCGCGCCCCATCGGGGCTTGAGGCCCGGAATGTCGGGCAACTGGTCGGCGACGCCGGTGGCCAGCACCAGCCGCCGGCCGCGCACGGTGCGGCCGTCGTTCAGGGCGACCGAGAAGCCGCCATCCTCGGTCCAGGCGTCGCGGGCCTCGCCCTCGACGAACGCGACGGTCGGATAGGCGCCGAGCTGGCGGCGGGCCTCGCGCAGGATGTCGAACGGCGCCCTGCCGTCCTGGCCCAGGAACCCGTGCGAGGCGTCGGCGAAGCGGTTGCGCGGCAGGCCCGCGTCCACCACCAGCACGTCGCGGCGGGCGCGGGCCAGCTGCATGGCGGCGGACAGGCCGGCGAAGCTTCCGCCGACGACGATGGCGTCATGAGTCATGATGGGGGTCCTTGCCGCCCGCCGCCTGCAGCACGATGCGGCGCGGGCCGATCTGGGCGGCCAGGTCCGCCAGGGTGATCTTCGACAGCCGCTCGTCCAGCAGGCGGCGGGCTTCGGCTACGGCGTCGTCGAGGGCGGCGTTGACCGCCTGTTCGACCAGGCAGCCGGGGCTTTCCTCGGCCTTGCCCAGGGCCAGCAGCGGCTCGTCGAGCGCGGCCTGGATGTCGGCCAGGCTGACGGCGCCCAGGGGCTTGAGCAGGGTCCAGCCGCCGCCGTGGCCCTTGGACGAGCCGACGATGCCGGCCTCGCGCAGCCCCGCGAAGGTGCGGCGGATGACCACCGGATTGGTCGCGGCCCAGCCGGCCAGGACTTCGGAGGTGAGGGCCTTGTCGGGCTGCTCGGCCATGTGCAGCAGCACGTGCAGGGCGACGGAGAGGCGGCTGTTCCGTTTCATGTAATGATGTATGTTACGTGAAGGGGCGGGGCGCAAGGGGGCGTTTTTCCGGGCGCCGCACCGAGGCTCCCTCGGTCGCCTTCCTGGGCCTTGTGCCCAGGATCCATTGCGCCGTCGCTCAGATCGCCGATAGCCGGCCTGGATCTCGGCGGCTGAACCATGGGCCCTGGGCACAAGGCCCAGGGAAGCGGATTTGGTGATGCAAATTTATGAGAACTATTGCCGCGCACTCGCGCGGGCCAGTGCGTGTCGTCCCCTTGATCCTCGATTGCTTCGCCCCGTTCCCCACCCGTCCTCGCCCGTAAAGTCAGCGAAAATCCCACTTCACCGTTGCATCGCTCCCCGCCCCATGCGCAAATGTCTGCCGCAAAGCGCGATGCAAATATTTGCGCAAACGGCCGGGCAAACCGGCGGCGTCAAGGCGGGGAAGCGATGACCAAGGCCAGGCTGAGCCTCTTCCAGATCTGGAACATGTGCTTCGGGTTCTTCGGGATCCAGATCGGCTTTGGCCTGCAGAACGCCAACACCAGCCGCATCTTCCAGACCCTCGGCGTCGAGATCGACCACCTGGCCATCCTGTGGATCGCAGCGCCCGCCACGGGCCTCTTGGTGCAGCCGATCATCGGCCACCTGTCCGACAAGACCTGGGGGCGGCTGGGCCGTCGGCGGCCCTATTTCTTCTGGGGCGCGATCCTGACCACGGCCGCCCTGGTCCTGATGCCCAACTCGCCGACCCTGTGGATCGCGGCCTCGGCGCTGTGGATCATGGACGCCTCGATCAACATCACCATGGAGCCGTTCCGGGCCTTCGTCGGCGACAACCTGCCCGACGAGCAGCGGTCCACCGGCTACGCCATGCAGAGCTTCTTCATCGGGATCGGGGCGGTGCTGGCCTCGTGCCTGCCCTGGATCCTGACCAACTGGCTGGACGTCGCCAACACCGCCCCGGCCGGCCAGATCCCGCCTTCGGTGCGCATCGCCTTCTACGCCGGCGGCGCGGTGCTGCTGGCGGCGGTGATGTGGACCGTCTTCACCACCCGAGAGTATTCGCCCGAGCAGATGGCCGCCTTCGAGGCGGCGCAGGCCGCTGCCAAGGGCGAGGCTGTCGCGACCCACGCCGGTCCGGGCCGGGCCGTCGCCGCCTACCTGACCGGCGGCGCGATCTGGACCATCGCCGGCCTGGCCGTCGCTGCGGGCGTCTACGCCCTCAAGCTGGAGAAGGAGCTCTACGTCCTGGCCGCCCTGATCGCGGGCTTTGGCCTAGCGCAGCTGGTCGCCGGCCAGCTGAAGCGGGCGGGGCGCACCGGCAACGGCTTTTCCGAGGTGGTCGAGGACCTGTTCGCCATGCCCGCCACCATGAAGCAGCTGGCGGTGGTGCAGTTCTTCTCGTGGTTCGGCCTGTTCGCCATGTGGATCTACACCACGCCCGCCGTCGCCGCCTTCCACTACGGCGCGACCGACGCGACCTCGGCCGCCTACAACGCCGGGGCCGACTGGGTGGGGGTGCTGTTCGGGGTCTACAACGGCGTGGCGGCCCTGGCGGCCCTGCTAATCCCGGTCATCGCCCGCGCCTTCAGCCGTCGCGTCGCCCACGCCATCTGCCTGGTCCTGGGCGGGCTTGGCCTGCTGTCGTTCATGGTCATCCGTGACCCGAAGCTGCTGGTTCTCGGCATGGTGGGGGTCGGCTTCGCCTGGAGCTCGATCCTGTCGTCGCCCTATTCGATCCTGTCGGGCTCGGTGCCGGGGCGGAAGATGGGCGTCTACATGGGCATCTTCAATTTCTTCATCGTCATCCCGCAGCTCCTGGCCGCCACCGTGCTGGGCCTGCTGCTCAAGACCTTCTTCGGCGGCCAGGCGATCTGGGCGCTGGTGCTGGGCGCGGCCGCGTTCCTGATCGCCGCGATCGCCGTCTTCGCCGTCAACGACCCGGGCGAGCCCAAGCGGCTGGCCAAGCTCACCTCGTGAGGTTTCACATGCGTACCCTCAAGACCCTGATCCTGGCCGCCTCGGCGCTCACTGCCGCGGGCGTCGCCCAAGCCGCCGAGCCCGCCGCCAAGCCGGCGACCACCTGGGCCTATTCGGCCAAGACCGCCGTCGGCGCCTCGTACGAGGCCTATGTCGACGGCGCCTACAAGGACGGCGGCCCCACCGGCGCGGTGTCCAAGGTATGGTTCTCGGTCGCCGACGGCGTGCTGACCGAAACCATGTACGGCCTGATCCACGAGGCCCAGATCAAGCAGATGCGGATCGCCGTGAAGACCGCCGACGGCCTGGCCGTCGAGGGCCGCGACACGACCGCCCGCACGGAATATCTGTATACGGACAAAAAGGGCCGGCCGCTGTCGCCGGCCTACAAGATCACCACCACCGACAAGGCCGGCCGCTTCGTCATCGAGAAGCGGATCTTCACCGATCCCGATCGCCACGCCCTGTTCCTGCGGGTGACGATCAAGGCCCTGAAGGGCCCGGTGACGCCGTTCCTGGTGCTGGAGCCGCACATGGCCAACACCGGCGGAGGCGACGTCGGCTCGGCCGGCGCCCAGGCCCTGACGGCCGGCGAGGGCAAGGTCTACCTGACCCTGCGCGGCGACCGTCCGTTCGCCAAGGCGGCCGCCGCCAAGCTGGAGGGCAACGACGCCCTGAAGATCGTCGACGGCGGCGTGCTGGCCGGCGACTCCGAGGCCAAGGGCGCCATCGTGCTGGCCGCACAGCTGCCGACGCAAGGCTCGGGGGCGGCGACCTACGACTTCGCCATCGGCTTCGGCGCCGATCCGGGCGCCTCGGCCGCCACCGCCATGGCCAGCCTGAAGACCGGCTACGACGAGGTGCTGGCCCGCTACAACGGCGAGGGCGACCGCGTCGGCTGGAGCGACTACATCGCCTCGCTGAGCGAACTGCCGCGCGTGGCCAGGGAAAGCGCCGACGGCGGCAAGCTGGCCTATGCCAGCGCCCTGATGCTGAAGGTGCAGGAAGACCGCACCCATGCCGGCGCCCTGATCGCCTCGCTGTCCAACCCGTGGGGCGACACGGTGGACGCGTCCAAGCCGTCGACCGGCTACAAGGCCGTCTGGCCGCGCGACTTCTACCAGTGCGCCATGGCCCTGGCGGCGCTGGGCGACAAGGACACGCCTCTGGCGGCCTTCCACTACCTGCCCACCGTGCAGGTCGGCGAGAAGACCCCGGGCAACAAGGGCGCCGGCGGCTGGTTCCTGCAGAAGTCGGAAGTGGACGGAACCCCCGAGTGGGTCGGCGTCCAGCTCGACCAGACGGCGATGCCGATCATGCTGGGCTGGAAGCTGTGGAAGCTGGGCTGGCTGTCGGAGCCGGACCTGAAGGACTACTACGCCCGCATGATCAAGCCGGCCGCCGACTTTCTGGTCGACGGCGGCAAGGTCAATATCGGCTGGAACAAGGAAACGATCGTCCCGCCCTTCACCCAGCAGGAGCGCTGGGAGGAGCAGGCCGGCCACTCGCCCTCGACCACGGCCGCGGTGATCGCCGGCCTGGTGACCGCCGGCGACATCGCCGACCTGGCGGGCGACAAGGCCTCGGGCGACCGCTATCGCCAGACCGCCGACGCCTATTCGGCCAAGGTCGAGGCGCGGATGTTCACCACCAGCGGCAAGTTCGGCGACGGCGCCTACTTCATGCGCCTGAACAAGAACGAGGACCCCAACGACAAGGCCCCGATCGGCGCCGCCAACGGCCAGATCGCCCCGCCCGAGGACGAGGTGGTCGACGGCGGCTTCCTGGAACTGGTCCGCTACGGCGTGCGCCGGGCCGACGACAGCCACATCGTCGGCAGCCTGCCCGAGCTGGACGCGACCGACCGCGAGGACCTCTACCGCGTGCGCTACGACTTCAGCTTTCCGGGCGTGAAGGGCGGCTTCCCCGGCTGGCGGCGCTACGACGTCGACGGTTACGGCGAGGACGCCAGGACCGGCGGCAACTATGGCGAGGGCGGGCAGATGAGCCCGGGCCAGCGCGGCCGGGTGTGGCCGATCTTCACCGGCGAGCGCGGGCACTACGAGCTCGCTTTGGCCGCCGAGAAAGGCAAGCCGAGCAGGGCCCAGATCGCCGCCATCCGCGCCCGCTACGTCAAGGGCATCGAGCTGTTCGCCAATGACGGCCTGTTGATCCCCGAACAGGTCTGGGACGGCGTCGGCGCAAAGACCCGCCACCCGTACGTGACCGGCGAGGGCACGGACTCGGCCACCCCGCTGGCCTGGTCGCACGCCGAGTACGTCAAGCTGCTGCGCTCGCTGGCCGACGGCCAGGTCTGGGACCGCTACGAGCCGGTGGCGGCGCGCTACGCCAAGTAGGGGACAGGAACCCGCCAGGATCCGGGGCGTACTCCTAGCCGCGTGCAAAGGAGCTTCATCATGCCCCGACCCGGCGATCTTTCCCTGTTCGGCGCGGCCGCCTTGGCGGCGCTGGCCCTGAGCGCCTGCTCGGATCCCAAGCCCAAGAGCGCCTCGCCCGAGATGGCCTCGGCCCCTTCCGCCGAGGCGCCGGCCACGCTGGCGCCGCCGCCGGAGGTCGGACCGCCGACCGAGCCGCGCACGGTGGGCGGCGACGGCTCGCCGATCCGGCTCTCTCCGCTGTCGGAAGGCGACCTCAAGGCCCAGCCGCTGGAGGGCGAACTGGCCTGCGGCTTCTCGGCCGAGCAGGGCTCGCTGCTGCTGGCCAAGGGAAACGTCGGTTCGCGCGACGCCGCCCAGGGCCTGGTCAAGGTCGGCGACTATGTCGAGCGGATCGCCGCGCCCGGCGGTTTCGACGGCATGACGGGCGGCGCGAGCTTCAGCGGCCAGGGCAAGACCATCCGCATCGTCCTGACCGGCCCGGCCGTCGGCGGCGGCGAGTCCCCGCCGCGCCCGGCGACCCTGACCTATCTGCGCGCCGACGGCGCCAGCCTGACCCTGCCGGGCCGCTGGACCTGCGGGCCGTAGGCGTCGGTCGGGTGTTTCGCCCGGACGCGGGGGCGGCTACGACTTCGTCCTGGGAGGAGCGCCATGACCGGTCAGCCGATCACGCTGAGGCTGCGTATCCAGGACCCGGTTCCTGGCGTCGCCTACAGCCTGCAGGACAAGAAGAACCACCCCGTGGGGCCGCTCGTCGCCGGCGACGGGCCGCTTGCCTTCGACGTTTCGGTGCGCGTCGCGCCCGGTCCCCGGTTCCTGGGCGAGTTCGTGCGTAGCGAAGGCCCTAGCCGGCGGTTCGTCTATATCGCCATAGGAACCTCGGCCGGCCAGCACGGCTCGACCTGGACGAGGCGAGCCAAGATCGACATCCACACCATTCCCGCCGACCTGCTGGCGCGAGCCCTGGAAGGCGCCGTGCTGGAGGTTCTGCTGCCCGGCCGCGCCAAGGACGGCGGCCCGGCCTGCGCCACGGTGGTTCCGCTAGAGGCTTGGCGCGTGGCCGGCTGAGCGCGCGCAAGCTCGACTTTGGATGGCGTCGCCGATAGCTTTCCCGCGATGATTTCGCTGTTCGCCGCCCTCGCGCTCGCCGCCGCCCAGCCCGCCGTTCCGGACGCGGCCCGGGCCCTGTGCGAGGCGGCGGCCGGGTCGCTGGCGGCGCCTTTGTCGGAACCCGCCGGGATCCGCTACGCGGCGTTCTGGGGTCATTTCCTGCGCGATCCGGCGCCCTATCCGTTCAAGCCCGAAACCACCGTGGCGGCGGCGCGCGCCAACTGCGCCGACCCGGGGTCGCGCAGCAGCGACTGGATGTTCCTGCAGGGCGTGCTGCAGTCGTCGGGCCGCGCGGCCGAGGCCCTGAGGCTGGCCGAGGAGCGCGTCCGGGTCGAGCCGTCCGACGGCGCCTGGAGCGCGCTGGCGGTCGCCCGGCTGCGCCAGGGCGACGAGGCCGGCGCGCTGGCCGCCTGGCGGTCGCAGCGGCAAGCTGGCGAGAGCGATCCACGGGCCGTGGCCGAGATCACCTCGCAGCTGATCTACCAGATGAACGGCGCGCCCGATCGCAAGCCGAGCCTGGCCTACGCCCAAGCCAACGTGCGCCGCTGGCGGTCGATCGTGGAAGCCGGTGACGGTCTTGGGGACCGGGATTCGTTCGAGCTCCTGTCGGCGCTGAAGATCGAGGGCGACCTGCTGGAGCTGTCTGGCGACGCCCGGAGCGCCGCCGATCGGTTCGGCGAGGCGGCCAGCCTTTCCGAGGCCCGGCTCGCCCAGGCGCCCGACGACTTCTCCCGGCGCGACCGCAAGGCCGGCCTGATGCGCCTCTACGTGGCGCGCTCGCACGCCCAGGCCGCCGCCGGCGACCGGGACGGCGTGATCGACACGAGTCGTAAGGCCGCGGTCCTGGTGGACGGCGAGCGCTTCCTGTCGCCCAACGCGACCGTCCTCGACCAGATCGCCAACGGTCTCTGGTCGGGTGATGTGTCCATCGCGCCGGTGGCCGAGGCCTTCGGCGGTTTCGGTCGCGACCTGCTGAAGGTGGGGGCGCCGCGCGAGGCGGTTGGCTTCCTGCGGGTTTCCGACGCCCTCTGGAAGGCCCACGCCAAGGCGGACGGGCGGGCGAGCGACGGCGCGTCGGAGGTGTTGCTCGCCCGCGCCCTGCGGCTGTCGGGCGACGCCCCCGCCGCCCTGGCGACGATCGACCGGGGACTAGCGCTCGCCGAAAAGGCCGGGATCGAAGGGAACAACTGGTTCTGGACAGGGGCGGGCCTTGAACGAGGCGAGGCTCTGCTGGCCATGGGCCTCGCCTCGCAGGCCTGCGCCGCCTTCCGGCGGGCGCGGCCGGCGGTGATCCACTCGATGCCCGAGCCACACATCGCCGAGATCCTGGCGACGCTCGACGCGCGCCTGGCGGGTCCGCCCTGCGCGCCGCCCGTGACCTGACGCGTCAGGTCTTTCCGTCGCGGCGCGCCTTCCTCTGGCCCTCGACTCCGGCTAAGAACGGAGCATGAACGACGCCGTCGACCCCTACCTGATCCTCGCCTTGGTGTTCCTGCTCGCCGCCGCCGGGGCGGTGGTCTGGGCGATCATGGCCCAGCGCAAGGCGGCCGGGGCCGAGCAGGAGGTCTGGCGGCTTACCGCCCAGCTGGAGCAGGCGCTGGAGCGGCACCGGCACCTGGAAGACCAGTCGGCGACGCAGATCGAGCTGATCCGCGCCCAGGCCGAGAAGAGCGCCCACGCCGTGGCCGAACAGCTGATCAAGCGGGCAGACGAGAACGCCAAGAGCCGCGACCAGCTGACCCACGCCCGCCTGGAGGCCCAGCTGAAGCCGGTGGCCGAGACCCTGGCCAAGTTCGAGGCCCAGGTCACCGCCGTCGAGAAGGTGCGCGCCGAGGAGACCGGCGGCCTCAAGGCCCAGATCGCCGCCCTGATGGAGGCCTCGACCGCCACCCAGGCCGAGGCGCGCAAGCTGTCGGCCGCCCTGCGCCGGGGCGCCGGCGTGCAGGGCCGTTGGGGCGAGCAGATGCTGCGCAACGTGCTGGAGATGGCCGGCCTCAAGCACGGCGTCGACTTCACCGAGCAGGTGCAGCTGGACGGCGGCCGCATCCGTCCCGACGTGGTGGTGCGCATGCCGCGCAACGCCGCCTTCGTGATCGACGCCAAGTGCTCGCTGACCGCCTATCTGGAGGCCCAGGATGCGGCCGACGACGTCACGCGCGAGGCCGCCTACCTGCGTCACGCCGCATCCTTGCGCACCCATATCCAGCAGCTGTCGGCCAAGGCCTACTGGGACGCGCTGGAGGTCTCGCCCGACTTCGTGGCCATGTTCGTGCCCGGCGACGGCATTCTGGCGGCCGCCCTGGAGCGCACGCCCGAATTGATGACCGAGGCCATGGAAAAGCGGGTGATCATCGCCACCCCCTCGACCCTTTTCGCCCTCTGCAAGGCGGTGTCCTACGGCTGGCGCGTCGAGGAGCAGGCCAAGAACGCCGTCGAGGTCGCCGCCCTTGGGCGCGAGCTCTACAAGCGCGTGGCCGACATGGGCGGCCACGTGGCCGGCATGGGCCGCTCGCTGTCGGCCGCCGTCGACAAGTACAACGCCTTCGTCGGTTCGCTGGAGAGCCGGGTGCTGCCCAAGGCCCGCGAGTTCGAGAAACTGAAGGTCGAGCACGGCGGCAAGGGCATCGAGGAGCTGGGCGGGGTCGACACCGCCGTGCGCCCGGTCACCAAGCTGGAAATCGCAGACGCCTCAAACGGTTCGACGGACGGGGTGGGACAAAACCCCGCCTTGACCCTCGGAAACGGGACGCCTACCTGAGTCCCGTTATGGCCATCCGTCGCATCCTCACCATCGATAATCCCGCCGACCTGGCGACGCTGAAGAAGATCTCCACGCCCGTCGAGACCGTCACCGACGACCTGCGCGTCCTGATGGACGACATGCTGGAGACCATGTACGACGCGCCCGGCATCGGCCTGGCCGCCGTGCAGGTCGGCGAGCCCGTGCGCATCATCGTCATGGACCTGGCCCGCGAGGACGAGGAGCCGGCGCCGCGCTTCTTCGTCAATCCCGAACTGTTCGATCCGTCGGAAGAGCTGTTCTCGTACGAGGAAGGCTGCCTGTCGGTGCCGGAGTATTTCGACGCCGTCGAGCGTCCGGCCCGCATCAAGGTGCGCTACCTGAACTACCAGGGCGAGAAGGTCGAGGAAGAGGCCGAGGGCCTGTTCGCCGTCTGCATCCAGCACGAGATGGACCACCTGGAAGGCGTGCTGTTCATCGATCACCTGTCGCGCCTGCGCCGCGACCGCGCCATGGCCAAGGTCAAGAAGGCCCGCCGCGCGGCTTAAGCGGCCGACGCTGAGCTCGAAGAAGAGCCCCGGTCCGAAAGGCCGGGGCTTTTTCTTTTCCAAGATCCTCTCCCACGGGGAGAGGATTTCTCTAGTCGTTCTCGTCCTCGTCGACGGCGTCATCCAGCGGGGCGTCGCCTTCGCCCGGGTCGCGCTGCGCGGCCAGGTCGCGGGCGCCGACGCCGATACCCTGCTGGATGGCGCGGTTGGCTTCGGGCGTGGAGGGATCGTAGGTCTCGGTGTCTTCGGGGTCGGCCATGGGGTTCTCCTGGGTTCGAAGGAGAGAACGGAGCGCTGTCCGGCCACGTTCCGTCATTGATCAGGCGGAGTGTGCCCTTAGTGTCGCGCAAGCTTGGGCATGGGGGGTGCGATGGTGAAGCGATTGGGAGGGCTGCGGGCATCGGTCCGATTTCACCCTCGTCCAGCATTCCGCGGGATCACCACACTATAGGATCCAGCGGGCGGATGGTCGGGGCGCCGGCGAGGCGCCACGCCACGTTCCGCTTTCCCCCGGCGGCTCCACGCGCTAACCCGCATCCCGATGCCACAGTCCGTACGCACCGCCTATCGGGAGCGCCTCGCCGCCGGCGAGATCCGTCCCGATGTCGCCCAGGCCGCCGCCATCGACGCCCTGGCCCGCCTGGAATCCGATCTCGACAACGCCGGCGAGCCCAGCTTCTCGTTCTTCGGCCGCAAGCCCAAGAGCCAGCGCGGGCTCTACATCTGGGGGCCGGTCGGGCGCGGCAAGTCGATGGTCATGGACCTGTTCTTCGACAGCGCCCCGGTGCACCGCAAGCGGCGGGTGCACTTCCACGTCTTCATGGCCGAGGTGCACGCCCACATCGACGCCTGGCGCAAGGGCGACGCCGCCGAGCGGAAAGCGCGCTTCGGCCGACACAAGGGCGACGACCCGATCGCCCCGACCGCCGAACTGATCGCTGGCGAGGCCAGACTGCTGTGCTTCGACGAACTGCAGGTCACCGACATCGCCGACGCCATGATCCTGGGCCGGCTGTTCGAGGCGCTGTTCGCCGAAGGGGTCACGCTGGTGGCCACCTCCAACCGTCCGCCCGACGACCTCTACAAGGACGGCCTCAACCGCCAGCTCTTCACGCCCTTCATCGCCATGCTGAAGGAGAAGATGGAGGTCGTGGCCGTGCGCGGGCCGGTGGACTTCCGCCTCGACCGTCTGCGGGCCGGCCGCACCTGGCTGTCGCCGGTCGACAGGACCACCGAGGCCGAGTTCGACAAGCTCTGGCTCGATATGCTGGACGGCGCCGAGGAGACCGGCGCGACGCTGGAGGTCATGGGCCGCAAGCTGCGCCTGCCGCGCGCCGCAGGCGGCCTGGTGCGCAGCTCGTTCGCCAGCCTGTGCCAGCAGGCGCTGGGGCCTCAGGACTATCTGGCCCTGGCCGAGCGGTTCCACACCATCTTCCTGGAGGACATCCCCCTCCTGGTTCCCGAGAAGCGCGACGCGGCCAAGCGCTTCAACACCCTGATCGACGCCCTCTACGAGGCCGACGCCAAGCTGGTCGCCCTGGCCGCCGGCGAGCCCGAGGCGCTGTATCCGGCCGGCGACGGCTCGTTCGAGTTCGAGCGGACGGTCTCGCGGCTGCAGGAGATGCGGTCGGCGGACTATGTGGGGCGGGTGCGGGACTAGCGCCTTGCGTCCTTCGAGGCCCGCTGCGCCGGCGCCTCGGGATGAGGAAGGCAGTGCAGTGATATCCTCGTCCTGAGGTGCGAGCCGAAGGCGAGCCTCGAAGGACGCACTGGCCTCAGAAAGCCCGGTCCAGCGACACCGTGAACCGGCAGGCCAGCCCCGTCTCGGCGTAATCGATCGCCACCTCGCCGCGCAGTTCGGCGCCGATGCTGCGCTCGATCAGGCGCGAGCCGAAGCCGCGGCGGGCGGGGGCGGCGACGGCGGGGCCGTCGGCCTCGCGCCATTCGAAGTCCAGCACGCCTGGCGGATCGACGCGCCAGGCCAGCAGCAGCCGGCCCGTCTCGGTGCTCAGCGCCCCGTACTTGGCGGCGTTGGTGGCCAGTTCGTGGAACACCATGCCCAGCGACAGAGCCACCCGGGCGGGCAGGTTGAGGTCTGGGCCCTCCATGACGATGCGGGCCGGATCGTAGGGCGCCAGTTCCTGGCCCAAGATCTGGCGCAGGCCCGCGCCGGCCCACTGGCTGTCGGTCAGGGCGTTGTGCGTCTGCGACAGCGCCAGCAGCCGCGCCTCGAAAGCGCGGGCGAAGGCCTCCGGCGTCAGGGCGCCGCGCAGGGTCTGGCGGGCGATGGCCTGGACGGTGGCCAGGGTGTTCTTGACCCGGTGGTTCAGTTCGTCGAGCAGCAGCCGCTGCTGCTCGCCGGCCAGAACCTTCTCCGTGACGTCCGAGCCCTCGACCAGGACCCCGGAGACCGAGCCGTCGGGCTCGACGATCGGCTGGTAGATGAAGTCGAGGAAGCGGTCCTCCAGCGGGGCGTCCGGCGTGCGCCGCAGCGCGACCTTGATCTCGCGGCCGACGAAGGCCTCGGCCGTTGCTGTGACCCGGTCGAGCAGTTCCACGAAGCCCTGCTCGACCACCTCGGGCAGGGCCTCGCGCAGCGGCAGGCCGACCACGTCGCGCCAGCCGATCAACTGGCCGTAGGCGTTGTTGACCAGGTCGAAGCGGTGCTCGGGGCCGCGCAGCACGGCCATGAAGCTGGGCGCCTGCATGAAGAGGCGGCGCAGGTCGTCGTTCTGGGCCCCGGCCGCCCCGGCCCGCAGCAGCACGTCGTCCTGCAGCATGGTCATTTCGCCGCGACCGAAGGCGACTTCCTTCAGGCGCTGGACGGCGGTGACGTCCTGGGTGTGCTGGACGATGTAGGCGGTCTTGCCGTCGGGGCCGGGAATCGGGGTGTTGGTGGCGCTCCAGATCCGGTCCTCGAAGCCGCCGCCCAGGTGGGCCGGCCGCTCGATGGCGTAGGGGATCAGCGGCAGGTGGTCTGGCCGGCCGCCGTCGAGGGCGCGGCGGAAGGAGGCCTCCAGCCGCTCGCGCGACTCGCCCTGGCTGGGAAAGGCGTCGAACACGTAGAGGCCGGCGATGTCCTCCCAGCGGCGGGCCAGGGTCTCGAGATAGGCCTGGTTGGCGGCCACGTACCGCAGGTCGCGGTCGAGCATCATGTATGGTGTCGGCAGACGATCGAACACCGTCGCGAAATCGATCGGGCCGGTCATCGCCTGAAGGTCATCCCCGTTGAACAGCCAGCGATAACGCAAGCTTTGCTAGAGAGGTTCCCTCATTCTCCCACCGAGTGAATTGCGAACGTATCTCAAGTAATGGCCGTTTCGTTGACACCCCGGCGCTCGCGCTTAAAAGCGTCCCGCAACGCACAAATCCACAGGTTGGACGTAAAAATGACCGAGACGAGCCGGGGGCTCCCTGAGCGTCCGCTGTCGCCGCACCTCCAGGTCTGGCGCTGGCACATCACCATGGCGTGCTCGATCCTGCACCGCGCCAGCCTGTTCGCCCTCTATGTCGGCGTCCTGCTCCTGGCCGGCTGGGCCCTGGCCCTGGCCTCGGGTCCCGACCACTACGCCTGCTACACCGGCGTGATCGGCTCGCCGCTGGGCAAGCTGGTGCTGTTCGGCATCACGGTCGCGGTCTTCTACAACGTCGCCTACATCATCCGTCAGACCTTCTGGGACCTGGGCAAGGGCTTCGAACCGAAGACCGCCAACCTGACCGGCGTGGTCGTGATCGCTTTCGCGATCGTCGCCGCCGTCGTCACCTGGATCCTCGCCGCCGCGACCGGAGCGATCTGACCATGAGCACCTCCAACAGCCCCTTCCGCACCCCGCTGTCGCGCGCCCGCGGCCTGGGCGCCTCGCACCACGGCGTGGGCCACTTCATCTCCGAGCGCGTCTCGGGCCTGGCCCTCGTGCCGCTGTTCCTGTGGGGCGCCTTCGCCGGCATCCGCCTGGCGGGCAAGGACTTCGACGCGGTCGCCGCCTGGGTGGCGATCCCGATCAACGCCGTCCTGCTGTCGCTGCTCTTCATCGCCCTGCTGGTGCACCTGAAGAACGCCATCCAGGTGGTCATCGAGGACTATGTCGTGGCGTTCGCCCCGAAGGCCGCCCTCGTCATCGGCAACCTGTTCCTCTGCATGCTCGCCGGCGTCGCCGGGATCGTCTCGATCCTGAAGATCGCCTTCACCGGAGCCCTTTGATGTCGGCCTACACGTTCATCGACCACAAGTTCGACGTCGTCGTCGTGGGCGCCGGCGGCTCGGGCCTCCGCGCCGCGCTCGGCGCCGCGCAGGCCGGCCTCAAGACCGCCTGCATCACCAAGGTGTTCCCCACCCGCAGCCACACGGTCGCCGCCCAGGGCGGGATCTCGGCCTCGCTGGGCAACATGGGCCAGGACGACTGGCGCTGGCACATGTTCGACACCGTCAAGGGTTCGGACTGGCTGGGCGACCAGGACGCCATCGAGTACCTGACCCGCAACGCTCCGGCGGCGGTCTACGAACTCGAGCACTGGGGCGTGCCGTTCTCGCGCACGGCCGAGGGCAAGATCTACCAGCGCGCCTTCGGCGGCATGACCAAGAACTTCGGCGAAGGCCCGATCCAGCGCACCTGCGCGGCGGCCGACCGCACCGGTCACGCCATGCTGCACACGATGTACGGCCAGTCGCTGGCCCACGACACCGAGTTCTTCATCGAGTACTTCGCCCTCGACCTGATCATGGAAGACGGCGCCTGCCGCGGCGTGACCGCGTGGAAGCTCGACGACGGCACCCTGCACCGCTTCCAGGCCCAGACCGTGATCCTGGCCACCGGCGGCTACGGCCGGGCCTACTTCTCGGCCACCTCGGCCCACACCTGCACGGGCGACGGCAACGCCATGGCGCTGCGCGCCGGCCTGCCGCTGCAGGACATGGAATTCGTGCAGTTCCACCCCACCGGCATCTACGGCGCCGGCTGCCTGATCACCGAAGGCGCCCGCGGCGAAGGCGGCTACCTGACCAACTCGGAAGGCGAGCGCTTCATGGAGCGCTACGCCCCGTCGGTTAAGGACCTGGCGCCCCGCGACATGGTCAGCCGCGCGATGACCATCGAGATCCGCGAAGGCCGCGGCGTGGGCCCCAACAAGGACCACATCTTCCTGCACCTCGACCACCTGGATCCGAAGATCCTGGCCGAGCGCCTGCCGGGCATCTCTGAGACGGCGAAGGTGTTCGCCGGCGTCGACGTGACCAAGGCCCCGATCCCGGTGCTGCCGACCGTCCACTACAACATGGGCGGCATCCCGACGAACTACCACGGCGAAGTGGTGACCAAGGCCGGCGACAACCCCGACCAGGTGATCCCGGGCCTGATGGCCGTCGGCGAAGCCGCCTGCGTGTCGGTGCACGGCGCCAACCGCCTGGGCTCCAACTCGCTGATCGACCTCGTCGTGTTCGGCCGCGCGGCCGGCCTGCGCTGCGCCGAGATCCTGACCCCCGGCGCCAAGCAGCCGGAACTGAAGGCTTCGCAGACCGAGGCGCACATCGAGCGCTTCGACCGCATGCGCAACGCCAACGGCTCGACCCCGACCGCCGAACTGCGCCTCGAAATGCAGAAGGCGATGCAGGAAGACGCCGCCGTGTTCCGCACCGGCGAGAGCCTAGACAGCGGCGTGGCCCGTCTGCAGGCCGTCTGGGACAAGAAGGGCGACGTGAAGGTCTCCGACCGCGGTCTGGTGTGGAACACCGACCTGATGGAGACCCTCGAGTTCGACAACCTCATCGGCCAGGCGGTCGTGACGGTGAACGGCGCGGCCAACCGCACCGAGAGCCGCGGCGCCCACGCCCGCGAGGACTTCTCCGAGCGCAACGACACCGAGTGGATGAAGCACACCCTGGCCTGGCTCGACAACGAGACCGGCAAGGTGAAGATCGATTTCCGTCCGGTGCACAACTACACGATGTCGCAGGACATCGACTACATCCCGCCGAAGCAACGGGTCTACTAGGGGAACGCAGATGGTCCAGCTCTCTCTTCCCAAGAACTCCCGCGTTCAGAGCGGCAAGCACTGGCCCGCTCCGGCCGGCGCCAAGAACGTGCGCTCGTTCAAGATCTACCGCTACGATCCCGAGACCGGGATGAACCCGCGGTGGGACACCTACGACGTCGACGTCGACGCCTGCGGTCCCATGGTCCTGGACGCGCTGCTCTACATCAAGAACACCATCGACCCGACCCTGGCCTTCCGCCGGTCGTGCCGCGAGGGCGTCTGCGGTTCCTGCGCGATGAACATCGGCGGCCGCAACACCCTGGCCTGCACGCACGGCCACGGCGAGGTGCCCGGCAAGGCCGTGCAGATCAGCCCGCTGCCGCACGCGCCGGTGGTCAAGGACCTGATCCCCGACCTGACGCTGTTCTACGCCCAATACGCCTCGATCGAGCCGTGGCTGCACACCACGACCCCCGAGCCGCAGAAGGAGTGGCGCCAGGCCCCGGAAGACCGCGAGAAGCTCGACGGTCTGTACGAGTGCATCCTGTGCGCCTGCTGCTCGACCTCGTGCCCCAGCTACTGGTGGAACGGCGAGAAGTACCTGGGCCCGGCGGCCCTGCTGCACGCCTACCGCTGGCTGATCGACAGCCGCGACGAAGCCACCGGCGAGCGCCTCGACGACCTCGAGGACCCGTTCAAGCTCTATCGCTGCCACACGATCATGAACTGCGCCCAGGTCTGCCCGAAGGGGCTGAACCCGGCCAAGGCCATCGCCTCGATCAAGAAGATGCTGGTGGAGCGGGTGGTCTGACGACCGTCCGCGCCTTCGGTCTCGCCGCATTGCTGTGGGGCGCGGCCGAGGGCTTCCTGTTCTTCGTCGTTCCGGACGTGCTCATAAGCCTCGTCGCTCTGCGGCGAGGCTTTCGCATGGGGGCCTTGGCCAGTCTGGCCGCGGCCCTGGGAGCGATGGTCGGCGGGGCGGCGATGTGGCTGTGGAGCGCCAATGCGCCCGGTCCCGCGCTGAAGGCGGTGGCGGCCGTGCCGTCGGTCTCCGACGCGATGATCGACAAGGCCCGCGCCGACATGGCCCGCGAGGGCTGGATCGTCGCCAGCCTGAAGGGGCCGCTGACCTCGACGCCCTACAAGGTCTACGCGGCCCTGGCGCCGCGGGCGGGCGCCAGCCTGCCGGCCTTCGCCGCGGCGGCCCTGCCTGTTCGCCTGCCGCGCTTTCTGCTCGTGGCGGCGGCGTTTTCGGCTGTCGGCGCCATGATGCGGGGCCGGGTCGGTCAGAAGACCACCCTGGCCGTCTTCACGGCGGGCTGGGTGCTGTTCTATGGCTGGTTCTGGATGACCCGTCCCGGTTGACGCCGGCTTGCAAAAGATGACGGGGTCGTCAATTTTGTTCCGTGCGGGAGAGAAGCGCGTTGAGTGAAGCGGTCGTGAGCGATCCGAAGGCCAAGGTGGTGATCGTCGGCGCGGGCCATGCGGGCGGCTCGGCCGCCGCGTTCCTGCGCCAGTACGGCCACGAGGGCCCGATCGTGCTGATCGGCGAGGAGCCGCTGCTGCCCTACCAGCGCCCGCCGCTTTCGAAGGCCTGGCTGAAGGGCGAGGCCGACGCCGACAGCTTGGCCCTGAAACCGCAGGAGTGGTACGCCGAGGCCAATGTCGCCCTGCGCCTGCAAGGCGTGGCGACCAGCCTCAATCGGGGCGAGCGCACCGTCAGCCTCGCCTCGGGCGAGGTGATCTCCTACGACTTCCTCATTCTCGCCACCGGCGCGCGCGCCCGCGAGCTGCCGATTCCCGGCGCGGATCTTTCCGGCGTGCTGGCCCTGCGGACGGCGGCCGACGCGGAAGGCCTGAAGGCGGCCCTCGGCGAAGGCAAGCGCCTGGCCGTGGTCGGCGGCGGCTATGTCGGGCTGGAGGCGGCGGCCTCGGCCCGCGCCCTGGGCGCGGAGGCCACGGTCATCGAGCGCGAGAGCCGCGTTCTGGCCCGCGTGGCCTGCGAGACCCTGTCGACCTTCTTCCAGGACTATCACGGCGCGCGCGGCGTGGCGTTCGAGCTGAACGCCAATGTCGAGGCGTTCGAGGGAACGGGCGGCCACGTCACCGGCGTGCGCCTGAAGGGCGGCGAGGTCGTGGCCTGCGACGCCGCGCTGGTGGGCGTCGGCGCCCATCCCAACGTCGAGCTGGCCCAGGACGCGGGCCTGGAATGCACCGGCGGCATCGTCGTGGATCTTGAGGCCCGCACCAGCGACCCGCGCGTCTTCGCCATCGGCGACGTCGCCCACCGGCCGCTGCCGCTGTACGAGCGCCAGTTCCGCCTCGAAAGCGTGCCCAACGCCCTGGAGCAGGCCAAGCAGGCCGCCGCCGCCATCGTCGGCCGCGCTGGCCCGTCGCCGGAAGTGCCGTGGTTCTGGTCGGACCAGTACGACCTGAAGCTCCAGATCGCCGGCCTGCCGTTCGACGCCGACAGCACCATCGTGCGCGGCGACGTGGCCGCCGCCAGGTTCGCCGTCTTCCACCTCAAGGGCGATCTCGTCCAGGCCGTGGAAGCCGTCAACGCGCCGCCCGAGTTCATGGCCGGCAAACAATTGATCGCCAAGCGGACGCCCGTGTCTAAGACAAGGCTGGCGGATCCGGCGATATCCATGAAGGAAGTGGCGGCCTGAAAGCCGCCCGCTAGCTACGCAGGGGAACCATGGCCAAGATCACCTACATCGAATTCGACGGGACCGAGCACGTCCTCGACGTCAAGCCGGGCCTGACGGTCATGGAAGGCGCCGTGAAGAACAACGTGCCCGGCATCGACGCCGACTGCGGCGGCGCCTGCGCCTGTGCGACCTGCCACGTCTATGTGGACGACGCCTGGACCGACAAGACCGGCGACAAGTCGGCCATGGAGGAGTCAATGCTCGACTTCGCCGAGAACGTCGAGCCCAACAGCCGCCTGTCGTGCCAGATCAAGGTCAGCGACGCGCTGGACGGCCTGGTCGTGCGCCTGCCGGAAAGCCAGCACTGAGACGCCGGGGTCTGCGGGGCGCGGCCGGCCTGGCGGCGGGCCTGGCCCTCGCGGGCTGCGAGCCGACGCCCGAGGCTCCGTCCGGCGCGCCGGTGCGCGGAAGCCTGGATAGCGCCTGGCGCTATGACTTGGCCCAGGACAGCATGAGCCTGTCGCCGGTAAGCGTGGCCTGTGTTTCCTCCGACGGTTTCGAATTCTGCCTTCGCGATTCCGAGCGCCTGGGCGTCGATGTCTTCGTCAGGCGGCCGGACGGCGGCGAGATCACGTGCGAGTCGAGCAGGCGCTGCACGGTGGCGGCGCGCTTCGACGGCGGCGCGCCTGTCGAACTGACCGGCTCCCAGCTGCGCGAGGGCGGCGCCGAGCAGGTTTCGCTGCGGCCAGTGCACAAGATCCTGCTGAACCTGCGTGGAGCCCGCCGTCTCGAGCTGGACCTGGCGAAAGGGGGCGAGCCGCCGCGGACGACGCCGTTCGACATCCACGGCCTGGAACGCGACAGGTTCAGCCAGAGCGGCGGTCTCTACGACTGGTAGTCCGTCGGCTCCGCGGAGACCCTGGTCAACCGCCGCATGCCGTCTTCCATCTCGGCCAGGACGGCGGCGACGTGCTCGTCCTCCGACCCCGAGCGGGCATAGGCGCTCACCCGGGGCAGGGCCTCGATCAGGTCGAGGTCCTGCCGCCCGCCCGTGACCCGCGCCGCCAGCAGCACCGGGGCCAGGGCGCAGTCGGCATGCGACAGCGCCCCGCCGACCGCATACGGACCCTCGTCCTCCAGCAGGTCGTCGAGCATGGCCAGGGCGTCGGCAAGCTGCTCGACCAGTCGCCGCGTCTCGCGCGGGTCCTGGGGCGCGGCCAGGGCGACCATCGGCGGCATCAGGTAGAGATCGGCGACGCGCACCAGCTGCCGGGCCCGCGCGCGTTCAAGCACATCGGCGGGGAGCAGCGTCGGGGCGTCGGGAAAGAGCTCTTCCAGCAGCTCCAGAATGACCGCCGACTCCCAGACGGCCTCGCCGTCGTCGAGGATCAGCACGGGCACGCGGCCCGTGGGGCTGACGTAGCGGAACCGCCGGTCGAGGGGCCAGCTGGGCGGCGGCGGAGCGATCTCGACGTCCAGATCCTTGGCGCGGAGCGCGATCCTGACGCGGGCCGCGTAGGGCGAGGCCGGAAGGCTGATCAGCTGCATGGTCCACCCCCTGGAAACGAGGGCGCGACCTTGGCGTGGCGGGCGGCGCCGCGCAACCGCGCCGATCAGGCCCCCGCGGCGCTCGCCGCGACCGGGGCGGCGGCGATCGGGCCCTGGCTGAGCGTCGGATACTTGGCCACCACGCGCCGGGCCAGGATCTCCGAGCCGCTGCCGGTCAGGTGGCCGTAGTCGAACTGCACGGGATAGCCCTTGCCGTCGACCTCCAGGCAATGGCCGGCCGGGCACATGGCCGAGGCCAGCGACACGTAGCGGGCGCCCTTCTGGCGGGCCAGCTTGCCGATCGCGCGATCCACGGCGCTGACGTCGATCCGCTGCTCGTCGACGAAGTCGGGGTCGTGCATGCGGTCCGAGACCGCCAGCAGGCGGGGCAGGGGCGAGCGGTACTCGATGATCGGGCCGAACACGATGACGTCCAGGCCCTGGGCGCGCAGGCGCGACAGGGTGGCTTCCAGGCGGGGCAGGTCGTCGCGCTTCCAGCGGGCGGCCAGCACGACGGTGTCGACCTTGTGGGCCGGCAGGTAGTCGTCGAACATCCGGTCCATCAGCGCCACGCAGCGCTCCTCGGCCGAGCCGGGGTGGGTCAGGGTCGGCTTGCAGCCCGAGGCGGTGGCCTGCATCACGTTCACCGTCGGCATGGCCTTGGCCAGGCCGTACCACAGGTGGGCGGCGTGGCTGTCGCCGATCAGCAGGTAGTCGCGGCGCCCCGGGTCCTGCCGCACGCAGGCCATGTCGAAGTCGTCGACGGTCGAGCCCGACGGCAGGAAGCAGGTGCCCTCGCGCATCTGGCGGTGGCTCTTGTCGGTCAGCAGGTCGGCGATCTGCTGGACGCGCGGCGAGTAGCGGTAGGACAGGCCGTGGTCGACCTGGCCGGCGACGCCGACGGCGACCAGCACGGTCGCGGCGACGCCGGCCAGCTGGAACAGCGCCTTGCGCGGCAGCTTCAGCGGACCGACGCGGAACGGCCGCTCGATGAACCACCAGGAGATCGTCGCCAGCACGATCGAGACCAGCACCGTGCCGATCTTGATCGCCATGGGCGGGGCGCCGCCGAACAGGAAGCTGTTCATCTGGGCGCCGACCATCACCGGCCAGTGCCACAGGTACAGCGAGTAGGAGATCAGGCCGATGAACACCACCGGCCGCCACGACAGCAGGCGGCCCATCAGCGTCGGCCCGGTCTCGCCGGCCGCGATCACCAGGGCCGCGCCGAGGCAGGGCAGCAGGGCGGCCGCGCCGGGGAACGGCATCTGCTCGCGATACAGCAGCACCGCCGCGCCGATCATCGCCAGGCCCAAGAGGGCGGCCGTCTCGCGCAGCCAGGGGCTGCGGATCTTGGGAACCATGCCCAGCGCCAGCACCGAGCCGACCATCAGCTCCCAGGCGCGGTTGTGCGGCAGGTAGAAGGCCGCGCTGGGCGCCAGGGCCACGCTGGCCAGGGCGCTGGCGAACGAGAGCGCCATCAGGCCCCAGATGATCGGCTTCAGCCGGCTGGGGAACACCCGCAGCAGGAACGACAGCAGCAGCGGGAAGACGATGTAGAACTGCTCCTCCACCGACAGCGACCAGGTGTGCAGCAGCAGCTTGGTCGAGGAGTCGGAGTCGAAGTAGCCGGCCTGGGTCCAGAAGAAGACGTTCGAGGCCGAGAACACCGAGGCGATCAGACTGCGGGCGTATTCCAGCATCTCGCCGGGCAGCAGGGTGAAATAGGCCAGGGCCGTGGTCACGGCCAGCACGGCCAGCAGGGCCGGGCCGATGCGCCGGACCCGCCGCTCGTAGAACCGCAGCAGCGAGAAGTCGCCCCGGCTCAGTTCGGCGAAGATGTTGCCGGTGATCAGGTAGCCGGAGATGACGAAGAACACGTCGACGCCGACGAAGCCGCCGGGCAGTTGGTTGAAGCCGGCGTGGAAGGCCACCACCGGCAGCACGGCCACGGCGCGCAGGCCGTCGATGTCCTTGCGGTACTGCATTGGTCTATCCCCGCCGTCTCGAACATCGGCTAGTCGCGCGCGGGCCCATGGCGCGTCAACATCAACCCTGGATCGAGAGCGATAAGGGCGGCTTGTGACCGTTGCTTGTTCGTCGCGCGCCGAACATGTGGACAGGTTCGGGTCCGCAAAGCTTGACTATTGCAGGCCTTGCCGCCGCCAGGAATTCCCGGCGTCGGCGCCTGCCGAGGCGGCCTGTGCGTCGCCTTGCGTGCAGGGTGCGGTTTCTTCGCAACTAAGCGTTGACTGGCGTCAAGCTTTGCTGTCGGTTGTGCCGGCACGTCGGCAGGGCAGCCGACGGCCTGCGATCGAGTGACAGTCCGCGCGAGTGACAGTGCGTGAAGCGGGAGAGTGCGTTGGGGGCGTTCGAGAAGGATGTCTGGCGAAGGACGGTGCTGACCCTCCTCTCGCGAGCAGAGCCGTCCCCCCGTCGCTCGACGCCGACGGGCGGATCCTTCGCCTTTCGGCCGCGAAATTGGATACTGGCGAGGCGATCGCCAGGTCGAAACGGCGACGGCCGGCCCGAGGCCGGGCGCGTCGCCTGGTCTGGTCGGCGGTCGCGGCTTTTAGTTTCCCGGTGTGGGGGTGTGGCGTGGTCATGGGCAAGGAAGTCAATCTCGTCGGCGGCTACGCGACCGTCGAGAGGTCGGACGAACTGTATGATTGCGCGATCATGGCGCATTCCAAGGCGCTGAACCGGATCATCGCCTCCTGCTCGCCGGGCGCGGTCAAGATCATCGCGACGGACACCGGCAAGATCGACACGATCGACGCGCCGATGGGGCCAGAGCAGCCCTTCGTCCACCGCCCCGGCGACGACATGCTGCTTTACTACGCGGGCAGCGGCCACAACCCGGCGATCCGCGAGATCGACGTCAAGGCGGCGACGCTCTTCGACCGTCCCATCGTCGTCGAGGGGGGCTTCAGCTACGCCAACAGCAATCTCAATCCTCGCGACCGCTGCCTGGTCGTAAGCCTCTACAAAGACGACGGCCTGTACCGGGCCAGCGTGCTGAAGGTCTACGACTACGACCCGCGGGGGCGCGAGCCGATCAAGGTCGGCGGCGATGCGCTGATCGAGGTGGACGACGGCACGGACCCTCTGGGTCTGGGCCTCCCGAACCACAGCCGGGTGGCCTGTGTCAGGAACGCCGCGGGCGAGCTGGTCCTGTTCAGGAACGCCTTCGAGGGCGAACCGGGCAAGGGGCGCTGGGTCATCAGAAAAATCACGGCCCGAGGCCGCGAGGCGGTGTTCAGCAGCGCGACGCGGATGCGATTCCTGCAGCCCAAGCTGGCGCCCTACATCTTCGCGCGCGACGACATCACGGCCGGCCTGCTGCAGATCGACACCGAAACGGCGGAGGTCCGCCGCATCGGCGAGAAGGCCGATGGGGCGTGGGAGGACTTCGATCCTTCCACCGGCGTCGGCATGGTCGCCACGCCGCTCCATCGCCAGCCCGGATCGACGTCGGTAGGTGGCACGGGCCCCAACCGGCTCAGCCTGGTGGATCTGGACGGGGCCGTCGTGGGCGGAACCGTGCTGACCTCGTCCGACGACCTGTTCGGCGCCAGCGTGTCGAACGGCTGGCTGGGAGACGGTTTCGTGTCCTCCGCCAACGGCGGGGTTCGCATCCAGCGGCCGGGCGCCGACCCGATCACGAACAGCACAAACCACTGGTTCTAGTTCGCCGGCTCTAGGGGGCGAGGGGGATCTTCGATGGCCAGCGCAAAGCAGACCATGTTCAAGGCCAAGCTGCAGTACTATCAGCAGCGGCTGCAGCTCACCAATCTGACGCCGATGCAGCGCAGCATGTACGCTCTGGCCTACACCCAGGCGGCGCGAAACATCGCCGATCAGTCCGGCCTCAACAGTCCCTGGATCAACGGCCTGGGCGGCCTCGGCGGCTGGAACCGCGTGGGGGCATCCACCTTCGTGGTCGGCCAGAAGCTGGGGACCACCGGCCAGCCGCTCTACACCATTGGCAGCGCGCCGGCCGGATCGCGCAACTCTGTCTATTTCGACATGGCCATGGACGTCTTCGAGGATCAGGGCGGTCACAAGACGCTGTATCTGACGTCGCCGGGCGCCATCAACGAGCTCGGCCAGAACGAAGCCCTGCAGGGCGGCATCATGGGCTACCTGAACCAGTGGTCCAACGACCCCAAGGGGATGCGCGCCCGTATCGCCGACACCAAGGCGTTCATCGACGCCAACATCGACAGGATCCTGACCTACCAGAACATCGAGTTCGTCTCCTACTCGATCGGCGTGAACGAGGGCAGCTTCGCGGCCGCCTACGTTCGCCTGCTGGCCGCCCAGCGGGGCAGCAGCGTGGTGATCAACAACACCATGTTCGCCCCGTACTACGCGCCGGGCCTGGTCTCGGCCTATGGCGACTACGGGCTGAGCATAGAGGCCGGCAAGGGCAAGGTCGTATCGCACAACACCGATGGCGTGACCGTGCCCGACACCCAGCGCCAGGGCTTCCTCGCCAAGGACGCGGCGAACTACATCGTGGTTCCCGACGCCGCGGTGCAGATCAACGGGCAGCTCTACGTCGTCGATCCCGTCCGAAATCACGACCTGTTCTTCCTGATCGAGCACTTCGTCGGTCGCGAGAACGGGACCGTCAACACCGGCCCCAACCAGATCGCCATCTTCTCCATCGACAAGCAGGGGAACATCACGTTCCTGCGGAACGAGGACAAGGCGACGATCAAGCTCCGGGAGATCAACCTCGAGAGCAAGTCGGAAGCCGAGCTGCTGCGCCGCTACGACGAGTTCAACTACAACAGCGGGATGATCGGCTCGATCGTCGGCTCGTCGATCGGCAGCTACCTGGCCGACGGCAACGAGATCAAGGGCATCGTCTACTCCTCGATCCTGGGCGAGGTCGGCGAACGTCTGGCGCTGTCCCTGTCGGGCGCTGTCGGCGCGAACATCGACGCCGCCGGCAAGCTGACCTCGGCGGTCCAGGGCTCGTTCGCCGCCGATGTCTCGGCCAGGCTGCAGTCGGCGACGATCGGCTCGATCAGCTCGATGATGACCATGGCGCTGGGCGAGGCCCTGGGCCTCGACGGGTTCGGCGCGGAGCTCTTCAACACCGCCGGTTCGACGGTGAGCTCGAAGATCATCTCCAATCTTCTCGACCCGAACGCCAATATCTTCGACGGCTTCCATACGGGCGAGATCTTCACGGCCAACGGCGCGGGCACGCTGATGGCCAACGCGCTGGGCTCGTTCCTCGGCGCCAAGCTCGGCGCGATGGTCGTGCAGCCGCAGACCCAGGCCTCGATGGTGCTGTCGTCCATCGGTTCGGCCGTCGGTTCCTACGCGGCCGTCCAGATCGCGGTGCAGGGCGGCCTCTATCAGCTCACGGCGCTGGGCAACCTGGTGGTTCCGGGCATCGGCGCCTTCGTGGGCTTCGTGATCGGCGCGCTGATCGGCAACCTGTTCGGCAAGAAGAAGCCCAAGATCCCCAGCGCCAACGCCGAGACGGTGCTGCAGATACCCTATGCGCGCTACGAGCTCGGCGCGGTGACGGTGACCAACAACGGCAACCGCTCGCTGGTCACCTCGATGGCCACCACGGCGCGCGACACGCTGAACACCCTGATCAGCATGGTCGCTTACACCGACACGACGGCCTATGTGAGCAACCTCAACGGCGTCGGCACGACCCAGGTCTACGGTCACACGGCCAGCCAGATCTGGGTGAAGATCAACGGCGTTCAGAAGAACTTCGCCTCGGCCGACCAGGCGGTCGAGTACGGCGCGCTGACGGCGATCCGCAACACCAAGATCGTCGGCGGCGACATCTTCGCCAAGCGGGTCATCGCCAAGTCGCCGGCAGGAGACCTGACCGCGCTTTCCGGCGATCTGCAGATCGCCAACGACTATCGCTTCTACGGCGACAACCGCGACCTGGTGAACGGCTTCATCACCGGCGCCTACGCCAGCCTGACCCAGTGGGAGCAGGACTTCTACGGCCACCCGCCGCACAAGGCGCTGATCGACAAGCTGCACGCCAACGGCGCGTCGGCCCTGACGACCGACGAAACCAACTTCTACAACAGCTACAAGACGTCGATCGACAAGATCATCGTCGCCCTCGAGAACCAGGCCCTCGCCAATCCCTGGATCATCACGCTGCAGCGGATCAGCGAGCTGGGCCTCGACAAGTGGTCGGCCTCGGACTTCTACGGCGGCCTGCGCGGCTTCCTCGACAGCTTCGACCTGAAGGCCCACGGCACGGCCTACGAGAACGTCCGCATCACTGCGCAAGGGAACGGCGCGGAGATCCAGTCGCGCCTCCAGACCAGCGACGGCCTGTTCTCGATCCTGCCGCAGTCGGCGGCGGGGCCCGGCGACAACGACATCCTCAACGCCCGCTTCGAGAGCGGCATGCAGGGCTGGGACATGGCGACCTGGCAGGTGGCCAATCCCCAGCGCGGCGTGAACCTGAACGCCGACTGGTCGGGCAGCGGCAACGACGTGTTCTGGATGCACATGCCCGGCACGCCGGCCGCCGGCTCGGTCATCGACGTGCGCTCGGCGCTGATGGTGTCGAGCGCGGGTGTCACCTACGAGTCGTCGGTCAAGGCCGCCAACCATCGCGGCCTAGCCCAGATGTACGTCGAGTTCTACGACGCCAACATGAACCAGGTGGGCGGGGCGTTCATGAACGGCCAGGGCCTGGAAGGCGGCTCCTGGCACGGCGATCTCGCCAACTACAACACCATCAGCGGCACGGCGACCGCGCCTCCGGGCACGGCCTATCGGCGGATGGTGCTGCGCCTGGTCGCCACTGGCGGAGAGGTTCCGTTCGGCTTCTTCACACAGCCGACCTCGCGCGCGGTGGATCACCGCATAGCCTCGTGGGAGGACCAGGGCGAGGTGCTGCGGATCGATGACATGTCGCTGGTCGGCTACACCGTCACCAATCCCGGCGCGACGACCTCGGGCAACGACTTCATCGACCAGCGCCTGGCCGTCGGCGGCGTGACCATCGACGACACCCATTCGGTCTGGGTCGAGCAGTACGACTACTACTGGAACGGCTGGGACTACGAGCAGGTCGACAACTCCTACTGGTCGACCGGCGACGGCGGCGACGACATCTTCGTCGGCGGCGCGGGCGGGGACTACCTGTACGGCCGCAGCGGCTGGGACTGGCTGGACGGCCGGGGCGGCAACGACTGGCTGGACGGCGGCGACGGCAACGACACGCTGATCGGCGGCGCGGGCGAGGACACCCTGCTCGGCGGCGCGGGCGACGATTACCTGGCCGGCGGCGACGGGACCGATGGTCTCGACGGCGGCGCCGGCAATGACGTCCTGGTCGACAGCTGGGGTTCGGAAGTCCTGCAGGGCGGCGACGGCGACGACACCTTCCTGATCGCCGAAGACGGCACCTTCAACTGGTTCTGGGGCGGCTATGCCGATCCCAACAGCGACCCCTTCGGCAGCGACACCATCAGCGCCGAGCGCCTGGGCTTCGGCGTGGCCTTCGACCTGGACTACCGTCCGCCCGAATGGAACGGCAACCCTGACGCCACGGCGGGCAATCCGATCACCCGCGCGGCGATCGTCACCAACGCCGCCACCGGCGCATGGGTGACGAGCGAGGGCCTGCTCAGCATCGAGAACGCCACCGGCTCGGAGTTCGCCGATCGGATCTACGGCACGACGGGCGACAACGTCCTCAAGGGCCTGGACGGCGCCGACCAGCTGTGGGGCCGCGACGGCAACGACACCATCGAGGGCGGCAAGGGCGCCGACAGCATGGCGGGCGAAGGCGGCTATGACTGGCTCAGCTACGTCGGATCCTCAGGGGGTGTCTTCATCGATCTTTCCACCGGCAAGGCGCAGGGCGGCGACGCCGAGGGCGACGTGTTCTCGGGCTTCGAGGCCGTGCGCGGCTCCAAGGCCGCCGACCAGCTGAAGGGCTACGACGGCGGCGACAACTGGCTCGACGGCGAGGCCGGCGACGACTGGCTGGTGGCGACCACCGGCGCGGACGTCTTCGTCGGCGGCGAGGGCAAGGACTTCGTCGACTATTCGGCCGCGACCGGCGCGGTGTCCCTGAACCTCGGCGGCTACACGGCGACCGGCGTCGTCAACGGCTACGGCTATGGCGGCATGGCCGCCAACCAGACCTATATCGGCGTCGAGGGCGTGGTCGGCTCGGCCTTCGCCGACTCGATCGTGGGGGGCGAGGGCGACCAGACCTTCATCGGCGGCGCGGGCAACGACGTGCTCAGCGGCGGCGGCGGCGCCGACACCTATGTGATCAACCGCGGCGGCGGGTCCGACACGGTCAACGAAGACAACACCGGCTGGAACGTCATCTCGTTCGGGCAGGACGTGAAGTTCTCGGACCTCTGGGGGAGCACGGCCGGCGGCGCCAGCGGCTGGCTGGACCTGGGCATTCGTGGCGACGCCCAGGTGCGGGTGGTGTCCAACTTCGGGTCCTATCCCACCGCGGGCAACAACAAGGTCAAGTCCATCGACATGGGCGGGGCCTCGCAGCTCGACATCGGGGCCATCACCTTCGGCGTGGCCAGCAACGACGCATCGACTACGCTGGTCGGCAGCCGCGACACCGCCGACCTCATCCTGGCGATGAATGGCGACGACATCGTCTGGGGCGCGGCGAGCAATCACGTCGAGAGCAACGGCAACGTCGTCGTCGGCGGATTGGGCAACGACCAGATTCACACCTCCAACGGCGACGATCAGTTCGGCTACGATCGCGGCGAGGGCCTGGACCTGATCTGGGACACCGGCGGCGAGGACACCCTCGCGCTGGGCGCGAGCATCGCGGCGGAGGACGTGATCTACGAAGTCGTGGGGTCTGACCTCTATATCGGGGCCAGGAACCTCTCCAACACCAGCCAGACGGCCAGCCAGGTCGCCGACCGGGTGCAAATCGTCGGCGGCGGCGTCAAGTACGTCACCAAGGACTACTATTCGGGCGAAGTCCTGTACGAGAGCCTGAACACCGTCGAATACGTGCTGGCCGGCGGGACCTCGATCGACCTGCGCAAGCTGGACATCACGTGGACCGAGAGCGTCGTCTACAACTACGAATACGTCTATCCCATCGCCCTTGATCTCAATGGCGACGGCCTGGACCTGCTGACGGTCGAGGCGTCCAGCGTGGTGGCCAGGACGGCGGGCGGCGGGATCTCCAAGGTGGGCTGGGTCGGCCCGACCGACGGCTTCCTGGCCGTGGACCGCGACGGCGACGGGGCGATCAACAGGCTGTCGGAGCTGTCGTTCGTGCAGGACAAGCCGGGCGCGACCAGCGACCTGGAAGGCCTGCGCACCTGGGACACCAACGGCGACGGCCTGCTCGACAAGAACGACAGGGACTTCTCCAGAATCCTGCTGTTCGTCGACGCCAACCAGAACGGCCGCTCGACCGCCAAGGAGCTGCGCACCCTGGAAGAGGCCGGCATCGCGGCCATCAACCTGGGCGGCGTGGCCACCGGCGTCTCCGCCGAGATGGTCACCGAAAGCTTCGTGCAGAACACGATCAGCTTCATCTGGGCCGACGGCCGCACGGGCCAGGGCTACGACGTGGCGCTGGCGCGACGGGTGCTGGGCTCGGTGGGCTACGACGCGGGCGACTACCAGGCCGAGTGGGGCGGCGCCGCCGAGGATGGCGAGCTGGGCCAGCTGGCCAATGATCCCAAGGCGGTCGCCCTGGCCGCGCGGATCAAGGCCAGGAAGGGCCTGCTCGACGCCATCGGCGCCAGCTACGACGAGGTCAAGGCCGCCGCCCAGCTGGACTTCAGCGACCACGATCGCATCGACGCCGCGATCGCCAAGCGCTGGCAGGCCATGAACGCCTCCGAGCAGGCCCGCTGGCTGACCGAAGGCCAGCAGGCCTCCGAGAAGATCAAGCGCATCTCGGCTCAGCAGTCCCAGCTCAACGACCTCAACGCCGCCGCGCAGGCTCGTCAGGACGTGATCGAGCGCGGCCATGCTCAGGCCGGTCAGGCGGTCACCCTGACCGGCCTTGGCGAGGCCGGGCAGGGCGCGGCGGTTTCCGCCGCCTCGGACCTGGGCGTGGGCTTCGGGGCCGTGGGCCTTGGGCTGTCGATCGCCGGCGGCGAGCTTCTGGACGCCGGTCCGGCCTATGGCGGCGCGGCCGGCCAGGCCGACGCCTGGTGGCGCCAGGACGCCGGCGGCGGCCTGCTGGGCGGCGGCTCGCTGGGCGCGCGCCTGGCGGCCATGGACGCCGAGCCGGGCCGGGGCCTCGGCCAGGTCGCTTCGGGCGCGGTGGACGCTGAGCTCCTGCAGCGCCAGGCCCTGCTGCGCCAGGCCATGGCCGGCTTCGGCGGCCAGGGCGGCGGCGCGGCGGTCTGGACCCGCGACGAGGCGAGGCTGGCGATCCCGCTGGCCGCCTCGGCCGGCCTCAAGGCCCAGCCCGCCCTGAGCGCCTAGAGCCTTTTAGCCTCACATGGAATCATGTGAGGCGTCTAAAAAGGCTCTAAATCAAACATTTAGAGCGCGTTGGTCGGCGAAACCGCTCACACTTTCGCCCAACGCGCTCTAAGGGCGCCACATCCGGGCACAGGACGCTCGGCCCGCCTCGAGACGGGCCGGGCGTCCCAGTTTTCGACCGCCGCGGCGGCCTGGTTTCGCGGTCCCCGCCTCAACCTTGGGCGAAGCGCCATTTCGGCGGATAACGCCGCGTTGCGTTGTTGCTACCAATCCGCGAGTGAGCTAGATCAGTCGCCGGGGTAGTCGGGGCTTATCGGTGAGTAGTGTGCGTGCGGAGTCGGACGAGGGCTTGGAGTGCCTCGTCCTGTTGCTCGGCTTCCATCAGATCGGGGCTGATCCCCAGCAGCTGAGGCATGCCCTGGGCAAGGGCGCGCCGGCCGACTCCGGCGATCTCGTCCGGCTCGCCCGCCGGATGGGCGCCAAGTCCAAGCTCACGCGATTGCCCGTACGCCGCGTCGAGGACGCGCCCCTGCCGGTGATCGCCAGGGGCAAGGCCGGCGACTTCTTCATCCTGGCCCGCGCGCAAGGCGGCGAGGTGCTGGTGCAGTGGCCCGGCCAGCCGCCCAAGTCGCTGTCGATGGACGACCTGCTGGCGATCTGGGACGGCGAGGCCGTTCTGGTGACCTCGCGCTCGGAGGTCCCGGGCGGCGGCAAGTTCGACGTCACCTGGTTCATCCCGGCCCTGGTCAAGTATCGCGGCCTGCTGGGCGAGGTGCTGGCCGCCTCGCTGACGCTGCAGCTCTTCGCCCTGGCCACGCCGCTGATCTTCCAGGTGGTGATCGACAAGGTGCTGGTGCACCGGGGCCTGACCACGCTGGACGTGCTGGCCATCGGCCTGGGCGCGGTGATCGTGATGGAGACCCTGCTGGGCGGCCTGCGCGCGGCGCTGTTCACCCACACCACCAGCCGCGTCGACGTCGAGCTGGGCGCGCGGCTCTACCGCCACCTGCTGGCCCTGCCCATGGCCTATTTCGAGAGCCGGCGGGTGGGCGACACCATCGCCCGGGTGCGCGAGCTGGAGACCATCCGCGAGTTCCTGACCTCGTCGTCGGTCACCCTGGTCATCGACCTGCTCTTCACCCTGATCTTCCTCGTGGTGATGTGGTTCTACTCGCCGTGGCTGATGCTGATCGTGCTGATCGCGATCTGCCTTTACGCGCTGACGGCGGGCCTGATCACCGGTCCGCTGCGCCGCCGCATCGAGGAGCGCTTCCAGCGCGGCGCCGAGAGCCAGGCCTTCCTAGTCGAGAGCGTGGCGGGCATGCAGACCCTGAAGGCCGCCGCCGTCGAGCCGCAGATGCAGACCCGATGGGAGCGGCTGCTGGCCGGCTATGTCGGGGCCGGCTTCCGCGCCGCGCGCCTGAACATCTGGGGCGGGCAGGCGATCCAGCTGATCAACAAGGCCTCGACCGTGCTGGTGCTCTATGTCGGCGCGCGCCTGGCCCTGACCGGCCACATGACCGTCGGCGAACTGGTGGCCTTCAACATGCTGGCGGGCCGGGTGGCCGAGCCGGTCCTGCGCCTGGCGGGCCTCTGGCAGCAGTTCCAGGAGGCCAGGGTCGGCATCGCGCGGCTGGGCGACGTGCTCAACAGTCCGACCGAGGCCCAGTTCTCGCCCTCGCGCGCGGCGCTGCCGCGCATCGAGGGGCGCATCGCCTTCGACGACGTCACCTTCCGCTACAAGCCCGGCGGCCGCGAGGCCATCCGTCGCGTCAGCCTGACCGTCGAGCCGGGCGAGGTGATCGGCGTGGTCGGGCCGTCGGGCTCGGGCAAGTCGACCCTGACCAAGCTGGTCCAGCGTCTCTACGTGCCCGAAAGCGGCCGGGTCATGGTCGACGGCGTCGACCTGGCCCAGGTCGATCCGGCCTGGCTGCGCCGGCAGGTCGGCGTGGTCCTGCAGGAGAACCTGCTGTTCAACCGTTCGGTGCGCGAGAACATCGCCCTGGCCGATCCGTCGCTGTCGATGGAGGCGGTGACGAACGCCGCCGCGATGGCCGGCGCCCACGACTTCATCCTGGAGCTGCCCGAGGGCTACGACACCGTGCTCGAGGAGCGCGGCGCCAATCTTTCCGGCGGCCAGCGCCAGCGGATCGCCATCGCTCGCGCCCTGATCACCAACCCCAGGATCCTGATCCTCGACGAGGCCACAAGCGCGCTGGACGCCGAGAGCGAGGCCATCCTGCAGGCCAACATGCGCAAGATCGTCCGGGGCCGGACCGTCATCGTGATCGCCCACCGCCTCAGCGCCATCCGCGTGGCCAGCCGCATCCTGACCATGGAGAACGGCCAGGTCACCGAGACCGGCGACCACGAGACGCTGATGGCCGCCGGCGGGCGCTACGCCCAGCTCTGGCGGGCCCAGATGCACGGCCATCAGGGTGTCGAGGCATGAGCCTGTCGACGCACCTGCGCGTGTTCGCCCGGGCCTGGGGCGACGAGAACCGCCGCTCGGCCAAGGCCCGCCAGCGCGTGGAGCCCGGCTTCCTGGCCGCCGCCCTGGAAGTGGTCGAGACGCCGCCCTCGCCGATCGGCCGGGCCATCAGCTGGACGATCATCGCCGGCGCCGTCGGGGCCCTGGTCTGGTCGTGCTGGGCCAAGGTCGACACCGTCGCCGTCGCCGAGGGGCGGCTGGTGCCGACGGGACGCCTGCGCAGCGTCGAGCCGTCCGACCCGGGCACGGTGCGCGCCATCGCCGTCCGCGAGGGCGAGCGGGTGCGTCCGGGGCAGCTGCTGATCGCGCTGGATCCCACCGTGGCCGAGGCCGACGCCGAGAGCGCGGTGACCGAACTGTCCACCGCCGGGCTGACCCTGGCGCGGGCCAACGCCCTGCTGGCCTATGCGGCGGGCCACGGCGGGGCGGTGATCGCCCCGTCCGACGCCGAGCCGAGCGCCGTCGAGGCCGAGCGCCAGCTGGTGGCGGCGCGGATCCAGGCCTTCGAGGCCAAGCGCGCCTCGCTGGGCGAGCGTCGCGTCGGCGCCGAGGCCAGCGCCCGCCAGGCCCAGGCCGAGATCGTCAAGCTGCAGCGCACCCTGCCGATCCTGCAGCGCCAGCTCGACGACCAGAAGGGCCTCGAGGCCAAGGGCTACGGCGCCCGCCAGAAGCTGCTGCAGCAGGAGCAGGCCCTGGTCGCCGCCGAGCAGGACCTGATCGCCCAGCAGGGACGACTGGACGAGGCGCGGGCCCAGGTCGCCTCCCTGGCGCGCGACGCGGCCGAACTGCGCGAACAGTTCGTCGGCCAGGCCGCCCAGGAACGGGCCGAGGCCGAGGGGCTGTCGGCCACCCGCGCCGACGCCCTGCGCAAGGCCGAGCAGAAGCGCCAGCTCCAGACCCTGACGGCCCCGGTCGGCGGGGTGGTGCAGGCCGTGTCCGTCACGACGCTGGGCGAGGTGGCCGAGACCGGCAAGGCGCTGGTGACCATCGTGCCGGACGGCGAGGCGCTGGTGGTCGAGGCCCTGGTCCTCAACAAGGACGCCGGCTTCGTGCGGGTAGGCGACCACGCGGTCATCAAGCTCGAGGCCTATCCCTTCACCCGCTACGGCACGCTGGACGGCGAGGTGGCGCAGATCTCGCCCGACGCCATCGTCGACGAGAAGCGCGGCCTGGTGTTTCCGGTGCGGGTAAAAGTGTCAAGGTCTCAACTTAGCGTTGATGGTCGGCGGGCGTTGCTGTCGGCCGGCATGAGCGCGTCCGTCGAGATCGTCACCGGCAAGCGCCGGGTGATCGACTTCATCTGGTCGCCGGTCGCCAAGACGGTGAGTGAAGCGGGGAGAGAACGGTGAGCCGTCAAGCACGCGAAGTTCGCAAGGCGTCCAGGCCCGCTCCCGCGGTCGCCGGACTGCTGGTCTGTCTCCTGGCCTCGGCCGCGCCCCTGGCCGCCTGCGAGGCGCGGGCGCCGGATCCTGCGCTCGCCGGGTTCAAGCCGCAGTCGGCCGTCCTGGAGACGCTGCTGTTCCCGGCCGGCCAGGAGCAGGTCGTGCGCTTCGAGGACGTGATCGTCGTCGAGGGCAAATCCCTCAAGCAGATGAAGTGGGATCCCCCGGGGCCGCTGACCCGCGGCGCCATGGATTTCCGCCGGCTGCTGGACGCCGACATGGTCCAGGCGGGGACGGGTTTCGCCAAGGGTCGTCCCGCCGGGTTCGTCCAGCTGTACGCGCCTTCGCTGGCGCCGTTCGCCGGCCATCCCGACCAGCTGCTGAAGACCGCCTTCGGCAAGCCGGCGCCGAGCGGCGAGCAGCTGGTGGTCGTCGAGCGGCCCGACTGCATCGTGGTCGCCAGCCACGACCAGGGGCGCATCAGCCGGATGGCGAGCGTCACCCTGTCCGAAACGCTGAACTACGAGTACGGCGAGTCCAGGCGCTCGGACGAGATCAAGGGCCGCGCCGACGACTGCCAGACGCGCGCCGAAGTCGCCGCCATGGGCGCCTGGGGGGTGTTTCACGCCCCCGGCGCGGCGGTGCTCCAGACCCGCTTCGACCAGCCCGAGCGGCCCGAGCCCTCGGTCGACCGCGCGTCCGGCCTGTTCGCGTCCCAATTCGCCGAAGCCCTGCCGAAGATCGCGCCGGGGCTTTCGAAACAACGGTTCCATGCCATGACGGCCGGAGAAAACTGATATGGCGAAGCGCAATCCCGCCACGGAAGTCCCTGCGTTCCTCAAGGCGCTGAACGCCTATGCGGGGCGGGTGAATCTGGTCGCGCAGACGCCGGAAAAGGGCGCGCAGCTGATCCATGCCTTCACGCAGCGCTACTTCGGCAACGACCCCGGCATGGGCGTGTTCCGGATCGACAATCCGGGCGCCGATCCGCTGATCTTCAAGCACGCCGTCGTCAAGGGCATCAAGAAGTACATCGGCCTGCTCCCCTTCGATGCGGGCGTCGAGATCGGCTATGACCCGCAGACGGGCGGGGTCTATCTGGCCATGGAGGGTTCGTACAAAAGCCAGGGCGGCAAAGCGACGGTCACCGTCGCGGGGACGGAACCGTTCGACCTGAACATCCACGCCTTCGCCGGCTTCGATGTGGAGTACAAGAACCTCGCCAAGATGGGGCTCAAGGTCTTCAGCAGCCCCCTGGACCAGAGCATTTCCATCGAGTACTCGCTCAGCGCCTTCGGCATCGGCAAGACCGCGGCCGTTCTCGTCGGGCGCGACGACTACCTGATCACCTCGACGCTCGAGGGATGGATCCGCGACACCATCAACCTGAACGGCATTCCCCAGGTCTCGTCGCGCAAGTACCAGGACCTCATCGTCAAGCGCATGCTGGTGAACATCCAGAACGCCGAGCGCGCGCGGGTGAACTACGACCTGAGCGCCGACCTGGCGGCGCAGATATTCCTGACGACCCAGACCCGCAACACCAGCAACACCATCCGGTTGCCCTGGGCCGACGGCAAGACGGTCGAGTACCGCGTGGAGCGGACTCGTGACCGGGTGACGGGCGCCGCGACGCTCAAGGTCTCCTTCTTCGACGAGTCCATCCGGTCCGTGCTCGGCATGCCCGGCGAGGTCAGGACCGAGGCGTTCTACCAGTTCGACCAGAAGACCGGGCTGATGCTCGGCCGGTCCTACAAGTACACCCGCCTGTCGGACGGGGTGCTGTTCATCGATCTGGCGGGCAACGGCCAGGTGCAGCAGGCCACGCCCGACCTGCTGCAGGCGTTCCGCCGGCGCACGGACTCGTTCTGCTTCCTGGCCGGCGTCGGCGTGCTGATGGCCGACGGCTCGCTCAAGCCGATCGAGGACGTCAGGGTCGGCGACCGCGTGCGGTCGTTCGACAAGGACGGCGTGCTGACCCCCTCGACGGTGGTCGAGGTCTATCCGGGCCAGACGCACGAGTGGCTGAAGCTGCCCAACGGGGTGGAGGTCACGGCCGGCCACGCCTTCCTGACGGCGAACGGCGACTTCCAGCCGGTGGGCGAGATGGTCCGCGCGGGCGTCGGGGGCGTCGACGCCGAAGGCGGCGCGGTCGACCTGACGGGCGCCGAGACGGTGTCGTCCGAGACCGCCGTGCCGGTCTACAACTTCGAGGTCGACCTCACGCACACCTACATCGCCGGCGGCCTGCGCGTGCACAACACCTCGCGGCCGCCGCCGCTGTCGGACGAGCCCGGCATGTGGAGCCCGGCCAAGCAGATCTCCAACGGCGTCTACGAGTACACCACCGTCGACCAGAACGGCGCCTGGACCTATCGCACCCACGACGTGGATGGCGACGGGGTGGTCGACTACACCACCTACGAAGTCGAACGCGCCGGCGGCTGGAAGGAGCGCGGCCGCCTCGACCGCGGCGAGGACGGTCCGGTGGCCACGGTGCTGCAGGAAATCCCGCCGGTGCGGTTCGCCGACTTCGCCCAGGCGCTCGGCAGCGCGCTGGGGTCGTATCTGGGCAAGGGCAACGTCGCCACCAGCGTCGCCGCCAGCACGGTGCTCGGCGCGGTGGGCCAGAACATCGGCCAGCTGATCGACCTGAAGCACGGCGTCGACCTGGGCTTCCACGCCAACGGCGAGATCAAGAAGGCCTTCGGCGACTTCAATCACGACCTGGGCCAGGCGTTTCAGGGCGCGGTCGCCGGCCAGATCGGCAGCTATCTGTCGCTGGAGCTGGGCAAGGCGCTGGGCCTGTCGGGCTTCGGGGCCGAACTGTTCCAGAGCGTCGGCGGGACGATCACCTCGACGATCATCGGCAACGCCATGAACGGCCGGGCCCTGTTCGAGGGGCTCCGCGCGGCCGAGGCGTTCGGAACCAGCACGTCGGCCGCCGCGGCCGGCGGCTACAGCGCCGGCGTCATGGGCAGCGCCATCGGCAGCTTCTTCGGCTCCAAGCTGGGGTCGATGGTGGTGCCGGTGCGCACCCAGGCCGGCGCGGCGCTGTCGTCGCTGGGCTCGACCCTGGGCACCATCGCCTTCGGCAGCGGCACCAGCGCGGGCATCGTCTCGACCTTCGCCGCGGCCATCCACGCCCAGCTGGCGGCCTCGTTCGGGCGGATCGCGGCCTCGATCATCGTGCCGGGCATCGGCGCGTTCATCGGCTTCGTCATCGGCGCGCTGATCGGCAACCTCTTCGGCCGCAAGAAGCCCAAGGTGCCGACCGCCAGCGCCGAGACCGTGCTGCAGCTGCCCTATGCCCGCTACGAAGTCGGCAGCATCGTCACCGCCAACGGCGGCAACCGCGCGCTGGTCACCTCGATGGCGACCCTGGCCCGCGACACGCTGAACGGCGTCATCGGCATGGTGGCCTACACCGACGACACCGCCTACGTCTCGAACCTGAACGGCTACAGCACCACGCAGGTCTACGGCCACACCGGCAACCAGATCTACGTCAAGGTGAACGGGATCCAGAAGAACTTCGGTTCGTCCGACGAGGCCGTCGGCTACGGCACGGCGGTGGCGATCAAGAACACCAAGATCGTCGGCGGCGACATCTTCGCCAAGCGCGCGATCGCCAACTCCCAGGCCACCGACATCACGGCCCTGGCCAGCGACCTGAACCTGGCGGCCGAGTACCGCCGCTACCTGGAATCCCGCTACGAGATCAACGCCCTGATCGCCGCCAGCCCGACGACCGAGTTCGCCGCCGGCTGGCTGATCGAGCTGAACTCGATCTCCGAGCTGGGCCTGGGCAAGTGGTCGGCCTCGGACTTCTACGGCGGCCTGCGCGGCTTCCTCGACAGCTTCGACCTGAAGGGCCAGGGCGTCGGCTACGAGAACGTCCGCATCCACGCCGTGGGCGGCGGCGCCGAGATCCAGGCCCGCAAGTCCGGCAGCGAGGGCCTGTTCTCGGTCCTGTCGCAGGCCAAGGACGGACCGGGCGACAACGACGTGCTCAACGCCCGGTTCGGCGAGAACCTGGCCGGCTGGGACATGGCCACCTGGGGCGTGGCCAACTACGTCCGCGGCGTCAATCTGTCGGCCGACTGGTCGGGTAACGGCAACGACGTGTTCTGGACCCATGTCGGCGGGGCGACCTCGGCCGGCGCGCTGGTCGACAACCGTTCGGACTGGATCGTCTCCATCGCCGGCGTGGCCTACGAGGCCTCGGTCCAGGCGGCCGAGCACCGCTCGACCACGCAGTTGCTGATGGAGTTCTACGACGCCAACCGGCAGCTGATCGGCACGACCTACATGAACGGCCAGGGCCTGGAAGGCGGCGCTTACCAGGGCAACCTCGCCAACTTCAACATCATCAGCGGTACGGCGACGGCGCCTCCGGGCACGGCCTATCGCCGCCTCAACATGCGCATGGTGACCACGGGCGAGTCCGATCCGTACGCCTTCTTCACTCAGCCCACCTCGCGTGTCGCCAACGCGGCCGTCGCCGACTGGACCTCCGACGGCGAGATCGTCGGCATCAGCGACATGTCGCTGGTCGGCTACACGATCACCAATCCCGGCGCGACGACCTCGGGCAACGACTTCATCGACCAGCGCCTGGCCGTCGGCGGCGTGACCATCGACGACACCCATTCGGTCTGGGTCGAGCAGTACGACTACTACTGGAACGGCTGGGACTACGAGCAGGTCGACAACTCCTACTGGTCGACCGGCGACGGCGGCGACGACATCTTCGTCGGCGGCGCGGGCGGGGACGCGCTCTATGGCCGCAGCGGCTGGGACTGGCTGGACGGCCGGGGCGGCAACGACCATCTCGACGGCGGCGACGGCAACGACACCCTGATCGGACGCGACGGCGACGACACCCTGTTGGGCGGGGCGGGCGACGACTATCTGTCGGGCGGGCAGGGCACGGACGGCCTGCATGGCGGGGCCGGCAACGACGTGCTGGTCGACGGCGTCGGCTCCGAAGTGCTGCAGGGCGGCGACGGCAACGACACCTTCCTGATCGCCGAGGACGCCACCTTCAACTGGTTCTGGGGCGGCGACGGCGACTTCAACGGCGACCCCAACGGCAAGGACACCATCAGCGCCGAGCGCCTGAGCTTCGGCGTGGCCTTCGACATCGACTACCGTCCGCCGGATTGGAATGGGCATCCCGACGGCTACGCCGCCAACGCCGCCACCCGCGCGGCGGTCGTCACCGACTCGATCACCGGCGCGTGGGTGACGAGCGAGGGCCTGCTGAGCATCGAGAACGCCACCGGCTCGAACTACGACGACCGCATCTACGGCACCTCGGGCGACAACGTGCTGATGGGCCTGGACGGCGACGACGAGCTCTACGGCCGTGACGGCAACGACGTGCTCGAAGGCGGCGCGGGCGCCGACCTGCTGGTCGGCGGCGGCTATTTCGACACCGCCAGCTACTCGCGCTCGTCCCACGGGGTCGAGGTCGACCTGTCGACCGGCCTGGCCATGGGCGGCGACGCCGAGGGCGACACGCTGCAGGAGATCGAGAACCTGCGCGGCTCCAACGCCGCCGACGTGCTGACCGGCAACTTCTTCCACAACCGCCTGGAGGGCCTGGGCGGCGACGACTGGCTGGTGGCCACCAACGGCGAGGACGTCTACGACGGCGGCGAGGGACTGGACTTCGTCGACTATTCGACGGGCTTCGCCAGCGGGACCTCGACCTACCAGGTGTGGGTCGAGGACGGCTACTGGGAACGCGACCAGTGGGACAACTCCCAGTACTGGGTCGTCACCGGCGGTCACTACGAGACCCAGACCTCCACGGTCTCGGCGCTGACCATCACCCTGGGCGGCTACGGCCAGGTGCGCGGCGTCGACGGCACGGTCTCCAACCACAGCTTCATCGGCATCGAAGGGGTGATCGGCACGGCCTACGCCGACAGCATCGGCGGCGGCGCCAGCGACGACACCATCGTCGGCGGGGGCGGCGCAGACTACCTCTACGGCGGGGCCGGCGCGGACACCTACGTCATGTACCGCAACGACGGCGCCGACACGATCGTCGAGGACAACACCGGCTGGAACGTCCTGTCGTTCGGCGGCGACATCAAGTTCTCGGAGCTGTGGTTCGGCACGGCGGGCGGCGCCAACGGCTGGCTCGACGTCGGGGTGCGCGGCTACAGCGCCCAGGCGCGCATCGGCGGCAACTTCGCCCAGCGCAACAACACCAAGATCAAGTCGCTGGCCAGCCACGACGGCGGGGCGCTCGATCTCGGGTCGATCGACTTCGGCCGTGGCGGCACCGACGGCGCCGACACGATCAACGGCACCACCAGCTACTTCGACCTGATCGCCGCCTATGACGGGGCCGACTACATCACCGGCTCCGGCACGGCCTGGGAGGACAAGGGCAACGTCATCATCGCCGGTCGCGGCAACGACACCATCAGCACCTCGGGCGGCGACGACCAGTTCGCCTTCGACCGGGGCGACGGCTTCGACACCATCATCGACGCGGGCGGCGAGGACACCATCGTGTTCGGCGCCAGCGTGACGGCCGAGGACGTGATCTACCAGGTGGTGGGCAACGACCTCTACATCGCCGCCAGGAACGCCTCGAACCCCAACCTGACCGCTTCGCAGGCGGCCGACTGGATCAAGATCCAGGGCGGCGGCGTGAAGTACATGGTCTATGACGGCTACTCGAACACCCTGATGTACGAGAGCCTGAACACCGTCGAGTACGTGATGGTCGGCGGAAGCTCGATCGACCTGCGCAAGCTGGACCTGGCCTGGACGCAGTCGGTTTCCTACAACTACGACTACGCCTACCCGATCGCGCTGGACCTGGACGGCGACGGCCTGAACCTGTCGGCGGTGGACAGCTCCGAGGTGGTGGTCCGCACCGCCGGCGGCGGCGTCTCGCGCATCGGCTGGGTCGGCCCGACCGACGGCTTCCTGGCCGTGGACCGCAACGGCGACGGGGCGATCAACAGGCTGTCGGAACTGTCGTTCGTGCAGGACAAGCCGGGCGCGACCAGCGACCTGGAAGGCCTGCGCACCTGGGACACCAACGGCGACGGCCTGCTCGACAAGAACGACAGGGACTTCTCGAAGATCCTGCTGTTCGTCGACGCCAACCAGAACGGCCGCTCGACCGCCAAGGAACTGCGCACCCTGGAAGAGGCCGGCATCGCGGCCATCAACCTGGGCGGCGTGGCGACGGGCCAGACCCGCGCTCTGACCACCGAAAGCTTCGTGCAGAACACGATCAGCTTCATCTGGGCCGACGGCCGCACGGGCGAGGGCTACGACGTGGCCCTGGCGCGGCGGGTGCTGGGCTCGGTGGGCTACGACGCGGGCGGCTACCAGGCCGAGTGGGGCGCCAAGGACGAGGACGGCGAACTGGGCCGCCTGTCCAACGACCCCAAGGCGACCGCCAAGGCCGCGCGCATCAAGGCCAAGAAGGGCCTGCTGGAGGCCATCGGGGCCAGCTACGACGAGGTCAAGGCCGCCGCCCAGCTGGACTTCAGCGACCACGACCGCGTCGACGCCTCGATCGCCAAGCGCTGGAAGAAGATGAGCGCCTCCGAGCAGGCCAGCTGGCTGACCGGCCAGGAGACCGCCGGCAAGGTGCGGCTGATCTCCGCCGGCCAGGCCGAGGCCAACGGCCTCAACGCCGCCGCCAAGGCGCGCCAGGACGTGGTCGAGCAGGGCTACGCCCAGGCCGGCGCGACGGTGGCGGCCAGCGGCCCCGGCCAGGCGGCCGCGGCCGGCCAGGCCGCGGGGCCGGGCGGGCTGGGGGTGGGCTTCGGCGCGGCGGACCTTGGGCTGTCGATCGCCGGCGGCGAGCCGCTGGACGCCGGTCCGGCCTATGGCGGCGCGGCGGGCCAGGCCGATGCCTGGTGGCGCCAGGACGCCGGCGGTGGCCTGCTGGGCGGCGGCTCGCTGGGCGCGCGCCTGGCGGCCATGGACGCCGAACCCGGCCGCGGGCTCGGGCGGCTCGCGTCCGGGATCGTCGACGCCGACCTGCTCCAGCGCCAGGCCCTGCTGCGCCAGGCCATGGCCGGCTTCGGCGGCCAGTCCGGCGGCGGCGCGGCGGTCTGGACCCGCGACGGCGCCTCGACCCAGGTCCCGCTGGCGGCGTCGGCCGGGCTCAAGGCCCAGACGACCCTGACGGCCTAGGCCTTTCCTGCTAAGCCAAATCCCGTTCAAGCGCCGGCCCTCCCCACGGAGAGGGCCGGCCGATCTTCCCGGAGTTTCGACCATGGCCGATGGGACCACCCCGCAGACGCCGCCGCAGAAGACCGTCTCCCAGGTCCTGGGGGAAATCACCTGGCTGCTGACCCAGTCGCCGGTTCACAAGCAGCTGTTCATCGGCGACCTGGAATGGTTCGCCATGCCGCCGATCCTGCTCGAGCAGTTCCGCGTCTGGAACGGCCCCAACAGCCCCGCCGCGGTGGCCTTCTGGGCCTTCGTCAACGAGGACACCGAGGCGCGGCTGGCGGCCGGCGCCCCCAAGCTGCGTCCCGACGAGTGGCGCGCCGGCGACCGGGCCTGGCTGATCGAGCTGGTGGCGCCGTTCGGCGCCCAGGACGAGATCCTCGCCGACCTCTCCGCCAACGTCTTCGAGGGCAAGCCCTTCAAGTACCACACGGTCGTCGACGGGGCCCGCGCCGTCGCCTCGTTCCCCCCGCAACCCCAAGCCTAGACCTCGCCTTCGTGTTGCTCGCCACCGTCGCCGCGGCCGGGGTCCTGGGCCTGTCCCTGCCCAGCCTGCCGCACTCCATCCCGTTCCCCACCGAGGGCATGCGCCGGCTTGCGGGCTACAAGGTCCGCACCAAGGCCTATAACCTGAAGGGCTGGGAGATGCGCATCGAGCGCGACGGCTTCACGGGCCAGACCCGGTGCCGGCTCTATGCGCCGTCCAGCGTCCTGCAGGGCCGGATCACCTATGCGCGCGGCGTGCTGGGCTTCCATCTGGGCGAGGAGGTCGACGTCGCCGACGCCTGGTACAGCGTCGACGACCGCGCGCCCACGGCCTGGCGCGACGACCAGCCGGCCCTGGCCGAGCGGCGTGAGCCGCTGGCGGGCGACAACCTGTTCAACCCGACCGGCGGGGTGGTGCTGATCCCCCGCGACCGGCTGGCCGGGGCGGTGACGGTGACCATCCGCGCCGACCGCGAGGCGACGCCGCGTCGCTTTCGCCTGAAAGGCTTCGAGACGGCCCTGGCCGCCGCCCGCGCCAACGGCTGCGGCGACGCGGCGGGGGCGAGCGGAGACGAGGCTTTCCAGCGCGAAGCCCTGAGCCCATGAGGCCGGTCCGACGCGGGGCGGCGCTGGCGCTGGCGCTGCTGGCGACAGGGGCGGCCGGCGCGCGCGCCGAGGACATCGCCGACGCCCTGGCCCGCGCCTACCAGACCAACCCGTCGCTGCAGAGCCAGCGCTACGAGCTGCGGGCCCTGGACGAGGCCTATGTGCAGGCCCATGCCGGCGTGCGGCCCTCGGCCGAGCTGCAGGTGTCGGCCGACTACGCCGACAACCGCTTCGGCGACTCCGCCCAGGCCCTGCGCCTGGTCGCCGATCCCACCGTCGGCCGCCGGCTGGAGACCAATCAGGGCCAGGCCATGGTCGTGCTCGAGCAGCCGCTCTACAGCGGCGGCCAGGCCAGCGGCGCCATCGAGGGGGCCGCCCTGCGCATCCGCGGCGGTCGCACGGCGCTGCGGGTGTCGGAAGGCGACCTGCTGCTGCAGGTGATCGCCACCTATGCCGACGTGCGCCGCGACATGCAGAGCCTGGAGGTGCGGCGCCGCAACCTGGCGGCGCTGGAGCGCCAGCTCGACATCACGACCGCGCGGCAGGAGGCCGGCGAGGTCACCCGCACCGACGTGGCCCAGGCCCAGGCCCAGCGCCAGGCCGCCCTGGCCCAGATCGCCGCCGCCCAGGTCCAGCTGCAGGCCAGCCGCGCGACCTACGCCGCCCTGGTGGGCGAGAACCCCGGCGAGCTGGCGCCGGAGACGCCGCTGCCGCTGCTGCCGGCCACCCTGGACGAGGCCTTCGACCGGGCCGAGGAGGGCAATCCCGACCTGGAGCAGGCGCGCCTGGCCGAGCAGCAGAGCCGGCTGGAGGCGCAGATGGCCAAGACCGCCGCCCGGCCCCGGGTGACGGCCCGCACCGCCTATGGCGTCTCGGGCGAGTTCGCCCCCTTCTACAGCCAGGACCAGGACACCGCCTGGACGGCGACAATCTCGGTCAGCAAGCCGCTGTTCGCCGGCGGGGCCTACCAGGCGGCCTATCGCGGCGCGCTCGACCGCAACGGCGCCGACCGGCTGAGGATCGAGGCCGCGCGCCGCCAGGTGATCCAGAACGTGCTGTCGGCCTGGAATCAGGCGGCGGCCATGCGGGCCAACATCCAGGTGCAGATCGCCCAGGTGGCCGCGGCCGAGGTGGCGTTCGACGGCATGAGCGAGGAGTTCCGGGTCGGCCAGCGCTCGACCCTCGACGTGCTGGTGGCCGAGCAGACCCTGCGCGAGGCCCAGCTGTCGCTGCTGAGCTCGCGCCGCGACGCCTACGTGGCCGAGGCCGCCCTGCTGCGCCAGCTGGGCCTGCTGGAGATGGGCGTCCTGACCACCGGCGTGCGGCTCTACGATCCGTCGGCCCACCTGCGCGAGGTGCGTCGGAAGGGCGCCGCGCCATGGGAAGGTCTGCTGACCGCCCTCGACCGCGTGGGCCGGGGCGAGCTGGACCCGCTGCGCGTTCCGCCCGTCGGCGGCGGCCGTCCGGCGGTGATGGCCCCCGCCGCCGCCGAGGTGTCGCGCACCGTCGGAACCACGACTCCCAACGCGGCCCAGCGGCCCTAGAGGGCCGCCGGCGGTCCAGAATCCGCCACGACTCCGACCCAGCGCCGCGGACCGCGAGGCGCGGCCGATGACGTGCGAACGGCCGCTACGCGCGTCGCCGACGACGGGCCGTCAGGACCAGCTGGTCCGCAAGTCGTTGTCTGAAAAAGAGAAGAAGTGGTGCCGCCTAGGTGACTCGAACACCTGACCTACGCATTACGAAATAAAAAAGTTACATCCTACAGATTATCCAAACTTACGCTACGGCGCGAATTTGGCTTTGATACTGTTGAACATTTTCGTAGTTCTGCGCATGTTGGGGCTGTGGCGGATTTTTCCGAAATCTGCTTCCAGCTGCTTCCAATGTGCTTCCAGAGGGCGCTTGGAAAAAGTTGGAAGCAATACTCATTTGGTAGGGTATTGTGCCGAAGCTCACCGTTTCGTTCGTGGAGGCGCTCGTTGTCGGCGAGCATGACCGCATAATCTGGGATACCGAGCTCAAGGGCTTTGGGGTCCGAGTGAGCCCCGGCGGCTCAAGGTCGTTCCTGGTCCAGTATCGAAACGCCGAATGCCAGACCCGGCGAATGGTCTTGGGCAAGTACCCGGTCTTGACCCCGGAGAAGGCGAGAAAACTCGCCCTGAAGCAGCTCGGTGTAGCGGCTTCGGGTGAGGATCCCTCCGTAGTGCGGCGGGCTGCCCGTGGGGGCGTAACGGTCGGGGAGATCTGCGACTGGTACTTGGAGGAAGCGATGGCCGGCCGACTGCTCAGCCGTCGTCGGACGCCGATGAAAGTCTCGTCGATCAAGAACGATCGGACGCGGATCGAGGATCACATCCGGCCGCTGCTGGGCACGCGAAAGGTCAAGGCTATGACCTTGGGCGATGTCGAGCGTTTCCAGGCCGACGTCGCTGCCGGTAAAACCAAGAAGAGCGTCAAGCGAAAGGGGCGGGGCGCTACGACGAAGGGGGGAAGTGGTGTCGCCGGAAGGACCATCGCGACCTTGCGCGCGATGTTCAGCCACGCCCTTCGTTGGGAGCTGATCGAACGAAACCCGGCCCTCGGGGTCCGCCAGGTGCCGATCGGCAAGCGCGATCGCCGGCTGACCGAAGAGGAGATCGTCGCCCTGGGCGGCGAGATGGTGCGCGCGGCCGAGAGGGGCGAGGCGCCGGCGGGGCTTGCTGGCGTCGAGATGCTGCTCGTAACCGGCTTTCGCCGATCAGAGGGGCTCGGCCTGCGCAAAGAGTGGGTCAGTGGTCCGACTGTCCGGTTCCCCGACACGAAGACCGGGGCCCAGAGACGGATCATCGGCCGGGCTGCGCGCGAGCTCGTAGCCTTCCAGGGGCAAGGCGCCACAGCCGGCTACGTCTTTCCGAGCGATCGTGGAGATGGCCCCGTTGTCGCAATCGAACGGGTCCTGAAGAGGCTCTGCGCTGCTGCGGGTATCGAAGGCGTGACGCCCCACACCCTGAGGCACACGTTCGCGACCATGGCCGCCGAGCTTGGCTATGCTGAACTGACCATAGGCGCGCTCCTAGGGCACGCGTCGCATGGTGTGACGCAGCGCTACGTGCACGTCGACAAGATCCTGGTCGCGGCCGCAGATCAGACCTCGCTCCATATCCAGGCGCTGCTGGCCCGCGAGGCAGGTCTCTGGCGCCCGCAAGTAGATCTTCTCGAACAGGACGAGGTCGGCGTAGCGGCCCCGCCGCCGATGGCCCTACGAAGCGAGCCGGAGGTCAAAGCTTCGGCGCCCACCACGGCGAAGGCGTCGGTCGGGCCGGAGGCCATAGGCTTCGGCACGGCCAACGCGCTATTTGGCGCGATGGTGAGCGCAGGCAAGGCGCCCTCGGACCTGGTTTCACTTCTTGGCGGCCCGAGCGCGACCGAGTTGCTCGGGGGGATGAGGGACATCTCGATGCCGGAACTGCGTACGCTCTGCGCCGAATGGAAGGTTGCGCCGACGGCATTTCTCTAGGCGGGCTCCGTCTGCGCAGTTCCGATAGAGCGCGACCAATAGCTGCGCTCGTTGGTAGAGCTTCCTATAGTTGGCGCGATGAACTCGCCCCTAAGCCCCACCGCCAACGACGTCCGCAAGCTGGACGACGTCCAGCTGCGTCAGTTTCTGATCCGCTTGGTCGAGGCGGAGCTCCGCTTGGCTGGCCGTCCACTTGCGGGCGTGACCGCTGGTGGTGATCAGAACGCCGCTGACGGCGGTCTCGACCTCAGGGTCACATCGGATGGGGCGGGCCTCGATTTCCTGCCGGCCTTTCCCGTCGGGATTCAGGTCAAAGCGGAGCTGATGTCGCCGGGCAAGGTTGAAGCGGAAATCCGGCTCAATGGCAGAGACCGGCAATCGATCGCCGACCTTGCGGCTGCCGGCGGGACCTACGTCATCGCCAGCGGGCGCGATTCCTGCTCACACGAAATGCAGGAGAGGCGATTGGAGCGGATGCGCGCTGCCGTTCAAACGCTCGATCATGCGGATCGTTTGACGTTGGACTTCTACGACGCCGACCGCCTCTCGCGCTGGGCTTCCCGCCATCCAGGTGTTTCGGCTTGGCTGCTCGAAGTGGCCGGTAGGCCAGCACGTGGCTGGAGTGGTTGGGAGGCCTGGTCTTCGCCGAACGCGCCGTCGGGGCAAGCCTATCTTGAGGACGCGACGGCCCGTGCACACTTTGAGGTTCAGGGGGAGGGGTGCAACGCTCAGCAGGCGATCGTCAAAACGCGCGCTTTACTTGCCGAGCCGCGGAAGGCTGTGCGGCTCGTCGGGCTATCGGGGATGGGCAAGACGCGCTTCGCCGAAGCGCTATTTGATGAGCGGATCGGCACAGGGTGTCTCTCTCCAGCTCTAGCCGTCTATGCAGATATTGGCGCTGCGCTGGAAGTCTCACCCTCGTCGATGGCGGGGGAGCTCGTTGACCGCCGCGTCAGGACTGTCTTGATCGTCGACAACTGTCCGGCCGAAGAGCACCGGCGATTGCAAAAAATCATCGACCGGGTGGGGAGCCAGGTCAGCTTGCTCACCATCGACTTTGACATTGCGGATGGGCGTCTGCCCGAGACGACGACCCTGCGTTTCGATCCCGCAGGCGATGCAATGATCGCCAAGCTCCTGGTGCAAAGACACCCGGAGCTCAGCGGGTCGGACAGCCAGCGCATCGTTCTGTTCGCGGGAGGAAACTCACGGATTGCCCTGGTCTTGGCCGGGACCGCCCAGGGGGAGACCTTGGCTGCCCTCGACGACGAGCAGTTGCTCGACCGGCTGTTTCTGACTCAGCGGCGTCAGCCAGACGAGACGCTTCACAAGGTCGCTGAAGCCGCAGCCCTTGTCAGCGCGATCGTGGTCGATCCTCCGGAGGAGTTGACGATCCTGGCTTCGTTGGCTCGGGTCGAGGTCGAGGAGTTTTATGCGAAGCTGAGGGATCTCCAGGATCGAGGCCTGGCCCAGCAACGCGGAAAGCAGCGTGCGATCCTGCCGCACGCCCTGGCGGCGCGCCTGGCCGAGAGGGCGCTTACCCGCGCCATGCCTGGGGTCATCGAGGAGCGGCTTGTCCACAGAGCGCCGGAGCGCTTGCGAGACTCATTCCTAAAGCGCCTGGGCCTTCTGCATAAGAACCAAGCCGCCGTCGCGATCGCGGGGTCCCTATTGGCGCCAGGTCAGATGTACGCCGTCGACCGCAGCTCCGGGACCGAGGCCTGGGATGGACTGGCGAACTTGGCGCCCTTGCAGCCCCGTCGGGCGCTGGAGCTGGTCGCGGCCGTCATCAAGACCGCCGATCCCGTCGATGTGACGTTCAAGTGGTTGCTCCGGGACAAGGCTGCGAAGCTGTTGGTCGCGCTGGGCTACGAACCAGATCTGTTTGACGGCGTGATCGACGCGATGATCGAGCTGTCCAGCTTGCAGCTTGGCGCAAATCACGGATCGATCCGTCGATACGCCGCGACTTACTTCCAAGTCGTAGTGTCGGGGACGATGGCCGCCCCAAGTGACAGGTTCGCAAAGCTGCGAGCGCTTCTGGGATCGCCGAACCCAGTCGACCGCGATTTCGGTCTCGAGGCCCTGGTGGCGACTTTGCAGGTTCGGCCCAAGGGTCAGGAATTGCTGCCGACGTTTGGCGCCAGACCGCGATCGCAAGGGTGGATCCCCGCCGACAATGAAGAATGCCGAGCCTGGTTCAAGGAGGCGATCGACCTCGCCACGAGCTTGGAGCCGACACTCGCCGAGCAGGTGATGCCGCAGGTCGCCGACGCACTGGAGGAAATGGCCAAGACCTTGATCGCGGGTGACTTGGCCGTGAGTGCGTTCTACGCGATCGCTGCGGAGACATTCTGGCGCGATGGCTGGTTCGCCGTCTCCCGGGCTGTGCGGTCAATTCGAAGGGGGAAAGGACAGCTATCGGACGATCTGATGCGCCTTGAGGAAGACATGCGCCCCCGCTCGGATGAGGATGAGTACGCGGCCTGGATCGAAGGCAAGGAGCAAAAGTGGCGCGAACCCTATAGCGATGAAGTCGCCGACTATCTTCAGTTTGACGAGCGGCAGCGGAGCTTCGGACGCGCGCTGACCGCTCGGCGGGAAGCGCGGTTGAAGTTCGTCGGCCGCGCGATCGGCGACCGTGCCCACAATGCTCGCGAGCTTGGCCAAGGCTTGGCTCTCGGCGCCTCGGATCTGGAGGCCGGCTGGGCTGAGTTGCTGGACGCAACTCGGAGCACCTCGCCGGACGCTCAGAACGTCTCGGTGCTGATTGGCTATCTGGAGCGCGCCGCCCAGCGCGACTTAGCCAGGGCAAAAGCTTGGCTAGCCGACGCATCATCGGACCGGACATTGCGCCCTTGGGTCGTAAGCCTTGAGGCTGCCGTCGCTCCGATCGGCGTTGATGGGGCCGAGCGGATTTTGGCGTCTCTCGAGGCGGGCGAGGCCAGGACCGAGACATTCTCCGACCTCCAGTATGGAGCTCGAACGCACTCGATCCCCAACGAACTTCTCAGTCGGATCCTGTGTCTTCTCGTTCGTCTGCCTGGTGGGTTAGCGCCGGCGGTCGACGTGCTGGGGATGCGTTTCCACGATGCAAGCGAGGTCGCCCTTGATGAGAGCCTGCTATCCGCCGGTTTGACCGTTCTTGCCGCTGTCGCGGCCGGATCGGCGGACGGAACTGTTGGAGGAGTCGGCCGAAGCTACAGCCTCGAGACCATCGTGAAGCACGCGCTGCATGGGGAGGCCGCGGCGGCGACTGCGGCGGCCCTGCTTCGCTGGGTTCTGACGAAGGGGCCCTCCTTATCTGGGTTTGAAGAAGACGACGTCGCGGCGGCGATCCTCGCGGTTCAACCCGACGCGGGGCTCGATGCGGCGCTGGAGGGCTATGCTCCGGACGACTACTTTCCCCGGTCGTGGCTGCTCGGCGGAAACGACGATGACGAACCCGATGATCGTCGCCCGATCGGGGCCGTTGCCCCTGAGGTCCTCAAGGCCTGGGTGGAGCACGCGCCGGTGGTGCGGGCACCCTTTGCGGCCCGCCACGTGGCGTACTTCGTGGTCGTCGAGGACCGCTTGGAGTGGACGCAACTGGCCTTGTGGCTGATGACGCGGTCGGGTGCTGAGGCTGCCGTGCTTGCGCAGTTTGAGACGCGCTTCCATTCCGGGTCTTTCCACGGAGGTATCGAAAGCCGCTATCGCAAGAGACTCGCGCTGGTCGAGCGCCTTGTAAGTTCCGACAACCAGGCAGTCCGCGAGTGGGCGGTGGCGACAGCGGCGCGGCTGCGTGGGGCGATCACCAACGAGCAAGAACGGGAACGTCGGTCGAGCGAGCAGTTCTAGCCATGGCGTTGGCCTCGGTGTTCAGGCTACGGTCATAGGCGGTTATGCTCACGCCCAGATCGTCGGCAAGAGCAGGATGTCCACGGCGTCGGTCACCTTCTTGAGCTGGACTAGGTGCTTGGCCATCTGGGCTGGTGTATCAAGCTCGCTATTGGTTGGAGCGACGAAAAGGCTTCGGCGTGTAAGCAGCTCGTCTTCCAAGAAGCGGTAGCGATCCCGCAAGAAGTAGGGGATGGCTGCGCGCTTGAGCGGACGCGGGCCCAGAGGCACATTAGAGGTCTCGCGGACATAGTTGATCGTTTCCATCGCGAGACGGTCGATCCAAGGCTGCGGAGCACTTCCGTGTAACGCCATGTTTGCTCGATAACATGGGTGATGTTAGTGAGCAGTAGCCCTGTTGTCCTGATCTTGCTGAGCGGGCCAATGCGCGCCGGCCGTAGGTGGTGATGCGCCTGCTCTGGCAGCCGAAAACCTCCTACGCCGGCTAGTTGGGCGAGGTGACGCCACCTAGTTCTTCCATCGCCCAAGAGGGGGGATCGATCGGCAGAGGCTTCGAGTATTGGAATGTTATAACACCCGCTAAGATGGGGCGGCTTCAGATTAAGCTTTCGCTAGTCTTTATATCGAGAGCCGTGCGGCCCAACGTGACTATATAACGCATTCACGCCGCGTGCGGCCTGGGCTATAGGCCGACTATGGTCGGAACGATGACATGGCTGAAGCAGGTCTCGGGAGCGCTTTGCGCGCTCCTGCTGCTCGCTTTTACGGTCGTTCCCGCCGCCGATGCCTTGCTCTGCGCCCCTGATGCGGCCTCGATGGTCAGCATCCAGGCCGCGGCCGATCAAGCCGTCGTCAAAGCTAGCGCCTCCAGCGATCATAGTCAGACGGGTCACCAGGATGGTGGCGACGTCTGTGTGCATGGCCACTGCCACCATCCGGGGCAGATCATCGCGCCGTTCATCTCTGGCGAAGCCATCAAGCAGATGGTCGCTCTGCGCCTTGCACCTGGTGTGGGCGACCTGCCTCCCTCGAACCAGCCCGACGGCCCCAAAGAACCCCCTCGCGCCTGACGTGGCCGCGCCTTTGCGCGCGTGACCGCCATCGTCAGTAACGCAATCTGGGATTCTCCATGTTCTCCCGTCTTGCCCGGCCCGCCGTTTTCGGCGCGGTTGCGGCGCTCGTCGGCTTCGGCGCGCCCCTGCGCGCCCTTGCTGAACCTGTCACCCTGGCCGACGCCCTTGCGCGCGCCCAGACCCAATCACCGATCGTGACCGCGGCCCAGGCCTCGGTCAACGCAGCCGAAGGTCGCGCCCGCCAGGCCGGCCTGATGCCAAACCCAGAAGCCGGCCTGCAGGCCGAGAACTTCGCCGGTTCTGGTCCCTATGGCAGCTTCGGCTCGGCCGAAACCACCCTGACGGTCAGTCAGCGGCTGGAACTGGGCGGCAAGCGCCGCACTCGCGCCGCCGCCGCCGACGCTGAAGTGGACGCCGCCCGTATCAGCTTCGCCATGGCCAAGGCCGACCTTAGCCAGGAAGTCACGGTGCGCTACGCCGAGGCCCTGGCTAGCGAGGACCGTCTGGTGCTGGCCCGCGAAACGGCGCAGCGCGCCGAGGGCCTTTCCAGCGTCGCAGCCACCCTGGTCGAGAGCGGCCGCGAGCCGCCGCTCAGGGCTCTGCGCGCCGAGGCCGCCAGCCGCGAGGCCGCCGCGGCCGTCATTGCCGCTGAGGCCGAGGCCCTGGCGGCCCGTCGGGCGCTGGTCTCCCTCTGGGGAGAGGCCAATGTCGCCGTCGAGCTGACGGACGCTGCACCTGCCGAGCGCAAGACCACCCTCGTCGATCCCGGCGAAACGCTCGACGTGCGCCTGGCGCGCGCCGAGAAGGCGACGGCGCAGGCTGTCATCGATCGCGAGCGCGCAGCGGCTCGTCCTGACCTGACGGTCCAGGCCGGCGTGCGACGTTTCGAGCAGACGGGCGACTCCGCCGTGATCGTCGGCTTCACCGCCCCGATCCCGGTGCTCAACCGCAACCAGGGCAACGTGGCGGCCGCCCGCGCCGACGCCACGGCCGCCGAAGCTAAAGAGCGCCTGGCGCTGGTGCGCTCGGTCCGGACGATCAACGACGCCGAGGCCTCGCTACGCGCGGCCGACGCCAAGCTGGCCGCCCTGGACGGCAAGATCGTCCCGCAGGCCCAGACCGCAGTCGACCTTTCTCGCAAGGGCTTCGAGGCCGGGAAGTTCTCCCTTCTCGAAGTGCTCGACGCCCAGACGGCTCTGACGGCTGCCCGTACCGACCTCATCGCCGCGCGCCTCGAGCGCGCCAAGGCCCTGGCCGCGCTCGAACGCGCCGCCGCTCAATAGGGGATTTTCTTGATGAAGACCCAAGACCGGAAGACCCTGCTCACCGCTGTCGCGGTCAGCAGCCTCCTCGCCGTAGGCGTCGGCGCGCTGGCCGGCCGTACGCTCCTGGCCCCGGCCGAAAAGCCGGCCGCTGCCGCCCCGGCCGAAGAAGATCACAAGGGTGAAAAGCCGCACGTCGCCATGAGCGGCGATCGGATCGCCTCGGAGAATATCCAGGTGGTCACCCTGGCCGCCGGCGGCCTCGATGCCGCGATCGTCACCCAGGCCACCGTGGCCGCCACGCCAAATGGCGCGGCGACCCTGGCGGCGCGCGCCGACGGCGCTGTGGTGCGCATCGTCAAGCGCCTTGGCGACAGCGTTGCGGCCGGCGAGACCATCGCCGCGATTGAAAGCCGAGACGCCGCCGCCATCAGCGCCGAACGCTCGGCCGCCGCGGCCAAGGCCACGGCCGCGCGCCAGGCCTTGGTGCGCGAGAAGAAGCTTTTCGACGCCAAGATCACCGCGCGTCAGGATCTTGAGGCTGCCCAGGCCGAGGCCGCCATCGCCGATGCAGAACTGCGCCGCGCCAGCAGCGCCGGGGCCGCCGCCGGGGTCTCGGGCAACGGCCGCACCATTGCCGTGACCAGCCCGATCTCGGGCCGCATTACCGGCTCCAATGCCGTGCTCGGCGCCTACGTCACGGCCGGGACCGAACTCTTCCGGGTCGCCGACCCGGCCAAGATCGAGGTCCAGGCCGCTCTGCCGGCCGCCGACGCTTTGCGCGTCAAGCCGGGCGATATCGCCAGCGTCGAGACCGCCACGGGTTCGATCCCGGCAGTCGTCCGTTCGGTGACCCCGGGCCTGGACGCCGAGAGCCGCTCGGCCACCGCCGTCCTGACCCTGTCGTCGGGCGTCTCGGACCTTGCCCCCGGCCAGGCCCTGCGCGCCCGCATCACTCCACGCGGGGCCGCCGTCGATGCTGGCCGGTTCGCAGCGCCAGACGAAGCCGTCCAGTCCGTCGAGGGCAAGGACGTTGTCTTCGTGCGCACCAAGACTGGCTTCGAACCGCGGCCGGTGAAGATCGGCCGCCGTGGCGGCGGCCAGGTCGAGATCGTCTCGGGCGTGAAGGTCGGTGAGCAGATTGCCGGCAAGGGCGCCTTCCTGCTGAAGGCCGAGATGGCCAAGGGGGAGGCCGAACATTGATCGGGCGCATCCTCGACCTATCGGTTCGCTTCCGCTGGGCGGTCGTGGCGCTCGTCGCGCTCGTCGCCTCCGTCGGTATCCTCAATCTGGTCCGCCTGCCGATCGACGCGGTGCCGGACATCACCAACAAGCAGGTGCAGATCAACACCGTCGCCTCGACCCTGGCCCCGGCCGAGGTTGAGAAGCTGGTCACCTACCCGGTGGAGACCGCCATGGCCGGTATCCCCGGCCTGGAGTCCACGCGCTCGATCTCGCGCAACGGCTTCTCGCAGGTGACGATCGTCTTCAAGGAGAAGACGGACATCTACTTCGCCCGCCAGCAGGTGGCCGAGCGCCTGACCCAGGTTCGCCAGAGCCTGCCGGCCGGCGCCGAGCCGGCGATGGGCCCGATCTCCTCGGGCCTGGGTGAGGTCCTGATGTGGACCGTCGCTTTCGAGCATCCGGGCGGCAAGGGCGCCAAGGCCAAGGACGGCGAGCCCGGCTGGCAGTCCGACGGGGCCTACCTGACCCCGACGGGCGAGCGGCTGGCCGATCCGACCGCCCAAGCAGCCTATCTGCGCGAAGTGCAGGACTGGATCGTCCGGCCACAGATGCGTTCGGTGCCTGGCGTCGCCGGCGTCGACTCCATCGGCGGGTTCGAGAAGCAGTTCGTGGTTCAGCCGGACGCCAGCCGCATGGCCGCCTATGGCGTGTCGTTCAGCGAACTGGCCACCGCCCTTGAAGCGGCCAACCTCGCGGTCGGCGCCAACTTCGTCGAGCGGGGAGGGGAGGCCTTCCTGGTCCGCGCTGATGCTCGCGTCAAATCGGTCGACGAGATCGCCCGCGCCACTGTCGCCAACCGCGGCGGAGTGCCCGTGTTCGTCCGCGACGTCGCCTCGGTCCGCATTGGCGGCGCCCTGCGTACCGGTGCGGCCTCGGAGAACGGCGAAGAAGTGGTCGTCGGTACGGTGCTGATGCTGACCGGCGAAAACAGCCGATCGGTGGCGGCCGCCTCGGGCAAGATGCTGGCCGAAGTCACCAAGTCGCTACCCGCCGACGTCAAGGCCCAGGTGGTCTACGACCGCTCCAAGCTGGTCGGCGCTACAATCAAGACCGTCGAGAAGAACCTCGTCGAAGGCGCTCTACTCGTCATCGTCGTGCTCTTCCTGCTGCTGGGCAACTTCCGCGCCGCCCTGATCACCGCCCTGGTGATCCCGCTGTCGATGCTGATGACCGCTATCGGCATGAACAAGCTGGGCGTCTCGGGCAACCTGATGAGCCTTGGGGCTCTGGACTTTGGTCTCATCGTCGATGGCGCGGTGATCATTGTCGAGAACAGCCTGCGTCGTCTGGCCGAGCGCCAGCACCACGAAGGCCGCCTGCTGACCCTGTCGGAACGGCTCGCCGAAACCCGCGAAGCGGCCCGCGAAATGATCTCCCCGACCGTCTATGGTCAGGCGATCATCCTGCTGGTCTATGCGCCGCTGCTGACGTTCACCGGCGTCGAGGGCAAGACCTTCTCGCCGATGGCGATCACGGTGATGCTGGCTCTGGCCGGCGCCTTCATCCTGTCGCTGACCTTCATCCCCGCCATGATCGCGCTGCTTATCCGCGGCAAGGTCGCTGAGAAGGAAGTAGCGGCCGTTCGCTGGACCAAATCCCGCTACGAGCCGCTGCTGCGCAAGGTTGTCGATCGTCCGCTGCCGGTGATCGTCGCCTCGATCGGCATCTTCCTGGCCGCGGCCGTGACCTTCAACTTCCTGGGTCGAGAGTTCACGCCTCAGCTCGACGAGAAGGACATGGCCATTCAGGCCCTGCGCATCCCGTCGACCTCGCTGGAGCAGTCGCTGCGGATGCAGCGGCGGATCGAGCGCCAGATCGCCACCTTCCCGGAAGTGGCCTTCGTCTACTCCAAGACCGGTACGGCCGAGGTCGCCAGCGACCCGATGCCGCCCAACGCCTCGGACAGCTTCGTCATCCTCAAGCCCAAGGAAGAGTGGCCCAACAAGAAGGAAACCAAGGCCGAGCTGATCGGCCGTATCGAGAACAAGCTCGAAGGCCTGACCGGCAACGCCTACGAGTTCAGCCAGCCGATCCAGATGCGCTTCAACGAGCTCATCGCCGGCGTGCGTGGCGACGTGGCCATCAAGGTCTACGGCGACGACCTCGAAGCCATGACCCGGACGGCCGAGGAGATCGCTGGCGTGCTGCGCACGGTCAAGGGCGCGGCCGACGTCAAGGTCGAGCAGACCTCGGGCTTCCCGACCTTGGACGTTACGCTCGACCGCGACGCCATCGGCCGCTTTGGCCTGACGGTCGAGGAGGTCGCCGACACCCTCGCCGTGGCGATGGGCGGTCGTGAAGCCGGCCTCGTCTTCCAGGGCGACCGGCGCTTTGACGTCACCGTTCGCCTGCCGGACGCCAGCCGCAACGATCTGGACGCGGTCGGCGCCTTGCCGGTGATGCTGCCGGAACGCGCCGGTGGCGGACCCCGAGCCTCGGTGCCGCTGCGCGACGTGGCCAAGTTCTCCTACTCGGAGGGGCTCAACCAGGTCAGCCGCGAGAACGGCAAGCGTCGGGTCGTCGTCCAGGCGAACGTCCGTGGCGCCGACCTTGGCTCGTTCGTTGGCGAAGCCCAGGAGAAGATCGGCCAGCAGGTCACCCTGCCGACCGGCTCCTGGCTGGTCTGGGGGGGTCAGTTCGAGAACCTCAAGGCCGCCCAGGCGCGCCTGGGCCTCGTCGTGCCGCTGTGTTTCCTGCTGATCTTCGGCCTGCTGTTCATGGCCCTGGGCGGTGTCGCGCCGGCTGCGGCGGTGTTTTCGGCCATTCCGCTGGCCCTGGCCGGCGGGGTGTTCGCCCTGGCGCTGCGAGGTATCCCGTTCTCGGTCTCGGCCGCGGTCGGGTTCATCGCGCTCTCCGGTGTGGCGGTGCTCAACGGCCTGGTGATGATGACCGCCATCCGCCAGCGCCTGGCCACTGGCCTTCCCCTGAAGGACGCGATCATCGACGGGGCCATGGAGCGCCTTCGACCGGTGATGATGACGGGTCTGGTCGCTTCGCTGGGGTTCGTTCCCATGGCGCTGGCGAGCGGTACCGGCGCGGAGGTCCAGCGTCCGCTGGCCACCGTCGTCATCGGCGGCCTGATCACGGCCACGGCCCTGACCCTCTTCGTCCTGCCCGCTATCTGCCGCTTCGTCCTGCGCAAGGCCGAGCGTCAGCAAGCGGCTTCCCCCCAGACCTAAGGAGGACGTGATGATCCCTGGAAACGCACTGCTGCTGCGGATCTACACCGATGAGAATGCGATGTCGGGCGACCGCCCGTACTTCGAGGCCCTCGTCGAGCGCGCGCGCCTGGTCGGGTTGGCCGGGGCCACTGTCCTGCGCGGCCTGAGGGGCTTTGGGGCCTCGAGCATCATGCACGGCGGAGGCGGGTTTCATCTGAACTCGAACCTGCCCGTGGTGGTCGAGATCGTCGACGAGGAGGCCAAGATTCGTCCCTTCATCGACGGCCTGGAGCAGGGCGACGAGATTGGTCTCGTCACGCTCGAGAAGGTGGAAGTGGTCCGCTACGGCGGTCACCGCATCCACTACGTGTAAGGGTGTCGCGGCGCGCCGGCTTTCAGCGCGCCGCGTCCCCGGCCTTCCGCGCCGGCGGAACGTCCGGCGCGCCCCGCAAGCGGGAGCACCGAAGTGACCATCACAGTCACGGTTGAAACCGAAATCCCCGCGCCACTCCCCAAGGTTTGGCGCACCCTCATCGACTTCGAGCGGTACGGCCAATGGCATCCGCACCACAGGATCTCAGGCTTGGCCGAGCCCGGCGCGCGCGTGGTCATGCTCTTTGGCGATGACGACAAGTCGCTGCTGAAGATCCCAGCCAAGATTGTCGCCTTCGAACCTGAGCAACGCGTGGTGTTCAGGACCGGGCGGCCGGTTTACGGCCGGGCGTTCGAGACGATGGAGGTGGTGGCCACCCACCGCGGCGTTCGCCTTAGGCACTCGGCCGAGGTCCCCCTCTGGAGCGCCTGGCTCAAGGGCGGGCGAGCCAAGTTCGAGGCTGGCATGACCCTGGCCTATCGCCAGGTCGGCGCAGCCCTCGTCAAGCAGATCGCCAAGGATCGAGCCAAGACCTCGCCCGGGCGCGCCGCGCGCCGAAGCCGAATTTCCCGATGATCTGGCGCGGTCCTTAGGGCCGGGCCTTCACCGACACCTAAAAGACAGAGGAGGGCTGCCATGGGCGCCAACCACAGTCACGAAAGCCGCGCCAAGTCGGGCGCGAGCGAGCCGCATGAGGACCACGGCGGTCTTCTGGGCGGGAACATCGAACTTATCGCCTCCCTGCTGTGCGGGGCGATTCTGGCCATGGGCTTCGCCATCGAAAAGCTGGCGTCAGGGGCGCCGGCCATGCTGCCGTTGATCGCTTACCTCGCAGCCTACGCCTTAGGCGGGTTCTTCACCCTGCGTGAAGCGATCGAGAAGCTTCGTGCCCGTAAGTTCGAGATCGACACCCTGATGCTGGTGGCGGCGATCGGCGCGGCCTGCCTTGGCGAATGGGCCGAGGGGGCGCTCCTTCTCTTCCTCTTCAGCCTGGGCCACGCGCTCGAACACTACGCCATGGGCAAGGCGCGCAAGGCCATCGAGGCCCTGGCCGCCTTGGCGCCGACCATCGCCCGGGTCCGCCAGGGCGATGACCTGATAGAGACTCCGGTCGAGGAGGTGGTGATCGGCGACGTCGTCGTCGTCCGCCCCAATGAACGCCTGCCTGCCGACGGCTTCGTGATCAAGGGCGTCAGCGCGGTGGACCAGGCGCCGATCACCGGGGAAAGTGTTCCGGTAGACAAGTCCCCCGTGGCTGATGCGGCCCTGGCCCGAACCCGGCCCAACGCCGTCGAGGCCGCCTCCAAGGTCTTTGCTGGCACGATCAACGGCGAGGGCGTCCTCGAGGTCGAGGTGACGCGCCTTTCGACCGAGAGCGCCCTGGCCCGCGTGGTCAAGATGGTCAGCGAGGCCGAGACCCAGAAGTCGCCGACCCAACGCTTCACCGACCGCTTCGAGCGGGTGTTCGTGCCGCTCGTGCTGATTACGGCCGGGCTACTGCTGCTCGCCGGCTTCGTGATCGACGAGCCGTTTTCCAAGACCTTCTATCGGGCGATGGCGGTCCTGGTCGCGGCCAGTCCCTGCGCCTTGGCGATCGCCACGCCGAGCGCGGTGCTGTCGGGTGTCGCCCGCGCTGCGCGCGGCGGGGTGTTGATCAAAGGCGGTGCGCCGCTGGAGAACCTAGGCTCGCTGAGAGCGATCGCCTTCGACAAGACTGGCACCCTGACCGAAGGGCGTCCGCGCATCACTGATGTGGTGACCACCGGCGAGGCGTCGGAAGACGAACTGCTGCGCGTGGCCGTGGCGGTCGAGCAACTGAGCGACCACCCTTTGGCGGCGGCGATCGCGCGCGATGGTCGCGAGCGCCTCGGCGGCGCTGCTGTCCCAGAGGCCGACGACCTTCGCAGCCTGACTGGCCGCGGGGTGACCGCCCGGCTGAACGGCCAGGAGATCTGGATCGGCAAGGCCGAGATGTTCGGCGTCGATGGCCTGATCCCGCTGCAGCCGGGCACGGCCGGCGCCATCGCCCGACTGCGCGACCAGGGACGCACTACCATGGTCGTGCGGCGGGGCGAGGAAGATCTCGGCGTCATCGGCCTGCTCGACACGCCGCGGCCGGCAGCCAAGCGGGCCTTGGCCGCACTACGCGGTCTTGGGGTCCAGCGGATGATCATGATCTCAGGCGACCACCAAAAGGTCGCCGACGCCATCGCCGCCGAGGTCGGCCTCGACGAGGCCTGGGGTGATCTCATGCCCGAGGACAAGGTCAAGGCGATCAAGAAGCTCAGCGCCGAGGACAGGGTCGCCATGGTCGGTGACGGGGTCAACGACGCCCCGGCCATGGCCAGCGCCACGGTCGGCGTGGCGATGGGGGCGGCCGGCTCGGACGTCGCGCTTGAGGCCGCCGACGTCGCCCTGATGGCCGACGACCTGGCTCGATTCCCGTTCGTGATGGGCCTTAGCCGACGCACCCGCGGGATCATCCTGCAGAACATGGTCGTCAGCCTCGGCGTCGTCCTCGTCCTGGTCCCCGCGACGGTGCTGGGCCTGGGGATCGGGCCGGCCGTGGCCGTCCACGAGGGCTCGACCCTGATCGTCGTGATCAACGCCCTTCGCCTCCTGGCTTACCGCGAAAAGCCCCTTCCGGGCGGTGATTGACCTGACGGTCGTCGCGTCGCGCGCGTCGCATTCATCAACCTAGCGGACTGGAGCAGATCAATGACCAAGTCCAACATAGAGGGCGGGGCGGCAGGGATCGCCGCCTCCGGCCTGAAGGCTCAGCAGGCCCGCATGCGCGTGCTGGCCGAGAACATCGCCAATGCCGCTTCCACGGCTCGAACCCCGGAAGGCGAGCCCTATCGTCGACAGGTTCCCGTCTTCAGGGTGGCGATGGTTGGCGAGGAGCGGGGCGTGGAGATGGCTGGGGTCAAGCCCGACCCGTCGGCCTTTCCGAAGCGATACGACCCAGGCCATCCAGCCGCCAACGCTGCCGGATATGTTCAGCTGCCCAACGTTAACTCGTTGGCCGAGGCCTTGGACTTCAAGCAGGCGATGCGGTCCTACGAGGCCAATCTGAACATCATGGAAAGCCAGGACGCGATGGATAAGGCCACTCTCTCCATCCTGAACAAGCGTTAGGACGGGCGCGCCGGCCCCGGGTCTCGGGGACGGCGCGCATCTGCTCAGGGGGTAAGGCCGCCGATCCGCGATCGGATCCAGCCGCGAGCCGGCGTTTCCCAGACCGCGTGGATGACGAAGGCGGCGGCCAGGGTGACAACGAGCAGGACGCCCGCCTCCCAGAAGGCCAGCCGATAGCTGCTGTCGAGACCGGTCAGTAGGGCCATGGCGTTTTTCCAGATCACGATGATGGGGAAGTGCACGACATAGACCGCGTAGGAGGCCTCGCCCGCGCGCAAAGCCAGGGGATGGTCGAGCACCGGCACGCGGCCGGTCTGGCTGAGCCAGGCCAGGGAGAGGATCAAGGGGCCGGTGAGCGCCACGGTCGCACGTTCGTCGATCTGCAACTGCATCGCCGTCAGGAGAGCAAGGCCGGAGGCGAGGGACGCCAAGATGGCCTGGGCGCGGGTGAGCTCGATCCGCCGCCAGAGCTGCTGCAGCGCGATGCCGAACAGGAACTCGCCGGGTATCCGCATCAGGCCCATGATGGAGTCGGCCTGGGTGACGATCAGGCCAAACCAGCGCTGATAGGCCAGGTCGAGCGCGACGAAGATGGTCACCGCAGCGAGGAGGGGGAGCCAGGGCTTGCGGCCCGGCTTCAAGCCGATCCAGGCGAAGATCGGGAAGGCGATATAGGCGCCCCATTCGGCCGACAGGGACCAGGCCGGACCATTCCATTCTGGCGGCGGGATCATCGGGACCCAGGCCTGAACAAGCACGAGATCGGCCAGCCAGCCGACCAGATTGTAGCGCGCCGGATCGAACGGCTGGCGCAGCAACAAGGCGGCCAGCCCGGCCAGCCCCATGATGACCAGGACCAGTAGGTGCGTCGGATAGATCCGCGCCAGGCGCGCGATCAGAAAGCGTCGGTGGCTGTAACGATCCTCGCGGACCTGTCGGCCGTAGACATGGGCCAGGATGAAGCCCGAGAGGACGAAGAACATGTCTACGCCCAGGCGGGCGCGCTCGAGCAGCGGAATGGCCGGTTGGCCGGGAGCCAACATCTCGACCTGATAGTGGAACAGCACCACCCCGAGCGCGAAGAGGAAGCGGATACTGGTCAGAGCGGGCAGCAGAGGCGCGCTCGCGTGTACGGACGCGCGAAAGGGATCGGCGGACGAGAGCTTCTCGCCACGCGGCAGGACCTCGATGGGCACGGTGGGTCTCCAGCAAAAGAACGGGGGGCGTGAGGGCGAACCTCAGGCCGTGAAGCGTTCGATGCTGGAGGGTCTGGGAGGCGGCGTGGGCGGGCCTGGCCGAGCCTGGGCGACCAGGCGCGAGGCGTCCAAGCAGGTTCGATCCGAAGTCACAACCAAGCTTGAGGGCAGGGCGATTTTCGTCTCGGCAAGGCAGACGGCGTCATGGTGATGGGCCCCATGGGGCGGGGCGCCTTCGGGACAGTTCTGGCTGCTGACCCAGATGCTCGTGGCGTGCGCCTGACTCGCCTGCGTCGCATAAGTCTGGATCGAGGCCTTGGCTGGTGAGGGGGAACTGAAATCCTGGTCGCAGGGGGGCGGCAGGGACGCCGCCAGGGCGATGATGCACAGGATGAGAGCCGTCTTGGGCGCGCCGCTGGCGCCGGTGTCTTGGCATTGCGGCGCAAGCCCCTCGCCATCCAGAAGCGGAGCGATCTGGGCGGCGACGAGCGCGCCGGCCGTCAAGCGTCGAGCGAGACTTGCGACCTGGCTGAGACTTTTGTCGGACCGCCGCGTCAGCGACGGTTGGATCGCCGCGGGGGCGCTGATCTCCATACCGGACAGGTCCTCTCCCATCGCCAAGCGCCGCTCGCAGGCGCCATCCTGGCAAGCGTCACTAGGCCGGCAGCAAGGCCAAAATGGCAAGAGGCGAGGGTGAGCTTGCGACTGGGCGCAACGGGAACGATCATGCTGCTCGACGGCTTGAGGCAGCGTATCCGCTGGCCCGCTGGCCGGCCTTCGGAGGGAAGGGACAGACATGGGCGCAGGGCATGACCATGGTGCGGGACAGGCCAACGCCAAGTCTTTGGCGATCGCCCTGGCGCTGACCTCGATCTTCCTTGTCGCCGAGGTGGTGGCGGGGGTCGTCTTCAACAGCCTGGCGCTGCTATCGGACGCCGCGCACATGTTCACCGATGCCGCAGCCCTGGCCATCGCCCTCGCCGCGATCCGTCTGGGGCGCCGCCAAGCCAACGAACGTCACACCTTCGGCTACCGGCGCTTCGAGATCCTCGCCGCGGCGTTCAACGCCGTGCTGCTGTTCGCTGTGGCGATTTACGTCCTCGTTGAGGGCATCAAGCGCATCCTCAACCCCGAGCCCGTGCAGTCGATGGGCATGATGCTGGTCGCGGTGCTTGGTCTCATCGTCAACCTCGTGGCCATGCGCCTGCTCAGCGCCGGCAAGGACAGCAGCCTCAACGTCAAGGGCGCCTATCTGGAAGTCTGGGCCGACATGCTCGGCTCGGTGGGGGTGATCGCCGGGGCGATCGTCATTTGGCTGACCGGCTGGCGCTTCGTTGATCCGATCGTGGCTATCGCCATAGGCCTGTGGGTGCTCCCACGAACCTGGATCCTGCTGCGCGACACCAGCCGGATCCTCCTCGAGGGCGCGCCCGTCGGCGTCGATGTCGCCGCCGTGCGCGCCGCGATCGCGGCCGCGCCGGGTGTTGCGGGTGTGCATGACCTCCACGTCTGGGTCTCGGGCGCCGATCAGGCCAGTTGCTCGGTGCATGTCGTCCTGGCCGACGGCGCCTCGGGCGACGGGGTGCGTAAGATCCTGGCCTCAATGCTCGAAGCCAAGTTCGACCTGCACCACGTCACCATCCAAACCGAGGTTGAGCCCTGCGAGGACGCAGACGGACTTCACCCATAAAGGCCGAGGCGGTCCGCCACTGGCGACAACCCGTGGCGACTGCCGACTGAGGGGGAGACTGGCCCCTCTCCCCGCGGGAGAGGGGGGCGACCTGCCGCGTGAGCGTTTCCAGCGACCTAGAGAAACTTCTCCGCCAGTTGGCGCTTTCCACGCGGGTCGACGTTCGTGATCTCGTTCCTGGCGGGGTAGTAGAATCCCGAAACGTAGAGATCGTGCTCACCGATCTCGACACGGACCGACAACTCCTCATTGTCTTCCCACGTGTCACGCACCGACGCCTTGCAGGTTTCTCCGCGCAGCTCGAAGGTGAAGGAGGGCGCCTTTTGATCCCAATTGGTCACTGCCGTGCGGATGAGCGTCTCGCCGATCGAGTTGCGCTTCTTCTGTGAGAGCATATCCAGCGACGACTCCTTGATCGGCCCGAACATGCCGCTCTCGTTCATCGCCTCCAGGATCTTACGCATGTGCGCGCCCGTGTGCTGGTTTACGAACAAGGAGGAGCGGGACCCGTGGGGGCGTCCCAGGATATAGGAGCGGATGTTCCACCAGGTCTCCGCCACCTGCGCGTTGGCCGCTTCGCTAGCCGAACGGGAGACGAACCAACCAAGGGCGTCGCGGCTTCGGATCGTGCCGTCGCCTTCGAGTTCGACATTCAGGGCGGTGACCACGACCGGATAGGCCTGGTCCGAATAGAGCGGCTCAGGCAGCCGGTGCGCCTCGAGCCCCGGCACCGCGTTCACGGCCTTCACCAACTGGTCCGCCGTCTTGTCGGAATAGGGGCAAGTCACAAAGCCGCGGACGAACTCGATCGTGTGATCAAGACCCTTGTAGGCTTCGACCTGCTGAAGGCTGGACCGGTGCATGCGGGAGGTTTGGGGCGGTAAGGTCAGGAGCGGGTGCCAGTCCGGATACCCGTCAGTGACGCTACCCAGTTCCTCAATCAGTCGCTCGACGACTGCGCGCCCGGCCGCGGGGTCATCGAGCGACTTGGTCAGATAGGTGATGGCGGCGGCGTTCTGCTGCGCCGCTACGGTGGGGGATCGAAACTCCATGGCCTGAAACTCGCGTGTTTTTGATCGTTCACGTAAAGATACCATTTCACGTGAGTTGGTCAAGATTTTGCCCTGCGCCCTATTCGGTCGCTCTTAGGGCGGGGTCCGCCGAGACCGCGTTCGGCGCCATCTCGGCCTCGCGCGGGGTGGTCCAGCGGGCCATTTTCGGGGTGACCCAACGCTCGATGTCGTCGACGATCTCGTAGACTGCCGGCACCACCACCAGCGACAGTAGGGTCGAGGTGACGAGACCTCCGATCACGGCGATGGCCATCGGCTGGCGGAACTCCGAGCCGGCGCCGATGCCTAGGGCCGTGGGGATCATGCCGGCCATCATCGCCAGGGTTGTCATGATGATCGGGCGGGCCCGTTCGCGACAGGCGTCGACGATGGCCTCGCGCTGGCTCATGCCCTCTCGTTCGCGTTCGATGGCGTACTCGACCAGCAGGATCGAGTTCTTGGCCGCAAGACCCATCAGCATCAGGAAGCCGATCAGCGACGGCGTCGACAGCGACTCCCCGGTGACCAGCAGGGCGATGAACGCGCCGCCGATCGCCAGGGGCAGGGCCGAAAGGATGGTGATCGGTTTGAAGAAGCTGCGGAACAGCAGCACCAGCACGCCGTAGACGAGGCCGATGGCCGAGAGCAGGGCCACTGCGAACCCGGTGAAGAGCTCGATGAAGGCTTGTTGGTCGCCGTCCGAGGCCGGACCGACGCCGGGCGGCAGAGACTTCATGCTGGGCAGGTTCTTGATCTCGGCGACCGCCTGGCCAAGCTCGGCGCCGTTGTTGAGATCGGCGTCGATGGAGACCTGCCGTTTGCGGGCGTAGCGGTCGATCTTGGCTGGTCCAGCCTGGAACGCCAGGTCGGCGATGGCGTCCAGCCTCGTGGTGCCGCCGCTTGCGGTTGGGATGCGAAGGGCGCCGAGGACCGCAAGATCTGTGCGGCTTTCGGCAGGCAGGCGCACCCGGATCGGGATGCGGCGCTCGCCCTGGGTCATCTTGGCGATGTTGGCGTCGACGTCGCCGACGGTCGCCACGCGAACGATTGCGGCGATGTCGGCGGCGTTGACGCCCAGGCGGGCGGCTTCGTCGGCGCGCGGCCGGATGACGATCTCCGGGCCGCGGGGCGGGCTGGACGGACGTGGATCGGCGATGGTGGTCAGCGAGCGCATCTCGCGCTCGATCTTGGCGGCGGTGCGTTCCAGCTGGTCGCCGTCCTCGGAGACCAGGATGGTCTCGACCTCGGACGCGCGGAAGTCACCCTGGATGCTGACCCGGGCGTCGGGAATGGTCCGCAGGCTGTCGCGGACGGCCTGCTTGATCTGTGTCACGGTCTGATCGCGGTCTTCCTTAATCACGACGGTGATCGTGCCGTCACGAACGTCGGCGCCGCCTTGGCCGCCCAGGCCGCTGCTCGCCGTCGAGCCCACCTGGGCGAAGACGTGAACGGTCTCGGGCCGCTTGCGAAAGAGAGTGGTGACCGCCTGGACGGTTCGATCCATGTCGGCCGTGGTCGCCCCGGGCGGGCCCTGGATCTTCAGGTAGTAGTAGTCGGCGTTACCGGCCGGCTGGAAGCCGGTGGGAAGCATGCCGGCGATCCCAAACGAGCCGATGAACATCAGGAAGGCGATCACGCAGGCAAGGATCCGGTGATCCAGCGTCCAGTCGAGCATGGCGCGATAGAAGCCCTTGAACGGCGGCCGCTCGTGAGCGCGCTTGGCGGGCTTGAGGAAGTAAGCGGCCAACAGCGGGGTCAGCAGGCGCGCGACGACCAGCGAGAACATCACCGCCACCGCCACGGTCAGTCCGAACTCCTTGAAGAACTGGCCAGGGATGCCTGGCATGAACGAGACCGGCACGAAGACGGCCACGATGGTGAAGGTGGTGGCTACGACGGCCAGGCCGATGGCGTCGGCGCCCTCCATGGCGGCCTGGAAGGGGCGCTGTCCGGCTACGACCCGCTTTTCGATGTTCTCGATCTCGACGATGGCGTCGTCGACCAGGATGCCGATGACCAGGGTCAGGCCAAGCAGGGTGACCACGTTCAGCGAGAAGCCGACCATCGCCAGGAAGATGAAGGTCGGAACCAGCGACACGGGCATGGCGATGGCGGTGATGAGGGTGGCGCGCCATTCGCGCAGGAAGAAGAACACCACCAGCGAAGCCAGAAGCATGCCCTCGACCAGGGTGCGCTCGGTGGCCGCGAAGCTCTTGCGGGTCTCGTCCACGGTCGAGAAGATCTTCACGAACTGGACGTCGGCGTGCTTGGCCTCCAGGGCTGCGATGACCTTCTTGACGTTGGCTTCGACGGCTACGTCGCTGGCCTCTCGGGTCTTGATGATCTGGAAGGCCACGACCGGCTTGGCGTCGAGACGGGCGAAGCCCCGCTGCTCGGCCGCGCCCTGGCCAACCTCGGCGACGTCGGTCAGTTTCACGTAACGGCCGGCGACGGGGATGGTGATCTGGCGGAGCTGATCGACGCTGGTCGCCGCGCCCAGCACCCGCAGGGTCTGTTCACGGCCGCCGACATTGGCGCGACCGCCGGGGCTGTCGAGGCTGAAGCTGGCCAGGGCCTGGCTGACCTGAGGCGCGGTGATGCCGAAGGCGGTAAGACGGGCCGGGTCGACGACCACGTTGATCTCGCGATCGACGCCGCCCACGCGGTTGACCTGCGCCACGCCCTTTTCGCCCTGCATGGCGCGGGTGACGGTGTCGTCGATGAACCACGACAGCTCGGTCGGGCTCATGCCGGGCGCCGAGACGGCGTAGGTGGTGATCGGCGCGCCGGTGATCTCCAGGCGCTGGATGAGCGGCTCGTCGATCTCCTTGGGCAGGTTGGCGCGGGCCTGGTCGACCTTGGAGCGCACCTCGTCGGTGGCCTTTTGCAGGTCCTCGCCGAGATTGAACTGGATGGTGGTCGTCGACACGCCCTGAACGACCGAAGAGCGGATGGTCTTGATGTTGGAGATCCCGGCCACGGCGTCCTCGACCGGCCGGGTGACCTGGGTCTCCATCTCGCCGGCGGCCGCGCCGCTTTGGGTGACCGTCACGGTGACGGCGGGGGACTCGATGTTGGGGAACTGCTTGATCGGCAGGCTGAGGTAGCAGCCAATGCCGGCGATCATCAGCGCGATGAAGAGGACGGCGACGGGGATCGGGTTCTTGATCGCCCAGGCGGAGATGCGGAGCTCAGCAGCCATTAGCGCACCACCTGGCGATCGGTCTTCGAGGTTTCCGGGGGCAGGACGAGCTCGCCGTCGCCGATGAAGGCCGCGCCGCCCAGGGCGATGCGGCTGCCGGCGGGCGGGCCTTGCACCAGCTCCACCCAACCGCCGCCTCTCTGTCCGACCTTGACCGGGACCTGCCGCGCCCGGTTGGCGGCGTCGACGGTGACGATCGACACGCCGTCGGCCTCGTAGCGGATCGCAGCCTCCGGGACCGCGGCGACCGAGCGTCCCGCCGCGCCGAAGGCGGCGTGGGCGAAACCGCCAGGCCGCAGGTCAGAGCGGACGGGCAAGCGCACGCGCACCTTGCCCAGGCGCGTGCCAGAGTCGACGCGGGGGCTGATCAGGCGAACCACGCCATCGACGGTCTGGCCGCTGGGCAGGGTGACCATCGCCGGTTGACCGACGCGGATGGCCGAGAGGTCGGCTTCATTGACCTCGGCGTCCAGTTCGACAAGGCCGTCGCGGGCGATGACGAACCAGGCGTCGCCGCCGGCCGCGGCGATCTGGCCCGGTTTGACGCCGCGCTGGAGCAGAAGGCCCGAGACAGGCGCGGTGATGCTCATGCGGCCAAGGCGCGTGCGCTGCTCGGCGAGCGCGGCAGCCTCGGCCCGAGCTGAGAAACGGCGGCTGTCGATCTGCTCCTGGCTGAGCACGCCCTGGCCGTCGAGTTCGGTGACGCGGGCGGCCTCGGCCTGGGCCCTGGCGGTCTTGGCCGCCTGCTGGTCGAGCTGGGCCTTCAGGAGGGTGGCGTCCATCTGGGCCAGGGGCTGGCCGGCCTGCACCCAGTCGCCCTCGTCGGCGAAGAGGTGAGCGACGCGATAGCCAGAGAGCTCCGAGCCGACGACGGCCTCCTCGCGCGAGACCAGCTGGCCCGAGGCCACCAAAGCGCCGCCCAGCGGCCGCACCTCGACGCGGCCCAGGCTGACAGCCCGGCCCTGGGCGGGCGCCGCGCGCGGCGCAGCTTCCTTGCCGCCGCAAGCGGTCAGGCCCACCGCGGCGATCAGCATCGCGGCGGAGATCACATGGCGGGTCTTCATAGGGACAGATCTCACTTGGCGGAGGGCCGGGGCGCGTCGAGGCCGGCCGACCAGCCGCCGCCGAGGGCCTTGTAGGTTTTGATGGTCTGCAGCAGGGCGTCGCTACGGGCGCTGGTCAGGGCGGTGCGGGCCCCGCGCCAGGTCTGCTCGGCCTGCAAGGTGGCGGTCAGGTCGCTGAGGCCTTGGCTGTAGCCTGTTCGGCTGGCGGCGTAGGCGCGCGCAGCGCGGGCCTCGCCGGCGTCGAGCAGGTCGATGCGCCGCTGCGCCGCGGCCAACTGGGCCATGGCGTTCTCAGCCTCGCCAAAGGCGGTCTGGACGGCCTTCTCGTAAGCGACGGCGGCTTTGCGCGTTCGGGCGCTCTGGGCGTCAATCTGGGCCAGCAGAGCGGGATAGTTGAGCACCGGCAACGAGACGCCGCCGCCCAAGGTCCAGGTTCCGGTAGTGATCGAGGTGTTGCCGGTCTGGCCCAGGAAGCGGTAGCCGGGCGAGACGGTCTTGGACCAGCCAAGCCCCGGCGTCAGGGTGAAGGTCGGCAGGAGATCGAGCTCGTCGACCCCTAGCTGGCCGGTTGCCGAGGAGAATCTGGCGAGCGCCTCACGGACGTCTGGTCGGCGACCCAGGAGCTCACCCGGGACGCCAGACGGGATGGCCGGGGCGGCGCCCAGAGTCGGCTCGATGGGCAGGCTGTCGAGTGGATCGGCGCCCCGACCGACCAGGATCAGCAGGGTGCGGCGAGCAACGGCCAGTTGGGCCTGGAGGTTTTCGACCTGGGCCAAGCTCTGGGCCTGATCGGCCTCGGCGCGGTCGGCCTCGGAGGTCGCGGCCAGGCCGGCCTTGGCCCTGCCAGCCGAGAGATCGGCCAGGGCGGCGTTGACGCGGGCCGCCTGGCGCGCGTCGTCCAGTTGAACGGCCAAGCTCTTGGCCTGGACGTAGGACTCCGCGACGCTGGCGGCGAGGGCGGTGCGGCTGCCTTCATAGGCGAAGCGGGCGGCGGCCCAGTCGTTATCGACCACTTGGCGCGCGGCGCGGCGGCGGCCCCAGAGATCCAGTTCCCAGCTGACGTCGAAGCTGGTCGAGGCGGTGTCTGTGTCGCCGCCCTGGGTGAGGCTCGTTCCGCCGCTCGCGTCGAGGATCTTGGTGTGCTTGCGGCTGGCCGAGCTCTTCAGCGGCGTCGAGGGAATATAGAGCTGACGGATCTGGCCGCGGCGGTTGGCGCGGGCCTCGTCGAGGACGGTCTGGGCGCTTCGTGCGTCCGGGGCTTTCGCCAGGGCGGTTTCGATGAGGCGGGTCAGCTGCTGATCGTCAAAGCCCGTCCACCAATGGTCCAGGGCCTCGGCAGGCAGGGCCGCGCCGGCGGGCGCGGCGTAGGCGGCGGGCAGGCGGGTGTCAGGTGTCGGGCGGGGCGCATGGACGCAAGCCGACAAGGTGATCCCGGCTGCGGCGATGGCCAACACCGAGACGCTCCACCGGCTCGCCCTAAGGGGGAAGGGCGAGCCGGTCGTTGCGGTCGTCGGCCGCAAACCCCTGGGGGTGGCAGGGGGGAGGGGAAACCTCATGGGTCAGCCCGCCTGCGCGATGGAGGCGGGCTGGTCGGCGATGCCGCGATAGACCGCGACGACCTTGCCAAGAAAGGCCTCGATCACCTGACGCTCGTCCGACGACAGCGCCGAGACCACCCCCTCCAGCGCTTGAAGCATTGGCGAGAGTTGAGCGAAGGCCCGCGCGGCCGAGGCCTCGACGGGCACCACGAACACCGACCGACGGTCGCTGCCTCGGCGCTCGCGGCGGACGTGACCTGCGCGTTCCAGACGATCGACGACGAGGGTGGCGGCGGCCGTCGTCACCTTGAGGTGGGCGGCGAGCTGGCTGGGTTGGGCCTCGCCCTCGTGCAGCAGGTGCTCCAGGGCGGCGATGTCGGTGACATGGACGCCGAGGGTTTCGGCGACCTGTTTGCCGATCTCGCGGGTCAAGGTCGAGATCAGGCGCAGGTGGTGGCCGATTGGCTCGCGCGGCGTGTCGGCGCCGTGCGCGGATGGGAAACTGGGAGGAGCATCCATGGTCATGACGCCACGGATATTTATTAAGTGACTTAGTGGTCAACTTGCATAGCGATGCTTCTACTCGTCTATTTTCCCGTTATCCGACAGGCGGATTCTGGCCCGCGGATAGGCGGTTCAACTCGGGCCTGAACGGTTGGCGGTTCGCCATCAAACGCCCATCAGTGGGACCTGCGCCGCCGCTTTTTGAGGGCGGCCTTCAGGGTGCGCTCCTCGATGCCGCTGGCCAGCTTGTGCATGCGCCCGGACATACGAATGAGCGTGACCGAGAAGGCGTAGCGGTCGAAGTTCGGGCGCAGGTTGATCAGATGCAGGGTGTTCTCCACCAGGCCGGCGGCCGCTAGGGTGAGCGGTCCCGTCATTCCCGAATTGCTTTGTGCGACAAGAAGTACGGTCTGCCTGCTTTCCGACAGCCCAAGCAGTTCGCAGGGGATCTTGTGATTGCCGTGGATACGCGTGGAGGCGTCCTTGTAGAGTCCGCGGTCTTCGGTGCGGTTGGCGAGTTCTTCCAACTTGCGGAAGTTGGGCTTGGTCTGGTTGCCGGTGAGGGACGCGGCCCAGCCGTTGTCGTTCTTCATCGCGTCGCCGAGCGTAGCGACAATGTGGTCTGCACGATCTTTGAGTTCGCGCAGCTCTTCATCGGCGGCCGCTTCGTCTTCGGTGATGTCTTTGCCCGCCAGCACGTGAGGGTGGGCAAGGTAGCGCTCGGCCAAGTCCTCTCCGTGCTCGCGGATGAGCACCATGATCACGTTGATTTCGTGCAGGGTGCGCCAGCGCGCGAGGGCGCCGTCGGCGAACCCGCCCTTCATCAGGCAGATCATCTCGGAGACGACCAGGAGCGCCCTCGCGTGAAGGTGGGTGAGGGCCTCGAACTCGTAATCCTGCTCCTCGAAGGCCTGGGGGCGGAAGTGGAGGTTGAAGTTGCCCCCGATCTCCTCGCAGCACACCCAGATCACTTCCATCAGATCGAAGGCGGCCTTCCAGCGGCGAAGGTTTCGCTTCTCGAACCCGGCGTTGGTCCTGCGCCGCCGCCGGAGCATTTTTGGCGCTCCCTTCATCAGGGTCTTGTCCAGGCCCTTGCTCGCCGACTTCGCAGAGGCCTCGAGGATCCGATCAAGCTCCTCGGCCGGCACGTTCTCCAGGCCGCCAGCCTCATGCAGGACGGACTGGATGTCGCGGTGCCATTCGTCCATCGGCCAGACGTCGTCGTCGTCCTTCTGTTTGGGCATGGGTCGCTCTTTGCTGGGGCCGGTCTAGCGCATTCGGAATTTGACGACCGGGGGCGCGGCCACTGTGGAACAGACTTCACCGTTGGCGACGCGGGGACAAGCAGAGCCGGGAAGTTGGAAAGTCTTGCGAGGACTCTCAGGGTTTTAGCGCGAGCGCCTGGACATGCCGCTGAGCTTCCCGACCGCCTAACCAGATAGACCACCCGAACCTCGGGATCAAAGTGCGGCGGCCTTCGCCATCGCCTGTCTTTGCCCTCCAGGGCGCGATCGGCCGTCGAAGACTATGGCGCGCCGAGGGGAATGCGCAGTCTTGGGAGGCGTGTCGATCACGCGCTCCATTCCAGCCGCCAGGATCCGCTGGCTCCCCATCCTCGCCGCAGTGGTGCTGGTGCTCGGCTCAAGCTGGACGGCGACGCAGTGGACCGCAGCCCAGCTTGGTTACCAGGAGGCCTTGGGATCGCCCTGGCAGGTGATCGCCGGATACCCAGTCTATCTGCCGATCGCCTTCTACGGCTGGTGGTTCGTCTACGACGCCTACGCGCCGGCGGTGTTCTTGCGCGGCGCCGTGGTGGCCGCCTCGGGAGGCCTTCTGTCGGCGGCGGCGGCGGTCGTACTGTCGATATCGGCGGCCAAGGACAAGGGGCCGGCCTCTACCTTCGGTTCGGCCCGCTGGGCGAGAGCCGCCGAGGTCCGGAGCGCGGGCCTGACCGGCGAGGCCGGCGTGGTGCTGGGGCAACTGGACGGCGTCTACCTGCGTCACGACGGGGCCGAGCACGTGCTGTGCTTTGCGCCGACCAGGTCAGGCAAGGGCGTTGGTCTTGTCGTCCCCACGCTCCTGACCTGGGCGGGATCGACGATCATCCACGACATCAAGGGCGAGAACTGGACGCTTACGGCCGGCTTCCGCGCCAAGCTTGGTCGAGTGTTGCTGTTCGATCCGACCAACCTGGCCTCGTCGGCCTACAACCCGCTGCTGGAAGTCCGACGGGGCGACTTCGAAGTTCGCGACGTGCAGAACATCGCAGACATCCTGGTTGATCCGGAAGGCTCGCTCGACAAGCGTAGCCATTGGGAAAAAACCAGCCACGCCTTGCTCGTGGGCGCAATCCTGCACGTCCTCTACGCCGAGACCGACAAGACCCTGGCCGGGGTGGCCACCTTCCTATCGGACCCGCAGCGAACCATCGAGCAGACGCTGTCGCTGATGATGCGCACGGCGCATCTGGAGGAGGACGGGCCCCACCCCGTAGTGGCCAGCGCGGCGCGTGAGCTCCTGAACAAGAGCGACAACGAGCGCTCGGGCGTGCTTTCCACCGCCATGACGTTCCTGGGTCTCTACCGGGATCCCGTGGTCGCGGCGGTGACCGCGCGTTGCGACTGGCGCATCAGCGATCTGGTCGATGACGGCCCCTGCGCCCTCTACCTGGTGGTGCCGCCGTCCGACGTCAGCCGCACCAAGCCGTTGATCCGGCTCCTGCTCAACCAGATCGTCCGCCGTCTCACCGAAAGCCTGCAGGGCGTGGAGGCCCGCCAACCCATGCTGCTGATGCTCGATGAACTGCCCGTCCTTGGCCGTCTCGACTTTCTCGAAAGCACTTTGGCGTTCATGGCCGGCTACCGGGTGCGGGCCTTCCTGATCACCCAGTCCCTCAATCAGATCGAGCGGGCCTACGGTCCCAACAACGCCATCCTCGACAACTGCCATGTTCGGGTATGCTTCGCCACGAACGACGAGCGCACCGCCAAGCGCGTGTCCGACGCCTTAGGTACGGCGACCGAGGAGCGGGCGATGCGCAACTATGCGGGCCATCGTCTGTCGCCGTGGCTTGGCCACCTGATGGTGTCCAAGGCCGAGTCTCCCCGACCGCTGCTGACGCCCGGCGAGATCATGCAGCTTCCGGCCGACGAGGAGTTGGTGATGCTGGCGGGAAGCCCGCCGATGCGGGCTCGCAAGGTGCGCTACTACGAGGATGGGCGCTTTACCCAGCGGATACTGCCGCCTCCCGCGCCTGGGCGTGGACGGCGACAAGCGGACGGCTGGGCCGCCGCTGCGCCGCCACGGCCGCTCCTGCAATCTCCTGGCGCGATCGACGATGCGGGCGATGGTCAAGATGGGCCTGAGGCCCGGGTCCTGGCGATCGCGATAGACCCGCCGGCGCCCAACCGGCCGATCGACGAGTTCGGGTTCGAAGATCAAGTCGATCGCGACGACGTCGACGAGCGCCAACGCCGGCAAAGGCTGATGCGGCGTGTGGCCCGTCAGGCCGTGATGGACCCCGACGATGGGGTGGAGCTCTGAGCATGCGGACCAAGCACACCTTCAGGCTTCCCCCCCAGCTTGCCGCGCGCCTGGCCGAATACGCCCTGCGCAAGAGGATCTCGCAGGCCATGGTGGTCGAGGCCGCGCTGGAGACCTTCCTGTCGCCGGATGGAGCCGAGCAGTTGGAGGCGGCGCTCAGCCGCCGGCTCGACCGGCTGTCGCGGCAGGCCGACCGCATCGAGCAGCAGTCGTTGATCGCCAACGAGGCGGTGGGATTGTTCGTCCGCTTCTGGCTGGCAAACACTCTGGCTCTGCCGGAGGCGGCCCTGGCCGCTCAGCAGGCCAAGGGCCGAGAGCGCTACGACAACTTCCTGGCCGCGCTAGGCCGGCGCATCGCCAAGGGGCAGAGCCTCTCTCAGGACATCGCCGCCCGCGACCAGGTCGATCAGGATCTGGCTTAGGGCGTCGTCGCTGGCGGTCCAAACCGCCTGACCGACTTGGGCTCGCCCGCCATGAAGGGGTTCTCCCAAGCCGAGGGAACAGCGTCGCGCCAGACTATCCAGGGGATGCCCGGGAAGATGGCCAGAACCGTAGCTCTGTCAGAGAGGTGCTGGATGTGCTCGGTGGCTCCGCCGCGACCGCTTTTGCGGATGATCTTCTCACCGGTGAGTTGCTTGCCGACGGTCGCCGTCCAGGTCTCGCCTCGATTGGTGAAGGTGATCGAGTAGATCCGTTCGCTTGGAGGAAGGGGTGCACATCGCGCTGCCCGCGCTAGCTCAGCATACGCCTCCTCCATATCTTCAGGCTCAACGAAAGGAATAAAGAACGGTGGCGGATCAAGCTTCATCTAGACGGCTTCCTCTTCGATCTCGTCGTCGTCCGGGTCCAGTCCGTAGAAGCTTGAGTTGTCCACATTCAGGTCGGTGGGTTCGCCGAATGTGAGGGTTTCGCCGATGCTGACCTCGAGATTGGCGGTGAACGGATAGTGGTCCTCCATGGTGGCCCCGTCGCCGCGTCGAAAATCCGAGCCCGATCCGTACTGGAGCGTGACGTAGACGGTGCCCTCGAGGGCTAGGTCCAGGCGGTGGACGCCCAGATCGACGATCTGGATATTCTCCACCGACGTATCCTCAACGATCGTGTGGGTCGAGAGCTCGTCCAGCGCGCCGACGGTCTCGGACATGAGCTTAACCAGGACGGGCGTGTTGATCGACTTGTGTAGCTCTTGGATGACGGCGTCGCGGCATTGCTCGACGGTCTCCATCAGGCTGGATAGAGCGATGAGGATATCATCGGCAAGGACACGGATCTCGGCGTCGCCGGCGACGATGGTGTCGGGCCTGACGTGGGTGGCCTTGTTTAGAGCGTCCATGGCCTCGATCAGCGGGTCGATATACTCCTCGCGATCCAGTCCAAGCGTGCCTTCAACATAGCTCGGATAAAGTCCGGCGTGGGCGATGTAGCTGGCGCGCTGGGCGCGGGTGACCGTCCGAGTATCCCGCGCCTGCACGAACCAGCCGCACTGCCGTACAGCGTCATCGGGCGCGCGGGTGTGGAGAATGTGGCCGGCAAGTTCTCGCACAGCGGCCGCGAAGAGGTTGCCGCCGATCGGGTTGTCGGCGTCCATCGCGACCTTGAGGCCGCCGCTCAAGACCTTGGTCGTGAAGTCGTCGTTGGACCAACGAAGCCGGAACTCATCCCAGCCGGCCTGGAGTGTTGGCCAATCCGGCGGGGTCTGGGGAACGATGTCGGTCATGGCATCCACGCTCTCTATCCGAGAAGACAAGTTCTCGATTTATGCGACGACTAGCGGTCGATGCGATCCTAAAACTGTGCCGTAGAGCACGGATGCCTGACGCAGCATCGACGGCTCGGACCCCGGTCTCTTTGTTGATCGGCGTAGGTCCGTAGTTCCGTAGATCCTGAGCGCATGCGCCCGCGCACGCCGGCGCCTGTCTTTGCACGCCAGCCCGCGAGAGGCGGGTGGTCCTTGTTGCAAGGCTCCAGATCCAGTCCCCTTTAGTCAGCCTCCCTCGCGCCGTCGGCGCTGCCTGGAGGCCCCGACTGTGTCGATCCACGCCCTATCCGATGAGCCGGCCCGGCGCAGCCGCGCGATGCTGCGCACGGCGCTGGGACCGCTGATCTGCGCTTGGCTGGAAGCTGACGACGTCATCGAGATCATGCTCAATCCTGACGGCCGATTGTGGCTGGAGCGGCTGGGCGGGTGCGTTCAGGACACCGGCCGAAACATGACCGCCAGCGAGGCCGAGCGGATCGTGCGCCTGGCCGCCCACCATGTCGGCGTCGAGGCGCACGCGGGCAATCCCCGGGTGTCGGCGGAGCTGCCGGGCGGAGGGGAGCGCTTCGAAGGGCTGCTGCCACCCGTGGTCGCCGCCCCGACCTTCGCGATCCGCAAGCCCGCCGTCCGGTCGATTTCGTTGTCGGCGTATGAGGAGGCCGGCGTCATGACCTCAGGCCAGGCGCAGGCCCTGCGCCTGGCTCTGGGCCAACGCCGCAACATCCTGGTGGCCGGCGGCGCCTCAAGCGGCAAGACCACCCTGACCAACGCCGTGCTGGGCGAGCTTTCCGGTCGCGACGAGCGCGTCGTGCTGATCGAGGACACCGTCGAGCTGAAGTGCCCGGCGGCCAACACCGTGGCCTTGCGCAGCAAGGAGGGGGTCGCCTCGCTGCGCGATCTTCTGCGCTCGACGCTGCGCCTGCGACCCGACCGGATCATCGTCGGCGAGGTTCGCGGGGCTGAGGCGCTCGATCTGGTCAAGGCCTGGGGCACAGGTCATCCCGGCGGAGTGGCCACCCTCCATGCGGGCACTGCCCTCGGCGCCCTGCGGCGGCTGGAGCAACTGATCCAGGAGACGGTGAGCCAGGCCCCGCGCGAGCTGATTGCCGAGACCATCGACGTCATTGCCGTGCTCTCGCGCCAGGACGGCGTCAGGCGCCTGACAGAGCTCTGCGCGGTGTCGGGCTTCGAGGCCGGCGCCTACCAGCTTTCCCCCCTAGGAGACGACCAATGACCTCGTCGAATGCGGCCGCGCGCCGCAAGCGCCGGCTGCTGGCTGAGACCACGCTCGATCGCTTCGGCGCGGCGGGCGTTACGGTCATGGGCCTGATCTATGCGGCGCCGGCAGGGGCGGCGGGCTCGTCGATGCCGTGGGAAGCGCCGCTGCAGTCGATCTTGGAATCGATCGAGGGGCCGGTGGCCAAGATCGTGGCGGTGATCGTGATCATCGTGACCGGTCTGTCGCTGGCTTTCGGCGAGACCTCGGGGGGCTTTCGCCGGCTGATCCAGATCGTGTTCGGCCTGTCGATCGCCTTCGCCGCGTCCAGCTTCTTCCTGTCGTTCTTCTCGTTCGGCGGTGGAGCGCTGGTCCTGTGAGGGGCGGGGATCTGCCGGCCGGCTACTACGCGGTGGTCCGTCGGGCGCTCGTCGAGCCGATGCTCCTGGGCGGGGCGCCGCGCACGGTGGCCATCGCCAACGCCACCCTGGCCGCGGCGATCGGGCTTGGGCTTCGGCTGTGGCTGCTCGGGCTCCTGCTTTGGCTGGTAGGCCACGCGCTGGCGGCCTGGGGCGCGCGCCATGATCCCCAGTTCGTCGAGGTCGGGCGCCGGCATCTGCGCTACCCGACCTATTTGCGGACCTGACCGATGATGGCCTTACGCTCCTACGGCGACGCCGGCGCCAAGCTGGCCGACTATCTTCCCTGGGCGGCGCTGGTCGCTGAAGGCGTGGTCCTCAATAAGGATGGCAGCCTGCAGAGGACCGCGCGATTTCGCGGTCCCGACCTCGACAGCGCCACGGCCGCGGAGGTGACCTCGACCGCCGGCCGGCTCAACAACGCCCTGCGCCGTCTTGGTTCGGGCTGGGCGCTGTTCGTCGAGGCTCGGCGTGATCCGTCGGCGGACTACCCCTCGAGCCGCTTTCCCGATCGGGCCTCGGCGCTGGTCGACCTGGAACGCCGAGAACAGTTCGCTGAAGCCGGCAGTTGCTTCGAGAGCCGCTACTTCCTGACCTTCGTCTGGCTTCCGCCCGCCGAGGACCAGGCGAGGTTCGGGGCGCTGATGGTTGAGGGGCGGTCGGGCAGAGGCCTTGACGCCTGGGAACAGGTGCAGAGCTTCATCCAGCGAACCGATCGAGTGCTCCAGCTCTTGGATCCGTTCATGCCGCTGGCCGAGTGGCTGGACGACACTCAGACGCTCTCGTTCCTCCATGGCGCGGTGAGCACGGCGCGGCAGTCGGTTCGTGTTCCTGAAACGCCGATGCACCTTGATGTCCTGCTGGCGACCGAGCCGTTGGTTGGCGGCCTGGAACCCAGGCTCGGCGACCAGCACTTACGCACCTTGACCATCATCGGTTTCCCGAGCGCGACCTTCCCCGGCGTCCTCGATGAGCTCAACCGGCTGGCCTTTCCCTATCGTTGGTGCACCCGGGCCCTGATGCTCGACAAGGTCGATGCGGTGCGCCTGCTGTCGAAGATCCGACGCCAGTGGTTCGCCAAGCGCAAGTCGGTCGCCTCCCTCCTCAAGGAGGTGATGACCAACGAGGCTTCCGCCCTGGTCGACACCGATGCGGCCAACAAGGCGGCCGACGCCGACGCGGCGCTGCAGGACCTCGGCGCCGACGACGTTGGCCAGGCCCTCGTCACGGCCACCGTGACGGTGTGGGACCCCGACCCGCGTGTGGCGGTCGAGAAGATGCGCTTGGTCGAAAAGACCATCCAGGGGCGGGACTTCACGGTCATCAGCGAGACGGTCAACGCGGTCGAGGCGTGGCTGGGAAGCCTGCCGGGCCAGGTGTTCGCCAATGTCCGCCAGCCGCCGATCTCGACGTTGAACCTGGCTCACATGGCGCCGCTTTCGGCGGTATGGGCGGGCCCGGACGAGGATGCTCACCTTGCAGCGCCACCATTGCTGCGGGCCAGGACCGACGGATCGACGCCATTCCGGTTCTCCCTGCACTTCGGCGATGTCGGACACTGCCTGGTGGTCGGCCCCACCGGCGCTGGCAAGTCCGTGCTTTTGGCGATGATGGCGTTGTCGTTTCGCCGTTATGCCGACGCCCAGATCTTCGGCTTTGATTTCGGGGGTTCCATTCGCGCGGCGACCCTGGCGATGGGCGGGCGCTTCCATGATCTTGGCGGGCAGGAGACGCCGTCGCTGCAGCCCCTGGCCAGGATCGACGAGCCGGCCGAGCGCGCCTGGGCTGCGATCTGGCTCGGCGCGATTTTGCGAGAGGAAAGCGCTTCGCTCGGCGCCGAGGGCCGAGATCGGCTCTGGTCGGCGCTAGGCGCTCTGGCCACCGCGCCCGTCGAGCAGCGTACGCTCAGCGGCCTGGCCGCCTTGCTGCAGGACGCCTCGTTGAAGTTGGCGCTGGGGCCCTACTGTGTCGGCGGGGCGGCTGGGCGCCTGCTCGACGCCGAAGCCGAAAGCCTACAGGCGGCCGCGATCGAGGCCTTCGAGACTGAAGGCCTGGTCGGCGGCGCGGGGGCCGCGGCGGTGCTGGCTTATCTCTTTCACAGGATCGAAGGGCGTCTCGATGGGCGGCCGACCCTGGTGATCATCGACGAAGGGTGGCTGGCTCTCGACGATCCGGGGTTCGCCGGCCAAATCCGCGAATGGCTGAAGACGCTGCGCAAGAAGAACGCCAGCGTGGTCTTCGCCACCCAGTCGCTGGCCGACATCAAGGACAGCGCCATCGCGCCTGCGATCATCGAAAGCTGCCCGACGCGGATCTTCCTGCCCAACGCCCGCGCGCTCGAGCCTCAGATCGCGACCATTTACGAGAGCTTCGGCCTCAACGCCCGCCAGGTCGAGTTGATCGCCCGCGCCACGGCCAAGCGCGACTACTACTGCCAGTCGCCGGCCGGCGAGCGCCTCTTCGATCTGGGGTTGGGGGAGGTCGCCCTGGCGTTCAGCGCCGCTTCCTCGAAAGCCGACCAGGCGTCGATCACCCGCGTCCTGGCCGAGGCTGGGGACGAAGGGTTCGCGGCCGCCTGGTTGCGCGATCGCGATCTGGCCTGGGCCGCCGACCTTCTCGCAGACCTTCCTCCGGAGCTTCTGTCATGATCAACGACCTTGTCCGTCGCCGCCTTCTGCTGACCGCCACGGCTTTGCTGATCCCCGCGCCGGCGCTGGCCCAGCTGACTGTGTTCGACCCGTCGAACTATGCCCAGAACCTGCTGACGGCCAGCCGCACGCTCCAGCAGATCAACCAGCAGATCACCGCGCTGCAGAACCAGGCCCAATCGCTGCTCAACGAGGCGCGCAATCTGACGAGCCTGCCGTACTCCTCGATCCAGGCCCTGCAGGCCCAGTTTGAGCAGACCCGCGCCCTGATCAACCAGGCCAAGGGTCTGGCGCTGAAGGTGGCCGATATCGAAGCGGCGTTCACGACCACCTATCGGCCGGCGACCGCGTCGGCGACGAGCCAAGGCCTGCTCGCCGACGCCAAGACGCGCTGGTCCAACAGCGTCGCTGCGTTCCAAGACGCCCTGAAGGTGCAGGCCAGCGTGGTGGGCAATCTCGACGGCGCCCGCACCGAGCTCAACCAACTGGTTTCAGCCAGCCAATCGGCGAGCGGCGCCCTGCAGGCGGCCCAGGCCGGCAACCAACTGGTGGCGCTGCAGGCCCAGCAGCTGTCGGATCTGACCACGCTACTGGCGGCGTCAGAACGGGCCAGGACGCTGGAGGCGGCCCAGCGCGCTGCGGCCCAGGACCAGGCTCAGGAACAGCTCAAGCGCTTCCTGGCGCCCGGCACCGGCTATCAGCCCGGGGACGCCAAGATGTTCAACCAGCCATGAGCCCCAAGGCGCTCTTCCGGCTCGGCGCGATCGGCTTTGCGACCCTGGTGATCCTCGTCGCGATGATCCAGGCGAGCCGCCATCCGGTCTCGTCCCCACCCAACATGACCACGGCTTCGCGGGCTCCCATGCTGGCCGACGACAAGGCGGTCCTGGCCCGGTGTCAGCATCTTGGCGCGGCGGGGGCGGAGGATCCCGAATGTCTCGCGGCCTGGCGCGCCGCCCGCAGCCGGTTCCTCGGCGTGGCCGCCAAGGAGGCGCGCTGAGATGGAGGGCACGGGTGTCATCGACCGCTTCCTGGGCGTCTTCACGCGCTACATCGACTCCGGCTTCGGGTTGCTCGGCGGGGAGGTGGCGTTCATCGCCACCACCCTCATCGTCATCGACGTCACTCTGGCGGCGCTCTTCTGGAGCCTGGGCGAGAGCGAAGACGTCATCGCCCGCCTGATCCGCAAGACCCTCTTCATCGGCGCCTTCGCCTATCTGATCGGCAACTGGAACGGCTTGGCCAGGATCATTTTCGAGAGCTTCGCGGGACTTGGAGTGAAGGCTACGGGCGCGGGGTTCTCGATCGACGATCTTATGCGCCCCGGCCGGGTGGCCCAGGCCGGCATCGAGGCGGGCCGGCCGCTGTTGGAGAGCATTTCCGGCTTGATGGGCTACGTCGCCTTCTTCGAGAACTTCATCCAGATCGTGGTGCTGCTGATCGCCTGGCTGGTCGTGATCCTGAGCTTCTTCGTGCTGGCCGTGCAGCTGTTCGTCACCTTGATCGAATTCAAGCTGACGACCCTGTGCGGGTTTGTGCTCGCGCCCTGGGGCCTCTTTGGCAAGACGGCGTTCCTGGCCGAGCGAGTGCTCGGCGCGGTGGTGGCCTCGGGCGTGAAGGTCATGGTGCTGGCGGTGGTCACGGGCATCGGCTCGACCTTGTTCGAGCAGTTCACCGCAGGTTTCGCCGGTAGCGAGCCGACCATCGAAGAGGCGCTGTCGGTCGTCCTGGCCTCGCTCTGTCTGCTGGGCCTTGGCCTATTCGCGCCGGGGATCGCCAGTGGCCTGATCTCCGGCGGTCCCCAGCTCTCGGCCGGCGCGGCCGTCGGCACGGCCGCCGCGGCCGGCGGCGTGATGGTCGCGGGCGGGGCGTTAGCCGGCATGGCCGTTGGTGGCGGCGCAGGGCTTCTCGCCGGCGCAGCGCGGGGCGCTGCCGCCCTGGCCGGTGGTGCGACGGGCGCGGCTCAGGCCGGCGGCGCAATGGGCGTCGCCAAGGCGGCCGGCGGGGCGGCCGCCAGTCCGTTGCGCCGGATGGCTCAGAGCCTTGGCCAGAGCTTCGAAGGCGCACGCCGCCGTCAGGCTGATCCGGGTGAAGCGCCGCCACCGCCCCAGGGCGGCGGTCAGGCCCAGCCGCAGTGGGCCCGCCGCATGAAGCAAGGCCAGACCATCGCGCACGGCGCGTCCGCGGCGGGTCACGCGGCTTCGTCGTGCGGCAGCGGCGCGGGCGCTTCTGTCGATCTCTCGGAAGGATCGTGATGATGTTCAATAGACCCGGCGTCCGCTACGGCCAGACGCCTGAACTGGACACTCCCTATCGCAGGGCGAGGCAAGCCTGGGACGACCGCATCGGAGCGGTGGCGGTCTCGGGGCGACGCGCTTGGCGCCTGGCCCTTGTGCAGGGGCTGTCGATCATCGCGCTTTCCGGCGCCCTGGTCTGGCAGGGCGTCCGTGGCCAGGTCGTGCCCTGGGTCGTCGAGGTCGACCGCTTCGGAGAGGCCAGGGTGGTGGCGCCGGCCAGCGTGGACTATCGGCCGACCGATCCGATGATCGCCGCGCGCCTGGGCCGCTTTGTCGAGGAGGTTCGCTCGGTGTCGGCCGATCCGATCGTGGTCCGGCAAAACTGGCTGCGGGCCTACGACTTCACCAGCCCCAAGGGCGCGCGGGTGCTTAGCGCCTACGCCCAGGGCGCCGATCCTTTCCTGCGGGTGGGCAAGGAGCAGGTTTCGATCGAAGTCGTCACCGTCCTGCGCGCCTCGCCCTCCAGCTTCCGCCTGGCCTGGATCGAGCGCCGCTACCAGGACGGCGCCCTGATCGGGACCGAGCGGTGGTCGGCGATCATCACGCTGGTCGAGCGCCCGACCCGGCGTGTCGACGAGCTCAAGAAGAACCCGCTGGGGGTGTTCGTCGACGCGATCGACTGGTCCAAGGAGATGGGCTGATGACTGGCTGCCGAGTTTCCATCCTCGCCGCGGCGATGCTTGCGGCCGCCGGGACGGCGCAGGCCGCGCCGAGCACGCCGAAGGCGGCCCCCAGTCGAGCGGTCGCCAACGCCAACGCCGCCGCCCGCGTCCAACCGCAGGCCTCGACCTTCCAGGGCGCGGTTCAGCGCTACGCCTGGACGGAGGGCGGGCTCTATCAGGTCTATGCCGCGCCAGGGCGCGTCACCGACCTGGTGCTCGAGGCCGGAGAGACGCTGGCAGGGGCGGGGCCGATCGCCGCCGGCGACACGGCGCGCTGGGTGATCGGTGACACCGAGAGCGGGGAGGGCGAACATCGCCGGGTTCACGTCCTGGTCAAGCCGACCTTGCCTGGCCTGGCCACAAACCTGGTGATCAACACCAACCGCCGCACCTACTATCTCGAGCTACGGGCGAGCGCGGCCACCTACATGGCCTCGGTGGCCTGGTCCTATCCGCAGGACGCCCTGATCGCGCTGAAGCGGGCCAAGGCCGCGACAGCTGAAACCACTCCTGCGCTCCCTCAAGGCGCGCCGGTCGCGCCTCAAGCAGCGCTCGCCCCCAGCTTCGCGGCCCTCAATTTCGATTACCAGGTCAGCGGGGACAAGGTGGCCTGGCGTCCCCAGCAGGTGTTCGACGATGGTCGGCAGGTCGTCCTGGTGTTCTCCGGTACGGTCATCACCGGCGACCTGCCGCCGCTGTTCCTGGTCGACGACACCGGTCGCGCCGAGCTGGTGAACTACCGCCTCGACGGCCGCCGGATCATTGTCGATCGTCTGTTCGACAGGGCCGAGCTGAGGCTGGGCGACAAGCGTAAGGCCCGACGGGTGCGGATCGAGCGCGCCTCGGGCGTCGGCCGATGAGCGGGCAGGGCAAGGCGCCCGAGGAGATCGTCAAGCTGCGAGCCGCTGCACCGAAGGTCGCTCGCCTGTCTCGCCCCGTGGTGCTGACCGCCGCGGGACTGGGCGCGCTCGGTGTCGGCGCGGCCCTGGCCATGGCCCTGCAGCCCAAGGCCCCCAAACCGGTCAAACCGGCGGAGATTGCTGACACCAAGCCGCCGCTGTCGATGATGGCCGAAGGTCCCAAGACCTACAGCGACGTGCCGCGCCTTGGCCCCCCACTGCCGGGCGACCTTGGCGGTCCCATCCTGGCCGCCCAGAACCGGACCTCCCCAACCGCTGCACCGTCGTCGGCGGTTGCGAGTTCGCCTGAAGTCCAGGCTCGGCGCGCGGCGCTCGAGGCGGCCAGGGCCAGTGGGGTCTTCCTGCCGAATGCAGGGCGGGAACGTAGCAGCGCTGAACCGCCCCGCGCGCCGCCGGCGTTGCCAGATCCGCTGCCGGTTGCGGTGTCGGGGAACCTGCCTGCTGAGCTCCCGCCGATCCAGGCGTCGGGCGGCGACCAGGCGCAGAAGCGCGCCTTCCTGCAGGCGAGCCGGACGCCGACGATCAGCGCCCACACGCCTCAGCCTCGTGCTGGCCGCCTGGTCCTTCAGGCCCAGACGGTGATTACCGCGGCCCTGGTCACGGCCGTAAGCTCGGACCTGCCCGGACCGATCTCGGCTCAGGTCACGCGGCACGTCTATGACAGCCTCACCGGGCGCACCGTTCTCATTCCACAGGGATCGCGCCTGTTCGGGACCTACGACTCCCAGGTGAGCTTTGGTCAGCGGCGGTTGCTCCTGGCCTGGGACCGAGTCGTCTTCCCAGACGGACGATCGTTGGAGCTCGACCGCCTGATCGGCGGCGATGCCGCAGGTCGCTCGGGGGCCTCCGACAAGGTCGAGGCCCATTGGAGCTCGATGGCCAAGGCGGCGCTCCTGTCGAGCACCCTTGGCGTCGCCGCCGAGCTGGGCGCTGACGATGAAGGCGGCGTCGCCCGGGCGCTCCGCCGGGGCGCCCAAGACACCTTCAATCAGGCGGGCCAGCAAGTCGTCCGCCGGCAGTTGGATGTGCAGCCGACGCTTACCCTTCGCGCCGGCCTGCCGATCACCATCCTGGTGACGCGCGACATCGTTTTCGATGGTGTGCGTTAGGCCGCTTGGGTCAGAAGCGACAGCAAGGGCCTGAGCGCCGGCTTTTCGGGTCTTCGGCCGACGACGGCCTTCAGATCGAGGAACGTCCTGGCGATCGGCCGGTAGACGACGCCGGTGACGGGGACAACGGACCCCTCGTTGATCAGGGCGCAACCCTGACCCAGCGCGACCAGACGGGCGGCTGCTCCGGCGCCGGCCGATACAGGCGCTGGGGCATCGGAGGCGCGGCGCCGGCAGAGCGCGCCGATCTCGGCGGCGATGGCCGCCGGCGTCAGCAGCCGGCGATCTGAAAAGTCCGCCCAGGTGACGGTGCGGCGGTCGGCCAACGGATCGTTGATCGGTACGGCCGCAAAGACGTGTTCGCGCCAAGCCGGAAATACGGAAAGCCTGGCCGGGGGGCGAACAAGCAGCGCCAGGTCCAGCCGGCCCGACAGGAGGTTAGCCGAGAGCGAGGCCGCATCGCCCTCGATGAGATCGAGGCGAAGCCCCGGCGCCCGCGTCATCAGGCTACGCAGGATCTCGTGGAGGGGGCCGCCACCAAAGCCGCCGAGCACGCCTAGGCGCAGGGTCTCTGCTTGCTCGCGACCGACGTCGACGGCTGTTTCCACCGCCAAGTCCAGATCGATCACCGCCTCGCGCGCCGTGCACACGAAGCGGTCGCCGGCGTCGGTGAGGCGCACGCCCTGCGGCGTCCGTTCGAAGATCTGGGCGCCGAGTCTGGCCTCCAGTTCCTGGATACGCCGAGACAGGGCCGACTGCTGAACGCCCAACGCTCGGGCTGCGCGACGAAAACCCCTCATCTCCGCGGCCGCCAGGACGTAACGCAGATGGTGCAGTCCGACCCCAGCCCGTAAGCTGGCGCGGCCCGTCTCGACGACATCAGGCGTGTAGGGCGGCGCGGGCATGAAACCGTATCGGCGCCGCGCCAAGGCGGCCTGGAGCCCGATGCAACAGCGCATAGCAGCGCGCATCCACTCTATACTGCGAATATACGCTCAATATCTGCAGACTCATCGCAGCTAGAGGTGGCGTGCTAGGGGATGAACGCGTCGGGCGGCTTCCCTGAGCCCGCTCCAGTCCCTAGACTCGGTGCGCCGCCCTCGCGTTGCGGAGGATGAAAGGACCGATGAAGACCTCCCTGGACCATCTGCCGGCCGGCAAGCGCAAGGAACTGGATCTCGTCGTCGAGGTGCTGCGCCAGGGGTTCGCGGACGCCTTGAGCCGGCGGACGATGCCGCGCTACCGCGACGGCAAGCTTTTGAAGATCATCCTGTTCGGCAGCTATGCGCGCGGCGACTGGGTGGAAGACCCCAAGGGACGATACTTCTCGGATTACGACCTGCTGCTCGTCGTCAACCACGAGGATCTGACCGACCTCCAGGAGTTCTGGGGCAAGTCCGACGAGGTCCTGCTGCGCGAACTCGCCTCGGGCGAACGTCTGCGGACCCAGCCTAGCTTCATCGTCCATAGCCTTGATGACGTGAACGAGCAGCTGCGCCTCGGCCGCTACTTCTTTACTGACATCCTGAAAGACGGGATCGAGCTTTTCTGTGAAGACGAATTCTCATTTAACCTTCCGGGATCGCTGTCAGCCCAGGACGCCTATGCGGAGACTAAGGGCTACTTCGATGAGTGGTTCGAGAGTGCGGACCAGTTTTTGGAGACCGGTCGGGATCACATCGCGAAAGGGCCGAGATGGTCGAAAAAGGCAGCTTTCGAGCTGCATCAAGCCGCAGAACGATTTTATCACGGCCTCGTCTTGGTTCTCACGCTCTACAGCGCGAAGACCCATCGTCTGAACCTGCTGCGAGATCGCGCTGAAGCAATGGACACGCGGTTGGTTGGCATCTGGCCGGGATCCAACAAATTCGAACGCCAGGGCTTCGATCTGATCCGTCGGGCCTATGTGGAGGCGCGCTACTCCAAGTCCTATGAGATATCGACCGATCATCTCGACTGGCTTGTAGGTCGGGTCGAGGCGTTGAAGCAGATCGTCGAGATGATTGCGCAAGAACGGATTATGGAGTTGAAGCGATTGGCGGCCTAGTGGGTGCATTTACTAACCGCTTGCCGATGGGGTCAGGCCGCTGGTCGGGTCTGCTGCCGTGCTCGCGTACGACGAGGCGAGCTGCTGGTGACACCCCAATAGGCCAAGCTTGAGTTCCGTTCGGCCGTGATCGACTCTACTGCTAGGATAGCGAGTCGGTCGAACCTGAGTTTTCATATGCCTGAAGCCTATAGCGAGGCCGCCAAGCGCCACTACGCTGACGCCAAGACCCTCGCGGCGAGCCAGCGCTTCGACAATGCTGGTCACCTGATTGGCTTCGCGGCAGAGTGTGCGCTAAAGCATGCGTTTGAATTGCATGAGCCCCAGCGCGAGAACCCCCGGCTTCATCTTCCTGATATCGCGGGGGCAATGCTGCGGCGTTTGAGTTCACGCAACACGAAAACCGCAGGATTGAGAACGCTGTTACTGCAAACTCAGGCGGCCTTCTTCCACGACTATAGCGTTTCCGATCGATATTCGGCCAACGGCACAGTAACGGATGCCATGTATTTGCAGTGGGAAGCGCTTGCGCGTAGGACGTTTGGCGCGGCGGGTATCAGGCAATGACGATGCAAAGCCACATCCGATTTGATTCTGCCCTGGAGGCGATGGCGCGCCTTGCCGATCAGCACCTTGGACGAGCGGTCGTCGAGTCAGGCCTGTTCCTTCGTGATGCCAGCGGCCTTCTTACCTTCATTCTAAGGACCGAGGTAGAAGTGGGTGCGCGGGCGCAGTTCGATCAAGCGGCTAACGCTCTGCTTGGTCGATATGTCGATGGTCCCTCTGCCACGGCCGAAGAGCTCTTTGATCCACAGCTTGACGAGCCTGGGATAGGACTCCCCGAGCCTATTCAGCTTGCCGGTGGGAGCGCCGTTATCCGGTTGTTGGATCGCCGCATTGTTGGCCAGGATTGGAATACCCCAAACTTGGCGTTCAATGCAGGCATTCCTGTCCTCACCTTCTTTAGTTGCAAGGGGGGGGTAGGTCGATCGACTGCGCTTGCTGTGGCGGCCGCATCGCTGTCTGACGCGGGCCACGACGTCATGATCATCGACCTTGATCTTGAGGCACCGGGTATCGGAACGATTCTGCTGCCCCCGGAAGATTTGCCGCAGTTCGGCGTGCTGGATTACCTCGTTGAGCAAGGTCTCAACCCGACCGACGGTGCTTTTCTCGAAGATTGCATTGCGCCATCGCCGTTGACGGCGGGGCGTGGTCTGGTCGAGGTCATGCCAGCTGTTGGGCGCCAGGGCGTGGCCAGTCCGCAGAACGTGCTGCCCAAGCTTGGACGGGCGCTGATAGATCGTGTCGGTCCTGACGGCGACACCTACTCTTTCATGCGTCAGGTACAGGCTCTAGTCAGAGCGATTATCGCGCGCGGTCGCACGTCCGTGATCCTAGTCGATGCGCGCGCCGGCCTTAGTGAAAGCTCGGCCGCTGCGGTGGTCGGTCTGGGCGGAACGGTACTGATGTTTGGCGTGGACACGCCTCAGACGTTCGAGTGCTATCGCTATCTTTTCGCTCAGCTCAACCGGTACGCTCTTGAGGCTGGTCACGCTGAGGACTGGCGTTCGGGCCTACAGATGGTACATGCCAAGGCAGGCCGCGGCCTCGAGGCTCACCAGCATTTTCGCGATCAGGCACAAAATCTGTTCGCCGAGTTTCTCTATGATGAGGCCGGGCCGTCCGACTTGGACGGCTTCAATTTCGATGTCGATGACGATGCCGCGCCGCACTACGCGTGGCCGATCCCATTCGATGCCGACTTTGCTGAGTTTGATCCCCGTTCGCGTCGCGACCAGCTCAGCCGTGAATTCTTTGATCGCAGCTTCGGTCCCTTCGTGCGTAAGGTGATTGAGACTGTCGCAGACTTGCAGGGCTCAGCGACGTGAACGGTCAAGAAGAAATTCGTTCGGTACTGCGCTCACTGAGCCCGTCGGTCGCGCACCGTGCTGCCGACAAGCCCAATGTCGCGGAAATTTACTCCCCGCCCCACCACGCCAAGGCGCTCGATCCCAACCGTGCGCTGGTTGTTGGCGGTCGAGGCGTTGGGAAAAGCTTTTGGGCATCCGTGCTGTACGATGCTGAAGCTCGAAAGGCGGCCAGCGAAGCCTATCCGGAGCTTGGTCTCGACAAGCTCGACGTCGAACTCGGCTTTTATGAGGGGGCGATGGGGAGCGGGAACATCGCTCCCTCACCGTCAACCCTGAAGGCTGCTCTGAAGATCGCCGAAGATCCGGCATCGATCTGGCGCAGTGTCATCCTCAAGGTTCTCGCGCCAAATGTCGGGCCGGCTGCGTTCAATGATCGCGTCAAGTGGATCGAAGAGACGCCGGAGGCATTCGAGGACGCCTTGCTAGAAGTCGATCGGCGACAGGCCGAAGATGGGCGCATCCTGCTTATCGTGTTCGACGCGCTTGATGTTCTGGCGACCGATTGGGATTCGATCCGGACGCTCACTCGTGGGTTGGCCCGGCTGGCGTTGGAAATGAGCGCTCGTAAGGCGATCCGTATCAAGATGTTTATGCGGCATGATCAGTTTGAAGACATGCGCCGCAAGACATTTGCCGATTTTTCTAAGCTTCGCACCGCGGCCGTTGCCTTGACTTGGGAGCCAGAAGATCTTTATGGGGTGCTGTTCACACGGATCTGGCGCGATAATTCTGCACGCCCGGTTCTTGCGCAGCTCGGTAAAGAGCTTCAGCTTCAACTAGATCTGAGCAAGTCCGACCTTCCCGAGCTTATTAAGGTCTCACCCAGCCACCAAGAAGCCTTGTTCGCTACAATTGCGGGCGAGTTCATGGGGACGAACAAGAAGCGTGGCCGGACGTACACGTGGATGCCCAAGCACCTGGCTGATGCGCATGGTGAGACGAGTCTTCGCAGCTTCCTTATCGCGCTGAAGGAAGCGGCTGATCGCTCGAGCAGCGCGATCGAGACCGCGATTGATCACGTCGGCATCAATGCTGGTGTTCTCAAGGCGTCTGATACGCGCCTAGAAGAGTTGCGCGAGGATCATCCGTGGGTAGACGACGCGCTCAATGCACTTAGCGGCCTTACTGTGCCATGTGCTGAAAGTGATGTTACGGAACTTTGGCGGGCGGCGGGAACGGTGGACCTGATTGTTTCCCATACGAATGATGCCCGCCCGGCAGCCCCTATCCAACTCGATGCCCCAGAGTTCGCGACCGTACCAGAGAAGGCTCTGCTTGCTGCCTTGATTGATCTTGCGGTTATAGAGCGTCGCTCTGCCGAAAAGGTCAATGTTCCGGACATCTTCCGAGTTGCCGCGCGTATCAAACGCCGCGGCGGCATCGCTCCCCGGCCTAAGCGGTAGTGTCAACGCGCGGCTCTGATGGGCCTTTCCCCATCGGAGGCGCTGAGCCCGACTTTTGGATTGGCGTCGTGGGCACTGCATTGTCGATCGGATGCAACCACACTACGACTTCTACCCGCGGGCGCCGCCCTATAGGCGCTGGTCTTGAGCCGGGGGTTATCGGCGGCGGCCAGGGCTGAAACTGGTGGGCCTTTCTCATCGCTAGGTTTCCAACGCCCGCCCCCTTTCTCCACCAAACGTCGATCGCCGACTTGCCTAGCCGCCCCGATTGATTCAGGATTCCAGGGCCGGCGCTGCAAGCGCGGGTGGGGTGTGGAAACCCCTTGCGATGCCAACGAGACATAACGCCTGGCGAGCGCCGCCAGGCGCCAACGCCCAATTCCGGGCGCGCGCCGACGCGGCCACATTGCGGCTGCCCGGCCTCGATTGCTTGCGGGTTTCCGATCGCCCCTGTCGATGACGGAGCGGTCGATGAACCGGAACCTGCAGCGCGCTGCCACGCGCCCCGACGATGGTGAAGAGGGCGCGACCCTTGATGAACTCTACCGGCGCCACGCCCCTTGGCTGGGGGCCATGGTTCGCAAGCAGTTTGGGGGAAGGCTCGGCGCCGAGGCCGACGATGTGGTGCAGGAAACCTACGCCCGTCTGGCCCCTCATGCGGCTGGACGCATTCGCAGCCCGCAGGCGCTGCTGATGCGCATTGCCTCCAACCTCGCCAAGGACCTGCTGCGCCGACGCGCCGTGCGCGGCCGCCATGTGGAGCAGAGCGCGCCGGCGCCTGACTGCGCCGTTGGCGGCGATGCGCTCTCGGATCTCCTGATCAAGGAGATGATATTGTCGATGCCGGAGCAGTATCGTGACGTCTTCGTCTTGAGCCGCTTCCATGGAATGACCTATGAAGAAATCGCCACACGCTGTGGTTTAACGATCAAGTCGGTGGAATGGCGCTTGAGCAGGGCCATCGCCCATTGTGTGAAGCCTGTGCAGGACTGAGCGGAAGAAGCCGATCATGAGTCTTTCGATCGTCCCGACAAGCCAAGCTCGCGAAGAGGCGGCCGACTGGTTTGCGCGGCTGAAGAAGCGACATGTCGCCGCCGCTGACCTTGAGGCGTTTCGCATCTGGCGCAAGAAGCCGGGTCACAAGGAGGCCTACGACGAGGTCGACGCTTTTTGGCGCAAGAGCGGCGCCGTCGCTGGTCATCCCGAGATCAAGGCGAGCGTCGAAGACGCCCTGAAGCGGAGCGAACCCCGTGCGGGGCGCCGCCCTGGCTGGAGCATCAAGCCCGCGCTCGGCGCCATGTTAGGCCTCACCGGCGCGGCGATCCTCCTGGGCGGCGGGTATCTTGCCACCGCACCACGCGGCTACACCACCGAGGTCGGCGAGCAGCGGACCCTGCAGTTGTCGGACGGTTCGACCCTGATGCTGGACACCGCCAGCAAGGTCACCGTCGCCATCTCCGGCAAGCGCCGGGAGCTGCGCCTGGTCCGTGGGCAGGCCATGTTTGATGTCGCCCACGATCCGGCGCGGCCGTTTGTCGTCGTCGCCGGCGACACCTCGATCACGGCCTTGGGGACGCGCTTCGATGTTCGACGCGAACAGGACGGGGCGCGGGTGACGCTGCTGCGGGGGGCGGTCGAAGTCCGTGCGGCGGCTAAGTCCGGTGAGCGCACTTGGCGGCTGTCGCCGGGGCAGGGTCTTTCGACCCAGCAGCTTACGCCGAAGGTGGCGTCGATCGACACCGAAGCCGCGACGAGTTGGACGCGGCGCCAGTTGATCTTCCGCGGGGTCCCCCTCGGAGAGGCGGTCGCCGAGGTCAATCGATACGACCGGGCGAAGATCGAGCTCGATATAGGCGAGATGGCCGAAGACCGAATGTCGGGCGTGTTCGACGCCGGCGACATGGAAACCTTCATCGGCGCGATCGCCGAGATGCACGACCTGGCCATCGACAGATCTCGGCCTGGCCTCGTTCGGCTCACCCGCAAGTCGGAGAACAAGCCGAGCTGATTTTTTTCGAGCGACGCCAGGGGAAGGGCGAGTGAGCCGCGTCTATGGCCCGACGTTTAGCGCCGTGCACAGAAGATCCGTCCAACGACGGACGCGGCGGGACGTCGGAGGGGACTTCTTCGTGCGTAACACCTCGTCTCGCTTTCGCCTGCTGTCTGGGCTCGCGGCCTGGGTGCTCCTGGCGCCCGCCACCATCATCGCTGCGCCGGCCGTTCAAGCCGCTGAAGCGCAGGTCATCGACTTCGACATTCCCGCTGGCACCCTCGATGCGGCGTTGATCGCGTTTGGCAAGCAGAGCGGCCGGCCCGTGGCATACTCCCAGGACGTGGTCGCCGGCCTGCGCTCGGGCGGGCTGAAGGCGAGGCTGACGCCCGAGGCGGCGATCGCCAAGCTCCTGGCCAACGTGCCCGTGGAGTTGCGGCACACGGGTGGTGGCGCGATGGTCCTCAAGCGCTTCGCCATCCCGGTGATCTACAGCTCCCCGCTCGAAGATCCGATCTCGCCGCTGCTGGAGCCGGTCGCACCGGCGCCCACCGAAGTCGCCGAGGTGGTGGTAACCGGATCGTTGATCCGCGGACAGTCGGTCGGGGCTTCGCCCGTGGTGACTATGAGCCGTGACGACCTCGACCGATCGGGCCGGGCGACGATCGCCGACATGCTGACCGAGCTGCCACAGGCGTTCGGCGGGGCCAATTCGGGCGATACCAGCTTGACCAACAGCGACACGACGGGCGGAAACGCCTCGGTCGCGACCGGCGTGAACCTGCGCGGGCTGGGTGCGTCAGCGACCCTGGTGCTGGTCAATGGCCGGCGGATGGCGGGCTCGGGGCTGAAGGGCGACTTCGCCGACGTGTCCGGCCTGCCGACCGCGGCGGTCGACCGCGTCGAGGTGCTCCTCGACGGGGCGTCGGCGATCTATGGTTCCGACGCGGTCGGCGGCGTCGTCAACGTCATCCTGCGCAAGGACTTCAGCGGCGCGGAGACCCGGGCGCGGGTTGGTGTGGCCGAAGGCGGGGGCGCACTGGAGCGATTGGCCGCGCAGACACTGGGCGCGACCTGGAGCGGCGGCCATGTGCTGGCCAGCTACGAGCACTATCACCGCGACAGCCTCGCCAGCGCAGAGCGCGACTTCGCCGCCACCGCGGATCTGCGCAGCCTTGGCGGAACCGACCGCCGCCTCTTCTACAGCCGCCCTGGCAACGTGTTGGTGTTCAACTCGGCGTCCGCCGCCTATGTGCCGACCTGGGCGATTCCGCCTGGCCAATCGGGCGTTGGGCTGACCGCGAGCAGCTTCCAGGCCGGTGTCGTGAACCTGGAAAACCAGCGCGACCAGACCGACATCCTGCCTGAGCAGAGGCGCGACACCGTCTACCTCGCCATCAGCCAGGCCTTGGCCCCGAACTTCGAGGTCAGCGCGGATGCGCGGATCGGTCGGCGGTCCTACGCCTACGCGCTGCCTGGCTCGGTGGCCAACCTCACCGTCACCAGCGCCAACCCTTACTTCGTCTCGCCCAACGGTGCGGCGTCGAACGTCATCGCCTACTCCTTCACCGACGAGTTGGGACCGCTCCGGTCGCGCGGCAAGTCCGACAGCCTGGCTCTGTCGGTGGGCGCGGACATCGACATCGGCCGGACCTGGCGGGCGAGCTTTTATGGCGCCTATGCCGAGGAGGTCAGTCGGCGCGCCAACACAAATCGCCTCAACACGCGGTTCCTCAGCGAGGCCCTCGGCAGCATCGCCGACGATCCGGCCACCAGCTACAGCGCCGCGCGTGACGGCTATTTCAATCCCTATGGCGATGGAGCGGCCAACAGTCAGGCGGTGCTCGACTTCATATCGGGCGGCTATATCCGGACGCGCTACGCCAGCCAGATCAAGACGGTGAACGCCCAGGCCGACGGGGTGGTGATGGCCTTGCCTGGCGGGCCGATGAAGCTGGCGGTTGGAGCTCAGGTGCGGACGGAGGATTTCCAGACCCGCACGATCTCGATGACCTCGCGTGCGACCCCGACCAAGACGATAACCGGTCCCTTCCGGCGCACGGTCGCGGCCGGGTTCGCTGAGCTGCGGGCGCCGCTGGTCGGGCCCGACAACGCACTGCCCGGCGTCCGCCGGCTGGAGCTGTCGCTGGCCGCGCGCGTCGAACGCTACGACGACGTCGGCGAGACCCGCAATCCGAAGATCGGGGTCGTCTGGGCGCCCAGCGGCGCCGTCATCTTCCGTGCGACCTACGGGACGTCGTTCAGGGCGCCGTCCCTGCCGGAGGTGTTCGAGCCTCAGGACGCCGGCGCGGCCTTCCTACAGTCGGGGAGCACGACCAAACTCGTTCTGCTGCGTTACGGCGGCAACCCGAACCTGAAGCCCGAGGAGGCCAAGTCCTGGACGGCGGGCGTCGACTACGCCTCCAAGCGCTGGCCGGGTCTGAAGCTTTCGCTGACCTGGTTCGACACCGACTTCACCGACAAGATCGGCACCCCCGTCTATGACGACATCTACAACGTGCTGGGCAACGCGGCCTATGCGCCGTTCGTCCAGACGCTCGACCCCAACAACGCCGCCGACCAGGCCAAGCTATCGGCGCTCCTGGCGACGACCACCAGCGCCGGCCTCTACCCGACCAACGCCTACACGGCCATCGTCGACGGGCGTAACGTCAACACCGGCGGCCTGCGTATCCAGGGGCTGGATCTGTCGGCGCGACATCGCCTGGAGGCCCTGGGCGGGCGGGTGGATCTGTCGGCCGACCTCACCTACCTGATCGACTATGAGCGCCAGCTGACGCCGACGACCAAGTGGGTGTCCTATCTCGATCAGGCCGGTCAGCCGGTTGATCTGCGGGCCAGGACCTCGGCAACCTGGTCGCGTGGTCCCTGGGCGGCGAGCGCCGCCGTGAACTATGTCGATGACTACGCCACTGCCCAGGGCGTGGCGATCGACAGCTGGACTACGCTGGACGCCCAACTGGCCTGGCGACCGGAGCGCGATGGACTGCTGGGCGGTCTGGCGATGGCGCTTTCGGTCCAGAACCTCCTCGGCGCGGATCCGCCGTTTTACGACTCGCCGCAAGGTGTCGGCTACGATCCGGCCAACGCCGATCCGCTCGGCCGCTTCGTCGCGCTCCAGCTCACCAAGCGCTGGTAAAGCTGGGGGACGACGATGATCTTTCGATCTTCGTGGCTGGGCCGCCTGCTGGCGGCCTGGCTGGCCCTGGTCGCGTCCGCGGCTGGGGCCAAGCCTCTGACTCTGGACCGTTTGCTGTCGCTCGAGGAGCTTGGCCAGTCGGCGCTCTCGCCCGGTGGCCGGTGGGTCGTCATCGAGACGCAGCGGCCTTACGACCAGGCGCCGAGCTTCGATTTCGAAACCGCCGCGGCCAGCCTCGGCCGGCTGATGGTCGCAGAGCTGGCGGGCGACGGCGCCGCCAAGCCGCTTTTCGAGGCGGAGGCCAATGCAGGCTATCTGGCCGGGCCATTTTCGCCAGACGGGCGCCGCATGGTCGTTTTTCGCTGGCGGGACCATTGCTGGGATGCGGGCGTGGTCGAGCTCGGCGGCGGGTCGGTGCGGTGGCTGGGGCTGCCGATCGAACAGGCGCTCTACGGGCGAAGCCTGCAGTGGGTGTCCAACGAGGTGTTCGTGGCCATCGCGCTGCCGGCCGGCGAGGCGCCGCTGCATCTGAAGCTGGGGTGGCAGAACCAGGCCCGCACCCGCGAGCTGTGGTCCAGGCAGGCGGCGGGCGCCGCCCCGTCGGTGATCGTCACGTCGGCCGGACCTTCCCGGGGCGCAGACCGTCGGAGCGATCGTCGACTTGTCCGGTTCGACCTGAGCACGGGTCAGATCACAACGCTTGCCGAGGGAGGCTTTTTCGACATCGAGCTTTCACCGAGCCGGCGATATTTGGCGGCGCTGGGCGAAGCCGAACCGATGGGGCTTCAGGCCGACCAACCCGTGCGAATGGGCGCGCCGACCCGACGGCGGGCGGTGTCGATCGTCGATTTACAGACCGGCGCCGTGCGCGAACCCTGCTCGAACTGCACCGCCCTGATCCAGCCCATGGCCTGGTCGCCAACGGGAGATCGCCTGCTCGTCTACCAGCACCAGGTCGGTGCGCCGGAAGCGGATGGCGGGCTGGTCGTCATCGAGGCGGCCGACGGCCGTCGCTCGCCGCTCGCCCAGGCGCCGCGCCCGGAGATCGGCTATGGCGGCGAAGGGTTCGCCACGGTCCAGGCCGACTGGCTCGGCGCCGCGCCCATCGTTCTGGCCCGTAGGGAGGGCGCGGTTCGGTCCGACTGGTACGCGCTCGGAGCGGCTGGGGCGATCAACCTGACGGCGGCTCTTCCTGGTCCCCCGGGTGCGGTGGCGATCGGGCAGGATCAACGACTGCTGGTCCTGGTCGAGGGGCGGGTCTGGCGGGTCGGAATGGGCGGCAAAGCCGTGCCGACGGGTGTTGCGGGCGCGACCTGGTTTCGCCCATCCGCCTTCGGCGCCGGCGCCCGGCCTTCTTCGGCGCCGCCCAAGGGCGAGCGGTTGCTGCTGCGGTCGCAGACCGGCTTGGCCGATCTTTCGGGAAATCGCTGGGAGCCGCCCGCCGGCGCCGTCGTCCTGGACCGAACCGGCGCGGGCTTGCTGGTCGAGGAGCGCAAGGTGGAAGGCGAGCGGCGCGTCATGGTCGCCAGGGGCGGCGCGCCGGTTCGTGAGCTTGTCCGCCTCAATCAAGATGTCGCCAGGCTCGATCGGGGTCAGATTCGCGCGATCGAGACCATGACGCCATCGGGGATCCATCAGAAGAGCTGGCTCTATTTGCCGCCGGGGTGGCGCGAGGGAGACCGACCGCCCCTGATCGTCGTGCCCTATCCCGGCTCGGCGCCGCAGAAGATTCCAAGCCGCTTTCGGGTGTCCGCGCAGAACCTCACCCCCAGCGCGCCTTACTTGGCGGCCCAGGGCTATGCCGTGCTCGCGCCGGCCCTCCCGCGTGACCCCACCCTCGGTGAGCCGGCGAGCGGCCTGGCCGATCAGATTCTGGCGGTTGTGGACGAGGTCGTCGCACGGGGGCTGGTGGATCCTGATCGGTTGGCGCTGTGGGGGCATAGTTTTGGCGGCTATGCGGGACTGGCGGTCGCAACCCAATCGGATCGGTTCAAGGCGGTGATCGCCCAGGCCGGACCTGGAAATTACCTCTCCCGCTGGGGTGCGGTGCAGCCCTACTTCGTGACTGCTCCCGAGGATGGCGCGCCAAACCCGCTCTATATGGGCTACGGCGAAACGGGGCAGGGGGCGCTTCTGGGGCCGCCCTGGCGACAGGCCGAACGCTACGTTCGCAACAGTCCCTTGCTCCAGGCCGACAAGATCAACACGCCGCTTCTGCTGATTTACGGAGATCAGGACCAGGTCCCCCTGGCCGAGGGGCAGGCCATGCTCAACGCCCTTTACCGCCAGGACAAGGACGCGACGCTGCTGACCCTGATGGGTGAAGGGCACGTGCCAACCAGTCCGGCCAACATCCGGGCGATCTACGCGCTGGTCCTGCCATGGTTGGCCGCGCGTCTCTCCCGACCGGCCGAGGCGGCCGCGAGCGAGCCGAGCCTACCTTCCCAGTGACGTACGAAGGCTTCCAGGGCGATGATCTCGAAAAGCCGGGGGTAGTCGCCCTGGTAGATCAGGCGATCTGGGTCGAACAGGGTTTCCAGCGCAGCCCTATCGACGAGCCGCTGCTGGACCAGGCGCCCGTCAAGCAGGAACGGGGTCAAGGCGGGTAGGCTGCGGACGACCATTCGACCGTAGTAGGCCGTCAGGTCGCCCTTGGACCGACGATTGCCGACGACCGCCGGCAACTGGTCGCCGAAGGCGTCGCGGGCCAGGAAGCGGCCGCGGCCATGGCGGGCGAGATCAACCACCGGCGTCGCCAGGATCGCTTCGAGCACCGGTTGATGGAGCAGCGGATGAATGAGCCGCGTCTGCCGGCCTCGCAGGCTGGCGCCGTGGAACGCTTGGGAGCGGGCGAGCATCCGGACCTGCGCCCTCTTGGCTGGCGCCAGGGCCTCTTCCAGCCAGGGATGGCGGAAGGCGCCGGTGGCGCTCGGCCGGGCGGCGTCCCTGATCGCTTCGCCCAACAGCGACCAGACCGAGCGCCGGTTCCAGCGCGCAGCGTCCTCCAGTTGGCGCCAGAGCGGATCGGCTCTGGGGCGCCGGGTCCACCGCCCCCAGAGCTCTCCGATCACCTTGGGCGAGGGAGCCTGGAAGAAGACCATGTCGCCGCCCTGGCCGGTCAGGATACGGCTTGCGCCGGCCAGCATCGCCTGTTCGGCGACCCCGCCGTCGTAGTGGCGATCGATCCCGTTGAGGGAGGGGCGAAACCCGACGGGAAGCGCCCCGAGGGCGCCCGCATCGAGCCAAAGTTCGGGCTTTGCGATTTCCTCCAGCCCGATCTTGGCCTGGTTGGCCACGGCGCGGGCGAAGGGGCGCTCGTCGCCGGTCGGATCGGCGATGTGGAAATTGATGAACCGCGTGCGTTCGCTCGCGCCGATCGAGGCCAGGGTGGTTGCGACGATCGCCGAGTCCACCCCGCCGGAAATCTCGGCCAGCAGCGGGCCGCCGTGGCTGGCTTCGGCCTGCAGGACCTCCCTTACCGCGGATCTTACCGCGTCCCGCGAGGCCTCGTATGAGGCGTGAGGCCGGCCCGCGAACGTCGCGGGGCGCCACATCTGACGGTCGGGGGGCGAGGCGCCGAGCCGTCGCAGTCCGCCCGGCGCAAGCGGCGAGAGCCCGCGAAGGCCAGTGACCATGCCGCTCGCGAAAGGGTCCTCGATGGCGCTGGCCAGGCCGTCCCAGTCGATGGCGAGGTCAAGGGGCCAGGCCTCGACCGGCAGGGCGTCTGGCGGCTCCGAGGCGGCCGCCCAACCGTCCGCGAGGCGCCAGGTGAAGCAGTCGATGTGGCCTGAGGGGTCGCGGAAGGCGGCCGCTTCGTGTGGAAAGAGAGCGACGTAGCGTCCCCACCAACCCGACAGCAGCGCCTCGACGACCGCTTCTGGTGAAGCTGTTGTCGTCTTTGGTTCCAGCACCGCGGGCGCCGGGCCGGGGGCGCCGCGCGAGTAGAGATCGCCAACGATCCAGGCCGATCCGAAATCGCGCACCGGCGTATAGGGGCGCACGAAGAGCGCGGCGCTGGAGGTTGCGCGGGCTTTGGTCCAACCGTTCCGCGCCAGGGTGCTCTGGGCGGCCTTGGTCGCCGCAGGGCTGAGAAGGACGTAGCCGTCCATCAGACCACCATGATCGGCGTGAAGGCCGTCAGCCGGTCGGCGGTGTCGTCCAGCACGGTGTCGCCGACCTGCAGCCAGCAATGGGCCTGAAACGGCCAGGTGTGGACGCCAAACACCCAGCGGGCGTCGTAGCCGCGACGACGCAGGACTCGGAGCAGCAGAAACGACCGGTAGAGGCAGACCCCCTGGAAGGGCAGCCACGGCAAGATGCGGGTGAAGGCGGCGACAAGAGCGCTCATCGCCGCGGGGGTGTCTGAAGGCGGGGCCTTGCGCCCCTGCCGCGCGGTCGCCAGGAGCCGATCGAAGGGTTGTCGGTGATAGGCGGTCAACATCCAGATCCAGGCGCCCAGTACGGTGGCGAGGTCGCGTAGGGAGAGCCGGTCAGCGACAGCCAGTCCCAGGTCCTGCGTGGCGGCGTCAGGAGGCGCTTCATGGTGGAAGGGCTCGGCGTCCAGGAAGCCGGCCTCGTCGAAGGCTAGCGCGAGCGCATGGTCGGCGAAGCGCAGGGCGCCAGCCTGCTGGCCGAGCGCATCCCCCGCGCCAGGCAGGCAGAAATAAGCGTTTGTGCGGGCATCCAGCACGACGAGGTCTTCGCCGAGCCGCACCAGATGTGTGGTGGGTGAAAGATATTGAGCCACGCGTGCCCCCGTAAGGTTGCGGCGCCGGCGGGCCGGCGCCGCATGGGCTCAGCCCGGATCGTAGTGGAAGGTGAGCATCTCGGTCCCGGGGCCGTCGCCGCCGTGCGTCAGCTTCTTGGCGTCGCCCAGGCGGATGAAGCGGATCTTGGATCGGTCGAGCATCACAGTCTCCTTGAGCTTGGCTTCAAGGAACAGGCGGCTCCGATGGAGCCGCCTGGCGCTGGCGAAGGCCAGCGACGCCTTGGTCAGGCGTCTTCCTTCCGCAGCGTGGCGATCTCGGCGCCGACGCCTTCGGCGCCGTGGGTCAGCACCTTGGCGTCGCCGAGGCGAACCAGGCGGATCTTGCGGGTCTTGGTCATGACGCGCTCCCTCGAAGCAATCAGCCGCGTCATTGCGGCCTGCTCATCACGCGCCCGCCGCTCCTGCATTGGTAGTATATTGCACCTACAGGGTGGCGATATTTGCGCGTGCGCGTATGGCGCGAACGAGTTCGTCGGCGCGAGCCCGCCGGTCAGCGTGCATGCGGTCCAGGACAATCGACAAGGCCGGCTGCCCCGCCGGTTCCGCCGCTTCGATGGCCTCAAGCTCTTCGTCGATGCGAAAGAGCTGCGGTTCGACGTCGGTGGCGGGGCCGAGGCGATCGCAGATCGAGCGATAGGCGTCGAACAAGGCGCGATTGCCGGCCTGGGCCACCAGGCGATCCATGATCCAGGCCAGGCGCTCGTGCGCGGCGCCGGAGGTCGGTTCGAGGCTCGTCTGGCCCTGGCCGTGACGTTCGTTCAACGCTTCGCCGAGATAGAGGCCGCGCAGGCCGTAGAGTTCCACCAGATCGGCGACGTCTAGCCGGCGGGCGAAATAGCCACGCCCGCGCCGATCCTCGATCAGCCCCTCTCCCGCTAAACGTGACAGGGCTTCGCGGACGGGTGTGGCGCTCAGGCTCAGGTCGTGGGCCAGCTCGGTGATGGTCAGAGGTTCGCCGCGCGAGAAGCGGCCGCCGCGAAGCGCCGAGCGCAAGGCGACGAGCGCCGCGGTGAACGGGTCTTTCGGTCGGTCGGGCGTCGTTGCCGCCATGCGCGTCTCCAAAGTGCGAGAGCGTTTGCAGCAGTACGCTACGCTACATCATGCTGTCATGAATAGTCGTACAATGAAGATCATTCAATCTCCGGATAATTACAAAAAATTACTAAGTTACGCATCGCGAATGCGTGGGTGCGCATAAATTTTGCGCGCAAAAGCTCGATGTTTATTCTTTGACGAAAGAACGAACACCTGCGACTAACGCCGGGCAGGGACGCTGGCGCCCACACGCCGAAGTCGTGCGTGTCGCTGGGGCCTATCGCCAAGCGTAAAACCCCTGATACACCTAGGGTAGATTGCGTATGCGTGGTGGGATGAGCGGTAAGGACCCGGACGACAAGGCGCGCGCCAAGCTTCTCTCTGAGCTTCTATCCGCAGCGCTAAGAGCTGTACGTGCGATCCGGCCGGCTCGCACGCCGGCCTTGGCCGAGGCTGTCGGCTTGTCCTTGCGTGGCTACCAGAATTTCGAGGCCGGCGGCGGCGCACTCAATGTCGAGCATGTGATGAAGTTCGGCGCGGCCATAGACTGCGATCCCATCGGCGTGCTGGCGGCGGTGCATATCGGGCGTCCGGACTTCGCCGCCTATGTCGCGCAGAACAAGGCGATGATCGCCTTTGGCATGACGTTGCAGGAGTTTGTCGACGAGGCCGGAGAGGCGATCGCCTTTCTGGAGACCACCAGTTTCGTGTCGGCCTATCGCGCCGCCTTCAAGGATCTGACCGGCCAAGCGTTGGAAGCCAAGGCGCGCAACGACGCGTTGCTGGCGCGCGCGGCTCGCCGCGGCCTGGCCGGCGAGCCGGAGCCCCCAGCCGCAGCCCCGCTCGGCGACAAGGCGGATGCTGTGGGTCAGGCGGAAGCCTCCCTGCCGCCGTCTGACACCGAAGAGACTTCATAGGCCAAGACCGCGGGCGCGGCCCAGGGACCACTCGATCCGCGATCCGGGGATCATGCGGCCGGCGACCTGTCGGCCCAGATGGTTTTCCAGCCTTGGAGACCAGGGAACGAGCCGGAAACCCAGACCATCCTCGAGCATGGCCAGCCGGCCCGAAGCCAGATCGTAGCGGCGCTGGTAGCGTCCAGCCACCGACTCGCCCGGGGCGGAGAGTCGATGGGTCAATCCTGTCTCGCGTTCGATACGGGCGACAAGCTCGCTCCGTTCGGCCGCGTCCAGCCGGGCTAGCAGGTTGGGCGCCAGGCGCGCCCGACCGCCGCGTGCCTCGGCCAGACCACGTTCGATGAGAATCTGGAGACGCTGTTGTGTCGCTTCGGCCGCCTCCTTGGCGAAGCCGCCGACATTGCTGCTCAGGTCCGCGGCGATCAGTCGACGATCCAGCCAAGTGGCTCCGCTGGCGGTGACCTGAGCCACAAGGTCCAGATCGCTGCGGACCATAAGTCGGCGGCCCTGAAGACCCTCGCCCAGACGTCGCACCTCCACGATGGCGCCAAGAGGCGCATCGCTGGTGTCCGCCAGATCACGAAAGCCCAGATGGTGCTGGCGTCCGTCCAGTCCGTCGATGATGACATAGGCCGAGCCGGCGAGCTCATCGCGCAGGCCTCGGTCGAGGAGGCGGCCGGCGACAGGCGTCGTGGCTTCGTCGGGCTGGATCTCGAAACGGCGAGGATCAACGCCCGCACCCTGCCGCGCCGCGGCCCGGTGCAGGGTCTTGATGATGTCGCCCTTGAGGCCGAGGTCGCGCAGGCGCGTTTCCAGACCCTCAGCCAGCCGCCAGGCGCCGGGCCTGGTTTCGTCGGCCAGGCCGAGGCGCTGGAGATGCCCCAGGCGACCCAGGAGGCGTTGCCGGTGATCAGCCTGGCGGTCTGCGCCCGCGAGCGGATCGCCCTTGTTGATTGCGGCCCTTACGAGATCGCGGTCCAGGCTCGTCCAACGATCGGCCCCAATTTCCGTCGCCAGGGCGGCGAGGATCTCCTGCTGGCTGCGCGGGCCAAGTTCCAGCGACACCAGGGCCTGGGCGCGTCCGCGCAGGCCCTGAGCGATGTAGTCGCCGGCGATGACCAGGTCGGCGCCGTCCTGGGCCTTGCCCCGGACCAGGATATGCAGATGGGGGTTGTCGGTGTTCCAATGGTCGATGGCGACCCAGTCCAGGCGTGTGCCCAGGTCCTGCTCGGCCGTGGTCATCAGGGCGCGACTAAAGGCGCGAAGGTCGCTCATGGCGCCAGCGTCCTCGGGCGAGACGATGAAGCGAAAGTGGTGGCGGTCGCCCTCGCAGCGAGCCGCGAAGGCTTCGATATCGGCGCGTTCGCCCCCGGCGTCGAACATCCGGGGACGCGCCCCATCGGCGCTCACGCCTTCCCGTTCCAGATAGGCGATGTGCCGGGACAGCGGGGCGGCGCGATACCGGGCGCCGGCGTGCCGGACGATGCGGGCTTTGACCATGACCCGGCGTGCGGCGGCGGGAGACGGATTGGCGCGTGCGGCCCCGCGCGCCCCGCGCCGTGCGCCGCCGCGGCGCGGGCTCGAGCCTGGGTCCGAGGTTCTGACGGCGGCGGTCCGGACCTCGGTGAGGAAGCCGGCCGGACGGATCGTCCTGTCCTGGCCGACGCGGCCTGGGCGTAGCAGGAATTCCTCGTCAAACTCGTTCATGGGCCGACCGCCATCGCTTTGAACCTTGAATGGGCAGGGAAAATCAACAGAACCGCCAGCCGCGCCCAATAGGCGACGGCGGCGCGACCCCAGGCCCGGCAAGGGCTTGAGAGCCGACCGACGGCGGTGCTTTTATCTGGCCATCGAACGGGATTTCGCTGCCCTGCGATCATCTGCGCCATTTAACGACCCGCAGGTTCATCGCCGCCGGCGCGTGGTGACAAGCGCGTCGCATCCGGCTGGGCCTGATCTGGGCCCGTGCGACCCAGGTCGCGCGGCCAGGGCGTGGTGAAGAGGCCGGCGCTTCGCCAATCGATCGACGGCGCGAGGGGAAGGCCCAGCCTGGTGAGACGTTGGACGTAGGCCTGGGTCTCGGCGGGCAGGGCGCGGCCCGCCAGGCTCTGCTCATAGCGCCCGGGACCGGCGTTGTAGGCGGCCAGGAAACCCGGGGCGCCGTAGCGGTCGAGCAATTGGCGCAGATAGGCCGCGCCGGCGGTGACGTTGTCGTGCGGGTCGAACGGATCGGCGCCAAGGCCAAGGCGCGCCCGAAGCTGCGCCCAAGTCGCCGGCATCAACTGCATCAGTCCCTGGGCGCCGGCCGGTGACACCGCGCGCGGGTCGCCGGCGCTCTCGGCGGCTATGACGGCGTCGATCAGCTCGACAGGCAGCTCGAACCGGGCGGCGGTCGCCTCGATGTGACGTCGGTCGGCGGCGAGAGCGGACGGGGCGAGGATGGACAGCAAAGCGCCGAGGGTCAGGCTGGCCAGGATCCGCTTCATCGCCTCGCCCTCGTCCCTGGAGCGCCCAATCTGCCTTCGGCGTCGGGGCGGGCGGTGAGAAGCGGCTTGGCTAGGGCCAGGATGGAGGTGGTCGGGGTCATCGCCAGGTAGCGACCATCGAAGCTTCCGACCTCGGGCGACAGCAGGAACACTTCGTTGGCCGCTAGTCTTCGGCACCCTTCCCAGGCGGGAAGCGGCCGCCGCCGCGCGTCCTCGAGCGCTGCGCGGGCGACGATCAGGCCGTCGATCGTCACCGCTTGGCCCTGGCGGCATACCCGCTGGCCGGGACCTGCGGCGACGGGCTTGAGGAGGGGGACGCCGCTGGGCAGCCAGTCGCGGTCGGCGAGAAGGCGGGCGATTTCCGGTGGCGGCGAAACCACGACCAGGTCGCCAAGGCCTGGTTGTCCCGGCGGCTCCAACCGATATAGCCCGACCGGAACGCTCGCGGTGGTGTTCCACATCAGGCGAGGCGGGGAGGGGCGCCAGGCCAGAGCTAGGCAGCCCAGGGCGCCAAGGGTGATCACGGCCGCCCTCACGATCCGCGCTCCCGACGCAGGAGGAAGGCTCGGTGGCGGGCGGGTCCGTAGTCGCGCGGCGCCAAGCCCGCGGCCAGGCGATTGTGCAGATGGCGCCAGTAGTCGGGGGCGGCCTCGATGGGCGAAAGGCCGGCCGCCTCCATCCTGTCGATCCTCGCCAGGGCGATCTGCACCTTGGACCAGCCGCGCACGGTGGCCAGGCACTCGGCGCCCGGATGCACGCCGGGCCTGGTCGTGTAGGCTTCGCCTGGCGCCGTCGCGCGAAGGATATCGAGTTCGGAGCGGATCGTGCCGTGCTGTCCGGCTGTCCAGCGGATCAGGCAGACGATGCTCTGCGGCGAGAAGTCGAGGGTGCGGCGGCGGCGATCCAGGCGGCTCTCGGCGACCGGATCACCAAAGCGGATCCAGTGTTCGATCCGGCCTTCCCACCAGACAAGATCGATCTGCATGGCTCCCGACGGGGCGCTCATCGACGATCCTCCGCAGGGGCGGAGGTATCGGGCTCGGGATAGGTTGTGTCGAACAACTCGCGGATCATTTCGGCGACGGTCTGGCCACGGGCGAAAGCGGCGATTTTTATCCGCCCCCTGCAGGCCGGGGTGACGTCGATGGTCAGGCGGGCGCTGAAGGCGTCGCTGCGCTTGGCCGCCGGCTCGGCCGAGCGCACCCAGGCCTCGGCCCCCGCTGGGCGGGCGGCGAAGGGCTTGCCGTTCATGACAGGGTCTCCAGTTCGGCGGCGAGCCTGGCGATCTCCATGGCCGCGACCCCCTTGGGGGCCAACTCGGCCGCCAGCCGGCCGGTCTGCATGGCGGTGGCGAAAACGACCCGTTGGCCGACGCTTGCGCGTAGCGCGCCGATATCCTGCTGCGCGAGGGCCAGAGCGGTCTCGCGGGCGATCACGGTGCGGGCCGCACAGCGATTGAGGACGAAGCGCGCGCGAAGGCCAGGACGGTAAACCCTGGCCTCGTCGATCAGGCGGAGCATCTCGGCCGAGGCCCAGCCATCGAGGGGCGAGGGCTGGACGGGGGCCAGAACGAGGTCGGCCGCCAGCAGGGCCGAGCGCAGGAGCGGGGCCACTCGCGGTGGGCCGTCGATGATCACGTGGTCGGCGGCGCGGGCCATGTCGGGCGCCTCCAGATGCAGGGTCTCGCGGGGCAGGCCGACCACGCCGAAGGCGCGCGGCAGCCCGGCGTGGCTGCGGGCCTGCGCCCAGTCCAAGGCCGACGCCTGCGGATCGGCGTCCAGGACGGTCACGCGCCGGCCTTGGGCGGCCCAGGCCCCGGCGAGGTTCAAGGCCAGGGTCGTCTTGCCGACGCCGCCCTTCTGATTGAGGAGAGCCAGGATCATGGCGCGCGTCCTTCGATCCGGCGCCCGCCCGCTAGTAAGTTAGACTCTAGGTTAGACTCCAAGTTAAGCGCGCCGCCGACCCTTGTAGGGCAAGGCTTTGCGGGCCGCGCTTGCGCCTGATGTCCCGTGTCCCGTGCGCCTGATATCCCGATAGGCCGTGCGCCCGATGTCACGAGCCCGTCCACAGGCGCATCCACAGCGGGCCGTGCCGGTCCGCCCAGCGTGATGATGGCCGTCAGGGGCGCGATGCGCAGGCGCTCACGACCCTGGGCGCGGTCCAAGGTCAGGTGGTAGCCGGGCAGGGGCTGGCGGGCGACGATGCGTCGGATGTCGAGGGCGAAGTCGGATGGGCGGGCCAGGCTGCCGGACTTCTGGTGCAGGTGGGCCAGCTCGAACATCCAGCCGGCGGGCTGGTGACCGGCGTGCTTGCGGGCGACGCGGTAGAGCCAGCGCTCGATGCCGCCGGTGAGGCGGAAGTAGAGCGGGTCGATGGTCAGGACCAAGGAACGGTCGACGACGCCGCGATAGAACCAGTCGGCCAGCACGACCTCGACGCCTTCGACGCGGCCGCCGACGCCGCCGCGCTCCTCCCACTCGGCGATCCAGGAGAACTGCTGGCGTCGCCAGTGTTCACCCTGGCGGATGGTCGTGGCCACGACCGTCGACTGCAGGCGGCGCAGCGCGGCCTTGAACAGGCGATATTCTGTGGCGCCGGTGGCCCGCCCGATGCCCGTGAGCAACTGATAGGGGGTAAAGCGCAGGCGCCGCGACGTGTGCAGCCCGCCGTTTTCGGCGTCGACGATCTGCGAGGCCGCCCAGATCAGGACGTCGGCGTCCCAGATGGTGGCCATGCCGTGCTCGGGCAGGGCATGGACCTCCACCTGCACGTCGCCCGATCGATAGAGGATCGGCTTGGCGCGTGGGGTCTTCGACAACGAGAAGAACGGCCGCTCCATCAGGTCGCGCTGGTCACGAGGGCTGGCGTCGCCAGCGGCGACCACGAAGGGATCCAGCCGCGGCGCCGTCGCCGATGCGAACTTTGGGGGCTTGGCCATGTTCAGGCCGCGCTCATGGGATGGCGCTTGGCGGGCAGCACCTCGCCCACGCCAGGGTCGGTGGTGGAGCACTTGACGCCCCTGTCGGCCCACGCCTGCAGGTCCTCGACGGCGTAGACCACTCGGCCGCCGAGCTTGCGGTAGGCGGGGCCCGTGCCGAACGTCCGGTGTTTCTCCAGGGTGCGATGGGAGAGGCCCAGGAAGGCGGCGGCCTGCTGGGTGCGGATGAAGCGCGGAGCGCCGGCGTGCGGCTGCGGGGACATTGGCGGACTCCCAGGTCGGGCGGCGCGGGCCGGGATGGCCAGGCGCGGACCTGGGGAGGTTGGCGAAGGCTTCGCCTCTGCGGGGAGTGCGAAGGCGGGCGTGCGATTTTCGCACCCCTTTGGCAGGTCGGGCGATCAGCCCAGGAGGGACTGGTATCCGCCCGCGACCATGCCCTGGGCGTCGCGCACCAGTCGCATCGTCGAGTCGCGCAAGGATGAGGTTTTCCAGGGACTGGCCGCCACTCGCGCGACGCCGAAGAGGCCGATGGCGATCTCTCGATAGGGCGCGCCACAGTGACGGCCGTCCCAAGCGCGCAGCATGGCCTTCAGGCGTCGGCGGCGCGGCATGGTGATGATGGTCTCGTCGGCGCTCTGGCCGTTGGCCTGGCGCCAAAGACGGGCGAGGGCCTCGAGACGCCGCGGCAGCTGATCATCTAGCGGAACCAGGGCGGCCAAGGCGCTTGCCGCATCGCATCCTTGGGCCAGGAGCGACAGGCGGATCTTGCCGCGCCCGCGCCCCCGGACAAGGCGCTGGGCGGGCAGGTCGCCGGCCGTCAGTCGCGTTGGTCCCGCCAGGGGCGAAGGAACGAGCAGCAGGAGATCGGCATCAATGTCAGGGCGCCACCAGACCTCGGCGCGGTCGGCCTCAAGCGAAGGATCGACGGGGAAATCGCAGCCCCCATCGCGAGGGCCAATCGCCCTCGTCCCTGGCCGGCGGTGCGGTCTGGAAGTCGCTTTGATAATCGGGATTGCGACGAAGATATTCCCAGGCCAAATCGGCGGCGGAAAGATCGTCCACGTAGTCGTAGGCTTCGGCTGATCGCCACCGAGACGCGTCTGGCGACATGAGATACTCCGACAAAGCTCACTTTAGATTGAGTGGGCGATTGTCTTTCCGTGCGTAGACGCCTGCGGAAGCGATCGCGTCGGAGGCGGGCGATGCCGCGTCGGCATCACTTCGCGGGGGCAGATCCGATCAACTGGCGGTAGCCCGAAGCACTCATCCAGCGGGCGCGATCGAGATGGACCTGGTGGATGCGCTTGGCGCGGACGGGATCCTTATCGACATCGAGGCCCAGAACGAACGACGCCGCCTCGCGCCAGTCGGCGTGGGCGGCGTCGGCGTCCAGCAAGCGCAGATAGGCCTGCAGATGGGCGCGATCGTAGTCGGTGACCTCGGGATCGCCGATGGGTTCGTCTCGTAGATCGCCGCTTCGCATCGGGCCTCCCGCTCCCGGCCAGGCCTTCGACCATAGCGGGATTTCGGGGCGGAGGCATGGGCGCTGGGGGCATCGGGTGATGCGCTAGCGGCATCGCCCCCTCTAGGCAGGCGCGGCGCGTGACTTGGGATCGGGGGCGGGGGCTTGCTCCTTGGCGCGCTCGTCCTGGCGGCGGATCCAGACGAGCGGGCAGGTTTCCTCGCCCGCCATCAGCCGGGCATGGATGGGCTCGGGCCAGGTGGGGTCGTCGAGCTTGACGTTCAGGAGGGCGCCGCTGGCTGGATCGGTCGGACGCCAGGCCGCCCCGCACTCTGCCTCGCCGACGAAGGCGCGGAACACCGGCGCGCTGGCCGAAACCTTCTCGACGGCCGTCAGCCGCAGCGAGGCGTCGATCATCAGGGTGGAGAGGCGGCCGACGAAATCCTGGCCGTCGCGGCGGAACGTGCCGATGGTTGTCATGGCGGATCCTTTGACAGGGATGCGGCGGCGCGTGCTGCGGCTTTGGGGGGCAAGCCTGACGCGCCGCCGCACGTCGCGTGTGCGACTGGCGCCGGGACAACGGGGGGACGGCCCGGCGGATCGCAGCCTGGTTCGGTCGATCCGCTCCCTCAAGACGTGCAAGGCGCCGATCGTGCAAAGACAGGCCGTGGCGTGGGCTGGCGAAGACCTTTTTCGCCTCGGTCCATAGGCGCCGCTACCGTGGACGGGCGCGCGACGGTCCTGGCGTCGGCCGGGGCGGATACGCCACGCGACGGATCTTTGAAGACGATTGAGCCGGTTGCTCGGTTAGGGCCGCCGCCGCAATCGGTGATCCGGATCGATGATCAGCGAGTGGACGTCGATGGTCCTAGTGGCTAGGGTTCGTGCAACTAGAGAGGGAAAGTATGGTTGGTCGCCGTCGACGTTCAGGGCCGCTGCTGAGCAAGTTCGCTATCGGCTGCCTGGTGTTTTCGGCGGTGATCTTCGCCTTGCTGATCGCCGGCATGATCCAGCGGGGCTAGCCGATGGCCGGCAACGGCGACGACTTTCCTGATCCGCTCGACGATCCGGAAAACTACGCGCTGATGGAGAAGCTCTTCGCCGTGGCCATGGGGACGGCTGACGAGGCGACGCAGCGTGATGCTGCGCCCTATGTCGCCTTCCTCAAAACCATCGCCGAGACGTTGATGGAGGCGACCGACGGCATGTCGACGAAAGACGCCAAGGCCTTTCTCGACCGCTGGGCCGAGGTCGTCATCGCACGTGATCGGGTCGGCGAGCCGAAAATCCAGTAGCGGGCGCGGCAGAGCGGCCGGATCTGCGGTTCAAAAGGATGGAGCGAGCGTTAGAGCGTGATCGATCTGCAGGATATGCCCGACAATACGATCCTCGGTGAAGATGGTCGCATTCTTCTCTTGAGCTGCCGGCGCTTCGTCGACGAGGTCGTCCTGGGGGAAGCCTGTTTCGTCTGCGGCGCCTCGCCCCAGAGCAAGACCTTCAACGATGAGCACATCATCCCACGCTGGGTTTTGAAGCGCTATGGGCTCTACGACAAGGAAATCACCTTGCCGACCGGGGAGCGCCGACATTACCGCGGCTACCGTGTTCCCTGCTGCGTGGAGTGCAACAGCCTGCTGGGCGAGACGGTGGAGACACCGGTCTCGCAATTGCTGAAGGGCGACTTCGCCGAGGTGGCCGGCCGCCTCGACGAGGCTGGCCGGCGGCTGCTCTTCACCTGGCTGGCGCTCCTGTTCTTCAAGGTCCACCTGAAGGACCGCTCCGTCAGGCTGCACAAGGATCCGCGACAAGGCGATCTCGTGGTCGGGGACGCTTATGACTGGGGCGACATGCACCACCTGCATGCGCTGGCCCGCTCACCGTTCACGAAGGCCAGCCTGTTTCCCGAGGTGATCGGGTCTTTGCGGATCTTCGAGGTGGCCCAAGCCCTGACCGGGGACGGCTGGGACTACCAGGATTTTACCTTTGATCAGACCCTGATCGTCCGGGTAGGCAAGGTCGGCATCGTGGCCACCTTGAACGATGGAACGGCGGCGGAATCTGTGTGGTCGGATCGCCTCGAATTGATAGATGGGCCGATCGCGGAGCTCCAGCTTCGTGAGATCGGCGCCATGTTCGCCTATGCGAACCGCAACCTGATCCGCAGGCCCCTGTTCTCGACGCTCGTCTACGACAAGAAATTCGTGATGATCGCCGCCCAGCGGCCGCCGCTCAGCATCAAGGACTTCGAACCCGAGGCGTTTGGTGCGGCGCTGCTATTCGCCGTCCAGAGCTTCGTCGACGCCAGGGCCATCGAGGTCGATGGCACGCGCGATCCGGAGAAGGTCGCCCAAGCGATCTCGACGGGCATGGTCAGGTTCCTGACGGCGCAGGGGCAGTTTATCCGCCCGGCCCTTTTCCAAGAGGGGTAAGGGGCTCTTGGTCAGGTCGCCTCGTCGGCGACGCGCGAACAGCAAGGTCGCTGGGGCGCCGCGGCCGGCTAAGCCTGTTCAACTTCGCAGGCGGTATCGAGCCCATGGTTTGCCGCTCGGCGGCGAGCCGCGCGTGCTCAGAGGGCGGCGTAGACAAGGCGTCGGCCGACAAGCGAGATGAGCAAATCTGCGACCTGGAGCGCGAGTATGGAAAACCCCGTCAAGACGACCCTCGCCAAGCTGCGCCAGCTGGACGCTGCGGCGGCCGCTCGTGCGCTGCAGCAACTGGACGGGATTTTCATCGAGACCGATGCCCGTGGCTTCCAGGTCCTGTGTGAAGGCAAGCTCGTATCGGGCCGCTTTCAGAACAACATCCGGATCGATCGGTCTACGCACACGCGCGGCGCTGGCATGACCCATGCCCATGTCCACGGCCGAAAGGGCGACGAATACGTCATCGTCAATCTCGACGGGTCGGGCAGCCACGGCACCAAGGGCAAGCTCCATCCCGCCGACGCCGAAAGGCTACGCGCCCAAGGCTTTACGATCAGGGACGACCTGATCGTGGAATGGATCGAAACGGGCTTTCTGTGGAGCGCACTGTTCGAGGGGCGGTAGGGCAAGCCCTAGTCGGCGCTGAGGCCATCAGCGCCGAGCAACCAGCTTAGTGCAGTCAACCGATCAGGGTCTGCTGGGCGATGCGGATCTCCTTCTGGACCAGGACCTGGCTGGCCTCGGCATGGAGATCGACCTCGGCGCCGTCGGCTGAGATCGACAGCACCAGCGCATAGCGCCCGCGATCCGATTGCCGCTTTTGGCCCAGATGGCTCTTCCACCAGCCCGGCGCGGGATGCACGGCGACGGCGTCGTGGTTGACCAGGTCCTCGGCCTTGCCGCGCCAGATGTCGCAGTGGAGGGAGCCGGCCGACATGGCGTTGGGACCCAGCAGCCAGTTCTCGCCGGATTTGTCGCCGCCGCCCTCATCCTCCCCGGCGTCGTCCGCGCCGAGGAGCGCAAGAGCAGGATCGTCGATGACGCCCAAGTAGCTGTCCCAGTCCTCCTCGTCGGCGTCGACCTCGCCGTCGGCCTTCAGCCGGCTGAGCCTTGCATGGAAGGCCTCCTCGGTCTCGTTGCGCTTCTTCAGCGCGAACCGAAGGCCAAACGAGCGGTAGGTTTCAGGCCGCGTCGCTCCCTTGCCGGTCAGGTTAGGCTCGACGAAGTAGGACAGGGTCACGCGCATCATCACGGCCTTGTCGCCCAGCTTGGCCAGAGCCTCCTTGGGCCACGGCAGGTCGTAGAAATGAACCTCGTTGTAGACGGCCGTCGTCGTCCCGTCAGCGTAGGGTTGGATCTCGGCCTGGGCGATCATGGTGAAGTCGTTCTTGGCCGAGGCGATCGCCAGGTCCAGTTGCGGCACGCCATACCCGACCTGCCGCAGGAGCCGGATCTTCTCGCCCTTGCCGCCGCCCTTCCATTTCTTGCCCCCACGGCTTGGCAGCAGCTTGTCGGCGATCGGCTTGGGCCAGCGCGCCGAATGCACCGTCAGGGCCCGGTAGGTCTCTGGCCAGTAGCCGGGCAGGGCGGCCTGGAGGCGGCCCATGAAGTGTCCTGCCATGCCGACCGCGGCGCTGGTGGCCCAGAAGGGGGCCAGGGGATTGGTCTCGACTTCCTTACCTGCCGACAGGAGCGACAGCGCCGGATGCCACTCGCATTCGCCCCGTTCGTCGACGGCCATGTTACCGGCCTCGAACAGCACCTCTGGCTTGATGGGCAGCAGGTCGGTGGGCAGGGTGTGGGAAGTGGTGCTGAATGGGCTGCGGTCGTTGGCCACGGCCAAGGGGGTCAGGCGCGCCGCCTCCGCGCCCAGCTCGGCCTTGGTCGTGTATCCGCCAATGGTCAGGGCGTTCCAGCTCTGGGCCGGATCGTTGATCGGCCCGCCGTCGAGCACCTCGACGGCTAGGCCGCCAGAGATGTTTCCAGCCGCCACCATGACCACGCGTTTGGGTTTGTCGGCGGCCTTCAAGGCGAAGACGCCGTCCCCGGCCAGTTCGCCGGCGGCGATCTGGTCGAGGGCTCCGCTCCAGGAGCTGGGACGGCTGGCGTTGGTGTCGATCGCGCAACTGGCCAGGCAGAAGGACCGCTGGCGATTGGGGCGGGAGGTCTCGGCCAGCGATATGGCCGACTGGGTGACCATGCCGTAGCTGGCCGGCGGTGTCGGGGCAAAGCCGCGCGGGGGCAGGATCTTGATGGACTCGACGCTGTGGGTCAGCTCGACGAACCGCTGGTCGTTCATCGGGTGCTCGAGGTCCCCGTGGAGGGCCAGGCTGACCACCCCGGTTCCATGCCCATCGTTGCGCCAGTGATCGTGCGCGCCCCAGGCCTCGTCGACCGCTGTGGCCAGGATCAGGCCGTCGGTGAGAAGCGGGTGGGCGGCCGCCACGCCGGTGTCCATGACGCACACGGTCGGCGCGTCCGTGCGAGGCGGAATGATCCGTGCGGCCAGGTCGGAGACGAAATCGTGCTGGGTGACGCGTCCCTGGCCGAGGGACAGGAAGGGCTCGATGGTGCCGGCGCCTGGGCGCACCTCCTCGATCGCTCCCGCCGTCCGCGAGACGAAGTCCAGCGCCTGACGCGCGGTGGCATGGACGAACACTACCTGGGTGTCGGGAAACACCAGCTGCTCGGGGTGGACGTCGAGCCTTTGGGCCCGCGCCGAGGCGATCAGGCCGCGCGGCACTTCGCGGATATCGCGCACCCAAAGCTCCCACCAGCGTAAGGCCGGATCGTCGAAATTGGTCGAGGCGGGGAAGAGCTTGGTCCCGTTGGCCGCGTCGATGCGCTCGATCCGCTCGAACTGGGGCGCATGCTGGGGTCCCTGGCCATTGCGGTCGCCGCGTGAATAGGCCGTCAGGCGGCGGCTCAGATCCTGGCGGGCGTCGTCGGGGACGAAGACGATCGCTTCCTCGGCCCGATCGGGCCGCCGCAGCGAGGTCAATACGACCAGATCCTGGCCCTGCAACTCGAAAGGCACGGGGATCTTACTGGGGCCTTGTCTGTCGCTGGTGGGCGGCCGGGTTTCGACGGCGACCAGGACGCCCGGCTTGAGGCCGTGGATGGGCAAGCGCAGGTCCAGGTTCGCAGGCGGGATCTGCGGCAAGGCCTGAGCCAGTTGGCGCAGAAGGCCGGTCCCGTGCGCGACATAATCGTCGCGATAGGGCTTGCGCTTGATCGCCGGCTTGGGTGGCGCGTAAGAACCTGACGTGCGCACACGATCCAGCGACAGATGCTGTCTAGCGTCCTTGGGATCCTGCCCGGCCATTGAACGTTCCGCGCGATTCGCAAAAAGCGATCATCGGCGGTTGTGAAGCTTGGCTCAAGTCGCGGGGTGGAAGCGCTCGCGGAAGGCTCGTCGGTCGCGCAACATCTTGGCCAGGTGGTCGGCGGCGATCTCCAGCCGGCCATCCAGGATCGCCTCGCGCACGGCCGAGTCCGTGGCCCGGACGATCTCGCCTTGGCTCAGCCCGCCCAGTTCCTCGCGCAGGCCCTTGATGGCCTTGGCCGCCAGCTTGAACTTGCCAAGGCGGGCCTTGAGGATGGCCACGCCCTCGTCGGCGCTGGGCAGGCCGTACTCGACGACCTCGTCGAAGCGCCGCGCCAGGGCGTGGTCGAGGATCTCGACGTGGTTGGTGGCGGCCACCACGATGCTGTCGGTGCTGTTGGACTCCTCCATGAAGGACAGCACCGAATTGAGGATCCGGCGCATTTCCCCAACATCGTTGGGGTCGCCGCGGCGAGCCCCTACGGCGTCGAACTCGTCGAGCAGATAGACCCCGCGCACGGCCGCGACCTGGTCGAACACCAGACGCAGCTTGCTCGCGGTCTCGCCCATGTAGCGGGAGAACACGCTTTCGAGCTTGATGGTGAAGAGCGGCAGCCGCAGTTCCGCCGCCAGCGCCGCGGCGGTCATGGTCTTGCCCGTGCCTGGCGGGCCGATCAGCAAAAGATGGGTCGCGGGGGTCTGGCCATGTTCGCGCAATGTCGCGCGCGCTTCCTGCTGGCGCACGACGCGGGCCAGTTTGTCGGCGGTGGCCGGCGCCAGAACCATGCCCGACAGCTTGGTCTTGGGGTAGCTGCTCTCGACGATGCTCTGCAGCTCGCCGCGCGGGCGCGCCAAGGGGATCGGCGAGGCGGCTGGGACGGGCGGTCCCCGACGCGCGTCACGGACCCGTTGCACCGCCTGCTTCAGGGCGGCGGCGTCATCGGCGTGACCGGCGCGCGCCTCGGTCGCTGCGATCGACAGGGCGATGGACAGCAGGCGCTCTTCATCGCCTTCGGCATGCGACTCCAGGAGCGCGAGAATGTGCCGAACAGTCATCGGAGCGCCCCCTTTCTCGGATGTGACGCAAGCATAGCGCGAGTCGTAGTTAACATCGGGTGTGCGAATTCAGGCGCGTGGCTTTAGCCGAAAACATGACCCTGGACACATGGATAATCCAGCGCTGCGACAATAACGGTCAGGAGCGCGCCTCGTATCCGTCGTGACGGCCTTGCGTAGCAACGGCATTTCCGACGGCGCGGTGCTGCCCTGGGCAGGCAAGGCTAGGGGGCCGTCTGCGGCCGGTCCGGAGCTGGACCGGCCGCAGATCCCGGTCAGACCGGCTCGGCGTCGCAGATGGGATAAGTCCCCATGGCGTGTCGCATGGCGTCGAGCAGGGTCTGCTCGGTCGTGACGCTGACGACGACCTCACGGATGACGATGACCCCGCCGCCGTGGGCGTGGTCTTGGACGGTAAGTTTTACAGGCATGGAACTACTCCAGTTAAAGCCCCGCCCAACGGGACGGGGACATACTATTTAGGCTCCGAGCCCCAAAAGCGGCCGATAGGGACCGCGGCGACCAACAGGGGCGGCCGTCGCGCTGTCGCCGGCGAAGACGGCGACCCGGGAAAACGGTGAGTTGGCGCGTCTATGGCGGATCAACCGCCGGAGACCGTCTTGTCCCACCCGCTTCCGCACCCCGTCGATCAGCATGTCGGCTCCAGACTGCGCCTTGGCCGAAAGCTGCGCGGCGTATCTCAGAGGATCCTGGCCCGGGCCTTGGGTCTGACCTTCCAGCAGGTCCAGAAGTACGAGCGCGGGGTCAATCGCGTCCCGGCCTCGATGCTTTACGGCGCAGCGCGGCTCCTGGCGGTGTCGATCGACTGGTTCTACGAGGGCGTTGAGGCCGAGGGCGGGGATCTTACGGCGATCGGCGATCGCGCGCGGGTGCTGCGCGACTTCCTGGCCACGCGCGAAGGGCCTGAGCTTGCGGTGCTGATGGCTCGCCTGCCCAGGTCTCAAGCCGTCCCGGTCCTGGCTTTGATGCGGGCTTTCGCCGAGGCTGAACCGCTGGAGCGGGCCGGCTAGCGACCTGGACGATCGAGCGGGCGGACGGTGAAAAAGGGGGCTCCCCGCCGCCTTGCGGCGGCGAGGAGCGGTTGGCCCGTCAGGCCTCGTCGTCCGGCTCGGGCTGGTCGGCGGGCTCGCCCTTGCGGGCGGGCCGGTTCCAGACCAGGTCAAAGCCCTCTTCCGCCGGGAAGAGCCGGGCGCTGATCGGCGCGGGGAAGCTCGGGTCGTCGAGGCTGACCGAGAGGTAGTCGACGCCCTTGCCCGAGGTGTATTTCCAGGCCGCGCCGATTTCGGCGCCCTCGGCGAAGACCCGATAGACCGGTTGGTCCTTGGCCGGATCGCCGTCGATGGGCTTGAAGACGACGCTGGGCACCGAGAGCTTGAGCGTCCGGATCGAGCCGGAGAAGCCGTCGCGGCTGGCCTTGAAAGTGCCGATGCGGGCCATTGGAGTGTTTCCTTTCGCTTGTCGGGCCGCGCCGATCGCGGCCTCGATGGCGCTCCGAAGCCCTGGGCTTGGCGAGGATGGCAGGACGCCCCGCTGGTCTTCGGTGAAGGGGCGGACCCGCAGCGCGAGCGAAGGACCGACGACGTCCGGGTTTGTTGCCTCGCGAGGAAGGCGCGCTTTGCGCGGCGGGGAAGAAACCCGGCGACGAGGTTGCCGGACGGACCAGCCTGGGGCCGGTTGTCGCCAGATGAGGCCGCGATCGACGCTGGACCGACGCGAAGGAACCTCCGATGGCCGGGGTCGGTGCTTTCAGGTCGGCCGCGACGGCTTCTCCGGCTCGATCTGGACGCTCAAGCTCTCGGTCCCCAGCGTCGCCTCCAAGTCGTTGGCGGCGGCCATGGCCAGAACCAAGCGGTTTTCCGGGTCTATGCCGAGGTGGGCGGACTCGACGCGGGCGTGGCCAGATCGACCTTGGGGGGAGGGGCGAGGCCTGACTGGTCAGTCTCGACGGTCCAAGCAGGCCTGGGCGGATCGGCGCTCGGCTCTTCCCGGCGGAAGAGGACTTCGACCGACCTGGAGGCGCCCGCCCGCAAGGGCGAGCCCGACGATCAGCCCGAGCCGGGCGACGAGGCCCTGCGGGGCGACTGGCCCATGCCGCCGCAGGGCGGTGGGAATGCCCCTTTCACCGTCCGCGTCGCCCGCAAAGGAGAAGGCCGGGTCGCCTTGGAGCGGCCCGGCCTTCGGAGGACTATTCGGCCGCTAGGCTGTCGGCCTGGACCGGGTGATCATCCGGGGATGCGACCTCGCCGTTCTGTGCGGGCGGATCGCTCGCGACGGCGGTCTCCACGGCGGCGACCTCGGCTTGGTCGTCCGCTTCGTCCTGGCTTTCCCGGACGGGGGCCTTGGTGCGCAGCAGCGGCGGGAGCCAGGAGACGCGCACCAGATCAGGCTCGGCGGCCGTGACCAAATCGCCCTTCTTCAGGCCCGAGAGCCGTTGGGCGGTGTCGGCCGAGACGCCTTCGGCGACGGCGGCCAGGACGTGGCCCTTGGTGACGCGGCTCAGGTAACGCTCGGCCGTCGGCTTCCAGAAGGCTGTCATGTCCAGGGCCGTGGCCGTGGCCAGGGTCTCGGCATGGGAAAGGCCCGCCCGCCGCCCCGAGAAGCTGCGGACCGCATCGAGGGTGCGGGCCACGCAGAAGGCCAGGAGGCTGGCGCGGCTGTCGGTGTCGAGGCCGACGACGAACGCCCACACCTCGTCGTCCTTCTCGGGCATCTGTCTTGCCCACTGGTCGTAGCGGCTTTCGAGGGCCTCATAGGCGGGGCTTGTTTTCACCCCCTCGCCGTGGTCGGGCAGGAAGGCCGAGGAGGCCTTGATGTCCAGGCACGAGGCCCAGGGCGCGTGCTGGAAGGTGGTGAGCGCAAGGGCGTGGGTGAGGCAGACCAGGGCCAGATCGGGGTCGTTGGCCAGGGCCAGCCGCAGGCCCGCCGTTCGGTGGGCGGTCAGCTCGGCGATGAGCTTGGCCGATAGGGGGGCGTTGGCGGGACCGTCGGCTTCCTCTTCGGCGGCCGGGGCGGCGCGATCCTCCCCATCCTCGTCGTCCTCCTCCTTGGGCGTGAGGATGACGTCCTCGGGGCGGACGAAGCCGCGATCGATGCGCACGACACCGTCATAGCTCAGCACCACGAGGGCCCCGGCGCGGGCGAGGTCGTCGGGGGCGTAGGCTTCCCTGGCGTCGCGGGCGAGGTCTTCCTCGATGGCGGTCAGGCGCGCCTCGACCTCGGCGGGGAGGTCTTCGACGCCGCCCCAGGTTTCGCTGAGGTCGCCATACTCGGCCCGAAGGGCCTCACGCTGCGTCGCCCGTTCGGCCGTGAACTCCGGCGCCTTGGGCCACACCCGGGTCAGGCCGTGGCCGTGGGGATACTGGAGATGCTTTTCGCACCACTTCCAGCCCTCGGCGGCGACCTCATCGACGATGGCCGACAGCTTCTCATCGACGAGGCGATCGACCAGGGCGACATTGGACAGGTAGCCGCCCCGGTCGTCGGCGAAGAGGTCGCGGACCACGACGCCGCCAGCGGCCAGATAGGCCTCCAGGCCGATGAAGTGGACCCGGCGATCGTCGGCCATGACCGTGGTCTCGGTCATGGCCCTGCGGATGCTGCTGGGGTGGGCGTCGCGATGGGTCTCGAAGACTTGGAGCTGGCGCGCGTGGTCCTCGGTGGCGGCGAAGGCCATCAGCTGGTCGAGGGTCAGTTGCTCCTCGCGGTAGGCCTTGATCAGAGCCGGCGCCACGGCCGACAGACGCAGGCGCTCGCGGACCACGGCGGCGGTGACGCCGAAACGCGCGCCGATGGCTTCGGCGCCCCAGCCTTGGCGCTCGGAGAGGTCCTTGAACGCCCCGAATTCGTCGGCGGGCGCCAGCGGTTCGCGGCCGATGTTCTCGTCGAGGCTGATCTCCACGGCGTCGTTGGTCTCGTCCACCAGACAACGCACTAGCGCGCCGCGCGGGATCAGCTTGCGCTTGGCCAGCAGGCGCAGGGCGAGGCGGCGGCCTTCCCCGGCCGTGACCAGGGCGTAGCCGGTCTCGCTGCCGTCCTCGCCGCGTTCGGGCCGAACCACCGGCGGCTGGATGATGCCCTTGGCCAGGATCGAGGCCGCACGCGCCTCGATGACGGCGGGCTTGTGGCCGCCCTTGCGGACGTTGTCAGGCGAGGCCTTGAGCTTGCTCAAGGGATAGACGCGTTCTTCCCCGGAGCGGACGGCGCCGCCGTCGGTGATGATAAAGAACTTGGCGGCGACGACGTCCTGGGCGGTCTCTTTGGCGGCTTGACTGGAAGCGGACATGACGGTTCTCCCGTAGGGTTGGGGGCAGGCGCGGGTTGCGCCTGACCCCTGCCCGTCGGCGAGACCGGGGGGGCAAGCGGAGCGGCGGCTTCGCGGGGACCCGGCTGCAGCCGTCGCCGCGCTCGAAGCCCTTCACCATGCTCGCGCCCGCGAAGCTGGGCGGAAGCCGTTGCGAAGTGCGCGGGGGGGCAGCGCCCCCAAGCTCGCGGGCGCGTCAGCGTCCGCAGGCAAGGACGCCGCTCAGCGGCGCCGGCGCGGGCGCCGGCCTGATCCCTCGGCATGTCGCCGGGCGAGAGCTTTTGGAGGGCGGTACTTGGCGGGAGGGGCCTGATGGGTGAAGCTTCGCCATGAGCCAGGCCTTCACCACTTTTTGCCATCGGGCTGACAAGCGCTTCCACGAAGCCGATTGCTGGAACAGGTGGTTCGGGGAAGTGGCGCGGGCGCGGGCCGACTTTGCCGACTATCTGTCCAAGGAAGCCTATTGGGAGTCGCTCGGTAACGAGACCGCCAGCATGAGCGTGCTGGCCACGGCTGCGGTGCGCGCGGGCCTGCTGGCGACAACCGAGACCGTCTGCTGGAAGCATCAGGTCGACCATCGCAAGAACTTCAGGGGCGGGCGCTTGGATCTGTGGGTCGCCGACCCCGGATTCCGTCGGGCCTGGGCCTTCGAGGCCAAGCAGGTCAATTGCCGCCCAGGAACCCGCGAGGCGACGATCGCGGATGCCTATGCGAACGCTCGGTACGACGCCTGGGATGTTCCCGAGCACGAAGGCGACCGCTTCATGGGCCTGTTGGTCGTCACCCTGCCACAGGATGGCGACACCGCGCCCCTTCACAAGCGGCTGGTCGCCTTTGCGCGTACCGCGCCGGACTTTGCCTGGGAGGTTGGTGGAGGGCCGCGCTGCAAGCCGGCCTTCATCTTCATCGGCGAGGCGATCAAGCGGCCGAAGCCCTCGGCTCGCCGCCAGGCCAAGTAGAGCGCCGAGCGCTCAGACGGGCAGGGCGGTTTGCGAAACCGCCGCGTTGGTCGCGGCCGCGTCGAAGCTGGAGACGGTCACGCCCAGCAGCCGCACCCCGGTCCGCAAGGGGAAGACGGATCGCACGAGATCCTGGCCAAGCCGGCGAAGCCGTTCGGCCTCGATGATCGGACCGGCGATCGAGCGGCTGCGGGTGGCCTGCTGGAAGTCGGCGTATTTCACCTTCACGGTCACCGTCCGTCCGAAGGTCCCAGCCTTCTCGCACCAGGCGAAAACCTTGTCGGACAGGGCCGCGACCTCGGCCTCGATGCGCGCGGTATCCAGCAGGTCGGTCTCGAAGGTGGTCTCCGAGCCCGAGGACTTGCGCGCGCGATCAGGATTGACCGGTCGATGATCGATGCCGCGGGCGATGCCGTAGAACCAGGGACCCGACTTACCGAAGTGCTCTTGCAGGAACGAGAGCGACTGGCGATGGAGATCCTCGCCGGTGTGGATTCCAAGGCGTTTCATCTTGGCGGCTGTGACCTCGCCGACGCCGTAGAAGCGGCCGATCGGCAGGGTCTGGACGAAAGCTTCGCCCCGGCCCGGCGCGACCAGAAACTGGCCGTCCGGCTTGTTCTGGTCCGAGGCCATCTTGGCGAGGAACTTGTTGTAGGAGATGCCCGCCGAGGCGGTCAGGCCCGTCTCCCGACGGATCCGATCGCGGATGATCCGCGCGGTCTGGGTCGCGGTTTCGATCCCGGCCTTGTTACCCGTGACGTCGAGATAGGCTTCGTCAAGCGACAGGGGCTCGATGAAGTCGGCGTAGGACGCGAAGATGCCGTGGATCTGGCGTGAAACCGCCCGATAGACTTCGAAGCGGTGCGGCACGAAGACGAGCTGGGGGCACTTGCGTAGCGCCGTGCTCGAAGGCATGGCCGAGCGCACTCCAAATCTCCGAGCTTCGTAGCTGGCCGCGGCGATCACTCCTCGTGCGGCCGGCGAGCCGACCACCACGGGCGTGCCACGCAGGGCCGGATTATCGCGCTGCTCCACCGATGCGAAGAAGGCGTCCATGTCGATATGGATGATCTTTCGAGGGGGCGACTCCATCGTGCGTCCACTCTAGTGGGGTTGGAACGAAGTGGGAACAAAATCTTCCGGTTGGCGACGCCGTCAGCTTGGCGGGGCCGCTGGACTAATCGCTCGCCAGTAGGACCAGGGTTTGGCGAGCACCAGTTCCATCAGAAACCAGCCCTCGTTACCTTCGAAAGCTGGCACCTGGTCGGCATCGACGAAGGTGACCTTCGAGCGCAGCGCCCGGGGGCCGCCCTGGAAGGTGAAGTAGAGGGTCCGTACGACGGACTTTCCATCGACGACGTCGGTGCAAGTGTGGCGGGTCAGCTTCTCGACCGCGCGACGATGGGGCCGACCGGGCTTGGCCACCGGGACGGACGGGACGCGCGGCATGGGGGGGCTCCTGGGGGCGCCAGATGTCGACCGGCGAAGGTGCGTTCCTCAATTGTTCTGGTCCTTTGCCTCCCCTTGAGTCAATCGCGCGCCGGTCGAGCGCCCGGATCAGCGATCGGACAGGGCAGCGCAGGCGTCCTCGATGTCCCAACCGCGCGCCTTGGCCAAGGCCAGAACCCGTTGAAGGCGAGGGCCATTCGAGGTCATGTCGGAGCAGCTTTCGCTGGCCCGCCAGAGGCCCGAGAACAGGATCGCCATGGCCCCGACCATTGAGATCAGCGCCGGTTGGACGGACTGGTGGCCGAGGTGGGCGAAGCCGGCGACGATCAGCAGGAACAACAGGTAGCCGCCGCCCATGGTCATGACGGCTAAGGCCATCATCATGTCGCCGACTGCGACCATGCTGTTGGCCTGAACCTTCCGTAGCCAGCGAAGTCGCCGCGCCAGGCGGCCGATCCGTAACTCAAGTAGATAAGCTGTGAGTAAAGCCCGCCTCTTGCTGAACGCGGCGACCACGGCATCGCCGGTGCCGTGGACGATATAGGCGGCGATAAAGGCCGTCAGGATCAGGTTGGCCGTATATTGGATCACGTCGTTCATTAGTTGCACCCGCTTTTCAGTTTCGACTGGTCGTGCGGATCGCGCCGCTCCACCTGTCTGACCGTCTCACTTTCGGCGGGTGGTTGGGCTGGTTGCAAGCGGCTGGCGTGAGTTGGCATTCTTCACGTCAAGGCGCGGGCCTTCATTTCGGCTGGGCCAAAGTGCAATTGGAGTGACAACCAGCCTGGAAGGCCAACATGCCCGTCGCCGCCCTGACCGCCATCATCCTCAGCTGCACCGCCCCGGCCGTCCATGACGGCGACACCCTGCGCTGCGATGGTGAGCGCGTGCGGCTGTTTGGCGTCGACGCCCCGGAACTTCGCCGCGGACAGACCCCGGCCGAGCCTTTCGCCTACGAGGCGCGCGACGAACTGATCCGCCTGACCCGTGGCCGGGTCGGCTGCCGTCCGGTCGAGCGCGACCGCTACGGGCGGGTAGTGGCCAAGTGCTGGTCGAGTACGAGCCCGGACGTCAACGCCGCCCTGATCCGCTCGGGCCTAGCCACGGAATACAAGCGCTACAGCAAAGGGCTCTATGCGAAGGCCGAGGCCGAAGCGCGCTCGGCGCGACGCGGCCAATGGGCCGCGAGCGCGCGCTGATCAGGCCAGGCCGCCGGCCTAGCCGAGGTTGAGATGGCCGACAGCTGGATGCGGCGAGCGGCGAATGCCGCCCCGACGCCACGAAAAGAACTGTTCAGCTAAGTTGAAGGCTAGGTAGGCGCAGTTCTGGCGCGAGGCCGCATCGATGGCCGGCGTCGTAAGCGAAAGGTCGTAGGCGCGGCCGATGGCGGGGGCATCGGCACGCTAGGATGCGGGGGCGGGTCGAAGAGAGCGTGCCTGACGATCCTGCTGGCCGCGACCTGTGCAGCGCTCATTATCTTGGCTGGTGTGGCCAGGTCGATGACCTGGACGTCATAGCTTTCAGCGTACTTGCGCGACGGGTCAGAGATTTCCGCACTGGTGATTATCCAGAATCGGTCGTCCCGGCGCGTCAAACCGTAAGCCCCGAAGCGTCCCCGGCGGCCGATAGCCAAGACCTCTATCGCCCAGTGTGGGATCAGGTCCAGGATGCAGGCGACAAACGCCCTGGGGATATTCTTGTCGAGGGGTTTGGCGGGGGAGAGCTCCTTCAATTCTACCCCCACCAACGGCGGCCCTTCGATCATTCGTATTGGCGCGGTCCGGGCGGCTTCAGCGTCGTGGCGCCAAACCACGGAGACGTCCATTTCATGCTCGACGCTGCTAGAGCCGACGAACTCCAGGCTGTTGTGGATCTCGACGGTCTGTCCATGGATCTCGGCGGCGAAGAAGCAGGGCTGGCCTGCCGGGACGAGCTTGGGATCGACCAGGTGCCCAGGGCCGCCTCGAAGGATGAACGGACCCGTCAAGGGATAGCTCCTGGAGTCGCGTGCGCTTACCTGCGCGCGATGGTCGGCAAGTGCCTGGGCCAGGCTGAAGAGCACCAGGCCCTCGAGCGCCTTGCCGGAGCCTGCCTTGATGTCGGGGGCGACGACCGCGAGTTTGGCGGCCGCGGCTTTCAGGGCGGAGATCATTGTGGGGCCGACCCCGTGCGGGCCCGCTGACGGGCGTCTTCGAGCTCCAGTTTGAGGAGCTTGATCATCGCCTCGAGCGCCTCTCGGCGCGCCGGGCTCGTCAAGCCGGCGGGGTTTTCTGCCGTGTCGCCCTCAATGCGGATGTCGGTTACGCCCAGATGCTCGGCGACCTCGGCGAGGGCGGTCGTGGCTTCAAGTTCGAACTTCAGGGGCGCCAGCAGGGTCTCGAACACAGTATCGAATTGCGCCTCGACCTCGATCAGGCGCAGGTCCTCCGCCGTGCGGTCGGCCTGCGGCATGGCGGCGATCGCCACGCGGCTGGGCAGCACGAAAGCGCCCAGGGCGCTGTCCTCCAGCGCGTCGAGGATCTCCTCAAGTTCAGGGACGGGCTCGGCCAAATCGCCGCTCCTCCTATTGGTCGATCGGTGGTCGGCGTTGATAGCACGGTCAAGCTTGGGGCCAAGCGCGGGCGAGGGGCTGGCCTTGTCGGGTCCCCGCGGCCTTCGCCGCCCTAGGTCACCTGGCCCTCGGGCTCGGCGCCGGCCGTGCCGGCCTGGCTGGTGACCTTGGCGTCAGTGTCGATCTTGAAGATCTCCTTGGCGTTGTTGGAGAGCCAAGCGGCGACGCGGTCGGAGAAGGCGCCCGCCAGGACGCAGGCAAAGGCGAAGCCCATGACGTTTATGTCGCCGGCCTGCAAACCGGCGAACCCGCCGCCGATGATGGTCGAGCCTGCGCCGAGCACCATGTAGACGCAGAGGGAAATCAGACCGCCCAGGGCCAAACGGCCGGAGAACTCCGAGCTCTTGGAGATGTCGAAGTTGTTGTTCGGGTAGACCAACAGGATCAGCGTCACCAGCAAGGATCCGAACACGCCGGAGGATATGGCCAGCAGGATCTGGATGCAGAACGGCGGCAGCTGCAAGGCGAAGGCCAGGAGCGGCAGGTTCTCGCGAATGGACGTGATTTCGCTGAACACTGACACCAACGCCTCATAGCTGACCGGCTGAGGCGTCGTGTCGGTCTTGGCGTTGGGCTCTAAGAGGGCCTCTAGTTCGCGGTTGACGGTGTCGGCGTTTTTGTCTCGCTCGAACTGCAGCCCGCGATAGGTGTCGATGGCGTGGAGGTGGTCGGCCATGGCCTTTTCCAGGCGGGGGCTGTCGGGATCGCCGGGGTGGGCCTTTGCGCAGTTGCGCACCGCCTGGGCGAGCTCCAGCTCCTGATCGACATTGAGGTCGGGCGTATTGGTCATCGGGCATGACCAGGCCGCCGGGGTGGTTCGCGCCAGCTCCCGGATCCGGCGACCGGTCTGGAGGATGTCGGACGCTGTTGCCGAACCGTCGTCGACGATTTGCATGAGCGTGGCCCTTAGGGCGGTGCGCTGCCGGGCGATTTCGTCCGCATCCTCGATCTGGCTGCGATTGAGCTCGAGGAGTGCCTGGGCTTCGCTGAACCCCATTGGCTTGCCGGTGTTGGCCTGATCGAGATTGTCGATCGCCCGCTGCTGCACCGAGCAGACCACCAGCAGCAAGATCTGCACGGCGACGATGAAGAGGCCAAGGGCGGGGCTGTAGATCTCCTTGACGAAGGTCAGGACTCTAGCGGACGCCCCGGCGGGCCATAGCGTGCTCTTCATGACCTTCCCCCGAAGGTTGGAAAACCGACCGGTTATGAGATCGCCGCCGACTTCCCCGCGCCGGATCAATCCGGGCCAGCTACAAGTTACACCTGACCGAACTCTCCAAAAAGAGGAGCGGTCTAGAATTTGTGATTTTTAAGAGAGTCGCGCGCCCGGCTGCTGGACCGTCGTGACAAGCGGGGCGGCAGCCACTTCGCGCGATCCGAGGCACGGCTTTTCAAGGGCGGTTTCGAGTTTGTCGATCGGTCGGATCGCGCAGACCTGCAAACCGTCAACAGCTAACCGGCGCCTTCGCAACCGTCCTTCTTCCCTGCCCATCAAAGGCTTGGCTGTAAACCGCTGGCCCAACTGCGCCGAACAGCGAGGTGTGTGCGAGCGCACACAACAAGACCCCATTGACGAAGGCTCTCGGTCCCACCCTCATAACGAAGTGGCTCCTCGCATTTTCTTTTTTGCTGAGGAGACCGTTCGTGCCCAATCCCCTGAAATCCAGTCCGCCGGCGCCGATCCAGGCGCCGGGCCCGGTCCAGCCGCAGCCGAAGGATCGGCTGACGGTTTCGCTGTGGGAAGGGAAGGTCGAAGGCGTCGGGGGCGGGGTGGGGGTCGTCTACCAAGTCGTGCTGGTCATCGCCGGGATCTGCGCGCTGTCCCTGGTGCTCGCCCACCTTCGGGTCGCGCCGGATGTTTCGTCAAACCGGTCCTTCGACCGCGCCGCCGCCAATGCGGCGGCGCGCCGGGGCGGGGCCCCGCCCAAGGCCGGCGGGGACGTCTGTCCGCGCGCGGATATCGCCCGGTTGGTCTAGGCGATGGCCACCCGGGCGGGCGCGAGCTCCAGGTCTTCGTACTCGCCGACCTCCAGGCCGCGCTTTTCGACCTCGGCCCGGGTGATGATCTCGGTCTCGTAGGCGCGAGCGACGAACACCCGCAGGCCGCGATAGCGCTGGCCGCGCTTGGCCGAAAGGGTCTCGGTGCGGACTTCGGTGCCGTAGAGGTTGGCGTTGAGATAGAGCAGGCCGGGCTTGAGGCCCCCATCAGCCTTGGTCGCGGCCTCGGCGGTCATCTCGTCGAGCTGTTGGTCGATTTCTTCCTTGGTCATCAGGCGGCTCTAGGGCGATTCCCGCGCCGGGATCCGCCTAGACACGCGGGCGGGCATGATGCCGTTTCTGCCGTTAAGCCGGGGCCGCCTCAGCGACCCCAGAACACATGAACTTCGTCGTGGGCGGTCTTTATCGTGAAGACGTCGCCGCTCAACTCCGCATCCCGGGCCATGGCCTCGTAGTCGATGTAGAGGCGCAGGTTCTCCGGGATCGTGGTGGTTTCCTCGGTGAACGCCTGGAAGCAGTCGGCCAGGCTCTCGAACACCCCGCGATAGCTGTCCTCCAGGGCCTCGCCCGCCTGCTCGATGTCGCCGCCGAAGTGGGCGGCCAGCATGGCGCCCAGCTTGCCGCGCTCGCGCAGGAACGCGCCGATCGCAATCACCTTTTCGATGCTGGCGTACTCGGCGATCTCCAGCCCGCCAAAGTCCTCGTAGTCGTGGATCGCGTATTCCTCGGCCATGGGGATGGGAGAGGCCTGCAGCATCGCCTTGATCGCCGCCCATACCGCGTCCCCGTCATCCTCCACTTCGATCCAGACCCCGTGAAGGAATCCGGCGTTGTAGGCCGCCAGGCAGGCGACATAGATGCAGGGCTCCAGGGTTTCACCGGCCTTGGCCATGGCTTTCCTCCTTTGAGGCAGGGGTTCGCGATAGAACCCTTGCCCGTCGGCGAGACCTGGGTGTGCAAGCGGAGGGGTGGCTTCGCGGGGACCCGGCTGCAGGACGGCCAACGGCCGGCCGAAGCTGGGCGGAAGCCGCTTCGAAGCGCGCCGAGGGCGGAGCCCTAAGCGGTGCGCGCTCACTTGTGAGCGCTCCATGACAATGAAGCCGGCAAGGAGACCGCGCGCAGCGCGTGTCGGAGCGTCCGCGTCGAGCGGCCGGCGGCCGGCCAAAGCCGGCCCGCAGGCGGCGCGCCCGTAGGAGCCGCGAGCGGAGCGGCGCGGGCCCGCCAGGGGCCGGGCGCGGCGGGACCGAGCGTGACCGCTGGCCGCTCTCTTTATACATGGCGACCCCGAGGGGGGCGATCTGCCCGGTGGACTTTCTAACCTGGGCGGCTTGATCGCTCGCTCCGATTGCTCGTCAATGCGCCGCCGAAGGGGAGCGGGCATGACGGAAGAGAGCGCGGCGTTGGCGATCGACCTCCATATCGGCGCCCTCGTGCGCGGCCATCGCCGGGCGAGCGGCATGTCGCAGGACGAGCTGGCCCAGCGGCTCGGCGTCAGCTTTCAGCAAATCCAGAAATACGAGAGCGGGGAAAATCGTATCTCCACCGCAAAACTGGTCCAGGTCGCCCGGGCGCTGTCGATCCCGATCGCGGCCTTGTTCGAGGGGCTGGACGGCGATGATCTCACGGCCGATCCGCTGGCCTTGTTCTGCAAGCTCGACGGCGCTGCGGACTTCATGCGTGGCGCCCTGGCCATGCCCCCGGCCGTCCGCAGCGAGATCTTCCGGCTAGGCAAGGCCTGGACCGAAAGCGACGGTTAGGTTGTCTGGGAGGCATTCCGGTCAAGCGAGGGACCACGCCAAAGCGTAGTGATTAACTGGAAGTTTTACGCTGGGGCGCTATATGTAAGAGGCCTGGACGTTGCCGCGTCCAGGCCTCTTGGTCTTATTGGGTCAGGAAGTAACTAGCAAAGCTCTGGATGGCGGGAATGACGCCGATCAGAGTAACTAAGACACGGATGGCGTTCATATCGTCATCCGTGATCTTGGGTCTGGAGCTGTCAAAGCTCAATCTAACATGCATTTCAAAGTTCATTGTCGACACTCTACATGGTCGTTGCGCGTGGCATCCACGCGCGAGCGTTCGTCACGCCTAAGGCACAGGTAGCGCGCCGGGTGCTGACTTGCAAGAACTCGGGCGAATCTTTTTCTTGAGCTGTGGCGATCTGTGTCGATGAGTGTTGTGTTTATTGGATTTGGTTCACTAAATCAAACCGCCAATCCAGTGATTACGATTTTTATTGGTGTAAAAAATCATCTGGAAAAACCCGAGCTAATTTCATCGATAATTTTCGTGATCATAAAATGGTTCACCAGCAAGATCGCTGTGATTATCCTTCCTAGAGGAAGGAATTATGAGGCTGTGGAAAATGCCTCGATATGGAAGGCGAAAACAAATGATCCGATTATGGATGCCCAAATAGCGCTTCCGTAATTATCGCGGTGAGTTTCCTATTTGATTTTCGCAAACAAAAAAGGACGGGAAAAATCCCGTCCTTAAATAGGCGTCCTCGCAATGGGCGTCGCGATGAACGTCGTCCTCAGGCCTTTTTCGCGCGCGCCTTTGCGGGCGGCGTCTTGGCCTTGCGTCCGCCTTGGCCCAGGCCCAGGGCCTTGGCCATGGCCGAACGGGCCTCGCTATAGGCCGGCGCCGTGGTCGGGTAGTCCGCCGGCAGGCCCCACTTGGACTTGTATTCGGCTACGGTCAGGCCCTGGGTGGTGAGGTGGCGCTTGAGGGTCTTATAGGGCCGCCCGTCTTCGAACGAGATCAGCGCGTCAGGGGTGATCGACTTGCGGATCTGGGCCGGGGTCGGCTTGCTGACTGCCTCGGGCGCACTGGCGACCGGGGCGTCGACACCGGCCAGGGCGTCGTGCGTCGCGCGGATTAGCGCGGGCAGGTCGCCGACCGCGATCGAGTTGTTCGCCACGTAGTTGGCGACGATCTCGGCAGTCAGTTCGATAATTTTGGTGTCGCTCAATTGACGTCCCTCTCGATTCATCAGGCGGTGTCAAAATATAAATGGTCCCTGGATTTGATCAAATCCACTCAGCATCTGCCCAGTGACTAGAATGGTGGCGAGCAAGCCATTGGCGAGTTTCGCCCGGCGCGGTCCGTGGGCAGGGCTTCGATCTCCGCGGACATGCTGTCGCGCTGTTGGAGAATGATGTTCTTTCTCCGGTGGCGGAACTTCACTGTTGGCTCGTCTTTCTAGTGGATCCCCATTTGGAGGCCGCCGTGCCGGAACCCGACGCCCCGCATCCCGTCGACCTTCATGTCGGCGGCAAGATCCGGCTGCGCAGAAAGCTGATTGGCATGAGCCAGGGCGCCCTGGGCGATCGGCTCGGCCTGACCTTCCAGCAGATGCAAAAGTACGAGCGGGGGGCGAACCGTGTCAGCGCCTCCAAGCTCCAGGCCATCGCCGTGGCGCTGGGGGTCAAGGTGAGCTGGTTCTTCGAAGGTCTGGGCGATCCGACCGCGGAGCGGTGCGGGGAGGACCCGATCGCCCGGACTATGGATCGTTTCCTGGCGACCGCCGAGGGCTTCGAATTGGCGCGGGCTTTTCCGGGCGTGCCTGCTGGGCAACGTCGCAGCATTGTCGCCCTGGCTCGAAGCCTGGCCGAAGAGGACGGCAACACCCCAGCCCTGCAATCCTGAACGATGGCGAGGCGCCTGACACGGCCAGCGCGGGTTACTTCGCCGTTGGTGCAGCGCTCTTCCTCTTAGCATTGGTTCGCCGGGGCAGTTGAGCTGGCGGCGGTTCGGGCGCGACCTTGGCGTGTTCGGCCAAGGCTTTGGCGCCGATCGCAGCCTCCGAGAGCATCCACTCGATCCGTAGGAGGCGTCCGGCCAGGATGTGATGGACCAGCGCCGGGACGGCCATGCCGGCGGCGAGCGCGATCGGCGCGGTCTGGACGATATCGCGTAAGGCAGCCAGCTTCTCGCCGGTCAGGGTCGGAGCGAGCAGTGAGGCGGCGCTCGTGAAGATAAGGCCCAGGATCGCCGTCCTGCTGGTGCTCCGGTCAAGCAACTGCGCTTGCGTTTTAACCCAGCGAGCCCGTGCGGCCAGGGCGTCCCATCGACCAGGGGCCATGTGCTGCACGGTGGTCCACTCCTGGGTCCAGGCGGCGTCCAGCTGTGCGAGCATGGCCGGCTCGGGGTTACTCATCCTCAGGACGATCGTGCCACCGCTCAGGACAGTGTGGACTGCCATGGCCACACCGCCGGCGACGTAGAGCACGAGACCAGCCCATCCGACCCAGATGAAGGAGGCGGGTAGATATTTGCTGGCGGCGACGGCGCCCAGCCCAACGAGCAGGCTGATGCCGGCGCCGAAGGTGAGGTTGGAGAGCCAGCGGTCGGATGCATAGGTCGGGAATAGGGGTGGAAGTCCGCGGGCCAGCTCGAGCAGCGAGGCGGTCCGCACTGGAGGCGTTGAGTTAGGCTGCGTCGTCATCGGACTCTCCGGCTAGTCGTGCGGAAGCACGTCGCGGCAGGGGTTGCTGTGCAGCAGGAGCTTGTCCCGCGTCTTTTCCGCCGCCTTGGCGATGCGATTGCGCTCTTCGGCGTCGCCGTTCAGCCACTGGGCGCGCCAACTATCCCACGGATGGGGGAACTTGCGTTCCTTGAGCCATCTAAAAGCCCGCCTATCCGCGATACCCCGGAAGAGCAGGTAGGCGCCGAAGGCCGTGACCTCGTCGTTGGCTTCCACAGCCGTCAATGCCCAGTGCTTGGCGTAGCCGGCCTTTTCATTGCTGGCTCGTGCGTCAGTCTGGACCTGATTGAGCCAACCAGGTCCAAGATCCGGTATCAATGGCGCATCCCACAGGGCCTGAGCGTGCTGGTCGGCGTGCATGAAGCCGGCGATGGTCACGGCAAACGCCCGCCGATAGGGATTGGGATCGGCCAGCCGTGTTTCGACGAACGCTGCGAGTTCAGCGCCGTGGCCGTTGAATTCGAGCGCCCGGACCGCGGCTATCAAGGCGGTATCTGACGACACATGCTCGAGCATCTCGATCCGTAGCGTGTCGAACGGGGCGCCGGTGGGCAGCCTCGCTGGAAAGAAGTCAACTGTGTCAGAGGTGCCGAACCTCTGGGTCGCCATTGTCTCCCGCCAGATTTTCGCGACGAGTTCGGGGGCGCTAGCGGCTGCGACACGGGCCAGAGGCCAGACGGGGTTGTCGCTGAAGCTATGGATGATCTCGTTGCGGGTGCGCGCCTCACCCCAGGCCTTATCGAGGAGCGCCACGATCCTCTCGTGGTGCTCGGCGAACAGTTTCCTCAGCGCCTCCGGCTGGCCGTTGTACCGCCAGAACTCTCCGCCGAACGAGCGGCTGCGTGGCGGGGCCAGGAGCTCGGCCTCCAAACGCGCCAACCAGTGCTCCCCAGCTTGCGGTGCGAGCCCTGGCCGGTCGTTGTAGATCTTCGCCAAGACTAGCGTGTCGACCCTGTCCAGGAGCGGAGCGAGTTGGTCGTCGGCGAGGAGGACGAACAGGGAGGAGCCTAGGAACCTTTGCGGCTGAACATCGACCGTCCGGCTCGTCCACTCTTGGTCCCGCAGCACCTGAGCCATCTCTTCACTGCCAAGGTAGTGCGCCAGGCGAAAAACCCGAGAAAGCTGCTCTCCGGTCCCCGTCCGCATTGCCGCGCGCCAGTTCAGGCGCGGGATATTCGCGGGCTTGCCGAAGCGGTCGATGACATCGGTCGCGAGCCATAGATTTGCCCAGACCGCATCGTTGGGGCGCTCGAAGTCCAGCCCAGCAAGTAGCGCGGTCTTCTCTGGGTCAGACGGCGTCGACAGCAGGGTCCCGCGAACGTCCGGCCAGATCTTGCCGGATGGATCGGTCTGCAGAAGTCGCATCTGCAGCGGGAAGGGGCGCTCGGCCATTCGCAAGGCGAGGCGGTCCTGCAGTTGATCTCGCCGAAGGCCGGCACGCTCTCCCGCCGTTGTGCGCGAGGCGCGACGGCGTTGAGTAATGCCGAGGACGGGCGAGAAGCGCGTGGCCAACTTCAGGCGTACGGCAACGTCGGTACTGGGGTCCGCCAGGACGCGATCGACCAAGGCCAGTGTTTCCTTGGGCGCCCAGCGTAGGGCCGCGCCGACCGCGTCGTCCTCGAAGTCGATAAGATCCAGGCCCTCCTCAGGCTGGACACGCGATAGAAGCCCTTTAAGCCAAACAACGAGGTCGGGGTCAGGTTCAATGTCTGGAACCACGGCCTGCTTGGCCAAGTCTCCGAGTATCAGCCACATTTTCCCGGGCCTGGCGCCTGTAGTGGTCAATCGGCGGTCTTGGCGAACGAGCCATTCGTCCGATCGGCGGATCGGACGCGCCCTGCGGCTGTAGCTCGAAGCCGCAAGCTCGGCGTCGGCCGGGTTTCCTGTGGCCTTAAGCAAAAGGGATGCTGCGCGCCGGGAGATCTTGTCCCCTCGCGCAATCAGTCCCCTAGCGATCTGACCGAGGCTGGTGGAAGCCACCGCCCAGTCCTCGGTATTGCCCCGGATTGTCGCCTCGACGACTTGGCGGTGATCGCTGCTCAGGCTCATCGCGCTGCTGATCGCCCAGGCCCCCAGGGCTGGCGCAAACGGGGCCTTGGGCGTGTAGGCCAAGACCCGCAGTGCGATCAGAGGGGGCGGAAAGACGTCTTCCTTTCGTTCTTGCCCAATCAGATCGCACCAGCCCGCCTGGCCAAGGCGACGAAGGGCGCCGACCCGTCTTATCTGTCGCCTGCGTCCGGATTCGTAAAAGCGTCGGGAGCCAGCGTTTCCGGCTAAGCTTTTGCCGGGAAGCGGAACCGACGCCAGCCATCTGAAGACAGTGCGCTCGACGAGATCGCGGTGGTTGGGGTGGTCAAGCCAGAGGTGGGCCACGCCCCACTCCAGCAGCCAGTCATTGCTTCGTCCGCCGTGCCGCTCACACAAGGACAGGAAGAGATTGGGTCTGAAAGCATGGATCCTACGCCAAAAATCTTCGGCGGCGTCAGACCGGAAAGGCCGGGCGCGCCAGAGGTCCAGGATCACTTCCAAGGTCTCGTCGCGCACGCGGTCTGCGTCGAGCACCAAGCCGGCCGCGCAGGCGCGCAGCATCCGTTCGGTCAGGTCGTCCGCGCCCCAAGGTTCGAGGAACGCCTGGACGGTCGATCGAATTTCCTCGACGGGCTGGTTGCGGACGATCTGGGCTAGGGCCAGGCCGACGGCCGGCGGCAGCATGTCGTCCGCGAAGGTCAGGCTCAACGGATCGTTTTGGTCCGCCGCGCACCAACCGCCGTCGATCAGCTCACTAAGGACGCCGTCCATGTCGAGCCGGTCCGGGCCGGTGAGCGTGATCGCTCGGTTGGTGACTTCGGCGTGGGTGATGGAGAGAGCGTTTTGGCGAAGGGCTGCCTCTCGGGCTTTCCGCGCGAGGCCGCGAATAAGCTCGGAAAACTGCTCGGGATTGAAAGGCGTTGCGCCGGCCTTCACTTCCCAGCGGTTCTTGTAGTCTTCGAAGAAAAGCAGCTCGCGGGTCACCCGCTTGAGATCCGGCAAGGTTTTGGCGAGGCGGGTAAGGTGGAACGCCGTGCGCGGATGTTTGGCTGACTCAAGAACGGGCTGGGCGAGGTGACCGACGTCGATGCCGCGTTGGGACAGGTAGTGATCGCGCTCCGGCGCCTCGAAGAGGTCGACGGGGAGGCGCTCGAGGTCGTCCTCCAGGCTCTTCTCTAAGGTCAGGCTGCGACGCCAGGCGTCCTCGCGACATGTCAGCAGGACCCTGAAAAGACCCTTCCAGCGCCGTTCGAGCACCGCCGAAAGCCACGATGGCCATGTGATCTTGAGCGCTTCGTCGAGGCCATCGACCAGGATCAGCACGGTGGGCTGGTCGGACGTGCCGGCACGGGCGCTGGCCCATTGCCCTAGACGGCGACGCCAGTATTCTTCCGGCGATTGAAGGCGAACACCCTGCTCTTGGCCGATGGCCTTCAGTGCGGCCACGACGGCGTCAAATGCGTCATCGTGCTTTTTGGCGTTATCCGCGCTGACGACGATCGGCAGGACGCTTATGTCTTCGGCCGCCGCCGAGAGCGCGGTGATCGCAGCCCAGGTCTTCCCCGCGCCCTCCTGACCGAGGAGCGCGCCGACCAGCTTCTGGCCCGCGATGAAATCGTTGATCGCGTTGGCTAGCTTGGGACGCTCGACCGGCGGGGCCTCGGAGAGATAGGCAGGCGATGGTCCTGCGAGGCGTCTAGCCGCGGCTGCGTCGTGGTGGATGGTCTTCAGCCGAGCGCAGGCGGCTTCGCGCGTGGCGCCAAAGCCGACGTCTGTGCGGTTGAGCTTCCGGAGCACAGCCCGCCACGAACTCTCGAAAAGTGGGTGCGCTCGAAGAGCATCTAGATCGACGCGGGCGCCTGGCGATTTCACGAAGTGGCCGGCGGCTTCGGGGTAGGCCGCGCAGAGGACGCCTAGATCTGGCAGCCCATGAGTTTCGTCCGCCCAGTCCAGGACGATCAGTCCGACACCCAAGCGTTCAGCGTGGCCTCGTAGGGCTTCGGCCTCCTTGCCTCGGAAAGGCTTGGTCGTCGCCAGGATCCAGGTGTCGAGGCCGACGAAGCTCTCGCAGGCGCGATCCATTTCGCCCCGAAGGCTTGTCTGGTCGAGCGACGACCCGGGGCCGTAGCGCTTGGACTGCATCGCCTGGCGGACTTGTCCGTCACCGTCGTCGATACCATCGATGCCGAGCTGGTCCCCTGAAGGCATCAGGCGGATCCGCTCGCCGGTGGCGTTGCCAATCAGCGCGGCCGACAATCCCTCAAATCCGCTCCTGGTCGCGGTGAGGCTCAGAAGGTTCGCATGCAAACTAGCGTAGGCGATGACCTCGCCCTTGGCCGGTGCGTTATCGAGCGAGGTATCTGTCATTGGCGTAGGCGACGAACCTGACGATTCGTGTTCGTGGAACCTGTGACGATACCACCCCATGGCGAAGGTCAGGGAAAGCCTACATTCGCTTCCGATCCGCGACGTGATCTCCCGGCTCCTGGTCCTCTCGTCCTTGTTCTAGCTGCGCGTCGGACGGTGTGCTGCGCGCCGCGTGGTAGCGCGTGATCGCTTTGCGGATAGCTGTTTGCGCTGTGTTTTGAGCTCATCACAGTTGAGCCGGGACCGTCTACCGGACGGTGAACGCCCGGTCGAAGCTGAGCGCGACAAGGTGACGATCAAAAAATTCCCATTCATCAAATCAACTCATAGGGGTGTATTGACTCTTCCTCTACTAAGAATCCAGGTTGTGTTGGCGCAATATGCAACCGCTTTTGCGCAGAGGGGGATACGCCCCGATCAATCGGAGGTAGCGCATGCAAGTCGAAAAAGACGCTCAGGGCGAAGTGCGGATCCTGGGCCGGACGCTCGGCCGCGAACTGTCGAACGAAGAACTGCAACAGGTCGCCGGCGGCGAACTGCCCACCATCAGCAAGACCGCCGGCTCGGACTCGCATCCGGGCACCTGCACGCGCGAGGCGGACTGCGACTGAGTACGCTTAGAGGGGCGTGGTGAAGGCCACGCCCCGTTCTGAGTTCAGGGGGAGTGGATGTCAGTTCTTATCGCGTCCCTGCCGGGAGATGCGCATGGCCTTTCGGTGAAGTGGGCGCTCGGGCAGAAAGACGCCCTCGTAGATCTCATCTGTTGGAGCGACTACCCGCAGAAGCACGCGAGCAGCTTTTCCATTGCAAATGGGCTGCCCTGCCAAATGTCCCTCGCACGCGAGGGGCGAGCTCTGGATCTCGACGCCGTCACGTCGCTGTGGTCACACCGCACGCTCAAAGCGACGCCGCCCTCCTCGATCCATCGGGCCGATCACCCGCCCATTCTTGACAGCGCCGAGCACTATTTCCGAGGCATGACGGCTCGGTTGGAAGGGCAGGCCTTTGCAGTCAATCCGAGCGCGGCCAAATGGCGATACGACAACAAGCTCAACCAGTTGTCGGTGGCTCAAGCGTGTGGTCTTCGTTTCCCGGCGACGCTTATTTCGAACGATTTCGACGACGTACAGGCGTTCATCGCAGCGCACGGCGGCTGTATAACCAAGCCCTTGAAATTCATGATCTGGGATTGCGGGGCTTATGACGTCTCGCTGTTCACCACCGTGCTGAAAAGCCTTGAGGGGGTGAACCGGTTGTCCATCGAAGCCTGCCCTATGATCTATCAAGAGCGGATTGAGAAGCGCTGTGAGTACCGCATTGTCGTCTTTGGCCGAGAAGTCGTCTGCGTAGAGCTAGACTCCCAGGCGGATCCCAATGGCGCCGAGGATTGGCGGGCGATCGACTACCACGCCCTTCCCGCACGCGTCGTTGCGCCACCGCCTGGCTTGGTTGACCGCCTCTTTGACTTCATGCAGCGCTGCGGTTTTGTCTGTGGCTCGTTCGACTTCGCGCTCAGCCCAGATGGTGAACTTGTCTTCTTCGAGTTCAACGAGACAGGGCAGTTCCTATGGCTGGAGGAGCTCTGCCCAGATGCTCCGTTCCTGGACATATTCGCTGAGTTTCTGCTGAGCGCCCGCCCGGACTTTCGTTACCGGCAAATTGGCGCGCCATGCCGGTTCGAGTCTTGGCTGAAGGACTTCCCCAGCCACGCCGCTGAGGCTCGGACGATCCACGTACCGACGAACTTGGACAAGCGATTTCCGGAGGCGCCTCGCGCTACGGATCTGGTGCTCTAGGAAAGAACAGAGATGAAATCCCTGGCCCTTGCGATCGCCATCGCCGCCCTGACCTGTGGAACAGCCTGGTGCGCCCCCGAGCGAGCCGATTGCTCCATAACCCCTCAAGACCTCCAGTCGAACTTGTCTCTGTCATTCGCCGAGTTCGATCAAGACGGCGTCACGGCGACTACGGCCCGCGCCCTGGGCGATCGCAAATGCGACGCCGCGGCGGCGCAGGCGACGGAACACTACCTCGCCTACCGGCCCGATCTCTCGGCATCTGAAATCAACATCCTGACGTGGCACTTGGCCCAGTATCTTGCCGCCGCGGGAGACGAGAGGACCGCCGCCAAGGTGATGCTGGCCGCCCGGCGCCCTCCCGCAAATCCGCCCGAGAGCGACGGCTTCGAATGGAATACCTATGTTGTTGGCAGTTGGGCGTTTCTGATCAAGGACCGGCAGGCTCTCGAGGCGGCCACCAGCCGCCTTTCGGCCGCGCCCGGCGTGCGAAATGGCATGAACGCCAAAGTTCTGCGTCGCTTTTCAAAGTGTTTCGACCGGTCCTACATCGAAGCCTATGACAGCGTTTCCTGCGAACCGGGTTCGTAGGCTTGTCGCTGTTTCGCCCCGAAGCCCTTGCTGACAGCCGCCACCGGATCAAGGGGCGAGTGGTGCTGGTAAGCCCGCCTTCGCTGACCCTCCTGTCGGCCTTGGCGGCTCTGATCGTTGTCGCCTGTGGTGGCTTTCTGGTCTTGGCGGACTACTCGCGTCGAGAGACCGTCGGCGGGGTTGTCAGCCCTGTAGGCGGCCTTGCGAAGGTTGTCGCATCCGCGGGTGGGACGATTGACGCGCTTTATGTCGCCGAAGGGCAGGATGTTGTCGCCGGTCAAGTCATCGCCGTCATTCGGACTGCGCCGGTTTTGGCCTCCGGTGATACGGCGAAAACCCTGTTGACCGGCGTTTCTCAGGAAGGCGAGGCCGAGGCGGCCCGTCACGCGGCCGCGCTTCAACTGGTGAGCGACGAGCGCATAAGGCTCGATAGGAAAGGCGCGGGCCTGGAGCGAGCGATCCACGAAGCTCGCGCACGCATAACCAACCAAGGCGAGCAGGTGACGCTGGCGAAGGCCGAGCTGAAACGTGGTGAAGAGATCGCTGCGCGCGGCTTTCTCACACGCAGAGAGCTGGATTCACGTCGGGCCTCTCTACTGGCTACAGAGGCGCGGTTGAGCGAGCTGAAGATGGAGCTTTTCGCGCTTCAGCGGGAGAGGTCCGATGTGACCATGCAGCTGCAGAGCTTGGCGAGCCAGCAGCGTGATCTGAATGCTCAAAGCCAGGCGTCAAAGGCCTTGCTGGCGCAAAAGCAAACTGAGCTCGCCATGCGATCGACCTACAACGTCGTCGCTCCGATTGCGGGCCGGATCGCGGCGCTCCCGATAAACGGGGGGCAGTACCTCGCCCCAGGCGCGACCGTGGCCGCCCTGAACCCAAAGGGCTCAATGTTGGAAGCCCAGCTCTATCTGCCGTCGAAGGCGGTAGGGTTCGTCAAGCCGGGGCAGCCGGTTGAGCTGAAGTACCAGTCTTTCCCAGATGAAAAACATGGCCCTGGGCGCGGAGTGGTCGTGGCTGTAGCCCAGACCGCATTGTCCTCTGATGAGCTTGCTCCGCTGGGGGCAGCGCCCGCGGAGCCGAGCTTCAGGGCGCGCGTCAAGCTGCTCGACGACCACGTGGCGGCGTACGGCCGCCGCGAACCCCTTCGACCAGGCATGTTGCTGACGGCGGATATCATAGTTGATCGCCGTTCTCTGGCTGAGTGGCTCCTAGACCCTATCCATGCGGCGGATCATTGATGGGCGGGCTCGACGGTCTCAACTTCGCACGCAAACGTCGGCTGCCTGTGATCCTCGCAGCAGAGGTTGCCGAATGCGGCTTGGCTTGTTTGGCCATGGTGGCGCGTTGGCACGGTCACGACGTCGATCTTGGCGGACTGCGTCAGCGCGTGTCGGTGTCCATGGCTGGAATGACCTTACGCGACCTGACACAGGCCGCCGACGGCCTGAACCTTTCTGCGCGGTCGATACGCATCGAACTGCATGAAGCTGGACAGCTGATGTTGCCGGCGGTGCTGCACTGGAACTTCAATCATTTCGTGGTTCTCAAGTCCGTGCGCGCTGACGGCTTTACTATCCACGATCCAGCGCTAGGTGAGCGGCGCGTTTCCTTGGAGGCGGCTTCTGAGAGCTTTACCGGGGTGGCTGTCGAGTTCTACCCGCGGGCGGGAACGGAACGCCTCACCGTTCGTGGCCAAGTCTCGCTTCGCAGCCTGTTTTCTTCGGTCGTGGGTATGCGACGCGCCCTACTGCAGGTGATCGGCCTGTCGGCAGCGCTGCAGCTGATGATTTTCGCTGCGCCGTTCCAGCTGCAATTGGTCATCGACGAGGCCCTGTTGCGGCACGACCACGAGCTTTTGCTCGTCCTAGGCGCGTCATTCGGCGCGCTCGTGCTTTTCACTGCCGCGGTTGAAAGTCTAAGGGCCTGGAGCCTCAAGCTCTTTGGGCTCCAAGCATCCTTCCAGCTGGTCGGCAACCTCGTCGGACATCTGCTGCGCCTGCCTTTGCCATGGTTCGAAAAGCGCCACACCGGGGACGTGATGTCCCGTATCGGTTCTGCGAACACTTTGCAGGACTCACTGACCCGAGGGGTAGTGGAGGCGCTGCTGGACGGCGTCATGGCCGTGGCGGCAGGGGCGATCCTGTTTGTCTACTCACCGGCGTTGGCGATGGTCGTGGTGGTGTCGGTCGCATTGCTCGCGGCGGTGAACCTATTCCTCTATCCGGCCATTCGCCGCAGGAGCGAGGAGCGGATTTCTGCTTCCGCGCGCGAGCAGTCGCACATGATCGAGAGTCTGCGCGCGGCGACGCCGCTGAGGGTGATGGGGCGGGAGGCAGAACGTGAGGGCGAATGGCGAAATCTCTACGCTGATGTCGTCAATGCCTGGGCTTCGATAGGGAAGTATGAGGTCGGCCAAGGCGTCGCCCGAACGGCGATCATGGGTCTTCAGACCGTATTTGTCGTTGTTCTTGGCGCCCAGATGATCATGGAGGCGAGCGGCTTTTCGGTAGGAATGCTCTTTGCCTTCCTCGCCTTTAGGCAGATTTTCAGCGATCGGGCCGTGGGCCTGATCGACCAAGGTGTTCAGTTTCAACTGTTGGCGCTCCACCTGGACCGCTTGGGGGATATCGTCCGGCAAGAGCCAGAAACCTGCGAGGTTTCGACCGAGCTTAAGGTCAGGGGCGGCGTGGATCTGCGGGGTGTTTCTTTCCGCTACGGTTCATCCGAACCCTATGTGCTGAGCGGCATTAATTTGGAAGTTCAGCCCGGCGAATTTGTCGCGATCACCGGCCCCTCCGGCGGCGGCAAAACCACACTTCTCAAGCTGCTGCTGGGGCTTCATGCGCCGACATCCGGCAGTGTTAGTCTCGAAGGACTTCCTGCAACACCGGGTGCTTGGCGCCGCTGGCGCCAAGCCGTGGGATTGGTCGCACAAGACGACCTGCTCCTGGCCGGCACGATTGCTTCGAATATCGCCTTCTTCGACCCTGATCTGGATATGGAGCAGGTGCGCTGGGCTGCTGGCCAAGCTCGGATCCACGACGACATTGTGCAGATGCCGATGCAGTATCTGTCGCTCGTTGGAGATATGGGGAGCGCGCTTTCCGGCGGGCAGCGCCAACGCGTTCTTCTTGCCACGGCGCTCTATCGTAATCCAACCATTCTCTTCCTCGACGAAGGCACCGCTAATCTGGATCCGGACTCAGAGGTCGCAATCGCGGATGTGATCGCCCAGATGCCCGTCACGCGTATCGTCGTTGCGCACCGACCGGCGCTCATCGAGCGCGCTGATCGCATCATCAAAGTCGATGGCGCCACTTTGCTCGAGATCACGAAATCAAGAGTGAAGGCGACCGTTAGATCCAGCTTCTAACGACCGCGCGGCCATCATCATCCATTCCGCTGCACATTCGGGGCGCTTCAGCAGCTTCGGCCTATTCGTCCACGCCGAACATGTGCCCGAAGAATGCGGCGTTGCCCAATCCGAGGTGGAGATCGCTGGAATGCAGGCGGTTAGCGGCGTTCACGATGTGATACGCGGCCTATGAGGCCTTTCGGCTGGCCCCGAGGTTCGATCGCTACAGGAGTGCTGATTCAGGACTGCCGTCTGTGCGCCTGGTGGGGCAGCGCGTGCGCGTCTGCACGCTAACTGGCGCGCGGATACCCCACAGCACGCTTCCAAACTGCTTCCAAACCGCTTCCAAGTCGCCCGCAAACGTCGTTGGAAGCACCTTTGCCCGGGAAAATGATCAATGATTTCAAGGGCTTGGGTGGTGCCGCCTAGGTGACTCGAACACCTGACCTACGCATTACGAATGCGCCGCTCTACCGGCTGAGCTAAGGCGGCCCACGGCGCGTCGGCAGAATCGCCGGGCGCGAGGAGCGGCCTATTTAGCGGGGCGCGGGCCGCTTGCCAAGCGTCGTCGTGCGCCCGTGTTGCGACGAGGCGCCGGAGCGGGTCCCGGGGCGTCGGGCGAGGGCGGGTCGTCGAGCGCGCCGGGGTCGTCGAGACCCGGGTGGTCGAGGAACGGGATCAGGGCGCCGCCGGTCTCGGCCGCGTGCACGAAGGCGGTGGATTCGGCCAAGGTCGACTGGGCGTAGGCCGAGGGCAGCTGGGGCAGGTCGCTCATCGCGGCCTCGCGGCGCTCGAAGCGCGGATGGATCAGCTCGCCGGTCTCGGCGTAGCTGGCGGCCAGGCGCGCCCAGTCCTCGCGGCCGTAGGCGAAGGCCTGGCCCTCGGGGTCCAGATCGCTCCAGTCGGCTTCCTGCGGGGCGGCGACGCCGCGGGCGACCCAGGCGCGGGCCTCGTCGGGCTCGGCGTTGGCGAAGGCGACGCGGGCCATCAGGCCGGCGACGCGGGCCGAGGGGGCGGCCTCTTCCGGCAGCAGGCGGGCGGCGGCGCGGGCGGCGGCGGGATCGCCGCCGATCAGAGCGCTCTCGACCTTGAGGATGCGGCTCTCGCGGGCCTCGGGCTTCAGCTGCGCCAGGGCGGCCAGGCGGGCGGCGCGGGCCTTGGGCGTCTCGCTGGTCTTCAGGTCGCGATAGGCCAGCCACAGGGCCGGGTGCGGCGCGCTCTTCCAGGCGGCCTCGATCAGCGCGCCGGCCTTGGCGGCCTTGCCGTCGGCGGCCAGCAGGCGGGCGGCCATGACCACGCCGGGGGCGAAGTCGGGTTTCAGCTTCACCGACTGCAGGGCGAAGTCGAGGGCCTGGTTCAGCGCCTTGGGATCGTCGCTCTCCTCCAGGCTGGCCGCGGAGGCGGCGAGAAGCGCGGCGCGGGCGCGCTCGGCCACCGCCGGCGAGACGATCTTGCGTTCTTGGCCGCCCTGGACGAGCTGCAGGGCCGCGGCCCAGTCGCCGGCCTCCAGGCGGGCTTCCAGCAGGGCGCGCCAGGCCCACAGGGCCGAGCGGGCCAGGCCGTAGGCGGTCTCGGCGTGCTTCAGGGAGAGACCGCGGTCGCCCTCGGCCAGGGCCAGCTGCATCAGGCCGCGCAGGCCGGCCAGGCGCATCTCGGGAAAGCCCAGCATGGCGTTCCAGGCCTGTCGCGCCGCGACGGTGTCGCCGGCGGCCTCGGCGGCCTGGGCGGCCAGCACGCGGACTAGGCCCGGGGCGTCGTCGGTCAGGTCGGCCGCCTTCTGGGCCAGGCGGCGGGCTTCGGAGCCGTCGCCGGCGGCGACCGCGAGGAAGCCGCGCGACAGGGCTTCGGTCGCCTGCTTGCGGCGGGCCTCGCCGCGGGCGCGGGCGGCGCGGCGGGGCGCCTCGATGATCCACAGCAGGCCGCGCCACAGGGCGGCGGCCACCAGGGCCAGCAGCAGGGTCGACAGGGCGGCGGCGGCGGCCGTCATCTCGACCCGCCAGCCCAGCCACTCCAGGCTGGCCGCGCCCGGCTCGCCGGTCAGCGAGACGACGACTACGGCGATCACCGCGATCAGGACGAGGGCGAGGAGCGCGCGGATCATTGCCCGCCCTCGGAAGCGCCAGCGGGGGGCGGACCGGCCAGTCGGGCGCTTTCCTGGGCGCGCGAGACCTGCATCAGGCCGGCCAGGGCCTCGTCGCGGACGGCGGCGACCAGGCGGTCGATCTCGGCCCGGCGCTCGGCCTCGGCCCGCCAGGCGGCGAGCACGGGGCGGGCGCTGGGCGGCAGGGCGTCGAGGGCGCGCAGGGCGCCGGTCAGGTCGCCGGCGTCGAGCCGGGCCTGGGCGCGGGCCAGCACGGCGTCGGGACCGCTGCCGGCGGTGGAGCCGACCTGACGAATGGTGACGACGCGGGACAGGGCGTGCTGCAGCTTGGCCAGGGCGCCGGCGTCGGGACCCGGTTCGTGGGCGGCGACCGAGGCGCGGCCGGCCAGGTCGTCGAAGCCGGCGGCCAGACCCGCGACGGTCGGGGCGCCCTGGCGCGCCAGGCGTTCTAGGGCGCGCACCTCCGACGACGGCGGCAGGACCCGCTCGAGCGCGGCGACCGCGTCGGCGAACGGCTCGCCCCCTTGCGAGGCTTCCGCCAGGCTGGCGGCGGCCAGGGCCGCGCCGGCGGCGTCCAGCGTGCGGCGCTGGCCCGACTCGAGCAGGGCGATGCGGGCCTCCAGCCGACCGACCTCGGCGGAGGGCGACGGGGCGGGCGGAGCGGCGACCAGCGGAGCGTCGACGGCGGGCGCGGCGAAGCCGGCGGCGACCGGCTGCTGGGCCGGCGGCGCGGCCTCGGGCGCGGCGTCCTTGTCGCTGAACCAGGTCGGGCCGAAGCGCGCGATGGCGACGCCCGCGCCGACGCAGGCGAGGCACAGCACGATCATCACCCAGAACATCGGGCCCAGAAGGGGCTTGCGGGCATAGAGGGCCGGGTCGCTGGGGGCGGCGATCTCGGCGGGGTCAGGGGCGGCGCTCATGGCGTCCATTCGTGCCCCACGCGCGATTTGGGTGCAACTTCGCCTTAGGGCGAGAGCAGGTCGAACAACGCTGTTTCGCGGGGGCGCGGCGCGGCGGCCACAGGCCCCAGCCGTCCGTCGGCGGACAGCCCCGCCAGCGGCGCGGCCACGGCCGGCGACAGGCACAGGGCCCGCAGGCCTGGCGCGGGGCGTTCGGCCAGCAGAGCGGCCAGGGCCCGGGCGGCCTTGGGCGAGTGCAGCAGCACGGCGGAAAGGGCGTGCAGCGCCGCCAGGGTCTCGGCTCCCGGCGCGCGGGCGACGCTTTCGTAGACGGCGACCGGGCGCGCCTCGATCCCCACGCGCCGCAGCGGCGAGACGAGGTCGCCGGCCGGCTCGGCGGCGGCCGGGTGCAGCACCGCGCCCGCGAAGGCGCCGCGTCGCGCCACGATCAGGGCGGCCAGGTCGGCGACGTCGCCCTCGGCCGATTCGACGTGGGAGAAGCCGGCCTCGGCGGCGAGGTCGGCGGTCGCGGCGCCCACCGCGAACACCGGCAGGCCGCGCGCGCTGCTGCCCCGGGCGAAGGCGGCGACGCCGTTGCGGCTGGTGAAGGCCAGGGCCCCGACGCCGGCGAGATCCGCCGACCACGGCAGGTCGCGAACTTCGATCAGCGGGTCGATCAGCGGTTTGAAGCCGAGCGCTTGGAGGCGCGCGGCCGTGGCCTCGGCGCCGGGTCGGGCGCGGGTGATCCAGACGCGGGGCGCGTCCGCCGTCATTCCGTCGGCGCGATGATGGCGTCGCCGCCCTCGGCCTTGACCTCGGCGCCGAGCGCCAGGCCCAGCGACAGGGCCTGGCCGGCGTCGTCGTCGCCGGTCAGGGTCACCGCGCCCTCGCGGCGCACCCGCAGGGCGCCGTCGGGGCTCAGGGCCTCGACCAGCAGGGTCAGGCGGGCGCCGTCCAGGCGTCCGTAGGCGCCGACGGCCGTGCGGCACGAGCCTTCCAGGGCGTAGAGCGCGCCGCGCTCGGCGGCCACGGCGATGGTGGTGGGCCGGCAGCGGATCGCTTCCAGCCAGGGGGCGTCGACGTCCTCGGCCCGGCTTTCGATGGCCAGGGCGCCCTGGCCTGGGGCGGGCGGGGCGGCCAGCGGGTCGAGCCAGCTCTGCGGAATGTGGCCCATGCCCAGGCGGTTGAGGCCCGACTGGGCCAGCAGGATGGCGTCGGCCTCGCCGCGCTCCAGCTTGGCCAGGCGGGTGTCGACATTGCCGCGCAGCATGACGACGTCGAGGTCGGGACGCACGTGCAGGGCCTGGGCCTGGCGGCGCAAGGATGCGGTGCCCAGGCGCGCGCCATGGGGCAGGTCCTCCAGTCGCTGGGCGACCTTGCTGATGAAGGCGTCGCGGGGGTCTTCCCGCTCGGGCGTGGCGGCCAGGACGAGGCCCGGCGGCAGCTCGGCCGGCATGTCCTTGAGCGAATGCACAGCGCAGTCGATGCGGCCGTCGAGCAGGGCCTCCTCGATCTCCTTGGTGAACAGGCCCTTGCCGCCGATCTCCATCAGCCGGCGGTCCTGGATGCGGTCGCCGCTGGTGACGATCGGGATCAGCTGGGCGTAGCTGGCGATCTCCTCGGGGCCGGCATCCAGCGGCGCGCCGAGGGCGTGGGCGATCCGCGCCTGCATGTGGCCGGACTGGGCGAGCGACAGCTTGGAGCCGCGCGCGCCGATGCGGATGGGTTGCCGGGACACGGTCGGGACGTTACCTGCATGCGAAAGACAAGCCTTCGCTGCTACAGGAGCGGCGGGAACCCCGCAACAGCATGACAGCCCTTACGAAGTCTGGCCTTACGAAGTCTGGCCTTACGATCCTTGGTCTCGAGACCAGCTGCGACGAGACCGCCGCCTCGGTGGTGCGGCGCGGCGCGGACGGCCGCGTCGAGGTGCTGTCGTCGATCGTCGGCACCCAGTTCGAGCAGCACGCGCCGTTCGGCGGCGTGGTGCCCGAGATCGCCGCCCGCGCCCATGTCGAGGTCATCGACAGCGTCGCCGCGCAGGCCATGCGCGCGGCCGGCATCGGCTACGACGCGCTGGACGGCGTGGCGGCCACGGCCGGGCCTGGCCTGGTCGGCGGGGTGATGGTCGGCCTGGCGTTCGGCAAGGCGGTGGCGCTGGCCCGCGACCTGCCGCTGGTGGCGGTCAATCACCTTGAAGGCCACGCGGTCTCGGCCCGGCTGGGCGCGGAGGTGGCCTATCCGTTCCTGCTGCTGCTGGTGTCCGGCGGGCATTGCCAGCTCCTGGAAGTCGGCGGCGTGGGCGCCTGCAAGCGCCTGGGCACCACCATCGACGACGCGGCCGGCGAGGCCTTCGACAAGATCGCCAAGAGCCTGGGGCTGCCCTATCCGGGCGGCCCGGCTCTGGAAAAGCTGGCCCAGGCGGGCGACGCTTCGAAGTACGAGCTGCCGCGCGCCCTGCTGGGTCGCAAGGACTGCGACTTCTCGTTCTCGGGCCTGAAGACCGCGGCGGCCCGCATCGCCGCTGCCCTGACCACCGACCAGGAACGCGCGGACCTAGCCGCCGCGGTACAGTTCGCCATCGCCCGCCAGCTGTCCGAGCGCACCGACCGGGCCATGAAGCTCTATGCCGCCGATCACCCGGCCGGCGAGCGCCGCTTCGTCGTCGCCGGCGGTGTGGCCGCCAACGGCGCGGTGCGCGCGGCCTTGCTGAAGGTGTGCCAGGACAACGGCTTCACGTTCGACGCCCCGCCGCTGGCCTACTGCACCGACAACGCCGCCATGATCGCCCTGGCCGGGGCCGAGCGCCTGGCGGCGGGCATTTCCGACGATCTGGACGCCGTGGCGCGTCCCCGCTGGCCCCTCGACGAGGCCGCGGCGTTATCCAATCCGAGCAACAGTTTCGGTCGCAAGGGAGCCAAGGCATGACCTTCAAGCACGCGGGCGTCGTCGGCGCCGGGGCCTGGGGCACGGCCCTGGCCCAGGTCGCGGCCAGGGCCGGCCTCAAGGTCACCCTGCAGGCCCGCGAGCCGGAAGTCGTGGCTTCGATCGCCGAGCGGCGCGAGAACACGATGTTCCTGCCGGGCGTGGCGCTGGAGCCTGCGATCACCGCCGTGCCGGACATGGCCGGCCTGGCGTCCTGCGACCTGATCCTGGCCGTGCCGCCGGCCCAGCACCTGCGCTCGGCCATGGCCGCCCTGGCGCCGCACCTCAAGCCCGGCGTCCCGGTGGTGCTGTGCTCCAAGGGCGTCGAGCAGGGCTCGCTGAAGCTGATGACCGAGGTGGCGGCCGAGGCCCTGCCGGGCGTGGCCATCGCCGTGCTGTCGGGTCCGAGCTTCGCCGGCGAGGTCGCCCGCGGCCTGCCCGCCGCCGCCACCCTGGCCTGCGAGAACGAGGCCCTGGGCAAGGCGATCGTCGAGGCCATCGCCATCCCGACCTTCCGCCCCTACTGGGCCGCCGACGTGATCGGGGCCGAGGCCGGCGGGGCGGTCAAGAACGTGCTGGCCATCGCCTGCGGCATATCCGAGGGCAAGGGCCTGGGCCGCAACGCCCACGCCGCCCTGATCACCCGGGGCTTCGCCGAGCTGACCCGACTGGCCGTGGCCGCCGGCGGCAAGGCCGAGACGGTCGCTGGCCTGTGCGGCCTGGGCGACCTCGTCTTGACCTGCTCGTCCAGCCAGTCGCGCAACATGAGCGTGGGCCTGGCGCTGGGCGCGGGCCAGACCCTGGAGCAGGCCCTGGCCGGCAAGGTCTCGGTGGCCGAAGGCGTCGCCTCGGCCCCGGCCGTCCGCGCCCTGGCCCGACGCTTAAGCGTCGAGACCCCGATCTGCGAAGCCGTCGCCGCCATCCTGGCCGGCGAGGTCGACGTCGACAGCGCCATCCTCGGCCTGCTCTCGCGCCCGCTGAAGGCGGAGTAGCCGAACCAGATCCTCCCCCTCTGGGGGAGGTGTCGGCGAAGCCGACGGAGGGGGGCCGTTTTCAGCTTCCCGCGCGTCGGACGGCGTCGCAACCACATCCCCCTCCGGCCCTTCGGGCCGCCTCCCCCAGAGGGGGAGGATCTTTAGGAAGGACCTCCGCCCATGCCGCTCTACGCCATCGTCTGCAAGGACAAGCCCGGCGCCCTCGAGACCCGCCTGGCCGTGCGCCCCAAGCACCTGGAATACCTGGCCCAGTCGGCCAACCTGAAGATCGCCGGCGCCCTGCTGGACGACGCAGGCAATCCGATCGGCTCGATCCTGGTGGTCGAGGCCGACGACAAGTCGGTGGCCCAGGCCCAGGCCGACAACGACCCCTACACCGCCGCCGGGATCTTCGAGAGCGTCGAGATCAACCCGTGGCGCCTGGCCGTCGGCTCGATCTAGGCCCGCCCGACGCTGAACATGGACGACAATCCCGCCCGCCCAGCGCCCGGCCAGGCGATCTGCGCCCTGGCCGAAATCCCCGAGCCGGGCGCGGCGGGCTTTCGATACCGCGAGGGGGAGGCGATGTTCGCCGGCTTCGTCGTCCGCAAGGACGGCGGGGTGTTCGGCTATGTCGACTCCTGTCCGCACGCCGGCTGGCCGCTGGCCGGGTTCAACGGCCGCTTTCTCACCCGCGAGAACGACCTGATCCTGTGCGCCGGCCACGCGGCCCTGTTCCGCATCGCCGACGGGGCCTGCGTGGCGGGGCCGTGCGGCGGCAAGTTCCTGACCGTCTGGCCGATAAGGGTCGAGGACGGGCAGGTCTTCGCGGCCTGACCCTTCCTTAACCGATGGTCGGCTAGTCTCCCTCGACCTTGAGAGGAGCGCGCCGCCATGGCCGACGGATCGAACCCCGCTTTCGACGCCGAACTGACCGACGCCGTCGACGCTCGCGGCGCCGGCGCCAAGCTGCGCTCGCTGGGCAAGATCAATCCGCGCCTGGCCCCGCAGCTGGCCCGCACCATGCTGGCCAAGACCCGCGACAACGACAGCGCGCCGGCCTTCGCCGCCTACAGCGAGGCCAAGGGCTTCGAGTTCACCTCGGCCTGGGCCGCCAACAACATTCCCTTCGTCGCCCCGCTGCTGCGCGACTTCATGGCCAAGCGCCCGGCCGGCGGCCGCAAGGTGCGCTACATGGAGATCGGCGCCTACGAGGGCCGGAACCTGGCCTTCATGGACTGGATGTTCCCCGACCGCCTGGACGTGACGGTGATCGATCCCTGGTTCGACGAGGGCCTGAACCCGGAAGAGAAGTACCACGCGGTCGAGCCGCGCTTTCACCGCAACATGGCCCGCACCACCTTCGGCCAGGTGGCGACGCACAAGGGGTTCTCGACCTACGAGCTGCCCAAGATGCTGCAGGCCGGCGAGACGTTCGACCTGATCTATGTCGACGGCAGCCACACGGCGCTGGCGGTGATGATCGACCTGTGCTGCTGCGCCAGCCTGCTGGAGGTGGGCGGCATGATGGTGCTGGACGACTACTGGCACGACATCAGCGAGATCGGCGGGCCGGGCGTGAAGCAGGCGGTCGACCACTTCCACGCCGCCTTCGGCCGCTATTTCGAGGTCGCCGCGGTCTACCGCCAGGTGGCCCTGGTCAAGACGGCCGAGATCCCCCGCTAGGGTGATGGGCGCGCGGGACCTCCAGGCCCTCGAAGCCTGCGACGACGCCAGCGAGCGCAACGCCCTGGCCCTGCGCCTGGCCGATGCGCGCACGCCGGGCCTCGAAGCCGTGCTGGCGCGGCTGATCGTGCGCCCGGACCTTGCGAACAATCGCGGCACGCTGGTCCATGCTCTGGCCATGCTGGACTGCGCCCCGCACCTGGGGCTGCTGGTCGACCTGGCGATCGCGGGCGGGTTCGAGGTCGCGCACGAGGCGTTCTCGGGACTGAACGGGATCGACCACGTCGAGGGCGAGGCGGTCCGCCAGGGCTTCGTGCGCCTGCAGGCCGCCCGCGCCGCCCGACCGGCCGAGGATTGGCGACGCGACCTGCTCGACGATCTCGCCGAGCTCTTCGAGTAGGCGCCGCCCTCGCTCAACCGCGCGGGGCCTGTTATGGGCTGCGCACGGAGTTTCTGACCACATGACCGATACGATTTCCGACGCCGTGGCCGTGGGCCGCCGGGTGCTGAGCATCGAGGCCCAGGCCCTGACCCAGATGGCCGACGAGCTGGGCGAGGCCTTCGCGCGCGCCGTCCAGGTGATGCACGACGCCAAGGGGCGCATCGTCTGCACCGGCATGGGCAAGTCGGGCCACGTGGCGCGCAAGATCGCCGCCACCCTGGCCTCGACCGGCAGCCAGGCGATGTTCGTCCACCCCGCCGAGGCCAGCCACGGGGACCTGGGCATGATCGGTCCCGACGACGTGGTGCTGGCCCTGTCGAAGTCGGGCGAGGCCCGCGAGCTGGCCGACACCCTGGCCTACTGCAAGCGTTTCTCGATCCCGCTGATCGCCATTACGGCGGTGGCGACCAGCCAGTTGGGCAAGGCCGGCGACGTGCTGCTGCTGCTGCCCGACGCGCCGGAGGCCACGGCGGAGGTCAACGCCCCGACCACCTCGACCACCCTGCAGATCGCCCTGGGCGACGCCCTGGCCGTGGCCCTGCTGGAGAGCCGCGGCTTCACCGCCAGCGATTTCCGCGTCTTCCATCCGGGCGGCAAGCTGGGCGCGGTGCTGCGCACGGCGGCCGACCTGATGCACGGCGGCGACGAGCTGCCGCTGGTGGGCGAGGGCGCGCCGATGAGCGAGGCCCTGCTGGTGATGAGCCAGAAGCGCTTCGGCGCGGTGGGCGTCACCGACGCGGCCGGCGCCCTGATCGGCCTGATCACCGACGGCGACCTGCGCCGCCACATGGACGGCCTGATGGGCCATACCGCCGGCGAGGTGATGACCAGGGACCCCCGCGTCATCGGCCCCCACGCCCTGGCCGCCGAGGCGCTGAAGGTGATGAACGAGCGCCGGATCACCGTGCTGTTCGTCGTCGAGGCCGGCCAGCCGGTGGGCGTGCTGCACGTTCACGACCTGCTGCGGGCGGGGGTGATCTGAGGCGCTCACCCCAAGCTCCCGTCATTCCCGCCCTTGTGGCGGGAAACCCTGGTTCCGCTGCCGCGTGAGGCGCCAGCGGCGTGCCTCGCACGCCGCCACATCCGTCCTTGCGGCTGACAGAGGGGTTCCCGCCACAAGGGCGGGAATGACGGGATGAAGGAAAGGCGCCCTAAACCCGCGCCTCGCCGGCGAACGCCGCCAGGTCCTTGATCAGCGACACGACGGCCTGCTTGACCAGTTCGCCGCCCTTCTCGGGGGTGGCCAGGGCGGGATCCGAGCCCATGCGGCCGTCGGCGTAGCGCGCGCGGAAGTCCAGGGCCTCGCGGATCGGGCCGGTCGGGGCGATCCTGGGTTCGTACTCGGCCGTCTTGATGCTGTCTGGATAGCCCCACTGGGTCACGGCGATCTCCGACGGGGTGGCGTGGCTGCCGTGGCCGACCGGGAATTGGCGCATGGCCAGGGCGTTGACGCCGTCGAGGTCCCACCAGTTCTTAAGCTTCATGGCGAAGGGGCAGCGCTCCTTGCGGAAGCTGTACTCGGCGTAGATCTCCGAGAAGGCCGCCTCGATGGTGGCGACGTTGCCGCCGTGGCCGTTGAGGAAATAGATCTTCTCGAACCCGTGGGCGCCCAGCGAGCGGGTCCAGTCGCCGATGGCGGCCATGAAGGTCGACGGGCGCAGGAAGATGGTGCCTGGGAAGGCCAGGTGGTGCTGGGCCATGCCGACGTTGAAGGTCGGGGCCACCAGCACCTCGTCCGAGCGCTTGCTGGCCTCGTGGGCGATGATCTCGGGGCACAGCCAGTCGGTGCCCAGGAGGCCCGTGGGGCCGTGCTGCTCGTTGGAACCGATCGGCACGATCACCGTCTTCGAGCGCTGGAGGAAGGCTTCGATCTCGGGCCAGGTCGAGAGGGCGAGCAGCATGGCGGGTACTCCGGAAGGCGTCGGCGGCCGGCGTTGCGACCGGCTTCCCCAGCGCTTTACGCCCGAAGCCGTGCTTAGCCGACCCCCAAATTCCCCAAACGGCGTGCGCCGGATCGGGGCGCGCTCAATCCCCGCGTGCTTGCCCCGCGCCGTCTACCGCGCGCAAGGTGGCCGCCCGGCGTCATCCGAACGCGCGTCGGGGAGGAGACCGCCGATGGCCCAAGCCCACGCCCGGGACGTGCTGGCCGTGCTCGATGGCGCGGGGCCCGCCCTGTCGCCGGTGGCCGCCTCGTGGCGGCGCAGTCTCGTCCTGCACGGCCTGGATCCCGAGAACCGAAAGGCCCCCGACACCCTTTCCCAGCGCGAGCTCGCCGAAGTCCAGGAGCGCATGGGCGCCCTGCGCGCGGCGGCCTCCGACACGCTGGACGCCCTGTTCCAGGCGGTGGGCGCGCAGGGGTCCTGCGTGCTGCTGACCGACAGCGCCGGCGTGCCGGTCGACCGGCGGGGCGCGGCGGCCGACGACCCGGTGTTCCACCGCTGGGGCCTGTGGACCGGGGCGGTGTGGAGCGAGGCCCGCGAGGGCACCAACGGCATCGGCACCTGCATCGCCGAGCAGCGCACCCTGACCATCCACCGCGACCAGCACTTCCACACCCGTAACATCGGCCTTAGCTGCACCGTCGCGCCGCTGTTCGATCCGCAGGGGCGTCTGGCCGGGGCGCTGGACGTCTCGTCCTGCCGGCCGGGGCTGGACGGCATGACCGGCCTGATGGAGGCGGTGGTCAATGACGCCGCCCGCCGCATCGAGGCCAAGGCCTTCCGCGAGGCCTTCCCCGGCGCGCGGATCGTGCTGCTGGCCGACGGCCGCGCCGACCGCGCCTCGACCCCGATGCTGGCCGTCGACGCCGACGACGTGGTCATCGGCGCCACCCGCGCCGCCCGCCAGGCGCTGGAGCTGACCGACGACAAGCTGCGGCGCGGCCTGCCTTCGCCCGATCGCGGGGCCGACCTGGAAGACGCCGAGAGGGCCGCCGTGCGCCGGGCGTTGGGGGCGGCGGGCGGGAATGTGTCCGCAGCTGCGAGCGCGCTGGGCGTGAGCCGCGCGACCCTGCACCGTAAGATCAATCGGCTGGGACTGGGGCGGGGTTAAAAACCCTCTCTCTTTGAGAGAGGGCGGGGCCCTCCGCGAAGCGGTGGGAGGGTGAGAGGTTTCACCCTTGGCCGGAAGGTCTCGGCCTCGCGTTCCAACCCGAAAGTCTGAAACCCCTCACCCTCCCATGCTGCGCATAGGCCCCTCCCTCTCCCTCTGGGAGAGGTTGGATATGGCGCCCTACCTGTCGCAAACCTGAGACACCCCGCGCCGGTCTCCGCCGCGCCCCCGCTCCACCCCCATAATCCAGGCGCAACCTCCTCCCCATGACGCCGAACACGGCGCGTCGGAGGAAACCATGACCAAGCCAGAGTTCATCGACTCGCTGTCCCGCCCGCCGTTCAAGGCGCGCTACGACAACTTCATCGGCGGCCAGTGGGTCGCGCCGGCCGACGGCCGCTATTTCGACAACGCCTCGCCGATCACCGGCCGCAAGATCTGCGAGATCGCCCGCTCTCAGGCCGAGGATGTCGAGCGCGCCCTGGACGCCGCCCACGCCGCCAAGGACGCCTGGGGCAAGACCAGCGTCGCCGAGCGCTCGCGCATCCTGCTGAAGATCGCCGATCGCATGGAGGAGAACCTCGCGACCCTGGCCAACGCCGAGACCTGGGACAACGGCAAGCCGATCCGCGAGACCACGGCCGCCGACCTGCCGCTGGCCATCGACCACTTCCGCTATTTCGCCGGCTGCCTGCGCAGCCAGGAAGGCGCGATCTCCGAGATCGACCACGACACCATCGCCTACCACTTCCACGAGCCGCTGGGCGTGGTCGGCCAGATCATCCCGTGGAACTTCCCACTGCTGATGGCCTGCTGGAAGCTGGCCCCGGCCATCGCCGCCGGCAATTGCGTGGTGCTGAAGCCCGCCGAGCAGACCCCGGCCTCGATCATGGTGCTGTTCGAGCTGATCGGCGACCTGCTGCCTCCCGGCGTGGTCAACGTCGTCAACGGCTTTGGCCTCGAGGCCGGCAAGCCTCTCGCCTCCAGCCCGCGCATCGCCAAGATCGCCTTCACCGGAGAGACGTCGACCGGGCGGCTGATCATGCAGTACGCCAGCCAGAACCTGATCCCGGTGACGCTGGAGCTGGGCGGCAAGTCGCCCAACATCTTCTTCGCCGACGTGGCCGCCGAGGACGACGACTTCCTCGACAAGGCCCTGGAAGGCTTCGCCATGTTCGCCCTGAACCAGGGCGAGGTCTGCACCTGCCCCAGCCGCGCCTTGGTGCAGAAGTCGGTCTACGACCGGTTCATGGAAAAGGCGCTGAAGCGCGTGCAGGCGGTGGTGCAGGGCAATCCGCTGGATCCCGCCACCATGATCGGCGCCCAGGCCTCCGAGGAGCAGCTGAACAAGATCCTCGGCTACATGGACGTGGGCCGCAACGAGGGCGCCCGGCTGCTGACCGGCGGGTCGCGCACCGTGCTGCCGGGCCAGCTGGCCGACGGTTTCTATGTCGAGCCCACCGTGTTCGAGGGCCACAACAAGATGCGGATCTTCCAGGAGGAGATCTTCGGGCCGGTGCTGGCGGTGACCACCTTCGAGACCGAGGACGAGGCGCTGGAGATCGCCAACGACACCACCTTCGGCCTCGGCGCCGGGGTGTGGACCCGCGACGGCTCCCGCGCCTATCGCTTCGGGCGCGGCATCCAGGCCGGCCGGGTGTGGACCAACTGCTACCACGCCTATCCCGCCCACGCGGCCTTCGGCGGCTACAAGCAGTCGGGCGTGGGCCGCGAGACGCACAAGATGATGCTCGACCACTACCAGCAGACCAAGAACCTGCTGGTCAGCTACAGCGCCAAGGCGCTGGGCTTCTTCTGAGGCGGTATCCTCCCAACTCCCGTCATTCCCGCCCTTGTGGCGGGAACCTCTCTATCCGCCGCAGGTGCAGAAGGGGCGGCGCGCCGAGCGCGCCGCTTGGTCCGCTCTTGCAAGCTGAACCAGGGGTTCCCGCCACGAGGGCGGGAATGACGGGCTCATTGGGCGGCGCTGAAGGCCTTCAGACCACCAAATCGAACAAGACCTGAATTCTGCCGCACGAAACAGAATTGGTCTGCTTGCGCGAGGGGCGGCGCTTCGCATACTCCCGCTCGCAAGACGACGACTGACGCAGCGGCAACATCGCTGGCGACGACAAGATCGACTGTAGCAAGACCTAGGGAGATGCGTGGTGAGTGACGGACTGCTGTTTCCGGCGCCCGAAGACTGGGCGGGCAAGGCCCATATCGACGCCGCCGGCTATGAAGCGGCCGTGGCGAGGGTGCAAAGCGATCCCGAAGGCTACTGGCGCGACCTGGCCGCCCGCCTCGACTGGATCAAGGCTCCCACTAAGATCAAGGACGTCTCCTACGCCAAGGAGGACTTCCGCATCCGCTGGTTTGAGGACGGCGTCCTCAACGTCAGCGCTAACTGCATCGATCGCCACCTGCCGCACCGCAAGGACGACGTCGCCCTGATCTTCGAGGGCGACGAGCCGGGCGTCTCCGACAAGATCACCTACGGCCAGCTGCACGACCAGGTCTGCCGCATGGCCAACGTGCTCAAGGACCTGGGCGCCAGGAAGGGCGACAGGATCACCATCTACCTGCCGATGGTGCCCGTGGCGGCCGTGGCCATGCTGGCCTGCGCCCGCATCGGCGCCATACACTCGGTAGTGTTCGGCGGCTTCTCGCCCGACAGCATCGCCGGCCGCATCCAGGACTGCGACTCGCGCCTCGTCATCACCGCCGACCAGGGCTGCCGGGGCGGCAAGAAGGTGCCGCTGAAGGCCAATATCGACGAGGCGCTCGAGCAGTGCCCGCAGGTGGAAAAGGTGCTGCTGGTCCGCTGGACCGGCGCCGACGTGCCGGTGGTCGAGGGCCGCGACGTGGTCTGGAACGACGTGCGCGACGCCGCTTCGCCGGTGTGCGAGCCCGAGCCGATGAACGCCGAGGACCCGCTGTTCATCCTCTATACGTCGGGCTCGACGGGCAAGCCCAAGGGCGTGCTGCACACCACCGGCGGCTACCTGGCCTGGGCCAGCTGGACCTTCGAGGCGGTGTTCGACTACCGCCCTGGAGAAGTGTTCTGGTGCACGGCCGACGTGGGCTGGGTCACCGGCCACAGCTACGTGGTCTACGGCCCGCTGGCCAACGGCGGGACCAGCCTGATCTTCGAGGGCGTGCCCAACTACCCGACCCCGTCGCGGTTCTGGGACGTGGTCGACAAGCACAAGGTCGAGATCTTCTACACCGCGCCGACGGCCCTGCGCGCCCTGATGCGCGAGGGCGACGAGCACGTCCTCAAGAACGACCTGTCGTCCCTGCGCCTCTTGGGCAGCGTCGGCGAGCCGATCAATCCCGAAGCCTGGCTCTGGTATCACCGCGTGGTCGGCAAGGACCGCCTGCCGATCGTCGACACCTGGTGGCAGACCGAGACGGGCGGCATTCTCGTCTCGCCGCTGCCCGGCGCCACGGCCCTGAAGCCAGGCTCGGCCACCAAGCCGCTGCCGGGCGTGAAGCTGCAGCTGGTCGACGCCGAGGGCGCGGTGCTGGAGGGCGCGACCGAGGGCAACCTCGTCATCACCGACAGCTGGCCGGGCCAGATGCGCACGGTCTACGGCGACCACCAGCGCTTCTTCGAGACCTATTTCTCGACCTATCCCGGCAAGTACTTCACCGGCGACGGCTGCAAGCGCGACGCCGACGGCTACTACTGGATCACCGGCCGGGTCGACGACGTCATCAACGTCTCGGGCCACCGCCTGGGCACCGCCGAGATCGAGAGCGCCCTGGTGGCCCACGAGGCCGTCGCCGAGGCCGCGGTGGTCGGCTATCCGCACGACATCAAGGGGCAGGGCGTCTACGCCTACGTCACCCTCAAGGCCGACGCGACGCCCAGCGAGGAACTGCGCAAGCAGCTCGTCCTGTGGGTCCGCCACGAGATCGGCCCCTTCGCCGCCCCCGACGTCCTGCAGTGGGCCCCCGGCCTGCCCAAGACCCGCTCGGGCAAGATCATGCGCCGCATCCTGCGCAAGATCGCCGAGAACGCGGTGGACGCGCTGGGGGATACGTCGACCCTCGCCGATCCGTCGGTGGTCGACGATCTGGTCAGGAACCGGGCGGGCGCGAAGGCGGCTTAGGTTAAGCGAAAACCTCGCCCTTCGACGGGCTCAGGGTGAGGTTTCCACTGCGCGGCCGTTCCTTGGTCCTCATTCTGAGCTTGTCGAAGGGGGAGGACCAAGAGCCGGGACTGTAACTTGTCCACAGCGCCTATCGGGTTTATACTCAAAATGCCGCTGATTGGGCGGCGTTTGGCTTGGATCGCGTGGCTCCGGTCTTGAAAATCCAGGAACTGCTGGGCGGCGAGGCGGTCACCGGGCCGCTGGCTACCGAGTTCGACGTCGTCCGGCTGGTCCGCCGCGGCCTGCCGGTCGCGTCGGTCGACGGCTTTCTGGCGGCCACCCAGCAGCCGTTCTCGGCGATCGAGCCCTATGTCATGCCGAGGCGGACCTTCAACCGTCGCCGCGACGCCGACCAGCCGCTGGATCCGGCCGAGTCCGACCGGATGGTGCGGATCGCCCGCATGGTGGCCGCGGCCGAGGACGTGCTGGGCGACCAGGAACGCGCCTGGCGCTGGCTGGAGCGGCCCAACCGGGTGCTGGAAGGCCAGGCGCCGATCTCGATGGCCGACACCGACCTCGGCGCCCAGGGCGTTGAGCGGCTGCTTGGTCAGATCGCACACGGCTTGGCGGCTTGATCGTCCACCGCATCGCCACGGCCGCCCATGTCGGCCTGGACGGGGAGGGCGCGCGGCTCTACGGCGGGCGCTGGAATTCGCCCGGACGGCCGATGCTCTACACCGCCGCCAGCCCCAGCCTGGCCGTGCTGGAGGTGCTGGTACATCTGGACCTGCCGCCCGACCTGATGCCGCCGGACTATCGCCTGCTGTCGATCCACGTGCCGGACGATGCGCCGTTCATCGTGCTGGACGCCGTTCCGGCCGACAGCGCATCGGTCGGCGACGCCTTCCTGGCAGCCGGGCAGGCGCTGGGCCTACGCGTGCCCAGCCAAGTGGTGCCGCAAGAGATCAACACGCTGCTCAATCCGCGCCATCCCGCCTTTGCTAGCGTGCGGGTCGAGCGCGACGAGCCGTTCCGGTTCGATCCGCGCCTGCTCTGACGGGCGCTCTGTGACCGCCACGCCCTAGCCTCATCCCGCCGCACGGTTTATACGCGCGGCCATGTTTGAAGGCCTCTCCCCCCTCGCCCGCGAAGCCCGCTCCTGGCCGTTCGAGCAGGCGCGCGCCACCATCGCCCGCGTCCTGCGCGTGCGTCTTCCCGACCGCGCCGACCAGGAGGCCGCCAAGGCCCTGATCGACGCCGGCAAGACCGACGAGGCGGTGAAAGCCTATCCGGCCCTGTCGAAGGCCGTGATCTTCGAGACCGGCTATGGTCCGTCCGGCCTGCCGCACCTGGGCACCTTCGGCGAAGTGGCGCGCACGACCATGGTGCGTCAGGCCTTCCGCGCGCTGGTCGACGACCACATCCCCACGCGCCTGATCGCCTTCAGCGACGACATGGACGGCCTGCGCAAGGTGCCGGACAACATCGAGAACAAGCAGCCGCTGATCGAGGACCTGGGCAAGCCGCTGACGGTCGTCCGCGACCCGTTCGGCACCCACGACAGCTTCGGCGCCCACAACAACGCCCGCCTGCGCGCCTTCCTCGACGGCTTCGGCTTCGAGTACGAGTTCGTCAGCTCGACCGAGTGCTACAAGGGCGGTCTGTTCGACGAGACCCTGCTGACGGCGCTGGCCCGATTCGACGCCATCCAGAAGGTCATGCTGCCGACGCTCGGCGAGGAGCGCCGCGCCACCTATTCGCCGTTCCTGCCGGTCAGCCCCAGCACCGGCAAGGTGCTGCAGGTCCCGACCCTGGAGCGCAACGTCGAGAAGGGCACGATCGTCTTCGAGGACGAGGACGGCTCCAAGGTCGAGGTCCCGGTCACCGGCGGCCACGTGAAGATGCAGTGGAAGCCCGACTGGGCCATGCGCTGGACCGCCCTGGGCGTCGACTACGAGATGTCGGGCAAGGACCTGATCGACTCGGTCAAGGCCTCCAGCGCCATCTGCAAGGCGCTGGGCGGCGTGCCGCCTGAAGGCTTCAATTACGAGCTCTTCCTGGACGAGAACAACCAGAAGATCTCCAAGTCCAAGGGCAACGGCCTGTCGATGGAGGACTGGCTGCGCTACGGCGCGCCGGAAAGCCTGTCGTACTACATGTTCCAGAGCCCCAAGTCGGCCAAGAAGCTGTATTTCGACGTCATCCCCAAGGCGACGGACGAGTATCTGCAGCAACTGGACGCCTTCGGCCGTCAGGAGCCGGCCAAGCAGCTCGACAACCCGGTCTGGCACATCCACGCCGGCAAGCCGCCGGAGCAGGGCTCGCCGGTGTCGTTTAGCCTGATGCTGAACCTGGTGTCGGCCGCCGACGCCTCGACCAAGGAGATCCTCTGGGGCTTCCTGTCGCGCTACATCCCGGGCGCTTCGGCGGAAACCCAGCCGCTGCTGGACCGCCTGGCCGGCTATGCGATCAATTACTACGAGGACTTCGTCAAACCGACGAAGACCTTCCGCGCACCGACCGACGTGGAGCGCGCCGCGATCCTGGATCTGCTGGCCAAGCTGAAGGCCATGCCGGCCGGCACGCAGGACGCCGAGCTGATCCAGAACGAGGTGTTCGAGGTCGGTAAGACCCACGGCTTCGATCCGCTGCGCGCCTGGTTCCAGGCCCTGTACGAAGTGCTGCTGGGCCAGAGCCAGGGCCCGCGCTTCGGCTCGTTCGCGGCGATCTTCGGCGTCGACCGCACGATCGCCCTGATCGAAGAGAAGCTGGGCTGAGCCAGCCCGGCGATCTGGCGGCCCTGATCCGGGGCTACGAGGCGATCCCGGCGACGGCGGGGGAGGGCGGCGCGACCGTCCTTCGCCTGGCCGCGCCGGGCCGGCCTACCCTTTTCCTGAAATCCGGACGGGACGCGGTGGCGCCCGATATCCGGGCTGAGGCCCAGCGCTTGGCCTGGCTGGCCGGCCGCGCGCCGGTTCCGGTGGTGCTGGCGCTCGCCGAACAGGACGGCGAGGTCCGCATGCTGACCACGGCCGCGCCAGGCGTCAGCGCATACGATTGGCTTGAGGAGGCGCATTCGGAGAGCGCTATGGCGCTGGCCGCCGAGCTGGGGCGGATGCTGGCGATGCTGCACGCCCTGCCGATCGCCGACTGCCCGTTCGATGCCGCGCCGGCCTTACGCGTCGAGGAGGCCGCCCGCCGCCTGGCCGCCGGCCTGGTTGACGCCGACGACTTCGACGACGAGCGGGCCGGCGCCGATCCCGAGGACCTGTTGGCGCAACTGCGCGCCAGCGTCCCGACGGCCCCCGACCTCGTGGTCGCGCACGGCGATTGCACGCTGGACAACATCCTGGTCGAGGGCGGTCGTCCGACCGGCTTCATCGACGTCGGCCGCCTGGGTGTCGCCGATCGCTGGCAGGATCTGGCGCTGATGCGCCGTTCACTTTCGGAATTCGAAGACGGGCTGGCCGATCTGTTCCTGGCGGCATACGGCGCGCCGCAAGATCAAGCCAGGGAAGGCTTTCACCTGCTGCTGGACGAATTCTTCTGAGCTTGGCCCTGCGACACCGTGCCTCGTTTCATGAACGGGATCTGAATTTCGAATTAAGGGTTTGTGCGAACTTCGGAGTCTAGCCTGGGAACCATCAGAACCAGGAATAGTCCGATGGCTTCCTTCACCCTTCGCCCGCACGATCGTTCGGAATTCGACTCCCTGATCGGCGGCATCGCCTCGCAGTTCCCCGGCGCCCGCATCGAGGCCGCCCACAACGACACCTGGGCCTCCTACCGGGTCGACGTGTCGTGCGAGGATCCCCGCGCGGCCGCCCTGCGCGACTGGCTCAACGGCCACCACGCCGACTGCCCGCGCACGTAGGGTTAGCTTGGGTCCGGCCGCTACTGGCTGACCCACTGCACGCAGGCGACCCAGGCCACCGTCATGCGGTCCAGCGTGCGGTCGTCGCCGTCGCGCAGGACCGAGGTCAGCTCGATCGTCCGGGCCGTCAGCCGGCCCAGCTCCATGATCAGCACCTCGCCGCTGGTGGTCATCACCACCACCCGGTCGCCGCGCCGGGGCTCGGCCGTCGCCGAGACCAGAAGCCGGTCACCGTCGCGATAGACCGGCGCCAGGGCGTCGCCCCCGACCTCGATGGCGTAGAGCCCGTCCTCGCGCGGCCCCGGAAGCTCCATCTCCTCCCAGCCCGCCCCGCGCGGTGCGCCCGCCTCGTCGAACAGGCCCGGCGCGGCGCGGGCCTGGCCGATCAGCGGGATGCCCGCCCGCCGTCCCTGAACGCTCTCGGTCAGGGCCGCGAATTCCGAAAAGCCCACGCCCGTGGCTTCCAGCACCTTGGCCAGGCTCTCGGTCGAGGGCCAGCGCGGCCGCGTATCGACATCGCCACGCTTGGAGCGGTTGAAGGCGGTGGGATCCAGGCCCGCCAGCTTGGCCATCGCCGAAGGGCTCATGTCGAACCGCTTGGCCAGGGCGTCGATCGCGGTCCACAGTTCGGCGTGCGAGAGCATCGGGTCCTCCACACGTCCAAGTGACGGGACCGCAAGGAAATTAAGCCCGCGCCATAGGAATGTAAACCTATGCCCCAAGGTCAAGGTTGACGTTTACGTAAGCGTTGACGTTCCGCAAGGTCCGGTCTAGCGTGAACAGCGATAACCAATGACCCGGCCCGGAAGGCCGGCCGCACCCTGGGAGGGTACCGATGGCAGCCGATCTTCGACGTCCCGAGCGCACGTTCTCGATCCGTCAGCTGTGCAACGAATTCAAGGCCACGCCCCGGGCGCTGCGCTTCTACGAGGACAAGGGCCTGCTGACGCCGGCCCGTGAGGGCCTCAACCGCGTCTATTCCCACAAGGACCGTGTCCGCCTGCAGCTGATCCTGCGCGGCAAGCGCGTGGGCCTGTCGCTGTCGGAAATCCGCGAGCTGCTCGACCTCTATGACGAGAACGACGACGGCGCGGCCCAGATGGCCCGGTCGCTGAAGAAGTTCCGCGAGCGCGCCACCGCTCTGGAGCAGCAGCGCGACGACATCGACGGCGCCCTGATCGAGCTGCGCGAGGCCTGCGATCGCCTCGAGAAGCGCCTGGCCGAGATCCGCCCCGACCTGCTGCCGCGCTCGGCCGACTACGAGCAGCTGCTGCGCGCCCGCCTCGACGGCGCCGAAATGGCGCTGGGTAAGTAAGGCCAGAAACACTCAAGGCCGCGCCTGTTTCCGCCAAGACCGGCGGGGCGGGCGGGCCTTGGTTCCACCTCCCCGATCCGACCATCAGGACTGCCTTAAATGACCTATCAGCCGCCCGTTCGCGATCACATGTTCCTGCTGCGCGACGTGCTCGACATCGAGCAGTACGGCAATCTGCCGGCCTTCGCCGACGCCTCGATCGACGTCGTCGAGCAGATCGTCGAGGGCGCGGCCCAGTTCACCGGCGAAGTCCTGGCCCCGCTCAACAGCGTCGGCGACAAGACCGGCTGCAAGCTGGACCCGGTCACCAACACCGTCACCACCCCGCCGGGCTTCAAGGAAGCCTACAAGGCCCTGTGCGAGGGCGGCTGGACCGGCCTCGGCTCGGATCCGGCCTACGGCGGCCAGGGCCTGCCGCACGTCGTGAACCTGTCGTTCTCGGAAATGTCGAGCAGCGCCAACATGGCCTTCTCGATGTATCCGGGCCTGGCGCACGGCGCCTATTCGGCCATCCACACCGGCGGCACCGACGACCAGAAGCAGACCTACCTGCCCAAGATGATCACGGGCGAGTGGACCGGCACCATGAACCTGACCGAGCCGCACTGCGGCACGGACCTGGGTCTGCTGCGCACCAAGGCCGTCCCGCAGGCCGACGGCAGCTACAAGATCACTGGCCAGAAGATCTGGATCAGCGCCGGCGAGCACGACATGTCGGACAACATCGTCCACCTGGTGCTGGCCCGCATCGAGGGCGCCCCGGCCGGCGTGAAGGGCATCAGCCTGTTCATCGTGCCGAAGTTCTTCCCGAACGCCGACGGCTCGGTGGGCGCGCGCAACGAGGGCGCCAAGTGCGTGGGCCTCGAAGAGAAGATGGGCATCCACGGCAACGCCACCTGCGTCATGCAGTACGACGACGCCGAGGGCTATCTGATCGGTGAAGAGAACAGCGGCCTGAAGCTGATGTTCGTGATGATGAACGAGGCCCGCCTGGGCGTCGGCCTGCAGGGCGTCGCCCAGGCCGAAGCCGCCAACCAGGCCGCCGTCGCCTTCGCCAAGGACCGCCTGCAGGGCCGTTCGCTGACGGGCCCGAAGAACGCCGACGGGCCGGCCGACCCGATCATCGTCCACCCGGACGTGCGCCGCCTGCTGCTGGAGAACAAGGCCATCATCGAAGGCGGCCGCGCCTTCCTGTTCTGGACCGCCCTGCACGGCGACCTGGCCCACGCCCACCCCGACGAGGCGGTGCGCACCAAGGCCGAGGACTACATGGGCCTGCTGACGCCGGTCCTGAAGGGCTACCTGACCGACCGCGGCTTCCAGGTCTGCTCGAACGCGGTGCAGGTGCACGGCGGCTCGGGCTTCACCGAGCACTTCCCGGTCAGCCAGTACCTGCGCGACTGCCGCATCGCCCTGATCTACGAAGGCACCAACGGCGTGCAGGCCCTCGACCTGGTCGGCCGCAAGCTGGCGGCCAAGGGCGGCCGCGGCGTGATGACCTTCTTCCAGGAGATCGACCAGTTCGTCGGCGAGAACGACGGCGACGCCGAGCTGAAGCCGTTCATCGACGCCCTGGCGGCGACCAAGGCCCAGCTGCAGGACGGCACCATGTGGCTGATGCAGAACGGCCTGCAGAACCCCGACAACGCCGGCGCGGCCTCGACCGACTACATGCACCTCTTCGGCCTGACGGGCCTGGCCTACATGTGGGCCCTGATGGTCAAGGCGGCCAACGCCAAGATCGCCGAAGGCTCCACCGACCCGTTCTTCACGACCAAGGTCGCCACGGCCCGTTATTTCATCGAGCGGGTCTTGCCTGACGCAGGGGCGCATCTGGCCAAACTGAAGACCGGTTCGGCGACCCTGATGGCGCTGCCCGCGGAGGCCTTCTGATCATGAGCGTGCTCGACGTCGCAAAACCCGCCTTCATGGCCGAAGAAGACATCGCGATCTTCGAGGACGCGGTGGGCAAGTTCTTCGACGAGCACGCGCCTGAAAACGTCGTGGCGACCTGGCGCAAGAACCACTGCGTCGATCGCGCGATGTGGAACAAGGCGGGGGAGGCCGGTCTGCTCGGCCTCTCCACGCCCGAGGAATACGGCGGCTCCGGCGGCGACTATCGCCACGAGGTCGTCTTGATGGAGCAGCTGGGCAAGAAGGGCGTCGACGGCTTCGGCGCCAGCCTGCACAACGCCATCGTCATGCCGTACATCTTCCACTACGGCACCGAGGAGCAGAAGCAGCGGTGGTTGCCGCGCCTGTCGACCGGCGAACTGGTCGGCGCGATCGCCATGACCGAGCCGGGCGCGGGCTCCGACCTGCAGGGCGTCAAGACCAGCGCCAAGAAGGTCGGCAACCAGTACGTCGTCAACGGCTCGAAGACCTTCATCACCAACGGCCAGACGGCCAATCTGATCATCGTCGTCGCCAAGACCGATCCGGCCGGCGGCGCGCGGGGCACGAGCCTCGTCGTGGTCGAGACCGACGGGGCCGAAGGCTTCGAGCGCGGGCGCAACCTCGACAAGCTGGGCCACGAGGCCCAGGACACGTCCGAGCTGTTCTTCAACGACGTGAAGATCCCGACCGAGAACCTGCTCGGGACCGAGGAGGGCCAGGGCTTCTTCCAGCTGATGGCCCAACTGCCGCAGGAGCGGCTGAACATCGCCGTGCAGGGGATGGCCACCATCGAGCGGGCGCTGGAGCTGACCATCGCCTACGTCAAGGAGCGCCAGGCGTTCGGCAAGCCGATCATCGCCTTCCAGAACACCCAGTTCGTGCTGGCCGAGTGCAAGACCGAGGCGACCGTCGCCAAGGTGTTCGTCAACCACTGCATCGAGCGCCACCTGAAGGGCGACCTCGACGCCTCGACGGCCTCGATGGCCAAGTACTGGGTGACCGACCTGGAGAACAAGATCGTCGACCGCTGCCTGCAGCTGTTCGGCGGCTACGGCTTCATGAACGAGTACCCGATCGCCCGGATGTACAAGGACAGCCGCGTCCAGCGCATCTACGGCGGCACCAACGAGATCATGAAGCTGCTGATCGCGAGGACGCTCTGATGATGTTCGCCGACGCTCCGCCCCCGCCCAACGACACGGCCCGCTCGGCCGTGGTCTGCATCAAGGCCGAGGGCCGCCGCCCGCTGCAGTTCTCCGGCAAGCTGGAGGGCAAGCGCCCCCAGCCCGGCGCCTTCGACCTGCCGCTCAAGGCCGGCGTCGAGCAGTGCAACAACCTGCTGCGCTCGAAGATCGCCACCTGGACGCTGACGGTGAACACGCCGGGCTTCACGCCGTGCCGCCTGCCCGCGCCGGAGTTCGGCCAGCGCGTCGTCTATTCGGCCAAGGCCACCGCGCGGGGCCTGTCGTGCGCCCCGATCCACAAGTCGCCGATCGGGACCTGGAAGAAGTAGGATGTCCACCCACGTCGCCATCGTCGACTGGAAGCTCGAGCCCGGGGCGGACTTCGCCAGGGGCCGCTACAGCCGCGCCCATACCCTGTCGTTCGACGGCGGGGTCACGGCGCTCGGCTCGGCCTCGCCGTCGGTGGTGCCGCTGCCCTGGTCGGACCCGGCGGGCGTCGATCCCGAGGAGATGTTCGTGGCGGCGCTGTCGTCCTGCCACATGCTGACCTTCCTCGACCTGGCCCGCCGCGCCGGCTTCTTCATCAGCGTCTATCGCGACAGGGCCGAGGGCACGATGACCAGGAACGAGCATGGCGCCCACTGGGTTAGCCATGTCGCCCTTCGCCCCGACATCGTCTTCGAGGGCGACGCGCCCGACGAAGCCAAGCTGGCGGCCCTGCACGAGGCCGCCCACCACGCCTGTTTCATCGCCAATTCGGTTCGGACGAACGTCCGGGTCGAGCCGGCGGTCCAAGAATCCCGGCAAAGCCTTTCCACTTCAAATGCTCGCATTGGAAGTGGGTGAAAAGGCTTTGAAAACAAAATTCTAGAGCGCGATCGCGCTTTGGGACAGAACACTTAAAAGATCGCAGGAAGGAGCCATTCAATGGCCGACGCTTACATCTTCGACGCCGTGCGCACCCCGCGCGGCAAGGGCAAGAAGGACGGCTCTCTGCACGAGATCACCGCCCTGTCGCTGGCCAGCCAGGTCCTGGAAGCCATCCGCGACCGCAACAACCTGGACACCTCCAAGGTCGACGACGTCGTCCTGGGCTGCGTGGCCCCGGTCGGCGAGCAAGGCAGCGACATCGCCCGCACGGCCGTGCTGACCGCCGAATACGCCGAGAGCGTCGCCGGCGTGCAGATCAACCGCTTCTGCGCCTCGGGCCTGGAAGCCGTGAACATGGCCGCGGCCAAGGTCATGTCGGGTGAAGCCGACCTCGCCATCGGCGGCGGCGTCGAGAGCATGAGCCGCGTGCCGATGGGCAGCGACGGCGGCGCCTGGCCGACCGATCCGTCGAGCGCCTTCAAGACCTACTTCATGCCGCAGGGCGTGTCGGCCGACCTGATCGCCACCCTGTACGGCTTCAGCCGTGACGACGTCGACGCCTACGCCGTCGAGAGCCAGCGTCGCGCCGCCCAGTCGTGGGCCGAGAACCGCTTCGCCAAGTCGGTGGTGCCGGTGAAGGACCAGCTGGGCCTCAACATCCTGAGCCACGACGAGACCGTCCGCGGCGCCACCACCATGCAGACCCTGGCCTCGCTGAACCCGTCGTTCACGGGCATGGGCGAGATGGCCTTCGACGCGGTCGCCACCCAGCGCTACCCGCAGGTCGAGCGCATGAGCCACGTGCACCACGCCGGCAACAGCTCGGGCATCGTCGACGGCGCCGCCGGCGTGCTGATCGGCACCAAGGAAATGGGCGACGCGCTGGGCCTCAAGGCCCGCGCCCGCATCAAGGGCATGGCCTCGATCGGTTCGGAGCCGTCGATCATGCTGACCGGCCCCTCGCTGGTCACCGAGAAGCTGCTCAAGAAGCTCGGCATGGAAGTCGGCGACATCGACCTCTACGAGCTGAACGAGGCCTTCGCGGCCGTCGTCCTGCGCATGATGCAGGCGCTCGACATCCCGCACGAGAAGATGAACGTCAACGGCGGCGCCATCGCCATGGGCCACCCGCTGGGCGCCACCGGCGCGATGATCCTGGGCACCATGGTCGACGAGCTGGAACGCTCGGACAAGGAAACCGCCCTGATCACCCTGTGCGTCGGCGCCGGCATGGGCACCGCCACGGTCATCGAACGCGTCTGATCCAAGCACAGATCGTCATCCCGGACGGCCGTAGGCCGATCCGGGACCCAGGGGCCGGCGCACTGCGGTTCACCTGGGTCCCGGCTCTCCGCTTCGCTACGGCCGGAATGACGACCCAAATTCTGAAGGACTAGTCCACATGGAAAACTTCAAGATCGAGGTCGACGGCGACGGCATCGCCCTGGTCACCTTCGACGTCCCCGGCCGTTCGATGAACACCCTGACCGCCTCGGTGATTAAGGAAATCGGCGAGCTGGTCGAGCGCATCAAGACCGACGAGGCCATCAAGGGCGCGGTCATCACCTCGGGCAAGACCACCGGCTTCTGCGCCGGCGCGGACCTGGGCGAACTGGGCGGCGAGGGCGGCCTGGGCGGTGGTGACCTGCAGGCGGCGTTCGACGCCGGCTTCGCGCTGAACAAGGCCTTCCGCGCGCTGGAAACCGGCGGCAAGCCGATCGCCGCGGCGATCAACGGTCTGGCGCTGGGCGGCGGCCTGGAATTCGTGCTGGCTACGCACTATCGCGTGGTCGCCGACCTGCCGAAGCTGCAGCTGGGCCTGCCGGAAGCCAAGGTCGGCCTGCTGCCGGGCGGCGGCGGCACCCAGCGCCTGACGCGCCTGATGGGCGTGATGGCCGCGGCCCCGTACCTGCTCGAAGGCAAGTCGATGAAGCCGGCCGAGGCGCTCGGCTTCAAGGTCGTGCATGAGGTCGTGCCGGCCGGCCAGGAAGTGGAAGCCGCCAAGACCTGGATCAAGACCAAGGGCGACCCGGTCGCTCCGTGGGACAAGAAGGACTTCAAGATCCCCGGCGGCGGCCCCTACACCCCGACCGGCGCCCAGGTGTTCATCATGGGCAACGCCATGCTGCGCAAGAACACCTACGGCAACTATCCGGCCCAGCAGAACATCATGAAGGCCGTCTACGAGGGCCTGCAGGTTCCGTTCGACGCGGCCATCCGCATCGAGACCCGCTACTTCCTCAAGACGCTGATGACGCCCCAGGCCAAGGGCATGATCCGCACCCTGTTCCTCAGCTTGCAGGAACTGGGCAAGGGCGCTGGCCGTCCGGCCGGCGTGCCGCACTACGACGTCAAGAAGGTCGCCGTCCTCGGCGCCGGCATGATGGGCGCGGGCATCGCCTACGTGCAGGCCATGGCCGGCATCGAGACCGTCCTGATCGACCAGTCGCAGGAAGCCGCCGACAAGGGCAAGGGCTACGCCGAGGGCCTGGTCAAGAAGGCCGTCTCGCGCGGGAAGCTGACGGCCGAGAAGGGCGAGGCCATCCTGGCCCTCATCCATCCGACCGCCGACTATGACAACGTCAAGGGTTCGGACCTGGTCATCGAGGCCGTGTTCGAGAACCGTGAGGTCAAGGCCGACGTGACCAAGAAGGCCGAGGCCCAGCTGGCCGACACGGCCATCTTCGGCTCGAACACCTCGACCCTGCCGATCTCGGGCCTGGCCGAAGCCTCGGTGCGCCCGGCCTCGTTCATCGGCATCCACTTCTTCTCGCCGGTCGACAAGATGGGCCTGGTCGAGATCATCATGGGCGACCAGACCAGCCAGGAAGCCCTGGCCAAGTCGATCGACTACGTCCTGAAGATCAAGAAGACCCCGATCGTCGTCAACGACAGCCGCGGCTTCTACACGTCGCGCTGCTTCGGCACCTTCGTGCAGGAAGGCATGGAGCTGCTCAGCGACGGCATCGCCCCGGCGATCATCGACAACGTCGGCCGCGCCACCGGCATGCCGCGCGGTCCGCTGGAAATGCACGACGACGTCGCGCTGGACCTGTCGCACAAGATCGCCGTCCAGACGAAGAAGGACCTCGGCGACAAGTACGAGGAGCGTCCGTTCACCGCGATCATCGCCAAGATGGTCGAGGACCTGGGCCGCTACGGCCGCAAGAACGGCAAGGGCTTCTACGACTATCCGGAAAACGGCCCCAAGACCCTGTGGCCGGGCCTCTCGGACCTCGTCGAAGTGACCGTCAAGGACGCCGACAAGGCGCTGATCGAGCAGATCCGCACCCGCCTGCTGTACCGCCAGGCCGTCGAGGCCGCGCGCTGCTTCGAGGAAGGCGTGATCACCGATCCGCGCGAGGCCGACGTCGGCGCGATCCTGGGCTGGGGCTTCGCGCCCTGGACCGGCGGTCCGATCAGCCTGATCGACGGCGTGGGCGTGGCCAAGTTCGTCGAGACCCTCGACCAGCTGGCCGCCGCCTACGGCTCGCGGTTCGCCCCGCCGGCCCTGCTGCGCGAGATGGCCGCCAAGGGCGAGACCTTCTACGGCCGCTTCGGCGTCAAGGAGAAGGCGGCCGCCTAAGCCGCTTTCGCCCCGCAGGCGAAATGAGGAGGCCCGACGGCGACGCCGGGCCTTTTTCTTTGCGCCGCCGCATCATTGCCGCCATCGCCGCGCCCCATCGCCTGGATACCTCCAGCCCCGCCGGACGTTCCGCCCGGAAGCAAGGATCCGAGGATGGCCGGCAGGCGATCGACAGTTCGCCGGAAAAGGCCCTTCGCCCTCGCCCTGATGGCGGCGAGCGGCCTGCACGTGCTGTTGGGCATGGGCCTGCTGGCGGGGATCAAGGTGATGCCGCCGCTGGTCGAGCAGACCTTGATCGTCGACCTGGTGGACGCCGCCCCGCCGCCCGCGCCCCGCGTCGAGGCCCCCAGCGCGCCGGCGCCGGCCCCGTCCGCTCCGCCGGCGCCCCGCGCCCGCGCCGTGGTTCCGCCGCCGCCTGCGGCCCAGGTCGCCGCCGCCCCCGCGCCGCAGGCCCCGGCCGCCCCGCAAGCACCGCGCGCCGCCGCTGCGCCGCCCGGCTTCAAGTCGCGCGGGACCCCAACGCCCGGCGGCGATGATTTGCGCACGGCCGCCCGCGAAGGCGGCGGCTGCAACCACGCCGACCTCTACCGCCTGACCAAGGCCGAGCGGGCGGCCTGCGACGACAAGCTGGGGATCAAGGCCAAGGACGCGCCGATGTACGCGGTGATCGACCAGGCCAAGAAGGACTTCTTCGACGGCGCCTGCAAGAAGGACGACGAGTGGTGCCTCTATCGCACGGGGCAGGGGCCGTATCCGGGCCTGCTGGCCCTGATGAAGAAGAAAAAGGACGACTGGTGAGACCCCCTCAGTCGCTCCGCGACAGCTCCCCCAGAGGGGGAGCATCTGGCTCGACGCTTCTATATCCTCCCCCTCTGGGGGGAGGTGGCCCGAAGGGCCGGAGGGGGACGTTCTCAGCTCCGCGGCGGTTGGAAGTCATCAGCCACTTCCCCCTCCGTCGGCTCCGCCGACACCTCCCCCTTCAGGGGGAGGACCTTCGCAAACAAAAAGGGCGGCCCTCGCGAGCCGCCCTTTCCGGTTCTTGCCTGAAGCCCGCGCCTAGAAGCGCTTGCTGACGCTCAGGTACAGGCGGCGCTCGACCTCCAGGCCAGCGCTCTGGCGCTGGCGGCTGCCGCCGAGGTTCTGGCCGCTGAAGGCCAGGGTGACGCCACCGTCGAAGGTGCGGGCCACGCGGCCGCCGATCGCGGCGTAGGCGTCCACGTCCACCAGGCGCGGATTGGCGCCGACGGCGTAGAGGGCGTAGGCCTGATGGTCGCCGACCAGGGTGACGAAGGCGTCGGCCGTCCACGGACCGCCGGTCCAGCCCAGGGCCACGTTGCCGCGATTTTCCGGCGTGGTGGCGCCGAAGGCGGCGGTGCGCAGCACCGGCGAGAAGCCGGCCAGGGGCTCGTCGTCGACCTCGGTGTGGGTCCAGTCGGCGTTCCAGCGGAAGCCGCCCGCCAGCTCGCCCGAGGCGGCCAGTTCGAAGCCGGTCATCTTGCTCTCGCCGATGTTGCGGTAGCTGAGCACCGGCAGGCTGACCGGGGTCGGCGCGACGTCGATCTGGGCCGAGGTCGGCTGGCCCTTCACGTCCTGCGTCTTCTGCACGAAGGCCTTGGCGCTGACCTGGGCCTTGAGGGCGGGCAGGGCGCGCTCGTAGGTCAGCTGGTAGTTGGTGACGATCGCCGGCTCCAGGGTCGGGTTGCCGGCCAGGCCCAGGGTGTAGGGACCGACACTGACGCGGGCCTGCAGGGCGCCCAGGTCAACCAGGGTCGGCACCTGCACGCCGCGGGCGGCGCTGGCCTTGAACGTGTCGACGCCGGTGGCGCGCCAGACGAGGCCGAGGTTCCACGACGGCTCCTCGATCTTGCGATCCCAGTAGCCGTTGCCCAGCGGCGGCGAGCCGGCCGGGAAGTCGCCCTCGCGCGACAGGTCCAGGCTGTCGTAGCGGCCGGCGGCGGTGAAGGCGAGCTTGTCGGTGATCGACCAGTTCCACATCGCCGAGGCCGACAGCACGTCGTAGCTGACTTCGGCGCCGCCGATCGGGGCGGTGTTGACCTCGTTGTGGCGGTACTCGCCGCCGACGCGGATGGTGTGCTTCGCGCCGATCTTGAACAGGTCCTGGGCCGAGACGACCGTGATCTTGTTCTCGAAGCGCGCCTTCTGGCCCAGGATCACGTGCTTGGCGGTCAGGTCGTTCTGGTAGGCCGAGAACTGCAGCTGGCCGGCCTTGGTGTCGGCGGTCAGCGTGCCTTTCAGCGAGCTCGTCAGGTACTTGCTGGGCGAGTAGGCGTAGTTGGACAGCATGTCGCTGACTTGGACGTTCGAGTACGAGCCCTCGACGCGCAGCTCGGCCTTGTCGGTCAGCTGGGTGACGGTGTCGAGGTTGGCCGAGACGCGCGACGGATCGTTCAGCTGGCTCTTGGCCACGCCGACGGTGTTGTCGAACTCGTCGGACTTGGCCGCGCCGGCCGAGAACCGGGCGCTGAAGCGCTCGCCCAGCTTGAGCGACTTGGCCAGCGAGACCTCGCCGTAGCGGGCCGAGCCGCCGCGCACGGTGATGTCGCCGGTCTGGTCGAACTTCGGGTTGGCGGTGATGATGTTGACCACGCCGCTGACGGCGTTGAAGCCGAACAGGGCGCTGTTGGGGCCCTTGACGACCTCGATCTGGCGGATCTCCGACAGCTGCACGGGCAGGGTGGCCCAGGCGGTGTAGCCGTAGTGGTCGAGATAGACCTGGCGGCCGTTGATCAGCACCAGCAGGCGCGGCGACATGGCCTGGTTGTAGCCGCGGACGCTGACGTCGGCGGCGCCGGCGCCCTGGGTCGCGACGTCCAGGCCCGCCACGCGCGACAGGATGGTCGGCAGGTCGACGGCGCCCGAGCGCTCGATGTCGGCGGCCGAGATGATGGTCATGTCCACCGGCGCTTCGGTCGAGCGCTGCGGGGCGCCGGTGGCGCTGGTGGTGACCGGCTCGTTGAACAGCTGCTCGAGCGAGCCGTAGTCGATCGATTGAGCGTGAGCGGCCGAGGCGGCGACGACGAGGAGGCCCGCGGAAGCGCCGGCCAGGAGAGTCTTTTTCATGGGATAGGTCTCTTCAGCTGGCCGGGATCAGACTTCGCGGATCATCATGCGGAAGGCGGACTTGAAGACCGCGCCCACGGCCGCGGCGGCGCCCCGGTTGACGATGATCTCGACCTTGGGATCGGCCGACACGCTCATGACGCAGGCGCCGCTGGCGGCGCAGGACGCGTCCGAGCCGATGGTGATGATCTTCTTGGCCTTGGCGGCCGCGCCCACCGGGGCGGCGTTGACGCCGGTGGTGACGTAGAGGGCGGCCACGCCGCTGACGCCGCCCACGGCGCCGGCTTCGACCGGGCGGGCCGTCAGGCTGAGGGCGCCGGTGTTGAGGCCGCCGCCGATGGCGGCCATGACGGCGTTCTTCTCGGCGACCGAGGCCGGCTTGGACGGATCGAACACGACGCCCAGCACCGCCTTGCCGGTGGGGCCGTTCTCGAGGAAGGTCAGCGCGCGGCCGGCGACCTGCACGTCCTTGGCGGCGTCGGCGTGGGCGCTGATCGGCGCGATAGCGAGGAGCGCCGCGGCCAGCGCCACGACGGGTTTCTTCTTCGACATTCTGTTGAAATCCCCTGCCCTTTGTTGGGCTTGTGAGCGGGGTGATGGCGCGCCGGATGTAAAGAAGACGTAACGCCGTTGAAATGACGGTGTTCTGCAAACGTTTGCACTGGTCGGGTAGTCGACGCTGAGACAACTCCAGGTCTGTAAATGACCTTGCGGCACGGAATGTCTATGCCTTCCGCGCCATCATCTTGAGTTGTGTTCGGACAGAATGTCGCAGTCTCGAACTTATTTTCGGATCGTCGGATTTCTAGATCGAGAGGCGTTCGGCGGCGACGCCGGCCGCGCGCAGGGCCGCCAGGCGGGCGAAGGCCAGGGTCAGGGCCTTGCGCCGGGCCGGGGCGAGGGGAGCGACGGGCGCGGCCCGGACGACGGCCCCGCCGAAGCCGTCGGCGACGATCAGGCCCGGCTCCTGCGGCAGGATCCCGTCGGGAAACTGCGGCGCGACGGCGAAGTGGAAGGCGTCGCAATAGGGCGCGTACTCGCCCCACTTGCGGTCGACGCGATAGTCCTCGATCCCCGATTTGACCTCGACGATGACGATGTCGCCCTTGGGCCCCAGGGCCATCAGGTCGGCGCGGCGGCCGTTGGGCAGGGTCACCTCGGCCAGCGGCGCATAGCCCAGGTCGACCAGCAGCCGCGCCGCCCCGCGCGTGACCGTCAGGGTGGTCTCGGGGCGGCCCATGGCCGAGGGGGCGAGGGTGATGTCGACGACGACGTCCATGGCTTTCACCATGTTCCATCTTTGTTCGCGCTTCAAGCCCGATCCCTCGCCGCTTGGCGGATAAGGGCTCGCCTCAACCCCGCGCGTGCTTGGTCACTCGCAGGCGCGAGACGTCGTAGCCCATGGCCTTGGCGCGGTCGGTGAGGTTCTGGGTCAGGCCGGGGGTCGGCTTGTCGCGCGTCAGCAGCCACAGATAGCGGCCGCTGCCCTCGCCGACGATCGCCCAGCTGTAGTCGTCGGCGTGGTCCAGCACCCAGTAGTCGCCCAGGAAGAACGGGCCGAAGAACGACACCTTCAGCTTGGCCCCGGTGGCCTTGTCGACCACCTTGGCCTTGCCCAGGCTGACCTTCTCGATGCCCTCGGGGCCGCCCTTGCGGCAGGTGTTGCGCACCTCGACCAGGCCGTCGGGGCGCAGGGAATACTCGGCGGTGACGCCGTCGCAGCCCTTTTCGAAACGGAAGTCGTAGCGGGCGGCCTCGTACCACAGGCCCAGATACCGGCTCAGCTCCACCGGCTTGGCCGGCTGGGGCGGCCGCGGATTGCCGGGCGGACCCGCTCCGGCGCAGGCCGACAGCGCCAGCAGGGCGGCGCCGGCGATCGCCAGACTGGCGGCGCGCACCCTCACGCCTCCGGCTGCTGCGGGAAGACCAGCTTCTCGTAGCCCAGGGCCTTGACCCGGGAGAGGGCGGCGGCCTTGGCGGCCTCGTCCATCACCGGCTTGCGCGACAGCAGCCAGACGAAGTTGCCGCCGGGCGTGGCCATGATCGCCCAGCTCTCGTCCTCGGCGCGGTCGAGCACCCAGTATTCCTGCTTCTTCAGGCCGCCCAGGAAGTTCATCGAGAACTTGGCGTTCTCGGACCCGGCGACGATCCTGCCGCTGGTGTTGAAAGTCTTGGCCTTGCCGGTGGCGCTGTCGCGGCGGCAGACCTGACGCACCGAGAAGCTGTCGGCGCTCTTGGTCGTGAACTCGGTGGTCGGCGCCTCGCAGTTGCGTTGGCCCGAATTGGGGGTGCGGGCGATCTCGTACCACTTGCCCGAATAGAAGGCCGCGGCCACCGGCTTGGACGGCGGCTGGGCGCCGGCCAGGGCCGCGGTGGAAAGCGCCAGGACCGGCGTCGCGGCCAGGCTCGCGGCCAGGGACAGGATCAGGCTTACGCGCATGCCGACACCTTGCTCTACGGGTGGGGACCGCCAGGGGAGCGCTGCACGCGCCCCGCTCTAGTCATCCCCCGAGCTGAGCAAAACGCAAGGCGCGGCGCGGGTGTTCCCGCGCGCGCAACCCTCTCTCTTTGAGAGAGGGATTCAGGCGCGAACCCCTACTCCGCCGCGATGGTGACCGGGGCGACCCGGTCCTTGAAGTTGATGGCCTGCAGGTGGCGGATGCCTTCCTCGGCGATGTCGTCGCCGACCATCCGGTCGCCCTCGGCCTTCAGTTCCTCCAGGTCGACGTACATGGCGTAGAAGGCCTTGGTGCGATCGGTGATGATGCCGGCGTTGAGCAGGGTCTTCACCAGCACCCGGAAGATGTTGGTCTGTTCCTTCATGTGCTCGCGACGCAGGTCGTCGGTCATGATCTGCCCGTACTCCTCGACCACCTTGTCGGGATCCAGGCCGAACTCGCGATAGAGGTCCAGCTGCTGGTGCGGCGAGACCAGGTTGAACAGCAGGGTCTGGAAGCAGTGGGCCGCCCAGTCCTCGATGATGGCGTGCTCCTCGGGCGAGAGCTTGGGCACCGTGCGGTCGGCCCAGATCTTCCCGAACTTGTGGTGGAAGGCCTCGTCGGTCATCACCAGCTGCAGCAGCTTCTTGCCGAGCGGATCGTGGATTTCCTTGAAGAAGGTGGCGAAGGCGCCCATGGCCAGGCCCTCGACCAGCATCTGCATGCCGATGATCTTCTTGTAGACCTCGGGCGCGGCGATTATCTCGACCAGCAGGCTCTTGAGCGCCGGGCCGCACTCGACCGGCTTGCCCCAGCGGGCCTTGATGTACTTGGCGAAGGCGGTGACGTGGCGCGCTTCTTCGCGGGTCTGGTTGGCGGCGTATTCCTGCGCGCCCTGGTCTTTCAGCACGTGGCACAGGCTGGCCGACAGGTTCAGCGCGCCCTGCTCGCCGTGCAGGATCGACGAGAAGCTGCGCAGCACCGACTGGTTGATGAAGCGGGTGCGCTGCTTGGGGTCGGAGAGGTGGTTGGAGACATACTCGGTCGACAGGGCGATCACGAGGTCCTCGGGAACCAGCGGCTGGTTCTCCATGTCGAACGGCTCGTCGAAATCGATGTAGGCCTTGTCGAGCGGGTCCCAGAAGTGGTCGTGGGTGGCCGAGATGATCTTGTCGAAGGCGCTCGATCGGTTGCCGTACCGGTCGAGCTCGAGCATGGACTCGAAGTCGTCGGGCGCCACCGCGTCGTACATGGCGTCCTTGGTGATGTTCTTGTCCGTCACGGTCGGCTCCTCTCCTGTAGGCCTCTCGGCTGCTCGAAAAGGGCCCGTCTGGCGCGGGCCTCTCGTCGAGTGAACACTGTCCACTCAAACTTCCGGTACGGTCAAATTAAAAATGACGACGGCGTCACCTTTGCCGCAGCCGCCTGAACCAGAATGGGAAACCTCGCCATGGCGTTGAACGTCTTTGTGCTGACCGGCGCCGGGGTGTCGGCCGAGAGCGGGCTTGGCGCCTTCCGCGACGAAGGCGGGGTATGGACGCAGTACGACCTGTCGGAGGTGGCCACGCCCGAGGGCTTCGCCCGCGACCCGGCCAAGGTGCGGGCCTTCTACGACGCCCGTCGCGCCAACCTGGCGGGCGCCGCGCCCAACCCGGCCCACTTCGCCCTGGCGCGGCTGCAGGCCGGGCTGGCGGCGCGGGGCGGGCGGCTCTTCCTGTGCACCCAGAACGTCGACGACCTGCACGAGAAGGCCGGCTCGACCAATGTCGTCCACATGCACGGCGAGCTGGCCGTCACCCGCTGCCACGCCTGCGAGGCGACGCGTCCCGATCCTGGCCCGCTGGACGCCGGGGCGGCGTGCGCCGCCTGCGGCGCGGGCGGCATGGCCCGGCCGCACGTGGTGTGGTTCGGCGAGGTCCCGCTGTTCATGGACGAGATCTTCGACGCCCTGGAGGACAGCGACCTGTTCGTCGCCATCGGCACCTCGGGTTCGGTCTATCCGGCCGCCGGCTTCGTGACCGAGGCGCGGCGGATGCGGATCCGCACCTGCGAGATCAACCTTGCGCCCTCCGACAACGCCCGCGCCTTCGACGAGCGGCTGTATGGCCCCGCCGGCGAGGTCGTGCCGGCCTGGGTGGAGGGCCTGCTGGCCTGAAGGTCAGGCCAGGCGCGGCCGGAACGGCTCCATCAGCGCCTCGGCCTGGTCGATGTCGTCCTCGTAGACGGTGTCCGACGCCAGCACCCGCGCCAGGCAGCGCACGGCGGCCTCGACCGAGCGGCGCACGCCGACGCCTTCCAGGTAGCACTTGGCCAGCTGCAGGCAGGCGGAGTCGTCGCCGGCCGCCGCGCCGCGCGCGAACCAGCGGACCATGGCGCGGTGATCGCCGCGCTCGCGATAGAGGATGGCGATGTTGTTGGCCGAGACCGTGCAGGTCGCCCGACGCCAGGCCCGGCGATAGAGGCGCATCGCCTCGTCCTTGTCGGGCGGGGCGCCCAGGCCGGTGTCGTGCATGTAGGCCAGGTTGGTCAGGCCGGTGACGTCGCCCAGGTCGGCGCAGCGCGCGTAGCCCTCGCGGGCGCGGGCGTAGTCGCCGGCCTCCTCGGCCTCGAAGGCGATGTGCAGCAGGGCTTCGGTCTCGATCATCGGCCAAGCTATGGCACGGCTGTGCGGCGCGGGCCTAGTCCTCGACCACCGGCGGCGGGATCAGGGACAGGAAGTTGCGCACCAGGGGCGAGGTGTCGCCTGCGCGGGTGGCGATGGCCAGGGGCACCTTCGGCACGGCCCCGTCCAGCGGGCGGTAGACCACGCCGCGCACGGCCAGCTGGGCGATCGAGCCAGGGGCCATGGCCACGCCCAGGCCCGCGGCGACCATGTTGATCATCGCCACGATGTGCGGGGTCTCCTGGCCGACGGTCGGCTCGAAGCCCTCCTGGGCGCAGGCCTCGCGGATCAGGCCCAGGAACGTGCGGCCGATGCCCTGCGAGAAGATCACGAACGGCTCGCCGCGCAGCGCCGCCACCGGCACGCGGGCCTGGGCCGCCAGGCGGTGGCCGACCGGCAGGGCCAGGATCAGCGGCTCCTCGCCCAGGGGCAGCAGGTCCAGCCCCTCGGGCGTGACATTGCCTGGCCGCACGAAGGCCGCGTCCAGTTCGGAATGCAGCAGGCGCTCGGCCAGGCGGGCCGAGTGGCTCTCCTCGACGATCAGGCTGGCGTCCGGATACTTCCAGTGGAACACGGAGAAGGCCTCGGTCACCGCCGGGTGAAAGTTGGCCGACGAGGTGAAGCCCACCCGCAGCGCGCCCACGTGGCCGCCGCCGGCCCGGCGCGCGGCCTCCTTGGCCCGCTCGGCCTGCTCCAGGATCAGGCGCGCCTCGCCCAGGAAGGCGCGGCCGGCCTCGGTCAGCTCCGCGCCGTGCGGGCGGCGCAGGAACAGCGGGTAGCCGATCTCGGTCTCCAGGTCGCGGATCTGCTGGCTCAGCGGCGGCTGGCCGATGCCCAGGCGCGCGGCGGCCCGCGTGAAGTTCAGCTCTTCCGCGAGGGCGACGAAATAGCGGACGTGGCGCAGTTCCATGGACGGAGCGGGACTCGGCGGAAGGTCAGGCGGGCGGAAACTTGCCCGGGACGGTCGGGCGGACGCTTTTCCAGAGGAGCACGGCCAGGGCCGCCAGCGCCGCCGGGATCAGCGCGGCCAACCATACCAGCACCACGACCGTCAGTTGCAACACCGACAACGCGACCACGAGGGCCTTGTTCTCCGGCTTGCTGGCCTTGGGCGGCGGGATGGACACTGACGCAATCTCTCGCAACGCGGCTGGCAAGACTGCGCACGGCGAGCGAGCGCATTCAGGCCAGTCGTCAGCGGTGTTGCATCGACCTCCGACGAATCTGCGGGAAGTATTGCGCAGAATCCGTGATATTCAATCGCAAACTCCCGCGACGGGGGATATTGTGTATTTACGCACCGTCCGTTGCGCGAATTTTGAGGCGAAATATGGACGGTACTCCAGGTATATCTGGAAAGTATTGATCCATATCTTTTGAGTATCGGCGATCAGCCTTCCAGCGTCGCGAGCACCTTGGGGTGGCGGCGGGCCAGTTCCACCAGTCGCTCGACCAGGGCCTCGCGGCTGTCCAGCGCCAGGCCGTCGCGCAGCCTGGACATTCGATCGCGCACCGCCTGCAGGCCCGGTTCGTCCAGGCCGTTGGCCGCCACGACCACGGCCGCCTGGTGCTTGCAGGCGCCGAACTTCTCGAACCCCGGGCAGTCGCAGCGGCCCTCGCCGGCGGGGCTGCGCAGTTCCACGACGTAGAGGTCGCCGGCGCTGCCGGTGACGTGGGCGGTCACGGCGTCGTCCTCGATCGACACCAGGGCGACGTCGCCCTTCTCGGCGATGGCCGCGCCGCTCTCGAACCAGCGCTCGTCCATGCGTTCGCGCCAGGTCTCGGTGTCGAAAAGGCTCATGCCTCGTCCTCGATGCGGTGGATGTCGTCGTCCGACAGCCCGAAATGATGGCCGATCTCGTGGACCAGCACGTGCTCGATCAGCGCGCCGAGGGCCACATCGCCGCGTTCGCACCATTCGTCCAGGATCGGCCGGCGATAGAGGAAGACCATCGAGGGCTGCGCGCCGACGTCCAGCACCGAGCGGCGCGACAGGTCCACGCCCTGGTAGAGGCCGGTCAGCTCGAACGGATCCTCGATGCCCAGGCTGTCGAGCACCTCGTCGGTGGCGAAGTCGTCGACGCGGAAGACGACGTCGCCGGTCAGGCGGCGGAACGCCTCGGGCAGGCCGTCGAAGGCGGCCTTGGCCATGGCGGCGAAATCGTCCAGCGAGGGAGCGAGGCGGTCGGTCCAGGTCATGAACCTGAAATAGCGCCATTCGGCGCGCGGGGAAGGGCTGATCGCGCTCTCGCCACGCGCGGTCTAAGCTGCCAAATCTGATTCGACCCTTACCCTCTGGGGCTTAGCGACACGCCGGATGACATCGCTCGATCTGATCCTGGCCGCGACGGCCGGCGCGGTCTGCCTGGCGATCTGCGCCACGCTGTGGGCCCTGGCCCAACGGCGCGCCTTCGACGCCCGCATCGCCGGCATGAGGCTGCGCCTCGACGCCCTCGAAAGCGGCTCGGTGGCCGCCCAGGCCTCGGCCGAGGCCTTCGACAACGCCCTGGTGGCGGTCGAGGACGGCGCGGCCCGCCTGGTGTCGGGCGACGACAGCCTGCACGCCTGCGCCCAGGTGCTGAACGTCGAGGCCACGCCCGACGCCCTGGTCGAGGCGCTGGTCGCCGGCGATCCCGACCACGCCGCCCGTCTGAAGGCGCTGTTCGAGCGCGGCGAGGCCTGCGCCTTCGAGGCGCGCGGTCCCGGCGGCCGCGTCATCGTCGAGGGCCGCGCGGCCGGGGCGCTCGCCTGGCTGCGCCTGGCCGCCCAGACCGGCGACCTTGGCCTGCCCAGCGCCGCCCGCTTCGCCGCCTTCGTCGACGGCCTGTCCGAGCCCGCCTGGATCGCCGCCGCCGACGGCGCGCCGACCTGGGCCAACGGCGCCTATCTGCGCGCCGTGGGCGTCGAGAACGCCGGGGAAGCCGCCCGCGCCGGCAAGACCTTCGACCGCGCCGTCGACGCCCTGGCCGTCGAGGCCGCCGCCAAGGCCGAGCGCCGCGAGACCGTGCGCTGGACGCCGATCGACGGCCGCCGCCGGGCCTTCCGCTTCACCGTCAAGCCGCTGGACGGCGGCGGGGCCGGCGTGTTCAGCGCCGACGTCACCGAGGTCGAGGACGTCCGCGAGACGCTGAAGAACCACGTCGCCGCCCACGACGAGACCCTCAACCACATCGCCGACGGCGTGGCGATCTTCAGCGCCAGCCGCCGCCTGTCGTTCCACAACATCGCCTTCGCCGACCTCTGGGGCCTGGAGCCGGCGTGGCTGGCCGAGCGGCCGACCCACGGCGAGGTGCTCGACCGCCTGCGCCAGCGCCGCCGCCTGCCCGAGACGGTCGACTACGCCAAGTGGAAGGCCGCCGAACTGGCCCGCTACGAGGACCTGGGGCCCCAGGCCGACGAACTGTGGGACCTGCCCGACGGCCGCACGCTGAAGGTGGTGCGCCAGCCTCACCCGCTGGGCGGCATGCTGCTGCTCTATTCCGACATCACCGGCGAGCTGCGCCTGAAGGCCCAGTACAACGCCCTGATCCAGGTGCAGCAGGCCACGCTGGACAAGCTGAACGACGCCGTCGCCGTGTTCGGGTCGGACGGCCGCCTGCGGCTGCACAACGAGGCCTTCGAGAGCTTCTGGAACGTCACGCCCCAGGCCCTGCAGGCCGCCGGCGACTTCGAGGGCGTGGTCGAGCTGTGCGTGCGCCGCCTGCACGACCTCAGCTTCTGGCGCGAGCTCAAGGGCCGGGTCGCCGATCCGGATCCGCAGATGCGCGCCCCCACCTCGGGCGAGGTGCGCACCTCGGACGGCCGCATCGTGGTCTATCAAAGCCGGCCGCTGCCGGACGGCGCGACCCTGATCGCCTTCGCCGACGTCACCGACACCCGCCACCTGGAAAGCGCCCTGGCCGACCGTTCGGCCGCCCTGGCCGAGGCCGAGCGGCTGAAGCGCGACTTCGTCGGCAACGTCTCCTACGAGCTGCGCACGCCGCTGACGACGATCATCGGCTATTCGGAGCTGCTCGAGCGCGCCGAGGGCCTGCACGAGCGCGGCAAGGGCCACGTGGCCGCCGTGCGCGCCGCCGCCACCCAGCTGGCCCGCTCGATCGACGACGTGCTCGACATGGCCCAGATCGACGCCGGCGAGATGGCGCTGGAGATCGAGGACATCCGCGTGGTCGACCTGCTGCAGGGCGCCTTCCAGCGTGGCGGCAAGGACGCCGAGATCGGCGGGGTGACGCTGGAGGTGATCTGCGACGACGACGTCGGGCTGATCCGCGGCGACGCCAAGCGCCTGAACCAGACCGTCGACCACCTGGTCGAGAACGCCCTGCGCCAGACCCCGCCGGGCGGCAAGGTGACGATCTCGGCCCAGCGGGCGCTGGGCGAGGTCAAGCTGCACGTCAAGGACACCGGCCGGGGCGTGCCCTTCCACGTCCAGGCCCACATCTTCGACCGCTTCGTCGGCCGCGACCGCGGCGGCCCGGGCCTGGGCCTGGCCCTGGTCAAGGCGCTGGTCGAGCTGCACGGCGGCTGGGTGGCCCTGGAAAGCGAGCCGGGCGCCGGCTCGACCTTCACCTGCCACCTGCCCGAGACCCAGCACCCGGGCGCGGCCCAGCCGGAGTTCGGCTTCTAGGGTCACCCGCCACCTCGACCGTCATCCCGGCCGAAGCGCGTAGCGCGAAGAGCCGGGACCCAGGCGACCGGGCGCCGCGGTCAGGTTCGCAACCCGCAGGATGTTGCCGGCGCCCGTCGCGGGCCCCTGGGTCCCGGCCCTCCGCTGCGCTGCGGCTGGGATGACGGGCTTGGTGAGAAGCAAAAAGGGCCTCCCGAGACGCTCGGGAGGCCCTTTTCATGTCTGGAGCCAGGCTCCCGGTTTCCCGGAAGCCCGCTCGCCGTCAGTACTTGTAGGTGAAGCCCATGAAGAACCGGCGGCCGAAGTAGCCCAGCTCGGTCAGGCGGATGTCGCCGGCCGTGGAGCGTTCCTCCTCCTTGGTCAGGTTCTTGCCTTCCACGAAGAGGGACAGGCCCTTGGGGCCCGGCTTCCAGGTGATCTTGCCGTCGAGGTAGCCGGTCGGGTCGCGGAACACCGGCTGGCCCGAGGTGTCGGCGGCCGAGACCAGGTACTTGGAGCGGTAGTTGTAGGCCAGGCGGGCGTTGATCGGACCCTTGTCGTACCAGACCGTGAAGTTGGCGCTGCTCTTCGACAGGCCCGGGAAGGGCAGGGGCGAGCCGTCCAGCGTGGAATAGAGCTCGACGTCCTTGGCTTCCTGGTAGGTGTAGTTGGCGTCGACGCCCAGGCCCGACAGCGCGCCCGGCAGCCAGGTGAAGGCCGTCTTGCCGGTCAGTTCCAGGCCCGAGATCTTGGCCCCGTCGCCGTTGATGTAGGTGCTGTAGTTATACAGGACGCCGTCGCCGTAGTAGTCGACCTTGCCGATCAGGGTGCGCGACGACACGTAGAACGACTTGATGTCCTTGTAGAACAGACCCAGCGAGATCTGGGTGTCGCTGTTGGGATAGTACTCGAACGACAGGTCGTACTGGTTGGCGCGATAGGGCTTCAGCTCCGGATTGCCGGCCGTGCAGCTGGGTTCGTCGAACTCGCCGTTGGCGTCGGGCGAGTTGTCGGTGGTGCAGCTGACCGTCGGCATCAGGTAGTCCATGCGCGGACGGGCCATCAGCTGGGCGAAGCCGGCGCGGGCCGCCAGCTTGTTGGGCGCCAGCCACAGGCCCACGTTGAAGCTGGGCAGCCACACCGTGTAGTCCTTGGTCATGGTGGCGATGCTGTTGCTCAGCACGTAGGTGGTCGAGGTGCCGCCGTTGGTCGCCGCATAGGTCTCGCTGCGGGTCTGGGCGCCGGTGCCGGACGTCTTGGTGTGGACGCGCCGCCAGCCGAAGTTGCCGTTCACGTCGTAGCCCAGCAGCGGGAAGGCGTAGTTGAACTTGATGTACTGGGCGTCGGTCTGTTCCTGGATCCGGTAGGGGATCTGCTCGTAGGTCTCGCCGTCGTTGCCCGTGGTGGTCGTCAGGTTGTTCAGGTTGAAGTGCGACGTGTCGAGGTACTGGGCCACCGAGTTGAAGTTCGGATAGAGCCAGGTCGAGGGCAGGCCATTGCCGCCGAAGTAAAAGGCGCTTGGCAGCTGGGTCATGGCCTGGGCGAAGACGGCGTTCGAGAACGCCCGCGACCAGGTCTCGCTCGTCGACCAGTAGCCGGTGGTGTAGGCGGCCGAGGCGTTGGTCGGGCTGGTCTGGTCGGCGCTCTGGCTGGCCAGGATCGTCGCCGTCGAGTTGACCGCGTTGCTGTAGATCACCGTATCGTCGGTGGTCGAATAGGCGTTGGCGCCGCCGTCGATGATGTAGCCGCCGTAGCCGTAGCCCGTGGTCGAGAAGTCGGTGGCGCGGCCGCCGAACTCGATCTTCTTCAGGAACGGCAGGTCGACCTCGTAGTCGAAGTCGAGCTTGTACTGCTTCTCCTCCGAGGCCGAGTTCGAGGGCCGGTACTGGATCTGCCACTGGCGGATCGCCGAGGCGTCCGAGGGGCTGTAGCCGCTGGCGAAGGCGAACGACGGATTGCCGGTCGACGGGTCCAGCGTCACCGTCAGGCCCGGCGTGTCGAAGCTGACGCTGACGTTGTTGGTCTGCGAGACGGTCGAGGTCTCGGCGCTGGAGGCCTGGAACTCGATCTGCAGGCGGTCGCCGCGATAGTTGGCGCCGATGTTGTAATAGTCGCTGGTCGACTCGTAGGCGAAGTCGCGGGCGCTGATGCCGAAGCCGTTGTAGCCGCCGGCGCCCGAGGTCGTGAGGCAGTTGCCCAGGGTGTACTGGATGACGTTGTGGTTGGCGTCGGTGACCACCGAGCCGGCCGTGGTGTCGGTGCTTGAGCACGAGGTGCCGTTGGCGGCGGTGTTGCGTAAGCGTGTCGCCGAGGTGAAGTCGGTGCCGTAGTTGATGTCGTTCAGCCGCTGGCTGCGCTCATTGCGGTTGTAGCTGACCCAGGCGTCGATCTTGTCGGTGAACTTGTACTGGGCCGTGAACTCGGCCGAGATCCGCTCGTCGGTGCGGGTCCAGACGCCGTAGCGGGCCACGCGCGGGGCGTAGTCGTACCACTGGCTCTGGCAGGCTGTGCGCAGGTTGCTGGTCGAGATCTGGGTGGCGTCGGGCGTCACCAGCGACGAGCAGCCGGCATAGGTGTCGACGCCGCTGGCCAGGTCGACGATGTCCTGGCTGTAGGCTGTGGAATAGTAGTCGACGGTCTTGTCGGCCGAGTTGTCGAAGTCGGCGAACCGGCCCCAGGACGAGTTGCGCACGTAGTCACCGCGCGTGTTGACCTTGTCGTAGGTGACGTTGGCCATCAGGCCCAGGCGCCCATCGAACAGCTGGGTGGCGGCGAAGACGTTGCCGCGCGGCTTCCAGCCGTCGACCGTGTCGAGGTTCTGCATCGAGCCGGTGAACGACAGGGTGGGCTTCTTGAAGTCCAGCGGCTTGCGGGTCGTGACGCTGACCGTGCCGCCGACGCCGCCCTCGGTCATGTCGGCGGTGAAGCCCTTGAACACGTCGATCGACTTGACCAGTTCGGAAGCCAGCTCGCGGAAGTCGTTGGAGCGGCCGCCGCCGCCATAGACCTGCAGGTTGCCGGCCGTCGACAGGGTGCTCATGCCGTTGATCTCGACGCGGTTCAGGTCGGGCTCGACGCCGCGGATCGACACCGCGTTGCCCTCGCCGAAGTCGCGGGCCAGCTGCACGCCGGTCACCCGGCCCAGGGCCTCGCCGACGTTCTTGTCGGGGAACTGGCTGATGTCCTCGGCGACGATGGAGTCCGAGATCGTGCCGGCGCGCTTCTTGCGGCCCATGGCCGACTGCAGGCTGGCGCGGGTGCCGACGACGACGATCTCCTCGACCTTGTTCTCGACGGTGGTCGCGGGGGTCTGTTCGGGAGCGGCCTGGGCGAGGGCGGCGGGCGCGCCGATCCCCAGAATGGCGATGGCCAGGCTCGTGCTCGCCAGCAGTTGGTGTTTCATGGGTTTCCTCCGATGAGAGACTGGCGGTGACCCGCCTTCTTTCGCCGCCAGGTCCAGAGGCCCTGCGGCGTGTTGATGGATGGCTGGACGCGAGGCGCGGCGACGCGGCGGTCGCGACCGGCGGGCGCGACGAAGCGGTTGTCGATGCGGGCTTGCGCTGGACGCCGAGTCCGAGAGACGCGCGGCGGCGTCGGATCTTCGGCGTGTCGCGATCGGGCGGGGGTCTCGCGCCGTCGCGGTATTCAAGCGGTCTTCACGGTCGCCGTGGATCTTCAGATCTCTGCGGCGGCCTCAGAAATCAGACGGGGGAGGCCGTGTTGTCAATCTCTGTTGTCTGAGTTTTGACAACATAACCATGTATTCGACGATCTTTTCTCATGTGAAAATCGATCGATCATTTTGGTTTCGAATTGTTGCGGCGGTGAAAATATCGATACGTACTAATCTCAACTTGTGAGATCGTGTCGCGAAAAGCGGGATTCAACTTGCCAGGCCCGCGCCGCGCGCCTACGGACTGGTCCTGGCGGCGAGCTCCGGCCGCGAGGCGGGCTTGTCTGGGAAGGGGAAGGCGGAGGACCAGGATCAGCGGCCCCGCGGGCGCGCCAGGCGCGCGTCGCGGCGCCGCGCGGACTTTACGGATAGGATTGAACTGCGCGTGGCGGTTTTGTTTGTGCGCCACCGAACGTCAGACGGGGCCGATCGGCTCAGCCCGGGCGCCAGCGCATGGCGACGGCGATCTCGGTCGCCGATGGCTCCTCGACGAAACCGGCCTTGCGATAGAGGGCCAGGGCGGGGGCGTTGTCGAAGCCTACGTCCAGCGTGATCGAGGCGGCGCCGGCCTCGACGGCGGCCGTCTGCAGCCATGTCATCAGGCGCGATCCCAGGCCCGCGCCGCGCGCCTCGCGCGCCAGCAGCAGGTCGACCAGCCGCCAGTCGGGGCGCGAGCGGTCGACGATCATCCGCCCGACGGGCTCGTCCGCACGCAGCGCCAGCCAGTGATCGGCCCTGGGATGGGCGGCGGCGAAATGGATCTGCTGCAGGCGCAGCTGATCGGCCATCAGCACGGCGACCTGGGCCTCGCCCATGCCCATCTGGAGGAAGGCCTCGCCCCGGAACTGGGCGTGCCACCTGGCCAGCAGCGGCGCGTCCGCGTCCGTGACCGGACGAAGGGCCAGGCCCTGGGGGGCGAGCGTTTCGGACGACGGCGGGACGGACGATTTCATCGCGACGACTCGCGGGTGAATGCTCTAAACCGATCCATAGGTTGCGCCTCGTGATCGCGGGTTCGCCGGCGACGGCGCGACGGGAAACGATAGAGAGGAGGGGGCTCAATGCTGCTGCTGAAGCCGGAAGATTTCGAAGCCTGGGTGGGCAAGCAGGTGCGGGTGGCCACCATACCCCACGCCGTTGAGGTGACGCTGGTCGAGGTCAAGCGGGCCAACTACGTGCACGACCTGCGCGACCCGTTCTCGCTGTTCTTCGAGTCGCCGCTGGGCGTCAGCCTGATCGACGGCAACTACGAGTTCGACTGCGGCAAGGGCGGTCCGCACGTCATCGCCATCACCCAGCTGAAGCCGCAGGGCGACCGCCGCGTCTACCAGGCCGTCTTCAACTGACGGGGCCGCCTTTTCTGGCGGCAGGACGGGCATCCGAAATAGAAAACGCCGGCCCTTGGTCTCCCAGGGGCCGGCGTCGTCATGTTCAGGGGATCAGTTGCGCGAGGGGAAGATGCCTTCGACGCAGATGATCGACTGCAGGCCGAGGTAGGGCTGCATGTTGTTGAAGGCGGCGTTGTTGCCGGTGATGCCGACGGTCACGCTGCCGCCGATGCCCGTCACGTTGCCGGTCGACAGGTTGACCGCCGTGCCGGTGGTGCCGGCCGGAGCGAAGATGCTCGTGGTGGTGAAGTTGGTGGTGTCGTAGGCGTTGCAGATCTGGGCGTTGGTGGTCGGCTGAACGGCCTGCTGGCCGTCGGTCACGTTGCTCAGAGCCGTGATGTTGACCGTGGGCGAGCCCGTCGGGGTGAACACGGCGGCGTGGTTGTGAGCCGGCAGGTTGGTGATGTTCAGGGTGGTGGTCGGCGTACCGCCCACTTCACCCTGGTTGTAGAGCGGCAGGCCCGGGCCCTGGCCGGGGCCGATCGGCGCGCGGCCGCGCAGGTCCGGCAAGGCGAAGGTGGTCTGCCCATTGCCGCCGAAGGTGGTGCCCAGCAGCGAGAAAAGAGCGGTGTTCTGAGCGATGCTCAGGATTTGACCGTTGGTGTACATGAAGCTGCGCGGCGCGAAGCTGCCCGCGAACTGCACGATCATAGCCAGATAGAATTCCATGGCGTCAGGCCCTCCCACAATGTTGAGTTGCCAGGCTACACAGCAGCGTCCCTAGCGCGCAAGACGCTCGTTTCACCTGTACAGGCCTGGTTCCGGCAAGGCGCGGCGCAACACCCGGAAATCACTTGAGAACCGGTTTGAGCGCAGCGGCGTCTCAAACTTGGAACACACTCTTTGCGCGCGATGTGACAAACCACACCGAAATGCCGTGGGGCTGTGCATAACGTACAGTTACGTGTAATGAGCCGGTAATGCGCGCGGATGGAGAGTCCGGGGCGGACGACCGCGCGTGGATAATTGGGGCTGGGGAAATTCGATGTTCCAGGGGTGGCTGACCCGTGTTCTGCGGGATTTGGCGTCGTTTGCGACGATGGGTCAAAAGCTGGAGCGCGCCGGGGGTCTGGGGCTTCGCCACGCCGTCATCGCGCTGTTCGCGGTCATGACCACCCTGGCGCCCACGCTGGCCGCCGCATCCACCGGGTGCGCCGCCGTCAATGCGGGGGCTCTGGACAGCTCCACGACCTTCGCCGGCACCGCGATCACCAGCACCAATGCGCGTGAATCCACGACCACGCTGGCGTTCAACGGCGTCAACGTCGGGCTGACGAATGCGACGGCTCTGAGATGGTATCCTGGCGGACCTCACGCCTTCGCGGTCGGCGACGTCATCAACATGACGATCAGCACGGACAATCCCGTCGCCATGTTCCAGCGGGCCACGTCCGCCGGCGGCGCGTTCGTCAACATCGGCACGACCTCGGGCTCCTATCAGTACACCGTCACCGCGAGTGAATTCGCCTTCCAGACCCGGGCGGCGCAGAACAACACCAACGGCACGTCGTCGTTCGTCGCCACCTGCACGCCCGCGCCGCCGACGATCTCGAACCTGACGCCGACGGCGGGCCCGACCGCTGGCGGCACCTCGGTGACGCTCACCGGCGAGAACTTCCTGGGCGCCACCGTCACCGTCGACGGCGCCACCGTCACCCCGACCACGCTGACCGACACCACGATCGTCCTCACCACGCCCGCCCACGCGGCCGGCCTGGTGGCGATTGCGGTGGCCACGGCCGGTGGCAGCACCTCGTCGAACTTCACCTACGTCGCGCCCCCCACGGTCACCTCGATCTCGCCGACCGCCGGCCCGACGACGGGCGGCACGACGGTGATCATCACCGGCACGAACTTCTCGGGCGCCACCGCCGTCACCTTCGGCGGCACGGCGGCCACCGGCTTCACCGTCGACAGCGCCACCCAGATCACGGCCACCGCGCCGGCCGGCAGCGGCACGGTCGACGTCCGCGTCACCACGGTGGGCGGGACCAGCGCCACCAGCGCCGCCGACCAGTTCACCTATGTGCCCGCACCGGCAGTGACGTCGATCTCGCCGACGGCGGGGCCGACGACCGGCGGCACGACCGTGACCATCACCGGCACGAACCTGTCGGGCGCCACCGCCGTCACCTTCGGCGGCACGGCGGCTACCGGCTTCACCGTCGACAGCGCCACCCAGATCACGGCCACCGCGCCGGCCGGCAGCGGCACGGTCGACGTCCGCGTCACCACGGTGGGCGGGACCAGCGCCACCAGCGCCGCCGACCAGTTCACCTATGTCCCGGCTCCGACCGTCACATCGATCTCGCCGACGGCGGGCCCGACCGGCGGCGGCACGACCGTGACCATCACCGGCACGAACCTGTCGGGCGCCACGGCCGTCACCTTCGGCGGCACGGCGGCGACGGGCTTCACCGTCGTCAACGGCACCACGATCTCGGCCACGGCTCCGGCCGGCGCGGTCGGCACGGTCGATGTCCGCGTCACGGCCATCGGCGGCACCAGCGCCACCAGCGCGGCCGACCAGTTCACCTATGTCGCGGCTCCGACCGTGACGTCGATCTCGCCGACGGCGGGTCCGACGGGCGGCGGCACGACGGTGATCATCACCGGCACGGGCTTCTCGGCCGCGTCGCCCACGGGCGCGGTGAAGTTCGGGGCGACCAACGCCACCTACACCATCAACAGCAACACCCAGATCACGGCCACCTCACCCGCCAACGCGGCCGGCACCTATGACGTGACGGTCACCACGGTGGGCGGGACCAGCGCCACCAGCGCGGCCGACCAGTTCACCTACGTGGCGGCTCCGACCGTGACCTCGATCTCGCCGACGGCGGGCCCGACCACCGGCGGCACGACCGTGACGATCACCGGCACGAACCTGTCGGGCGCCACAGCCGTCACCTTCGGCGCCACGGCGGCCACGGGCTTCACCGTCGACAGCGCCACCCAGATCACCGCCACCGCGCCGGCCAACTCGGCGGGCACCTACGACATCCGCGTCACCACGGTGGGCGGCACCAGCGCCACCAGCGCGGCCGACCAGTACACCTACGTTTCGGCTCCGACCGTCACCGCTGTCTCGCCGACGGCGGGCCCGACGGGCGGCGGCACGACGGTGATCATCACCGGCACGGGCTTCGCGGCCGCGTCGCCCACGGGCGCGGTGAAGTTCGGCGCGACCAACGCCACCTACACCATCAACAGCAACACCCAGATCACCGCCACCTCGCCCGCCAACGCGGCCGGCGCCTATGACGTGACGGTCACCACGGTGGGCGGGACCAGCGCCACCAGCGCGGCCGACCAGTTCACCTACGTGGCGGCCCCGACCGTGACCTCGGTTTCGCCGACGGCGGGTCCGACCTCTGGCGGCACGACCGTGATCATCACCGGCACGAACCTGTCGGGCGCCACGGCCGTCACCTTCGGCGCCACGGCGGCCACCGGCTTCACCGTCGACAGCGCCACCCAGATCACGGCCACCTCGCCGGCCAACGCGGCGGGCACCTACGATATCCGCGTCACCACGGTGGGCGGGACCAGCGCCACCAGCGCCTCCGACCAGTTCACCTATGTCCCGGCTCCGACCGTGACGTCGATCTCGCCGACGGCGGGCCCGACGGTCGGCGGCACGACCGTGACCATCACCGGCACGAACCTGGCGGGCGCCACGGCCGTCACCTTCGGCGGCTCGGCGGCCACGGGCTTCACCGTCAACAGCAACACCCAGATCACCGCCACCGCGCCGGCCAACGCCGCGGGCACCTACGATATCCGCGTCACCACCGTCGGCGGGACCAGCGCCACCAGCGCGGCCGACCAGTTCACCTACGTGGCGGCTCCGACGGTGACGTCGATCTCGCCGACGGCGGGTCCGATCGGCGGCGGCACGACGGTGATCATCACCGGCACGGGCCTGTCGGGCGCCACGGCCGTCACCTTCGGCGGCACGGCGGCCACCGGCTACACCGTCAACAGCGGCAGCCAGATCACCGCCACGGCTCCGGCCGGCGCGGTCGGCACGGTCGATGTCCGCGTCACCACCATCGGCGGCACCAGCGCCACCAGCGCCAGCGACCAGTACACCTATGTCGCCGCGCCGACGGGCAGCAGCTTCACCTTCAGCGGTACGGCCATCTACAACACGGGCGCGAACACGACGGCGTCGATCGACGTCGCCACCGAGGGCTCCGTCCAGAACAGCCCGACCAGCTATGCGGTCGGCTCGGCGACCACCGCCCAGGGCGGCGGCGTCACCATCAACAGCAGCGGCCAGGCCACCTACACCCCGCCGGTCGGCTATCGCGGCAGCGACAGCTTCACCTACACGGCGACCAATGTCGGCGGCACCTCGGCGCCGGCGACCGTCACCGTGAACGTGGGCGATCCGACCTTCTCGGCGACCCTGACCGCGCCCACGGCCACCGTCGGCGTCGCCTACACCGGCGGCGTCACGATCAGCGGCGGTCGCGCGGCCTACACGGTCAACAGCATCAGCGGCCTGCCGCCGGGGCTGACCGACCAGGGCGGCGGCGCGTTCAGCGGCACGCCGACCAGCGACGGTTCGTACTCCATCACCTTCAACGTCACGGACAGCTCGCTGGGCAGCCCGTACACCTCGACGGCTTCGGCGACCCTGACCATCGGTCTGCCGCCGCCGCCGGTAGTCGCATCGATCGGGGCCCCGGCCGTGGCCTACAACGCCACGGGCGCGACGTTCAGCGTCACGGGCACCAACAACCCGACCGGCTACGCCGTCGGCTCGGCGACGACCGCCAATGGCGGCTCGGTGAGCGTCAGCAGCGCCGGCCTGGTCACCTACAACGCGCCGACGGGCTTCCGCGGCAACGACAGCTTCACCTACACGGCGACCAACCAGGGCGGCACGTCCAGCCCCGCGACCGTCACCGTGCCGGTGAGCAACCCGACCTTCACGATCACCCTGCCGTCCGCCACGGGCGTCGTGGGGGATGCGTACAACGCCGCCGGTACGCCGGTGACCGTCACCGGGGGTCAGGCTCCGTACTCCGGCTTCTCGGCCACCGGCCTGCCCGCCGGCCTGTCGATGAACAGCTCGGGCGTCATCTCGGGCACGCCGACGCTCGAGGCCAACACCACGGTGGTGGTCACGCTCACCGACAGCTCGGCCGGCACCGGCCCCTTCACCAGCACGGCCTCGGCCCCGCTGGAGATCCTGGCTCCGACCCTGGTGATCAACCCGGTCTCGACCACGCTGCCTGCTGCGACCCAGCACTCGGCCTATAACGTGACCCTGACCACCACCGGCGGCACCGCGCCCTACCAGTACACCACCGCTTCGACGCTTCCGAACGGGGTGAGCCTCGCCGCCAACGGCTCGCTCTCGGGCACGCCGACGCAGACGGGCACCTTCAGCGTGGACGTCCGTTCTACCGACGCCTCGGTCGGCGGGCCGTACTTCGTCGACAAGACCTACACGCTTGTCGTCAACCCGCCGGCTCCGCCGACCCCGGCCGACGTCTCGGTGACCGTCGCCGCCAACAGCACCGGCAATGTCATCAACGCCAGCCTGAGCGGCGTGCCCGCGACCGGCGTGACCGCTTCGACCCCGGCTCACGGGACGATCACGGCCACGTCGACCACGGCGCCGTTCACCTTCACCTACGAGCCGACGCCTGGCTTCTCGGGCACGGACACCTTCACCTACACCGCCAGCAACGCCGGCGGGACCTCGGCCGCGGCCACGGTCACCGTCACCGTCACGCCGCCGACCCTCGTGGTCACCGGCGCGCCCGGTAACGGCACGGTGGGCGTGCTCTATACCAACGCCACCTTCACCGCCTCGACCGGTACGGCGCCCTACACCTTCGGTGGGACGTCCGTGCCGCCTGGCCTGGTGCTCAACACCGCCGGCGTCCTGTCTGGGGTTCCGAGCGCGGGCGGTTCGTTCAACATGGTGGTCACGGCCACCGACGCCTACGGGGCCACCGGTTCGGCCACCTTCCCGATCACCATCGCCAGCCCGACCCTGTCGCTGGCGCCGACCTCTCTGCCGGTCGGTGACTACGGTGTGGCCTACAGCCAGACCTTCCAGGCCTCGGGCGGGTATCCGACCTACACCTACACGGCGACTGGCGCGCTCCCGACCGGCGTGACGCTCAATGCTTCGACCGGCGAGCTTTCGGGCACGCCGACCGAGGCCGGCAGCTTCCCGCTGACGGTCACCGCTACGGACTCGGCCACCGGCTCGGGCCCGTACCAGGTCAGCGTCAACGTCACCCTGACGATCAACCAGGCCGCCGTTCCGGTGGTCGAGCCGACCAACACCTCGACGCCGTCCGGTTCGCCGACGACGATCGACGTGTCGAGCCTGATCGACGGCTTCTATGACTCGGTGATCATCACCACGCCGCCGCAACACGGCACCGCCGTCGTCAACGGCAGCGCCTCGCGGATGCGCTCGCAGTCCGGTCCGTCGGTGACCATCACCTACACCCCGAACCCGGGCTACTTCGGTCCGGACAGCTTCAGCTACGCCGCCTCGGGTCCCGGGGGCACCTCGTCGCCGGCCGCCATCAGCGTGGCCGTCGCCGCCCCGGCTCCGGTCGTCGTCGACGACACCGCCACGACCAACGCCAATGCGGCGGTGGTCATCGCGGTGACGACCAACGACACCGGCCCGCTCGACACGATCGCGGTCGCGACCCAGCCGGCCAACGGCACGGCGACGGTCTCGGGCCTCAACGTCAACTACGTCCCCGCCCAGAACTTCTTCGGCACGGACACCTTCACCTACACGGCCACCGGTCCCGGCGGCACGGGCGGTCCGGCGACGGTCACCGTCACGGTCAACCCGCTGGCGGTCCCGACCCAGTCGGCCCAGACCCTCACCGTCCTGGCCGGCCAGTCGGTCACCCTCGCGGCGACCCAAGGCGCGACCGGCAGCCCGTTCACGGGCGTGGCGGTGGCCACGGCTCCGACCAAGGGCGTGGCGGTCGTCAACGGCGAGACCATTGTCTACACCCCGGCCACCGGCTTCTCCGGTTCGGACAGCTTCACCTACCGGATCAACAATCCGTTCGGTGCGTCCACCCCGGTTCCGGTGACCGTCACCGTCAACCCCGCGCCCCTGACGGCGCCGCCGATCACCGTCGAGATCCTCGCCGGCCAGAAGGCGGTCGTTAACCTGGTCAGCGGAGCCAGCGGCGGGCCGTTCATCGGCGCGGCGGTGGCGTCGATCACGCCCGCCAACTCCGGCGCGGCCGTGGTGACCAACCCCTCGTCGGGCGCCTACACCCTGACCTACACCCCCGACAACGCCTTCGCGGGCACGGCGGTGGTGACCTACACCCTGAGCAACGCCTTCGCGACTTCGGCCCCCGGCCGGATCAACGTGATCGTCAAGGCTCGTCCGGATCCGTCGCAGGATCCGGAAGTGAAGGGTCTGATCGCGGCCCAGGACGCGGCGGCTGTCCGCTTCGCCGACGCCCAGATCAGCAACTTCAACCGTCGTCTCGAGCAGCTGCACAACGGCGGCGGCGCGGGTCGCGGGTTCGGGGTCAGCGTCAGCGGCGGCGACGCCGAGCGCGAGGACGGCCTGGAAGCGCGCGAGCGGTTCCGCAAGTACGCCAGCCTCGGCATGAACGACGCGGCCGATCCGTCCAGCCCGCTGCTGCCCGAACCCTCGGCCGGCTACACGGCCAAGGACGACGGCGAGGACGGCCAGGCCGGTCCCAAGCGCTGGGGCGTCTGGGCGGCCGGTTCGGCGGACTTCGGGATGCGTGACGCGGTCGGGTCGCAAAGCGGCTTCCGCTTCACCACCGATGGTCTGACCGGCGGCGTCGACTACCGGGTCAACCCCGACTTCGCCTTCGGCCTGGGCGTCGGCTACGGCCGCGACTCCAGCCGGGTCGGCAAGTCGGGCACCAAGAGCCGGGCCGAAAGCTACAGCGCCGGCCTCTACGCCAGCCTGAAGACGGGCGAGAAGACCTTCCTCGACGGGGTCCTCGGCTACGGCACGCTCGACTTCGACACCCGCCGCTACGTCACCTCGACGGGCGAACTGGTGAACGGCGAGCGCAACGGCGACCAGGTGTTCGGCGCCCTGACCTTCGGGATGGAGCACCGCACGCAGACCAGCCTGCTGTCGCCTTACGGCCGCGTCGCCTACAGCCGTTCGCAGCTGGACGCGTTCTCGGAAAACGGCGGCGGGCCCTACGGCCTGACCTACCACGCCCAGACCGTGAAGAGCCTGACCGGCACCCTCGGCCTGCGTGGCGAGTTCCTCCGCAAGACGGCGGCCGGCCTGCTGGCTCCGCGCTTCCGGGTCGAGTACTCGCACGACTTCGAGAAGACGGGCGACGCCCTGCTCAACTACACCGACTGGGTGGGCGGGCCGACCTATCGCCTGACGGTGGATCCGATCGACCGCGACCAGCTGCGGCTGGAGCTCGGGGCCGACCTGACCATCAAGAACGGCATCCGGCTCGGCCTGGACTTCGACAACATGGTCACGAAGGACAGCGACAGTCAGGGCGTCAGGCTCTCGATCCAGTCGCCCTTCTGATCGAAGGCGAAGACCTGAACTGAGGAGGGCGGCGCCAGCCACGGCGCCGCCCTTTCTTTTTTCTCCAGCTCCTCCCTCGCGAAGCGGGGGGGAGGTGGCGCGCTGCGGATACGCAGCGTGACGGAGGGGGCGAGGGGCGGAGCGCCGTGCGCGCGGCCGCCCCCTCCACCCCTTCGTGGTCCCCCTTCCCGCAAGCGGGGGAGGAGCTCTGGGAAGGAACTACAGGCCAAAAGAAAACGCCCGGCGGGATCAACCCGCCGGGCGTTCGCTGTTCAAGGCTTCGAAAGGCGCGGTCGACCGCGCCCCCCGGGGCCTAGCGGTCGAAGTTGCGGGCCAGCAGGAAGCCGAACACCGCGCCGGCCACGAAGGTGCCCAGGGCCAGGGCCAGCGGGTGCTCCTCGGCGGCCTTGTGGGCGGCCTCGGCCTTGGGCTTGGACCAGGCGACGGCGGCGTCGGTCTTGTCGTGCACGTATTCGCGGGCGACCTGGGTCTTTTCCACGGCGGTCTCGGCCACCGTGGTCGCCGCCTTCTTGACGGCGGTGGCGGCCTTGGCGGCGGTCTTTTTGGCGCTGGCCTTGACGTTGCTCTGGGCCGCGCTGGCGCCGCCTGCGAGGTCGGTCTTGATGGTGGCGTCGGTCATCGGCGTCTCCCGTATGAAATGGGCGTGCCCGGGCGCGGCGCGGGACGCGCGGCGAGGGGTCTGGAGACTAACACCTGGCGAGCCGGTTTGGTTCGGGCAAGAGCCGACAACGCGCGTTTTGCGCGTATCGGCCCAAACGAACGCGCCGTCGGCTCAGTTGTCGCGGACGACCTTCAGCACGGCCTCGCCGTAGCGGTCTAGCTTGCCTTGGCCGACGCCCCCGGACTTGCCCAGCGCCGCCAGGGTCAGCGGGCGGGCCGCGGCGATCTCGGCCAGGGTGGCGTCGTGGAAGATCACGTAGGGCGGCACGTGCTGGGCCTGGGCCTGGTCCTTGCGCCAGGCGCGCAGGGCCTCGAACAGCATCTGGTCGCCCGGCGGCACCGTCAGGGCCTGACGCCGGCGCAGGCTCTTGCCGCCGCCACCGCCCTTGCCCGAGGCGTCGCCGCCCGGCGCCTGGCGCAGCGAGACCTGCCGCTCGCCGCGATAGACCTGGCGCACGCCCTCGCCGTCGCCCAGCCCGATGAGGGGCCGGCCGTCGTTGGGGTCCTCGCGTAGCAGGCCCTCGAACACCAGGGTGTCGAGCAGGTCGCGCCAGCCCTGGGGGCTGAACTCCTTGCCGATGCCGAAGGTCGACATCTGGGCTTCCTGCTGCGTGACGTCCTTGGTCTTGCCCAGCAGGTGGTCGATCAGGCGGCCGCGTCCGAACCGCCCGCCCAGGCGGTGGGCGGCCGACAGGGCCTTCTGGGCGGCTTGCGTGGCGTCGACGCCGGTCGGGGGCGAGATGCAGATGTCGCAGCTCCCGCAGCGCTCCACGCCCTCCTCGCCGAAATAGCGGCGGACGGCGGCGGCGCGGCAGGTCATGCCCTCCAGCATGGCGTAGAACTGCCGCAGCTTGCGGCTCTGAACCTGCTTGACCTCGTCGGGGGCCTCGCGGGAGTCGATGCGGCGGCCGGCCCAGGCCAGGTCGGCGCTGCTGTAGAGGGTGATGCCCTCGGCCGGCTGGCCGTCGCGTCCGGCCCGGCCGATCTCCTGCCAGTAGGCCTCGATGGCGGCCGGCGGATCGGCGTGGATCACGAAGCGGACGTCGGGCTTGTCGACCCCCATGCCGAAGGCGATGGTCGCCACCATCACCGCCTCGTCGGCCTCGAGGAATTGCTCCAGGCGGCGGGCGCGCACGGTCTTGTCGAGGCCGGCGTGATAGGCCAGGGCCGGCACGCCGTTGTCGATCAGCATCTGGGCCAGCTTCTCGGTCGAGTCGCGGCTGCCGGCATAGACCACGCCGGCCCGGCCCGGGCGCTCGGTGACCAGCTCGATCACCCGGTCGTGGCCCTTGCCGCGCTTGCGCTCGGCGTTGAGGGCCAGTTCGGGGCGCGCGAAGCTGTCGACGAACTCGGCCGCGCCCTGCAGGCGCAGTTCGGCGCGGATGTCGTCGCGAGTGCGGGCGTCGGCGGTGGCCGTCACCGCCAGGCGCGGGACGTTCGGAAACACCTCGGCGATGCGGCCCAGCATCCGGTATTCGGGCCGGAAGTCGTGGCCCCACTGGCTGACGCAGTGGGCCTCGTCGACGGCGACCAGCGACAGGTCAAGGCGCGACAGCCGCTCCAGCATCCAGCCCTGCATCAGGCCTTCGGGCGACAGGTAGAGCAAATCAAGCTGGCCGGCCTCGATGCGCCGCCAGATCTCGGCGCGCTCCTCGGGCAGGGTGTTCGAGTCCAGGCGCTCGGCGGCGACGCCTGCCTGTTGCAGCCCCGCCACCTGGTCGGCCATCAGCGCGATCAGCGGCGAGACCACCAGGCCCAGGCCCGGCCGCACCAGGGCGGGGATCTGGTAGCAGAGGCTCTTGCCGCCGCCCGTCGGCAGCACCGCCAGGGCGCTGCGGCCCTCCAGCAGTTCGCCGACCACCTGCGCCTGCAGGCCGCGGAAATCCTGGTGGCCGAAGGTGCGGCGCAGGACATCGCGCGCGGCGTCGAGCGAGGGCGGGGAGGCGAGGGCGGTGGACACGGCGCTCTTTTGGCAGGGGCGAGACTCCCCGCCAAGGCCGGAAACAGCGGATTTTTCGAGATCCGCCGCCAGGCAGGCGGCGAAAGGCCGGAGGGGGGAGCGTCTTGAGGAACAGGCCGGATCGCACTTGGGCCGAGATCTGATAGGCTCGAGACCTCACGCAAAAGGGGGCGAGAATGCTGGCCAGGCGCATGCGAGCGGCGGTGGTCATGGCGCTGGCCCTGGCCGGTGCGGCCCAGGCGGCGGAGGGCTACACCCACTACGCCAACAAGAACTGGATGTACGTCGTCATCCTGCCGGGCAAGGTGAAGCTGGTCACCAGCAAGCCGCCCATGCCCAACCACGGCTTTGCGGTGAACCTTTCCCGACGCGCCCGGCTTTGGGTCGACGCGGGCTCGACGGACGGCGAGACCCTGGCGCAGGCCGTCGACGAGCAGGTCGGCGTTTGGCGCGGCGCTGGATGCGTCGAACTGGGGCGCGCCGACGACCGTCTGGGCGGCCGGCCCGCGGTGCGGCTGCTTCTGCGATGCCAGGCTAAGGGCGAGACCAACCTGCAGCGCATGGTGATCGCCCTGGCGGCCCCGGTCGGCATGAACAACACCGCCTACACGGTCGGGGTCTCCTATCGCGAGCATGGGCCCAAGGCCGAGGCCGACCGGGCCGATGCGCTGCTGGAGGACGCCCGCGCCGGCTTTCGGTTCATCGGCGAAGACGGTTCTCCCCCGCTTGGTTAAACCGCGTTCACCTGTCGTCAATCTTGTCGCGTGTTTGGTCGCCGTGAGCTATGACACCGCCACGCGGGCGGGGCTAACGAGACCTAGGGTTACAGATGGCTAACGGCGCCTTCGGCGGGAACAAGCCGGCGAAGACTCAACGCACGCCCCTCCAGGCGCTGCTGTACTGGACGACGGTTCTGGGCGTGTGGGGGCTGATCTTCGTGGTCACCTTCTTCGCGGTGTTCGCGCGCGACCTGCCCGACACCTCCAAGCTGTACGACGTCACCCGCCAGCCCTCGATCAACTATCTGGATCGCTCGGGCGCGCTTCTCGCCGTGCGCGGCAGCCAGTACGCGCCGCCGGTCGACATCGACGCCCTGCCCGAATACGTGCCGGCCGCCTTCGTCGCCATCGAGGACCGCCAGTTCTACCACCACTTCGGGTTCAACCCGTGGGGCATCGCCCGCTCGCTGATCTGGAACATCACCCATGACGGCGGCCCCCAGCGCGGCGGCTCGACCATCACCCAGCAGCTGGCCCGCAACCTGTTCCTCAGCCCGGCCCAGAACTACAAGCGCAAGGCCCAGGAGCTGATCCTGGCCGTCTGGCTGGAGCTGAAGTTCAGCAAGAAGCAGATCCTGGCGCTGTACATGAACCGGGTCTATTTCGGCGCCGGCGCCTACGGCATCGAGGCCGCCTCGCAGCGCTACTTCAACAAGCCCGCCAAGGATCTGACCATCGGCGAGGCCGCCCTGCTGGCCGGCATGATGAAGGGTCCGGCCCGCTATTCGCCGGTCAGCGCCAGCGAGCGCGCCGCCCGCCGCGCCACCGTGGTGCTCGACGAGATGGTGCGCCTGAAGGCCATCACCCCCGAGCAGCGCGATGAGGCCTTCAAGACGCCCGTGCAGGTGTCGGCCACCCTGGCCAACCAGCGCGCCCAGTACTTCACCGACTATGTCGACGCCCAGGTGCGCTCGCTGGTCGGCGAACCGACCGAGGACCTGGTCGTCGAGACGACGCTGGACCTGCCGATCCAGGTCGCGGCCGAGCGCGCCGTGCAGCTGGGCGTCGAGGGCCACCTCAAGCAGGGCGTCCAGCAGGCCGCCCTGGTGGCCATCGACGGCGAGGGCCGCATCCGCGCCTATGTCGGCGGCGAGGACTACGGCCAGAGCCAGTTCGACCGCGCCACCAGCGCCCGCCGCCAGGCCGGCTCGGCCTTCAAGCCGTTCGTCTACCTCACCGCCATGGACCAGGGGCGCAATCCGTCGGTGATGGTGGTCGACGAGCCGGTGAAGATCGGCAACTGGGAGCCGCGCAACTACACCAACACCTTCCTGGGCCCCATGACCCTGCAGACGGCCCTGGCCCAGTCGATCAACACGGTCGCCGCGCGCCTGGCCAACGAGGTCGGCACCAGCAACGTGGCCGCCACCGCCCGGCGCCTGGGCATCACCAGCAAGATCCAGCTGGATCCGTCGATGGCCCTGGGCGCCGTCGAGGTCAGCCCGCTGGAAATGGCCCAGGCCTACGCCCCGTTCGCCAACGGCGGCTTCCTGGCCAAGGGCTACGGCATCGAGCGCATCCGCACCGCCTCGGGCAAGGTTCTCTACGACCACAGCGTCGACAAGCAGCCGCGCCCGTCGGTGATCGGCTCGCCGTCGCTGCAGTACATGAACCAGATGATGCGCCAGGTGGTGAACGGGGGCACCGGCGGCCGCGCCCGCGTGGCCGGCTACGACATCGCCGGCAAGACCGGCACCACCAGCGACTACAAGGACGCCTGGTTCGTCGGCTACACCGGCGGCTTCGTCGCCGCGGTGTGGACCGGCAAGGACGACAACACCGCCATGAAGCGCGTCAGCGGCGGCGGCCCGCCGGCCGAGATCTGGAAGGTGTTCATGAGCGCCGCCCTGCCGCGCCTGAAGGCCACCCCGATCCCCGGCGGTACGGCCGAGCCGCCGCCGCCGACCGAGGATCCGATCGGCGACATCCTGGGCGACGGCGAGACCCCGACCGCCGACCCGGGCGCGACCCCGCCATCGGCCGGAACCCCGCCGGCCCAGACCGCGCCGGAACTGCCTTACTAGAAAGACCCATCGCCCCGGACGTCGCCCGACGTCCGGGGCGATCTGTTTTAGGGGTGCTCTTTCTGATCCCTCTCTCGAAGAGAGAGGGGCCGCACGCCAAAGGCCTTATCCGAACCCAATCCCACCAACAGCGTAAACCGTTGTTAAGGCTCACTGTTAAGGTCTGCGACACCTCTCCGAAAGCCGGTGTTTACCCCCGCGCTGTATCACTCTGAACCAACAAGAGTCGCTCTCCACGCGGGCGCGGCCGGTTCTGGTGGATGGCCTTCAATGACCAAGACGGTGCTCGTCGTCGACGACGATCCGACCCAACGTCGACTGATCCAGGCGGTGCTGGAGCGCGAGGGATTCGCGGTCTGCCACGCCGAGAACGGCGACGCGGCCATGGCGCACCTGGCCGCCGGCGCGCCGGCCGACGTGATCCTGCTGGACCTCGTCATGCCGGGCCTGCCGGGCCAGGAAGCGCTGAAGGAGATGCGCGCGCGCGGCTACGCCCAGCCGGTGATCGTGCTGACCGCCAGCGGCGGCGTCGACACCGTGGTAAAGGCCATGCAAGCCGGCGCCACCGACTTCTTCATCAAGCCGGCCAGCCCTGAGCGGATCACCGTGTCGATCCGCAACGCCCTCTCGATGGGCGACCTCAAGGGCGAGGTCGATCGCCTGAACAAGCGCGTCGCGGGCCGCACCACCTTCTCCGACCTGATCGGTACCTCGCCGGCCATGACCATGGTCAAGCGCATCGGCGAGCGCGCCGCCAAGAGCGCCATCCCCGTGCTGATCACCGGCGAGAGCGGCGTCGGCAAGGAGCTGATCGCGCGCGCCGTGCACGGCTCGTCGGATCGCGCCGGCAAGCCGTTCGTGGCCGTCAACTGCGGCGCCATCCCCGAGAACCTCGTCGAGTCGATCCTGTTCGGCCACGAGAAGGGCTCGTTCACCGGCGCCTCCGACAAGCACTCGGGCAAGTTCAAGGAAGCCGACGGCGGCACCCTGTTCCTCGACGAGGTCGGCGAGCTGCCGCTCGACGTCCAGGTCAAGCTGCTGCGCGCCCTGCAGGAGGGCGAGATCGATCCGATCGGCTCCAAGCGCTCGGTCAAGGTCGACGTCCGCATCGTCTCGGCCACCAACCGCGACCTGTCGGCCGCTGTCTCGCAGGGCCTGTTCCGCGAGGACCTCTACTACCGCCTGAACGTCTTCCCGGTGGAGGCGCCGTCCCTGCGCGAGCGCCGCGAGGACATCCCGGCCCTGGTCGAGGCCTTCGTGCGCCGTTTCAACGTCGAGGAAGGCAAGCGCGTGGTCGGGGCCTCGCCCGAGACCCTGCGGATCCTCTGCGCCTTCGACTGGCCCGGCAATGTGCGCCAGCTGGAGAACGCGGTCTATCGCGCCATCGTGCTGGCCGACGCGCCCTATCTGCAGCCCTACGACTTCCCGGCCATCTCGGGCGTCGTGGCCCCGCCGCTGGAGCCGTCGCCGATGGAGCCGCTGCCGGTGATGATCCAGGCCGCCGCCGTCCATGCCGAGGGCGCGGGCGAGGCGCCGGTGCGCATCCTCGACGGCCACGGCCACCTGCGGACCCTGGAGGAGATCGAGCGCGACCTCATCCAGCACGCCATCGAGGTCTATGCCGGTCACATGAGCGAGGTCGCCCGGCGCCTGGGCATCGGCCGCTCGACCCTCTACCGCAAGGTCCGCGAGCAGGGCATCGACGTCGACGTCAAGGAAGCCTCCTGATCCTGTCCGGGGCAGGGCGCGCTATGCGGCGGTCTTGCCCTGGCCCCAGCGGGCGACCAGGGCGATCGGTACGCCGACCAGAATAAGGTGGGCCCCCAGGTTGTTGACGAAGCGCGGCCAGGCGAAGGCGCTGGCCGGGCCTACCGCGCTGAGCGGCAGCACCACGTAGTTCATGACCACATAGGTCGCCGCGCCATAGGCCAGGCCCATCAGCAGCGGCTGGCGGGCCAGCGCCGGCAGGCGGCGCGCGGCCAGCACGTACAGCGCCGCCATCACCGACATGATGAAGTAGTGCAGGAAGAGGCCGAGAGCCGCCGTCGGGGCTCCGCCCTGGAAGGCCGCCTTGCCCAGCAGGCCGCTGGCGATCGACTGCAGGATCCGCTGCGGCGGCACGGCCTTGGTCACGCCCCAGAAGGTGAAGGCGTCGAGGATGTCCAGCGTGCCGGCCAGCAGGGTCGCCGCGGCGATGACCAGCAGCAGGGGACGCATCGCGCCGCGTTCGACAGCCATGGACGGTTCCTCCCCGATTGTTGGCGGCGAGGCTATTCCGGCGAACGTCGTTCGGCAATCGGGGCGGTCAGGCGCCTTCCAGGTCGTGCCTGAGCCGGTTCAGCAGGTCGGCGGCGGCCAGGGCGTAGGGGCCGATCCAGCGGTCGTGGATGTCCTGGAAGGGGCCGGCGTCGAGGTGGTTCCAGCGCACGCGCCCCTCGCGCCGCACCACGATCAGTCCGGCCTGCTCCAGCACGCCCAGGTGCTGCATGACGGTGCAGCGGTCCAGCGTCCCGGCGAAGTGCTCGCACAGCGCCCCGGTGGTGCGCGGGGCGGCCTTCATCAGGTCCAGCATCTGCCGCCGCCGGGAATCGGCCAGGGCCTTGAACAGCAGGTCGTCTTGGGCGGCGCTTGACATGTTATAGAATTATAACCTTAGATGCCGGGGTTCGCCAAGGGAGGACCGCCATGTCCAGCGACGCCAACTCCAAGACAGCCCCGCTGGCCTTCCAGGTGCAGCTGAAGATCCGCAAGCCGATCGCGCAGGTGTTCGACGCCGTCGTCGACCCGAACAAGCTCAGCGGCTATTTCCTGCGCGAGGGCAGCGGCCCGCTGGTCGCCGGAACCACGGTGCTGTGGCGATTTCCCGAGTTCGACGAGCGCTATCCGGTGGTGGTGCGCGAGGTGGTCGCCCACGAGCGCATCGTGCTGGAATGGGGCTCGGCCGTCGCCGGCGATCCCGACACCCGGGTCGAGATGACCTTCACGGCGCTCGACGAAGGGAACACCATGGTCAGGATCAGCGAGTCCGGCTGGCCGCACACCCCCGAGGGCCTGAAGGCCTCGCACGGCAACGCCGGCGGCTGGATGCACATGATGGCCGCGATGAAGGCCTATCTGGAATACGGCATCAACCTGCGCGAAGGCGGGGCGTTCTAGGGGGGGCTGCGACAAGTCCTACCCCTAACCTCCCGTCATTCCCGCCCTTGTGGCGGGAACCTCTGTTTCCGCTCGCAGGTGAGGCGCCAGCGGCGTGCTGAGCACGCCGCCCCAATCGCCCTTGCGGCTTACAGAGGGGGTCCCGCCACAAGGGCGGGAATGACGGGAGAAGGGGGAGGGCAGGGGACTACCCCTCGTCTTCGGCCTCTTCCGTCGGTTCCGGCCGCCCCTTCCGCGCGAAGCCCTTGCCGCGTTTCATCGGCTTGCGCTCGCCCTTGGCCTTGGCGGTGATCTCTTTGAGCTTGATGGTCTGGTTGACCGACAGGGCCTGGCCGGCGCCGCCCTTTTCCGGGTCGCCGAAGGCTCTTCCATAGGTCTCGATGCGCTGGGCCACCGAGCCCAGGAATTCGCCCTCCCAGTCGGAGAGCTCGACCCCGCCCTTGTCGGCCATCCGCCTGGCTTTCTTGAGGGCGTTCAGGGCCGCCTTGCGGGCTTGGGCGCGCGGATCTGGGGTCTTGCGATCAGGCGGCTTGGCGCGCATGGCCCGACCTTAGAGCCTTTTAGCCTCACATGGAATCATGTGAGGCGTCAAAAAAGGCTCTAAATCAAACGCTTGGAGCGCGTTAGCCGGCGAAACCGCTCACACTTTCGCCTAACGCGCCCTAGCATCAAAAAGGCCCCCTTCCAGGGAAGGGAGCCTTCGAAAACGCGCGGTCTCGGAGAAATCAGATCTCGCCGATGGCCGAGAGGTAGAGGTCGAGGATGGCGTCCTCTTCCTGGCGCTTGGCGCGGTCGGTCTTGCGCAGGCGGACCACCTTCTTGAGCACCTTGACGTCGAAGCCGTTGCCCTTGGCCTCGAGGTAGACTTCCTTGATCTGCTCCATGATCTCGGCCTTCTCGACCTCGAGGCGCTCGACGCGCTCGATGATCGACTTCAGCTGGCCCTGGGCGGTGGAGTTCAGAACGTCGGCGTGCGGGATGGCGTCGTCGGCCATGGAGATCTCTCGCGAAAAGGGGCTGAAAACCGGAGCCGCGGAACCTAGTGCGGACGACCGCCGAGGGAAAGCCGATTCCGAGCGTCGCGGGCCTGAAAACCTGTGGTCCGGACATGCGAAAAGAACCGGCCGAGATCGACCGGTTCTTTCGAAGAACCTTCGCGTGGAGCGCGGCCGGCGGGCCGCGGCTTCAACGTCGCGGACGCTCCGGGGCGAGGCCCCGGGCGCGCGTCATCAGCCTTGCTTGGCCTTGAAGCGCGGGTCGGTCTTGTTGATGATGTAGATGACGCCCTTGCGACGCACCATCTTGCAGTCGCGGTGGCGACCCTTCAGCGACTTCAGCGAGCTGCGAACCTTCATGACCGTCTCTGTTGTCAGCGGAGAGGTTCGGGCGCGCCTTAGAGCTCGCCGGAACATCCGGATGTTTCGGAGGGCGTGCGTATAGGCAAGACCAGCACGAGAGTCAATCGGCCAAGGCCCCGCTGCGCGCAGCCGTCGCGCCGTGTTGCTCTCAAGCCTCCGTCGGGGGCGCGGGTTTGAACGACAGGCCCCTGGGCGGGGCTGCGCCGAAGGCGTTGTCGGCCTTCTGGCCGGGCAGGGCGCCCAGGCAGACCAGCAGGCCCGGCAGCACCAGCACCGCCACGCCCAGGGCGTTCTGCAGGGCGTGGGGCGGCAGCACGTACTGACCGCCGAAGAACAGCGCCATCAGGGCGATGAACACCCCGCCGGCCCACCAGCCGGTGCGGCCAAGGTCGTGCAGGCGCGGGATGGCGGCGATCAGCATCACCACCAGGGCGGCCGGCAGCGGGCGCCTGAACGCCAGCGCCGAGACCACCATCGCTGCGATCGCCACCCCGACGATCACCCAGTAGCTGGCGCGGTTGAGGCGGGCCTTCAGAAGATGCACGTCGAACCTCTCGTCCCGACTTTGATTTGGTTCCAGCGTCTTAGGGCAAAGCTTGTGGAGAGGCGATGCGAACCGGGAACTCACTTTGTCCTGGCGTCCTTGTGATTGAAGCTTTCGCACGAACCCCGGTAGCCTGCCTCAATGGATAGACGCGTATTCCTCGTTCTGCTGCTGGCCGGTTGCGCCGACACGACCGCGAACGCCCCGCTGGCCCCGTCGACCCCGGTCGCGCCGCCGCCTGTGGCCTCCACGCCCGCTCCGGCCGCGCCGGCGCCGGCCGCGACCGTCGAGACCGGGGGGCAGGTCGCCGCCTTCAACGCCTGGCTGGCCGACTTCAAGCCGCGCGCCGTGGCCGCCGGCGTGCCCCAGGCCGTGGTCGAGCGCGAGCTCAACGGCCTGACGCCCAACCCGCGGGTCATCTCGCTGGACGGCCGCCAGCCGGAGTTCTCAAAGCCGGTCGGCGACTACATCAAGGGCGTGATCAGCGACGACCGCGTGGCCGTGGGCCGGGGCAAGCGCGACCAGCTGGCCTTCCTGCCGTCGGTCGAGCAGCGCTACGGCGTGCCGCGCGACATCCTGCTGGCCGTCTGGGCGATGGAATCGGCCTTCGGCAAGATCCAGGGCGACTTCGACGTGGTCCGCTCGATGGCCAGCCTGGCCGCCGACGGCCGCCGCCGCGCCTGGGCCGAGGGCGAGCTGATCGCCGCCCTGAAGATCATCGCCTCGGGCGAGGACACCCGCGACCAGCTGAAGGGCTCGTGGGCGGGGGCGATGGGCCAGACCCAGTTCCTGCCGTCCAACTACCTGTCGACCGCGGTCGACTTCGACGGCGACGGCCGCCGCGACATCTGGCGCAGCGACGCCGACAGCCTGGCCTCGGCCGCCAACCTGCTGGCCAAGGGCGGCTGGAAGCCGGGCGTGGGCTGGGCCAGGGAAGTGATCCTGCCGGCCGGCTTCGACTACAGCCTGGCCGAAGGGCCGCGCGAGGTTCCCTCGTGGTGGGAAGCCAAGGGCGTGAAGCGGGCCGACGGCCTGCCCTGGACGGCCGCCGACGCGGCGTCTCCGGCCGGGCTGATCCTGCCCGCCGGCGCGGCTGGTCCGGCCTTCCTGGCCCTGCCCAACCACTTCGCGATCCGCAAGTACAACAACTCCACCTCCTACGCCCTGGGCATCGGCCTGCTGGCCGACCGCTTCGGCGGCGGCGGGCCGCTGGTCGCGTCCTGGCCGGTGGAGCAGCCGCTGTCGCTGGGCGACCGCATGGCCGCCCAGATCGCCCTGGCGCGCCTGGGCTTCGATCCGGGCCCGGCCGACGGCGTCATCGGCGCGGGCACCCGCAAGGCCCTGCGCGCCTGGCAACAGAGCCGCCAGCTGCCGGCCGACGGCTACCTGTCGTCGGACATGGTGGGCAAGCTGAAGGCCCAGGCGGCGATTTCGTAGGATGCAAGATCCTCCCCCTGAAGGGGGAGGTGGCCCGGAGGGCCGGAGGGGGACGTTCCCTCCGAACATGCAAAAGCCGACGGCGGGGCAGTGACTGCCCCCTCCGTCGGCTTCGCCGACACCTCCCCCTTCAGGGGGAGGATCTAGTTTAAGCCGCCTGGCTGACCTGCGGCGGGAACACGTCGTCCATGCGCAGGTAGGTGATCAGGCGGGTGTCGACCGACAGGATGGCCTGCACGAACCGCAGTTCGTCGGCGCCCATGTCCGGGGCCGGCTGCAGGTGGTCGCGGGTGATGGTGAAGGTTTCCGACACGGCGTCGACCAGGATGCCGGCCAGGCGGTCGTGGCACTCGACGACGACGATGACGTGGCGGGTCTCGGGGATGGTGACGCCCAGGCCCAGGCGGTTGCGCAGGTCGATGACCGGCATGATCGCGCCGCGCAGGTTGATGACGCCCTTGAGGAAGCCCGGCGCATGCGGGATCGGGGTCGCCGGGGTCCAGCCGCGGATCTCGCGGACGGTCTTCACGTCGATGCAGAACTCCTGCTCGCCGATGCAGAACGAGATCAGCTCGAGGGCCGGTTCGGCTTGGTCGGTCATCAGGAAATCCCCGGGGGTCTGGAAGGCTGGCGCGGACGTCTCCGCTCGCCCGCCACAAGAGCCCGGGCGCCGTTTAACAACGGTTAATGCTGAAGTTTCTCGGGGCTTTCGAGGGCGAGACCGATTGTCGCGGGCGCCTGGCGCCTAGCCCGCGTTCACCCGCGTGCGCTTCTTGAGGAACATCGCCGCGTCGGCCTCGGCCAGCGAGACTTCCGGCTCGGCGCCGGCCTCGATCTCGCGCACGCCGAACGAGACGTGCAGCGGCGCGCTCCATTCGCCGAACTGCACGGGCACGCCGCGGATCGCCGAGGCCAGGCTCTCGCCCTTCATCTCGGCGGTGGCCTTGTCGGCCTGGACCAGCAGCACGGCGAACTCGTCGCCGCCCATGCGGCCGACGATGTCGCTCTCGCGCACATTGGCCAGCAGGCGCTCGGCCACGGCCTTCAGCGCCGAGTCCCCGGCGGCGTGGCCGAAGCGGTCGTTGACGGCCTTGAAGTTGTCGAGGTCGAAGAACACCAGGCTGGCCGGCGAGCCGTAGCGCTGGGCGAAGGCCGAGACGCGGCGCACTTCTCTAAGGAAGGCGCGGCGGTTCAGCACCGGGGCCAGCACGTCCATGTCGGCCAGGGTCTCGGCCTCGTTGAGACGGTACTTCAGGCGCGAGACCTCGGTGCGCAGGTCCTCGACCTCCGACATCAGGGTCTGCAGGGCGGCCTGCACCTTGGGCGTCAGGTCGGCGGGCTCCAGGCCCAGGAACCCGGCCTTGTCGACGGGCACGCTTCCGCGCGGCGCGGCCGAGACGCCGGCGGCGTCGGCGAGCGCCCGGCGGCGGATCGCGGAGAAGGTTTCGGTGCGGGCGCCTGAGATCTTCATCGGAGGGCGGCGAATCACTTCTGGTCAAGCTGAATAGGAAATCTGCGTTTTCTCGTTAACCATGATAATGGCGGTGGTAACCCGGCGCCAATAAGCCGCAGGTGGAGGGGCGGGGCGTCGCAGGCCGAACGGCGGTCGAAAACGTCCGAGAACGGGCTTTGGCCCAGGGAGACGACCCGCTATAAGGCGCGCGATTCAAGGCGCCGCCCCAGGCGCCCTGGCATACTCTCTATCGTTCGAGGAAGACGCGATGACCACGTCCGCGCCGCCTGTCGCCATCGTCATGGGCAGCCGCTCCGACTGGCCGACGATGAAGAAGGCGGCCGACGCCCTCGACGAACTGGGCGTCGCCTACGAGGCCAAGGTCGTCTCGGCCCACCGCACGCCCCAGCGCCTCGTCGAATTCGCCACCGGCGCCAAGGCGGCCGGCCATCAGGTGATCATCGCCGGCGCCGGCGGCGCGGCGCACCTTCCGGGCATGGTCGCCTCGATGACGCCGCTGCCCGTGCTGGGCGTGCCGGTGCAGTCCAAGGCCCTCAGCGGCCTCGATTCCCTGCTGTCGATCGTGCAGATGCCGGGCGGCATCCCCGTGGCGACCCTGGCCATCGGCGAGGCGGGCGCCAGGAACGCCGGCCTGCTGGCCGCCCAGATCCTGTCCCTGGCCGACCCGGCCCTGGCCAGCCGCCTGGACGCCCAGCGCGCGGCCCAGACCGACGGCGTCGCCGAAAGTGTCGAGGACTAAGACCATGACCGCCTCTCCGGCTCTTCCTCTGCCCCCCGGCTCCACCCTCGGGATCCTCGGCGGCGGGCAACTGGGCCGGATGCTGGCCCAGGCCGCCTCGCGCCTGGGCTTCGACGTGGTGATCCTCGATCCCGAGGAGAACAGCCCGGCCGGCCGCGTCGCCGCCCGCCAGATCGTCGGCGCCTATGACGACCGCTGGGCGCTTAAGCGCCTGGCCGAGGCCTGCCACGTCGTCACCTACGAGTTCGAGAACGTGCCGGCCGACACCGTGGCCGAGCTGACGGCCCTGGGCTGCGAGGTCGCGCCGGGCGCGGCCGCCCTGGCCGCCGCCCAGGACCGCGTGGTCGAAAAGACCTTCCTGGCCGAGATCGGCGTGCCCACCGTGGCCTTCGCCCCAGTCGACGACGAGGAGAGCCTGCTGGCCGCCGTCGCCAGGATCGGCGCGCCCAGCCTCTTGAAGACCCGCCGCGAGGGCTATGACGGCAAGGGCCAGGCCTGGATCCAGCGTCCGGCCGACGCCGTCGCCGCCTTCGAGAAGATCGGCCGCCAGCCGGCCATCCTCGAGGCCCCGGCCGATTTCGGCCGCGAGCTGTCGGTGATCGCCGCGCGCGGCCGCAACGGCGAGATCGTCTGCTATCCGCTGTCGGACAACCACCACGAGGGCGGCGTCCTGCGCCGCACGATCGCGCCGGCCAAGGCTGCGCCCGCCGAGCGCGACCAGGCCGAGGCCATCGCCGCCAAGATCCTCACCGCGCTCGACTATGTAGGCGTGATCGGGGTGGAGCTGTTCGAGCTGGCCGGCGGCAAGCTGCTGGTCAACGAGTTCGCCCCCCGCGTCCACAACACCGGCCACTGGACCCAGGACGGCTGCGAGGTCGACCAGTTCGAGCAGCACATCCGCGCCGTCGCCGGCTGGCCGCTGGGCCCCACCGCCGCCCTGGCCCGGGTCGAGATGACCAACCTGCTGGGCCCCGAGGTCGACGCCTGGAAGAAGCTGGCCGCCGAGCCCGAGACCCGCATCCACCTCTACGGCAAGGGCGAGGCCCGCCCCGGCCGCAAGATGGGCCACGTCAACCGCCTGCGGCCGCTGGAGGGCTGAGCGTGGGCGGTCAGGCTGCCATCGGCTTGATCGGCGGCATGAGCTGGGAAAGCTCGGCGCATTACTATCGGCTGATCAATGAGGCGGTGCGCGAACGGCGCGGCCCGACCGCGTCGGCGCAATGCCTGATGTGGTCGTTCGACTTTTCCGAAATCGAGGCCCTGCAGCACGCCGGCCGCTGGGACGAACTGGCTGACCGCCTGGCGCAGGCCGGCAAGGCGCTGGAGCGGGCAGGGGCCGATTTCCTCGTGCTGTGCACCAACACCATGCATCGCCTGGCCGGCGAGCTGCAGGCGGCCGTCGACCTGCCGCTGCTGCACATCGCCGATCCCACCGGCGCGGCGATCCAGGCCGCCGGACTGCGCAAGGTGGGCCTGCTGGGCACGGCCTTCACCATGGAGCACGCCTTCTATCGCGGGCGGCTGGAGGAGCGGTTCGGGCTGGAGGTGCTGGTCCCGGACGCCGGCGACCGCGCCCTGGTTCACCGCGTGATCTACGAAGAGCTGGTGGCGGGCGTGGTGCGCGAGGAGTCCCGCCAGGCCTACCGCGACGTCATCGCCCGCCTGGCCGCCGCCGGCGCGCAGGGGATCATCCTGGGCTGCACCGAGATCATGCTGCTGATCGGGCAGGACGACAGCCCCGTGCCGGTGTTCGACACCACGACCCTGCACGCGCTCGCGGCGGCGGATAGGGCGCTGGGCTAGGGGAGGACCCCCTCAGTCGCTCCGCGATAGCTCCGCCAGAGGGGGAGCATCTTTCTGGCGCGGCGCCCTTAGATCCTCCCCCTCTGGGGGAGGTGGCCCGAAGGGCCGGAGGGGGGACGTTTTCAGCTTTCGAGGCGTCGGCCGACTATACAGCCACGCCCCTCTCCGTCGCCTTCGGCGACACCTCTCCCACAGGGAGAGGATCTCTCAGCTGCGCGCGTACCGCATCTTCGCCAGCGCGCTCAGGAACTCCGCCGCCAGGTTCGGCGCCTTGACCCCCGCCTTCCACTTCTCGAAGGCCATCACGCCGTCGATGCGGGCGTCCAGGTGCTTGAGAGCCGACTCGCGGCCCGAGGCCAGGTCGACCGCCAGGGTCGAGACCAGGATCCCCGACAGGATCGCGCGTTTGGAATAGTGGTTCTCGTCGGTGGCCACGTCGCCGGCCCAGCGCCACAGCTGGTCGGCGCTCTCCCACAATAGAGACAGCGCCAGCGGCACGTTCGTCGGGAAGGCCAGGAACGCGGCCCAGCGTCGCACGGCCTGGCTGTCGTGGGCGGCCGCGTCGATGCGGGCGATCACGCCCTCGCGGATCTTCTGACGGATCTTCAGGGCCGCCGGATCCAGCCTGGCCAGCGACTCCATCGCCTTGGCGTCGTGGCGGCGGGCCAGGATGGCGGCCAGGTCGCGCGGCCCTTGCGGCAGCAGAAGATCGGTTTCCCCGGGCGACAGCTGGGCCGCGGCGGCGGCGGCGCGGACCAGGCTGGCGTTCCAGCCGAGGCGCGGCGCCAGCCGCAGGGCCTCGTCCAGAACCCGTTGTTCGGCCTTGTCGGCCCAATCCTGCGTTGCTTCGGCGGCGGTCTGGCTCATGAATCCGAGTCTACACCGGTGTTTAGCGCTCGTCGCGCATGGACACGCGCCCTTCGCTCTGCTATCTGCCGCCCCTCGTCGCCCGGAAGCACCCCTTCCAGGGCGTAAGGTTTTTATTCGCCCGCCCGGCCCCTCAAGAGGGACTTGGGAAATTGGTCGGGCCGTCGAATGGAGAGTCACCCCTGGTCCAGATTTTCGTCCGCGACAACAACGTCGATCAAGCCCTGAAGGCCCTCAAGAAGAAGATGCAGCGCGAAGGCTCGTTCCGCGAGATGAAGCGCCACGTCCACTACGAAAAGCCCTCGGAAAAGCGCGCCCGTCAAAAGGCCGAAGCCGTCCGTCGCGCCCGCAAGCTGGCCCGCAAGCGCGCTCAGCGCGAAGGCCTGCTGCCGATGCCGAAGAAGGCTTCGCGTTAAGAGCGCCGTCGAGGCGCGGATCTTCGCGCCTCCGCGTTCAACGCACCCGAAAACAGACGAAACCCGCGCCGGGCGACCGGCGCGGGTTTTGTTTTGCCGTCTGCACGGAAAGTCCTCTCGACGGACCGGCGGACCTCGCCTAGGTTCGCCTCTGGAACAAGAGGGGAACGCACGTGCGGCGAGCCTGGCTTCTGGGAATGCTCTGCGCGACGGGTCTCGTCGGCGTCCTCGTCTGGCCAAAGGTCGACCGCTGGCTCGACGTCGACGTCTGCCTGGACGGCGGCGGGGTCTATATCCACGACCAGGGCCGGTGCTCCCACGACCAGGCTGAAATCGACGCCTACAAGAAGAGAAAGGCCGCAGCGCCATGACTGGACGGATTCGCATCGGCATCGGCGGCTGGACCTTCGAGCCGTGGCGCGGCCACTTCTATCCCTCCGACCTGAAGCAGAAGGAGGAGCTGGCCTATGCCAGCCGCCAGCTGACGGCGATCGAGATCAACGGCACCTACTATTCCAGCTTCAAGCCCGACAGCTGGCGCAAGTGGCGCGACGAGACGCCCGACGACTTCGTGTTCGCGGTGAAGGCCTCGCGCTTCACCACCAATCGCAAGGTGCTGGCCGAGGGGGGCGAGTCGGTCGGCAAGTTCCTCGACCAGGGCTTGACGGAGCTTGGCGAGAAGCTGGGCCCCATCCTCTGGCAGTTCATGCCGACCAAGAAGTTCGACGAGGCCGATTTCGGCGCGTTCCTGGCCCTGCTGCCCAAGGAGAAGGACGGGCTGCGCCTGCGCCACGCCGTCGAGGTGCGCAACGACACCTTCATGACCCCGGCCTTCCCGGCGCTGCTGCGCGAGCACGGCGTGGCCGGCGTCTACGCCAAGCACTTCGACTATCCGGAGTTCGCCGACGAGGCCGCCGACTTCGTCTATGCCCGCCTGCAGACGGGGTCCGACACGGTGGCCACCGCCTATCCCGAGGCCGAGCTCGACGCCTGGGCCGACCGCCTGAAGACCTGGTCGCGCGGCGAGCGCCCCGGCGACCTGCCGCGCATCGACAAGGCCTCGGCCCCGGCGGCCGCCAAGCGCGACGTCTTCGCCTTCATCATCCACGAGGGCAAGGTCAACGCGCCGCATGGGGCGATGGCGCTGATCGAGAAGGTGAAGTAGCCGCCCGCGGCGGCCCCTCGGTCGCTCCGCGAAATAGATCCTCCCCCTCTGGGGGAGGTGGCCCGAAGGGCCGGAGGGGGGACGTTTTCAGCTTTCGAGGCGTTGGAAGGTTCGCGCCAGTTCCCCCCACCGATCGCTGCGCGATCGCCTCCCCCACGGGGGGAGGTTCCTGAAAGCTAGCCCGCAGCCGCGGCCGCCGCCAAGTCCCGCCACGGACGCGCCTCGCGGCGGAAGCGCGGGTGCGTCTTGGCCAGGCGCTTGTCCAGTTCGGCGAGGGCCTCGCGGGCCTCGGCCTTGCGGCCGGTCTCGCCCAGGAAGACGGCGTAGCGGGCCATGCCCTCGAAGCCGGGCAGGTGGGCGGCGGCCCAGCGCAGCGAGACGTCGGCCTCTTCGTTGCGGCCCAGGGCTGCCTGGGCGCGGCCGAGCGCCAGAGCGGTCTGCGGCGTACGGCTTTTCTCGCCCTGCTCGCCCAGCGCTTCCAGCAGCGGCAGGGCCTGCGCCGCGCGGCCAAGCTCGATCAGGCTGTTGGCGCGCGCCAGCATCAGGGCCGGATCGTCGGCGTAATGGCCCTGCAGGGCCTGGGCGTAGATGCGCTCGGCCTCCTCGTGCTTGCCAAGACCGGTGGCGGCGGCGGCCAGGCGCGACAGGTTGGTCACGGTCGGCGCGTCCTCGGCGTCGCGGCTGGCCTCGCGGTACTCGCGCTGCGGGTCCAGCGCCTGGCGGGCGGCGGCCTTCATCTGCTGGGCCTTGCCGCCCCTCAGGAACTCCGGCGCGACGATGGCCAGCAGATAGACGATCCCGCCCAGCGGCTGGAAGGCCAGGATGATGAACAGCCAGTACATCGCCTGCCCCGAGCGCACCACGTGGACGCAGAGGGCGATCGAGAAGATCAGCGACAGGCCGAGGGCGGGGATCATCGAAAGGGTCTCCAGGAGGTCCCGGCTATGTGTGGCCCGAAGGCCTGGGCGTCAATCGCCCAGCCGCCGCAAGGTCGAGGTTTGACCGCCCCTTCCACGCGCCCCGCGCGACGCCGCCTCTTGCGCGTCAAGTCTGTGTCTGTCTAATGTCGTTATATTGCGAGACCGCAATCCACAATGTGGGAATTGTCTCCCGATGAACATAAGCAGACCGGGAAAACCGGCGCTTGGGTTGGAAACATAAGGGCGGGTCCAGCGAGGCGCCGCCGTCAGGAGGGACCTATGTCGTCGTCGTCCTTGTATGGTTCGCGTGGCCGCAGCCTGCGGGCGGGCTGTTCGCTGGTGGTCCTGATGTCGGCCGCGCTGGCGGCCGGTGCGGCGAGCGCCCAGACAACCCCTCCGCCGGCCGGCGAGACCACCGAGAACGCCGTGGAGGAGGTGATCGTCACCGGCTTCCGCGAAAGCCTGAAGAGCGCTCTGAACGTCAAGCGCCAGTCCTCGGGCGTCGTCGACGCCATCAAGGCCGAGGACATCGCCGACTTCCCCGACGCCAACCTCGCCGAGTCGATCCAGCGGGTGCCGGGCGTGTCGATCACCCGCGTGGCCGGCGAGGGCCGCACCATCACCGTGCGCGGCCTGCCGCCGAACTTCACCCGCGTGCGCATCAGCGGCATGGAGGCCCAGGCCACCAGCGGCGCCACCACCAGCGACCGCGGCGCGAACCTGGGCCGCGGCTTCGACTTCAACACCTTCGCCTCGGAGCTGTTCAGCGGCATCGCCGTGCGCAAGACCGCCCAGGCCGAGGTGATCGAAGGATCGCTGGGCGCCACTGTCGACCTGGATATCGCCCAGCCCCTCGACCAGAAGGGCCGCACCCTCGTGCTGGGGGGATCGCTGGGCTACAACGACCTTTCGGAGAAGTCCGACAAGAAGTTCTCGGCCGTGGTCGGCGACCGCTGGGACACCGCCTGGGGCGAGTTCGGGGCTCAGGCCTCGCTGGCCTGGAGCAAGCGCAAGTTCCTCGAGGACCAGTGGGGGTCGGGCGGCTGGAATCCGGCCACGGTCGACGGCGGCTTCTGTACGCCCGTGGGGCGCCCTGTGCCGAACCCCGCCTTCAACGCCGCCAACGGCACCGATGCGGCCAACTGCGCCACCGGCGTGCCGCGCCCGGCCGCCAACGACACGCTGTTCGACCTGGGCAACCGCTCGACGGTGTTCTTCCCGCGCCTGCCGCGCTACGGCCGCTTCCATCACGATCAGGAGCGCACCGGCGCCACCCTGGCCCTGCAGTGGAAGCCCAGCGACCGCACCTCGATCGGCTTTAACGCGCTCTATTCGAACTATGACGTGGTGCGCGAGGAGAACTGGCTGGAGGGCTTCTCGTTCGCCCGCGCCATCAGCCAGAACGGCAAACCCCAGACGGCCATCCGCGAGCTGATCCTGCGCGAGGCCGGCACCAGCCACACCGCTGGCGTCAACTTCGGCCAGAAGGTCTACGACGTCGACTACGCCCGCTTCGACGGCGTGGACGTGCGCTCCGACACCCAGCACGACGAGTTCCAGAACGTCTTCCAGCAATACACGCTGAACGGAAAGCACGAGCTGACCGACAACATCACGATCTCGGGCCTGCTGGGCTATTCGAAGTCGGATTACGACCAGCCGATCACCACGACGATCATGTTCCAGCGTCCCAACACGAGCATGACGATCGACTTCCGCGACGATCGCGATCAGCCGAAGATCACCCATGGCTTCGACGTCGCCGACGCCAGCCAGTACAGCTTCGCCGCGCCGAACGCCGAAGTGCGCCTGTCGCAGATCTTCACCACCAACATCTACAAGACCGCCGAGTTCAACCTCGCCTGGCGGGCGGACGAGGACCTGACGATCAAGGTCGGCGCCCACCACCACGAGTTCTCGTTCGACACCTCGGCCCGCCAGCGGTCCAACAACTTCCTGGTTCCCATCCTGACCACGGCGCAGCTGCAGGCGGTGACCAAGGTCGTCGATGGCTTCGGCGGCAACGGCATCAAGAGCGGCGTCTTCCCGTCGAGCTGGGCGACGATCGACTACGACAAGTTCGTCTCCAGCCAGAACCTCTACAGCGACAGCGGCATGTACGCCCTGATCCCCAACTACGGCGGCATCCGCCGGGTGGAGGAGAAGGTCACCTCGGCCTATCTGCAGGCCGACCTGCGCACCGAGATCGGCGGTCTGCCCGTGCGCGGCGACGTCGGTTTCCGCATCGCCCAGACCGACCTGGCGTCGCGCGGCTACCAGATCGGCGCCACGCCCCAGCAGGTGACCGCCGAGAACAGCTATCACGACGTTCTGCCGTCGCTGAACTTCGCCGTCGACCTGCGCGACGACCTGGTGGTGCGCTTCTCGGCGGCCAAGGTGGTCTCGCGTCCCGACCTGGGCTTCCTGACCCCCGGCGGCAGCCTGAACCTGACCGGCACGCCGTCGATCGCCTCGGGCAATCCCGAGCTCGACCCGATCCGCGCCACGACGGTGGACCTGGGCGCCGAATGGTACTTCGCGCCGGGCTCGGTGCTGGGCGTGGGCGTGTTCTACAAGGACATCGCCACCTACGTGCAGAACCAGTCCCAGCAGATGACCTTCCGCGAGACCGGCCTGCCGCTGTCGCTGATCGGGACCTCGGGCGTGGATCCCGACAACACCCCGATCACGGTCACCCGCCCGGTCAATACGCCCGGCGGCCCGCTGAAGGGCTTCGAGATCAACTACCAGCAGACCTTCACCTTCCTGCCGGGCTTCCTGCGCCACACCGGCGCGCTGGTGAACTACACCTATGTCGACTCCCAGATCGACTACTTCCTGGCGGCCGGCGGGGTGACCACCAACGACCTCGTGGGCCTGTCCAAGAACGCCTACAACGCCACGCTCTACTACGAGGACGCCAAGTTCAGCGCCCGTGTCTCGGCCTCGTATCGCGACAAGTCGATCGTCGCCCTGCCGGCCAACAACCCGCTGCAGGACGTCGAGGGCTACGACGCCAACCTGACCTTCGACATGGCCGCCTCGTACCAGATCAACGACCGGCTGAAGCTGTCGCTGGAGGGTCTGAACATCTTCGACCGCTTCAACCGGCAGTACATCGACTCCGACCGCGACAGCACCTTCGTCTATACCCACACCGGCCGGCAGTTTAACCTCGGCCTGCAGTACCGGTTCTAGGATCAGGCGGGGGCGAGCGCCTGCGCTCGCCCCTCTTGCATCATTGCGCCGGCGCTCCACCGGTGATTGTCTCCGTGCGCCAGCAGGCAGTTCCGGGGGCCGCATGTCGAACGCTCGCAAGGGGATCACCCGTCGCCAGGCCGCAGGCTGCGCCCTCGGCCTTCTGGCGACGGCCAGGGCGGGCGCGGTCACGGCCGCTCCGGCGCTCTCGGCGCCGCCCCCGCAACTGAACCAGGTCGGATACCGGCCAGGCTCGCCCAAGCGGTTCGTCCTGGCCGTCGCGCCCGGCGAGACCGCGCGGGCCTTCACGGTCGAGACCCTGCTGGGCAAGCCGGTGTTCACCGGCGAACTGGGCGAGACAGTCCACGACCTGACGGTCACCGCCGGCGAGCATGCCCGGACAGGCGACTTCTCGGCCCTGACCACGCCCGGCCGCTACCGCGTCAAGGTCGGCGACCGGGTCTCGGCCCCCTTCGGCGTGGCCGAGGGGCTGTACGGGCCGCTGGTCCGCGACGCCGCCCGCGCCTTCTTCCTGATCCGCGCGAGCGTGGCGATCGACGATCCGGTGACCGGCCTGGGTCACGCGGCCGGCCATCGCGACGAGGCCGCCCTGATGGTCGACGGCCAGGCCCGCGACCTGAGCGGGGGTTGGTACAACGCCGGCGACTACGGCAAGTGGACCCACATGGCGGCGATCAGCGTCAGCCAGATGATGTGGCTGCACGAGCTGCGCCCTCGCCAGAGCAAGGCCCTGGAGCTGGGGATGCCGGCGCTCTATCCGGGGCTGCCCGACCTGTTGCAGCAGGCGCGCTGGGGCCTGGAATGGCTGCTGCGGATGCAGAACCCGGACGGCTCGGTGCTGCACAAGGTCGACTCCGGACCCAACGTCTACGCCTGGGGCCAGCCGCCCGAGGGCGATCCTCACCCGCGCGTGGTCCAGCTGGGCGGAAGCCTGGACGCGGGCGTGTTCGTCGGCGCGACGATGCAGGCCGCCCGGGTCTTCGACGGGCTGGACCACGCCTTCGCCGTGCGTTGCCGGGCCGCCGCCCAGCGCGCGTGGTCCTGGCTGGAGGCCCATCCCAAGGTCATGCGCGACGACGTCAACTACACCGACCCCGATCCGCGCCAGGAGATCCTGTGGGCGACCTGCGAGATGGCGGCGGCCACGGGCGACGCCGCCCTGGGCGTCCGGGCGTCCGCGCAGCTTCGGGCCACGGGCGTCTTTCCGTTCTTCTGGCCCTCGCCCCAGGTGCTGGGCGCCATGAGCCTGGCGCGTGGATCGGGCGAGCCGGCCGCGAGGGCGCGCGCGACGATCGTCGAGACGGCCAAGGCCGCCGCGCTCCACGTGCGGGAGGACCCCTATGGCTTCTCGGTGCTGCCCCAGGCCTACAGCTGGGGCTCGGTGGAGGTGGCGCTCAACACCGCCGTCATCTGCCTGTTCGCCGCCGAACTGGGCGAGGCGTCCGGCCGCGACACGGCCCAGCGCCTGCTGGACTACGTGCTCGGCTGCAACGCCCTGGGCCATTCCTTCGTCACTGGCCATGGCGAGCGCGCCACGCGCCGGCCCTATCACTGGACCTGCCGGGTCTGGGGCCTCGTCATCCCGGGCTGGGCCAGCGGCGGCCCCAACGGCGGCGCGCCCGGCGCCGATCCGCGACTGAAGGCCCTGATCGACGCGGGGACGCCCCCGGCCAAGTGCTTCGTCGACGCCTGCGAGAACGACGGCTCCTGGGCCTCGAACGAAGGCCAGACCAGCGAGAACGCGGCGCTGCTGCTGGCCGCGGGCCTGCTGGGCTGGTGAGGCCGCCCGCGAGGCGCGGGAACTACTCCCCGCGCGGCTTCTTCGGGTCGGCCTTGGGGGAGGGGGCCAGGCGCAGCACCTCGGCCTGGTAGCGCTCGTCGTCGCCGGCGGCGGCGAAGGGCAGGGCGTCGGTCACCGCGTCCAGCAGCGGGTCCAGCCACTGGTGCTCGACCTTGTGGAAGTCGCCCAGCACGTAGTGCATGACCATGGCCTTGTCGCCGGGATGGCCCACGCCGATGCGGCCGCGACGGAAGGCGTCGCCGATCTGGCTGGTCACCGAGCGGATGCCGTTGTTGCCCGCCGCCCCGCCGCCGGCCTTCATCCGGAAGCGGCCCGGCGCCATGTCGATCTCGTCGTGGAAGACGATGACGTCGGCGGGCGACAGCTTGAAGAACTTCATCGCCTCGCCCACGGCGCGGCCGGCTTCGTTGTAGTAGGTCTTGGGCTTGAGCAGCAGCAGCTTGACCGGGCCGTCCGGGGTGTCGACCTGGCCCTCGCAGGCCAGGCCCTGGAAGCGCGCGCGCCAGGGCGCCGTGCCCCACTTCCGCGCGATGGCGTCCACGGCCATGAAGCCGACGTTGTGGCGGTTCTTCTCGTATTTGGCTTCGGGATTGCCGAGGCCGGCGAGGATCAGCATGGGCGGTCCCTTGTTGGCGCGGCTAGGCCGTGCGTCCTTCGAGGCTCGGCCTCAAATGAAAAAGGGCGGGCCCGAAAGCCCGCCCTCATCAAACCGGATCGGAAATCCGACCGAGCGGATTAGCCTTCGACGGTGGTGTCGCCGGCGTCCGACTGGGCCGAGGCCGAGGCCTTCAGGGTCGCGATCACGAAGTCGCGCTCGACGGCCGGCTTCACGCCTTCCGGCAGCTTCACTTCCGAGATGCGGATGGTGTCGCCCAGGTCGTGCGAGGCCAGGTCGATGACCAGCTCTTCCGGGATCTGGTCGGCCGGGCAGGCCAGCTCGACGGTGTGACGGATGACTTCCAGCGAGCCGCCCTTCTTCAGGCCGATCGAGGTTTCGTGGTTCTTGAAGTGAACCGGAACTTCGATCTTGATCAGCTGGTGCTCGCTGACGCGGTACAGGTCGAAGTGGATCGGCTCGTCCGTGACCGGGTGGAACTGGATCGACTTGGCGATGACCGATTGCTTGTCCTCGCCGTGCTGCAGCGTGACCAGGTGGCCGAGCAGCTTGCCGGTGTAGAGGGCCTTGCGGAATTCGTTGGACTTCACCGCGACGTTCACGGGGTCCTTGTCGCCGCCGTACAGGACGCCCGGGACCAGGCCGGCGCGGCGGGTTTCGCGAGCGCCGCCGGTGCCGGCGCGTTCACGGATTTCGACTTTCAGGATGATCTCGGCCATGTCTGTTCTCTCTTGAGGGCCCATGCCCTCGGAATGCGAAATCGCCGCACAGGACCGGATTGCCCCGCTCGGTCGACGTTTTCAGGAGGGCGCCCAATACACGAAGAGGGCCGCCGGTGCAATCCGGCGGCCCTCTCGCTGTCAGCCGGGGAAGGCTGGGTCAGGCTTTCTTCTTCTTCACGGCCGCGGGCTTGGCGGTCGTCTTCTTCTTGGCGGTCGGCTTTTCCGGCGGCGGGGGCGGCGGGGGCTCGTACGGCATCGGGGCGCCCGAGGCCTTGATGACGCAGGCGCCGGTGTCGATCATGACGTGCTGGCCCAGGCAGAAGATGTCCTCGTAGTGCGGCTTGGAGACGGCCAGGCACTGATAGAGGTTCAGCTTGGCCATGTTCAGGCACGAGGCGCTGCTGGGTTCGGCCATGATGGCGTCGATGGTCGGCAGGTTGTCGTCGCCGGCCGCGCCCAGGGCGGCCAGGGCGGCCACGGCCAGGCTGCGGATGACCAGCGGGCGGTAGGGCGGCGGGGCCGAGCGCGGGCCGGCCGGGGCGGCGGTCGTGTCCAGCGCGGCGTCGATGCTGGCGGCCGGCGCGGGGGGCGGGGCCGGCGGGGCCGCGACGGTGGTCAGGGCGGCCTGCTGCAGCTGGGCGACGTCGGCGGTGTCGGCCAGGGCCGGGGTCGCCGAGGCGCTCTTGGCGTAGGCCAGGCGCGCGTCGCGCTCGGTGACGAAGCCCTTGGACCAGGCCACGCGCTGCACGTCGTAGGCGGCCTGCTTCACCTTCTTGCCGGCCTGGTAGACCTTGAGGCCGTCGGCGCCGAGGGTGTCGATGATGCGGGCGGCGGCGGTGTCGCTGCCCTTGAAGCCCACCGCATAGGCCGGATCGGCGGTCAGCGCGGCGATCACCTGCTGGCGCTGGGCCGGATCGGCGGCGAAGGCGCGCACCGACGAGACGAAGGTCGGGTCCTGCAGGGCCAGCACCGCGCCGTACGACATGGCGCCGCTGAGGAAATGCTTCTGCTCGTAGCCGACGCCGACCTTCAGCGAGGCCTGGATCTGGTCGCCGTTCTGGAAGTTGGCGTCGATCGCCCCGGCGCGCTGCATGTAGCCGCGGAAGGCGCTGGCGCGCTCGACCACCTTGCTCGACAGGGTGATGGGCGGCGGGGGCGGCGGGGCCTTGACCACGGGCGGGGGCGGCGCGGCGGGCGGGGTGGAGCAGCTGGCCAGGATCGAGGCCGCGGCGAGCGCGACGGCCGTGATAGCGGCGCGCGGACGCAGGTTGAGAAACATGCTGACGACTTCCCCGTATGACTGGAGCCGGCTTAACATCGCCGACGGGCGACATTGTGACAGTCAGTCCGTTAACCAGACTTTGACAAGCGGGACTATGTCGCGATTTCCGCGAGAGCGCGGATTCCGTTGGATATTTCGCCGACGGAAAATGTGGCGCCTATGTGGCGAGGCGCTCGCGGGTGTTAACGGCGGGGCCTTCGCGAGAATGGCCCTCATAACCGCAAAACCCCCGCGAAAGCGGGGGCCTAGGCTTTTTCCGGAACGCGAGGGCGCTCGACGACAAAACACCTGGGTCCCCGCTTTCGCGGGGATTTTACGGTGGAGGAAATCGGATCAGTCGAACAGCTTCGACACCGACTCTTCGTTGGCGATGCGGCGGATGGCCTCGCCGATCAGCGGGGCGCACGAGACGTAGCGGATCTTCGGGCAGGCCTTGGTGGTGTCGGAGGCCTCGATGGAGTCGGTGACCACCAGCTCGGTCAGCACCGAATTGGCCACGCGCTCGGCGGCCGCGCCCGACAGCACGCCGTGGGTGACGTAGGCGCTGACCGAGACGGCGCCGTGGTTGATCAGGGCCTGGGCGGCGTTGCACAGGGTGCCGGCGGAGTCGGCGATGTCGTCGAACAGGATGCAGCGGCGGCCTTGCACGTCGCCGATGATGTTCATCACTTCCGACTGGCCCGGGCCCGAGCGGCGCTTGTCGACGATGGCGAGGTCGGCGTCGTCCAGGCGCTTGGCCAGGGCGCGGGCGCGCACCACGCCGCCGACGTCCGGCGAGACGACCATCAGGTCGTCGCCCAGCGGGTAGTTCTTGATGATGTCGTCGGCCAGCAGGCGCGAGGGCAGCAGGTTGTCGGTCGGGATGTCGAAGAAGCCCTGGATCTGGCCGGCGTGCAGATCCATCGTCAGCACGCGGTCGGCGCCCGAGCGGGTGATCAGGTTGGCCACCAGCTTGGCCGAGATCGGGGTGCGGCCGCCGGTCTTGCGGTCCTGGCGGGCGTAGCCGAAGTAGGGCAGCACCGCGGTGATCCGCTTGCCCGAAGCCCGCTTCAGGGCGTCGATGCAGATCAGCAGCTCCATCAGGTTGTCGTTGGCCGGGTAGCTCGTCGACTGGATCACGAACACGTCCTCGCCGCGGACGTTCTCGTCGATGGTGACGAACACCTCGAGGTCGGCGAACCGGCGCACCTGGGCGCGGGTCAGCGGCATGTCGAGGTACTCCGCGATGGCCTGGGCCAGCGGACGGTTGGAGTTGCCGGACAGCAGCTTCATGTTGGATTCTCGGTGGGGGGACGCCGTTGCCGGGCCTTCTAGCAGCGATCCGCCCCGGGGCAACCCGCTTATGGCCAGAGGTTGCGCTTCGTGAACGTTTCGTGTCGTTGAGGCCGCAGGGTGCGCCTCGAGGAACCTCCCCCCCGTGGGGGAGGTGTCGGCGAAGCCGACGGTGGGGGGGAGTGGCTGCAGCGTCGGCCAACGCGGCGGCGGCTGAAAACGTCCCCCCAACCGGTCTTCGGCCGCCTCCCCCAAGGGGGGACTGTTGCGAAATTCGGAACGTCGAAGAACAGACCAGAATCTGTTCGAGAACAGTTCGGAATCAAAAGGGGAAAGTCGTTCTCGTTTTACCCCATTATGCAACGATCCCCCAAGGGGGGAGGTTCTCAGATCACCCCTCCAGCATGATCGCCGACAGCAGCCGGCCATAGTCCTTCTGGCCGTTCAGCACGGCGCGGCGGTTGGAGAAGAAGTGCTCGCCCTCGGCGCAGGTGTCGCGGCCGACCCATTCGCGGCGTTCGACGCCGGCGGTCTCGATGCGGTCGAGCACGAAGGCGGGCAGGTCGAAGTAGCGCTTGTCGTCGCTCTTGCCGGGCTTGAAGAACCGCCTGGAGCCGGGGCAGTCGGCCTCGAACCTCTGCATGAACTCCAGCCCGACCTCGTAGGAGTCCGGGCCGATGCAGGGGCCGACGGCGGCGACCATGCGGTCGGGGCGCGCGCCCAGCTCGACCATGGAGTCGACGGCGGCCTGCACCACCCCGTCCAGCGCCCCGCGCCAGCCGGCGTGGGCGGCGGCCACCACGCGGGCCTCCGGATCGACGATCAGCACCGGGGCGCAGTCGGCGTGCAGCGCGCCGCAGACCACGCCCGGCGTCTTGCTGACCACGGCGTCGCCCTGCGGCCGGGCGTCGCCCCACGAGCCGTCGGCGACGATGGCGATGGTCGAATGGATCTGGAAGCAGGTGTTGAGGTCCTCGCGCTCGACCCCGAACCAGCGCGCGGCGCGGGCCCGGTTCTCGACCACGTCGGCCGGCTCGTCCTGGCTGCCGCGGCCGACGTTGAGGCTGTCGTACAGTCCCCGCGAGACGCCGCCGTTGCGGGTGAAGAAGGCGTGGCGCAGGCCGGGCACCGACGCCAGCAGGGCAGAGTGGACGGTGGGGAGCGATGCTTTGGTCATGCCTCGTCCTCGAAGAGCGGGGGATTGAGCCCCGGCGCGCTCAGGCACGCGACCTTGAAGAGATCGCCCATCTGCGCCGCTCCGGTCAGGCGATCAAGCTGTCTTGCGAGGGTGTCGGCGCGATCGGGGCGCGCGGCCGCCAGGGCCTGGGCCCGGGCCTCGATCCCCAGGGCGCGCAGGAAGTCGCCCTGGCCGATCACCGGCGGGGCTTTCGCGCCGGCCTCGCGGGCGGCGTCCAGCACCGAGGGAAAGTCGGCCCAGACGGTCAGGTCGGCTTGGCCAGGATTGTCCAGCGGGCCTTCCTTCCGGTGGGCGCGCAGGGCCTGCAGGGTGTCGCCGGGCTCGGGACTGGCGCGGCCGTAGTCGATCAGCAGCGCCGCGCCGCCGTCGCGGGCGACGCGATGGCCGATCTCCGCGCCCAGCGCGGCCTGGGCGGGAGAGGATTCCAGGATGGAGCCGAGCGGCATGCTCCCTTCCCCCTCGATGGGGGAAGGGCTGGGGATGGGGGTGAAGGCAGTTCCGCCGGCGAGGGCGGCGCGGTGTCGAGCGCCGTAATCACCCCCACCCCCGACCCCTCCCCCATCGAGGGGGAGGGGGGATAGCTTTCTGAGCCCGAACGCCAGTTCGCCGGCCTCATTCAGGCCCACGACCCGCTCGGCCCAGCCGTCGGCGGTCTTCACGAACTGTCGCGCCGGCAGGCAGTCGAGCAGTTCGTTGGCGAGCAGCAGCAGCGGGGCCTCGGCCGGCACCTCTTCCAATCGTCCGGCCCATCGCACCGAGGCGCCGGCGAGCTTGGCTTCCTGCGCCGCGCGCAGCACCGGCGACACCTCGACCAGCCACAGGTCGGCGGCCTCGGCGAAGGCGGGCAGCAGGCGGGCGGCGCGCAGGATGTCGCTCATCAGGGTCCCGTCGCCGGGCCCGATCTCGACCAGTCGGAACGGCGCGGGACGGCCCATGCGGTCCCAGGTCTCCATCAGCCACAGCCCGACCAGCTCGCCGAACATCTGGCTGACGCCGGGCGCGGTGACGAAGTCGCCTTCCGAACCCAGCGCGGGCCGGTTGGCGTAGTAGCCGTCGCGCGGGTCGTGCAGGCAGCGGGTGAAGTATTCCGGGACGCTGATCGGTCCGTCCTGGGCGATCTGGGCCTTCAGACGGCCCAGCAGCGCGGGTTCTCGCAGGCTCAAGGCTGGACGGTCTCCGGCGCCGCGACCGGCTGCTTGAGGGCCTTCCACACCAGCCAGCCGCCGATCAGCAGCATCGGGGTCGACAGCATCATCCCCATGGTCAGGCCCAGGGGGAAGTCGGGCATGAAGGCGTCGGGCTGGCGCACGTTCTCCAGCGCGGCGCGGAACAGGCCGTAGCAGAGCATGAACAGGCCAGCGAGCCCGCCCCGGCGCTGCAGGAAGGCGAAGCGGTGGGTGGCCAGGCGCAGGATCAGGAACAGCAGCACGCCCTCCAGCGCCGCCTCGTACAGCTGGCTGGGGTGGCGGGCGATCTCGCCGGCCGTGCAGACCCCGCCTTCCAGCTGGCGGATGCGGTCGTTGCAGAACACCACGCCCCACGGAACGTCGGTGGTGCGGCCCCACAGCTCCCCGTTGACGAAGTTGGCCAGGCGGCCGAACAGCAGGCCAAGCGGCGCGACCGGGGCGACCAGGTCGCCGAGCTTCAGCAGGTCGATGGCGTTCTTGCGGGCGAACAGGACGATTGCCAGGCAGACGCCGATGAAGCCGCCGTGGAAGCTCATGCCGCCGTGCCAGACCTGCAGGATCTCGATCGGCCGGGTCCATATCGTCGACGGGCTGTAGAACAGGATGTAGCCGATGCGGCCGCCCAGGATGATGCCCAGGGTGATCCACAGCACCAGGTCGTCGATCTGCTCGGGCGTGGCGGTCGGCGCGCGGCCGCCCCACAGCCGGGGGGTCTTGACCAGGCGCACGGCGTAGCGCCAGCCCAGCAGGATCCCGGCCACGTAGGCCAGGGCGTACCAGCGGATCGCGAACGGGCCGAGCTGGACGAGGACGGGGTCGAATTCCGGGAAGATCACGCCGCACGGCTCCGTTCGGGACAGATGGTCGCAGGGATAGAGCGCGTCAGGCGAAAGTGTAAGCGGTTTCGCCGTCGGACGCGCTCTAACTGTAGGAAGACAGAGCCTTTTTGCCCGGTTCGGATGGAAGCCATCCGAACCGGAAAGGCTCTGACCGGTTACCCGTTCGCTTTCATCCCCCGCTCACCATATAAAGAACTGTGGGCGATTTGCGCCCGGCCGGAACGAAGATGCACAGCCAGAATCCCTTCCTCGACGAATTCGCCAAGTTCACCCAGGCCGCCATGGGCATCGCCCAGACGGCGGGCGACGAAGCCAAGACGGCTTTCCGCGCTCAGGCCGACCGCTGGGCCGCCGAGCTGGACCTGGTGCGTCGCGACGACCTCGAGGTGCTGAAGGCCCAGGTGGCCGCTCTGCAGGCCGAGGTGGCCGCGCTGAAGGCCGAGAAGGCCGCCCCCAAGCCGGCCGCCAAGAAGGCGACTCCGAAGGGCGACCAACCCGCCGAAAAGGGCGAATAAATCGTTTACCGCTCGCTCCAAGCGTGAACGCTGTTGTGGCCAAACGCGCGAAGCAGCTTAGACTCTCCTTTCGTGGGCGACACCCGGCGGGTCCCACGCCCGTCATCGCCCCCGGGGGCCAAAGGTTCTGATGGACACCCAACCCGACGACGACGTCCTGCTGGCGCTGGATCCCCTCGAGGTGGTCGAGCACGTGCTGGCCGCCGAAAACCTGACCTTCGACCGGACCGAGGACGGCGATCTCGCCTTCGCCCTGACCGGCGACTGGAAGGATTACGAGCTCTGGTTCGCCTGGCGTCCCGAGGCCGACTGCCTGCAGCTGTGCCTCTCGCTCGACCTGCGGGCGTCCAAGACCAAGCGTCCGGCCGCCTACGAGCTGCTGTCGATGATCAACCAGCGCGTCTGGCTGGGCCACTTCGAGGTCTGGACCGACGACGGCGAGGTGGTGTTCCGCCACGCCCTGGCCCTGCCGTCGGGAGAGCGCCCGACCATGGCCCAGGCTGCTTCGATGATCGACGCGGCGGTGGAAGCCGCCGACCGCTTCTACCCGGCCTTCGACTTCCTGCTGCACGGCGCCAAGACCCCGGACGAGGCCATGGCCGCCTGCATGTTCGAGACCGTCGGCCAGGCCTGACGCAAGACGCGGCGGCGGCTTTCTGGAGCGCGTTAGGCGAAAGTGTGAGCGGTTTCGCCGACTAACGCGCTCTAAATGTTTGATTTAGAGCCTTTTTAGACGCCTCAAATGATTCCACGTGAGGCTAGAAGGCCCTAGTCGGCCGCCAGGGCCGCCAGGGCCGCCAGGGCCGCCAGGGCCGCCAGCGCGCCGTCCCAGTCGCCGCGCGCGGTCTGGCGCGCCAGACGCGCCTCCGGATACCAGGGATTGGGCGACCATGCGGTCGACCAGCGCCAGTCCGAGAAGAACGGCAGCAGCACCGTCAGCTTCAATCCCAGCCCGCCGGCCAGGTGGGCGACCGAGGTGTCGATGCTGACCACCTCGTCGCAGGCCGAGGCCAGGGCGGCGGTGGCCGAAAAGTCCGTCAACTCGTCGCAGAACGCCGCCGCGCCGGCCTTGGCCAGCAGCGCCCGGTCGGCGCGATCCACGTCCTTCTGCAGGCAGACCAGGTCGCCGGCCCCGGCCAGGGCCCGCAGCAGCGCCTTCAGCGGCAGACCCCGTCCGCGCACCGCGCCGCGCGCCGGGCCGCCGGCCCAGACGATCCCGATCCTGCGCCGCGAGGGCCCCAGCCGCGCGCGCCAGGCGGCGACGGCGTCGGGATCGGCCTTCAGGTAGGGCGGGGCGGGCACGCTTTGCGGCGTCGCGCCGAACGCCAGCGGCAGGCTGGCCATGGGCGCGTAGCGGTCGGCGGCGAAGGTCGGATGCTCCTCGGCCGCGACGACCTCCAGGCGCGGGTCGACGCCGGCCAGAACCGCCGTCAGCGCCCGGGGCGCGCGCACGATCGTCCGCCCCGCCCGGTCGGCGGCCAGCGGCAGGAAGCGGGCCAGCATCAGGCTGTCGCCGAACCCCTGCTCGGCGTCGACCAGCAGGCTCCGGCCGGCGATGTCGTCCTCGCCCAGCCAAAGGCCCGGCCGGCGTCCGTCGCGGCCGGTCATCGCCCAGCGGGCCTCGTAGTCGGCCAGGCCCTGGCCCCAGTCGCCGCGCCGCAGCAGGGCCAGGCCCCGGTTGAAGCGGGCGTGCGGGCTGCCGGGGCTGGCGGCCACGGCGGCCTCGAAGTCGGGCAGGGCCTCGTCGTGGCGGTTCAGCATCGCCTTGGCGTTGCCGCGTCCGATCAGGGCCGGGACCAGGCGCGGCGCCAGCGCCAGGGCGCGGTCATAGGCGGCGATCGCCGCCTCGGGCCGGTCGGCCGCCGACAGGGCCACGGCGTAGTTGGCCCAGAGCGCGGGAAAGGCGGGGTCGAGCTTGAGGCCGCGCTCGTACTCGGCCAGGGCCTCGGCGCTTCGGCCCAGCGCCGACAGCGCGTTGCCCAGGCCCAGGCGGGCGCTGGCCGAACCCTTGTCCAGCGCCGCGGCCGAACGGTAGGCGGCATAGGCGTCGGCGGAGCGGCCCAGCGCGTCGAGCGCGTCGCCCAGGCCCAGCCAGTCGGGCAGGGTCATGCGCCCGCCGGCCTGGGCCAGCCGCCAGGCGGCGACGGCGGCGTCCAGCTCGCCCCGCCGGGCGGCGTCGCGGGCGGTTCGCAGAGCGTCGTCCGCGGCGGGGGAGGGAGCGGTGGTCATCGCCGTCGATGCTGTGGGGCAGGCCCCCGGGCTTGTCCAGAGGGGCGGCGGCGGGCTAAGCCGCCAGACCTTTGACGCGGGAGCTTCGTCCATGACCCCCATCCTTCTGCTCGGCGCCGGCCGCATGGGCGGGGCCCTGATCGAGGGCTGGCGCAGGACGGGCGCCTTTTCGCTGTCCGACCTGATCATCCGCGACCCGGCCGCCAGCCCCGAGGCCTTCCCCGGCGCGGTGGTCAATCCGCCGCTCGAGGCCCTGTCGGCGGCCAAGGTGGTGCTGCTGGCGGTCAAGCCGCAGATCTGGCGCGAGGCGGTGGCGGACGTCGTTCCGCACCTGGCCCCCGACGCCATCGTCGTCTCGATCGCCGCCGGCGTGCGCGCGGCCGACATCGCGCAGGTCTTCGGCGGCCGGCGCGTGGCGCGGGTGATGCCGACCACGGCCGTCGCCATCGGCCAGGGCGCGGCCAGCCTCTACGCCGACACGCCGGAGGCTCTGGACGCGGCCAAGGCCCTGCTGGCGCCGGTCGCCGCCACGGTCGAACTGGCCGACGAGCGCCTGATGCACGCGGCCACGGCCGTCTCGGGCTCGGCCCCGGCCTATCTCTACGCCTTCATCGAGGCGCTGGAAGCCGCCGGCGCCGGCCAGGGCCTGAGCCCCGAGGACAGCGCCCGCCTGGCCCGCGCCACCATCGCCGGCGCCGCGGCCCTGCTGGCCCAGGGCGGCGAGGAGCCGGCCGAACTGCGCAAGCAGGTCACCTCGCCGGGCGGCACCACGGCCGCGGCGCTGTCGGTGCTGATGGGCGAGGGCGGTTTCGGCGACCTGCTGCCCAAGGCCCTGGCGGCGGCGGTGAAGCGTTCGGTGGAGCTGGGGGGCTAGGTCGCAGCGCCCGCCGACCAGGATCCTCCCCCCTCTGGGGGAGGTGGCGCGAAGCGCCGGAGGGGGGACGTTTTCAGCTTGCGAGGTGATGGCCGACTATCGCGCCGCTCCCCCCACCGATCGCTCGCGCGATCGCCTCCCCCCACAGGGGGAGGTTCCCTTGACCCTAAAGCGCCGTCACGTCCACCAGCGCCTGGGGCGCCTGCCCCCGCGCCTTGGCCACGAATTCCACCGCCCGCACGATGTGGTCGGCGAACTCGCCGCCCAGCAGGCGGGTGTGGGTGGCGCCGGCCACGTGGTCGACATAGCCGTGCTGCGAGGCGCGGGCCGGGGCGGCCTGCATGTCCTTCCACTGGGCGCGCTCGCCGACGCGGGCGCCGGCGGTGACCACGGCCACCGGCCATTCGGGCCTGAACGGCGGCTCGGCGGCGGCCTGGTCCGACGCCTCGGCCCACAGCGTGACCTCGGCGGCCGAGGTGCGGTTGTGGCGGCCGTTGGCGAAGCCCCAGCGCTTTTCGGCCTTGGCGTCCGGCGGCAGGCCGATCTTGTCGCCCAGGCGCGTGTAGACCAGCGGCTTGTAGAGCCCCGTCGAGGCGCCCAGCGCCGCGGCGCGCGAGATGAACACGAACGACTTGATGAAGCCCTGGGCGCGCCGGATCTTGGCCGCTTCGGGCGTGGCGGCGTCGACCAGGACCAGGCCCGCCACCTGGCTGGGATTGCGGCCGGCGTATTCGCGCAGGCGCAGACCGGCCATCGAGTGGCCGACCAGGATGTAGGGGCCCTTCTCGCCGGAGGCGGCGACCAGCTTCTCGAAGTCGGACACGATGGCCAGGCCGTCGCGCGGCGCGGGGCCCTTGGGCGAGTAGCCCATGCCGGCGCGGTCGTAGGCGCAGGCGCGCCAGCCGGCGGCGGCCAGGGCGTCCTGGGTCGCGCCCCAGTCGGCGGCGAAGCCGAAGGCGCCGGCTTCCAGCCAGACGGTCGGGCGGTCGGCGTGCGAAGCCTCGCCCTCGCACACCAGGCGCAGGGAGCGGCCCTCGCCGATGTCGACGAAGGTTCCGCGCGGGGCCTTGTGTCCGGCCGCGGCCATCACGCCGCCCGTGGCGACGAAGGAGACGAAGAGCAGGGTGAAGGCGGCAAGGGCGCGTCCGGCGTGCTTGAGCATGGGCTTCAATGTAAGGGCGCGGGCGCGTTCGTCGAGAGCGCCCGCGACGTCGGGGCGCGGTTTCTTTTCGGCGGATCAATCCCTAGACTCCGCGCCATGCGCCGCGTGTCGTCCGCCCTGCTGTTGCTTGCCGTCCTGGCCTCGTCGGCCGGGGCCCAGACCCATGCGCGCCGCGCGTCGCCGGCGCCCGTTCCGGCGGAAGCGCCGGCCGCCAGCGCGCAAGCCGTGATCCCGCCGCCGATCCCGCTGCAGTCGCCCCGCCCGGGCGCCGATCCGGCCGCCTGCAAGGCCGTTTGCGCCAAGACCTACTACTTCTGCCGGGCCAACACCGACGACGACGGCTGCCCCGCCGAATGGGCCCGCTGCGACGCCCGCTGCAAGGCCAGCTTCGTCCGGCCGGTCAACTGACCCTCTCCCTGAAGGGAGAGGTGTCGGCGGAGCCGACGGAGAGGGGAGCAGGGCTTCTGCCATCGCAATCCCTTCCCCCTCCGGCCCTTTGGGCCACCTCCCCCAGAGGGGGAGGATCTCGTTATCCCTCTTGCTCCGCGCCCGGAACGAGGCTCAAATCCTGACGGGGCGTCACTGACGCCGCCCAACAAACGAGCCGCGCTTCGATGTCGAACATCGCCTACTTCCCCGCCATGCCGCCGCGCGAGGACAATCGCCCGGGCAAGCGCGAGCGCACCAAGACCGCCAATCGCCAGGCCATTCTCGACGCGGCCCGGCAGGTGTTCGGCGAGCTGGGCTACGACGGGGCCACGGTGCGCGACATCATCCGCCTGACCGGCCTCGCCTCGGGCACCTTCTACAACTACTACAAGTCCAAGGAGGAGGTGTTCGACGCCCTCGCCGACGACGGCGCGCGGCGCTTTCGCCCGCTGCTGCGCGTGGAGTTCGAGAAGGCCACCGACTTCGCCTCGTTCCTGCGCGGCGCCATGCGCGCCTATTTCGACTTCCTGGCCGCCGAGCACGAGACCTGGCGCGTCAATCGCCCGGCCGGCGAGACCCATCCGCAGGTGCGCGCCACCCCCGAGGTCACCGCCGTCTTCGCCGAGGTGCGCGAGGCCTTCGAGCGGGTGCTGGAGCGCGACCACGCCCCGCCGGTCGACCTCGACTACCTGACCGCCGCCTGCATCGCCGTGGCCCGCGAGGTCGGCGACAAGATGCTCGAGCGCCGCCCGATGGACACGCAGGGCGCCACGGCCTTCGCCGTCGGCCTGATCCTCGGCGGCCTGCCGGCCCTGCCCAGGCCCTGAGAACGAAACCTCGTCCTTCGACAGGCTCAGGATGAGGTTTCCACTGCCCAAGACCCGCCTGTAGCCCTCACCCTGAGCTTGTCGAAGGGCGAGGGCGGCCCCGCTGACACAAACGAGAAAGAGCCCCCGAATGGCCGACGTCCAGAAACTGGTCCTCAAGACGATCCTGTCGCTGCCCACCCCGATCCTGCGGGCGCTGAGCGGCGGGGGCGTGGTGTATCGCGGCGGGCGCACGCTGGACCCGCGCTTCCAGTTCTTCGCCAACGCGGCCAAGGGCCTGCCGTCGATGACCACCCTGTCGCCGCAGGAGGCGCGGGCGGGCAGCGCCAAGGGGCTGCTGGCGGTCTCGGGTCCGCCGGAAGTCGGCGTGCGCAACGAAAGCCTGACCATAGACGGGCCCGGCGGCCAGATCCCGATCCGCGCCTATCGCCCGGCCGAGCAGGACAGCACCGCGCCGCTGATCGTCTTCGCCCACTTCGGCGGCGGGGTGATCGGCGACCTGGAGACCTGCCACGCCTTCTGCGGGATCCTGGCGCGCGTCGCCAGGACGGCGGTGCTGTCGGTCGACTATCGTCTCGCGCCCGACCATCGCTTTCCGGCGGGCCTCGACGACGTGCTGGCCGCCTGGCGCTGGGGCCGCGACAACGCCGCCCGCTTCGGCGCGGCGCCGGGAGAGGCCGCGATCGGCGGCGACAGCATGGGCGGCAACTTCGCCGCCGTGCTGGCCCAGGAGGCCAGGCGCACGGGCGAGGCCCAGCCGGCCTTCCAGCTCCTGATCTATCCCGCCGTCGACGTGGCCAGCGAGACGCCGTCGATGGCGACCTACGCCGACAGCTATCCGCTCTCGCGCCCGATCATGGAGTGGTTCATGGGCCACTACATGGGCCCCGAGGCCGATCCGGCCGATCCGCGCCTGTCGCCCGACAAGACCCAGGACCTGTCGGGCCTGGCCCCGGCCATCGTCGTCACCGCCGGCTTCGACCCCCTGGTCGACCAGGGCGAGGCCTACGCCAAGCGGCTGATCGCGGCCGGCGTGCCCACGGTCTATCGCTGCTACGACAGCCTGGCCCACGGTTTCACCGCCTTCACCGGCGCGGTGCCGGCCGCCGATGCGGCCTGCCGCGAGATCGCGGGCCTGGTGCGGGCGCAGATCGAGGAGCGCCGATGAGGCCCTTCCCCCTTGATGGAGGAAGGGTTGGGATGGGGGTGGAGCGGCCTGTCCGTTCTGCTGTCGGTCGGGTGTGGGGAGCGGCTGAAACGCCGTGGTCACCCCCATCCCCGGCCCTTCCCCCATCAAGGGGGAAGGGGGCATGAAAGCGCTGGTGGTGGAGGCCTTGGCTCCCGACTTCGCCGGCTGCGCGGTGCGGGAGGCGCCTACCCCCACGCCTGCCCCCGGCGAGGCCCTGGTGCGGATCAGGGCCGCCAGCGTCAACTTTCCCGACCTGCTGATGACCCGCGGCGAGTACCAGCTGAAGCCGCCCCTGCCGTTCACGCCGGGCCTCGACTTCGCCGGCGAGGTGGCGGCCCTGGGCGAAGGCGTCGGGGGCCTGGAGATCGGCGCGGCGGTGGTCGGCGGGGCGCGCACCGGGGCGTTCGCCGAGTACATCGCGGTTCCGGCCGGATCGCTGAGGCCCAAGCCCGCGCGGCTGTCGTGGGGCGAGGCGGCGTCCTATGGCGCGGCTTACCTCACGGCGCGGGTGGCGCTGGTCCGGCGGGCGAACCTGCAGGCCGGAGAGTGGGTTCTGGTGCACGGCGCGGCTGGCGGCGTGGGGCTGGCGGCGGTGGACCTGGCCAAGGCCATGGGCGCCAGGGTGATCGCCGCCTCGGCCTCGGACGACAAGCTGGCGGAGGTCTCGCGACTCTACGCGCCCGATGCGGTGCTCGACGTCACCGGCGGTTTCCGAGATACGGTGAAGGCGATCACCGGCGGGCGCGGCGTCGACGTGGTCTACGATCCGGTGGGCGGCGACGTCTTCGACGAGAGCCTGCGGTGCCTGGCCTTCGACGGCCGGCTGCTGGTGATCGGCTTCACCTCGGGGCGGATCCCAACGGTCTCGGCCAATATTCCGCTGATCAAGGGGATCTCGGTCATGGGCGTCCGCGCCGGCGAGTACGGCCGCCAGTTTCCCGAACGTGGGGCCGAGGACCAGGCGGCGGTGTGGGCCATGGCCGACGCGGGGACGATCCGCCCTCACGTGCACGCCGAGCTGCCGCTGGACCGCTGGCGCGAGGCCTTCGACCTCTTGGCGTCGCGGCGGGTGGTGGGCAAGGCGGTGATCACGCCGTGACCTCTCCCTCCCTCCGAAAACCTCTCCCATAGGGAGAGGGAGGGGCCCATGCGCAGCATGGGAGGGTGAGGGGTTACAGCCTTTCCGGATAGGGCTGGGTCAAAGGGGATGGGACCGCCGACGGTTTAGCCCCTCACCCTCCCACGCCTTCGGCGCGGGCCCCTCCCTCTCCCCATGGGAGAGGTTGAAGAAGAGGGAGAAGGTGAAATCAGGCCGGCCGCCGGGCCCTCAGCGCCTGGGCGATGGTGCCGTCGTCGAGCCAGTCGAGGTCGCCGCCGACGGGGACGCCGCGGGCCAGCATGGTCACCGGCACGTTGGTCCGGGCCAGCCGGTCGGCGAGATAGTGGGCGGTCGTCTGGCCGTCGACCGTGGCCGGCAGGGCCAGGATCACCTCGGCGACCTCGCCGCTAGACACGCGGGCCAGCAGCTCGCCCACCCGCAGGGTCTCGGGGCCCACGCCGTCCAGCGCCGACAGCAGGCCGCCCAGCACGTGGTAGCGGCCCTTGAACGAGCCGCCGCGCTCCATGGCCCACACCGAGCCGACCTCCTCGACCACGCACAGCAGGCGCCCGTCGCGGGTCGCGTCGCTGCACACGGCGCAGGGGTCGGTGGTGTCGAGCGAGCCGCACGTCGAGCAGGTCTTCACCTTGGCCTGGGCGTCGGCCATGGCCGACGCCAGCGGGGCCAGCAACGTGTCGCGCTTCTTCAGCAAGGCCAGGGCCGCCCGCCGGCCCGAGCGCGGTCCAAGGCCCGGCAGCTTCGACAGCAGGGCGATCAGGCGCTCGATCTCGGGTCCGGCGGAGGCGGCCATGGTCTCTCTTGCAGAAGGCGGTGTGCGTGGTCCTCGCCCTTCGACGGGCTCAGGGTGAGGACCAATTTCACGCCGCGTCAGTAGAAAACCTCATCCTGAGCTTGTCGAAGGGCGAGGTTTTCGTTCCCCAACTCAGAACTTCATCCCGGGCATGCCGCCCATCAGGCCCGCCATCGGGCCGGCGGCTTCCTGCATCATCTGGGCCTGCTTGGCTTCCAGCTTCTTCTTGGCGTCGGCGTGGGCGGCGACGATCAGGTCGGCGATGACCTCGCCCTCGCCCGGCTCGATCAGGCTTTCGTCGAGGACGACCTTCTTCAGATCGCCGCCGCCGGTCAGGGTGACGGTGACCATGCCGCCGCCGGCGGTGCCTTCGATCAGCACTTCGGCCAGGCGGGACTGGGCGTCGGCCAGTTTCTGCTGCATGGCCTGGGCCTGCTTCATCAGGCCGCTGAGGTCTTTCATCTCGTATCTCCTCTTCGACTTCCCTCCCCCTTGACGGGGGAGGGGCAGGGGTGGGGGTGACTACGGCGGTTGAAGCCGCGCATGGCGGCCGGCTCGGCGATCACCCCCATCCCCGGCCCTTCCCCCCATCAAGGGGAAGGGAGAATGTCTCAGTCCTCGGCCTCGTCCGGCTCGATCGGCGCGGGCTCGGGCGCCAGGACCTTGCGGATCTCGACGATCTCCGTGCCCGGGAAGGCCGACAGCACCGAGGCGACGAACGGGTCGGACTTGATGGCCGCCAGGGCCTCGCGCTCCTCGCGCTTCTGGCGCTCCATCAGGCTTTCGGCCCCGCCGCCGCCCTCGGCGGCGATCAGCCAGGGCTGGCCGGTCCATTCCTTCAGCGCGCGGACCAGGCGGCCCGCCAGGTTGCCGGGGGCGCCGGGAGCGGCTTCGAAGGTGATGGCGCCGGGGCGGAAGCTGATCGGGCGGACGAACTGCTCGACGTCGAGCCGCAGACCGATGTCGCGCTTCTCGGCGATCAGCTTCAGCACGTCGTCGAACGAAGCCAGCACGGGCGCGGCCGGCGCGGCGCCGACGGCGGCCATGGCGCGGGGCGCGGCCGAGACGGCCCCGCCCGGGGCGGCGCCTCCGCCCACGGCGACGCCGCCGCCGGGACCGCCAGGGGTTCCGCCGTCGCGCAGCGTCTTCAGCGCCTCTTCCGGACCCGGCAGGTCGGCGGCGTAGCACAGGCGGATGATCGCCATCTCGGCGGCGGCCATGGCGTCGGGCGCGCGGCGCACCTCGTCATGGGCCTTCAGCAGCATCTGCCACAGGCGGGCCATGGTCCCGGCGCTGGTCTGGGCGCCGACCGAGGTCAGGCGCGCGGCCTGCTCCTTGGGCATCGACAGGGCGTCGGGGCCCAGCGCCTTGGCCACCGACGAGGCGTGGCAGTGGTCGAGCAGGTCGAGCATCACCACCACCGGGTCGGCGCCGAAACCCCACAGCTGGCGGAAGGTGGTCAGGGCCTCGCCCGGCTTGCCGCTCATCACCTGTTCGAAGAGAGCGATGGTCTGGCTGCGGTCGGCCAGGCCCAGCATGTCGCGCACGACGGCGGCGGTGACGGTCTGGCCGCGCTCGGTCTGGACGATGGCCTGGTCCAGCAGCGACAGGCCGTCACGGGCCGAGCCCTCGGCCGCGCGGGCGATCAGGGCCAGGGCGTCGGGATCGATCTTCGCGCCTTCGCGCTGCGAGATGCGGTCGAAGTGCTTGGCCAGCACGTCCGGTTCGATCCGGCGCAGGTCGAAGCGCTGGGTGCGCGACAGGATCGTCACCGGCACCTTGCGGATCTCGGTGGTGGCGAAGATGAACTTGGCGTGCGGCGGCGGCTCTTCCAGCGTCTTCAGCAGCGCGTTGAACGCCGCCGTCGACAGCATGTGCACTTCGTCGATGATGTAGACCTTGTAGCGCGCCTCGACGGGGGCGTAGCGCACCCCGTCCAGCAGCTCGCGCATCTCGTCGACCTTGGTGCGCGATGCGGCGTCGAGCTCCAGCACGTCCATGTGCCGGCCCTCGATGATGGCCCGGCAGTGGCGGCCTTCGGTGCTGAGGTCGACCGACGGGCCGTGGACCGTGTCGCTCTCGTAGTTCAGCGCGCGCGCCAGCAGGCGGGCGGTGGTGGTCTTGCCGACCCCGCGCACCCCGGTGAGCATGAAGGCGTGGGCGATGCGGCCGGTCTGGAACGCATTGGCCAGGGTGCGGACCATGGCCTCCTGGCCGATCAGGTCCTCGAAGGTGCGCGGGCGGTACTTGCGGGCCAGCACGGTGTAGGCCGCGCCGGCCTCTTCCGGTTCGGGCTCGGGCAGGGGCCTGGCGGCGACCGGGGCAGGGGGCGGGGCGGGCCCCTCGCCGAAGATGTCGGCCGTGTTCTCGTCGCGCTCGGGCGCTTCTTCCCCCTCGGGCCCTTGGGAGGCGAAGGCGGGCTCGTCCCAGGGGGGAGCGGAATCGGGCGTGAGGTCGTGGTCGGCCATGGGCGCAGTCTAGAGCGTCGGCGGTCGCGGCAAAAGGCTCGCGGACGCTTGCCTGCGCGGATGCTGACGGATTTTAGGGGGATAGGTGGAGACCGGCGGGCGACCCGAGGGTGATCTCGTTGTGGCTGCTGCCTTCCGGCCCTGACCAGGTTGGCGAGGCCATCGTCCGTCGCCGATCTCCGAGGGCGTATATCGCGACTCATCGATCGATATGCAAGCGCCAAGCGCTCCGTCTGATGACGACTCTTCGCCGCGCGTCCGTCGCTGGGCGGGCGCCGGGCCCCAAAACCCCTTACACTTTCGGCGGCCAGCCTCTACAGAATCGACCCATGCCGCTTTCCGAGATCGTCAACATCTTCGCGGGCAACCCGCTCGACCGCGCCAGCGAGCGCCGAGGCGACGCCAGCTGGATCGCCGAGAAGCTGGAGGACGCCCAGTCCCTGGCCGTGGCCGTGTGGAACGGCAAGGTGCTGGTCGAGGACGCGCCTGCGGCGGATGAAGAGCCGACCGGCGTCCAGATCGCCTATCTTCGCGCCGACATGGCCAAGGAGCTGGCCGGCACAGACGAGCGCCTGCTGTTCATGGGCCTGTGGAAGGACATCGCCGTCTTCGCCGTCGACCTGGAAGGCGCCGCCGATCCGTCCGAGGGCGCGCTGTCGGGCCTGGGCCGGTTCGAGGACCTGCGCGGCGCGGCCGCGACCCTGCCCGCGCCCGACGCCGGCATACTGGCCACCGCCAAGTCGATGTTCGAATGGCGGCGCAAGCACCCGTTCTGCGCCAACTGCGGCAACAAGAGCGACGTCGCCGACGGCGGCTGGAAGCGCATCTGCCCGTCCTGCCACGCCGAGCACTTCCCGCGCACCGATCCGGTGGCGATCATGCTGGCCGTCCACGACGGCAAGTGCCTGCTGGGCCGCCAGGCGGCCTGGCCCGCCGGCATGTTCTCGGCCCTGGCCGGCTTCGTCGAGCCGGGCGAGACCATCGAGGAGGCCTGCGCCCGCGAGCTGAAGGAAGAGGCCGGCCTGGTCGCCACCAAGGTGCGCTACCATTCCAGCCAGCCCTGGCCGTTCCCGGCCTCACTGATGATGGGCATGATCGCCGAGGTCGACAGCGACCAGGCCGCGCCCGACCAGACCGAGCTCGAGGCCGTGCGCTGGTTCGACAAGGACGAGGCGAAAGCCCTGATCCGCGGCGAGATCGAAGACGCCTTCGCCCCGCCGACGCTGGCCATCGCGCACCAGCTGATCAAGACGTGGTGCGAGAGCGAGGGATGAGGGGGCGCCTTCCTGACCCTCTCTCTTCGAGAGAGGGAGGGGCCCACGCGAAGCGTGGGAGGGTGAGAGGTTAGAGCCTAGCCGAACGAAGCACGGCCACAATCTCGTCCGTCACTCCGCCGGGATCGGCGAGAACCCGGTCGTTGGGAAACCTCAGGACCATGTATCCGAACAGTTCCAGGATCTGCGTGCGCCGCGCGTCGTGATCTTCGCGCCCTTCATGGGTCGCGCCGTCCAGCTCGACGATCAGTTTGCCCGCCTCGCAGACGAAATCGGCGATGTAGCGCTCGATCGGATGTTGCCGCAGGAACCTGAACCCGCCCAGCCGCCGGTTGCGAACGAGCTTCCAAAGTGATTTCTCCGCCAAGGTCTGGTTTCTGCGCAGTCGTCGGGCGTTGGTGATGGCGTCCATGGCCGCGAGTTCGCTCGGGCCTGAACGATCGCGCAACCGAAGGAATCGAGGTTTTCCCGCCAGCGGTGAAACCTCTCACCCTCCCACCGCTTCGCGGCGGGCCCCTCCCTCTCTCTTCGAGAGAGGGTTTGTGCACGCTCCTCACCCGACCAACCGCGCCCACTCCCGCACGACCATCGCCGCCAGCACCAGCGTCGACAGGCAGAACACCACGAACCGCGCCATCACGATGTTGACGCCGGCCTGGACGATGCTGTGCGCGACCCGCAGGGCGACATAGGCCCAGGCCAAAGCAACGGCCGTCGCATCCCCATGCCCCGCCGCGAAGATCGCCAGGGCCGCCGCGTAGAAGATCGTCGGCTGCTCCATCAGGTGGTTGTAGTTGTGGGCCGCCTGGCGGGCGGCGTCGGGCAGCGCGTCCAGCGCGCCGGGAAAGCGGGCGTCCTGCGGCTTGATCCCGGCCTTGGTCATCGCCGGCAGCCGCTGGGCGTACATCCACGCCCACATCACCAGTGTCCAGCTCACCAGCGCCAGCACCGGCGCGATCATCGTGTTCATGGTTCTTGCCTCCCCAGGTCGTGTTTCGGGGAGGCTAGCGGCTAAGCCGCATCGGGCGAAAGCCTGCCGCTTGGTCAGCGGGGCGCGGGGTCAGCGCTTCTTCAGCGTCTCTTCCATGCCCCGGCGGGCCAGTTCGTCGGCGCGCTCGTTGTGCTCGTGGCCGGCGTGGCCCTTGACCCAGCGCCAGTCGACCTCGTGGCGCAGGCGGGCGGCGTCCAGGCGCTGCCACAGGTCGACGTTCTTGACCGGGCTCTTGTCGGCGGTCTTCCAGCCCTTGGCCTTCCAGCCGTGGATCCACTGGGTGACGCCCTTCATCACGTACTGGCTGTCGGTGTGCAGCTCGGCCTTGGTCGGGCGGTTCAGCGCCTCCAGGGCCATGATCGCGCCCATCAGCTCCATGCGGTTGTTGGTCGTCGCCAGCTCGCCGCCGCAGATTTCCTTGCGCTTATCGCCGTACATCAGCACCGCGCCCCAGCCGCCCGGGCCGGGATTACCGCGGCAGGCGCCGTCGGTGTAGATGATCAGCTTCGGGGTCATCGGGCGGCGCCGAACAGCGACAGGCCTTCGCGGTGGACGGCCAGCTTGCGCTCGTACTCCAGCGGGTCCTTCGGGCGCACCAGGGCGCCGGCGGGCGTGGCGTTCCAGTCGGCCAGGCGGGTTAGGAAGAAGCGCATGGCCGCGCCCCGGGCCAGCATCGGCAGGGCGTCGCGCTCGGCCGGGCTCAGGGGGCGGCGGCGCTCGTAGCCGGCGATCAGCCCTTGCGCGGCGGTGACGTTGAAGCTGCCGTCGGCCTCGAAGCACCAGGCGTTCAGGGTCACGGCCACGTCGTAGGCGTAGGCGTCGTCGCAGGCGAAGTAGAAGTCGATGGTCGCCGCGAACTTGCCGTCCGTCCGGAAGAAGACGTTGTCGGGGAAGTAGTCGGCGTGGATCGTGCCGCTGGGCAGGCTTCGGGGCCAGGCCAGGGCCATCTCGGCCAGGTCCTTGTCGATCGTCGCGGCCAGGCCCGGCTTCAGGTCCTCGGCGGCCTGGCGGTGCCTGGAGAACAGCGGGGCCCAGTGCGGCTGGCCCAGGTCGTTGGCGCGGCGGCCGGCATAGCCCTCGCCGGCCAGGTGCAGCCAGGCCAGGCCCTCGCCGGCCTCGCGGCAGTGGGCGGGGGTGGGCTTGCGCACCGACAGGCCCGGCATGAACTCGACGATGGCGGCCGGCTTGCCGCGCAGGGTCTTCAGCGTCCTGCCCGCCTTGTCGGCGACCGGCCGCGCCGACGGATAGCCGCGATCGGCCAGCCAGCCCAGCAGGTTCAGGAAGTAGGGCAGGTCCTCGGGCCGCGCGCGGCGCTCGTAGACCGTCAGGATGTAGCGGCCCGTCTCCGTCTCCAGCAGGAAGTTGGAGTTCTCCACGCCCTCGGCGATGCCCTTGAACGCCAGCGGGGCGCCCAGGTCGTACTCGGCCAGGAAGGCTTCGAGCTCTTGGTCGGTGATGTCGGTGTAGACGGCCATGGGCGCGGGATGCGGCGCCGCGCGCTGGCGGTCAAGCGGCTCCTGTCGGCGGCGGGAGCGGCGTGCTATGGTTTTTGCTGCAAGGAGCGCTCCATGATCGAACTCAGGATCGAGCAACAAGGCGAAGCGGTTAAGGTCGAACTGACCGAGGAGTTGCTCGCCCTGCTCGGCGCCAAGGCTGGCGACACACTGGTTATCGATGGCGAAGCCGGCGGCCCGTTCACGGTGGCGGCGCGTTCGACGGACGAGCGTTTCGAGCGTGGCCGGGCCTTCCTCGATCGTTACCGTTCGACGTTCGAGGCGTTGGCCAAGTAGTGAGCGAGCCCGTCTGGATCGACGAAGCGCTGCTTGTCCGTTGGCACGATTTGGTGTTGGCCGAAACCGGAGGCGCAAAAGGCGTACGGGATTCTGGGCTGCTGAACTCAGCCCTGGCGCGCCCGACAAATCGCTATGCGTATGAAGGCCTTTCGGATCTGGTCGAACTCGCCGCCACCTATGCCTTGGCGATCGCCTCCAACCATCCTTTCGTCGATGGGAACAAGCGCGCGGCGTTCATGGCGCTGGGCATGTTCCTCGAGGACAACGGTCTTTGGTTGGCGGCGGAGCCCGACGATGCGACGAAGGTGATGTTCTCGGTGGCCGCTGGCGAGATCGGCATCGCCGAGCTTACCGACTGGCTCCGGCCGCGCGTCGTCGACGCGCCCTGATCAAGCCGTCGTCAGCAGCCTCGGCAGCTTGAAGGTCACCGTCTCACGCGCTTCGACCAGTTCCTCGATCTCGATGTCGAAATGGTCGCTGATGGCGTCGATGACGCCCTGCACCAGGTCTTCCGGGGCCGAGGCGCCGGCGGTGAGGCCGATGGTCGCCACGCCCTCGAACCAGCTCCAGTCCAGGCCCGAGGCGTCGTCGATCAGGTAGGCGGCCTTGGCGCCGGCCTTCAGGCCCACTTCCTTCAGGCGCACCGAGTTGGACGAGTTGCGCGAGCCGACCACCAGGATCAGGTCCGACGCCTCGGCCAGCATCTTCACCGCGTCCTGGCGGTTGGTGGTGGCGTAGCAGATGTCTTCCTTGTGCGGCGCGGCGATGCCCGGGAAGCGCTCCTTGAGCATGGCCACGATGTCGGCGGTGTCGTCGACCGACAGGGTGGTCTGGGTCAGGAAGGCCACGTTCGAGGCGTCGCGCGGCTGCCAGGTCCGGGCGTCGTCGATGTCCTCGATCAGGGCCACGGTGCCCTCGGGCAGCTGGCCCATGGTGCCCACCACCTCGGGGTGGCCGGCGTGGCCGATCAGCACGATCTCGCGGCCGTTGTCGAAGTGCTTCTGGGCCTCGACGTGGACCTTGGAGACCAGCGGGCAGGTGGCGTCGAGATAGATCATCTGCCGCGACTTGGCCTCGGCCGGCACCGATTTGGGCACGCCGTGGGCCGAGAACACCACCGGACGGTCGTCAGGGGCCTCGTCCAGCTCCTCGATGAAGATCGCGCCCAGGGCTTTGAGCCGGTCGACCACATGGCGGTTGTGGACGATCTCGTGGCGCACGTAGACCGGCGCGCCGAACTTCTCGATGGCCCGCTCGACGATCTGGATGGCCCGGTCTACCCCGGCGCAGAAGCCGCGCGGGCTGGCCAGGAACAGGCGGAGCTTGGGACGGACCGGGGGATGGATCGGCGCGGGCGTGGTCATGGCGCGGAACCTAAGCGCTCGGCGGGCCGTGCGCCAGACGTCAACACATGGCGTTTTGACGACCAAGCTGCAACGTGCGCCCGTTGCGAGGTCACGCATATGCCTTTATCAGGCTGCATTGACGCCGGTTGGGGCCTTTCCCTTTCTGGCAATCCTTCTCGAACCGGACGTTTCATGCGCCGCACGCTTTCCGTCGCCTTCAGCGCCCTGATGGCCCTGTCGATCGCCGTCACCGCCACCAGCGCCTACGCCCAGGGCGGCCGCGGTGGCCAGGGCGGCGGCCAGGAAGACGACGGCGGCGCCAAGAAGAAGAAGCGCGACGAGGAGTGGAACCAGCCCAAGGCCCCGCTGGCCCAGCTGCGCAACGCCGGCCCGTGCCCCTTCGTCAAGGTGCTGTACGACGCCAGCCGCTACGTCGAGTTCAAGGGCGGCAAGGAAAGCGCCGCCTCGACCGGCTACACCGGCGAGATCCAGGGCGTGTCCTCGGGCTGCGCCTACAAGAGCGACGATCCGATCAAGATGCAGGTCGAGGTGCTGTTCTCGCTGGGCCGCGGTCCGGAAGCCACCGACAGCCGCAAGACCTATCGCTACTGGGTGGCGGTGACCGAGCGCAACAAGTCGGTGCTGGCCAAGGAATATTTCGACCTGCCGATCACTTTCCCGGCCAATGGCGACCGCGTCTACGCCACCGAGAAGCTGCAGACCATCACCATCCCGCGCGCCGAAGCCACGACGAGCGGCAGCAATTTCGAAGTCCTGATCGGCTTCGACGTCACCCCGGAAATGGCCGCCTTCAACCGCGACGGCAAGCGCTTCCGCGTCAACGCCGGCCAGGCCGCCCAAGCCCAGCAAGCAGGGACTCCTCCTAAGCAATGAACGATTTGAAGCGGTCCTTGAGCGAGGCGGCCGCGGCCGCTTTCCAGGCCGCCGGACTGTCTCCCGACTTCGGGCGCGTCACGGCGTCCGACCGGCCCGACCTGGCCGACTTCCAGTGCAACGGCGCCCTCGCCGCGGCCAAGAGCGCCAAGCGTAACCCCCGCGAGATCGCCGTCCAGGTGGTCGAGCAGCTGAAGGCCGACCCTCGCCTGGCCTCGGTCGAGATCGCCGGCGTCGGCTTCATCAACATGCGCGTCAGCCCCGCGGCCCTGGCCGCCCGCGCCGACGAGATCGCCGCCGACGAGCGCGCCGGCGCCAGCCTGCTGGAGCAGCCGCGCCGCGTGCTGGTCGACTACGCTGGCCCGAACGTGGCCAAGCCGATGCACGTGGGCCACCTGCGCGCCTCGATCATCGGCGAGTCGATCAAGCGCCTGTACCGCTTCCGCGGCGACCAGGTCGTGGGCGACGCCCACTTCGGCGACTGGGGCTTCCAGATGGGCCTGCTCATCACCGCGGTGATGGACGAGGACGCCTTCATCGCCGCCCTGATGGACAAGCTGCCGGACGCCCCGCGCGACTTCTCCGACGCCGACGCCGCCAAGGTGCGCGCCGAGTTCGCCGGCCGGGTGACCCTGGCCGACCTCGACCGCCTGTACCCGGCCGCCGCCGCGCGCGCCAAGGAAGACGCCGAGTATCGCGACCGCGCCCGCAAGGCGACCGCCGACCTGCAGAACGGCCGCTTCGGCTACCGGCTGCTGTGGAAGCACTTCGTCGACGTCAGCCGCGTGGCGCTGGAGCGCGAGTTCCACGCCCTGGGCGTGGACTTCGACCTCTGGAAGGGCGAGAGCGACGCCGACCCGCTGATCGCGCCGATGGTGCGCCAATTGGAGGACAAGGGCCTGCTGGTCGAGGACCAGGGCGCCCGCATCGTCCGCGTGGCCCGGCCCGGCGAGACCAAGAAGAAGAAGCTGCCCGACGGCTCGGTGATCGAGGTCGAAAGCCCCGATCCGCTGCTGGTGGTGTCGTCGGAAGGCTCGGCCATGTACGGCACGACCGACCTGGCCACGATCCTGGATCGCCGCCAGTCGTTCGACCCGCACCTGATCCTCTATTGCGTGGACCAGCGCCAGGCCGACCACTTCGAGCAGGTGTTCCGCGCCGCCTATCTGGCCGGCTACGCCCAGCCGGGCGGCCTGGAGCACATCGGCTTCGGCACCATGAACGGCGCCGACGGCAAGCCGTTCAAGACCCGCGCCGGCGGGGTGCTCAAGCTGCACGACCTGATCGAGATGGCCCGCGAGAAGGCCCGCGAGCGCCTGCGCGAAGCCGGCCTGGGCGCGGAGCTGTCGCCGGAAGCCTTCGAGGAAACCGCGCACAAGGTCGGCGTCGCCGCCCTGAAGTTCGCCGACCTGCAGAACTTCCGCGGCACCTCGTACGTCTTCGACCTCGACCGCTTCACCAGCTTCGAGGGCAAGACCGGCCCGTACCTGCTGTACCAGACCGTCCGTATCAAGAGCATCCTGCGCAAGGCGGCCGACCAGGGCGCCCAAGGCGGGGCCGTGATCGTCGCCGAACCGGCCGAGCGGGACCTGACCCTGCTGCTGGACGCCTTCGAGGGCGCGCTTGGCGAAGCCTATGACAAGAAGGCCCCCAACTTCGTGGCCGAGCACGCCTACAAGCTGGCCCAGGGCTTCTCGAAGTTCTACGCCGCCTGCCCGATCCTGGGCGCCGACGACCCGGCCGTGCGCGCCTCGCGCCTGACCCTGGCCCAGACGGCGCTCAAGCAGCTGGAGCTGGCGCTGGATCTGTTGGGCGTGGAAGCGCCCGAACGGATGTAGGGATTGAGGGGAGGGCGGCCTGTACGGCCGCCTTCTTCTCCCTTCCCCCCTTCGATGGGGGAAGGGTCGGGGATGGGGGTGACAGCGGTTCAAGATTTGGCGCGAGCCTGACCGCCGCGATCACCCCCACCCCTGCCCCTCCCCCATCAAGGGGGAGGGATCAATCTATCGAAAACCCCACCACATTCTCCGTCTTCACCGCCTCGGCGACCTTGCCGACGGCCACCTTCCGCAGGCGCACGTCGCGCACCGGCAGGTCCTTCTCCCCCCTGATGCCGCACACCGAGCCGGCCTGCGCCACCCGCACGTCGGAGACGCGCAGGCCCTCGATCGCCGTCAGCCGCCGCTCGTAGGTCGGGACCAGGGTGCGCCACTGGTAGAGGACGTCGGTGTCGACCGCGAGCACGCTGCCGGCGATCTTCGTGGCGCTGACATTGGTCATGTGGATATTGCGCACGAAGCCGCCGCGCCGCTCGTTGGTCTTGACGAACAGCAGGTTGGCGATCGGCACGGCCCAGCCGTCCTCGCCCTTCCCGTCGCCGGTGAAGTGGCAGTTGTCGACGAAGACGTTCTCGATCCCGGCCGACAGCTCGCTGCCTACCGCCATCAGCTGGTGGCCGTTCCTGATCTTGCAGTCGCGCATGACGACGTTGCGGGTGGGAACGCCCAGCCGCCAGGCGTCCTGGTCGCGGCCGGCCTTCACCGACACCGCGTCGTCGCCCTGGTCGAAGACGCAGTCCTCGATCAGCACGTTCTGGCTCATCTCCGGATCGACGCCGTCGTTGTTGTGGCCGTGGGCGCGGATCTTCACCCGGCGGATGACGACGTCGGTGCACAGGAACGGGTGGATCACCCAGAACGGGCTGTCCTCGATACTGACGTCCTCGACCAGCACTTGGCGGCAGCGGTTGAACTGGATGAACTGCGGGCGCAGATTGGCCTCGCCCGTCGTCATCCGGCGCTGGTCCACCGGCTCGCCCCGGGCGGCCTGGTGATAGAGCGCCACCAGGGCGTCCATGTGCGGCTTGGGCCGCTTGTACCACTCGCGCCAGACGTCCAGCCTGGCCTTCAGCTTGCCGGGACCGGTGATCGCCACGTTCTCGCAGTCGAAGGCGTAGACCAGCGGCGAGTAGTTCCAGCACTCCAGCCCCTCCCACGTGGTCTGGACGGGCGGCAGGTAGTCGGCGGGCTTTTCCGAGAACAGCAGGACGGCGCCCCTGGCCAGGTGCAGGGCGACGTTGCTCTTCAGATGCACCTTGCCGGTGGGCCAGGTTCCTTCCGGGATCACCACCACGCCCGCGCCGGCGGCGCTGGCGGCGGTGATCGCCGCGGCGATGGCGGCGCTCGTTTTGTCCTGGTCGCCCTGATCGGCGCCGAAGTCGGTGATCGGGAACCGCCGGGCGCCCGAGAAGTCCGGCACGCCGATCGAGGGCATGTCGAACGGCGCGGTCGGGCGCGTCAGCTTGCGGGGGAAGGGCCTGGCCAGCGCCAGTCCGGGGATCAGCGGGGCCAGGAGGCCGGCGCCCAGCGCGGCGCGCCGGGTGGTCTGAACGATGGCCATGCCGCGTCTCCCGATGCCGGGCGTTACGCGCCCGTGTCGGGGCGTATTGCTCGCATGATGGGATGCGAAGTCAATATTCGGGATTTTATCCCTCTCCCTGAAGGGGGAGGTGTCGCCGAAGGCGACGGAGGGGGACGTGACTTGTGAGATGGCAGGTCCCCGGCGTCAGCGGATACTTCCCCCTCCGGCCCTCCGGGCCACCTCCCCCTTCGGGGGGAGGGTCTTGGCTAAACCAGCCGTTCCAGCCCCGCCCGGGCCGCCTTCAGGAACACGCTGGGCAAGGCCGACAGCCCCTCGTGCGGGGTCCAGACGAAGTCGCCGGCGACGTCGGCCTCGGTGACCATCACCCGCAGGGTCAGCGAGAAGTGGGTGAAGACGTGCTCGACCGCGCCGAGGTCGCGCCAGGGGGCCAGGATCGGCGCGGCGCGGGCGGCTTCATCATCCGTCCACGGACGATCTCGCCAGTCCGAGGTCGGCAGGCCCAGCATGCCGCCCAGCAGACCCTTGTCGGGACGTCGCACCAGGGCCGTCTCGCCCCGGCGGCTGACGACGTAGGCCACGCCGTGGCGGCGCGGCCGGTCGGCCTTCTTCGTGCGGCGCGGATACGTCTCCGGCGCGCCCTTGGCCCGGGCCTCGCAGAACGTCTCCACCGGGCAGCGGTCGCACAGCGGGGCCTTGGGCTTGCAGACCGTGGCCCCCAGGTCCATCAGCGCCTGGGCCCAGTCGCCCGGCCGCTGGTCGGTGACCAGGCCCGCGGCCAGGCGCTTGAGCTCGGGCTTGGCGTCGGGCAGCGGCGTCTCCACCGCGAACAGCCGCGCCATCACCCGCTCGACATTGCCGTCGACGACGTTGGCCGCCCGGTCGAAGGCGATGGCCGCCACGGCCGCCGCGGTGTAGGCGCCCACGCCCGGCAGCGCCAGCAGGCCGTCCTCGGTGTCGGGGAACTCGCCGCCGTGCTGGCTGGCCACGGCCCGGGCGCAGGCCAGAAGGTTGCGGGCCCGGGCGTAGTAGCCCAGCCCCGCCCAGGCGGCCATCAGCTCGCCGTCCTGCTCGGCCGCCAGGGCCTCGACCGTCGGCCAGCGCTGGGTGAAGGCGAGGAAATAGGGCGTGGCGTGCGGCACGGTGGTCTGCTGCAGCATCACCTCCGACAGCCACACCCGGTAGGGGTCGCTGCGCAGGCCCATGGCGCCGGCGGCGGGGCCGGTTCGCCACGGCAGCACCCGCGCCTCGCGGTCGTACCAGGAAAGCAATGCGGAGCGGATCGCGGCGACGTCGGTCATTGTCCGCCTCCTATCGCAAATCCGCGCGCGCGAGGGGAGGGGGGCGTGCTAGCATTATCGCCGATGTACCGCCGCTCGCTGCCCACCGCCGACGAGGCCCTGAAGATCCTGTCGCAACGCCGCACGCGACCGCCGATGCGCGTGCCGCCGCCGGCCGGCAAGAGCCTGGCCAAGTTCATCCGCGAGCTCGACAAGAAGCACGGCCAGGGGCCCGGCGCGCTGCAGGCGCGCTGGAAGGAGATCGTCGGCGAGACCCTGGCCCGCCGCACCGAGCCTGTCCGCATCATCAAGAGCCGCACCGGCGAGGGCGGCACGCTGGAACTGCGCGTCGACGGCCCCGTCGCCTCGCTGATCCAGCACCAGGCCCCGCAGATCACCCAGCGCCTCGACCTCCTGCTGGGCAAGGGCGCGGTGACCCGGCTGCGGATCGTCCAGGGACCGGTGCGCGTGGCCGCCGCCGCCTCGGCCCCGCCGCGTCCGCGCCGCCGGCCGCCGCTCGACGCGGCCCAGGAGCGCGACCTGGCCGCCAGCCTCTCGGACCAGCCCGATGGCCCCCTGAAGGAGGCGCTTCTGAAGCTGGGGCGCGGCGTGCTGCGCAACGAGCGTTGACAACTTTCACGCGTTGCCGCTGATGCGCGAGAGCCTCATCCGCGCCATTTTCACGCGGATAAAGAATCGCGCTTAACTTCACTGTTCACGTTCGAGGAAGACCCGACCATGCGCTCGCCCCTTCGCCGGATCCTGCTGGCCGCAACCCTCGTCGCCAGCGTCGCCGGCCTGTCCGCCTGCAACAAGTCGGGCGGGGCCGTCACGGCCGACGACATGAGCCTGGGCAACCCCAACGCCAAGGTCACCGTCATCGAGTACGCCTCGGCCTCCTGCGTCCACTGCGCCAAGTGGAACGAGGAAGTCTTCCCGGCCTTCAAGAGCAAGTACATCGACACCGGCAAGGTGAACTACGTCTACCGCGAGTTCCTGACCGCCCCGCCGCAGGTGGCCGCCGCCTCGTTCCTGCTGGCCCGCTGCGCCGGCAAGGACAAGTACTTCTCGGTCCTGGATTCGGTGTACCGCTCGCAGGAAGAGATGTTCACCACCGGCGACTATCGCGGCGTGCTGCTGCGCATCGCCCAGTCGTCGGGCCTGAACGAGCAGCAGTTCGACGCCTGCGTCAGCGACGAGAAGGCCCTCAAGGCCCTCAACGACCGCATCGAGCGCTACTCCAAGGAAACCGACATCAAGGGCACCCCGACCTTCGTCATCAACGGCAAGAAGCTGAACGACGAAGGCGGCGAGGCCCCGCTGGCCCAGCTGGACGCCGCCATCGCCGCGGCGAGCAAGTAGGCATGACCCTGGACCGGCGCGCGCTGATCGTTTCGGGCATGGCGGCCGCCGCCATGCCGACGCTGGCGCGCGCCGCGCCCTTGCCGCCCCAGCCGGGCGACCACGTGCAGGGCTTAGCCAATGCCAAGGTGCAGATCGTCGAATATGCCTCGATGAGCTGCGGCCACTGCGCCCACACGGCGCTGGAGGTGATGCCGGCGATCAAGAAGCGCTACATCGACACGGGCAAGGCCCGCCTGGTGTTCCGCGAGTTCCTGACCCCGCCCTACGACCTGGCCGGCGCCGGCTTCCTGCTGGCCAACCGCGTGCCGCCGGCCCGCTATTTCGAGGCCGTCGACGCGATCTTCGCCGCCCAGAAGGGCATGTACCAGACGGGCGACTACTGGGGCGGCCTGCTGGGCGTGGCCAAGCGCTTCGGCCTGACCGAGGCCCAGCTGGAAGCGACCCTGAACGACAAGGCCGCCCTGGCGGCGCTGAACGCCCGCGTCGAGGCCTCGGCCAAGCGCGACAAGATCGACGGCACCCCCACCTTCTTCGTCAACGGCTTCCAGCTGGTCGGCGAGGTCACGGTGGAAGATCTGTCCCACGCCATCGACAAGGCCCTGAAGGGCTAGCGGGCGGGCGCGGCCGTGCAGTTCCAGCGTCTGCGCCTCTCCGGCTTCAAGTCCTTCGTCGAGCCGACGGAGTTCCGGATCGAGCCTGGCCTGACGGGCATCGTCGGGCCCAACGGCTGCGGCAAGTCCAACCTGCTGGAAGCCCTGCGCTGGGTGATGGGCGCCAACTCCGCCAAGGCCATGCGGGCCGGCGGCATGGACGACGTGATCTTCGCCGGCAGCGGCAACCGCCCGCCCCGCAACCACGCCGACGTCACCCTGACCATCGACAACGCCGACCGCACCGCGCCGGCCCAGTTCAACGACGACCCGGTGCTGGAGGTGGTGCGCCGCATCGACCGGGGCGCGGGCTCGACCTACCGCATCAACGGCCGCGAGGTCCGCGCCCGTGACGTCCAGCTGCTGTTCGCCGACGCCTCGACCGGGGCCAACTCGCCGGCCCTGGTGCGCCAGGGCCAGATCAGCGAGCTGATCGGCGCCAAGCCGCAGAACCGCCGCCGCATTCTGGAAGAGGCCGCGGGCGTCTCGGGCCTGCACACCCGCCGTCACGAGGCCGAACTGCGCCTGCGCGCCGCCGAGAGCAATCTCGCCCGCCTGGAGGACGTGGCCCGCGAGCTGGAGACGGCGCTGAACCGCCTCAAGCGCGAGGCCCGCCAGGCCGAGAAGTACCGGCGCCTGTCGGCCGAGATCCGCGCCGTGCAGGGGGCGGTGCTGTTCGCCCGCTGGACCGAGGCCCGCGACACGCTCGAGCGCACCCAGTCCGAGGCCACCCAGTCGGCCCGCGACGTCGAGGAGACCGCCCGCGCCTCGGCTGCCGGCCAGGGCGCCATCGTCACCGCCGAGGCCGCCATGCCGCCCCTGCGCGAGGAGGCGGCCATCGCCCAGGCGGTGCTGGGCCAGCTGGCCATCCAGAAGGATCGCGCCGAGCGCGACGCCCAGGCCGCCGCCGCCGAGTTCCAGCGCCTGTCGGCGGATCTCGCCCGCATCGACGACGACCGCGCCCGCGAGCAGCAGGCCGCCGACGACGCCGGCCGTTCCCTGGCCCGCATCGAGCCGGAGCTGGCCGAGGTGCGCGGCCTGATCGCCGCCGCGCCCGAGCGCGGTCCCGAGCTGGAGGCCGCCGCCAAGGCCGCCGAGGCCGCCCGCGCCGAGGCCGACGGCGCCGTCGAGCGCCTGGCCGCTCAAGCGGCGGCCGAAGAGGCCCGCGCCCGCGCCGCCGCCCAGCGCCTGGCCGAGGCCGAAAGCCGTCTGGCCCGCACCGTCCGCGCCCTGGACCAGGCCAAGGCCGAGCGCGCCGCCGTCGGCCCGGCCGTCGATCCCGCCGCCGCCGAGGCCCGCCAGCGCTTTTCCAACGCCGAAGCGCAGCTGGCCGCCGCCCGCGCGGCCCTGGAGGCCGCCGAGGCCGAGCGCACGACCGCCGCGCAAGCCGAGGGCGCGGCCCGCGACCTGGCCCGCAAGGCCGAGGACCAGTTGGGCCGGCTGCGCACCGAGGCGAGGGGCCTGGCCCAGTTGACCGCGCCGCGCGCCAAGAGCGGCTTCTCGCCGGCCCTCGACGCGGTGACCCCCGACAAGGGCTATGGCGCGGCCCTCGCCGCCGCCCTGGGCGACGACCTGGAAGCCGCGCTCGACGCGCGCGCGCCCTCGCACTGGGCCGGGGCGCAGGCGCCCAGCGCGACCTGGCCCGAAGGCGTCCGGCCGCTGGCCCCGCTGGTCAAGGCGCCGCCGGAACTGGCCGCGCGCCTGGCCATGGTGGGCCTGGTCGAGCGCGCCGACGGCGAGCGCCTGGCCAAGGGCCTGCCGGCCGGCGCGCGCCTGGTCTCCAAGGAGGGGGATCTGTGGCGCTGGGACGGCTTCGTCGCCAAGGCCGACGCCCCCAAGCCGGCCGCCGTCCGCCTGGAGCAGCGCACCCGCCTGGCCGAGGTCGAGGCCGAGATCGACGCGGTCGCGCCCCAGGCCGAGACCGCCACCGCTGCTCTGAAGGCCGCCGCCGACCGCCTGCGCGCCGCCGAGGACGCCCTGCGCGACAGGCGCCGGGGTCCGCCCGACGCCGAACGGCTGATGGGCCAGGCCCGCGAGACCGTGGCCCGCTACGAGCGCGAGGCCGCCCAGCGCGAGGCCCGCGCCCAGTCGCTGGACGACACCATCGCCCGCTTCGAGGCCGAGCGCGCCGAGGCCGACGAGGCCCTGGCGACCGTCCGGGCCGAGCACGAGGCGGCCGGCGCCGTCGGCGACTTCGCCCCGCAGCTGGCCGCCGCCCGTCAGGCCGCCGCCGCCGCCCGCGAGGCCGCTTCGGCGGCGCGATCGGCGCTGGACCTGGAGAACCGCGAGCGGGCCGGCCGCCAGCGCCGGCTGGAGAGCCTGGAGCGCGATCTGGGCGACTGGACCCGCCGCCGCGACGCCGCCGCCAAGCGCGCCGAGGCCCTGGAAGCCGAGCGCGCCAAGGCCGCCGCCGCCCTGGAGGCCGCCCGCGCCGCTCCGGCCGAGCTGGAAGAGAAGCTGCTCGTCCTGGTCGACCAGTTCGACGCCGCCGAGCAGCGCCGGGCCAGGGCCAGCGACGCCCTGGAGGCGGCCGAGACGGCCCGCATCACCGCCGACCGCACCGCTCGCGCCGCCGACCAGGCAGCCGGCGAGGCCCGCGAGCGCCGGGCCGCCCTGGTCGCCCGCCTGGACGCCGCCCGCGAGCGCTTCGCCGAGATCGCCAGCAACATCCGCGAGAGCGCCCGCATGGAGCCCGAGGCCCTGGGCCGGCACCTGGCCGGCGAGGCCGTGGCCGTGCCGAAGGACGCCGCCGGCGTCGAGGCTCACCTGTTCGCCCTGGAACGCGAGCGCGACGCCATCGGCCCGGTGAACCTGCGCGCGGAGGAAGAGGCCCAGGAATATGCCGGCCGCCTGGAGACCATGCGCATCGAGCGGGCCGACCTGTCGGGCGCCGTGGCCAAGCTGCGCGACGGCATCGAGGAGCTGAACGCCGAGGGGCGCGAGCGCCTGCTGGCCGCCTTCGACGTCATCAACGCCCACTTCCAGACCCTCTTCCAGGCCCTGTTCGGCGGCGGTCAGGCCGAGCTTCGGCTGATCGAGAGCGACGACCCGCTGGAGGCCGGTCTCGAGATCTTCGCCTGCCCGCCCGGCAAGCGCCTGGCCAGCATGAGCCTGATGAGCGGCGGCGAGCAGGCCCTGACCGCCAGCGCCCTGATCTTCGGCGTGTTCCTGGCCAACCCGGCCCCGATCTGCGTGCTGGACGAAGTGGACGCGCCGCTCGACGATGCCAATGTCGACCGCTACTGCAACATGCTCGACGAGATGCGCCGCCGCACCCTGACGCGCTTCATCGCCATCACCCACAACCCGGTGACCATGAGCCGGATGGACCGCCTGTTCGGCGTGACCATGTCCGAGCGCGGGGTCAGCCAGCTGGTCAGCGTCGACCTGTCGACCGCCGAGGAACTGGTGGCGGCGCAGTAAGGCCCCTCAGTCGGCTTCGCCAAGGGGGAGCATCTTGAAGAGCGCCTGCGCCAGTAGATCCTCCCCCTCTGGGGGAGGTGGCTCGGAGGGCCGGAGGGGGGGCGTTTTCAGCTTGCGGGGCGTTGGCCGGCTATCGCGCCACGCCCCTCTCCGTCGGCTTCGCCGACACCTCTCCCACAGGGAGAGGGTCTTCAGCCGCCGAACAGCCCCGCCGCCATCTGCCGCAGCGGATTGGCCGGGTCCGACAGCAGCTTCACGGCCATGGCGCAGGAGATCACCACCAGCAGGGGGCGGATCAGTTTCGCGCCGAACCGCACGGCCAGGCGCGAGCCCAGCTGGGCTCCCAGGAAGGCGCCGACGGCCATGGCCAGGCCCACGGGCAGCAGGATCGCGCCCTTGACGGCGAACAGCGCCAGGGCGCCGACATTGCTGGCGGCGTTGGCCAGCTTGGTGTGGGCGGTGGCCTTGAGCACGCCGTAGCCCAGCAGGGTGACGATCGCCACCATGTAGAAGGCGCCGGCCCCCGGGCCGAACACGCCGTCGTAGAAGCCGATCAGCGGCGCGACGAAGCCGGCGAAGATCGGCAGGGCCAGGCGCGGGGCGGCGTCCTCGGTCTTCAGGGCCTTGGACAGGCCGAAATAGACGGCGATGACGATCAGCAGGATCGGCACCAGCGTCGCCAGCACGCGCGGCGACAGCAGGCTGGCGCACAGCGCGCCGACCAGGCCGGCGAGGCCCGCCGCCAGCGCGATGGGCCAGGCGATCTTCCAGTCGATCAGGCCGCGCTTGGCGAAGGCCCTCGTGGCCGAGACCGAGCCGAAGCTGCTCTGCAGCTTGTTGGTGCCCAGCGCCGTGGCCGGGTCCAGGCCCGCCAGCAGCAGGGCCGGCACGGTGATCAGTCCGCCGCCGCCGGCGATGGCGTCGAAGGCGCCGGCGATCAGCGCCACCAGGAACAGCAGGCCGAGGATCTCGAAGCTCAGATGTTCCATACGGGCGTACCCCACAAACGACGAAAGCCGCCCGGATGCCGGGCGGCGACAGAAGGCGGCGAGGGGGAGGGGAGAAGGCCGCGGGCGGCGCTCCTCCCACTATCCCGATCAGCCGATCAGGTTGCCCCACTGGTGGGCGCGCGAGGCCTTGCTGGAGCGGCCGAGCGACTTCAGTTCTTCGCGGGCGGCGGCTTTTTCTTCCTTGCGGACGCGCTGTTCGGCGACTTCGGCGGCCTTGCGTTCCTTGCGTTCGGCGCGCTTGACGGCCGCGATCGCTTCCTGGCGGGCCAGGGCTTCGAGGCGGGCGGCTTCCTTGGCTTCGGCGCGGGCGGCGCGGACGGCTTCCAGCTCGGCGGCGCGTTGCTCTTCGCGCTTGTCGAAATCAGGATCCTGAACGGCGGCCTTCGGCTTGAACTTGGCCAGCATCGCCTTCTTGGCGTCTTGCTGGGCGGTGATGCGATCGGCGAATCCGGTGTTCTTCAGATAGGACATGAAGCTTCGTGCTGTTGGAGAGGCGCGTCTCTAAACCCCAAAACGACCGAAAAAGCAATTGCGCAGGCCCCGCTCGTCCACGGACGGAATGTCGCGCGCGAGCGACCGGCGAGGGATGGAGGCGCCTGGGAGACCCGGATTCCGCGGTTCCGCTGACCTTGGGGAAATTCCCTCGCGAAAACAGCGCCTTGCGTAGTTTCTCCACAATCTTGACGCACCGCAGCGCGCCCTATAGGTTCCGCCGCGATCAAGCCGGCCGAAAAAGCGCCTTCTTCAGGCGCGTCTGCGGGCGCTTTCGGACCTGACCGCTTCCCATGCCCAAGGCCGACGAACCGAACGACAAGGCTTTTCAGAGCCTCGACGCTCGGCTCGACGCTTTCGAGGCGCGGAAGGCGGCGGAAAAGCCCGTCAAGGCGGCGGGCGAGAAGGCATCCCAGGACGGCTATCGCCTCCTGGCGGATTTGATCGGGGGCGTTCTGGTGGGGCTCGGTTTCGGCTGGCTGCTCGACCATTATGCCGGCACGGGGCCTTGGGGGATGGTCGGCGGTCTGCTGATCGGCACGGGTCTCGCGATATTCTCCGTCGTCCGCAAGGCGACGAAACTGAGCGCGCAGGCGTCCAAGGCTCCGGCCAAGGATGTAGACAACGGGGACGGGCCAACCGCCCCCAAGCAGAAGAGAGACTAGGGCCGATGGCCGATCCGATGCACCAGTTCCAGATCCAGAAGATCGTGGAACTGCCGACCGTGACCGTACCGGGCCTGGGCGCTATCGACCTGTCGATCACCAACTCGGTGTTCGCCATGCTGCTGGCCGCGACCCTGATCGTCGTGTTCTACGCCGCCGCCGCCCGCAAGGCCGTGGTGCCGGGTCGGCTGCAGACCGTGGGCGAGATGCTCTACGGACTGGTCGACGGACTGGCCGAGTCGATCATCGGCCACGACGGCAAGAAGTTCCTGCCCTTCGTCTTCACCCTGTTCGCGTTCGTGCTGTTCATGAACATCCAGGGCATGTTCCTGGTGTTCACCGCCACCTCGCAGCTGGCCGTGACCCTGACGCTGGGCCTGATGGTCATCCTGACCGTGGTCGGCGTCGGCTTCGCCAAGAACGGCCTGAAGTTCTTCAAGCTGTTCGCGCCGTCGGGCGTGCCGTGGCCGCTGTACTTCCTGCTGGTGCCGATCGAGATCCTCTCGTTCCTGATCCGTCCGATCACCCTGGGCCTTCGTCTGTTCGGCAACATGCTGGGCGGCCACGTGGTGCTGAAGATCTTCGCCGGCTTCGTCGTCGCCCTGGGCGGCCTCGGCGTCCTGGGCTGGGCCGGCGCGGCCCTGGCCCTCTCCTCCGTCGTCGCCCTGACGGCCCTCGAGTTCATGGTGGCCTTCCTTCAGGCCTTCGTGTTCGCGGTGCTCACCTGCGTCTATCTCAACGACGTCGTGCACCTCGACAGCCACTGATCACCCTTTTCTCTTCAACCTATCTCTGAATTCTCAAGGAGCCTCACAATGGAAGCGGAAGCCGCTAAGTACATCGGCGCTGGCCTGGCCATGCTCGGCATGATCGGCGCGGGCGTCGGCCTGGGCGTCATGTTCGGCAACTATTTCCAAGGCGCGCTGCGCAACCCGACCGCGGCCGCTCAAGAGCGTCCGATGCTGTTCCTGGGCATGGCGCTGACGGAAGCCCTGGGCATCTTCGCCCTGGTCATCGCCTTCCTGATCCTCTTCTCGTAATCCCCAGAGCGCGGCGGGGCCGGCCTTCGGGCCGCCTTGGCCGCGCTTTGATCTTCTAGAACCGAGCCTGCCCGTCCGCGTGCGGATGGCAGGCGTTAGCTGAGAGGCGCCCTCGCCCATGGCGACGGAAAATCACGGCACGGTCGAGTCGACTGAAGCCCCTGGGCACGAGAGCGGCGGTCTTCCGCAGCTCCAGTTCCAGCACTGGGGCGGTCAGATCGTCTGGCTGCTGCTCATCTTCGCCGTTCTCTACGTCGTGCTGTCGAAGGGCCTGCTGCCCCGCGTCAGCGGCGCGATCGACGAACGCGGCGCCAAGATCGCCGGCGACATCGCCGACGCCCGTCGTCTGAAGGACGAAGCCGAGGTCCAGGCCCGCGCGGCCGCGACCGAGGTCGCCGAGGCTCGCGCCAAGGCCCAGAAGACCGCGGCGGACGCCAAGGCCAAGGCGACGGCGCAAGCCGCCGAGCGCCAGGCCAAGGAAGAAGCCGTACTGGCCGAGAAGCTGGCCGCGGCCGAAGCCTCGATCCAGGCCGCCCGCGACGAGGCCATGAGCCACGTCCGCACGGTGGCCGAGGAGACGGCCGGCGCCATCGTCGAGAAGCTGACGGGCAAGGCGGCTTCGGCCGACGAGCTCAAAGCGGCTCTGGCCTAAGGAGTAGCCGATCATGGAACACCAATCCCTGTTCAGCTTCTCCAACCCGGAATTCTGGGTTCTGGCGGCCCTGGTGATCTTCTTCGGCCTGCTGGTCGTGCTGAAGGTCCTGCCGGGCGCCCTGTTCGGCGCCCTGGACGGCTATGCGGCCAAGATCCGGTCGGAGCTCGACGAGGCCCAGAAGCTCCGTGAGGAGGCGCAAGCCCTGCTCGCCGAGGTCAAGGCCCAGCGCGAGGAAGCCGAGCGCCAGGCTTCGGCCATGCTCGAGGCGGCCAAGGCGGACGCGATCCGTCTGGAAGCCGAGGCCAAGGAGAAGCTCGAGGAGCAGATCACGCGCCGCGCCGAAATGGCCGAGCGCAAGATCGCCCAGGCCGAGGCCCAGGCCGCCGCGGACGTCAAGGCCGCGGCCGTCGACCTGGCCTCGCAGGCCGCCGAGGCGGTCCTGCTGGCCCGCGTGGCGACCGGTTCTGACCCGCTGGCCGACGTGGCCATCGGCCAGATCGGCGGCAAGCTGCAGTAGTCCTTTCGGGCGGCTGAAAGATCGAAGGCGCGGCCCGCGAGGGCCGCGCCTTTTCTTTTGACCGCTCATTCTCGATCGCTCTCTCTTCGAGAGCGGGAGGGGCCCGCCGCCGAAGGTGGTGGGAGGGTGAGAGGTTACAGCCGCGCCGATCTTGGTGAGGGCCGCCCCCAATCCGCCTCCCTAGGCCTTGTGCCTAGGGCCCATGGTTCAGCTGCTCAGGTGGCGGATCGGCGCGCGACCCCGTGGGCGGCGTCCGGACGAGCGGCGCCGAGCCTGGCCCGACCATGGATCCTCGCCACAAGGGCGAGGAAGGCGGGAAATTTGTGCGTCGGGGAGGTGAGCCTCAGGCCGCCGCGCTACGCCGCCTCAGCCGCTTCCTCACCGCCTTGCGGCCCCGCTTGAGCACCCGCCAGGTCGGCCGTCGCAGAACCACCTTCTCGCTCCGCAGAAGCTGCTGCCAGGCCACCAGCAGGATCTCCGGCTCGCGGCGCATCAGGCGGCGGATGGGGAAGATCAGCTTGGGGTGGCGGCGCTGCCAGCGGATGAAGCGGCGCTTGGCCTGGAACGAGTTGCGCAAGACCACCATCAGCCCGATGACCAGCAGCGGCAGGCCCACGTGCCCGGGCAGGGGCGTCAGCACCGCGCCGGCCAGCAGGATCAGCACGCCCAGGGCGATCAGCAGCAGACGGGCGATCCGGGCCAGGGTCTCGCGCACGACAAAGGCCAGCCGGCGGCGACGCAGGCTGGAGAGGCGGCGGACGACCCTGGGGTCGCGCCGGGTCACGGGAACGGGCTCACGGGCCCTAGACCGCGCGCTGGCCCCGGCGCTTGAGCGCCTTGCGCCAGCGCTTGGCCACGCGCCAGCGGCGCGGGATGACCAGCTTCTCGATCCGCAGGGCCTGCTGCCAGGCCACCAGCACCACCTCGGGCTCGCGGCGCAGCAGGCGGCGCAGCGGGAAGACCAGCTTGGGGTGGGCGTGCTGGAAGCGCACGAACTGCTTGCGGGCCTTGAACGAGTTGCGCAGCACCAGCATCAGGCCGATCACCGTCAGCGGCACGCCCATGGGGCCGGGCAGGGGCGCGATCAGAAAGCCCGCGGCGATGAACACCAGGCCCAGGGCCACCAGCAGGCCGCGAATGATCCGGCCGAGAAGCTCGCGGGCGAGTTCGTCGGCGGCGGAGAGGCGCACGGGCGGCATGGCGATAGCGAGGTTCATGGGGGCTGAACGGGGCTTGTGGTCCGCCGGTTTCCGGAAAAAGACCGGCCCCCTCGTCTCACAGGCTGCATATGGAAACGGGGCGCCCTTCCGTAAAGGCGCCCCGTTCCGCATTCGTGCTGCTGTTGCAGCTATTCCGCGGCGAGTGGCGCGGGGGCCACAGGTTTCCACTTCAACTTCGGCTTACGGGCCGCCAGCGTCTCGTCCAGGCGCTTGAGCGGCGCCAAGTGCGGGGCGTTCTTGAAGCGGGCGACCTCGCCGGCCTCGGCGGCCTGGGCCAGCAGGCGCAGGGCGTCGACGAAGCGGTCCAGCTCGGCCTTCGACTCGGTCTCGGTCGGCTCGATCAGCATCGCGCCGTGCACCACCAGCGGGAAGTACATGGTCATCGGATGGAAGCCCTCGTCGATCATCGCCTTGGCGAAGTCGAGCGTGGTCACGCCGGTGCCTTCCAGCCAGGCGTCGTCGAACAGCGCCTCGTGCATGCACGGCCCTTCGGGGAAGGCCGGGCTCATCAGGTCGCTCAGGCGGGCCTTGACGTAGTTGGCGTTCAGCACCGCGTCCTCGGCCACCTGGCGCAGGCCGTCGGCGCCGTGGCTGAGCATGTAGGCGTAGGCGCGCACGTACATGCCCATCTGGCCGTGGAAGGCGCTCATGCGGCCGAAGGCCTGGGCGGCGACGCCCTCGGCCTCCTCGACCAGCCGGTAGCCGCCGTCGTCGTGCACCACCCACGGGGTGGGGGCGAACGGGGCCAGGGCCTCGGAAAGCACCACCGGACCCGCGCCCGGACCGCCGCCGCCGTGGGGCGTCGAGAAGGTCTTGTGCAGGTTGATGTGCATGGCGTCGACGCCCAGGTCGCCCGGGCGCACCCGGCCGACGATGGCGTTGAAGTTGGCGCCGTCGCAGTAGAAGTAGGCCCCGGCCGCGTGGGTCAGGCGGGCGATCTCGACCACGTCGCGCTCGAACAGGCCGCAGGTGTTGGGGTTGGTGACCATGATCGCCGCCACGTGGTCGCCGAGCTTGGCTTCCAGGTCGGCCAGGTCGACGCGGCCGTCGTCGGTCTGGGCGATTTCCACGACCGTGTAGCCGCAGAAGGCCGCCGTGGCCGGGTTGGTGCCGTGGGCGCTGGTCGGGGCCAGCACGGTCTTGCGGTGGCCGTTGCCGGCCGCTTCGTGGGCGGCGCGGATGGCCAAGAGGCCGCACAGCTCGCCATGGGCGCCGGCCTTGGGGCTTAGGGCGACGGCGGGCATGCCGGTCAGCGTCTTCAGCCAATGGGCCAGGCGGTCCATCAGCTCGATGGCGCCCTGCACCGTCGACTGCGGCTGCAGCGGGTGGATGTCCGACAGGCCCGGCAGGCGCGCGACCTTCTCGTTCAGGCGCGGGTTGTGCTTCATCGTGCACGAGCCCAGCGGATAGAGCGCGAGATCGATGGCGTGGTTCTTCTGGGACAGGCGCACGTAGTGGCGCACGGCTTCCGGTTCCGACAGGCCCGGCAGGCCGATGGCGTCGTCGCGGGTCAGGCCGGCGAGCGCGCTATCGGCGGGGACGGCGTCGGGCAGGTCGACGCCGGTCTTCTTCCAGCCGCCCAGTTCGAAGATCAGCGGCTCGTCCTGCAGCAGGCCGCGGCCGCCCGACAGGGAGGTAAAGCCCTCGGCTTCCTCGTTCGCGGCTTCGGGACGGGTGGGACGTCCGACATTGTTCATGCTCATTGGACGGCTCCGGCCAGCAGCTTGGCGAAGAAGGTGATGTCGGTGTCGAGCGTGGTCTCGGTCGCAGCGACCAGCAGCACGTCGTCCAGGCCCGCGCCCGGCTCCAGGCGCGAATAGGGCACGCCGGCGATGACGCCGTGGGCGGCCAGGGTCTCGACGACCTCGGCGGCGTCCTTGGGCACGCGCACGGCGAACTCGTTGAAGAAGCGCGGGGTGAGGATCTCGACGCCGGGGATGGCCGCGAGGGCCTTGGCGGTCGCCAGCGCCTTCTGGTGGTTCAGCGAGGCCAGCTGGCGCAAGCCCTGCTCGCCCAGCAGGCTCATGTGGATCGAGAAGGCGAGCGCGCACAGGCCGCTGTTGGTGCAGATGTTGCTAGTGGCCTTGTCGCGGCGGATGTGCTGCTCGCGGGTCGACAGCGTCAGCACGAAGCCGCGCTTGCCGTCGGCGTCCACCGTCTCGCCGCAGAGGCGGCCGGGGGCCTGGCGGACGAACTTTTCCTTGCAGGCGAAGAGGCCGACATAGGGGCCGCCGAAGTTCAGGCCGTTGCCGATCGACTGGCCCTCGGCCACGGCGATGTCGGCGCCCATGGCGCCCGGCGACTTCAGCAGGCCGTACGAGACGGCCTCGGTGGTGACCACGATCAGCAGGGCCCCGGCCGCATGAGCGGCCTCGGCGATCTTCGTCACGTCGGTGGCCGTGCCGAACACGTTGGGGGTCTGCACGACGACGCAGGCGGTATCCTGGTCGATGGCGGCGATCACCGCATCCTCGGCGTCGATGGCGGCCGGCAGGCGCAGGGTGGCGACGCCCGCGGCGTGGGCCAGGGTCTCGACCGCGCCGACATACTGCGGATGGACGCCGCCCGACAGCACGGCCTTGTTCTTGCGGGTGACGCGCTGGGCCATCATCACGGCCTCGGCCGTGGCGGTCGAGCCGTCATAGAGCGAGGCGTTGGCCACATCCATGCCGGTCAGGGCCGCGACCTGGCTCTGGAACTCGAACAGCACCTGCAGGGTGCCCTGGGCGATTTCCGGCTGGTAGGGCGTGTAGCTGGTCAGGAATTCCGACCGCTGGATGATGTGGTCGACCGTGGCCGGCACGTGGTGGCGATAGGCCCCGGCCCCGACGAAGAACGGCCCCTCGGCCGCCGAACGGTTGCGGCGCGACAGGCGCAGCAGCTCGCGCTCGACCTCGATCTCGCCGGCGTGATGGGGCAGGTCCACAGGCTCGCTGCGGCGGGCGACGGCCGGCACGTCGACGAACAGCTCGTCGATCGAGCCCGCGCCGATCACGCCGAGCATGTCGGCGCGGTCTTCGGGGGTCAGGGGGAGGTAGCGCATACGTATCCGCCGTTAGGGTCTGGAGAACAGCTGGGAGAGCCAGCTTTTCTTGCGGGGAGGGGGGTCGGCTAGCGCCTGGTCACGATAGTCCGACCAGGTCTCGAATGCAGGAGCCAGAGCGGCGTACAGCGCCATGGCGTCTCCCACCGGCTCGATGGGAAGGAAGTCCTCGGGCGGCTGGCCGGGATTGCCCGGCGTGCGCAGCGCTCGGTCCTTGCCGTCGGTCGGCAGGATGAACGAGGCGGTGGCCTCGGCGATGGCGAAGAGTACGTCGCAGGTCCCCGGCGTCAGGCCGCGCAGGGCGGCCATACCGTCGAACCATTCGAACCCGCCGCCGTCTCGCAGGACGACCACGACGCCATTCCGCTGGGCGCCCAGCGACGCCAGGACGACCTCGACGGCCTGATCGAAATCAGGGCCGTCGGGCGTCGCGTCGGAGGCCTGCAGAAAGACGTCGAAGCTCATCGGATCAGAGCGTGCTCAGGAACGCTTCGTACGCGTCGCGGTCCATCAGGGCGTCGACCTCGGCCGGGTTGGACAGCTTCAGCTTGGCGAACCAGCCGCCGGCTTCCGGCAGGGCGTTGACGGTTTCCGGAGCGTCGGCCAGTTCGGCGTTGGCTTCGACGACTTCGCCCGACACCGGGGCGTAGACGTCCGAGGCGGCCTTGACGCTCTCGACGACGGCCAGCTGGTCGCCCTGGCCGACGGTCTTGCCGACTTCCGGAACCTCGACGAACACCACGTCGCCCAGTTGCTCGGCGGCGTAGGCGGTGATGCCGACGGTGGCGATGTCGCCTTCGACGGCGACCCACTCGTGATCTTTGGTGAAACGCATCTCTCGGCCCTCTCTTGATGTTGGCGGCGCGACGGACGCCAAACCGGCATCCACTTTTGGCTGTCGCGTCGGCTAAAGTTTGCGGACGTAACGGGTGGGAACGAACGGGGAGGCGACGACCAGCGCGGCCGCCGGCTTGCCCCGGACGATGACTTTCAGGGTCTCGCCGACCACGGCGAAGGCCGGGGGCACGAAACCGATGGCGATGGCACCGCCGAAGCTGGGGCCGAAGCCCCCGCTGGTGACCTTGCCGATGACATTGCCCTCGGCGTCGGCGATGTCGGCGCCTTCGCGGGCCGGGGCGCCTTCCAGCACCTTCAGGTTCACGCGGACGCGGGCCAGGTCGCCGGCCAGTTCCTTGGTGATCCGTTCGGCGCCCAGGAAGTCGCCGGCCTCGCGGCGGCTCTTGCCGACGGCGAAGTTCAGGCCCGCCTCGATCGGCGAGACCGTCTCGTCCAGGTCGTGGCCGTAGAGCGGCAGGCCCGCTTCCAGGCGCAGGCTGTCGCGGGCGCCCAGGCCGATCGGCTTGACGCGCTCGTCTTCCAGCAGGGTGTTCCAGATGCGGGCGGCGTCCGACGCCGGCACCGAGATCTCGTAGCCGTCCTCGCCGGTGTAGCCCGAGCGCGAGATGATGGCGTCGACCCCGAAGGCGGTCAGGGCGCGGGCGTCCATGAACACCATCTCGGCCGCTTCCGGCACGTGGGCGGCCAGCACGGCGGCGGCCTGCGGGCCCTGCAGCGCCAGCAGCGCGCGGTCTTCCAGGCGCGTCACCGTCGCCTCGCCCTCGAGGGCGGCGGCGATGATGGCGTAGTCGTTGTCCTTGCAGGCGCCGTTGACCACGACGAACAAGCCATCGTCGTCGGGACGGGCGGTCATCAAATCATCGACGATGCCGCCGGCCGCGTTCAGCAGCACGCCGTAGCGCTGCTTGCCGGCCTTCAGGCCCTGGTAGTCGGCCGAGACCACCTTCTCGAAGCTCCTGGCCGGGTTTTCGCCGCGAATGCGCGCCTGGCCCATGTGCGAGACGTCGAACAGGCCCGCGTGCTCGCGGGTCCAGAGATGCTCCTTGAGCACCCCGTCCTTGTACTGCACGGGCATGGAATAGCCCGCGAACGGAACCATGCGGGCGCCGGCCGCCACGTGGGCGTCGAACAGCGGGGTCTTCTTGAGGTCGTCGGTGGACACGCGGCGGGCTCCGAAACGGGGTCGGCGAGACGGCCGACGTCTGTCGGCTGGTCGCGCCCCCGCTGTCCCTTTGGCCTGAGAGATTCCGGCGCGCTCCGTCTCGGGGGAGGGCGCCTTGCTCCTTCGGCGAGCCGCCCTTTCGGGAGGCTTCTTTCCAGCGTTCCTAAACCCGCGCGGTCCTTTTGCCTGAGCGTTTCCGGGGCGGTTGCGCCTTCGGCCTCGGGATCGAATCCCGATGTCTCCCGCGAGGGTCAAGCGGTCAATGATCGACGGTCGGCGGCGAGTCAAGCGGGACTGGCGCAGGGTTCGCTCTCCCCGAGCGGACAGCGTGTCAGCATTATCCGTTCGGGGAGAGTGTGGTCAAAGTTGTCCGACCAACTGGTCGAAGGCAGCTTTGTATCTAGTTAGAGAATCCTTAGGAACCTGGGTATCTTTACTGTGTATCGTGTATTTTCCAAGTTTGATTTTGTGAAGAGGTAATCCGAGATGTGAAGTTACGACGCTGACGCTATGCGCATCGGGGAGGTCGAGGAATAGCTTGTTTTTCGCTGAGCTGAAGATCGCGCTATTTGTCTTCATGAGGTCGGAGGCTCTTTGTTTTATTGCGTCGTACATAGCCGAAAAGGCTTTTGATGCCTTCTGCTCGTACTGAGTGCTCCGATTTAGGGGAATGGAGTGAATGGTGGGTAGCGCGAGGTGGTTGTTATGTGCGCGCTTTGAAAAGCTGACGCTTGCGTAAGCCGCCGGGACGTTTATCCCGTAAATGAGCTGGCCAATATTGCTGATGGCTCGGGCGGAAGACCCGTCAGCTGTGCAGGGAACAATGATTCTGTCGGCGGCAATTATTGCTAATTCTGTGTATGCGGCAAAACTTGGATTGCAATCTATAAAGAATGTTGCATTGTCGTACTTTTTAGAAATGGCGTCGAGGAGATCCTTGAGCCATTTGTGAACGTTTGCCCAAGAATCGCTTGGCAGAGTTTGTCCTGCTATCTGGTTTATGGCCTCTGCCTGAATTTCGAGAGACGGGTCTCCGGCAATAAGGTAAATATTGCTATCCAAATTTGTATTGTATTTGTGAGCTTGAAGAATGTAGCTTGTTTCGTTCCCGGTTATCTTGTGGGGCGACGAAATGCGCTCGTCGAAGTATCCTCCGATAGTGCGCCGAGGCTGGGCTGAGAGCAGTCCTTCGAGGTTCTTGGCGCCTTTGCCGTTTCCGCCCAAGACGACTTCGCTCACGTTCGCTTGAGGACACATATCGACGATCACCACCCGTCGATCAGGGTGCTGGCGAGCATATTCGCAGGCCGTAATGAACGTGACGAAGGATTTTCCCACGCCCCCCTTGTTGTTCCAAACCGCGTACTTCATCGCCCCGATCTCCTTCGCTGCCCCTTCGATAGCGCAGCGATAAGGAGTGATACAAATAACTTCGGCAGGGATTGGGCTGAGGAGGCGATCGACGCCGGACTAGTTGGGCGGTCGGAGATATGGGGATGACATTAGGGGCTGGGGTATCGGGTTCCGCTCAGTTGAGCAGTTAGGCCCTGGTCTTACCGCCCTGGCCCAGGAAGCCGACGACCAGGAACTGCAGCAGGGCGCCCATCTCCAGGCCCAGCAGCGAGGCGCCGATGGCGGCGGCGGCGTCGAAGGTCGCCGAGAAGCCCTTGGGGCCGCCGATCAGCAGCCAGCCCAGCACCGCCCAGACCAGCACCAGGCCCACGGCCGGCCCGATGAAGGCGAGGTTGGCGCGCGGACCCAGGCGACGGCGGGCGACGACCAGCAGCACGGCGCAGCCGACCAGCTCGATCGCCCGGCCCAGCCAGATCCACACCGCGCCGACGTCCGGCAGGGCGCTGACGCACAGCATGGTCAGCACGATGGCCAGGCAGCCGATCGTCCAGTAGCGGCGAACGCCGATGGGGCCTTCTTTCACGTCGAAGCGATCAGGCGTGCGGCATGGCCGCGCGCACCTGGGCGCGCAGCACGTCGATGGGAGCAAGGCCCGCGTCGGTCTTGAAGTGCCAGTAGGTCCAGCCGTTGCAGGCCGGGGCCGACTGCACCATGGCGCCGATCTTGTGGATCGAACCGGAGAGGTCGCCGACCGCGATCGAGCCGTCGGGGCGCACCTTGGCCGCGTGGGCGCCCTTGGCGCAGTACAGCGTGTCGCCGGGATGCAGCAGGCCGGCCTCGACGATGGTGCCGAACGGCACGCGAGGCTCGGCGCGCTTGCTGCCCATGACCTCCAGGTCCTGCGGCGCGATCGGCGTCACCTGGGCGATGCGGGTCCTGGCGTGCTCGATATATTCGGCCTCGCGCTCGATGCCGACGAACTTGCGGCCCAGGCGCTTGGCGGCCGCGCCCGTGGTGCCCACGCCGAAGAACGGATCCAGGATCACGTCGCCCGGCTTGGTGGTCGACAGGATCACCCGGTAGAGCAGGGCCTCGGGCTTCTGGGTCGGGTGGGCCTTGGCGCCGTCGGCGCCCTTGATCCGCTCCTCGCCGGTGCACAGCGGGATGGTCCAGTCCGAGCGCATCTGCACTTCGTCATTGGCCATCTTCAGGGCGTCGTAGTTGAAGGTGTAGCGCTTGGCGTTCTGGCTCTTGGAGGCCCAGATCAGGGTCTCGTGGGCGTTGGCGAAGCGGGTGCCCTTGAAGTTGGGCATCGGGTTGGTCTTGCGCCAGATGACGTCGTTGAGGATCCAGAAGCCCAGGTCCTGCACCGCCACGCCGACGCGGAAGATGTTGTGATAGCTGCCGATCACCCAGATCGCGCCGTCGTCCTTCAGGACGCGGCGGGCGGCCTTCAGCCACTCGCGGGTGAACTTGTCGTAGGCGGCGAAGCTCTCGAACTGGTCCCAGTGGTCGTCGACCGCGTCGACCTTGGAATTGTCCGGACGCAGCAGGTCGCCGCCGAGTTGAAGGTTGTAGGGCGGATCGGCGAAGATCAGGTCGACCGACTTCTCGGGCAGGGCGTTCATCGCCTCGATGCAATCGCCCTGAATGATGGTTTCCGGCCCGAACGACATGTCCGCTTCCTTGCAAAACACCCAACGGAATCATGGAGTCCCGTGGTTACCCGGGAATGAACGGTCATGGTTAGCCACTGGTTAATCGCGATTCGAAAATCGGTTAACAGTGCTTGATGTTCTGCAATTGTTCTCTATCGTGGACTCGACCGAGACGCGAAGTGCGGCGGTCGCCGGGGACGATGGGGCAGGGAAGGCATGGCGCTGATCCGCGGGTTCATCGCGTCCAGCCTCGACGGCCGGGTCGCCGACGCGGCCGGCGGGGTCGAGTGGCTGGCCCCGTTCCGCAAGGTGGATCCCGGCTACGGCGCCTTCATCGACCTGGTGGGCACCGTGGTCATGGGGCGCTCCACCTATGACCAGATCCCCAGCCTCGGCATGGGCTGGCCCTATGCCGGCAAGCGCGGCTTCGTCGTCACCTCGCGGCGGGGCGACCCGGTGCAGCGCGGCGTCAGGTTCTGGCGCGAGGGGCTGCCGGCCCTGGTCGAGCGCCTGCGCGACCTCGACGACGGCGACGCCTGGGTGGTGGGCGGGGCGGGCCTGCTGGCCGCCTTCGCCGACCAGGGCGCGCTCGACCGCCTGTCGCTGCTGATCGCGCCGGTGCTGCTGGGCGAGGGGACGCCGCTGTTTCCCGAACGCAGCGGCGCGCCCAGGGGCCTCGTCCTGCGCGGCGCGGCCTCGCTGGCCATGGGCGTGGTCCGCCTGGACTACGAACTGCCGCCGCTGAAATCGGGCAGGGCCCTTGGGCGGGGAGGCGCGGGGGCGGCGTCGCGGCCGCCCTCGCCGCCCGATGGGGCGCAGGCCTGAGCGAACGGCGGATGCGCCGCGGCGGGCCATTGCGGACGTCGCCGCCCGTAAGGCAAGGTCGTGGTCATGCGCCTCTCGACCCTCGCCCTCGGGCTCGCGATCATCGTCTTCGGCCAGGCGGCCCAAGCCGGCCCGGCCCCGGACCAGGCCGCCCCCGCCCAGACAGGCGAGGCCCGGGAGCCGTCCGTCGCCGACGTCCGCGAGGCGGTCCGCGACATCGCCTTCGACCCTTCGCGTTTCTTTCCCTCGCCCCTCGTCAAGGACCGCTCGATCCTGCGGATCACCTACACCGGCGACGACTACGGCTGGCCGGTCCATGCGATCGCCGTCGCCAAAGGCTGCGTCGACGACGAGAAGCAGCCCAAGGACAAGTGCGCGTCCCGCCTCAGGGCGCGGATGGTGCGCGCGCCGGCGCCGGACGGGATGGCCCGGCCGCGCCAGCGCGGGGTGCGACTGGTCGGACAACTCGTTGAGCGCAAGGCGACGACCCCGGCCCAGATCCGCGCGGCCCTGAGCCAGATCAAGCCCGAATGGGTCGAGGCCGACCTTCGAACCTGCCCCGGGGCTGCAGAGGTCCTGAAGAGGTCGGCCGAAGCCGTCTGGGTCCCCGAGGCGGTCGCCGATCCCCAGCCGACCGACGAGTTGAACCTTGTGCTGCACGCCGACATCGTGAAGATCGAGATTCAGCAGTACGCCCGCCTGACCACCTATCGCGGCTGGCTGGCCGAGAACTCGCCCGCCGTCTGGGCGCAAAGCCTGGCGGCCGTGCTGGAGCCCTGCTGGCGCGCGGCGGACGTCCCCGCGCCATGGGAAGCGCCGACGGACAGGTAGACCGCCGCCCGCCCTCACGCATAGGCCGCCCAGGCCCGCCAGGTGAAGGCCGCGTAGAACGGGGTCACGTCGGTGAAGCCCGCCGCGCGCAATATGGCCTCGTCCTCCTCCGGGGCGATCATGTTGACGCTGGCGGCGACGGCGTCGCGCGCGCCCCTGGCCTGCACCGGATCGAAGCCCGAGGCGACGGCGAAGGCGGCGTAGCGGTCGAGCCAGGCGTCGCGCTGGCCGGGACCTTGCGGAAAGCTGCCGTGGGCGGCGACGAACGGCGCGCCGGGCTTCAGGCGCTTTCGGATCTCGCGCTCGGTGCGCAGGCGCTCGTCATGACCCAGAAAGTGCAGGGTCAGCAGGCAGGTCGCCGCGTCGAAGCCTTCCGCCGCCACGTCCTCGACATAGCCCTCGACCAGCTCGACCCGGTCGTTCAGCGGACCCAGCAGCCGCCGGGCGCCGCGCAGCATCTCGCCGGCCGGATCGACGCCGACGAAGGTCCAGCCCGGATGCATTTGCGCCAGCGCCTTCAGCTCCAGCCCGCCGCCGGCGCCGACCACCAGCACCCGGGCGTCATCCGGCGCGCGCTCGGCCAGCATCACGCCGCACATCCGGTGCAGGTCGTGGAAGCCCGGCACGAAGCGCGGCGGTCCCTCGGCGTAGCGCGCCACGGCGGCAGGGTCGGAGAAGGCCGCCAGGAAGTGCTTGGATCCGTCTTCGTCGCGCATGCGGGCTCCCAATCGTCGCTGATCTTGTAACTTTATATGTTGCGAGAATCGCGGGGCTGCAAGAGGGGCGTGTTCGGCCTTAGGGTGGCGGCAATCAACAAGGAGGGAGCGCCATGAGCCTCTCGGGCAAGACGCTGTTCATCACCGGGGCCAGCCGGGGCATCGGCCTGGCCATCGCCCTGCGGGCCGCGCGCGACGGGGCCAACATCGTGGTCGCGGCCAAGACCGCCGACCCGCACCCCAAGCTGCCCGGCACCATCTACACCGCCGCCGACGAGATCGCCGCTGCCGGCGGGCAGGCCCTGCCGCTGGTGGTCGACGTGCGCGACGAGGCCAGCGTGCAGTCGGCCGTCGACCAGGCGGTCGAGCGCTTCGGCGGCATCGACATTCTCGTCAACAACGCCTCGGCCATCTCGCTGACCGGCACGCTGTCGACCGACATGAAGCGCTACGACCTGATGCACCAGGTCAATACGCGCGGCACGTTCCTGACGTCGAAGGCCTGCATCCCGCACCTGAAGAAGGCCGCCAACCCGCACGTGCTGATGCTGTCGCCGCCGCTCGACATGAGCCCGCGGTGGTTCGGCGGCCACGTGGCCTACACCATGGCCAAGTTCGGCATGTCGATGTGCGTGCTGGGCATGGCCAAGGAGTTCGAGAGCGACGGGATCGCCTTCAACGCCCTGTGGCCTCGCACCGGCATCGCCACCGCCGCCATCCAGTTCGCCCTGACCGGCGAGGAAGGCCTGCGCCACTGCCGCACGCCCGAGATCATGGCCGACGCCGCCCACGCGATCTTCGAAAAGCCCTCGCGCGAATTCACCGGCCAGTTCCTGATCGACGACACCTTCCTCTACGGCGAGGGCGTGCGCGAGTTCGACAAGTACCGCGTCGATCCCGCCGCCACCCTGATGCCCGACTTCTTCGTCCCCGAAGACAGCGTCCCGCCGCCGGGGGTGGTGATCGGTTAGAGCTTGATCACCTCTCCCATGGGGAGAGGTTGCTACTAGCGCTTCTTCCGCGCCGCCACGGCCATCGACCTTCGCGCCCACTCCACCAGCAGCTCCGGATCGTCCATGGCCTCGGCCGGGGCGCTCCAGTAGGCCATGGGCTTGCCTTCGCCGAAGGGATCGAAGGGATGGCTCCCGGCGGCCTCGAACGCGGGCTTCAGCGCGGCGTCGCCCTTGAGGTAGAGGGTGTCGTCGTCGAGGATCGCGAAGAACAGGCCGCTGGCGTAGAGACCGACCCCGCCGAACATCCGCTTGGGCTTCAGCTGTCCCGCCGGGGCCAGCTGCTCCAGCACGAACTCCAGGAAGTCTTCCGAAACCGCCATGCCCGTCACCGTCCGTCCCGCCGCGCCCGCCGACGCCGCCCTGATCCTGTCGTTCGTCCGCGACCTGGCGGAGTACGAGAAGCTGCTGCACGAGGTGGAGGCCACGCAAGCCCACATCGAGGCCGCGCTGTTCTGCGACGCGCCCAAAGCCTTCTGCGACATAGCCGAGATCGACGGCGAGCCGGTGGGTCTGGCCCTGTGGTTCTACAACTACTCGACCTTCGTGGGCCGGCACGGAATCTATCTTGAGGATCTGTTCGTGCGGCCGTCGGCGCGGGGCGCCGGGGCGGGCAAGGCGCTGCTGGCCAACCTGGCCCGTCGCTGCGTGGCGCAGAACCTGGGTCGCCTGGAATGGGCGGTGCTCGACTGGAACGCACCGTCGATCGCCTTCTACGACAGCCTGGGCGCGGCCTCGATGGACGAGTGGACCGTGCGGCGGATGACCGGCGAGGCGCTGGAGCGACTGGCGGCGGGCTGAGAGGGCGGTGCGTCCTTCGAGGCTCGGCTGCGCCTCGCACCTCAGGATGAGGAAGTCAGCACTACCAGCGTCCTCATCCTGAGGCGCCCGCGCAGCGGGCCTCGAAGGACGCACGGCCAGGCCGCCTACTCCATCCGGTCGGCCTTGCGCAGCGCGGGGAACAGCCAGGCCCACAGGCCGGTGACGCCGATGGCGCCCAGGCCCCCGAACACCGCAGCCCCGACCGGGCCGAGCAGCCAGGCGACGGCGCCGCTCTCGACCTCGCCCAGTTCGTTGGAGGCGCTGATGAACACGCCCGAGACCGCCGAGACCCGCCCGCGCATGGCGTCGGGGGTGACCAGCTGCACCAGGGTCTGGCGGACATAGACCGACAGCATGTCGGCCCCGCCCAGCACCGCCAGGGCCGCCACCGACAGCCAGACCAGGTTCGACAGGCCGAAGACGACGGTGGCCGCGCCGAACACCGCCACGCCCGCGAACATGATCCGGCCGGCGTGGCGGCGGATCGGGTTGCTGGCCAGGTAGATGGCCACCACGGTCGCGCCGATGGCCGGCGAGGCGCGCAGCAGGCCAAAGCCGCTGGGGCCGATGTGCAGCACGTCGCGGGCGAAGACCGGCAGCAGGGCCGTGGCGCCGCCCAGGATCACCGCGAACAGGTCCAGCGAGATCGAGCCGAAGACGATCTTGTTGTTCCACACATAGGCCAGCCCCTCCTTGATCAGCTCAAGGCGCGAGCCGGGCTGGAGCTCGGGCGTGGTCGACTTGCGGATCGCCGCCAGCAGCCCCTGGCCGACGACGTAGAGGACGGCCGCGCCGCCGAAGGCCAGGCCCGCCGAGTGCGCCAGAAGCAGGCCGCCCAGGGCCGGGCCGGCGATCGAGGCGCTCTGCCAGGCCAGCGAGTTCCAGGCGATGGCGCGCGGCAGCAGCGGCCGCGGCACCAGCATTGGCCCCATGGCGCTGACGGCGGGCGACATGAAGGCCCGGCTGGCCCCGAAGAACACCGCCATGGTGAAGATCGGCCACAGTTCGTGGATGCCGCGCACGGCCATGTAGAACAGCACCAGCACGCTGACCGTGTCGATCGCCAGGGTGATCATGGCGATGTGCTTGCGGTTGCGGCGGTCGGCCGTTTCGCCGGCGATCAGGGTCAGCAGGAACAGCGGCACGAACTGGGCCAGGCCGATCATGCTGACCATGAAGGCCGACGCGCCGACCGAATGGGTCATGCGGGCGATGGCGTAGACCTGCCAGCCCAGGGCCACGGCCTGGATCTGCACGCCCAGGGTGCCGACGAACCGCGCCCCCCAGAACAGCAGGTAGTCACGCTCGCGCAGCAGGGCGCGGGTCGAGGTGTCGGGATCGGCGGGGAGGGCGGAGGGGTCTGACATTTCGGCGCGGACCCTGCTCCTTGAGACGAAGCGTCGCAATCGCGTTTGTCTCATAAGGCCGTCGATTTCGTTGACGCGGGGGTCATACGGCCCTATGCCGCGCGCCTCTGCCACGGGAGAGCGCCGCCGATGCGACGCCAACGACGAACCTGCGCCGCGCGGACCAGCCTCCGCGCCTGACGCCCCCGGGGACGTCGGCCGTCGCGGCCGCGTCACGCACCGGGGATAAACCCCCGTTCGCACCCCGGATCTTCGTCGTTCATGACCGCTTCCTCCGCCGCTCTCGTTCCGCAAGACGCTCCCTCGATCCAGATCGAGGCCCCGCACCACGCCGCCGCCGTCGAGGCCCTGGTCGACCGCGCCTTCGGGCCGGGCCGCTTCGCCAAGTCGTCCGAGCGGCTGCGCGAGACCAACGCCAAGCTCGACGACTGCTCGTTCGTGGCCCTCCGTGGGCGGACGGTCATCGGCAGCGTGCGCCTGTGGCCGGTGACCATCGGCGGCCAGGCGGTCGCCTTCCTTGGTCCGCTGGCCGTGGATTCCGAGCAGCGCAGCGCGGGCCTGGGCCAGGCCCTGGTCGAGGCCGCCTGCCAGGCGGCCGGGCAGGCCGGCTGGCGCGCCGTGCTGCTGGTCGGCGACGCTCCCTATTTCAGCCGCATCGGCTTTTCGGCCGCCCCGGCCGCCAAGGTCGTGATGCCCGGCCCGGCCGACCAGCGCCGGGTGCTGCTGAAAGCCCTGGTCCCGGGCGGCGACGAAGGCCTGCAAGGGCGCGTCGAAGTCGCCTGAGGGCGAGAACCGACGGCATTGCTTGAGCCGGGCGCTCGCATGACCTAACTGAGGGCCATGCCCTCCGACACAGCCCGCACCGGACTCGACGGCGTCGTTCAGGCCGCGAAAGCAGCCGGCGAGCGAGGCTTGCCGCCGGTGCATCTGTGGAACCCGCCCCACTGCGGCGACATCGACATCCGCATCGCCAGGGACGGGGTCTGGTTCCACGAGGGAACGCCGATCGGCCGCGAGGCCCTGGTGCGGCTGTTCTCGACCATCCTGCGGCGCGATCCCGACGGCTTTCACCTGGTCACGCCGGTCGAGAAGATGAAGATCACGGTCGAGGACGCGCCGTTCGTCGCCGTGCGCGTCGACCGCGACGGCGAGGTCCTGCGGTTCCTCACCAATGTCGGCGACACGGTCGAGGCCGGTCCCGATCACGCCATCCGCGTCGAGGAGGATCCGGCCACCGGCGAGCCGCGCCCCTACGTCCACGTGCGGCGGGGGCTGGAGGCGCTGATCGCCCGGCCGGTGTTCTACGAGCTGGTCGAGATGGCGACCGAGCGCGACACGGAAGGCGGCCCGCGCTTCGGCGTGGCCTCGAACGGCGCCTGGTTCCAGGTCGGTCCCGCATGATCCCCCAGACCGACGCCGCCGCCCGGCGGGCCTTCATCAAGAGCCGCCTCGACCCGATCGAGGCCTACGATCCCTGCCTGAAGAACGACTGGCGTTCGGACTTCGACCTCAATCCGGGCCTGAGGATCGACAATCCCCACGCCCTGCGCCCGGCCGCGGTGCTGATCGGCCTGGTGCAGCGGCCCGAGAGCCTGAACGTCATCCTCACCCGCCGCTCCGACACCCTGCGCAGCCACACCGGCCAGATCGCCTTTCCCGGCGGCCGCTGCGATCCCGGCGAGACGCCGTGGGGCACGGCCCTGCGCGAGGCCAACGAGGAGGTGGGCCTGGATCCCCGCTTCGTCGAGGTGGCCGGCCTGATCCAGGGCTACGCGACGGTGACCGGCTTCCATGTCACGCCGGTGGTCGGGTTCGTCGACCCCGACTGCGAGCTGGTCGCCAATCCCGACGAGGTGGCCGACGTGTTCGAGACGCCGTTCGACTTCCTGATGGATCCGGCCAACCACCAGCGCCAGCACCGCGACACGCCCACGGGCCGGCGGTTCTTCTACGCCATGCCGTGGAACGAGCGGTTCATCTGGGGCGCGACGGCCGGCATGCTGCGGGCGCTGTACGAGCGGCTGCACCCCGAGAGCGCGCCCGTCGAGGCGTAAGCCTCCGGTTTCTAAGCCCCCAAAACTCGTCATCCCGGGCGTAGGGCCGCGTAGCGGTCCGAAGACCCGGGACCCAGGGGGGGCTCTGAGATTGATGCAACCGCTCAGGCGGTCGCCGGCGTACTGCGCCGGCCCCTGGGTCCCGGCTCTCCGCTTCGCTACGGCCGGGATGACGGCCTTTGGGTGCAGGCCAGATCGCTATCGCCGACAGTTGGGGACGACGGCGTTTCCGCTCTTGGCGGGCTGGTCCTTTCCCTGAAATAGTCGTTTGAAAGCAGGACGTCCCGCCCGCGCCGACGGGCGGCGGCCTGCCGTTGCGTAAAGGGGGATGTCGCGTGGAAACCCAGACCATCGGCCAGCCGCCGTGGATGGCATGGCCCGAGACCAAGGCGGTGATCGCCGCCCTGGAGGCCAAGGGCCGTCCGGGCTGCGCCCGCTTCGTCGGCGGCTGCGTGCGCAACACCCTGATGAACAAGCCGGTCGACGATATCGACATCGCCACCACCCTGACGCCCGACCAGGTGATCGAGGCCCTGGGCGAGGCCGGGCTGAAGGCCATCCCCACCGGCGTCGACCACGGCACGGTGACGGCGGTGTCGGGCAAGATCCCGTTCGAGATCACCACCCTGCGCCGCGACGTCTCCACCGACGGCCGCCGGGCGGTGGTGGCCTTCACCCACGCCTGGGAAGAGGACGCCCAGCGCCGCGACTTCCGCTTCAACGCCCTCTATGTCGACGGCGAGGGGCGGCTCTACGACCCCACCGGCCACGGGGTGCAGGACGCCAAGGACGGCAGGGTGGTGTTCGTCGGCGAGCCGATGACCCGCATCCGCGAGGACTATCTGCGCATCCTGCGCTTCTTCCGCTTCCAGGCCTGGTACGGCAAGGGCGAGCCCGACCAGAAGGCCCTGGCCGCCTGCAAGGCGCTTAAAGGCCTGGTCTCGGGCCGCGCCGCCGAGCGCACCCAGAAGGAGATCCTCAAGCTGCTGGCGGCCGAGGACCCGCGTCCGGCCCTGCGGCTGATGGCGGCCACCGGCGTGCTCGCGGCCATCCTGCCGTTCGTCAAGTCGCTGGCGCGCCTCGAGGGTCTGGTGGCGATCGAGACCGAGCAATTGTTCGAGAACGACGTCGAGCTGCGCCTGGCCGCCATGATCCCCGACGACGGCGTGCTGGCCCGCGAGCTGGCCGAGCGCCTGCGGCTGTCGAACGCCCTCAAGGAGCGTCTGATCGAGGCGGTCGGGACCTCGCCGCGCATCGTCTCGTGGATGAGCCCGCGCGAGGCCCGCCGCGCCGTCTACGCGCTCAGCCTGCGCACCTTCACCGACCGGGTGAAGCTGGCCTGGGCCGGCTCGACCCGCCCGGCCACCACCTCGCAGTGGCGCGGCCTGCTGGCCCTGGCCGAGAACTGGGATCCGCCGACCTTCCCGCTGACCGGCGCCGAGGTGATGCGCGCCGGCGTGCCCAAGGGGCCGCTGGTCGGCGAGGTCATGCGCGAGGTCGAGATCTGGTGGATCGACCAGGACTTCATCGAGGACAAGCTGTCGGTGATCGAGCGCCTGAAGGCGGTGGTCCAGGGCATGGCGGTTTGAGGCGCGCGACGCTTGGCGCCTTGCTGGGGGCGGCTCTGGCGACTGTGTCCGCAGGCGCGGTCCATGCCGCTTCCTCCGACGAGGTCAGGGCTCAGGCCGCCGCCGCCCGCGCGGCGGGGCGCACGATCCCGCACCGGAACGAGAGGCCCTTCGCGACGCTGGACCAGGTCGCCGCGCTCGGTCAGTTCTGGACCTCGAACGGCTTCTACGCCGTCCGCGAGCCCGACGGCGCCCGCCGCTGGGTCATCCGGCGCGCGTTCGGCGACCTGGGCGGGAACAAGGGCCTGGTGTGGGCCGACTCCCGAACCTGCCCGGCCGTTAAGACGGCGCTGGAGGCGATGGAGGCCCTGCCGCCGGTTCGCCCAGAGGTGCCCAGCCTGGGCGTCGAGACGTTGAAGCCCATGCTCATAGACGGAATCTTCCACGCTTTCTGGAACGAGGGCGCGCGGACGGGGGCGGGCCAGGCGGCTGTCGCGATCACGATCGAGGGCAACATGGACTCGCCCGTGGCCGAATGGTGGGCCAACGCCGCGGCCGGCCTCAAGAGCTGCTGGACGTCGCAGGAGCCGGTCTGATCTGAACATATCCCGGCTCCGCCCGTTACCTCCTCAAGAGCCAAGCTTCGGGGGAGGGCGCCAGGGGTGACGTTGCAGCAGGGACTGTCCTTCGCCTTGGTGGGCGCCACCGTGCTGTGCTTCGTCTGGGGCCGCTGGCGCTACGACCTGATCGCCGTGGGCGCCCTGGCGGTGGGGGTGGTGTCGGGCCTGATCCCGCTGAAGAGCGCCTTTTCGGGCTTTTCCAACGACATCGTCATCATTATCGCCAGCGCCCTGGTGCTGAGCGCGGCGGTGTCGCGCTCGGGCATCGTCGACACCCTGATGGCCCCGCTGCTGCCGCGGCTGAAGACCGCCCGCAGCCAGGCGCCGGTGCTGGCGGCGATCACCGCGGTGCTGTCGATGGCCACCAAGAACGTCGGGGCCCTGGCCCTGATGATGCCCTCGGCCCTGCGGCTGGCCAGGAACACGGGCGTGCCGGCCTCGCGCATCCTGATGCCGATGTCGTTCGGCTCGCTGGTCGGCGGGCTGGCCGTGCTGGTCGGCACCTCGCCCAACATCATCGTCTCGGAGGTGCGGCAGGAGGCCCTGGGCAAGCCGTTCGCCATGTTCGATTTCATGCCGGTGGGCGCGGCCCTGACGGTGATGGCCATCGCCTATCTCGCCTTCGCCTACCGCCTGCTGCCGGCCGGCCGCACCGCAGCGGTCGACATCGACGCGGCCCTGGCCGCCAACGCCTACGTCACCGAGGTCGAGATCCCCGACGGCTGGAGCTTCGAGCAGGACCGCGTCGGCGACCTCAAGCGCGCGGCCGACGAGGCCGTGGCGGTGGTGGCCATACTGCGCGGCCGCGAGCGGATCGCCTCGCCGCACGTCAACCGCAAGATCCAGCCCGGCGACGTGCTGCTGCTGGAGGGCCAGCAGCAGGCGCTGAACGAGCTGATCGTCAAGGCGCGGCTGCGCCTGTCCGACGCCAGCCGGCCGGTGGTCATGGACGAGCCGACCGACGAGGTGCGGGTGGTCGAGGCGGTGATCGGCGCCGAGAGCGACCTGATCGGCAAGACCGCCAGGGGCCTGGCCCTCAACGAGACCTACGGCGTCAACCTGCTGGGCGTCAGCCGCGCCGGCTACCGCCTGGCCGGGCGGCTGGCGACCATCCGCATGAAGGCCGGCGACATTCTGGTCCTGCAGGGCGGCGAGCAGCAGCTGCCCGGGGCGCTGCAGACGCTGGGCTGCCTGCCGCTGGCCGAGCGCGAGGTGCGGCTGGGCGGCGTGCGCCACGCCCTGCTGCCCGCCGCCATCCTGGCCGGGGCGATGATCCTGGTGGCGCTGGGCGTGCTGCCGGTGGCGGCCGGCTTCTTCGCCGCCGCCGTGCTGGTGGTGGCCGCCGGCGCGCTGCGCATGCGCGAGGCCTACGCCTCGCTGGAGGGGCCGGTGCTGGTGCTGGTGGCGGCGATGATCCCGGTCAGCGACACCATCCAGAAGAGCGGCGGCACCGACCTGATCGCCGCCTGGCTGTCGGGCGCCTTCGACGGCCTGCCGCCGCTGCTGACCCTGACGGCGATGATGGCCGTGGCGATGCTGGCCACGCCCTTCCTCAACAACGCCGCCACCGTGCTGATCGTCGCCCCGATCGGCCTGGGGCTGGCCGAGCGCCTGGGGCTGAGTCCCGATCCGTTCCTGATGGCCGTGGCGGTGGGGGCGGGCTGCGACTTCCTCACCCCCGTCGGCCACCAGTGCAACACCCTGGTGCTGGGGCCCGGCGGCTACCGGTTCGGCGACTACGCCCGGCTGGGCGCGCCGCTTTCCCTGCTGATCCTGCTGGTCGCCCCGGCCCTGATCGCCCTGGTCTGGCCGCTGGCCGCACGCTGAGGCGCTTGCCGAGCGGTGAAACCTCGTCATAGTCGCGTCCATCGCGACGGTTGACGAGGGGCGTCCGCATGGCGACGGGCACGGTACTGTGGTTCGACACCGCCAAGGGCTTCGGCTCCATCGCGCCCGACGGCGACGACGGCGCCGAGATCCGGGTCAACGCCGCGGCCGTCGAGAAGGCCGGCCTGCCGCCGCTCGAGGATGGCCAGGCGATCGCCTACGAACTGGAACGCGACCCGTTCAGCGGCCAGATGGTGGCCGGCAAGCTGCGGGCCTGAGTTCACCTCAAGTCGTCATCCCGGCCGGACGCGCGCGAAAGCGGGCGTTAGAGCCGGGACCCAGGGGCCGCCGCAATGCGTCGGCCGCCGCCGGGCGGCGAACCCTGAGCCGAGCCCAGTCTCCTGGGTCCCCGATAAGCGCTGCGCGCTTTCCGGGATGACGAAGGATTTGAGAGTTTCAGCGCAGCTCGAAGTACGCCGTGCCGTCGCCTTCGCTGTGGGCGACGATGGCGATCTGGTGCTCGGTGCCGTCGTCGAGGGTCAGGCGGGCGTCGCCGGCGCGGAAGGCGCGGCGCATGGCCTCGGGCTCGCCGGTCAGGCTGCCCTTGCCGGTGCGGCGGCCCGCCGGGCCGCTGGAGACCAGCAGCGAGAAGGCGATCTCCTGGCTCTGGCGGGCGATGGTGAGGGCGCCTTGGCCCGTACGCGGAACGGCTGAACTTTTACGCATGAATACGGAACGCTCAGCTTGGCCGTTCGCTCCCTGGTGTCTGGACCTTTCCGCCCGAACACGGCGAAGGTTAGGAACGCAAGGACGTCCGACAGCGCTTTCAGCGCAGGGCGGTCTGTCTACGAAGGGGAGCCGCATGGCCCGCAAGCCGAACTACAATTTCGAGCGTCAGGAACGCGAGCGTCAGAAGGCGGCCAAGGCCGCGGAGAAAGCCGCCGAGAAAGCCGCCGCCAAGGCCGCCAAGCGAGGCGAGGGCGACCATGGCGAGGGCGAACCCTCGCCCGAATAGCGGCCTCTACTTCTTTTCCGGGTTCCGGACCGACGGGCCTTCCATCTTGGAGGTGTCGGTGTTGATCGCCGGCAGGTCGGCCGGGCGGCCGGTGAAGTTCTCGATCGGATAGATCGTGGCGCACTTCAGCCACTTGCCGGCCCACGCGCCGCCGCGCGCCTCGCACTTGGCCTTCGGCCAGACCCACAGATAGTGGTAGCCGAACACGCCGACGATGCTGGCGAGGAAGATTCCGATGAAGATGATCTTCAGGCGGTTGATGGCGCGGTTCATGGCGGCGTCTTAAGCACCGGCCGCGCTATGTGGCTAGCCCCATTTCGCGGGCCGGAGCGCGCGAGCGCGCAGACGGACCGCGAAAGGTGTCGTACATTTGTTTGAATGATCCTTGAGAAAGCGCATTACGCTTACGTCAGGGGAAACTTGCAAACCTGGGAGGACACGCTAAGTCGGTTGTCCAAGCAGGGGAAACCTCGAAAGAGAAGCAGCCAGGAGGCGGCGTAGACCGATGAAGGTTCTGGTCCCGGTCAAACGGGTTATCGATTACAACGTGAAGGCTCGGGTGAAAGCCGACCAGACGGGCGTCGACCTGGCGAACGTCAAGATGTCGATGAACCCGTTCTGCGAGATCGCGGTCGAAGAGGCCGTGCGCCTCAAGGAAAAGGGCGCGGCCACCGAGGTGGTCATCGTCTCGATCGGCCCGGCTCAAGCCCAGGAAACCATCCGCACGGCGCTGGCCATGGGCGGCGACCGCGGCATCCTGATCACCAGCGACGCCGACCTCGAGCCGCTGGCCGTGGCCAAGCTCCTGAAGGCCGTGGTGGCCGAGGAGCAGCCGGGCCTGGTGCTGATGGGCAAGCAGGCCATCGACGGCGACAACAACGCCGTGGGCCAGATGCTGTCGGCCCTGCTCGACTGGCCGCAGGCGACCTACGCCTCGGCGATCGAGATCTCGGGCTCGTCGGCCAAGGTCACCCGTGAAGTCGACGGCGGTCTGCAGACCCTCGACGTCGACCTGCCGGCCGTGGTCACCGCCGACCTGCGCCTGAACGAGCCGCGCTATGCGTCTCTGCCCAACATCATGAAGGCCAAGAAGAAGGAAATCGCGCAGAAGACCGTCGCCGACTACGGCGTCGACGTCGCCCCGCGCCTGACCGTCGTCAAGGTCACCGAGCCCGCCAAGCGTTCGGCGGGCGTCAAGGTCGAGTCCGCCGCCGACCTCGTCTCCAAGCTCACGACCGCGGGGGTGCTGTAATGGCCGTTCTCGTCATCGCCGACAACGACAACGCGCACCTGCGCGACGGCACCCACAAGACCGTCACCGCCGCCCTGAAGCTGTCGGGCGACGTCGACGTGCTGGTCCTGGGCTCGGGCGTCTCGGCCGTCGCGGCCGAAGCGGCCAAGATCGCCGGCGTGCGCAAGGTGCTGACCGCCGAGAGCGACGCCCTGGGTCACGGCATCGCCGAAGCCCAGGCCGAGGCCGCCCTGGCGCTCGCTGGCAATTACGACGCGATCCTCGTCCCGGCCACCGCCGGCGGCAAGAACTTCGCCCCGCGCATCGCCGCCAAGCTCGACGTCGCCCCGATCAGCGACATCGTCGAGGTGGTGTCGGCCGACACCTTCGTGCGTCCGATCTACGCCGGCAACGCGCTGGAGACCGTCCAGTCGTCCGACGCCAAGAAGGTGATCACCGTGCGTCCGACCGCCTTCGCGGCGGCGGGTGAAGGCGGCTCGGCCTCGGTCGAGAGCGTCTCGGGCGCCGACGCGGCCAAGACCCGCTTCGTCAGCGAAGAGATGGTCAAGTCGGACCGTCCGGAACTGGCCGCGGCCAAGATCGTCGTCTCGGGCGGCCGCGCCATGGGCTCGGCCGAAGAGTTCCAGGCGGTCATCGAGCCCCTGGCCGACAAGCTGGGCGCCGCCGTCGGCGCCTCGCGCGCGGCGGTCGACGCGGGCTATGCCCCGAACGACTACCAGGTCGGCCAGACCGGCAAGGTCGTCGCCCCGCAGCTCTACATCGCCGTGGGCATCTCGGGCGCCATCCAGCACCTGGCCGGCATGAAGGACTCCAAGGTGATCGTCGCGATCAACAAGGACGCCGACGCGCCGATCTTCCAGGTCGCCGACTACGGCCTGGTCGCCGACTACAAGGCCGCCGTGCCGGAACTGATGAGCGCGCTCACCGCCGCCGGCAAGTAAGGCTTCTAGCCTTTGAAGAACGGAAGGCCCGGGAGCGATCCCGGGCCTTTTGTTTTTCAGCCGCCAGGTCCCATTCGGAATCCCTCTCTCTTAGAAAGAGGGAGGGGCCCGCGCCGCAAGGCGTGGGAGGGTGGGTGGTTACGGCCTGGCCGACCGGAGCGCAGCCAGGATCTCGTCGGTGGTCCCGCCGGGATCGGCCAGAACCCGCTCGTTGTGGAACCTCAACACCACGTATCCAAGCTGCTCCAACCTTTCGGTGCGCTGGTGGTCGTAGGCTTCGCGACCGTCATGAGCCGCGCCGTCGAGTTCCACGATCAGCTTGCCCGCCTCGCAGATGAAGTCCGCGAAATAGCGGTCGATAGCGATCTGCCGCATGAACTTGAAGCCTGAGAGCCGACGGTTGCGGACAAGGGTCCAAAGCGTCTTTTCCGCCAGGGTCTGCTTCTGGCGAAGGCGGCGGGCGTAGGCGGTCCTGTCCATCAGCAAAGCCTGGACGTTGCGCTCCCGCCTTTTCAATCAAAGGAATCGGGATTTTTCCGTGAGGGCGAAACCACTCACCCTCCCACCGCTGCGCGGCGGGCCCCTCCCTCTCTCTAAGAGAGAGGGTTTCCTTGGAGCCAGGTCTCATTCTTGATCTATGTCTTCCGCAAAACCCCTTATGCGCCTGCCCGGATTTGCGAAGGTCCGGGCTTGGGCTTAAGCCGGTTCCATGACGCAACAAGCCGACACCCTTTCCGACCTCGACGCCAGCAAGGCCCGCGCGAAGGCCTGGTTCGAGAACCTGCGCGACCAGATCTGCGCCGCCTTCGAGACCCTGGAGAACGAGGCCCCCGCCGAGCTCTACGGCGACACGCCGGGCCGCTTTACGCTGAAGCCGTGGGATCGCCCGGCCGGCGGCGGCGGGGTGATGGGCATGATGCACGGCCGCCTGTTCGAGAAGGTCGGCGTCCACGTCTCGACGGTGTTCGGGACCTTCCCGCCGGAAATGGCCAAGACCATGCCCGGCGCGGCCGAGGACCCGCGGTTCTTCGCCACCGGCATCAGTCTGATCGCGCACATGACCAATCCGCGCGTGCCGGCCGTGCACATGAACACCCGCTTCATCGCCACGACCAAGGGCTGGTTCGGCGGCGGCGGCGACCTGACCCCGCTGCTCGGCTACCAGCGCCAGCAGGACTTTCCCGACGCCATCGACTTCCACGCCGCCTACAAGCGCGCCTGCGACAGGCACGATCCGGAGTGGTACGCCAAGTACAAGGCCTGGTGCGACGAGTACTTCTTCCTGCCCCACCGCAACGAGCCGCGCGGCATCGGCGGCATCTTCTACGACCATCACGACAGCGGCGACTGGGCGCGCGACTTCGCCTTCACCCAGGACGTCGGCCGGGCCTTCCTGGAGATCTATCCGACCCTGGTGCGCCGCCGCATGAACGAGGCCTGGACGCCGGAAGAGCGCGAGCAGCAGCTGGTCCAGCGCGGCCGCTACGTCGAGTTCAACCTGCTCTACGATCGGGGCACGATGTTCGGCCTGAAGACCGGCGGCAACGTCGAGTCGATCCTCAGCTCCATGCCGCCCGAGGTGAAGTGGCCCTGAGGCGCTAGGGTGTGGACTCAATTGAGCGGGACCGGGTCCGAGAAATTCAATCATTCATCACTCGTCATCCCGGAAGGCGCGAAGCGCTTATCCGGGACCCAGGAGCCGGCGCACTGCAGGAGACCCCTGGGTCCCGGCTCTACGGCCCGCTGCGCGGCCCTTCGGCCGGGATGACGAGCAGGATTGTTCGTGCAATTTCGAACGCTGTTATCCCAAGGTTGCGCGACCGGCTTTTTCGGCCTTAGCTTGACCTCATGATCATCCTGCTCGCCGCCGCCCTGCTTGTGGACTTCACCCCGCCCCGCGAGGGCGGAGAGGCGTTCCGCGACGCCGTCCTGGCCGACGCCGCCCGCTCGACGCCGTACAGGGGCTCCGCGGCTGGGAACTGGTATCTGGCGGCCGGCGGCGACAGGAGCAGGCTGCGGGTCGAAGACTTCGAGTGCCGTCAGCCCGCCGGTCGCCGCAACTGCCGGTTCACCCTGATCCGCGAGGGCGGGCCAGTCGAGCTGCGCGGGGCCATGGTCCCTGATCGACTGACCTGCACGGCGCGGTTCCGGCGCGGCAGGGACGGTCGCTGGTTCGTCGACCAGATGTCGGCGCTGAGGCGGGCCGGCAACATCGACACGACGATGCGCTGCCAGGGCGCCTGAGATTGCGCGATCGGCTCTCCCGCCCTTAGCTTGACCTCATGATCGCGCTGCTCGCTCTCGCCCTGTCAGGCGCCTTCGTCCCGCCGCCGGAGGGCGGCGAGGCGTTCTACGGCGGCATCTGGAACGACCTCGGCTCCAATGCTCTGATCGGCCACGGCAATGTCGTGGCCGTCGACTGGTACTGGGCGGCCGACAGGGCGGCTGAAGAGGCGGGCGAGCAAGGCCCGCGCATGATGCACATCGCCGACCTGGCCTGTCGCAAGCCGGGCGGCAAGCAGCGCCAATGCCGGTTCACGCTGGTCCGCGACGGCGGACCGGTTCGACTGGGCGCGACCATGGTCGCCGACCGGCTGGCCTGTTCGGCGCGGTTCGAGCGCGGCGTGGACGACAACTGGTACGTCGTTCGCAAGCCGCCGCAAGGCTACGGTCATACGATCACGACGATGCGCTGCCGCGTCGCCAAGGGCTGATCTAGACCGCCAGGCAGACCACCTGCGCCACCCGCAGGTCGCGCCTCAGGCCGTCGGCGATGCGGCCGTAGTTGTCGGTGGTGATGGCCTCGCCGGGGGCGAACTCGGGCACGCCGGCCTCGCCGCCGCGACGGGGCGTGCGGGCGATCAGGGTGCGCAGGCTCTCGGGGGCGGTGGTGTAGATGCGGCCGCGACGCGGCGACTCCGCCACGGTCACGCCGATCACCCGGCCCGCGCTGTCCAGGGCCGGGGCGCCCGACAGACCCGCCAGCGTGCCTTTCAGGTTGTCGGTGCGGCCGACCTCGGCCCAGACCAGAACCGGCTCGGTGCGGGCTCCGCGGCCGTGGATGACCAGGTTCTCGCGGCCGATCAGGCGCGAGGCCACCTCGCCGGCGTGGCCCTGCGGGAAGCCGGGGTGATAGGCCCGCATGCCCTTGCGCGGGTCGGAGAGGTTGACCGGCATGGCCGGCGCGCCGCCCTCGGTGGTCAGGATGGCCGCGTCGAAGCGCGGGTCGATGGTGACCCGGGCGGCCACGCCGCGTCCGTCGGCCACCAGGATGGCGGCTTGTTTGCAGCCGTCGACCACGTGGCGGGCGGTCAGCCAGACGCCGTTCTGCCCCACCGAGAAGGCCGTGCCCGAGGCCGGCTCCTGCTTGTCGGGCACCTGCACCACGATCGACGGGTCGAAGGGCGAGGCCGGGCCCAGCGGCACGCCTTCCTCGCCGGGCACGGGCGGCGGCGGCGGCGGCGCGTCGGCGCGCTCCTGCCGGCCGACGGCGACCACCAGGAGGGCGGCGACCACGGCGCCGTAGACCAGCCAGTCTGGAAGCTTGGGGAAATGCACGCGCCCCGCTCCGTCGTCTCCCTTGCCCTCAGCCCGCCACGCCGGCGGCGATGATGATGGCGGTGGCCAGCTTGGCGCCCACCAGCAGGGCGGCGGCCGAGACCTCGCCCTCGTTGATCCGCTCGGGCAGGCCCTTGAGCATCATGTCGGTCAGGCGGAACACCAGCAGCTGCAGGGCCAGGGTGGCCACGCCCCACAGCAGGATCTCGATCACCGAGGTCGAGGCCGCCAGCGAGGCGGCCAGCGGAATGGCCAGGCCCGTCATCACCCCGCCCAGCGACAGGGCGGCGGCCGCGTTGCCCTCGCGGATCAGCTTGATCTCGCGATGGGGGGTCAGAAGGATGTAGATCGCCGCCCCGGCGACCAGCATCGCCATGGTCACGCCCACATGGGTCAGGGTCGTCAGCAGGCCGTTGGCGAAGGCCTGGATCTCGGGCGACTGGATCTGAGGCATGTTTACGCGACCCCCTTGGACTTGAGGGGCAAGCTCTAACACGGGTTGGCGAGACTTGCGTAGGGGGCTCGCCTCGTGCGGGCCTCCTATAACCTCCCGTCATTCCCGCCCTTGTGGCGGGAACCCCTGGTTCCGCTGACGCGTGGGATGCAAGCGGATCGCTGGGGCGATCCGCCCCTCCGGTTCTTGCGGCTTACAGAGGGGTTCCCGCCACAAGGGCGGGAATGACGGGATGGAAAGAGGCGGTCGACGAGGAAATCAGGCCGCGTCGTCGGCGTCGTCTTCCAGCATGCCGGCCATGGCCGCCATCGACAGCTTGCGCAGGGCGCTGGCGCGGACCTTCTCGCTTTCGCTCTTCAGCTGGCCGCAGGCGGCCAGGATGTCGCGGCCGCGCGGGGTGCGGATCGGCGAGGAGTAGCCGGCCTTGTTGAGGATCGCCGCGAAGCTCTCGATGGCACCCCAGTCCGAGCACTCGTACTGGCTGCCCGGCCACGGGTTGAACGGGATCAGGTTGATCTTGGCGGGGATGCCCTTGATCAGCTTCACGAGAGCGCGGGCCTCGTCGGGGCTGTCATTGACGCCCTTCAGCATCACGTACTCGAAGGTCACCCGGCGGGCGTTGGACAGGCCCGGATAGGCGCGGATGCCCGCCATCAGCTCGGCGATCGGGTACTTCTTGTTCAGCGGCACCAGCACGTCGCGCAGCTCGTCGTTGGTGGCGTGCAGGCTGATGGCCAGCATGGCCTGGGTGGTGTTGCCCAGCTTCTCCAGCATCGGGACCACGCCCGAGGTCGACACCGTGATCCGGCGGCGCGAGATGCCGATGCCCTCGTTGTCGCTGATGATCTCGATGGCGTCGGACACCTGGCCCAGATTGTAGAGCGGCTCGCCCATGCCCATGAACACGATGTTCGAGAGCAGGCGGTCTTCCTTGTCCGACGGCCATTCGGCCAGGTCGTCCTTGGCGATCTGCACCTGGGCGACGATCTCGGCGGTGGTCAGGTTGCGCACCAGCGGCTGGGTGCCGGTGTGGCAGAAGCTGCAGTTCAGCGTGCAGCCGACCTGGCTGGAGACGCACAGGGCGCCGACCCGGCCGACGGACGGAATATAGACGGTCTCGACCTCGATGCCCGGGGCCATGCGGATCAGCCACTTGCGCGTGCCGTCCTTGGAGACCTGGCGCTCGACCACCTCGGGGCGGGCGATGGTGAAGGTTTCCGCCAGCCGCGCGCGGGTCTCCTTGGCCACGTCGCTCATCTGGGAAAAGTCGGTCACGCCGCGATGGTGGATCCAGCGGAACACCTGGGTGGCGCGCATCTTGGCCTTGCCGTGCTCGACCACGCCGCTCTCGGTGAGGGCGGCGATCAGCTGCGGACGGGTCAGGCCCGACAGGTTGACGGGCGGCTTGGCCGCGTCAGTCCCATTTTGCTTTTCAGGGGGAGCGACGCGGGACAGGTCGAGGGTGACGCTCAAGGGGCGGTCCGGGAAATTCGAGGAATGTGCGGGGTCGAGGCGGGGATATAGCAGATGTGGGCCGGTTTTCCAAAAGCGGCCGCTGGTCGCGCTTATCGAGACCCTCTCCCCGTGGGAGAGGTGTCGGCGAAGCCGACGGAGAGGGGAGCGGCTGATGACCTTCCGGCGCCTCGAAAGCTGAAAACGTCCCCCCCCTCCGGCCCTCCGGGCCACCTCCCCCAGAGGGGGAGGATCTACGAGCCCAGATGCTCCCCCTCTGGGGGAGCTGTCGCGGAGCGACTGAGGGGGACCCCTTCGACAATTGTCCGTCAGCCCGCTAAACCGCGCCCATGCCGTTCACCGCCACCGTCATGACCATGTTCCCCGAGGCCTTCCCCGGCCCGCTCGGCGTCTCGATGATCGGGACCGCCTGGAAGGAGGCCGACCTGTGGCGTTTGGAAACACTGGACATTCGCGCCTTTTCCAAGGATAAGCGCGGCTTCCTCGACGACACCCCTGCGGGTGGCGGCGCTGGAGCCGTGTTGAAAGCGGACGTCATCGCCTCTGCGCTGGACAGCCTGGAGCTCGATGGGCGGCCGCTTTTGTACATGAGCGCCCGGGGCAGGCCCCTGACCCAGGCGCGTGTAAGAGAGTGGTCCAAGGCGCCCGGCATCGTGGTGCTGTGCGGCCGCTTCGAGGGGGTGGACCAGCGGGTGCTCGACGCCCGGGGGTTCGAGGAGGTCTCCGTCGGAGACGCGGTTCTCGCCGGTGGCGAGGCGGCGGCGATGGTGGTGATCGAGGCGTGCGTTCGACTGGCCCCGGGTGTGCTGGGGAACATCGAGAGCACGCTGGAAGAAAGCTTCGAGGACGGTCTCCTCGAGCATCCGCAGTACACGAGACCGCGGACGTTCGAAGGGCTCGACATCCCCGAGGTGCTGCTGTCGGGCGACCACAAGAAGGTCGACCAGTGGCGGCGCGGTATGCGTGAAGAAACGACCCGCGAGCGGCGTCCCGACCTCTGGGAAAAGCATCTCGCCAATCAACAGGCAAAAGGCGGCCCGAAAACGGGTAAGCCCAAGGAGAAATGATCATGGCGATCAACATCATCGCTCAGCTCGAGCAAGAAGAATCGGCCCGTCTGCTGGCCGTCCGCGCGATCCCGGACTTCCGTCCCGGCGACACCCTGCGCGTCAACGTGAAGATCAAGGAAGGCGAGCGCGAGCGCGTTCAGGCCTACGAAGGCGTCTGCATCGCCCGTCAAGGCGCTGGCATCCACGAGAGCTTCACCGTCCGTAAGATCTCGTTCGGCGAAGGCGTGGAGCGTCTGTTCCCGATCCTCTCGCCGAGCATCGAAAGCATCGAAGTCAAGCGTCGCGGCGTCGTCCGTCGCGCCAAGCTGTACTACCTGCGCGACCGTCGCGGTAAGTCGGCCCGTATCGCCGAGCGCGTCAACGTCCGTAAGGACGCCGAATAAGCGGCTCGCTCGCTACGGCGAAGTGTTCGAAGGCCCCGGCGGAAACGCCGGGGCCTTTTGCTTTGCCGGTTGCTCCCTGCTTCGCCTCGCGCAATCCTGGGCTGAGTTGGCGGGGAGGCGCGCATGCGGCGCACGACGAAGGCGGCCGGACTGCTGGCGGCGGCGATGCTGACCGCGGCCGGGGCGCGGGCGACGGTCCCCGATCTGCCCAAGGCGGAGGGCGAGCCCGAGCTGCTGGCGCCCAACGGCCGGCGCGGCGGGGACGTCGACCTCAACGAGATCCGCATCTTCTTCGCCGGCGGTTACGACGGCGACTGGATCCGCCGCTCGAACATGAGGTTCGTCCGTTCGATCCACGGCATGAACTTCTACAAGGTGGACGGCCGTCTCTACGTCGACCGCGACGGCGACCACGTCATCGACGCCGGCGCCTTCTACATCCCCAAAACCGGACTGGTGCTCGCCGACTGGAACTGCGACGGCAAGGGCGACCAGATCCTGCTGGGCATGAGGTCCACGCTCAAGAGCGGCGCGTGGGACGAGCTGGCCAGGCGCATCCGCGACGAGGGCGCCCGGCCTGCGGCCCGCTGAACGGCCAAGCTTTGTGCATAAGCACGCACCTTGACGGACCGCCGTTCTGTGGCATGATGATTTCACCCTCGCTGTTCAGACACGGCGGGCTTCCAGACCGTCTCCTTTCTAGTGGACGGCCCTCTTCAGGCGGAGCCATCGGCCCCTGGAGTGTACAAACGATGCCAGGGCGCGCCGACAGGGTCTATGACCGGCGCGCCCTTAGTCGTTCCGGGTTGCGTAATTGGTCCTCGTCCCACGGAGATGGGGGCCAAGGCGCATCCGTCCGGCGCTCGTCGCGGTCCTCGCCCAGGTTGCGCGCTGGGGCAAGAAACGTGCTCTTGCGCGGTCATTCGACCGCTCGCCGGGGCAGGATCGATCACCGCTCGGCGGTCACGCAGCGAATTTTCGGCGTTTGGACGCTTTACGCGCCCCCGCTTCAGGCCTAGATGCGGGTCGCTATGACCCGCGCAACGAAGACCCTCTACGACAAGATCTGGGACGCCCACGTCGTCAACGAAGCCGACGGCGAGGCCATCCTGTACATCGACCTGCACCTGATCCACGAGGTGACCACGCCGCAGGCCTTCGCGGGCCTTCGCGCCGCGCGTCGCCCCGTGCGCCGGCCCGACCGCACGCTCGCCGTGGCCGATCACAACGTGCCGACCGAGAACCAGGCCGCCGGCGTAGACGCCGTGGCCGACGAGGAGGCGCGCCTCCAGCTCCAGACGCTGGGCCGCAACGTCGCCGACAACGGGATCGAGTACTTCCCGATGGGCGACATCCGCAACGGCATCGTCCACGTGGTGGGCCCCGAGCAGGGCCGCACCCAGCCGGGCATGACCATCGTCTGCGGCGACAGCCACACCTCGACCCACGGCGCCTTCGGGGCCCTGGCCCACGGCATCGGCACGTCCGAGGTCGAGCACGTGCTGGCCACCCAGACCCTGCGCCAGAAGAAGGCCAGGAACATGCTGGTCCGCGTCGACGGCCAACTGGGTCCGGGCGTCACCGCCAAGGACATCGCCCTGGCCGTCATCGGCGAGATCGGCACGGCCGGCGGCACCGGCTACGTCATCGAATACGCCGGCGAGGCCGTGCGCGGCCTGACGATGGAGGGCCGCATGACCCTCTGCAACCTGACCATCGAAGGCGGCGCCAAGGCCGGCCTGGTCGCGCCCGACGAGACCACCTTCGCCTATGTCCAGGGCAAGCCCGCCGCCCCCAAGGGCGCGGCCTGGGACATGGCCGTCAGCCACTGGAAGACCTTCTTCTCCGACGAGGGCGCCGTCTTCGACCGCACCGTCGTCATCGACGGCGCCGCCCTCGTGCCGATGGTCACCTGGGGCACGTCCCCCGAGGACGTCATCCCGGTCACCGGCAACGTGCCCGAGCCGGAAAGCTTCGGCACGCCGGACAAGCGCGCCGCCGCCCACCGGGCCCTGGAATACATGGGCCTGACCGCCGGCCAGCCGATCTCGGAAGCGAAGATCGACCGCGTGTTCATCGGCTCGTGCACCAACAGCCGCATCGAGGACATGCGCGCCGCCGCCGCCGTGGTGCAGGAAGCCTTCCTGCACGGCCGCCTCGTGGCCCCGCACGTCAAGGCGATGGTGGTGCCGGGCTCGGGCCTGGTGAAGGAACAGGCCGAGGCCGAGGGGCTGGACGCCATCTTCAAGGCCGCCGGCTTCGACTGGCGCGAGCCGGGCTGCTCGATGTGCCTGGGCATGAACCCCGACCGCCTGGAGCCGGGCGAGCGCTGCGCCTCGACCAGCAACCGCAACTTCGAGGGCCGCCAGGGCCGCGGCGGCCGCACGCACCTGGTCTCGCCCGCCATGGCCGCCGCGGCGGCGATCGCCGGCCGCCTGGTGGACGTGCGGACGCTGCTGACGGAGACGAACTGATGCAAGCCTTCACCCGTCTCGACGGCCGCGCGGCCCCCCTGTCGCTGGCCAATATCGACACCGACCAGATCATCCCCAAGCAGTTCCTCAAGACGGTCGAGCGCGAGGGCCTGGGCAAGGGCCTGTTCTTCGACTTCCGCTTCGATCCGAACGGCAACGAGATCGCCGACTTCGTGCTCAACCGCCCGGAGTACAAGGGCTCCAGCGTGCTGATCGCCGGCGACAACTTCGGCTGCGGCTCCTCGCGCGAGCACGCTCCCTGGGCCCTGATGGACTTCGGGATCATGTGCGTGATCTCGACCAGCTTCGCCGACATCTTCAACAACAACTGCTTCAACAACGGCCTCTTGCCAGTGGTGCTGGCGCCCGACGAGGTCGCGGCCCTGATGGACGAGGCCAAGGGCGGCAACCACATGGTCAGCGTCGACCTGGAGGCCCAGACGGTGATCTCGCCCTCGGGCAACACCTTCGGCTTCCAGATCGACCCGGTGCGCAAGGAGAAGATGCTCAAGGGCCTGGACGCCATCGGCGAGACCCTGCAGCACGCTGCCGACATCGACGTCTTCGAGAGCAAGCGCGCCATCGGCCAGCCCTGGCTGGAGTCCTAGGATCCCTCCCCCTTGATGGGGGAGGGGCAGGGGTGGGGGTGGCGCGGCGGCTTGGTTCGCGCCAGGTCCTGACGCGCTGTCACCCCCATCCCCGACCCTTCCCCCATCAAGGGGGAAGGGAGAGCAACCCCATCATGACCCTGATCCTCGCCGGCTCCATCCGCATCGCGCCCGAGCGCCTGGCGGCCCTGCGCCCGCACCTGGCCGCCCAGGTGGCCGGATCGCGCGCCGAGCCCGGCTGCCTGGCCTACGCCCTGTCGGAGGATCCGCTCGATCCGGGGCTGATCCGGGTTTTCGAGCACTTCACCGACGAAGCGGCCTTGGCCTTCCACCGCGCTTCGCCGCATATGGCCGCGTGGCGCGCGGCCTGCGCCGAGCTCGGCGTTCACGAGCGCCGCATGTTCTCCTTCGACGTTTCCGCCTATCGCGAGATCTGAAATGGCTACGCTTCTCCTGCTCCCCGGCGACGGCATCGGTCCGGAAGTCTGCGCGGAGGTGCGCCGCGTGGCGGCCGCCCTCGTCCCGAACCTCAACGTCGAGGAAGCCATCTACGGCGGCGCCAGCTACGACGCCCACGGCACGCCGCTGACCGACGAGGTCCGCGACCGCGCCCTGGCCAGCGACGCGGTGCTGATGGGCGCCGTCGGCGGTCCCAAGTGGGCGGACGCCCCGCGCCACCTGCGCCCGGAGGCGGGCCTCTTGAACCTGCGCAAGGCGATGAACGTCTACGCCAACCTGCGCCCGGCCTACTGCTTCGAGGCCCTGGCCGGCGCGTCGAGCCTGAAGACCGAACTGGTCTCGGGCCTGGACATCATGTTCGTGCGCGAGCTGGTCGGCGGCGTCTATTTCGGCGAGCCGCGCGGCATCGACACCCTGCCCGACGGCCAGAAGAAGGGCTACGACACCGCCCTCTACACCACCAGCGAGATCGAGCGCGCCGGGCGCGTGGCCTTCGAGCTGGCCCGCGGCCGCAAGAACAAGGTCCACTCGGCCGAGAAGTCGAACGTCATGGAGTCGGGCCTGCTGTGGAAGCAGGTGATCACCGAGCTGCACGCGCGCGAGTATCCCGACGTCGAGCTGGAGCACATCCTGGCCGACAACTGCGCCATGCAACTGGTGCGCGCGCCCAAGCAGTTCGACGTCATCGTGACCGACAACCTGTTCGGCGACATCCTGTCGGACGCCGCGGCCATGCTGACCGGCTCGCTGGGCATGCTGCCCTCGGCCGCCATCGGCGACCCCGGCCGGCCGGGCCTCTACGAGCCGATCCACGGCTCGGCCCCCGACATCGCCGGCAAGGGCGTGGCCAATCCGCTGGCCGCCATCCTGTCGTTCGAGATGGCCCTGCGCTGGTCGCTGAAGGAGGTCGAGGCCGCCGACCGCCTGCTGGCCGCGGTCAAGGGCGCTCTGGATTCGGGCGCGCGCACCCGTGATCTCGGAGGTGAACTGACCACCGTTCAGATGGGTGATGCGGTATTGTGTCGCATCTAAGATCATGAAATAGCGCCGTTATTTCGGCGTTTTACAATTTCTGCTTAAGTTTTCTCGCCCAGTACCTGCTCTCATCAAGAGAAGAGCCAGGGGCTGGGCGAGATGCGTTTCAACGACCTGAAAATTTCGGCGAAGCTGGGGATCGCGTTCAGCGCCCTGATCATCGCCTTCGTGATCTCCTCGGGCGTGGTGTTCACCAGCCTGCAGCGCATCCAGGAGGCCTCGGTCTCCACCCAGCGCAGTCTCTCGCTGGCGACCAACGCCGAAGAGATGATGACGCTCGTCCTCGAGCAGCAGAACGCCCTGCGCGCCTACGCCCTGCTCGGCGACGCCCAGTTCTCGCAGGCCTACAAGGACAACGCCGCCCAGTTCGACAAGGCCCTGGACGCCTTCGAGGGCAAGACCACGGTCGCCGAACAGAAGGCCCGCATCCAGCGCCTGCGCGCGGCGGTGGGCGTGTGGCGCAAGACCATCGCCGAGCCCGCCCAGGCGGCCGTCGACAACGACCCGGTCATGGGCCGGATCAGCGCCGGCGAGCTGATGGGCCGCAAGAGCCTGACCGAGATCCGCGCCGTGCAGCAGGAGCTGACCGACGCCGCCGCCGAGCGCGTCGCCCTGCGCGCCAAGGAAATGAAGTCGGCCATGGACACGGCCATCCTGTCGCTGGTGATCGGCGGCGTCGCCGCCCTGGTCATCGCCGGCCTGATGGGCTGGATGCTGTCGGGCACCATCGGCGCCTCGGTGGCCGCCATGACCGCCGCCATGCGCCGCCTGGCCTCGGGCGACAACACCATCGAGGTCCCGGCCGTCGGCCGCAAGGACGAGGTCGGCCAGATGGCCCAGGCCGTGCTGAGCTTCAAGGACGCCGCCATCCACAAGCTGCGCCTCGAGGACGAGGCCGTCGAGCAGCGCCGCCTGACCGAGGCCGAGCGCGCCCGCGTCGAGGCCGAGAAGGCCGCCAAGGCCGAGGAAGACGCCGTGGCCGTGGCCGCCCTGGCGCAGGCCCTGGACCACCTGTCGAACGGCGACCTGACCTTCCGCATCACCGCCCGCTTCGCCCCCGAGACCGAGCAGCTGAAGACGGACTTCAACGGCGCCGTGGCCCGTCTGGAAGAAGCCATGCGCGGCATCAACGGCGCCGCCGGCGGCATCCGCGCCGGTTCGGAAGAGATCGCCCAGGCCTCCGACGACCTGTCGCGCCGCACCGAGCAGCAGGCTGCCAGCCTGGAAGAGACCGCCGCGGCCCTCGACCAGATCACCGCCACGGTCCGCAAGACCGCCACCGGCGCCAAGGAGGTCTCCAGCCTCGTGGCCGACGCCCGCACCGGCGCCGAGCGCTCGGGCCGCATCGTCGACCAGGCCGTCGGCGCCATGTCGGGCATCGAGCAGTCCTCGGGCCAGATCGGCAACATCATCGGCGTGATCGACGAGATCGCGTTCCAGACCAACCTCCTGGCCCTGAACGCCGGCGTCGAAGCCGCCCGGGCCGGCGACGCGGGCAAGGGCTTCGCGGTCGTCGCCCAGGAAGTGCGGGCCCTGGCCCAGCGCTCGGCCGAAGCGGCCAAGGAGATCAAGGGCCTGATCTCGACCTCGACCCAGCAGGTCGAGGCCGGCGTCTCCCTGGTCGGCCAGACGGGCGAGGCCCTGCGCGCCATCGTCGCCCAGGTGGCCAGCATCGACGCCCTGGTCGGCGAGATCGCCGCCAGCGCCCAGGAGCAGTCCACCGGTCTGCATCAGGTGAACGTCGCGGTGAACCAGATGGACCAGGTGGTCCAGCAGAACGCCGCCATGGTGGAAGAAGCCACGGCCGCCACCCACTCGCTGAAGGGCGAGGCCGGCGAGCTGGCCGTGCAGGTCGGCCGCTTCAAGGTCGCCGGCGCCGCCATGGCCTCGGCTCCGAAGGCCGCCACCCCGGCCTCGCGCCCCGCCGCCAGCCCGGCCCGCGCCGCCCAGGCCCGCGCCGCCGCCTTCGCCACCCAAGGCTCGGCCGCGGTGGCGATGGACAGCTGGGAAGAGTTCTAGGCGTCCCTCCCGCAAGCCGGGATCGACGAAGGGGAAGAGCTTCCGGGCTCTTCCCCTTTTTCGTCTTGAACCCTCTCTCGTCGAGAGAGGGAGGGGCCCGCCGCGCAGCGGTGGGAGGGTGAGAGGTTTCAGCCCGTCGGAACAAAGCTCCACCGAACCAGCCTCGCCCCACAAGCAAACCCCCATCGTCATCCCGGAAAGCGCGCAGCGCTTATCCGGGACCCAGGGGGACCGGGCTTGGAGGCAAGGCAGCCACCCAGGCCACCGCCGACGCATTGCCGCCGGCCCCTGGGTCCCGGCTCTCCGCGCTACGCGCTCCGGCCGGGATGACGACATGAATTTTGGAAGTTCGCTCGAAAGGGCCGGCCAGCGCCGTACCCTCTCACCCTCCCACGCCTTGCGGCGCGGGCTCCGCCCTCTCTCCATGAGAGAGGGATTTAAGCCCTAAGCCGCCGCCACCGCGCCGGTGGTCCGGCGCATGCGCCAGAAGCGGATGGTCCGCAGGGCGCTTTCGCGGGCAGGGCGGCGTAGAGCTCGCCATAGGCCTTGGCCTTGCCCATCACCTCGTCGGACGGATCCAGGATCAGCAGGGCGAAGGTCAGGAACAGGGCGCGGTCGAAGTCGGCCGCCTTGCAGACCACGGCCAGGCCGTCGAGCTCCTTGCGCTCGAGGATCTTGCGGGCGGTGTGGAAGTCGATGTCGGCCATGTCCGACAGGGCGCACAGGAACAGCGTCGTCTGCCTGGCGCGCAGCATGCTGGCCAGGGCCTGGGGCGTGATGCGGCCGCGGGCCTTGATCAGGCCAAGCTCGTGCATGGCGCCGTCGTAATCGGCCGGCAGGGCCCCGTCGCGGGCGGCCAGGCGGTTGCGGCCGGCGGCCAGGGCCGCCTCCAGCACCGCCGGGTCCAGCGCCTCGTTGCGGGCCATGATGCGGTCGCGCAGGCGGGCCTCGGCCACGAAGTACATCTCGTTGAGCAGGTCGATCGGCAGGCTCTGGCGGTCGATCACCGCCTCGTGCAGGGCCGGATTGGCGGCGGCGCGGTCGACCACCGTCTCGTGGGCGGCGCGCGACAGCTGCGCCCCCTCGTTGCGGATCAGCACGCCCAGGGTGTCGTCGTCGCCGCGCGCGACGATGGCGTCGGAGACGGCGCTGGGCACGTGGGCCCGGCTGGAGATCGCCCGCAGGTGCTCCTGCCCTTGCGTCTGGGCCACGTGCAGCAGATCCGCGTCCGACAGCTGGGCCGCGCCGGTCAGGATCGGGCGGGCCACGGCGATGCCGTCGCTGGCCAGGCTGCGCGTCAGGGCCGGCGGCGGCGCGGCGGACTGGCCCAGGCGCTCGGCCAGCTCCACGCGGACGGCCTCCTCCATCTCGCCGGCCAGCTGGCCCATCACCTGGTCGAACAGGTCCATCTCCACCGCGCCGTGATCGTCGGCGGTGAAGAACAGGTCGGTCACCCCGCGCAGCAGCTCGCGGCGCTTGGCGCTCGACGGCTCGTCGGCGAGGGCGATCAGGTCATGCAGCCGCGATTGCAGCATCAGAAATCGCTCTCCTGGGCGCGGGTCTTCTTCTTGCGCGACGCCGAGGTCCCGGACGACTCCGGGGACGCGTCGCGGCCGGCGTCCTGCGCGGCCTGGGCCAGCCAGTCGGCCGAGCCGTGCTGGGGTTCGTCGCCAAAGTCGCGAAGGGCCGGGGCGGTGGCTGCGGCGGCGGGATCCACCGCCATCAGCACGGTGTTGGGCGGCCCAGGGGCGGCGATCTGGTCGGGCGTCAGGCCGAACATCCGGCCGACCGAATAGGTGCGCGGCGCCAGGCCCTCGGCGGCGCGGGGATTGGCGTAGGCGGTCTGGACGGTCGGCGCCGGCGGGGCGGGCGAGGCCTGCACGGGCGCGGGGCGCGGCGGCTGGGCTTGAGCCTGGGCGGCCTGCACGGGCGGGGGACCGCCGGCCAGCTCCGACGACGGATAGACGCGCGGCGTCGCCGGCGCGATCGGAGCGCGGGCCACGGGCGGGCTGTAGAGGCTGGTCGGCAGGGCGCCTTGCGGAGCCGGCGCGGCTTGCGGCGCGGCCTGCGGAACGTAGCGCGGTTGCGCCTGGCGGACCTGCTGTTGTTGCTGAGGCTGCGGAGCGGGAGCGTAGCCGGCCCAGGCGGCGACCGGGGCCGGGCGCTCGACCGGCCGGGCGGCGGTCTCGGCGGGGGCGGGCGCGGCGGGCGCCTCCACCTTGCCGGCCCAGCCCAGCATCGGACCGCGATAGGCCGACGCGGCGGCCTGGGCGCGCGGGCTGCGCGGCCCGTAGCGGCTTTCGCGCGTCTGATCCGTGCGCCCGTCATCCACACGCAAGTCGTCGGCGTGCGCCGAAGCGGCGACGCTGGCGAGCAGCAGCAGGGGCAGAACGAGGCGCATGCCGGTCCGGACGGAATTTCTCCAGTCTCGAATCCTTAGCCCAAGCCGCTTAATCGCCGCCTAACGGCGCCGTGCGGATGGTCGGGAACGCGACGATAAACCCCTCTCTCTTAGAGAGAGGGAGGGGCCCGCCGCGAAGCGGTGGGAGGGTGAGAGGTTTCACCGTTGGCCAGCAAGCCCCCGGGGCCGTTCCGCCGGAGTGGGTTGATAGGCTAGGGCGGATCCGCCCCGCCCTGTTCGGAGAGTGTATACCCTCTCACCCTCCCACGCCTTCGGCGCGGGCCCCTCCCTCTCTCCATGAGAGAGGGACTATTGCCGCCCCCGCCACCAAGCCAGCAGCCTCGCCTCCGCCGCCGCCAGGGCCGCATGCAAGGCGACGCCCATCCCCGCCAGCACGGCCAGGGCCGCGAAGCCCCGGGCGGTCTGCAGGCGGTTGAAGCTTTCCAGCATCCGCCAGGCCAGGCCCTGGCTCGATCCCGAGCCGGCCACGAACTCGGCCGCCACCGCGCCCACCAGGGCCAGGCCCGCCGCCACCTTCAGCCCCTCCAGGATCGACGGCAGGGCCGAGGGCAGGGCCAGGCGCCACAGCCGCTGCCAGCCGGTGGCGCCGTAGAGGTCGAACAGGCGCGACAGGTCGGGGTCGGCCGCCTTCAGCCCGGCGATCGCGCCCGAATAGATCGGGAAGAAGGCGATGACCGCCGCCAGCGCCGTCACCGCCCGGCCCGGATGGTCGATGCCGGCCCAGATGGTCACCAGCGGCGCGATGGCGATCACCGGCGTCACCTGCAGGATCGCCGCCACGGGCGCAAAGGCGTCCTCGACGATGGGTTTGAGCGCCGCCGCGAACGCCAGGGCCAGGGCGATCAGCGCCGCCAGGACGAGGCCCGCCAGCGCCGTCGACAGCGTGCCCCAGGCGCTGAGCGCAAGCAGCGGCCCGGCCTCGACCAGCGCTTTCGCCACCGCCGACGGCGCCGGCAGCAGGTAGGCGGGCACGTGCAGGCCCCGGCAGGCGCCTTCCCAGGCGGCCAGCAGGAAGGCCACGAACAGCACAGGCGCGAGGCGGCGGTTCATGCGACGCCCCCTGCCTCGGCTTCGCCGCGACCGTCAGATGCTCCCCCTCTGGGGGAGCTGTCGCGGAGCGACCGAGGGGGCCGCGCGAGCAGCGCGGAAACCGCCTCCACCGTCTCGCGAAACTGGGCGGTGGTCCGGAACCCCGGCGGCCGCACCAGCGGCCCCTCGACCGCGACCTCGCCGGCCACGACCCCCGGACCCGGCGTCAGCACCACCACGCGGCCGGCCATGTAGACGGCCTCCTCGACATTGTGGGTGACGAACACCACGGCCGGCGACAGGTGGCGGCACAGGGCCAGAACGTCGTCGGCCAGGGCGCGGCGGGTGATCTCGTCCAGGGCCGCGAACGGCTCGTCCAGCAGCAGCAGGCGCGGGCGCGTGACCAGCGCCCGGGCCAGCGAGGCCCGCATGGCCATGCCGCCCGACAGCTGGGCGGGACGGGCGTCCTGCGCGCCGTCCAGGCCGACCCTGGCCAGCGCCTCGCGCGCCTTTTCCCGCGCCTGCCGCGCCGGCATGCCCGCCAGCTCCAGCGGCAGGGCGACATTGGCCGCCGCGCTCATCCACGGCGCCAGGGTCGGGGCCTGGAACACCACCGAGGTCTCGCCCTTGCCGGCCGCCCGGGTCACCGTGCCGCGCGTCGGCTGCTCCAGCCCCGCCAGCAGCCGCAGCGCCGTCGACTTGCCGCACCCCGACGGCCCCACCATCGCCGTCACCTCGCCCGCCGCCAGCGCCAGGTCGACCGGCCCCAGCGCCCGGCCGCGCGGATAGTCGACCTCGACGGATGAGAGGGAGGCGATCGTCGTCATTGCTCCTCCCCCTTGATGGGGGAGGGGCAGGGGTGGGGGTGATTGCCGAGCCTGAAGGCTTCGCCGTCGTGTCCGGTCGAACCGCCGCGCCACCCCCATCCCCGACCCTTCCCCCATCGAGGGGGAGGGGAGCTTGCTCGCGCGAGGGACATCACTTCGGCAGGAACGCCAGGCTGTAGGCCTTCTTGTAGTCGAGGCCCTTGTCGTAGACCCCCTGGTCGGCGGCGACGTCGAAGAACTGGGCCCAGCGGGCGTCAGTCATGGCGCCGATCCCGTCCTTGGGCACGATGCCGTAGGAGCGCATCTTGTCCCGGGCCTGGTCGAGCAGGTCCTGGGTCATTTCCGGGTTGTCCTTGAGGATGGCCGCGTCGCCGGGCCCCGCGTCGCCGTAGAGATAGCTCTTCCAGCCGGCCGCGATGGCGTCGCTGATCGCCTGCACCTGGGCGGGCCTTTCGGCGATCATCTGGTCGGTGACCAGGGCGAAGGAGGCGTAGGCCGGATAGCCGTCGTCGGCCAGCAGGAACACCGCCGGCTTTTCCCCGCCCGCCTTCTCGATCAGGTAGGGCTCGGACGTCGCATAGCCCTGCTGGATCAGGCTCTTGTCGGCCAGGAACGGCGCGACCGAGTAGTTGTACTTGCGCACCTGGGCGTCGGTGAAGCCGTGCTTGGCCTTCAGCCACACCCAGAACGCCGTCACCGAGGCGTCCGACAGCAGGATCGGCTTGCCCTTCATGTCGGCGATGCTGGCGATCCCCTGGCCCGGGTGGGCGATCAGCACCTGCGGGTCCTTGTCCATGTAGGCGGCGACGGCTTTGACCGGCACGCCCTCCTTGGCCAGGTTCAGCACGATGAAGCTGTTGGAGCCGACGCCGATGTCCACCGCGCCGGTGGCCAGCAGCTGCGGCACGTTCACGCCCGGGCCGCCCTGGACGATGCTGACGTCGAGCCCGCGTTTCGTGAACTCCCCCGTCGCCACCGCCTGGTAGTAGCCGCCCAGCTCGGCCTGGCCCCGCCAGTCGGTGGCCAGCTTCAGCTTGGCGAGGCCCGGCGCGGCGTCCTTCCTCGCGGGCGAACAGGCGCTGGCCAGCAGGGCCAGGCCCGCTGCGGTCACGGCGCGGCGCGAGACGGTCATGTGGCGGATCCCCCGGTGTGTTGCGGCGCGGAGGTTAGCGGGGGCGGGGACTCATTTAAACTCCCGTCATTCCCGCCCTTGTGGCGGGAACCTCTCTGTCAGCCGCAAGCGCGGATGGGGCGGCGTGCTCAGCACGCCGCTGGCATCTCACCTGCGAGCGGAACCAGGGGTTCCCGCCACAAGGGCGGGAATGACGGGAGGTTTTTGGGGAGAGCCCCCCTACCGCCGCACGAACCCCGTCTTCGTAAGCGACAGCGCCCTGAGGTCCACGCCCATCTCGGCGCGGAAGCGGGCGACGGCGGCGTCGCCCAGGCGGCGCTTGGCGGCCGCGTCGCCGCGCTGCATGGCGTCGACATAGGCCGCGTGCTGCAGCAGGAAGTTCAGCATCAGGGTCTCGGCGAATTCCTGGCGCTGGGGCTCGGTCAGGCGGGCGTAGGCGGGATTGCCGGCGATGATCGGGCGGACCTGGGCCAGCACCGCCTGGGTCTGGGCCCGGTCGTTGTCCGCGCCGTTGGCCATCACCCAGTTGAGGATCCAGTAGCCGGCCAGGGCGTCGGCCGCGTCGCCGGGCTTGAGGCCGTCGGACGCGACGATCGAGGCCCAGCTGCGCACAGGGTCCTGCCTGGCCAGGGCGTCGGCGACCTTGCGTCCGCCCTCGGCGCCGGACGTCCGCGAGACGAAGTCGACGAACTGCCTGCGGGCCTTGGCGCTGACGGCGGGCGAGGCGCGGTAGGTGGTCACGCCCTTCGCCCCAGCGGCGGGGGGCGCGGGACGGGCCTTGGCCGACGCGCCGCCCCGCCCCGCTTTGACCGCCGCCTCGATCCTCTGCTGGTTGAGGATGTCGTTCATGACGAAGTCGTTGGGCAGGACGGTCAGCCCTTCCTGGGCGGCGGCCGGTCCGGCCAGGCCGGCGGCGAGCGTCAGCGCGGCGACGGCCAGGGAGGCGGCCAGGGAAAGGCGGGGCATGGGCGGGGTCCTGTCGGGGCTCCCGTCCCGAACGCGGCGGGCGCGGTTTAGCTCCCCGCCTCCAGCCAGCGCCCCACCTTGGCGTACAGCACCTCGCGCTGCACGGGCTTGGCGATGTGGTCGACCATGCCGGCGGCGAAGCAGCGTTCCACCTGCTGGGGCAGGGCGTCGGCGCTCATGGCGATGATCGGCACGCGGCCGGCCGCGCCGTCGAGGGCGCGGATGGCCCGGGTGGCGGCCAGGCCGTCCATCTCGGGCATGTGGATGTCCATCAGGATGATGTCGAAGTGGCCGCGCGCCGCCGCCGCCAGGGCCTGGCGGCCGTTCTCGGCGGTCTCGACGTGGCAGCCGGCCAGGCGCAGCAGACCAACCCCGATCTCGCGGTTCATCGGGTGGTCGTCGACCAGCAGGATGCGGGCGGCCTTGGGGTCGCGGGCAGCTTCGGCCACGGGCGCGGCCAGCGGCTCGGCCTCGGCGGCGGGGATTTCGAACCAGAAGCACGAGCCGTGGCCCGGCGCGCTGTCGGCCCCGATCCGCCCGCCCATCAGCTCGACCAGCGACTTGCTGATCGCCAGGCCCAGGCCCGCCCCGCCATAGGCGCGGGTGGCGCCGCTGTCGAGCTGGACGAAGCGCTGGAACAGCCGCGCCTGGTCCTCGATCGGCACGCCCACGCCGGTGTCGGCGATCTCGAAGCGCAGCCGGTCCTCGACCTCGCCGGGCTCGACCACCAGCCGGGCGACGATCTTGCCGCGCTCGGTGAACTTCACGGCGTTGTTGAGCAGGTTCAGCAGCACCTGGCGCAGTCGCAGGGCGTCCAGGTCGTGCAGGCCGCCGACCGGGTCGACGACGTCGATCTCGATCGACAGGTGCTTGGCCTGCGCCTCGGGACGGACGATGCCGATGGCGTCGTGCAGCACCGCCTGCGCCGAGGCCGGCTGCATCAGAAGCTCGACCTGGCCGGAATCCACCCGCGAGACGTCGAGGATGTCGCTGACCACGGTCAGCAGGGCCGCGCCGGCGGTGTCGATCATGCCCACCTGCCGGTGGGCGTCGGCCGGCAGGTCCTGGCGGCTGGCCAAGAGCTGGGCGAAGCCCAGGATGCTGTTCAGCGGCGTGCGGATCTCGTGGCTCATGGTGGCCAGGAACTCGGTCTTGGCCTCGGCCGCCGCCAGCGCCCGGGCGCGGGCCGCGCGGGTCAGCTGCTCGCGCCGCACCAGCAGGCGCCGCAGCCGCTCCTGCTGGGCCAGGGCCAGGCCCGCGGCCAGGGCGGTGACGAACACCACGGTGACGAAGCACTGGATCAGCCGCGTCATCTGGGCCGGGTTCCACGGCGCCAGCAGCTGGCCCAGGAAGATGTTCCACACCCCCAGCGGCAGCGACACCACGGCGATGGTCAGGGCCGCCTCGGCCGCGCCGCGCGGGCCCAGGCGGAAGGCGCAGAGGATGGCGGCCGGGAACAGCACGAAGGGCAGGGGCGCGCGGGTGTCGTGGAACACCGCCGCCGTCAGCACCGCCATCAGCACGAACAGGCCCAGCCGCTCTCCCAGCGAGCGATGGAAGGTGCGCCGGTGCTCGGCATCGATCAGCACCAGCACCGCCGGCACGATCAGCGCCATGCCCAGCGCCCCGCTGACGAACCAGTCGCGCCAAAGGGCCATGAACGGCGCGCCGTCCAGCAGGGCCAGCAGGGCGGCGGCGAGGGCGGCGGTCACGGCCACCACCGGCGCGATCACCGTCATCAGCAGGGCCAGGTGCCGCATGGTCCGCACCCGGGGCGGCCCGCCGAAGGCCCGCCGCACGGCCTCGCGCGCGCCCCAGGCCTCGACCAGGCCGACGAGGGTGAACACCAGGGCGCGGTCCAGGCCGTCGCCGAACGCCAGGCACAGGGCGAAGTGAACGAGGCCGACGACGACGGTCAGGATCAGCCGGCGCGGCGGGCCCAGGGCCATCAGGCCCACCGACAGCAGCGCCGTGCCGGGCCACAGGGCGGCCACCCCCGTCGGGCCGCGCGTCAGGCCGTCGCTGAACAGCTGCGCGACGACGAAGGCGACCGCCAGCACGAGCAGCAGCACCGTCTGACGGCGGGTCTCCTGAAGGGCGGCGCTTCGCGTCATCGTTGATCCCGTTCCCCACGGCTTCTACGCCGAACAACGGTTTCAGTTTCGGGACCAATGCCTTCTGTGACGCTTTGCCGCAATGGCTTTTGGTAGTGTCGACTATCCGACGAACGGAGCGATTTCCTTGCGGCGCAAGGAAAACCGCGCGCGAGGGCTGATCGATTTGCCGATTGCCTGCGAGAGTGGTCCTGGTCGGCGACACGTTCGGTTGCGCCGCCTCGGGATGGAGAGAGGATCGCTGATGCTGCTCGCGTTCTATCTGGCCGGCGCGCTCGCCAACGCCGAACCCGTGGTCGTCTCGAGTGTCGATCCCAGGGGCGCGACGCCCCAGAGCCAGCGCTACGAGGGCCGGTGCGGCGACCGCAGCCTGGAATTGGCCCAATGGTCCACCGGCGCTCCGGCCCTGGCCATCGATCGCAAGCCAGTGGCGCTGTCGCCCCAGGCTCAGGCGTTCCTGGCTCTGCGCGGCGCGGCCTACCGCACCTACAGCCGCTGCGTCGGCGACAGCTTCCGGCTGGTCGTGGCCCGCGCGACCTGGGAAGAGGGCAAGGGCGAGACCTACGCCGTCTACGGCGCCCAGGTCGCGGCCGGCGGCCTGTCGCAGGAGCGCGTCGAGGCCGCGGACGCCCAAGCGTTCTTCTACCGCTAGAGCGGGCGTGTCGGAGGGCGGAAGCGCCCCTCCCTAAGCCGCCTCCGTCTCCGCCCCCAGCCACCTGTTCAGGGCGGCGATCAGCACGTCGCGCTGGATGGGCTTGGCGACGTGGTCGACCATGCCGGCCTGGCGGCAGCGCTCGATCTGCTGGGGCATGACGTCGGCAGACAGGGCGATGATCGGCGCGCGCGAGGCGGGGCCGGGCAGGGCCTTGATGGCGCGGGCGGCGGCCAGGCCGTCCATGCGCGGCATGTGGATGTCCATCAGGATGACGTCGAAGTCGCCGCGCGCGGCGATGCGCACGGCCTCGTCGCCGTCCTCGGCGGTCTCGACCGCGCAGCCGGCCAGGATCAGCATCGCCGCCCCCAGCTCGCGGTTCATCGGATGGTCGTCGACCAGCAGCACGCGGGCGGCGGCCTCCTGCTCGGCGGGCGGGCCGTCGGCGGCGCAGACCGGCTCGGCCGGGGTGGTGAACCAGAAGGTCGCGCCCCGGCCGGGCGCGCTGTCGACGCCGATTTCGCCGCCCATGCGGGTGACCAGGGTCTTGCTGATCGCCAGCCCCAGGCCCGCCCCGCCGAACGCCCGGCTGATCGAGCCGTCGGCCTGGGAGAAGCGCTGGAACAGCCGGCCCTGCACCTCGGGCGCGATGCCGATGCCGGTGTCGGCGATGGTGAAGCGCAGGCGCTCGGGCCCGCCGGGATAGGGGGCCTCCAGCCGCACGCTGGCCCGCACCGAGCCGCCGGCGGTGAACTTCACGGCGTTGTTGAGCAGGTTCAGCAGCACCTGGCGCAGGCGGGCCGGGTCGAGGGCGTAGTCGAGGCCGCCCGGAAGGTCGGCCTCGACCGACAGCGAAAGGCCCTTGGCCTGGGCGTCCAGCGCGATGATCGAGGCGGCGTCGGCCAGCAGGGCGGCCGGATCCACCGCCTCGGGCCGCAGCTCCACGCGCCCGGCCTCCAGCCGCGAGAAGTCGAGGATGTCGTCGACGATCGTGGCCAGCGAGCCGCCGGCCTGGGCGATCAGTTCGAGCTTGCGCCGGCCGGCCGGCGTCAGCCCGTCCTCGGTCTCGGCCAGCAGGTTGGCGAAGCCCAGCACGCTGTTCAGCGGCGTGCGGATCTCGTGGCTCATCGTCGCCAGGAAGTCGGTGCGGGCCCGGCCGGCGGCCTGGGCGCGGGCGCGGGCGGCGCGGGCGGCGGCGCTGCGGCGGGCCATCAGGCCCTTCAGCCGCTGCTCCTTGTAGAGCGACAGGGCCGCGGCCAGGCAGGTGAAGAAGATGGTGGTGACGAAGGCCTGCACCATGCGGATGCGGTCGACCTCGGCCCAGCGCGGGGCGATGCGGGCCACCCCGTCGCCGACGATGGTCAGCGGGGCGGTCACCGCGATGACGACCACCGCGCTCCACGCCGCGCCGCGCGGGCCCAGCTGGAAGGCCGCCAGCATCGCCGCCGGGAAGATCAGGAACGGCATAGGCGTGGACGGCTTGAGGAAGGCGAAGGCCGTGGCCGCCGCCACCAGGGCGTAGAGGCCGACCTGCGCGGCCGGCGGCCGGCGGAAGGCCTCGTCGTTGGTCGGGTCGAGGATCACCAGGGCCGCGGGCAGGGCGATGATCATGCCCATGCTGTTGCAGGCCGCCCAGGCGGTGAAGAACGGCCACAGCTGCGCGCCGGCGACCGGGGCCGCGACGCTGGAGCCGATGGCCGCGACGCTGATCGTGATCGGCAGCATGGCGGCCACCAGCACCAGGGCGTGGCGCACGCTGCGGATCGAGGGCCGGGGTCCGCGCAGCCGGCGGGTCAGGGCGGCGGCCGCCAGGCTCTCGGTCATGTCGCAGGCGGTGTAGACGCCGATGACGAACCACGGATCGCCGGCCAGGGCGTGGACCGCAAGGTTGGTGACCAGGGCGATGCCCAGCAGCAGCCGCCGGCCCAGCGGGTCCATCCGCAGCAGGCCGGCCGCCAGTATGGCGTTCATCGGCCACAGCGACGGCATGCCGTTGGAGTCGCGGGTCAGAAGATCGCTGAACAGGAACGAGCCGACATAGGCGCAGACCAGCGCCGCCAGCAGTCCCCAGCGGACGCCGGCCCAATGGACGCTCGCCCGGCGCAGGCCCGGCTGGTCGTCCCGTCGATCGGCTCGTGCGGTCAAGGCCCCTCAAGTCCCCCACCCGGCGGCTTCCGCGGCCGGAAACTTCACCCATCACGCCCAGACCGAAAAAGGGTTAAGGCGAGACGCTTTTTCCGTGTGTCGCGCCGTCGTGCGACGTTCGGTCGCGCCCGCGCGGCGTGCTCAACGCGCGCGAGACCGCCGCCAGCAGTTCGTCGCGGCGGATCGGCTTGGCCACGTGGCCGTCCATGCCGGCCGCGCGGCAGCGGGCCACCTGCTCGGGCAGCACGTCGGCGCTCAGGGCCAGGATCGGCGCGTCGGCCATCGGCCCGTCGAGGGCGCGGATGGCGCGGGCGGCGGCCAGGCCGTCCATGCCCGGCATGTGCACGTCCATCAGGATCAGGTCGAAGGTTCCGGTGCGGGCGGCCTCGACCGCCTGGAAGCCGTCCTCGGCGGTGAACACCTGGCAGCCGGCCAGGGTCAGCAGGGCGTCGCCCAGTTCGCGGTTCATCGGATGGTCGTCGACCAGCAGCACGCGGGCGGCGGCGCGCTCGGGGCCGGTCTCCTCGACCGGCTCGGGCGCCTGGGCGGGCTGGGCCTCCAAGGCGATGTGGAACACCGCGCCGACGCCCAGCGCGCTCTCGACCCAGATCGTCCCGCCCATCTGGCCGACCAGCGCCTTGCTGATCGCCAGCCCCAGGCCCGTGCCGCCATAGGCGCGGCTGATCGAGCTGTCGGCCTGGGAAAAGCGCTGGAACAGCCGCGCCTGCACCTCGGGCGCGATGCCGATGCCGGTGTCGGCCACCGAAAAGCGCAGCAGGCCCGGATCGGGGCCGATCGACAGGCGGGCGGTGACGCCGCCCTGCGTGGTGAACTTCACGGCGTTGTTGAGCAGGTTCAGCAGCACCTGGCGCAGGCGCGTCTCGTCCAGGGAGAACAGGGCCTCGGGATCCTGCCCGCCCAGGGGGGCGGGGCGGCTTTCGACCTCGACGCTCACGGTCAGGCCCTTGGCTTCCGCTTCGGGGGCGATGATGGCGGCGGCGTCGCGCAGCAGGGCGGCGGGGGAAGCGGGGGACAGGACGAGCTCCAGGCGGCCGGCCTCGACCTTGGCGAAGTCGAGCAGGTCGCTGACGATCTCGGCCAGCGAGCGGCCGGCGCGGCCGACCAGGTCCAGCCGGCGACGGTTTTCGGGGGAAAGCTCGGCGTCCTCGGCCACCAGGGCGGCGAAGCCGAGAATGCTGTTCAGCGGGGTGCGGATCTCGTGGCTGATCGTGGCCAGGAAGTCGGACTTGGCGGCGTTGGCGGCCTGGGCCCTGGCCTGCGCGGCGCGGGCGGCCGCCTGGCGGCGCACCAGCAGGGCCGACAGCCGCGCCTGGCGGCCCAGCGCCAGGGCCGCGGCCATGCTCACCGCATAGAGCACGATGTGGAACAGCAGCAGGTGGCGCATCGGCTCGGCCGCCGCCCTGGGGTCCAGGCCGACGATCGACAGCACGGCGGGGATGGCGAAGGCCAGGGCCGCCATCACCGACAGCGCCGCCGCGCGCGGGCCGCCGCGGAACGCCGCCAGCAGCACCGGCGCGAACACCAGCACCCGCATCTGCGGCGGGCCGGTGAACACGGTCCACGACACCGCCGCGATGGCCGCCAGGCCCGCCGCCGGCTCCAGCCAGCCGCGCACCGGGAAGGCCTCGGCGTGGCGGCGGTCCAGCAGGATCAGGATGGTCGGCAGGGCGATGGCCACGCCCAGCACGTTGCTGGTGGTCCAGCCGCTCCAGCCGGTCCAGAAGCCTCCGCCCTCGGCCAGCGAGGCCACGCCGTTGACGGCGATCGAGGTCGCCGCCGTAAACACCGCCGACACCGCCGTCAGCACCAGCAGGCCGCGCATGCTGCGCACCTTGCCCGGCAGCCGCAGCAGCCGCAGCGCGAAGGCGGTGGCGGCGATCTGCACGCCGTCGAGGATGGTCACGGCCAGGGCGAAGGCGCTGCTGCTGCTGGTGGCCAGGCTCAGCAACAGGTGCAGCACGCTGGTCACCGCCAGCAGCACCGCGCCGCGCCGGCGGTCCAGGGTCATCAGGCCGGCGATGATGACGGCGTTGGCCGTCCAGATGGTGGCGATCTCCTGGGCCGCCCCGGTCAGGAACAGGCTGTAGGCCATCGACGCCACATAGGCCGCCGTCAGCCCCGCCGGCCGCCGCCAGCGACGCCAGAGCGCCGCGCGATCGCTCGCGATGTCCAAGCGGCGAAAACCCAAGTCGTCAAACCCCCAGGCTTCCCACCGAAGGCGGCGGGAAGCAGTCGGGTTCCACCATGACCACGAAACGTCGGTTTTTGGTTAAGTGGGGAGGGGCGGGCTACCAGAACTCGAGTTCGGCGGCCGCCGAAAGTCGAGCCTCGGCCGGCGTGTCGGCTTCGCGGTCGAAGAACTCGAACAGCTTGGGGTCACGAAGCCAGTCGATCTCGTCGGGCAGCTTTAGACGGGTGGCGACGGCCTTCTGCCAAGCGTCGGCTTCGACGTTGAGTGCGGCCTGGTCCTCCAGCACGCGGAGGCGACGGACGCCGAGCGCCTTGGTGGATTCAAGCGGGGTCCAGGCGGCTTCGTCCGCGCCCCATTGGAGCCACCTCATCATGTCTGGCCAACGGAGGGTCAGCGCAATCCACCGGGCGTATTGGTCGAGGTTAGGCGCGCGCCAGTCGCCGTCGATGTCGTGGCGGCTGTCACGTAGCCGGAGGTAGAGGCGCGCGACATTGGCCAGACGCTTGAGCTCGCGAGGGTTTCCCGACATCAGGCCCGCAGCCCGGCGGACGATGATGCCGACGCTGGGGTTCTCTCGGGGAGGCGCCTGATCGGCCTCGGGCGGCGGCTGCGGTTTGGGCGCCGGCGCGGACGACGCCTCGTCGGGCATGTCGGCATTCGCCGTCGCCCGAGGCGCGGACGACGGCGCCAAGGTCCCGGCCGCCTTCGGCGACGAAGCGGCTTCTTCGGCGGTCAGCGGCGTGGCTCCGACCACGAAGCCCAGGTAGCGATCGAGGTCGAGCTGGGAGCTTGGTGGAATGGTGAAGGGCAATTGGACGAACTTGTCCATGAAACGCCATCCCAAGGGGACGGATCTCTCCCACTTCGGCAGCCGGCTGCGCACCTGCTGATGAGCGGTCTCGAGCGCGGCTGCGACCATCTGCGGATCCATGCCGATGACGAACAGGCAGCGCAAGTCGCTGGCCAGGATCGAGCTGATCCCCTCGACTACGGCCGCTACGTTGTTGGGCGAGCAACGATCGAGGTCGTCGATGAAGATGACGATCGGCGAGTGTTCGCCGTTGATTTTCGGGGTTACGGACAGAACCTTCTTCAGGTCGGCATAGGCATGATGCACGGCGCCGACCGACGCGTTGTAGTCGGGCACACGGATGAGGTCGGCCAGGCTGAAGTCCGCAGGTTCTTTCTTGGCCTCCTTCTGCTTGCCCTGGAACGCTTGCCACAGCAGCACCGCAGCGACGACGGCGCCGGCGATCCCGCCTGTCCGCGCGAGCAGGGTCAGCCCTTCCACGTTGGTGATCTGCGCAACTTTGTCGGCGGCGGCGGACAGGCCAAGGCTAGCCGCGATGGCGGTCGTCCACCCCGCGAAAACCTTGTAGCCCTTCCGCCACACGACGTTGGCCACGCGGTCGTAGACCCGCTGGCGAACCTTGCCGTCGTCGACACGCGACAGGTTGAGGCGCAGCAGGAACAGTTCGCGTTCGGCCGGAGGCAGCTTCTGGCTGATCTGGTCGATGATGGCGTCGACCAGTCCGGCCCAGACCTGGGTCGCATTCTCGTATTTCCAGGCGTTGAACCAGACGGTCCAGCGCTGCCGCGCCGGTTCGCCCGAACCGACAGGCAGCGGTTCAGCAGTCTTGCCGAGGAACTCCATGACGCGGCCGATGCTCAGGACCTTGTCCCGGGTGATCTTCTCGTCCGGATGCGCCGCCGTCGGATCGAGGGCGTTGCGCACCAGATGCATCAAGGTCGACTTGCCGGCGCCCCAGGGGGCTTGGATGCTCACGCTCAGCGGGGGCGGCGTGCTGACATCGAGCAGGAATTCCTTCAGGGCGGTGGCGTATACGTCGTAGCCGAGACGGTCCTCGATCGACGCTACGTCGCTGACCAGGGCCATGACGACGCGGGCCTTGGCGGTTTCGCGATAGGCGTCCGAAAGGGCGGCCGTCGTGATCTCGCAGGCCTGCAACAGGGCGATGAAACGCCCTTGCGTCTGCACGAGCATCGCTTCGATCAGGTCGTCGATCTCGACGACTTCCCGGGCGTCGGCCTGGGCGCGTTCTAAGGCGTGCCTGAGTACATCGGCGGCATTGCGGCTCAAGACGAGCGGTTCGGCGGCGCCGAGTTCCGGCGCTCCGTTGTAGACCTTTTGGAAGTAGGTCTGCCAAAGGGCCTCGGCGGCTCTGGCTCGGACGAGATCGAGAGCCATGGCGAAGTTTCGTGCAGCCCTGTCCCGGGCCACCAGTTGAGGGATGATCGGCGCGTTCGCCAGCGCGAGCGCGATAGTCAGCAGCCGCGTCGATAGCGAGCCGCGATCGCGCTCCTTGTTGGCGCGCAAGGCGGCGGCGAACTCCAGAAGCGCCTTCAGCGGCGGTGAAATCTTGGGTGGAAGCCCTGCCTCCGTCGCCGTGGGCGGGGGTCTCGGCGCCGACTTGCGATCGGGGCGCGAAGCCATCCGTTCCCGCGGGTCGCCAGGCGGTCTCGACACAAGGATTCTGACGCCTGGGCGCCGCGACCAGCCGGTCAGGTCCAGGACATCAAGGATGTGTTTTTCGCTGGCCACCAGCGTGAGTTGGCCCGCGCCCGTGCCCATCAATGGAATCCAGAGCGACCTGGCTTCGTCGAGGCGGGGATCCGTCAGCGCGGCTTCCAGGTTTCGTCGCAGGAGCCTGGCGGTCTCCCCCATCCCGACCGTCACCACGAAGCACAGCGTCGCCTCGGTCGTGGGCACGATTGCGTACCCTTCGGCCAGCGCCTCGCGTCCCGGCAGCAACGATCGCGGCAAGCCGAGCTGGTCGAGGACGCTGCTGTTCAGCATGCCCGGCGTGCCATGGGTGTCGGAAGGCAGGAAGATCAGGTCGCCGGCCGGAGGCGCGGTCATGATCGTTATGTTCGCTAGCGCGCCGCGTTCCATGTCCTTCCAGCTCCATGGGGCTGGTCTTATCGTCCGGGTCGCATGACGCGGGATCGGCGCGACCGACTATCCTGATCCTTGGATTGATTAGCGGGCAATGCGCCCCTGCATTGCATTTTTTAAGTTAACCATCTTGGCGGTCTTTTCAAGGTCCTCCCCATCTCTCCTCCGCCCCTCCCCTTGAGCCCCGCCGCCCGCCATGCTCTCTTCCGGCTAATTGTCTGACAAATAGCTTTGGGGTGGAGCATGGCGGGGAACGACGCGACCAAGGGGGCAGCCACGCGCCGGGGCTTTCTGCTGGCCTCGACCGCCCTGGCCTTCGCCGGCGGAACCGCCCTGGCCGCGCCGCTGCCTGTCGCCACGAGCCGGGTCGTCGCCCGGCCGGTCGCCGCGCGTCATGTCAGACTAAGGCCGTCGATCTTCTCCCAGGCCCAGGACGCCAACCGCGCCTATCTGGTCTCGCTGTCGCCCGACCGGCTGCTGCACAACTTCCACAAGGGCGCGGGCCTGCCGGTCAAGGCGCCGGTCTATGGCGGCTGGGAGGCCCAGAGCATCGCCGGCCACACCTTGGGCCACTGGCTGACCGCCTGCGCGCTGCAGGCGGCCAACACCGGCGATCCCGAGTTGTCCCAGCGGCTGGCCTACACGGTCGCCGAACTGGCCCGGGTGCAGGCCGCGCACGGCGACGGCTATGTGGGCGCAACCACCCGCTGGGGCCAGGACGACCCGGCCGGCGGCAAGCAGGTGTTCGAGGAACTGCGGCGGGGCGACATCCGGTCCTCGCGCTTCAGCCTCAACGACGGCTGGGTGCCGGTCTACACCTGGCACAAGGTGCATGCCGGCCTGCTCGACGCCCACGAACTGGCGCGAACGCCCGGCGCGCTGGAGGTGGCGGTCGGCCTGGCCGGCTACTTCGCCGGGGTGATCGACGGCCTCTCCGATGAGCAGGTGCAGAAGATCCTGGTCACCGAGCATGGCGGGATCAACGAGGCCTACGCCCAGACCTACGCCCTGACCGGCGACGAACGCTGGCTGAAGGTCGCCCGCCGCCTGCGCCACAAGGCCGTGCTCGACCCCATCGCCGCCCAGCGCGACGAACTGGCCGGCCTGCACGCCAACACGCAGATCCCCAAGGTCATCGGCCTGGCGCGTCTTCACGAGGTGGCCGGCGACGATCCTGGCGAGGCCGCGGCCGCGCGCTTCTTCCACCAGGCCGTGACCCGCGACCACAGCTACGTCATCGGCGGCAATTCCGACCGCGAGCACTTCGGCAAGCCGGGCCAGATCGCCCGCCACATGGCCGAGACCACCTGCGAGGCCTGCAACAGCTACAACATGCTGAAGCTGACCCGCCACCTGTGGAGCTGGAAGCCCGACGGCGCCCTGTTCGACTATTACGAGCGCGCCCAGCTCAACCACATCATGGCCCACCAGCGGCCCGGCGACGGGCGGTTCGTCTACTTCATGCCGATGGCCGCGGGCGGGCGGCGCAGCTACTCCACCTACGAGGACAGCTTCTGGTGCTGCGTCGGCTCGGGCATGGAAAGCCACGCCAAGCACGCCGACAGCATCTGGTGGAAGGGCGGCGACGGGGCGCTCTATCTCAACCTCTTCATCCCTTCGAGCCTCGACCTGCCGGACGGCGACTTCGCCATCGACCTGGACACGACCTATCCCGCCGGGGACGCCGTCACCCTGACCATCGTCCGCGCGCCGGCTGGCGAGCGCGAGATCGCCCTGCGCCTGCCCGGCTGGTGCGCCGACCCGCAGGTCCGCGTGAACGGCAGGCGCGTGGGCCGGCGCGACGCCGACGGCTATCTGCGCATCCGGCGCCGCTGGGGGGCTGGCGACCGGATCGAGCTGAGCCTGCCCATGCACCTGCGCGCCGAGCCGACGCCGGACGATCCCAACCTGGTGGCCTTCGTCTCCGGTCCGCTGGTGCTGGCCGCCGACGTCGGCGCGGCCGACCGGCCGTTCGACCGCGCGGCCCCGGCCCTGCGAGGGGAGGGACCGCCGGCGGGCCTGCTGCGCAAGCTCGGCGGGGACGGCCACACCTATGTCGGCCGCACGGTCCAGGGCGAGCCGGCGACCTTTCGCCCGTTCTTCGCCCAGTACGACAACCGCACGGCCGTCTACGTCCCGGTGTTCACCCGCGCCCGCTGGGAGGCCGAGGGCCAGGCCTTCCTGGCGGCCGAGCAGGCCCGCGTCGACACTGTCGCCCGCACCGTCGACACGGTCTATCTGGGCGAGCAGCAGCCCGAGGTCGACCACGGGGGGGCCGCCGGCAAGGGCGAGATCATCCAGCTGAACGGGCGCAGCGGCCGCAAGCTCGACGCCGGCGGCGGCTGGCTGGAGGCTGTCCTCGCTCGCCGCCCCGGCCCCCTGACCCTGCAGCTGGTCTACTGGGGCGCCGACGCTGGCCAGTCTGCCAGGGTGCTGGCCGACGGGGCGGTGATCGGAACCTTCGCCACCCCCAGCGCCAAGCGCGACGGCTTCTTCACGGTCGACCTGCCCCTGCCGGCCGGCGCGAGCCCGACCCGCATCCGCATCGAGGCGGGCGACAAGCCGGCGGTGGTCTACGAACTGCGGGTGATGGCGGGGGAGGCGGCGGCGACCTAGGTCCCGCACCCCCGATCCGGCCGCTCGCGGCCGTCCGGGCAGGCGTAGAAGCCCTCGTCCTGGCCGGGCAGGGTGATCCCCTCGTCGGCGAGGTCGAGGAACCAGCGGCCGTCGCGGAACGGGGCGATGCCGGTGGCGACCATCTCCTGGGAGAGGGCCGGGCCCAGGAACGGGAAGGCCGCGCGCAGGCGCGGGTCGGCCGTCCAGGGCGGGGCGCCCTCCAGCCGGTAGGCGAAGTTCAGGGTCTTGCCGTCCTCGCCCACCAGCCAGGCGCGGGTGATCCGGCGGCGGGCGTAGCAGAGCTCCAGGCTGGGCGGCAGGGCGCGATTGGCGCGGCGTTCGCGAAACCACGGCCGGGCCCGGGCGGTCGGCGCCAGCCGCACCTCGCCGGCCGGGGCGCCGGGAACCTCTTCCAGCAGGCCCGCGTCGACCAGGGCGCGGGCGGTGTCCAGCCGCGCGGTGCGGGCGCTGACCTGGATCGGCGAGATGCCGGTCAGCACGGCGGCGCACTGGCCGCCGGGCGACCTGTCGAAATGGGCCTGGATCTCGCGCACGGCCTCGCCGCTGTCGATCGAGCGCCGGGCCTGCTCGCGCGGGTCGGGCGCGCAGGCCGCCAGCAGCAGGAGCGCCGCGCTCGCCCCGCCGCGCCAACAGGCCGTTCCGTTCGTCATTCGCGCCTCGCGCCCGCCTTGCGTCCGGGCGGAAACGGCCGAGGTTGCGCGCCCCCTCAGCCGCCGAACGCCTCCAGCGTCGCGGCCAGGCTGGCCAGGTTGGCGCTGTTGGCGGCCATGGCCTCGGCGATGTCGGGGCGTTCGGGGATGCGGGCGACCACGCCGCCGCCGGCGGCGCGCACCGTGAAGCCGTCGCGCTGCAGCTTCAGCAGGTGGCGGCGGGTGGTCTCGATGGGCAGGCCCATCGAGCGGGCGATGGCCGTCAGCCGCACGGGCCGCTCGCCGCCGGCGTCCTGGGGCGCGTGGGCCGACAGCCGCAGGGCGGTCAGGAACACCAGTCCCCGCATGATGTCGCCGTCGAACACCGACGACAGCAGGCCCGCGCTGCGCAGCACGTAGTCGGCGCCCACGTCCAGGTGATGGCGGGCGAGCGTCGATCGGACGTCGGTAGGCATGGACCCTGTTCCTCCCTCGGGAGGGGCGGGGTCCCACGATGCGCGGCGGGCGGCCTTGATCCTGATCAAGGCGCGAGCGCCGATCTTGCCGCAGGTGCGGCGGCCTGTTCCCGGAGTAGCCGCAAGATGTCCCCCGCCGGCCCCCAAGATCCAGACGTGCCGACCTTCACGGGCGAGGACATCGTGCGCCTGTTCGCCGCCACCTACCTGCCGCTCTGCCGCTCGCTGGAGGCCGCCGGCGCCCTCGACCCCCAGGCCCTCGCCCGCGACATCCGCGCCCGCCTCGACCCCGAGCCCGGCGAGCCCTGGGAGATCCTGGCCGCGGCCCTGTGCAAGGTGCTGGGCGAGAAGGGGTAGGCGTCAGGGCTTGGGCGGAACCAGGGTCCACACGCCGTTCTTGCGCACCACCTGGGTCGTGCGCCAGGCCGACGGCTTCAATTCGCCGGCCAGCAGCTCGCCGTTGCGGTCGCGATACTTCGGCGACAGCACCTTCAGTTGCAGCACGTCGTCGCTCAGCCACACCGGATCGCAGGCGTAGTCGGTGTCGATCGACTGGCTCTCGAACTTGCCGTCGCGGTGCTCGACGATCTCGACGCCGTTGAACTCGTTGATCAGGCTGTCGTCGCCGACGGCGGCGATCGCCTTGCCGCCGGGCGAGGCCAGGGGCGGCCCGCCCATGTCGAACCACTCGCCGCTGCGGGGATCCACCACCCGCCAGGCCATGTCCTCGTAGCGCATGACGAACACCACCTCGAGGCCCGAGCCCACCCAGCCGCCCAAGTATTCATATTCGGCCTCGTCTTCGGCGTCGCCCTCGATCGCCTTGGTCTTCAGCCGCAGCTTGCCCAGGGTCAGCAGCGGACCGCTGCGCTTGACCCGCCCCTGCGAGGCGGCGATCGCCTTGGCCTCGCGCCCGGGCTGGCCGATGCTCAGGCCCTCGCCGGCGTCGCCTTGGCCATGGCAGCGCCGATGGGCGTAGTCGCCGCGAAGGTCCAGTTCGCCGGCCTGGGCGGAAAGGGCGGCCGCGCCCGCCAGCAGGGTCAGTCCGGTCAGCAACAGTCTACGCATGCGCCGCTCCACTCAGAGACGCGTCGATAGAGCATGTGTCGCGCGCCCGCCTCAAGTCGGCCCGCCGCCGCCCGGGACCTCCAGCGTGATGCGGTCCTCGCGCGGGCGCAGCAGCAGCGGGACCCTGCGCCAGCTCACCTTCAGCTCGACCTGCGGCGGCGCGGGCTCGCTGGGCAGCTCGCCGTCGGGACCCCAGCCGAAGGTGCGCAGGGAAAAGCTCGCCTGGCCCCCTGCGTCGACCGCGGGCTCGGACAGGAAGTAGGGCGTCAGGAAGCCGCCGCCCTGCAACGGTGCGTGGGCGTGTCCGAGCAGGGCGCTCCATCGCCCTTCCCGCCAGGCCAGCCAAAGGCCGTCAGTCGTTCGTCCATCGGCGTTCAGGCGCCGGCCGGGCAGCAGCAGGACGCCGTCCTGGCCCTCGACCACCCCGTCCAGGTCGGCCACGTGCAGGCCGGTCGAGGCGCCGTCCAGGTACAGGGCGTAGGGCGGGGCGTGCAGCAGCCGGTCGGCCTCTTCCGTCGCCCGCAGGTCGTCGGGCAGCAGCAGGCGGGCCTCCAGGCGGCGGCCGTCGGCCAAGGCTCGCGCCAGCAGGGGCGGTGGCGCCTTGGCCTCGTGGGCTGGCAGGCGCAGGCCCAGCACCGGCGCCAAGGTCACGCTGTCGGCGGCGTGGCGGCAGGCCTCGCGCAGCAGGGGCGCGGCCTTGGCCGGGGTCCGGCTGGCGACGTCGGCCAGGGCTTCCGGCGAAGGCCGCCCCGGCCCTGGCTCCAGCGTGTGGATGACCTGGGCGTCGATGTCGTAGACCTGCAGCCGCAGGCCGTCGCGCGCCTGGGTCAGGGCGATGCGCAGGGGGCCGCCGCCGGGGGCGGACGGAACATCGGTGACCGGGCCGCAGACGCCGTGGAGCATCGCGCCGTCGGCCAGCAGCATCGTCCAGTAGTTGGGCCCGCCCATGGCGATCTCGCCCACGCCGCCGACCTGGCGGTCGATCCCGACGGGCAGGCTGGCGAGGCTGTCGGGCGTGAGCGGATGCGAGCGCCAGGCCGCGCCGAGGTGATGCGGCGGGCCGATCGCCGCGTGGCGGGGGCGGCCGAGCAGGCGGCGGAGAAGCGCGATCATCGGCCCCATAGGCGGCCGCTTTCCTCCGCGCGGCAAGAGGGGGCGGCTAATCCAGGCCGCCCGCGATAACCCGCAGCGGCGGCTCGCGCCTTGGTCCTGGCTGACGCGCCTGACCCGGCCTTGGCCGGCGCAGCACGATCTGCAGGGCCTCGACCATGGCCGCGCTGGCGGTGGTCTCGCCGGGCGCCACGTACAGCCCCATGGCGTCGGCCAGGGCCGCGCGGTCAAGCACCCCGGCCGTCTCCAGCCGTTCGCACAGCGGCAGGTACGTGGCGGCGAACAGCTTGATCAGGTCGGCGGACGTGAACGCCGCCACCGTCGCGCCGGCCTCCACCTCAGGCGGCCCGGCGGTCGGTCGGGGCCGCGTCCTCGCGGGTGCGGAACAGGCCGATGCGGTCGGCCAGGGCGGCGGCCTCGGTCTTCAGGGCGTGGGCGGCGGCGGTGGTCTGCCCGACCATGGCCGCGTTCTGCTGCACCACGCGGTCCATCGCGCCCATGGTGGTGTTGACCTCGCCCAGGTTCGAGGCCTGGTCGGCGGCCGAGCGGGCGATGGCGTCGATCTGGACGTCGATCTCGGCCACGCGGGCGACGATGCGCTGCAGGGCCTGCCGGGTCTTGCCCACGCGCTCGACCCCGGCGGCCACCTGGTCGCCCGAGACGGCCACCAGGGCCTTGATCTCGCGGGCGGCGTCGGCGCTGCGCTGGGCCAGGGCCCGCACTTCCTGGGCGACGACGGCGAAGCCCTTGCCCGCGTCGCCGGCCCGGGCCGCCTCGACCCCGGCGTTCAGCGCCAGGAGGTTGGTCTGGAAGGCGATCTCGTCGATCGCCCCGATGATCTGGCCGATCTGGCCCGACGAGGTCTCGATCAGGGTCATGGCCTCGACCGCCTCGGTGACCACCGGATCCGAGCGCTCGGCCTCCTCGCGGGCGCGGGCGGCCGCGGCGTTGGCCTTGCGGGCGTTGTCGGCCGTCTCGTTGACGGTGGCGGTGATCTGGCCCAGCGCCGTGGAGGTCTGCACCAGGCTGGCGGCCTGGTCCTCGGTGCGGTGGGCCAGCTCGTCGGAGGCGCGGCTCATCTCGGCCACGCCGGCGCTCATGCTGGCGGCGTTGCCGCTGATCTCGCCCAGGGCCGCGCGCAGCTTGGCCACGGCGTCGTTGAAGTCCTGGCGCAGCGGCTCGTACTGGGCGGCGAAGCGGGTTTCCAGGCGCGAGGTCAGGTCGCCGCCGGCCAGCCGGCGCAGGGCCCCGGCCAGGTGCTCGACGACCTGCGTCTGCTCGGCCTCCATGGCCGCCTTCAGCCGGGCGCGTTCGGCGTTGGCGCGGTCGGCGGCGGCGCGTTCGGTCAGGGCCGCGGCGTTGGCCTCGTCGGCCGCGCGGGCGGCGCGCTCGGAGGCCTCCGTGCGGGCGCTGACGGTGACGAACAGGCGCGACACCCCGGCCGTCAGCCAGACCAGCGACCAGGCGGTGGTCACGGTCATGGCCGCGCGCAGGGCCAGGGCCAGCAGGCTTTCGTCGGCCGCCAGGGCGTGGGGGAAGGCGCCGGCGGCGACCAGGTCGACGCCGACGACGGCGGCCGCGCCGGTCGCCACCACCCGCCAGTCGCCATAGGCCACCAGCAGGGCCAGGGCCGCCAGGAAGGCCATGCGGGCCTCGTCCTGCAGGGCGTGTCCCCGGAAGGCCAGCACGAACAGCGCCGCCTGGCCGACCAGCGCCAGGGCGGTGCACAGCTGCTGGGCCAGGCGGTCGCGCCACAGGCCGTAGGCGCCCAGCACCAGCACCGCCAGGGCGATCGCGCCGGCCGCCGGAACCAGCAGCGGCGCGCCGGTCAGCAGGCACGCGGCCGGAACCACCGCGGCGCTGGCCGCCACGCAGCCGATCACCAGCTGGCCGCCGACCCTGCGTTGGGCCTCAATACTGTCGAACTGGATCAAACGCACGCCCGCCTCCGGTATTTCTCGGCGAGGATGCTGGATGAGCGTTAATCGCTGGTGACAGAATTGGCGAAACAACGCCCGTGGTTATTACGTACCAATACGTATGAAGCGCTCAGATATTCTCAAAATGAGATAGCGACGACATGCCGGGCGGGGTTTTCCGGTCGCGCGCGACCATCCGGGAGCGGACGGCGTCAACCGGTGGTGGCCCCGGGCCGCGCGCGTGTGTAAGCCTTGGCCATGGCTTCGAAGGTGCGAGACATCCTACAGCGGCCCCGGGGCCTGATCGGTCGCTCCATCCTGGTGGTGGCGGCGATCGTGTTCGTGCAGCTGGCGGCCAGCGTCGCCTTCTACCAGGCGATCGACCGCCAGACCCTGCGCGAGGACCACGCCCGCCGCATCGCCGAGCTGCTGGTGGTGGGCGACCGCGTCAGCCGGCTGGCCCAGGCCGACCTCGACCAGGTGATGACCTCGCGCTACCTCGAGGCCGAGATCGTCGGCGCGCCGCCGCAGGCGCCGTCCCAGGCCCGCGCCCAGACCGGCGAGGCCGACGCCATCGTCCGCTATGTCCGCCAATGGGAGCCGGGCCTGGCCATGCGGCCCCTGCGCCTGTGGTCGGAGGACCAGTCGGACGGCGGCCGCGACCTCGTGGGCGCGATGGGCCTGCAGGACGGCCGCTGGCTGACCTTCCGCTCGCGCCACTTTCCCCGGCCCTGGCCGATCGCCCTGCGCGCGGTGGCCACGACCCTGGCCTTCTCCCTGGCCTGCGTGGCGCTGGGCGCCTACGCCCTGCGCCAGCTGGGCGAGCCGCTGCGGCGCCTGGCCGAGGCCGCCGGCCGGGTGGGCGAGGGGCCGCCCCAGCCGGTCGCCGTCGAGGGGCCGCCGGACCTGGCCGAGCTGGGCCGCGCCTTCAACGACATGCAGCAGCGCATCACCGGCCTGATCGAGGACCAGGCCCGGGCCATGGAGGCGCTCAGCCACGACCTGCGCACGCCCCTGGCCCGGCTGAAGCTGGCCTCGGACTATGTGGAGCCCGAGGACATCCGCGCCATGGTCGGCGGCAATGTCGACGAGCTGGAGGAGATGCTGCGCTCGCTGTCGGCCTGGCTGCGCGCCCAGCACGCGGCGAGCACCGCCGAGCCCGTCGACCTGCCGGCCCTGATCCGCGCGGTGATCGCCCGTTGGCCCAAACTGGCCCGCTACGAGGGGCCCAAGTCGCTGACCGTCGCCACCCACCGCGAGCCGCTGGAGCAGGCCCTGATCCGCCTGGTCGACAACGCCGTGCGCTTCGGCGGCAAGGCCAAGGTGCGGCTCGTCGCGGACGATCCCGAAAGTCCCGAGGGGCCGCGCATCGAGGTGCTCGACCAGGGCCCCGGCCTCACCGACGAGGTGCTGGCCCGCATCTACGAGCCCTTCTTCCGCGGCGACGCCGCCCGCGCCCGCGACACCGGCGGCTTTGGCCTGGGCATCCCCACCGCCGAGCGCCTGCTCAAGCGCTTCGGCGGCCGCCTCTCCATCGCCAACCGCGACGGCGGCGGGGTGACGGCGAGCGTCTGGCCGCCGGTGGGGGAGGCGTAGGGTAAGGCGGGCGTCTGACGCCGCGCCCTGCGCCCCGCCCGCTCCTTAGGCGCTCCATCCCCCGTCGATGGTCAGGTTGGCGCCGGTCATGTAGCCGGCGTCCGGTCCGGCCAGCCAGGCGACCAGGCCCGCCACCTCGCCGGCCTCGCCGATGCGGCCCAGGGGCAGGCGCGGCAGGATGTAGTCCATCAGGTCGGCGGTCATGTCGGTGGCGATGGGGCCGGGCTGGATGGTGTTGACGGTGATCCTGCGGGGCGCGAAGTCGAGGGCCGCGCCGCGCGCCAGCTGGGCGACGGCGGCCTTGGTCATGGCGTAGACGCTGGAGCCGGGCGTGCCGATCCGCTCGGCGGTGTTGCTGCCGATCACGACCACTCGGCCGCCGTCCAGGAGGTGCGGCGCGGCGTAGTGGATGGCCGCGAACACCCCGCGCACGTTGACCGCCAGCATGTGGTCGAAGTCGTCCAGGGCGAACTGGTCGATGGTCCCGCCCTTCAGCACGCCGGCGTTGACCACCAGCACTCCCAGCGGGCCAAGCCGCGCGACGGCGGCCTCGACCGCGGCGCGCACGGCCTGTGCGTCGGCGCTGTCGGCCTGAATGGCCAGGGCCGTTCCGCCGGCCGCCTCGACCTGCGCGGCCAGGGCGGCGGCGGGACCGCTCGAGGCGGCGTAGGTGAAGGCGACGGGGCGGCCCTCGGCGGCCAGGCGGCGCACGATCGCCGCGCCCATGCCGCGCGATCCGCCCAGCACCAGGGCCGGGGCGTTCGGGGTGAAGATGTCGGTCATGTCGGAAACCTCGTTATGGACTGATCGGTCCATAACCTGTTCATTCCGGATCGATCGGTCAAGAATAATTCTGGACCGATCGATCAAGATCCCTATGATGCGACCATGGCCAGACCTTCGGAATTCGACCGCGACGAGGCGGTCGCCAGCGCGATCAGGGTGTTCGCCCGCCACGGCTACGAGGCCGCCTCGACCAGCGCGCTGATGGCCGGCATGGGCATCGGCCGGCAGAGCCTGTACGGCGCCTTCGGCGACAAGCGCCGGCTGTTCCTGGAGGCTTTGCGCCGCTACTCGGACGGCTCGCTGGCGGAGATGAACGCCGCCCTGGCCGCCGACGGCCCGGCGCCCGAGGCGATCGAGGCGGCGCTGCTGGTCGGCCTGGGCTCGGCCGAGGATCTGGAGACCGGTTGCCTGGGCGTCGGCTCGATCGTCGAGTTCAGCCGCTCCGACCCCGAGGTCAACGCCCTCAACGACGCGGCCGCCGCCCTGGTCGTGGCCGCCTTCGCCGCACGGGTGCGGGGCGGGATCGCGGCGGGCGCGTTCGACCCCGGCCTCGACCCCGAGGCCGCCGGCCGCCTGCTGCTGACCCTGCGCTCGGGCCTCAAGGTCGCCGCGCGAGGCGGGGCGGGAGAGGGCGAGCTGCGCGAGATGGCGCGGCTGGCGTTGCGGGGGCTGCGTCAGCTTTCGGTGTAGCGGACCAGCAGCCAGTCGCGGCCGGCGAGCAGGCCCGCCAGGCGAGCCGCCGCGTCGGACGGACTGGCCGCGTAGAAGCCCGCCAGGTCTTCGGCCAGGGCCCGGGCCGTGGCCTCGTCCAGCGGCCCGGGCCGCCGAAAGCCCAGGAAGGCGGCGCCGACCCCGAAAAGCGCGAGGCCGTACTCGGCTTCCAGGCGCTGGGCCAGCGCATAGGTCTGCATCGGATTGAGGTCCGAGGCGAAGTAGCCGTTGGGAAAGGCCGCGAGCGCCAGCGCGCCGGACGCGACCGGGACGAATTGGACCAGGATCTCGGCTTCCCTGTCGATCCGCAGGGCCGTTTCGGGGTCGCGGTTGACGGTCACCAGGTCGTTGGCGTCGCCGCTGGTTTCCCAGGCCAGCAGGCCGACCGCCTGGGCCAGCTGCACGTCGCGGGCGCGGGCGAGCAGGTTGGCGACGCGGATGGGAAACTCGGCCGGGGTGCTCAGATAGCCCCGGTGCTCGCCGTTCTCGAAGGCCGCCTCGTCCAGGAACGACAGGTCGTGGCCCGTGACGTCGTCCAGGTCGTGGACGTCGGTCGCGTGGCCCGAGGTGTATTCGGCCTGGATGCGGTTATCGAGCGTGACCAGCACGCGCAGGCCTGGGCGCTCGGCCTGCAGGCTGGCGTGCAGGTCGAGCAGGGCGGCGAACGAAGGCGCCCCGCGCACCGTCAGGCCGTCGCAAAGCACGGCGTTGAAGGACTTGGGGCGCGCCTCGGCGAAGGGCGTCAGCGTCATGGGCTTCTTGCGCTTGAAACCGAACATGCCGCCATCTCGGCGGCGAAGGCGGGTTTCTGTCAACCATCGTCGCCGGGCCGAAGGCGATCACCATTGGTCCTCTTTTGTCTGACAAATGAATCCGCCATGCTATGCACCGTCCGCCCGATCCAACGGGCGAGCGTTCTGGGAGGCGTTGCATGCGGAAGATCCTGGCGGCCGGCGTGGCCATGTCGGTCATGGCGCTGGCGGGGGCGGCGATCGCCCAGCCCAAGGTCGATCCGGTGCAGGTGGATCCCTCGCGTCCCGACTGGGAGAACCCCGCCGTCAACGCCCGCGGCAAGCTGCCGGCGGTCGCCACGCACTTCCCGTTCGAGAGCCGTGACCTGGCCCTCGCGGGCGACATGACGAGGTCGGCCCGCTATCTCAGCCTCGACGGCCAGTGGGCCTTCCACTTCTCGCCGTCGGCTGACGGCACGCCCGCCGGCTTCGAAAAGTCGGACTACGACGCCTCGTCCTGGAAGGACATCAAGGTGCCGGCCATGTGGCAGGCACAGGGCTACGACCAGGCCCGCTACAACAACATCACCTATCCGTTCCCGGCCAACCGGCCGCTGATCCCGCACGCGACCAACCCGGTGGGCTCATACCGCCGCACCTTCGAGGCTCCGGCCGGCTGGAGCGGCCAGGACGTCATCCTGCACGTCGGCGCGGCCGGCGCGGCCTATCGCGTCTGGGTCAACGGCGCCGAGGTCGGCTACTACGAGGACTCCAAGCTGCCCGCCGAGTTCGACGTCACCAAACACGTCAAGCCGGGCCAGAACCTGATCGCCATCCAGGTGCACCGCTGGGCCGACGGCTCGTATCTCGAGGACCAGGACTTCTGGCGGGTCTCGGGCATCGAGCGCTCGGTGTACCTCAAGGCCGTACCCCAGGCCCGGGCGTCCGACCTCTTCGTCAAGGCCGGCCTCGACAAGGCCTATCGCGACGGGACCCTGGCGACCGAGCTGTCGCTGACCGCCCGCAAGGCCCCGCTGACCGCACGGATGACCCTGCTGGACGGCGATCGCGAAGTGCTGAAGCAGGAGACCAAGGTCGCCCCGGGCGCGGCGAAGACCGTTTCGCTGACCGCCGCCGTCCCCGGCGTCAAGCCGTGGACCGCCGAGACCCCCAACCTCTACACCTTGCTGGTCGAGCTGCTGGACGCCCAGGGGACCGTGGTCCAGGCCACGCCCCAGCGCATCGGCTTCCGCACCGTCGAGATCAAGGACGGCAAGGTCAGCGTCAACGGCCGCCCCATCGTCATTCGCGGCGTCAATCGCCACGAGCACGACCCGGAGACCTTCCACGTCATCTCCGAGGAGAGCATGCGCCGCGACATCGAGCTGATGAAGCGGGCCAACATCAACGCCGTGCGCACCTCGCACTACCCCAACGACGAGCGCTTCTACGCCCTGGCCGACGAGTACGGCCTCTATGTGATGGACGAGGCCAATATCGAGAGCCACGCCTACATGGACTACGGCAACAAGGTCCCGGCGCTGCGCGAGCAGATGCAACTGGGCTTCGACCCGGCCTGGGAAGCGGCCCACCGCGACCGGGTGCTCAACATGGTCGAGCGCGACAAGAACCACCCGTCGGTGATCTTCTGGTCGCTGGGCAACGAAGCCGGCATCGGCCCCAATTTCGAGAAGGCCGCCGCGGCCGCCCGCCAGCGCGATCCCTCGCGCCTGATCTCGTATCTGGGCTGGGGCACGCTGGACTGGGAGCACCAGCCCAACGCCTACGTCGACATCTACGCCCCGATGTACGACGACATCGAGAAGATGGTCGACTGGGCGCTCGACCCCACCCGCACCCAGCCGATGATCCAGTGCGAATACGCCCACATGCAGGGCAATGGCGGCGGCAACTTCAAGGACTACTGGGACACCATCTACCGGTACGACAAGCTGCAGGGCGGCTTCATCTGGGACTGGGTCGACCAGTCGATGTACCGCTATACGAAGGACGGCCGCCGCTACTGGGGCGACGGCGGCGAATACGGCAAGAACCCGGGCGGCGACATCGAGTTCGGCGACGGCATGATCCAGCCCGACCGCACGCCCAATCCGCACTTCTACGAGGTGCGCAAGGTGCTCTCGCCGATCCAGTTCGGCGCCTTCGCGGCCTCCGACGGCTCGCTGACCGTCACCAACCGCCACGACTTCCGCGACCTGTCGGGCTTTACCTTCGACTGGGTGCTCGAGGAGAACGGCGTCGAGGTCGCCAGCGGCGCCCTGCCGGCCCTGGACGTCAAGGCGCGCGGCCAGCAGCGCGTGGTCCTGCCGCTGCCCAAGATCCAGCCAAAGCCGGGCGCGGAGTACCTGGTCACCGTTCGCGCCCGGGCCAAGGCCGGCGCCGTGCCGCTGACCCCGGCCGGCTACGTGGTCGGCTGGGAGCAGTTCCCCTATGCCGCCTGGGGCGCCGAGCCGGCGCAGCGCAAGGGCGCGGTGGCCCTGAAGGAGACCAGGGACGCGGTGGTGCTGGAGGCGGCGGGCGCCAGCCTGACCCTCGACCGCGCCACGGGCCTGGTCACGGCCTACGCCAAGGGTGGGGCGGTGCTGGCCAAGGGCGGCCAGCCCAACTTCTTCCGCGCCGAGACCGACAACGACACCCTCAACGGCACGGTCGCCCAGCAGAAGGCATGGCGGGTGATGACCGACGCCCGCCAGGTGCGCGCGGTGACCGCCCACAAGGGCGAGGACGAGGCCCGGGTGATCGTCGAATACGCCCTGGGCGCGGGCGCGGCCCGCTTCACCACCACCTATGTCATGGCCGGCGACGGCTCGGTGCAGGTGACCGGCGACCTGGAGCCGCTGAAGGACGACCTGCCCCCGCCCGTGCGCGTGGGCCTGTGGTTCACCCTGCCGGCTGCGCCCAAGACCGTCGAATGGCTGGGCCGCGGCCCGCACGAAAGCTATGTCGACCGCTTCACCTCGGCCCCGATCGGCCTGTGGCGCGGAGCCCTGGCCGACCAGAACCACGACTACATGCGGCCCCAGGACACCGGCAACAAGATCGACGTGCGCTGGATGGAGCTGTCGGGCGGGGCCGCGCCCGGCCTGCGCGTCGACGCCGACAAGCCGCTGATGATGCAGGCCCTGGCCTTCCCCTACCAGGACCTCTACCGCCGCCCGGCCGGAACCTGGAAGTCGTCCGACATCGTCGCCCACGGCGAGGCGACCCTGATCGTCGACGCCGCCCAGTGGGGCGTCGGCGGCGACACCACCTGGAACCACGTCGGCCAGCCGCACGGCAAGTACCGCACGAAGCTGGAGCCCACCCGCGTCAACTTCCGCCTCTCGCCGTTCACCGGCGAAGGCACGACCCCGGACAAGGCCCGCCCGGCCCGGGCGACGCAGGTGGAATAGCGCGCCGAAATCCCTCTCTCATAGAGAGAGGGAGGGGCCCCCGCCGCAGGCGGTGGGAGGGTGAGAGGTTTCACCTCGACCGGCTTTGCCCGGGAAAGGGAAGGGGGGCGTGCCCCCAGGCCCTAGCTGGCTCCGAGGGCGTAGCGTCCCTTGGGGAAGTAGTCGCGTTCGCGCACCTTCACATCGAGGCCCAAGACCTCGACCAACTGCTCGGTCTCGCGGCCGATCAAGTCGTCCAGGTCCTTGAAACCCCGGCTCGCCAGGTCCCGCGTCGCGGCTTCCAGCGCCTCGACCATGGACGTGGCGGTTCGATCGAGGAAGCGCGACGCGGCCGCCCTCGTCATCTGGAAGGCGCCCAGGAAGTCGAGGAGATCGTCGCGGGTGATCGCGTCGGGGTGGTCGGCGCCGCCGATGTCGAACGACAGCTGGTCGTTGAAGTCCGGGTTCAGGCGGCTGGGCAGCAGGTCGTACAGCGGCGCCAGGATCGGGGCGCGGCCCGAGGCGTAGAGCAGGCCGTGGTTCTTGGCGTGGTTGTCGGTGTTGCCGATCAGCAGGTTGAACAGCGTCGTCGCCAGGAACGCCTGGCGCGCCAGGGCCGGGCGCTCGGTCCGGTCCAGCACGCGAGCGATCGCCTCGGCGTCGAACCGGCGGCCCGCCTCGCCGTTGCGCTGGTACTTCAGGGTCGCGGGCAGGCCCAGGGCCTGGGCGAAGTCCTCCTGGTGGATGCGATAGACGACGCCGTCCCGCTCCCAACGGTCGAAGCGGGTGATCAGCAGGGCGTCGACGTCGGCGATGCGGGCGGCTTGCGGGATCGAGACCTTCAGGCCGACCGCCCAGGCCAGCCTCGCCGCCTGCTCCTCCAGGCCCGCGTCGCGGCCCAGGCGGCGCTCGGGAACCTTCAATATGTGCGTCGTCGGAACCTTGCGCCCCGGCTTGGGCCGGGCGAAGCCGGCAGGGGTGTGGACCAGGGCGATCTTGCGCTGGACGCCGGCGACCGGCGACGGGTCGGCCGCCGTGTCGGGCAGGCGCCGGTGCTCGGCCAGGCTGCGAACGATCTCGGCCAGCGCCTCGGGCGCGATCGGCTCGTAGTCCTCGGCCAGCACGCCCGGAACCTTCACCGGCTCGGCGCCGAACGGCAGGCAGGAGATCGCCCCCGAGCAGTCGGCGCCCAGATGGGCCAGCAGGCCGACGACGTCGTCCCGCGCCAGGCCCTCGCGGTCCATCACCTGCTGCATCTGGTTGTTTTCGGGCAGCAGGTTGTCGAAGAACGCCCGCGCGGTCACGTCGCCGAAGTCGGCCTGCTCCAGCGGCATCGACATCGACAGCGGCGGGCCGCCTTCTTCGGCGTACCGCAGGTCATAGGCGAAGCTGATCGCCTGGGTCTCGTTCGATACCAGATAGCCGGCGGGCCGAGCCACGCCGTCCATGTGGACGACCAGCTGGGTCGGACGGCTCATCGCGTGACCGCCAGCAGGTCGAGACCGGCGGCGGCGCAGGCGGCCATCACCTTGCCCAGCTCCAGGGTCGCCTTGCCGTTCTCCAGTTCGGACACGAACCGGCGCCCGACCCCGGCCATGTCGGCGAACTGCGCCTGGGTCAGGTCCATGGCCTCGCGGGCCTGGCGGATCAGGCGGCCGAGCTCAGCGGGCGTGCCAACGTGCGTGGCCGGACGCGGCGATGGGGCGGGGCCGGCGGGATCCTGGTCGCGCGCCGGGGCGGCCGGCGGCGTCATACGGTTGATCTTTATGCCGCCAGTGGCGATGGCGCGGGCGAGATCGCGCGCCGATATGCGCTCGATCACCTTGCTCATGGTCTTGAGGTCCGGCGCGAGGTCCTTGGGGTCGCTAGTCACGTCGTGCTCCCGATCGGTAGCAAATATGGCCTTTTCTGGCTGAGAGTCAATTATTGCTCCCGAGCGGGATCTAGAATGAGCTCCCGTTCGGGATCTAAGTCCGGGTGCGTCACCTATTTTGATCCATTTTGTTCCCGTACGGGATCGCGCCGCCTAGCCCCGATAGGCCATCGCCACGTCGCAACGCTCGTAGGCCGCGCCGTACCTGGCCATGATCGTCGCGTCGTGGACGAAGCCCAGCTTTTCGTAGAGGTGGATGGCGGCGGCCGACTTCCTGTTGCTGAGCAGGTAGAGGGGCGCCGCGCCCATGGCCTGGGCGCGGGCGATGGCGGCGGCCAGCAGCGCCTCGCCGATCTTGGCGCCGCGGGCCGACTTCAGCACGCCCATCTTGGTCAGCTCGATCGCGCCGCCGCCCGAGGGCTTCAGCGCGCAGGTCCCGACCGGGCCCACGCCGTCGACCACGGCGAACAGGATGGCGCCGCCGGCCTCGATGATCGCCGTGCGCGGATGGTCCAGCACCTTCAGGTCGACCGGCTCGACCGCGTACATGTCCTCCAGCCACTCCATGTTGATGGTCCTGAAGGCCGGGGCGAGGGCGTCGGTGAACTCGACCACCGAGACGCCGGCCTCGAGGCGGCGGGCGGCGCGGACGTCCAGCGGCTCCTGCGCCAGCAGGGCCTCCAGCCGGGTCAGCTGGTCGAGGAAGCTGGGATCTAGGTCCGCCAGCACCTCCTCGACGGCGGCCTCGGCGCGGTTCCAGACCAGCATCTTGGCGCGGTCCAGGGCCTCTCGGCCGGCCGGCGTCAGGCGGATGGTCTTGTGGCGCTGGTCGCGGTGCTCGCGGTTGGTCTCCACCAGGCCAAGCTCGGTCAGCCGGGCGACGGCGCGGGTGACGGTGGGCTGGGCCACCTGCATGGCCTCGGTCAGGGCGCCGATGGTCTGCGGCCCGTCGCGGTCCAGCGTGCCCAGCACCGGCATGTGGCTGGGCTGCAGCGGCAGGTCGGCCTTCTCGACCAGCCGGGTGACCTGCGACTGCATGCGCTCTGCCAGGCGCTTGAGGCGGCTGCCCAGGAACAGGGCGGCGCGTTCGGAGACGATGTCGGTCATGTCGGGCTCATGCGTATAGCGTGCTATATGTCTTGCTATGTGGTTTCGCGGGCCCTGGCAAGCGAGGGCGCGGGCCGCGATCGAACCGGTCTGAAAATTGGTATAGATAAACGCGAAGACCAATTTTTAAGACCCGCCCTAATTTTTGCTAGGACAAATGGTCTGCATCCATGTATGCCGTCTGGGCGTCAGTCGGAGCAGCGGCCAGAGAGCCGCGAGGGAGTGAAGCGTGGGAAACATTCGCGGACGGGCTCTGGCCCTCGTGCTGCTGGCCTCGGCGGCCCTGCCGGGCGGGGCGGCGATGGCCCAGGGGGCAGGCGCGGCGCCCGTCCAGGTCCAGTCGGGGCAGGGGCCGGTTCTGGTCGGCGGGGCCGACCTGGCGGCCATGCGCACCGAGGCCCAGCGCTATCCGATGTTCGCCGCCGAGCTGAAGCGGGTCCGCAAGGAGGTCGACGCGGCCATGAAGGCCGGCATCGACGTGCCGGTTCCCAAGGATCCCGGCGGCGGCCGCACCCACGAGCAGCACAAGCGCAACTACATGGCCATCTATGGCGCGGGCATGCTGTACCGCGCCACCGGCGACGCGGCCTATTCCGACTACGCCAAGCGGATGCTGCTGGAATACGCCAGGCTCTATCCGACGCTGGGCCTGCACCCGGCCGCCAAGAACAACGCCGCCGGCAAGCTCTTCTGGCAGAGCCTGAACGACGCGGTCTGGGTGGTCTATTCGATCCAGGGCTACGACGCGATCCGCGACACCCTGAGCGAGGCCGACCGCAAGACCATCGACGACGGCGTGTTCCGGCCGATGGCGAAATTCATCGCCGACGACCAGCCGCAGGTCTTCGACATCATCCACAACCACGCCACCTGGGCCTGCGCCGCCGTCGGCATGACCGGCTACGTGCTGCGCGATCCGGTGATGGTGGAGAAGGCCCTGAAGGGCACGGACCGCTCGGGCAAGGTCGGCTTCCTCAAGCAGATCGACCAGCTGTTCTCGCCCGACGGCTACTACGCCGAGGGACCCTACTACCAGCGCTACGCCCTGCAGCCGTTCGTGGTCTTCGCCCACGCGATCGAGGAGAACGAACCGGGCCGAAAGATCTTCCAGTATCGCGACGGGGTGCTGACCAAGGCGGTCAAGGCCGCCGTGCAGCTGACCTATGACGGCTACTTCTTCCCGTTCAACGACGCCCTTCTGGAAAAGAGCCTCAAGACCGACGAGCTCTACCAGTCGATCGCCATCGCCTACGGGGCGACCAAGGACCCTTCCTTGCTCTCGATCGCCCGCTGGCAGGACCGCACCACCCTGACGCCCGACGGCCTGGCCGTGGCGCGGGATCTTTCGGCCGGCAAGGAAAAGCCGTTCCCCTACGCCTCGATGCTGTTCCGCGATGGTCCGGGCGGCGACCAGGGCGCGATCGCCGTGATGCGCTCGGGACCCGGCGACCAGGACGAGGTGGTGGCCGTCAAGAACACCGCCCAGGGCATGGGCCACGGCCACTACGACAAGCTGAACTGGATCCTCTACGACGCCGGCCGGCCGATCGTCACCGACTACGGCGCGGCCCGCTTCCTCAACATCGAGGCCAAGGACGGCGGCCGCTACCTCAAGGAAAACGAGACCTGGGCCAAGCAGACCGTGGCCCACAACACGCTGGTGGTGAATGAGACCAGCCAGTTCGACGGCAAGGTCAAGGCAGCCAACACCCTGGCGCCGAAGCAGATCTTCTTCTCGGCCGAAGGCTCGGCCAAGATCAGCACCGCCGAGATGGCCGGGGCCTGGCCGGGCGTGGTCTTCCGCCGCTCGATCGTCCAGGTCGACGCCGGCAAGGGGCCGCCGCTGGTGCTCGACCTGCTGAAGGTCAAGGGCGACAAGCCGGCCCAGTACGACCTGCCGCTGCACTTCTCGGGCCACATCATCGACGCCGGCTTCCCGCTGCAGCAGAACCTGGCCGCGCGGCCGGTGCTGGGCAAGGACGACGGCTACCAGCACCTGTGGGTCGACGCGATCGGCACGCCCGACGCCGCCAACGCCCGCCTGACCTGGATCGCCGGCGAGCGCTTCTACACCTGGCGCATGCTGCCGCCGGCGGGCGCGCAGGTGATCATCGCCGAAAGCGGCGCCAACGACCCGAAGTTCAACCTGCGCCGCGAGCCGGCCCTGATCCAGCGGGTCAAGAGCGACGGCAACACCACCTTCGTGGGCGTGCTCGAGCCGCACGGGGCCTACGACCCCTCGGCCGAGACCACCGAGGGCAGCACCAGCCGCATCGAGGCCCTGCGCCATGCGCGCACCGACGACGCCGACGTGGTGACCATCGTCCTGGCCGGCGGCCGCACGATCACCATCGCCGTCGCCGACAGCGCCGAGGCCGGCGCGGCCCACAAGGCGACCGTCGACGGCAAGGCGATCGCCTGGAAGGGCCACTTCGCCCGCTTCGACGGCAAGGGCGGCGCGCAATGAAGGGCGGGCTTCGCTGGCTGATCGTCAGCCTGGTCGGGCTGGCCACGGTCATCAACTACATCGACCGCAACGCCCTGGCCGTCATGTGGCCGGCGGTGTCGAAGGACATCGGCGCCGACAAGGCCGACTACGCCCTGCTGGTGACCATCTTCATGGTCGCCTACGCCTGCGGCCAGTCGCTGTTCGGCAAGGTGTTCGACGTCATCGGCACGCGGATGGGCTTCGCGGTGTCGATCCTGGTGTGGTCGGTGTCGATCGCGGCCCACAGCGTCGTGCGCTCGCTAGGCCTGCTGGCCCTGCTGCGGGTGACGCTGGGGATCAGCGAGGCCGGCAACTGGCCCGGCGCGGTCAAGGCCAACGCCCTGTGGTTCCCGCCCCGCGAGCGGGCCCTGGCGCAAGGGATCTTCAATTCCGGCGCGGCCATCGGAGCCATCGTCTCCGCGCCCCTGGTGGCCCTGCTGTTCGAGCTCGTGGGCTGGCGGGCGACCTTCCTGGTGGTCGGCGTGCTGGGCTTCCTGTGGCTGCTGCCCTGGCTGTTCGTCTATCGCGCCGACCCCGGCGCCCACCCGTGGCTGAGCCAGGCCGAGCGCGCCCACATCGCCGATCGCGGCGACGCTTCGGCCAAGGCCGGCTGGTCGCCGAACCTCGCCCAGCTGCTGAAGCAGAAGCAGAGCTGGGCGATCATCGTCTCGCGCTTCTTCCTCGATCCGGTCTGGTGGCTGTTCGTCTCGTGGCTGCCGATCTACCTGTCGGAGACCTTCGGCTTCGACGTGCGGCAGATCGGCCTGTTCGCCTGGGTGCCGTTCGTCGGCGCCATGCTGGGCAGCCTGGGCGGCGGCTGGCTTTCGGGGGCGCTGATCCGGCGCGGCTGGACGACGCTCTCGGCCCGCCGGTTCGCCGTCACCCTGGGCGGGGCGATCATGCTGCCGGCCCTGCTGCTGACGGCCAAGGCCGCGACGCCGCTGACCGCCGTGCTGCTGATCGCCGTGATCCTGCTGGGCTTCCAGGTGGCGATCAACAACATCCAGACCCTGCCCAGCGACTATTACGGCGGCGGGGCGGTGGGCACGATCGCGGGCATCGGCGGCACGGCCGCCGTGGCCGGCACCCTGGTCACCACCTGGCTGGTGCCGGTCATGACTAAGCACGGCTACGCCCCGATCTTCGTCCTGGCGGCGGTCATCGTGCCGCTGGGCGTCGTTTCTCTCTGGCTCTTGGGCGGGCGCGCGTCGCCCGTGCCGGCGCCCTCCTCAGACAGTCAGTAAAAAGGGGACCCGCATGAGGTTCAACGGCAAGGTCGCGCTGGTCACCGGCGGCGGCCGCGACATCGGCCGCGAGGTTTCGCTGCGCCTGGCCGCCGAGGGCGCCACCGTCGTCGTCAACTATCGCGGCGACGAGGAGTCCGCCAGGGAGACGGCGGCCCGGATCGAGGCGGCCGGCGGCAAGGCCGTCCTGCACCGCGCCGACGTCACCGACGCCGCCGAGGTCGAGGGCCTGGTCGCCGCGGCTTCGGCGATCACCGGCCGGATCGACATCCTGGTCAACCTCGCCGGCGGCATGGTCGCCCGCAAGACCCTGGCCGAGATGGACGAGGCCTTCTTCGACCAGGTCATGACCCTGAACCTGAAGTCGGCCTTCCTGGTGACCAAGGCGGCCCTGCCGCACATCCCGGACGGCGCGGCCATCGTCAACATTGCCTCGCAGGCCGGCCGCGACGGCGGCGGTCCCGGCGCCAGCGTCTACGCCGCTTCCAAGGGCGCGATGATGACCCTGACGCGCGGCTGGGCCAAGGAACTGGGCCCGCGCGGGATCCGCGTCAACGCCCTGTGCCCGGGCCTGATCGGCACCAGCTTCCACGACATCTTCTCCAAGCCCGAGGGCCGCGCGGCCACGGCCGGAAACACCCCGCTGCGCCGCGAGGGCGCGCCGCAGGAAGTGGCCGCCGCCGTCGCCTTCCTGGCCTCGACCGACGCCTCGTTCCTGGCCGGCGTGAACCTCGACATCAACGGGGGGCTGGCCTTCTCGTAGGGCTGGCCGAAAGCGCCTTTCGCGGAAGGAAATCCTCGTCCTTCGACGGGCTCAGGATGAGGATTTTGTACGAGCCGACGCTGACAGTCGTCCTCAGCCTGAGCTTGTCGAAGGACGAGGGCGGCATCTCCAAAAAAACAGGGAGGATCCGATGAAGAACAAGACGACCGCGATGCTCGCGACCCTGGCCCTGCTGGCGACGGCGGCGCCGGCCGCCGCCCTGGCCCAGCCGCCGGGTCCGGTGAGGGAACGCGAGCCGCGCACCGACGCCCCGCCGATCAAGCCCTACAAGGTGATCCTGGTCGGCGACTCCACCACGGCCGTCGGCAGCGGCTGGGGCTCGGCCTTCTGCGACCACCACGTCAAGTCGTCGGTGGCCTGCCTGAATCTCGGCCGGGGCGGGCGCTCGACCCGCAGCTACCGCGCCGAGGGCTCGTGGGACATCGCCCTTGCCGAGGCCAAGGTCCCCGGCTACGCGGCGACCTATGTGCTGATCCAGTTCGCCCACAACGACCAGTCGTCCAAGGGCGAGCGCTGGACCGACCTCTCCACCGAATTCCCGGCCAACCTCAGGCGCTTCGTCGAGGACGTGCGGGCGGCCGGCGCCCAGCCGGTGCTGCTCACGCCCCTGACCCGCCGCGAGTTCGCCGGCGGCCAGCTGAAGAACACGCTCGACGTCTGGTCCGAGGAGGTGCGCAAGGTCGCCGCCGAGACCAAGGCGCCGCTCGTCGACCTCAACAGGTCCAGCGCCCGCATCGTCCAGAAGCTGGGCCCCGTCGACTCCATGAAGCTGGCCCAGGCCGAGCCGATCGAGACCGAGGTCGCCGCCGCCAAGGCCGGCACGACCCTGCCGCCGCGCGCCGCCGAGGAGGCCCGCCAGCCCGACGCCCCCGTCACCGAGACCGGCCCGCGCGGCCAGCAGGTGCGCAAGTTCGACTACACCCACGTGGGCGATACGGGCGCGCAGGTGTTCTCCAAGCTGGTCGCCGACGACCTGGCCGCCGCCGTGCCGGGCCTGCGTAGCCAGCTGGTGCCTTAACGCAAGCTCTTCCCCGCCTCCCGTCGCGCCCGCCCTCGTGACGGGGGTGACGGGAGTCTTTTTGGGGAAGCTGTCAAAGTTCCCCACGCTCAGGGGGGCTCACTCTTTCTCCCGTCATTCCCGCCCTTGTGGCGGGAAACCCTGGTTCCGCTCGCAGGTGCGATGCAAGCGGATCGCCGGCGATCCGCCCCTACCGCCCTCGCGGCCGACAGAGGGTTTCCCGCCACAGGGGCGGGAATGACGGGAGGTTGTTGGGACGACTGTACGAAGTTCCCCGAGCCCAAAGGGGAAACCGCGCGGAGGCGGCCGCACGTCGCGGCCCTGGCCGTGGCCGCCTTCGCGTCAGGGGGAGCTCACTCTCTCTCCCGTCATTCCCGCCCTTGTGGCGGGAATGACGGGAGTTAAGGGGGCGGAGAGGGGAAAGCTAACTGGTCTAAATTGGTCTGAAATCTGGTCCGGTAATATCGCAAGCAAATTGGCCTGAAAATTCTCATAATTGGTATAAGAATCCGCCTTGACGCGGCGCGGGCCAGGTCGCAGGGTCCCGGCATAAGAAAAGACTAAGGGGGAGGGAGCGGACATGCGCGCCACGAACACCATTCGCGTCCGGCTGCGGACGATCCTGAGCTGCGGCGCGGCCGCCTCGGTCGTCGCCATGGCCGCCCAGGCCAGCGCCCAAGAGGCCAAGGCCGACCAGCCGATCACCGACAACGCCGTCGACGAGGTGGTGGTCAGCGCCGTCCGCCAGACCATGCAGAACTCGATCGCCGTCAAGCGCGACACCACAGCCATCGTCGACGCCTTGTCGGCCAACGAGATCGGCGACCTGCCGGGCCAGTCGATCGGCGAAGCCATCATGACCATCACCGGCGCCACCGCCGACCGCGGCAACTACGGCCCGACCGAGGTGTCGCTGCGAGGCCTGGGCTCGTTCCTGTCGGCCACCACCTTCAACGGCCGCGAGGCCTCGAACGGCAGCGGCGACCGCGCCGTCAACTTCGGCCAGTTCCCGTCCGAGCTGTTCAACGGCATCAAGATCTACAAGTCCCAGCAGGCCGACCTGATCGAGGGCGGCGTCGCCGGCACGATCGAGATGGAGACCAAGAAGCCGCTCGACTACGGCAAGCGCCTGGTCCAGGGCGAGCTGAAGGGCAACTACAATCCCTATCAGAAGCGGATCACCGGCTCGGACCCCTGGGGCTGGCGGGGCACGGCCAGCTATGTCGACCAGTACGAGCTGGGCAAGCTGGGCGAAGTGGGGGTCTCGCTGGGCGTCCAGCGCAACCAGGTCGACGACCCGGCCGAAAGCTATGTCGCCTCCAACACCTGGCTGGCCTGCAACGCCAACGTCAACGCCACCGGCAACTGCACCGAAGTGACCCGCGCCCAGGCCGCGGCCGGCACGCCGTTCTACCTGGCGCCCAACTCGATCACCTTCCGCCAGCTGACCGCCAAGGAAAAGCGAGACGCGATCTTCGGCGCCCTGCAGTGGCAGCCCAACGACCGCTGGGACGTCAATCTCGACGTCGAATACTCCAAGCGGAACTATGAGGAAGACCGTCACGACCTGGGCTTCGCCGAGACCCGCTACGCCCTGCGCAACGTGCAGTACGACGACCAGCACCGGCTGCTCTACGCCACCGGAAACAGCACCCTGCAGTCGGTCTCGACCCTGTTCCAGCGGGAAGAGGAATACATCGGCGGCGGCGGCGACTTCGAGTTCCGGGCCACCGACCGCCTGACGCTGCGCGCCGACGTCTCCTATAGCCAGACCACGCGCACCGACCTCACGCGCTCGACCCGCCTGCGCACCGATCCGCTCGACATCTACGGCGCGCGCACGGCGATCAACAACCAGCGCATCCCGTTCACCTACGACGCCCGGAGCGGCTTCGCCCCGGTGCTGACGGTCGATCCGCGCTTCAATCTCGACGACTGGTCGCTCTACAGCGACGACGCCCGCCTGACCCGCGAGGAGGAGGAGAAGAAGGACCGCATCTTCGCGACCCGCTTCGACGCGTCCTACGACCTGGACGGCTTCGTCAGCCGCATCGACGCCGGCGCCCGCTATTCGCGCCGCCGCTACACCACCTATGACGACCTGGTCACCATCGACCAGGCCAGCCTGGCGGTCGACCGCGCCGTCAACCTGGCCTGCCGCACCAACTTCCCGCAGTCGGACTATCTGGGCGACGCGCCCAACCACTCGGTGCGCAGCTGGGCGACCTTCGACACCCTCTGCCAGTTCCGCAACTACCTGGGCGCTGAAGATCCCGGCGGCAGCGGCGACACCCGCTCGGTGGCCAACGCCGACGTCACCGAGACCGTCTGGTCGGGCTACGTCATGGCCTCCTACAAGGGCGAGGCGGCCGGCATGCCGGTGCGCGGCAACTTCGGGGTGCGCGTGGTCGACACCCGCGTCGTCTCCAAGGGCCTGCGGGCCGAGCTGGACGTGGTCAACAACAGCGACGGCTCGATCCGCCTGGTCGAGACCGGCGCCTTCGACCCGACCCGGATCAAGGCCTCCAGCTTCCGCGTGCTGCCCAGCGTCAACGCCAATTTCGACCTGACGCCCAAGACGGTGGGCCGCATCGCCCTCTACCGCGCCATGTCGCGTCCGGCCCCCAGCAGCCTGGCGGCGGGCCGCGCCATCACCCTGCAGGACGGCACCGACTTCACCTCGATCCAGGACGCCATCGGCGAGATCGTCGCCAGCGGCAGCCCGCGCCTGAAGCCGATCATGTCGTGGAACGCCGACGTGGCGCTGGAATACTACGCCAACCGCGACACCATCCTGGCCAGCACCCTCTACTACAAGCAGTTCACCGGCGGCTTCATCCCGGTGACCATCGACGAGCAGTTCGTCATCGACGGCCAGGCCGTCACCGTGCCGGTCACCCAGACCCAGAACAGCGACGACAAGAGCCACGTCTACGGCGCGGAGTTCACGCTCTCCAACAAGTTCAGCTGGCTGCCCAAGCCGCTGGACGGGTTCGGCGGCAAGCTGAGCTACAACTACGCGATCACCAACTTCAAGAACCACGACATCCGGCTGGGCGACGTCATCGACGCCGACACCGGCGCGGTCACCGGCGGCATGATCCCGGCCGCGGGCCTGAACGGCTATTCCAAGCACGTGCTGTCGGCCCAGCTCTACTACGAGCACGGCCCGCTCAGCGTTCAGGGCATCTATCGCTACCGCTCGCGCTACTACCAGGACTTCGTCGGCGGCAACGCCCAGCTGCGCTACATCTCGGGCGGCGACGCCTTCGACTTCAACGTCCAGTACAAGCTGAACAAGAAGGTCGACATCCGCCTGCAGGGCCTGAACCTGTTCAACGAGGTCAAGATCGACTCGATGCCGGTGCCGGGCAGCACCCGCAACTACCAGTACTTCGGCCAGCAGTTCTTCATCTCGATCCGGGCGCGTCTGTAGGGCCCTCCAGATCGTCATCCCGGACGGCGAAGCCGATCCGGGACCCAGGGGGAGCCGCATTGCGCCGGCCCCTGGGTCCCGGCTCTCCGCTGCGCTGCGGCCGGGATGACGGCGTTTAAGTCGTTGAAGAGGCTGGGGCTTGTGGTTCGCGGTCCCCCGGGCGTCGAGGAGGTGGGGAGAACCCCGGCGCCTACCAGTTTGCTATTCCAATTCCAGTCCGGTTCGGGCAAGGCTTGGGACGCAACACCACTTTAGAGGGGCGCCATGGCCGACCGTCGCCTGTTCGAGGAAATCGCCGACAAGATCGCGGACATGGTTCGCGCGGGCGAGTTTCCGCCAGGCTCGCGGCTGCCCGGCGAGCGCGAGATGTCCGAGCGGCTGGGGGTCAGCCGCGTCACCGTCCGCGAGGCCGAGATCGCCCTGCAGGCCCGGGGAACCCTGCGCATCCGCGCCGGCTCGGGCGTCTATGTCTGCGCGCCGGCCGGGGCCGACGGCGCCGGCGGCGAGGGCGCCCTGCCCACGGTCAGCGCCTTCGAGCTGACCGAGGCCCGCTCGCTGTTCGAGAGCGAGGCCGCCGCCCTGGCCGCCCCGACCATCTCCGACGCCGACCTCGCCAAGCTCGACGACCTGCTGGCCCAGATGGTCGAGGCCGGCGACGACGACGCCCGCTCCACGGCCGTCGACCGCGAGTTCCACATGACCATCGCGGCCGCCTCGGGCAACCGGGTGATCATCCACACCATCAAGACCCTCTGGAAGTTCCGCATGGAGGATCCGGCGGTGCGCCGCACCCACCAGGCGATCTGCCACCACGACGGCGACGCCCGCCAGGCCGAGCACGTGGCCGTGGTCGAGGCCCTGCGCCGCCGCGACCCCAAGGCCGCCCGCCAGGCCATGCGCCTGCACTTCTCGCGCCTGCTGGAATCCATGCTCGACGCCACCGAGCAGCAGGAGCGCCTGGAGCTGGAGCGCAAGGCCGCCGAGAGCCGCCAGCGCTTCCTGATGACCGCGCGGATGGGCTAGGAGCGCCTTTTCCCATCGTCATCCCGGATCAGCCCTGCGGGCTTTCCGGGATGACGGATGATGGGGGATGGCGTTTGCGGAACCCCGCCGCCGCAGCCGCTTTTCCTTCCGACGGGGGAAAGCGCCGCAACCAGTCTGCCGGCCGTCCCGTCTCGCGAGGAGCCGGCTTGATGTTCTCGTCCCTGCTGAGCGGCCTGATGGCCGGCGCCATGGCCCTGGCCGCTCCCGCCCCATCGGCGCCCGCCGGCGGCTGGGACGGCGTCTACGCCTACACCCAGGACGGCGGCCGCACGGCCGGGGGCTCGCCGATCCTGGTGACCTGGCGCCTGACCCTGAAGAACGGGGCGTGCGAATTCCACGGCGAGGGCTTCCAGACCCTGGAGACCTTCCAGTGCAGCGCCCACGCCACGCCGTCGGGCCTGGAGGTGCGGTTCCTGCGCTATCCGCCGCCGGCCAGGGCCAACCGCTTCGGCGTCGAGGTCTACAAGCCCGGCGCGCCCCTCTTCACCCTGTCGAGGCTGGAGGGCCGGGTGCTGACCCGCTGGACCGGCTTCGTGCCCGACGAGGGCGTCGCCCGCTCGCCCGCCCCCTATTTCAGCAAGGTGAAGTGATGCGCCGGTCGACGATCCTGATCGGCCTGCTGGTGGTCGCCGGCCTCGCCGCGGCGGCGGCCTTCGCCTATGACGCCGCGCGGCCGCGGGTCCACCCGATCAAGGCGGCCGACGCCCGCGAGCACGACCTCGACGCCCCCCAGCCGCAGTTCGCCAGGGACGCCGAAGGCCGCGCCGAGCTGTTCGGCCCGGCCCGCGTCGTCGAGGGCGACGTCCTGGAGATCCAGGGCATGCGGGCCCGGCTGTGGACGATCGACGCGCCGGACCTCGCCCAGACCTGCCTCGACAAGGACGGCGCGTCCTTCGCCTGCGGCCAGGCCGCCCGCGCGCACCTGGAAAAGCTGATCGCCGGCCGCAAGGTCGCCTGCCGCCCCGAAGGCCCGCCGCAGGACGGCGACGGCTGGCAGGGCCTGTGCTTCGTCGCCGACGCGCCCTGCGCGGACGCCGCCGGGCCGTGCGCGTCGGACCTGGCCTCGCTGAACCTGGCCATGGTGCGCCAGGGCTGGGCGGTCGACCTGGAGGGCCAGTATTCGGAGCCCGAATCCGACGCGCAGGCCGACAGGGCCGGCCTGTGGGCGGGGCGCTTCGACGAGCCCGAGGTCTGGCGCGCGCGGGCCAAGACGGCGGCGCCGGCGGGCTGAAACGCCCGTTCCTCGGTGAAGTCGAAAAAATTCCGCGACGCAACATTCGGGGGCGTTGTGGCAATCTTGGCCGTGGGCTAGAGCTCGTCTGAAGATTGCTCTCTCCGGCACGGATCGCGTTTTAGTTTGTTGCCCTGGACCGTGCCCGATCAGCCGCCGGCGGCGCTGTCCGCGCCCTCCCCCGAACAGGTCGGGGCGGAGGTCGGCGAGGCGATGAAGCGTGGCGACTGGCGCCGGGCCGACCTTCTGCTGTCCAGCCTGCCGCCCGAGACCGCGGCCGCGCCCGAGGTTCAGTTCGTGCGCGCCTTTCTGGCCCGCCGCATGGGCCGCCGCGACCGCGCCATCGAGATCTATCAGCGCCTGCTGGAAGGGCAGGGCGCGCCGCTGCGGGTGCGGCTGGAGTTGGCCGACACCTTCGTCGAGGCCAACGACGACCGCTCGGCCGAACACAACTACCGCCTGGCCCTGGCCTCCGACGAGGCGGAGGCCGTGCGCGAGGGGGTCGAGGCCCGCCTCAGGGAGATCGCCGAGCGCCGCCGGTGGCGCTACAGCGTCAACCTGGCGATCTCGCCCGACAGCAACGTCAACACCGCCACCGACGCCCGCCAGCTGGAGATCTTCGGCCTGCCGTTCGAGCTGTCCGACGAGGCGCGGCGCACGTCTGGCGTGGGCCTCAGCCTGGCGGCCTCGGCCGAGCGCAGCGTGCCCCTGAAGGGCCGGACCCGGCTGATGGTCGGCGGCTACGGCCGCTTCGTCGACAACGACCAGCGGGCCTTCGACGACGGCGCGCTGGGCCTGCGGGCTGGTCCGCAGTTCTGGCTGGGCCAGGCCCGGGCCGGCGTCGAGGCCTCGGTCGAGCGCCGCTGGTTCGGCGGCCAGGCCCTGTCGCGCACCGCCGGCCTGTCGGGCGACCTGCAGTGGGGCTGGGGCCGGGTGCAGCGCCACGCCGCCCTGTCTGCCCAGCGCCTGACCTACGACCGGATCGAGGGCCGCGACGCCTGGATCTACGCCGCCGGCTGGGACCGCACCCACTATCTCAGCGCCAACCGGTTCTGGCGGCTGGGCGTCAACGGCGCGCGCGGAGAGGCGCAGGTCGCGTCGGAGTCGTTCTGGCTGGGACGGGTGTCGACGGGGGTCTACCAGACCCTGCCGGCCGGCCTGGCGGCCTTCGTCGAGCCGTCGGTCGAGCGCCGGACCTACGACGCGCGGAGCCTGCTTTCGCCCTCGCCGCGGCGCGACACCGAGTACGCCCTGGCCGTGCGGCTGATCAAGCGCGACTGGCGCTATCGCGGCTTCAGTCCGTACGTCGGCGCCCAGGCCAGCCGCAACGACAGCAATCTCGACATCAACGCCTATTCCCGCCTTCGGCTGGATTTCGGCGCGACACGAACCTTCTGATCATTTTCCGCGAGGGGTGGGGCACATGAACAATTTCGCCAAGACGCTTCTGGTCGGCGCGGCCGCCGCGGCCCTGACCGCCTGCGGGGGCGGGGGCGGGGGCGGCGGCGGCGGCGGTCCGTCGACCGGCGTGACCACGCCCACCCCGCCGACCACCACCACCCCGCCGCCGATCACCCCGACGGTCATGCTGCTGTCGCCGCTGGCGGCGATCACCGACCTCGAAACGCGGGCGACGGCCGGCGGTCAGCTGAACAATTTCCAGATCTCCGATCCCGACGCCCCCAACGCGACCAAGTACGCGGAAATGAACATCGACGGCGACGAGACCGTTCGCCTGCAGTTCGCCAACAACAACCTGTCGATCAACCTGTCCGGAAGGCCGGCCGAGTACGCCGAAGGCATTCGCTCCACCGGCAGCTACACCACCGAAGGCGGGCGTCAGGTCAGCCGGCAGATCGTCACCAGGGGGTGGAGCGACGTGAAAATGCCGGCCCTCGAGGAGGGGGCAGGTTCGGTCGGGCTGAGCACCGGCGACGCCCCCGACTGGGTGAGACCGATCACCTGGAGCTCGATCACCGCGGACGAGGGGCGGATCTGGGGTTTCGGCATGCTCGGCGACCTGGCGACGGGCATCCCCACCACCGGCGTCGCCCGCTTCCGGGGCGAGGCGCTGGGCTCGGCCGACGGGGCGTTCCGCAGCGGCGGGCTGAACCAGCCGTTCTCCGCCAGCGCCGGGGTCGACATCGACTTCTCGACCGGCAAGGTGCGCGGCGGGCTCGAGGACTTCAGCACCTACTATGAGCTCGCTTTCCCGTTCTACACGCTGGACTTCAATTTCGAGGCCAACCTGGTCGACGGCAAGTTCGCCGCGACCGCCATCGAGGCGCCCTTCCAGACCGGCGAGAAGGGCTCCGTCTTCGGCCAGCTCTACGGCCAGGGATCCGACCTCGAGGTCGGCGCGACGTTCAGCGTGACCTATGCCAACACCAAGCTGGCGGGCATGTTCGTCGCTGGCCGGCCGACCAGCAACTTCCTGTCGGGGACCGACCCGACCACCCTGCGCCCGTCGCTGGTCAACCTGACCTCGTCAACGGCCGGCTGGACCCGGACCAGCTACAACCAGAACAACATCGAGCTGGGCGGCAACAACGAGTCTCTGACCTTCACGCCCGGCGCCTTCGGCGGTTCGGACGACAGCTACCGCCTCTACTTCGACAACGGCGCGGAGATGATCCTGCAGGACTTCGACGGCAGCCACTACAAGGGTGACCGCTATGTCGACACGCCGCGCCCGTCGACGACCGGCACGCGCTACCTGCGGGTCGAGACCTGGACCAACGTCCAGACCCTCAACCGCTGGGAGCTGGGCGTCCAGAGCGACAAGGCCTGGATCCGGCCGGCCTACGTCCAGGCCCTGGAATATGTGAACGCCGGCATCTCGCCGGGCGTGACGCACCGGGCCTACATGACCACCGGCCTGCGCTCGACGGCGCTGCCCGCGACCGGCTCGGCCCGCTACAAGGGCGACGCCGTCGGCACGATCGCCAACACCAGCACCGGGGCGACCTACACCACCAGCGGGACCGGCGTGGTCGACGTGTTCTTCGGCACGGGCCAGGTGAAGGGCGGCATCGGCTCGCTGGTGATCACCGGCCAGGACGGCTTCACCGTTCCGACCCCGGCAGGGACCCCGACCCTGATCACCTTCAGCGGCGCGCTGAACGCCAACCGGGCCTTCGACGCCACGGTCGATCCGCAGAAGCTGGGCCTGACCGGCCAGGTGCGCGGCGACTTCTACGGTCCCGACGCCGCCGAGCTGGGCGCGATCTACAACATCAACCTTCCCGGCTACGGCGCCATGGCCGGCATGCTGGTCGGCGCCCGCAACCCGGTCCCGGCCAGCATCGGCTATTCGGCCACGACCTTCTCGTCGGCGGCCGGGGCGGCCAACTACGCCGTCAGCGCCGAGCCGCTGACCGGCCTGGCGGTCGAGTGGCGCCGCAACTCGCCGTTCGGCCAGGGCGACACCTTGCGCCTGGACATGACCGCCGGCGGCCAGTCGCTGAACGACAGCTATGCCGGCCGGGCGGTGTCGTACAACGACTATCCCTACGGCGTGAACGCGGCGCGCAGCACCACCGAGGTCGTCGCCTTCGACGGGGCCAAGGGCCTGGTCGAGATGATGTACCGGGTGTCGGGCGTCGACCTGCGCTACGCCAGCGTGGCCGGCTGGCGCTCCACCGACTCGCGCGCCTCGCATTTCGTGGCCCTGGGCCAGCGGGCCACCGACGTCCCGCAGACCGGCAAGGCCGAGTACCAGGGCGTGGTCTCGGCTACCTACAACGACAACAACTACGCCCTCCCGACGACGGGCAAGGTGGCGATGACGGTGGACTTCGCGGCCGCGTCGCTGACGGGGTCGACCTCCGGCCTGGCGATCAACTCGGGCCGGCCCGATCCGAACTTCAGCTTCAAGGCCTCGATCGCCAACGCCGAGTTCTCGGGCGACTTCGCCAACGCCGACAACACCCTGTCGGGACCGGTCAAGGGCCTGTTCGCCGGTCCGGGCGCGCCCGAGGCGGTGGGGACGTTCAACGCGACCAAGGCCCCGGCCGGAACCACCTACACCGGCGGCTTCGTGGCGGTGAAGAAGTAGGGAGCGCCGGCTCCCCGCAAGAAGAAGGGCGCGCCAGGCAAGGCCCGGCGCGCCCTTTTCGTTTTCAGGTCGGCTCGGCTCAGAAGCCGAAGCGCACGCCGACCAGGGCGCCGGCGCTCGACAGGTCGAACTTCGACTTGCTGTCGCCGCCCGAGGTGCTGGTCTCGACGCGGATCGGGCCGACGCGCTGGTAGCGGGCCTCGGCGAACAGCGAGACGCGGGGCGAGACCGCGACGCTGGCGCCGGCGATCGCCTGCAGGGTCAGGGCCGAGCCCTTGTCGTCGAGCAGGCCGTCGTCGATCTTGACCGAGGCCGCGCCGATGCCCGCGCCCAGATAGGGCTTCACCGGGCCGTTGACCGGGAAGTCGTAGTAGGCGTTCAGGTCGAGGCTGATGGTCTGGGCCTTGTCGCCTTCGAAGGTCTGCGACAGCGGACCCACGCGGACGGTGGTCTCGATGTCCTGGCTGCGGTAGCCGACGGCCAGCTCGGCGCGCCAGTTGCCTTCCAGCGACGCGCCCCAGGCGCCGGCGAACTGGACGTTGGCGTCGAGGTCGCCTTCGACGCGGCCGCCGGTGAAGCCGTAGTCGTAGTCGCTCTTGCCGATGTAGCCGGCGGCGACCGAGACGTACTGGCCCTTGGGAGCGGCGGCCGGCGCCTTGGCCGGCTTGGCGTCCTGGGCGCAGGCGACGCCGGCGACGGCGAGCGCGGCGACGGCCGTGCTGATGAACAAGCGCATGAAGTGAAATCCCCCAATAGGTACACGTCCGGGTTGGACGCGTCCGGCGATAGGGGGTAAAGTGACGGCTGTAAACTGACGCCCCGAGCAAGCTTGACTGTTTGTCGCCGACTATTGCACGGGCGCAACATTTGGTTGCGTGGCGGTCATTTCTTCAACCGTGGCGCGGGCGGTCAGCCGGCGATGGCCTCGCGCTTTTCCTCCAGCATCAGCCAGTCTTCCTCGGCCTGGGCCAGGTCGGCGCGGGCCTTGTCGAGGGCCTTCATGATCTTGTCGAAGCCGGCCGGATCGCGGGCGTAGAGGTTGGGGTCGTCCAGCTTCTTCTCCAGGTCGCCGAGGATCTTGGGAGAATTGGCGATCAGGGCCTCGCACTCCTCCAGCCGGCGCTGGTCCTTGTAGGACAGCTTGGTGGTCTTCTTCGGAGCGGCGGGCGCGGCCGGGGCGGGCTTGGGGGCCGGGGCGCCGGTGGCGAAGTCGCCGGTCGCGCCGCGGGCGCCCTTGAAGAAGTCCGGGGCCTGGTCGATCAGGTCGGTCCAGCCGCCGGGCGTCTCCAGCACGTCGCCGTGGCCGTTCATGGCGATGGTCGAGGTGGCCAGGCGGTCGATGAAGTCGCGATCGTGGCTGACGAGAATGAGGGTTCCCTCGAAATCGGCCAGCAGCTCCTCCAGCAGGTCCAGCGTGTCCATGTCGAGGTCGTTGGTCGGTTCGTCGAGCACCAGCAGGTTCATCGGCGAGGCCAGGGCGCGGGCCAGCAGCAGGCGGTTGCGCTCGCCGCCCGACAGGCTGGTGACCGGCTGGCGCAGCTGGGCCTCGGTGAACAGGAACTCCTTGGCGTAGCCGGCGACGTGCTTGGAGACGCCGCGCACCAGGATGGAGTCGCCGCCCGACGGGGTCAGGAAGTCCCAGACGGTGATCTTTTCCGACAGGGCCAGGCGGTTCTGGTCGACATAGGCGATCTCCAGATTGGTCCCCAGCTGCACCGTGCCGGCGTCGGCCGGGATCTCGCCCAGCAGCAGGCGCACCAGCGTGGTCTTGCCCGCGCCGTTGGGGCCCACCAGGGCCACCCGGTCGCCGCGCAGGATGCGGGTGTTGAAGTTCTCGACGATCGTGCGGTCGCCGAAGGTCTTGGTCAGGCCCTTGGCCTCGACCACCCGCTTGCCCGACGTGCCCGAGCTCTCGACGGCCATGGTCATCGAGCCGCGCTTCTCGGACTGGATGTCCTTCTTCTCGGCGCGCAGGGCCATTAGGGCGCGGCGGCGGCCCTCGTTGCGGGCCCGGCGACCCTGGACGCCGCGGGCCAGCCAGGCGTTCTCGACCTCGAGCTTCTTGTTGAGGCGGCGCTCCTCTTCCGCCTCGGCGGCCAGCACCTGCTCGCTCCAGGCCTCGAATTCGGAAAAGCCCTTGTCGAGGCGGCGCACCTTGCGGTGCTCCAGCCAGAAGGTGCGCTGGGTGACGCGGTTGAGGAAGGCGCGGTCGTGGCTGACGATCAGCGCCGCGCACTTGGAATTGGCCAGCTCCTCTTCCAGCGTCTGGATGGCGAAGATGTCGAGGTGGTTGGTGGGCTCGTCCAGCAGCAGCACGTCGGGCTGCTCGGCGAACGCCCGCGCCAGGGCGGCGCGGCGGCGCTCGCCGCCCGACAGCCCCTGCGTGCTCTGGTCGTAGTTCAGGCCGAAGTCGGCCAGGGTGGCGTGGGCCTCGTAGTCCTGGGCGCCGCCGGCGGTGCAGTAGTCGAGCAGCGTCTCGCCGGTGATCTCCGGCTCCTGGCTGACGAACACCACCTTGGCGCCCGGCTGCACGGCGCGCTCGCCGCTGTCGGCCTCGGCGCCCTGGGCGGCCAGCACCTTGAGCAGGGTCGACTTGCCGGCGCCGTTGCGGCCCACCAGGCAGGCGCGGACGCGCGGCTCCAGGGCCAGGTCGACGCCGTCGAACAAAGGCTTGGCGCCGTCGGCGAGGCGGACGTCCTTGAGGGCGAGCACGGGGGCGCGGGCGGGGGCGGCCATGGATTAAGTCTTCTTGGTCTTGCGAGGCGGTCGAGGCGAGGAGATGGGGCCTATAGCAGGGCGCGGGGAGGGGGAAGGCGGAAAGTTGTCTCGTCTGCGACGAGCCCCCTCAGTCGGCTTCGCCGACAGCTCCCCCAGAGGGGGAGCATCTTGCTGACCAGATCCTCCCCCTCTGGGGGAGGTGGCCCGGAGGGCCGGAGGGGGTCTTCAGCCGCGAACCGCTCGCCCGATTGCCGCCCCCGCCTTCAACCTCTACCGTGGCGCGCATGGACGAGGTGGTGAAACCGTCGTGGAAGCGACGCCTGTGGGGCGTGGTCGAGATCGTGCTGGGCGCGACCTTCCTGTGGTGTGCGCTCGGCGACCGGATCATGCGCTTCATCGACAGCGGCGGCCGCGAGGAGCGCGGCTATCTAGGAGGCCTGCTGGGCCTGGGCGCGGCAGGCCTTCTGGTGCTGGCCCTGCTGGCGCTGATCGACCGGCGCCTGAAGGGACAGGCCGCCGTCGTGGCCTATCTGACGGTGTTCTCGCTGGTCTGGCTGGCGTTCACGACCTGGATGCTGTGGTCGGCCGGCGCCCACGGGGCGTGGCTGACGGGCGCCGCCCTGGCCTTCGGGCCGATCCTCATGGTCTGGGGCGTGGTCTTCGGCTACCTGCGCAGGGGCGCGCGCTAGGCCCTCAAGCCGCCCGCTTCATCGGTTCCTCCACGACCGCCGGAAGCGGCCGCCGCAGCACCCGGTCGCGCAGCCGCAGGAACGGCCGCTCGACCAGCAGCCACAGCAGGATCGCGGCCGTGAAGTCAGCGGCGAGATAGGCGCCAAGGCCTGTCCAGCCGTGCAGCACGCCGTCGCCCAGCCGCTCGCGCAGCATGTGCTGAACCGGCTTGTGGACGAGGTAGAGGCTGTAGGCCAGGGTGGCGACGAAGGTGACCGGGGCCAGCGGCAGGCGCCGGAGGGCCGGTTCGATGTCGAGCAGGGCGCACAGCAGCAGGGTCGCGGCCAGGCAGGCCAGCGGATAGACGACGACCGCGCCCGCCAGATCCAGCGACACCCCGTCGGCGTGGCGGATGCACAGCACCACCGTCCCGGCGGCGGCGATCAGGCCCAGCGGTCCGGTCAGCCTGGGCGGTGCGAAACGGGCGACGGCGGCGGGGCGGAACACCCTCGCCGCGGCCAGCAGCACGCCCATGGCCAGGCCGTCCAGGCGGGTCCAGGTGGGATAGTAGATCAGCCGCAGGAAGTCGGCCGGACGCGTGGCCGGGTCGGCGACGGGGCCGTGCCAGATCGCCCAGCGCAGGGCCATGCCGCCCAGGATCACGGCGGCGCCGAGGGCCAGGGCCGGTCCCGCGCCGCGCCAGCGGGTCAGGACGAGGACCAGCGGGGGGAGAAGCCAGTAGAAATGCTCCTCCACGCACAGCGACCAGGCCGAGGTGAAGGCGCCGGTGACGCGGTAGTCGAGGCCGAAGTTCATCGTGAAGGTCAGGAACCTCCACAGCGGCTGGATCGCCTTGCCGTCCGAGAAGTCGGGCAGGGTGAAATAGAGCGCCAGCACCGCCAGGAAGGCCGGCAGAATGCGGAAGGCGCGGCTGGCCCAGAAGCGCCTGAAGTCGACCCCGTGTCCCCCGGCGATCCCCTTCAGCAGTTGGGCGCCGATCAGGTAGCCGCTGAGCACGAAGAAGACGTCGACCCCCAGCCAGCCGAACGGCCGGATCGCCGCCAGCGGCTCGGGCCGGGCGGGACCGGGCATGTGCCAGGCCATGACCAGCAGGATGGCGGCGGCGCGCAGCAGGTCGGGTCCGTAGGCGCGCCCGTGGGCGTCGCGCGACGGGGCGAAGAGGGCGGTGAGAGCCCCGGAGACGGCGGTCATGATTGTCCCGAAAGGCCGCCGGGAAGCGAGGTCGGCGGCCGGCGGGGATGGTGGCCGATCAACCTTGAGTCGTCACGGGGAAGGGCGAGGATTTCGGAAGATTTCGAAGCCCTGGATCCTCCTCCTGAAGGGCAGGATCCAGCTTCAGCGCGCCTGCGCCTGCGCCAGCGCCAGCGCCGCGCGCACCACCTTGACCCAGGCCCCGTCGGGGCCGGAGACGCGAACGTGGGCGGGGCCAGGGATCTGGCTGGCGCGCCCCATGAACTTCACCTCGACCGGGGCGCGCAGCAGGCGGCCGGCGGCGTCGCGGAAGACCAGCAGGGTCATGCCCTCGCCGGTGACGAAGAGCGGGGTCTCGCAGGCGCCGGGGCCGGGCCAGGCGGCGAGGTCCTGCTGGTCGAGATGGTTCGTCAGATCGCGCAGCGGCATGTCGGCGGGATAGGCGACGCCGGGCGGCGGCGGGGTCAGGCGCACGCCGTCCAGGGTGAAGGTGTCGGCCGAGGCGCCCTTCAGCCGCTCGACGACGCGGTAGTGGATGCGCACGCCGTTGTCGGCCCAGTCCTCACGAGCGATCTTCAGCACTTCGTCCATGGTCTTGGGGGCGTCGGGCTCGTCGCCCAGCCAGATCGACCAGCCTTCGGGATTGCGCGTCCCGACCTCGAAGTCCGGGGTCAGGGCCTCGACCCGCACAAGGTCGATATAGGTCGCGGCCGCGACCATGGTCCGCGCGACCTTGGGGGGCGACAGCCGCGCCTTGGCCGGCCAGCTGGGCGCGGGTACGCAGGCCAGGGCGGCCGGCGCGGCGACGCAGACGGCGACGGGGGCGGCCAGGAGGGCCGCCAGGGCCAGAGCGCGCGGGGTCATGCCGCCTCCAGCCGCCACACGGTGAAATCCTTGAACCGCAGGCGGCTCCAGGTGGTGCGCAGGCCAAACCAGCCGGCGGCGTAGGGGTCCTGGTCGCGCATCTCGAAGAGCTTTCGGCCGTCGGCCCAATACTGGACGAGGCCGTCGTAGGCGACGAGCTGGACGGCCACCCAGCGGTTGGGCTGGAGCAGGGCCCGGGCGTCCTTGAGGTCGTGCTCGGGGAGCATCGGGCGGTCGCCGGGCCGGCCGACATAGCGGCGCAGGCGGGTGCTGGAATTGTAGTTGCCGCCCTGGCCCACATAGTAGGTCTTCAGGAGGTCGTAGCCGGCGAAGGCGCCGGTGCGGGGGCTGGCGAAGAGGTCGTCCGGGCTGCGGACGTCGGTCGCCATCCAGAAGGCGTTGAGGTCGCTGATCCGGTCGTTGCGGCCGCCTTCGTAGACGGCCAGGGCCTGGTATTCGATCAGCACGGGGCCGGTCAGGCGCGGCTTGAACCAGGCGGTGATCCCGGCCGGGGCGTCGAGCTCGAGGACGCCGTTCTCTGCCGCGACCTTGGAGGGCTGCTCGGCCTCGACGATCCAGTTGGCGAGGCTGTGGGTGAAATCGTCCGTATAGAGACGGTCAGCCTTGCGCCAGGGCTCGGGGCTTTGCGCGCGGGCGGTGGTAGCCAGCGGCACGGCGAGGGCGGAGAGGGCGAGGGACCGGCGGGTGAGCATGGGGGAAGCCTTAGCGTGAGCCTGGCTTCCAAGGAACCTCTCCCCGTGGGGGAGGCGATCGCGCAGCGATCGGTGGGGGAGTTGGCGCCGCCGCCTCGGAAGCTGAAAACGGCCCCTCTCCGGCCCTCCGGGCCACCTCCCCCAGAGGGGAGGATCTGGTCGGCGCTCTGGATGCTCCCCCCCTGGGGGAGCTGTCGCGGAGCGACTGAGGGGGGGTCTGGCTCCTCAGTCCTCGTCGGGCTCATACGGCCAGTCGCCCTTGTCGACCATCAGGTCGACAGCGACGAAGTCCATGGCGTCCTCGGGGTCGTCGAGGCTGGCTTCGCTGATGGTCTGGTCGCGGACCGAGACGCCGGCCTTGTGGGGGCTGTCGGGGTCGCCGGTGATCAGCGGGTGCCACTGGGGCAGGGTCTTGCCCTCGTGCAGGCGGCGATAGGCGCAGGAGGGGGGCATCCACTCCAGGTCCTCGATGTTGTGCGGCGTCAGCTTGATGCAGTCGGGCACGGTCTTGCGGCGATTGGGATAGTCGCTGCAGCGGCAGAGGTGGGCGTCGAGCAGCTGGCAGTGCACGCGGGTGGGGATCACCTCGCCGGTGTCTTCGTCTTCGAAGCGAACCAGGCAGCAAAGGCCGCAGCCGTCGCATAGACTCTCCCACTCGGGGACGGTCATCTGGTGAAGGGATTTCGTCTCCCAGAAAGGTTTGCGCGGCATCATCCGCGCGTCCTAAACCCAATCGCGACGAAGACCAACCGGACGCAACACCGCACGTGAACGACTGGACGCTGCCGCCCTACAAGTTCGACGACCCGCCCGCGCGCCCGACGCCGCCGGCGGGAGGCGGCTTCGCGCCTGTTCCGCCGCCGCCTCCGCAGCCGCCGAAAGGCCCGCCGCAGCGGCCGCCCGAAGAGCCGTTCCGGGCCGACCTGAAGCCGCCGCGCAAGCGGGGCGGCTGGGCCTGGGTGTGGATCACCCTGCTGGTCAGCGCCCTGGTCGGCTTTCTCGCCGTAGGCGGGGCGGGCGCCTATGTGTGGTTCAAGTACCTGAAGGACACCCCGGAGCTGCCGTCGCGCGAGGCGCTGTTCGCCGTCAACCGTGCGCCCGGCGTGCGGTTCGAGGACCGCAGCGGCCAGGTGATCGCCACGCGCGGGCCGCGCTACGGCCAGCGGGTGACGGTCAAGACCGTGCCCGGCTACGTGCCGCTGGCCTTCCTGGCGGCCGAGGACAAGCGCTTCTACAAGCACGGCCCGATCGACACCTACGGCATCGCCCGGGCGGCTTACGTCAACTGGCGCGCCGGCCGCACGGTGCAGGGCGCCTCCACCCTATCCCAGCAGCTGGCCAAGGGGATGTTCCTGACGCCCGACCGCACGGTCGAGCGCAAGCTGCAGGAAATGCTGATGGCCTGGCGGCTCGAGCAGGTCCTGACCAAGGACGAGGTGCTGGAGCTCTATCTCAACCGCGTGTTCTTCGGGGCCAACACCTATGGCGTCGACGGCGCGGCGCGGACCTATTTCGCCAAGCCGGCCAGCCAGCTGACGCTGTCGGAGGCGGCCCTGCTGGCCTCGCTGCCCAAGGCGCCGTCGCGCCTGGCCCTGAACCGCGACATGGAGGGGGCGCTGGCCCGCTCGCGGCTCGTCTTGGCCAACATGGAGAAGGAGGGCTGGATCACGGCGGCCGAGCACGCCGCGGCCCTGGACGACACCCCCAAGCTGTCGCCCGACGCGGTGAGCAACGAGGGCGACTACGGCTGGGTGCTGGACTACGCCACCACCGAGGCCATCCGCATCGCCGGCCAGAACGCGCCGGATCTCGTCGTGCGCCTGACCATCGACACCCGCCTGCAGAAGGCGGGGGCCGACATCGTGCGCCAGGCCATCGCGCTGGGCGGCCAGCACGCCGGCGCCAGCCAGGCCGCGCTGCTGTCGCTGTCGGCCGACGGGGCGATCCGGGCGATGGTGGGCGGCACCGACTACATCGCCAGCCCCTTCAACCGCGCGGTGCAGGCCAGGCGCCAGCCGGGCTCGACCTTCAAGCCGTTCGTCTATGCCGCGGCCCTGGAGAAGGGCGTGCTGCCCAGCGACATCCGCGTCGACGGGCCGGTGCAGTTCGGCAGCTGGAAGCCGGAGAACTACGGCGGCGACTATCGCGGGCCGATGACCGTCGAGCAGGCCCTGGTCAATTCCACCAACACCATCGCCGTCAAGCTGGCCCAGGAGGCCGGCGGCGCGCAGGTGGGGAACCTGGCCCGCCGGTTCGGGATCACCAGCCTGCCCGACCGGCCCGACCTGTCGGTGGCGCTGGGGGCCTACGAGGTGAACCTCTTGCAGATGACCTCGGGCTTCCAGGTCTTCCAGCTGGGCGGCCAGCGGGTGGAGCCCTACGTCATCGAGAGCATCACCGCCCAGGACGGCCGGCCGATCTACAGCCGGGGGCCGCTCGCGCCCGCTCAGGTCTACGACATCGCCAAGGCCAGCATGATGGTCAAGATGATGAAGAAGGTGGTCGACCAGGGCACGGCCAAGCGGGCGGCGTTCGGCTGGCCGGCGGCGGGCAAGACCGGCACCAGCCAGAACTGGCGCGACGCCTGGTTCGTGGGCTTCACGCCGGACTTCGCCACCGGCGTCTGGGTGGGCAACGACAACGACAAGCCGATGAACAAGGTGGTCGGCGGCGACATGCCGGCCAGCATCTGGCGGCGCTACATGCTGGCCGCGCACCAGAACCTGGCGATCCGGGATTTCCCGTGGCTGCTGCCCGATCCGGGTCCGCGAACCTCGCCCGATCCGAGGAACGGCTTCTACGAGACCCTGGCCTCGGAGTTCGCGCGTACGGCGTCGGAACTGGAGGCCGAGGCCGCGCAGGACGAGCCGGCCGACGACGGGCGCGGGCCGGTCCCGCCGCCGGAAGAGCTGCCGTATTAGATCCCTCTCTCCTTGAGAGAAGGGGCCGGGACCCAGGGAACTGGGCGCGGCGCGTGAACTCACCGCCCGTCGGCGGCCGGTGCATCGCCGGCGGCCCCTGGGTCCCGGCTCTGCGGTCCGCTGCGCGCACCTTCGGCCGGGATGACGGCTAGGGGCGGCTGGGGTGAAATCTCTCACCCTTCCCCTCTCGACGAGAGAGGGGTCCTAGGGAGCCGCCCGGACAGGGATAGAGCCGCGTCGATCCTCTGCGTGGACGGAAAAAGTTCGTGAGATAACAGTCGCTTGCAACTTTCTCGCGGGTCTGGATCAGACGGATCCACTGCTGTCGTAGACTTCTGTCATGGCCGAGAAAAGCGAACGCATCGACGTGCTGATGGACGAGATCCGCGACCTGGTCGTGGACACCTTTCACGGCGCCGCCAAGGAAATGCTGACCGAGGTGAAAGGTGAGCCGCCGAAGGCGCGGATGGAGGCGAGCAGGCAGGTCGCTCTCGTCGGGCGGCCGGTGGACATGCTCCACGCCGCCAGGCTGCGTTCGCGCAAGATCTCGGCCGCCAGGCAAGCGCGGATCGCCAAGGCGGTCGGCGAGGAGGTGGCGATGAATGACGACGAACCCTGGACCGCCGAACGATTGGAGCGGCTTCATGCCGCTATCGAGCGCCGACTGGGCGCTCCTGGATCCCTCGAACTCAAGCGACTGGTTGCGGAGCGCGCCAGACTTGAAGCGGTGGGAAGAAGCCTGGCTGCGGGGCTGGACGGCGCTGGATCACCAGAAGCCGCCGCAAGCGGCCTGGGCGACCTGGCTGATGCTGGGCGGGCGGGGCGCGGGTAAGACCTTCGCCGGGGCCGGCTGGGTGACCGACCAGGCAGCAAAGCCGTGCCGGATGGCGCTGGTGGGGCCCACCTTCCACGACGTGCGCGAGGTGATGATCGAGGGGCCGTCGGGCCTGCGGGCCATGGCCCAGGCGGGCAATCGCGTGCGCTGGGAAGGCTCGCGCCGGCGGCTGGTCTGGGACAACGGCGCGGAGGCCTACGCCTTTTCGGCCGAGGATCCCGACAGCCTGCGCGGGCCGCAGTTCCATGCGGCCTGGGCAGACGAGTTCTGCGCCTGGCCCAAGGCCAGCGAGACCCTGGCCATGCTGCGGTTCGGGCTGCGGCTGGGCGAGGACCCAAGGCTTGTGGTGACCACCACGCCGCGTCCGACCCGGGCGCTGAAGGTGCTGATGGCCGAGCCGGGCGTCGTCACGACGCGGGCGGGGACAGCGGCCAACGCCGGCAACCTGGCGCCGGCCTTCCTGGCCACGCTGGAGGGGCTGTACGGCGGCACCCGGCTGGCGGCCCAGGAGCTGGAGGGGATCGTCGTCGAGACCGACGGCAGCCTCTTTCGCGCCGAGGACCTGGCCAGATGTCGCGGGGCGCCGCCGGCGAAGTTCGACCGGGTGGTGGTGGCGGTCGACCCGCCGGCCACCGCGCGCGGCGACGCCTGCGGGGTGGTGGTCGCGGGCCGAAGGGACGGCCGCGCCTACGTGCTGGCCGACCGCACGGCGCGAGGGCTGTCGCCCAACGGCTGGGCGCGCCTGGCCGTGGCGGCGGCCGTGGATTTCGACGCCGACGCGCTGGTGGCCGAGGCCAACCAGGGCGGCGACATGGTCCGCACCGTGCTGGCCCAGGCCGCGCCGCCGTGCCCGATCAAGCTGGTGCGGGCGTCCGTGGGCAAACGGGCCCGGGCCGAGCCGGTGGCGGCGCTCTACGAGCAGGGCCGGGTGGTCCACTGCGGGGCGTTCCCGGCGCTGGAGGAGGAACTGATGGGCCTGGGCGACGGGGACCTTGGCCACAGCCCCGACCGGGCGGACGCCCTGGTCTGGGCGCTGAGCGAGCTGATGCTGGGCGGGGGCAGGGAGCCGCGGCTTAGGGTGGTGTGAGCGCCCTTCGGGCGACCCCCACCGGCCCTTCGGGCCGCCTCCCCCACAGGGGGATCGTTGCATAATGGGGTAAAACAAGAACGACTTTCCCCTTTTGATTCCGAACTGTTCTCGAACGGATTCTGGTCTGTTCTTCGACGTTCCGAATTTCGCAACAGTCCCCCACAGGGGGAGGTTCGGCGTTCAAGGGGCCTCCCCCTGTGGGGGAGGCGACCGCGCAGCGGTCGGTGGGGGAGTTCCGCACGGATCGTCGCGACGACGTCGTCGACCGATTTCAACACTTCGGCGGCGGGGATCCGCAGCGTGCGTATGCCGAAGCCGGCCATGTAGTCGTCACGAATGGCGTCTCGTTCGGGGCGGTCCTCGGTGTCGTGGGCGTAGCTGTCGATTTCGACGGCGAGCTTGAAGGCCGGGCAGTAGAAATCGAGCACATAGGGACCGAACGGGTGCTGGCGGCGAAAGCGCAAACCGTCCAGCTGACTGCCGCGCAGAGCCTTCCAGAGCATCATTTCGGGCAGGGACATGTCCTTGCGCAGGGCGCGAGCGCGTCGGACGAGCGGGTTTTCGTCGGGCATCGGCTGTCGCTCCCCCCACCGATCGCTGCGCGATCGCCTCCCCCACGGGGGGAGGTTCTCGATTGTCGCCTTCACCTTACATCGTTCTTCATTTGTTCTCAACCTTCACGGGAGCGCCCATGGCCCTCTTCGCTCGCCGGCGCGCGCCGGAAATCAAGGATTCGCGGGCCGCCAGGCTGGTGGCGCTGACCAGCGGCGGGCGGCCGCAGTGGACGCCCAGGGACTATGCGACCCTGGCGGCCGAGGGGTTCGGCAAGAACCCGGTGGCCTATCGCTGCGTGCGGATGATCGCCGAGGCCGCGGCCGCCGTGCCGCTGGCGGTGTTCCATGACGGGCGGCGCAGCGACGGGCATCCGCTGGCGCGGCTGCTGGCGGCGCCCAATCCCGAGCAGGGCGGGCCCGACCTGATGGAGGCGTTCTTCGGGCACCTGCAGGTGGCGGGCAACGGCTATCTGGAGGCGGCCGGCGACCAGCCGGGCGAGCTCTACGCCCTGCGGCCCGACCGGATGAGCGTGGTGCCGGGGGCGCGCGGCTGGCCGGCGGCCTACGACTACCAGGCCGGCGGGCGGACGGCGCGGATCGCCCGCGACGCCGACGGCTGGCTGCCGGTGCTGCACCTGAAGCTGTTCAACCCGACCAGCGATCACTACGGGGCCTCGCCGCTGGAGGCGGCGGCCTTCGCCATCGACGTGCACACCGCCTCGGGGGCCTGGAACAAGGCGCTGCTCGACAACGCCGCGCGGCCGTCGGGGGCGCTGGTCTATGGCGGCCGCGACGGCGACCGGCTCTCCGAGGAGCAGTTCGAGCGGCTGAAGGCCGAGCTGGCCAATGCGCACGGCGGGACGGCCAACGCCGGCCGGCCGCTGCTGCTGGAGGGCGGGCTGGAGTGGAAGCCGATGTCGCTGACCCCGGCGGACCTGGACTTCGTCGAGGGCAAGCACGCGGCGGCGCGCGAGATCGCCCTGGCCTTCGGGGTTCCGCCGCAGCTGCTGGGGATCCCGGGCGACAACACCTACGCCAACTATCGCGAGGCCAACGGGGCGTTCTGGCGGCACACGGTCGTGCCCCTGGCCGAGCGGGCGGCGCGGGCGCTGACGGCCTGGCTGGGGCCGAAGTTCCCCGGCGCGCGGGTGGCCTGCGACCTCGACGCCGTGCCGGCCCTGAGCGCCGAACGCGACGCGCTGTGGGCGCGGCTGGAGGCGGCGAGCTTCCTGACCGACGCCGAGCGGCGGCGGCTGGCGGGGTTGGAGGGTTAGTCGAGACCCTCTCCCCGAAGGGGGAGGTGGCCCGGAGGGCCGGAGAGGGAAGTCCCTTCGTCCTTCAACGTGTCGCCGCCTCCGCAATCACATCCCCCTCCGTCGGCTTCGCCGACACCTCCCCCTTCAGGGGGAGGGTCTTGGAAAGCGACTTCAATGACTACACCCAACCGCTGGCGGCTGGACCGCCAGGTGTCGGTCGCCGTGCTGGTGGCCGTGACGCTGCAGGCGGCCGCGGCCCTGATGTGGGCCGGGCGGGCCAGCGCCCGGATCGACGAGCTCACGAGCCGCCTCGACGCCCAGGCCCCGGTGGCCGAGCGGCTGGCGCGGCTGGAGACCCAGGCCGAGGCCACGCGCGCGGCGCTGGTGCGGATCGAGGCCAAGCTGGACGGGGGCGGGCGATGAAGGACGTGCGCATCGAGGGCTATGCCAGCCTGTTCTGGACCCGCGACCTCAACGACGACGTCACCGCCGCCGGCGCCTTCAAGGAGAGCCTGCAGGCCGGACCGATCCGCATGCTGCACCAGCACGACGAGGCCGAGCCGGTGGGCGTCTGGGACGAGGCGTTCGAGGACGCGCGCGGCCTGTTCGTCCGTGGGCGGATCATGTCCGCCACGCCGCGCGGGCGCCTGGTCGCGGCGCTTGTCGGCGCGGGCGCGCTGGACGGGCTGTCGATCGGCTTTCGGCAAGTGAAGGCGCGGCGCGACGGGGCGCTGCGGGTGCTCTCCCGCGTCGACCTCTGGGAGGTGTCGATCGTCACCTTCCCGATGCTGCCGGCGGCGCGGCTGCGGGTGGTTTGAGCACAGAGATCCTCCCCCCGAAGGGGGAGGTGGCCCGGAGGGCCGGAGGGGGAAGCAATCCCCGCGCCGGCCACTTCCCCCTCCGTCGTCCCGGCCTTCGCCGGGCCGACACCTCCCCCTTCTGGGGAGGGTCTTCCCAAAACGGAGAACTCCATGAAGGAAACCAAACAGGTCCCGGCCTCGCCGGAGGCCCGGATGGCGCTGGCGCAGATGCTGGCGGCGTTCGAGGGCTTCAAGGCGGCCAACGACCAGCGGCTGGCGGCCATCGAGAGCAAGAGCGCCCCGGGGAGCGCCGACGTGCTGCTGGAGGAGAAGGTCTCGCGCATCGACGCGGCCCTGACCAGCGCCCAGGACAGGCTGGACCGCATCCTGGCCGAGAGCCGCCGTCCGGCCCTGGCCGGCGAGGCCCCGGCCGCGCGGGTCGACGAGCGCAAGGCCGCCTTCGACCGCTACGTGAAGACCGGCGAGACGGCCGGTCTTGTCGAGGTGAAAGGCCTGTCGGAAGGCGTGGCCACGGCCGGCGGCTATGTGGCGCCGCCCGAGCTGGAGCGGCAGATCCTGCGCCGCCTGGCCGCCACCTCGCCGATGCGCGAGATCTGCCAGGTGCGCACCATCGGCGCGGGCACGTTCCGCAAGCCGGTCAGCCCCGCCGGCCTGGCCGCGGCCTGGGTGGCCGAGACGGCGGCGCGTCCGGAGACCACGGCGCCCACGCTGGACGTCATCGACTTCCCGGCCGGCGAGCTCTACGCCAGCCCGGCCGCCACCCAGGCCCTGCTCGACGACGCCTATGTGAGCATCGACGAGTGGCTGGCCGAGGAGGTGCAGGACGCCTTCGCCGCCCAGGAGACGGCGGCCTTCGTCAGCGGCGACGGCGTCAACAAGCCCAAGGGCCTCTTGGCCTACACCGCCGCGCCGGACGCCAGCTACGCCTGGGGGCAGCTGGGCTACACGGCCACCGGCGTTGCCGGCAACTGGCCGGCCAGCAACCCGACCGACAAGCTGATCGACCTGATCTACTCGGCCAGGGCGCAGTACCGCCAGAACGGCCGCTTCGTGCTCAATCGCCGCACGGTGAGCATGGTGCGCAAGTTCAAGGACGCGCAAGGCAACTACATCTGGAACGCGGCCCTGCAGCCGGGCCAGTCGGCGAGCCTGCTCGGCTTCCCGGTGACCGAGATCGAGGCCATGCCCGACGTCGGCGCCAACAGCATCGCCGTGGCCTTCGGCGACTTCGAGAAGGGATACCTGATCGTCGACCGCGCCGGGGTGCGGGTGCTGCGCGACCCCTATTCGGCCAAGCCGCACGTGCTTTTCTACACCACCAAGCGCGTGGGCGGCGGCGTGCAGAACTTCGACGCGGTGAAGCTGCTGAAGTTCTCGGTGAGCTGATGTGAGCCGCGCTGCCCTCCCCCTGAAGGGGGAGGTGGCGCGAAGCGCCGGAGGGGGAAGCCGCGCGGGCGACACCCCAGCCCCTTCCCCCTCCGTCGTCCCTCCGGGCCGACACCTCCCCCTTCAGGGGGAGGGTCTTCGAATACGGAAATCTCCATGCCCCATTCCGTGACCCTGGCGCAGGCCAAGGAGTTCCTGCGCGTGGGCGGGAGCGGCGAGGACGACCTGGTTTCCCTGCTGATCGACGCCGCCGAGGCGCGGGTCGGGCAGGCGGCCGGGACGATCCTGACGTCCGCCAGTCCCGCGCCGCTGCGCCTGGCCGTGCTGGTCCTGGCCTGCCACGCCTACGAGCATCGCGGCGAGCCCAGGCCGCCGCCGCTGTCGCTGGTCGAGCCGTGGATCGCGCCCTACCGGGAGGCGCGGCTGTGAGCGCCGAGGTCGCCCTGGCCGGGGCCTTGGCGCGGCTGCTGGCGAGCGCGCCGGCGGTGGCGGCGATCGTGGGGACGCGGGCGCATGCCGCTCCGCCCCGGATGCTGACCTATCCGTGCGTCAGCGTCGGCCGGATCGAGAGCCGGCCGGTCGGCGAAGGCGACCTGCTGGAGCATGTCGTCACCATCACCTGCGCCTCGCGCTTCGGCGGGCCGGAGGAGGCGCGGGCCATGGTCGCCGCCGCGCGGCTGGCCCTGCACGACGCCAGCCCGCCGGTCGAGGGCCGGGCGCTGGCCTCGCTGAAGGTGCGCTTCTGCGACGTGTTCGCGAGCGCCGACGACGAGCTGACCCTGGGCGTGCTGCGCGTGCGGGCCGTCAGCGAACCGGCCTGAATTCCAACCATCGAGGAGAACCGCCATGGCCGCGCAAGCCGGCAAGGACATGCTGCTGAAGATCGGCGACGGGGGCTCGCCGCAGGCTTTCGTGACGGTGGCGGGCCTGCGGGCCCGGACCATCAGCCTGAACGCCAGGACCATCGACGCCACCGACGGCGACAGCGCCGGGCGCTGGCGCGAGCTGCTGGCCGGAGCCGGCGTGCGCTCGGCCGCCGTGTCGGGGGCGGGGGTGTTCCGCGACGCGGCCTCGGACGCGCTGGTGCGCGACAGCTTCTTTTCCCAGACCGCCAGGACCTGGCGGCTGGTGATCCCCGACTTCGCCCAGCTGGAAGGGCCGTTCCTGGTCTCGGCGCTGGAATATGCCGGCCAGCACGACGGCGAGGCGGCCTTCGCCCTGACCCTGGCCTCGGCCGGGGCGATCAGCGTGACGGCGATCTGAGGAGAGCGACGAGATGACCCTTCCCAACCTGGCCAGGGGCGAGGCGCTTGCGGTGCTGGGCGGCGTGACGCGGCGGCTGTGCCTGACTCTGGGCGCCCTGGCGCGGATCGAGGCGGCGCTGGGGCTGACCGACTGGAGCCAGCTGCCGCAGCGGCTGGCGCGGCCGTCGGCGGCCGACCTGATGGCGGTGCTGGAGGCCCTGGTCGATGACGGGCTGGGACCATTGGACGCGGCGGGGCTGAACCCGCGCGAGGCCGCCGACGCCGTGGCCAAGGCCCTGGCGGCGGCCGCGTGAGCCCCTGGGGCGAGATGCTGCGGCGGGCGGCGATCGAGTTCGCCGCGCCGCCGGACGCGTTCTGGCGGCTGTCGCTGAAGGAGTGGCGGGCGCTGACCGGGGCGCAGGTCGGCCCGGCGCTGGCGAGGCCGGAACTGGCGGCGCTGATGGCGCGGTTTCCCGATGAAGAGGAAGCGGACGGATGAGCGGTTTCGACGAGGTGGAGGGCCTGCCGCTGCGCACGGCCGAGGCCGCCGAGGCCCTGGCGGGGCTGGAGGCCCCGGCGCGGGCGGCGGCGCGGTCGATCGAGGACGCCTTCGCCGGCGCGGGCGAGCGGCTGGCGCGGTCGCTGGCCCGGGCGGCCGCCGACGGCGAGCTGTCGCTGGCCGAACTGGCGCGGGCGGTGCTGGGCGCGATGGCCGGCGGTCGCGGCGGCGGCCACGGAGGCGGGCTGGGCGAGGCGTTGAGCGCGGCGGTGTCGGGCGTGTTTTCCGGGGCGCGGGCCGAGGGCGGCCCGGTGACCGGCGGCGGGGCCTATCTGGTCGGCGAGCGCGGGCCCGAGGTGTTCCGCCCGGCCGGGGCGGGCGTGATCGAGCCGGCCGGGGGCGGCGGCGTCAGCGTGACGGTGCAGGTGGCCGGCGGCGAGGTCGGGGCCCTGGCCCGCTCGGACGCCCAGCTGGCCCAGGCCCTGGCGCGGGCGGTCAGCCTGGGCGCGCGGCGGCTCTAGCCGAACAGCTCGGCCCGCTGCTCGGGACTGGGGGCGGCCGGGCGCCTGGGCGGCCAGACGCCGAGCAGCACGATCAGGCAGAGCACCAGGGCCATGCCGGCCAGGCCGATGGGCATGGCGAGGCCGAGCGCGTCGCGGACGTCGAGGCCGGACATCGCCAGCTTTCGCAGGCCGTTGACCGCCACCGGGATCACCAGCGGGAACGGGGCCAGCCACAGGGGCAGGCCCGCGTCGCGCAGGCGGCGGACGGCGATGGGACACCAGGCCGCCAGGCCCGCCCAGCGGAGCGTCCAGAGCGGTATGTCGACCGGGACCATCATGCCCGTGACGACCGCGGCGAGGATGGCGACGATCGCGATCCAGTATTCGCGCCGACGGCCGCGTCCGCCCAGCCAGGCGACCACGGCGGCGATCACCCGAACACCTCGGCCCGGGCCTGCGGCGTCGGGAGGTCGGACGGCCTGGACTTCCAGACGCCGATCAGCGTCCAGAAACCGACCCATATGGCCAGGAGCGCGAAGGGGGCGATGTTGAGCATGGCCTCGCCGCCGCGCCCGTCGCCGCTGGAGGCGAGCGCGAACACACCGAAGAAGACCGCCAGCGACGCGGCGATCGGCGCCAGGCACAGCCAGGGCGACCAGCCGATGTCGCGAAGGCGTCGCGAGGCCAGCAGCAGCCAGGCCGCGAACAGCGTCCATCCCAGGGCGGTGCTGGCGGGCGCCAGGCGCAGCGCCAAGCCGGCGCCGATCAGCGCCACGGCGCTGATCCAGTATTCCTGCCGCCGGCAGCGGCCGGCCAGATAGCGCCAGGCGGCGCGAAGCGGGGAAACGGCCATGGCGCTCAGTCGAAGACCTCGGCCAGGCGGGGGGCCTGGTCGAGGCTGGCCGCGGGCTTCAGCGAGGCCCGGGCGCCGAGATAGATGATGAAGATCCAGGTTCCGACCACGCCGACGCCGACCGACACGAGCTTGGCGGTCTCGGGCGTCATGACGGGGACGATCGTGCGGGCCATGCCCACCAGCACGCCGAAGCCGAAGGTCGCGCCCAGCGGCGCGAGGCTGAGCCAGGGCGACCAGCCCAGCGCGCGCAGGCGGCGGACGGCGATCGGCAGCCACAGGAAGAAACCCAGGGCGTTGCCGAGGATGTTGTAGCCCAGCGCGCCGGCGGTTCCCGACGCCAGCACCAGCAGAACGATGCTGATCCAGTATTCGCGCCGGCTGGACCGGCCCGTCAGATAGGTCTTGATCGCGTTCACGCCGCGCCCCCGAAACACAAAGCCCCGCCGCAGGGTAGCGGCGGGGTTGCGCGGGCGAAAGGGCTCTCGCCGCGGTCAGACGGCCAGGGCGTTCAGCGGGCGGTCGCCCCAGCGGTTGTCGCTGGTGTCGCCCGGGGTGACGCCGACCCACAGCGTGAAGCCGATGCTGACCAGGAAGCCCAGCAGCAGGGACATCACCACGCCGCCGGCGCCGGCCAGGGCGAACAGTTCGGGGTCGCCGCCGTTCAGGGCGATGGCCGCCGCGCCGAAGCCCAGCCACAGGGCCGAGCCGATCAGCATCACCGGTCCCAGCACGATCGGGACGGCCTGCCACCAGCCGCTCTTGCCCATGTCGTGCAGGCGCTTGGTGTAGATGCAGACGAAGCAGTAGAGCGACGCCAGGGCCGCCAGATTGCCGATGACGGGGATCCACCCGGCCACCACGTTGACGCCCAGCAGCATGAGCCAGGCGATCCAGAACGCCTGACGGCCGATGCGGCCGTCGGCGGAGAACATCAGGTTTTTCCAGTCCATGTCTTTGTCTCCCAACCTTGAGGAGAGACTAGGGCGGGCCCCCGCGCACCTGAAGTGAAATGGGCGTCATGACAAGGGTTTAACCCGCCGCCATCGCGGCGGGCGCCAGCGCCGGGTCAGGCGTCGCGCGGCGCGGGCCGGGCTCGACGCCCAGCCAGCCCAGCAGGGCCAGCCACAGCAGGCCCGAGGCGCCGGCGCCGGTGAAGATCGGCACGATGACGGCCATGCCCTGCAGGTGGCCCATCCAGGCCATCAGGGCGCCGGTGAGGATCAGGTCCAGGCCCCAGACCCCGACCAGCGGGCCGGCGCCATGGCCCATGTCGCGCAGGCGCTTGAGGCACAGCACGCCGCTGATCCAGCCCTGCAGGGCCAGGATGAGCAGGCCTGGGATCCAGCCGTCGAAGCCGAGGGCCGGACCGCTGACGTCGACCAGCCACGGCCCGACCAGCGGGATGGCGGCCATGGGCGCGGCGCCGTGTCGGCCGAACGCCAGGAAGCCGCCGATCTCGAGCCCGAGCAGCAGGAACAGGCCTGTCCAGAACGGTCCGCGGCCGATGGCGCCGCGCGGCGAGAAGAGCAGGACGAAGAAGGGCACGGCGGGAGCTCCGGCGGGTCTGGATGGAATGTAAGTAAATAATCACTCACATCATGCGACTGTCAAGGAGGCTCCACAATGAGCTTGGGCTTGAGCGCCTTTCACGAGGTGCGGCTGCCCGTTCGCCTGGCCTTCGGCGGGACGAGCGGGATCGAGCGCCGCACCGAGATCGTCGGCCTGGCCTCGGGGTTCGAGCACAGGTCCAGCCCCTGGGCGCACGGCCGGCGGCGCTATCTGGTCGGCACGGCGACGCGGAGCCTGGACGAGGCGGCCGAGCTGGTCGCGTTCTTCGAGGCGCGGCGCGGGCGGCTGCACGGCTTCCGCTTCCGCGACCCGGCCGACTTCAAGTCGTGCGCGCCGTCGCTGGCGCCGGCCCCGGGCGACCAGGTGCTGGGAACCGGCGACGGGACGCGGACGGCGTTCCAGCTGGCCAAGGCCTATGGGACGGGCGCCGAGGCGGTGGTGCGGCCGATCGCCAAGCCGCTGGCCGCGACCGTGCGGGCAGCCGTGGCCGGGGCGGAACTGGCGCCTGGCGCCTTTTTCGTCGATGCGGCGACGGGGCTGGTGGTGCTGGCGACGGCGCCGGCGGCGGGCGCGGCGGTGACCGCCGGCTTCCTGTTCGACACGCCCGTGCGCTTCGACCTGGACCGGATCGACGTGACCCTGGAGGGGTTCGGCGCGGCCCGGGTCGGGGCGGTGTCGCTGGTCGAGGTGCGGGCCTGATGCGCGCGATCGACGCGGCGCTGGCGGCGCGCATCGCGAGCGGGGCGGCCAGCCTGTGCCACGCCTGGGTGCTGACCCGGGCGGACGGGGCGGTGCTGGGCTTCACCGACCACGACCGCGACCTGACGGTGGCGGGCGTGACCTGCCGGGCGGCCAGCGGCTGGAGCGCGGGCGCGGCCGAGAGCGAGGCGGGGTTCGGGCCCGGCCTGGCTGCGGCCTTGGGGGCGCTGGACGATATGGCGATTACGGCCGCCGACATCGAGGCGGGCCTCTATGACGGCGCCCAGGTGGTCTGCCGGCGGGTGGACTGGAGCGCGCCGGCGCTGCTGGTCGAGCTGTGGCGGGCGCGGGTTGCGCGGGTGTCGTGGACCGGCCAGGCCTTCACGGCCGAGCTGGAGGGACCGGCGGCGGACCTGGAGCGCACGGCGGGCCGGACCTACGCGCGCAACTGCGACGCGAGCTTGGGCGACGCCCGCTGCGGCGTCGATCTGGCGGCCCATCCCGGCGCGACCTGCGACCGGCGCTGGACGACCTGCCGGACGGTGTTTTCCAACGGCGCCAACTTCCGCGGCTTTCCGACCCTGCCGGGCGAGGACTTCCTGACGCTCTATCCGTCCGAGGGCGAGACCCACGACGGGGGGCGGCGATGAGGGCGCCGTCGCGAAGAGAGGCGATCCTTGCCGAGGCGCGCGGCTGGCTGGGCACGCCCTACCAGCACCAGGCCAGCCTGCAGGGCGCGGGCTGCGACTGCCTGGGGCTGGTGCGCGGGGTGTGGCGGGCGCTGCACGGGACCGAGCGCGAGGCGCTGCCGCCCTATCGCCCCGACTGGGCCGAGATCGGCGAGGGCGAGCCGCTGCTGGAGGGGCTGGGGCGGTCGCTGGTCGCCATCGACCCGGCGGCGGCGCGCCCTGGCGACGTGGTGGCGTTCCGCATGGCCGCCGGCGTGGCGGCCAAACACTGCGCGATCCTGTCGGCGCTGGGGCCGAAGGGCGCGCGGATGATCCACGCCTATTGGGGACGGGCCTGCGTCGAGAGCTGGCTGGGACCCTGGTGGCGCGCGCGGCTGGTCGCCGCATTCTCGTTTCCGGAGCAGGGCTGATGGCGCAGATGATCCTCACCGGGGCCAGTTCGGGCCTGGGTTCGCTGGGCGCGGTCGGCGCGACCCTGGGGGCGATGGTCGATGTGGGCCTGGCCGCGGCCCTGGCGCCGGCCAGGGTCTCGGGGCCGCGCATCGCCGAACTGAAGCTGACCGGGGCGGCCGAGGGCGCGCCCATGCCCTGCGCGTTCGGCCGGGCGCGGGTGGCCGGCCAGGTGATCTGGGCGGCGCGCTTTCGCGAGCATCGCCGGCAGAGCGGCGGCAAGGGCGGGCGCGTGCGCTCGTACGGCTACAGCCTGTCGTTCGCCCTGGCGGTGGGCGAGGGTCCGATCGACGGGATCGGCCGGGTGTGGGCCGACGGCAAGGTGATGGACATGGACGGCGTGGCCATGCGCGTCCATCGCGGAACGCAGGACCAGGCGCCCGACCCGCTGATCGCGGCTGTAGAGGGCGAGGGAGGGGGCGAGGCGCCGGCCTATCGCGGCACGGCCTACGTGGTGTTCGAGGACCTGGCGCTGGACGCCTTCGGCGGGCGGCCGCCGCAGCTGTCGTTCGAGGTGCTGCGCCGGCCGGGCGGCGAGGGGACGGGGCTGGAGGACCGGCTGCGGAGCGTGTGCCTGATCCCCGGGGCGGGCGAGTTCGTGCTGGCCACCGACGTGGTGCTGCGCCGCGAGGGGCTGACCCGCACCAGCGCCGAGAACCAGAACAACGCCGAGGGGCGGGCCGACCTGCTGGTCTCGCTGGACCAGCTGCTGGCGCAGCTGCCGAACGTGAGGCACGTGAACCTGGTGGTCAGCTGGTTCGGGACCGACCTGCGCTGCGGGACGTGCCAGATCCGGCCGGGCGTCGAAGCGGCCGACAAGCCGACCGAGCCGATGGCCTGGAACGTGGCGGGGCTGTCGCGCGGGCAGGCGCGGCCGATCTCGAGCAGCGGCGGCGCCGTCGCCTACGGCGGCACGCCGGCCGACGCGGCGGTGATCCAGGCGATCGCCGAACTGAAGCGGCGGGGGCTGTCGGTGACCCTCTATCCGTTCGTGCTGATGGACGTGCCGGCGGGTAACGGCCTGGCCGATCCGCATGGCGGGAGCGAGCAGGCGGCCTATCCCTGGCGCGGGCGGATCAGCTGCCATCCGGCGCCGGGACGGGCCGGATCGCCGCACAGGACCGCGGCGGCGGCCGGGCAGGTGGCGGCGTTCTTCGACGGCGAATGGGGCCTTGGCCGGTTCGTGCGGCACTATGCCCAGCTGGCGGCGCGGGCCGGCGGGGTGGACGGCTTCCTGATCGGCTCGGAGCTGGTCGGCGTCACCCGGGTGCGGGACGCGGCGGGGTTTCCGGCGGTGGACGCCCTGAAGGCGCTGGCCGGGCAGGTGCGGGCGCTGGTCGGGCCGGATACGAAGATCGGCTACGCCGCCGACTGGAGCGAGTATTTCGGATCCCAGCCGGCCGACGGCTCGGGCGACGTGCACTTCCATCTCGACCCGCTGTGGGCCGATCCGGACATCGACTTCGTGGGGATCGACTATTACCCGCCGATCACCGACTGGCGGGACGGCGAGGACCACGAGGACGCCCTGGCCGGCTGGGGCGGACCGCACGATCCCGACTACCTGCGCCACGGCCTGACGGGCGGCGAGGGCTTCGAGTGGTTCTACGCCTCGGCGCAGGACCGGGCGGCGCAGGCGCGCACGCCGATCACCGACGGGGCGCATGGCGAGCCCTGGGTGTTCCGGCCCAAGGACCTGCTGGGCTGGTGGAGCAACCCGCACCACGACCGGCCCGGCGGCGTGCGACAGGCCAGCCCGACGGCCTGGGTTCCGAGGTCCAAGCCGATCCGGTTGATCGAGTTCGGCTGCGGGGCGGTGGACAAGGGCGCCAACGCCCCGAACCTGTTCGTCGACGACAAGAGCGCCGAGAGCGCCCTGCCGCCGTTCTCGGACGGAAGCGCCGACGAGCTGGGCCAGCGGCGGGCGCTGGAGGCGGTGCTGGGCTGGGTGGCCGATCCGGCCGCCAATCCTGTGTCGCCGGTCTATGGCGGACCGATGATCGAGCAGGCCAGCGCCTGGTGCTGGGACGCGCGGCCGTTCCCCGACTTTCCGGCCCGCGCGACCGTGTGGGCCGACGCGCCCAACTGGCGGCTGGGCCACTGGCTGAACGGCCGGGCCGGCGCGGCGGGCTTGGCCGAACTGGTCGTGGCCGTGGCGGCGCGGGCCGGCGTCGAGATCGATCCGGGCGAGGCCAGGGGCGCGCTGGGCGGGATCGTGGCCGGCTATGTCATCGAGCGGCCGATGCGGCTGCGCGACGCGCTGGCGCCGCTGACCGAGGCCTTCGGGCTGGACGCGGTGGAGCGGGGCGGCCGGGTGCGGCTGGTCTCGCGCTCGGGTCCGGCGCTGGGCGTGCTGGCCGGGGAAGACCTGGCCTGGCCCGAGGACCGTCCGGCCCCGACCAGCGCGGCGCGGCGGCTGGAGGACGCGGCGGGCGCGGTGCGGCTGCGGTTCGTGGACCTGGCGCGCGACTACCAGGCCGGCGGCCTGGTCGTGCGGGAGGGGCCCGGGGCGCTGACCCTGGACGTCGAGGCGCCGCTGGTGCTGACGGCGGCCCAGGCCGGGGCGATCGCCCGGCGGCGGCTGGACGCCGAAAGCGCCGCGCGGCGCGAGCGGATCGTCCACCTGTCGCCGCTGGCGGCGCTGCGCTGGCAGGCGGGCGATCGCCTGACGCTGGACGGCGAGACCTGGCGGGCGGCGCGGGTCGACCTGGACGAGCGGCCGCGCATGAAGCTGTTGCCCGTGCTGCCGATGACGGGCGAGACCGGGGCGATCGACTGGAGCCCGGCGCCGGCGCGTCCGCCGGTGGGGCCGCCGGCCCTGCTGGTGCTGGACCTGCCGCCTCTGCCGGGCGCGGAGGAGGACGTCCGGCCGCTGGTCGCGGTCGCGGCCCAGCCCTGGCGGGCCTTCGACGTGCATGCGGGGGCGGGCGCCGAGGCGCTGCGCGTGCGGGCGACCGCCACGGCCAGCGCGACGGTGGGGACGACGCTGTCTGACCTGCCGGCCGGGCCCCGGCACAGGATCGACCGGGGCACGCGGCTGGTGGCGCGGCTGGAGGGCGAGGCGCCGCGCAGCCGGGCCCGCGCCGCGGTGCTGGCCGGCGAGAACCTGCTGGCGGTGCGCGGGCCGGACGGCGACTGGGAGCTGCTGCAGTTCCTGCACGCCCAGCTGATCGGGCCGGAGACCTGGGCGCTGAGCGGACTGCTGCGCGCGCAGGGCGGTTCGGACATGGCGGCGCTGGTCCCGGCCGGAGCGACGGCGGTGCTGGTCGACGAAGCGCTGGTCCGGGCCGAGGTCGCCCTGGGCGAGCGGGGCCTGCCCCAGGTCTGGCGCGCCGCGCCGGCCGGCGGTCCGGCGGCGGGGCCGGCGATGACGCAGGTCGAGGCGACCTGGCGGGGCATGGCGCTGCGGCCGTGGTCGCCAGCCCACCCGCGGGCGCGGATCGTGGGCGGCGAGACCCGGCTGTCGTGGATCGCGCGCGCCCGGATCGGCGGCGACGGCTGGGAGGCCGAGGTCGCGCCGGGCGAGGCCGGCGAGGCCTGGCGGGTGGAGATCCTGGACGGCGAAGAGGTGGTGCGGACGGCGCAGGTCGCGACGCCGAACTTCGTGTGGACGGCGGCGATGCGGGCGGCCGACCTGCCGGCCGGGGCGTCCGGACCGCTGTCGGCGCGGGTGGCCCAGGGCTCTGCGGCCTTCGGCTGGGGCGCGCCTGCGACCATCTCGCTGTGATATTAATGCAACATTTGGCTTGCGCCCGGCGCGGAACCGCCTAATTGAGGGGCTTCGGCATTTCCGTACTTCCTTGAGGGCCTTCCTTGGCGCGCGACCCCTATCTGGAGCTTGGCGTTTCCCGCGGCGCGAGCGCGGACGAGATCCGCAAGGCCTTCCGCAAGCTGGCCAAGCAGTATCACCCCGACACCAATCCGGGGGACAAGAAGGCCGAGGACAAGTTCAAGCAGGTCAGCGCCGCCTTCGACATCCTCGGTGACGCCGAGAAGAAGAAGAAGTTCGACGCCGGCGAGATCGACGCCGACGGCCGCGAGACCATGCGCGGCTTCGGCGGCGGCCAGGGTCCGTTCGGCGGTGGTTTCAACCGGGGCGGCGGCTTCGGGCGCGGCGGCGGGGGTGAGGGCCCCGAGATCGACCTCAACGACCTGTTCGGCGACATCCTGGGCCGCAATCGTGGCGCGGGCACCGGCGGCGGGTTCGGCGGCGGCGGCTTCTCGGCCAAGGGCGCGGACGTGCGCGCGCGGCTCGACATCGACCTGGAAGAGTCGATCAAGGGCGGCAAGAAGCGCGTGGCCTTCTCGGACGGCCGCACCATCGACGTGACCATCCCGGCCGGCGCCCAGGAAGGCCAGACCCTGCGCCTGAAGGGCCAGGGCAGCCCGGGCCGCGGCGGCCCCGGCGATGCTTTGATCGAGCTGGCGGTCAAGCCGCACCCGATCTACCGCAAGGAAGGCGAGCACTTGGTCATGGACCTGCCGGTCAGCGTTCCCGACGCGGTGCTGGGCGGCAAGGTCGAGGCCCCGACCCCCGACGGTCCGGTCAACGTGACCGTGCCCAAGGGCGCCAACAGCGGCGCCAAGCTGCGCCTGAAGGGGCGCGGCCTGGCCGACGCCAAGGGCCATCGCGGCGACCTCTACGCCCGCCTGGTCGTCACCCTCCCCGAGACCATCGACGAGGACCTGGAGAAGTTCGCCCAGGCCTGGCGCGAGCAGAAGCCCTACACGCCCAAGCGGCGGTAGTGCCTTTCGGGCCCGTCACTGCGCGAGGCGCTCTGCGTCGATCGTCAGCCGGCGCCACCTGCCCGGCGCACCGCCGGTGAGGTTGGTGAAGGCGCGGGTGAAATGCGCCTGGTCGGCGAAGCCGCAGGCCAGGGCGATCTGACCAAGGCTCTGCCCGGTGGTCATCATCAGCCAGCGCGCCCGCTCCAAGCGCCGGCGGGTGACGTGCTTGCTGAACGGCGCGCCGAAGCTGACCCGAAAGCAGCGAGAGAAATGGCTGGGGCTGAGCCGCACCTGTTCGGCCGCCTCGGCCAGGGTGAGGCGGCGGTCCAGCCCCTCGTCGACATAGCGGCCGATGCGCTTGACCTGCCAGGGCGCAAGGCCGCCTGGCGGATTGTGATCTTCCGGCGTGAGCAGGCGGCGCGCGGCGGTGAGGCAGCGGCGAACCGCCCGGGGATCGTCTTCGAGCCGCTCCAGGCTCTCGCGCACGAGAAGATCGATCGTCGCCAGGTCCGGCGCCTGGCCGGGCCTTCGACGCGGCCGGCGATCGTCGTCGACGAGCGCGAACGGGAACGCCTGGGGGCGGTTGGCGGATAGCTCTCGAGACGACTGTTCCGCGATCATGGCCGTACCTGCTCCTCGTCAAGGCGAGGCTGACCGCCTCCCGTTGGCGAAGGGGTAGGGAGCGGACGGACGGCTGACCAACGGCATTTCTGCCCGACCAATTGGGCAGAAACGCCGTTTGAACGGCGCGCCCAATTCCTGCGATCAGGTCGCCGACGCCGGGCCGAACCGGAGCGGCGAGACATGCAGGAGGCGGGACATGACGAACCCGAGCGCAACCATCGACAAGCAAGCCGCCTATCTGGGCGTTCCGTGGGAGGACGCTTACGGCTACGCCCAGGCGATCAAGGTGGGGAACACGATCCGGGTGTCGGGCCAGCTGAGCCATGACGACCAGGGCAAGCTGATCGCGCCGGCCGCGCTGGACGCGCACGGCCGGCCCGCCGATTTCTCGACCATGGAGGCGCAGATGCGCGCCACCTACGCCAATGCGGCCAAGGTGCTGGCGCAGTACGGGGCCAGCCTCGACAACGTGGTGGAAGAAACCCTCTACGTGCTCGACGTCGACGCGGCGTTCGCCGTCGCGTCCAAGGTTCGCGGCGAAGCCTACGACGTGGCCCGGCCGATGGTGGCCAGCAACCTGATCGGGGTGTCGCGCCTGGCGTTTCCCGAGCAGATCATCGAGATCACCTTCACCGCCCTGCTGCCGGAAACCTGAGCGGGCGCGGGCGGCGGTCCGGCCCCGCGTCTTGGCCGGACCGGCCCTCGACCAGGTCCCGGCTCTGGCCGATGGCCTCGGCGCAATGGGTCATGAACGCGTAGACCCGGCCCGAGCGGCGGATGTCGGGATGGGTCAGCAGCCACAGGTCGTCGTTTAGCGCCGGTTCGATCGGGCCGACGCGCTCGATGTCGGGCGACAGGTCGCCCAGCATGCACGGCAGGTAGCCCACGCCCAGGCCCGCGGCGATGGCCGCCGCGGCGCCGGCGACGGAGTCCGTGAGGTAGCCGATGGCGTCGGGCGACACGCGGCCCGCGACCAGTTCGGCGGCCTTGAGACCAGACAGCCTGCCGCCGTAGGACACCCACTGCCGATCGGCCGCCGGATGCGCGGCGGAGGATGGGCGGGGCCCATAAGGCGCCCAGGCGATCACGGCGACCTTGCGCCCGAACAGATTCTCGGGCGGTTTCTCGGTGGCGCGAATGGCGATATCCGCCTCGCCGCGCGCCAGGTTCAAGGCGCCGTTGCCGACATTGACCTCGACCCGGACCGCCGGGTTCCGCGCCTTGAACGAGGCGATCATCGGCGTGAGGAAATAGAGCAGGATCGAGTCGCTGGTGGTGATGCGCAGGTCGCCCGCATGGCCCTGCGCGTGGCCCGACACCCGGCGGGCGACGCCGACCACGTCCAGCTCGACGCGCTCGGCCAGGGCGACCACCTCTTGTCCCTGCGCGGTGGCGACATAGCCGGTGCGGCGGCGGTCGAAGAGCGCCACGCCTAGCACTTCTTCGACCTTGGCCAGGCGGCGCGCGATGGTCGAGCCGTTGATGCCCAGCATCTGGGCCGCGGCCGCCAGCGCGCCGGTGCGGGCGACAGCCTGGACGATGCGAAGGTCGTCCCAAGAGAGCTTGCTGGTGGGGTCGCTCATGCCGTTTGCGGTTTCGATCTCGACATCAACCGGGCCATGCGCCCGCGCGGGGCCGGTCGTATGGTCGAGTCGTCTCGCAAAATCACGATCCGTTTGCGCTAGACGGATCTTACGCCGCCAGCGAACGAGGCGCGCGGTGCATCGCGCGCCCCTCCATCGCTACGCCCCGACCAGTTGCTCCCTCGCGGCCTTGGCGGCGGCGACCATGTTGGCCAGGGCCGGTTCGACTTCTTCCCACTTGCGGGTCTTCAGGCCGCAGTCGGGATTGACCCACAGCTGGGCGGGCGACAGGCGCTGGCCGGCCAGGGCGAGCAGGTCGAGCATCTCGCCGGAGGCGGGGCTGCGGGGGGCGTGGATGTCGTAGACGCCGGGGCCGATCTGGGCCGGGTAGGCGTAGGCCTCGAAGGCGTCGAGCAGCTCCATCTTCGAGCGCGCGGTCTCGATGGAGATGACGTCGGCGTCCATGGCGCCGATGGCGGCGATGATGTCGTTGAACTCCGAGTAGCACATGTGGGTGTGGATCTGGGTCTCGTCGCGCACGCCGCTGGCGGCGATGCGGAAGGCCTCGACGGCCCAGGCAAGATAGGCGTCCCAATCGCCGCGACGCAGCGGCAGGCCCTCGCGCAGGGCGGCCTCGTCGATCTGGATGATCTTCGCGCCGGCGGCTTCCAGGTCGAGCACCTCGTCGCGGACGGCCAGGGCGATCTGGCGGCAGGTCTGGCCGCGCGGGATGTCGTCGCGGACGAACGACCACTGCAGGATGGTGACCGGGCCCGTCAGCATGCCCTTCATCGGCTTGTCGGTGAGGGATTGGGCGTAGGCCCACCACTCGACCGTCATCGGCGCGGGACGCGAGACGTCGCCGTAAAGGATCGGCGGGCGCACGCAGCGCGAGCCGTAGGACTGGACCCAGGCATGCTTGGTGAAGGTAAAGCCGTTCAGCCGCTCGCCGAAGTACTGGACCATGTCGTTGCGCTCGAACTCGCCGTGGACCAGCACGTCGAGGCCGATGTCCTGCTGCCAGGCCACCGCGCGGGCGGTCTCGGCGCGCAGGAAGTCGGCGTAGTCGACGTCGGGCATTTGTCCCTTGGCGTGGGCGGCGCGGGCGGCTCGCACGGCGGCGGTCTGCGGGAACGAGCCGATGGTGGTGGTCGGCAGGGGCGGCAGGGACAGGCGCTGCTGCTGCAGGACGATGCGCTGAGCGAACGGCGTGGCGCGGGTCGCGTCACCGGCCGTGACTGCGGCGGCGCGGGCCTGGACTGCGGCGTCGTGGATGCGCGGCGAAGTCTTGCGCGAGGCGACGGCGGCGCTCGCGGCGTCGAGTTGCTCGCGGACGGCGGCGCGACCCTGGTTCAGGGCCTTGGCCAGGATGGCCAGCTCTTCCAGCTTCTGGACGGCGAAGGCCAGCCACTGGGCGACCTCGGGGTCGAGGGCGGTCTCGACCGCGAGATCGAGCGGCGTGTGCAGCAGCGAGCAGGACGGGGCCAGGATCACCCGGTCGGGGCCGCGGGCGGCGACCACGGGTTCGACGCGGTCGAGAACGGCTTCGAGATCGGCGCGCCAGACGTTGCGGCCGTCGACGACGCCGAGTTCGAGGACGAGGCTGTCGCGGGCCAGGGCGAGCACGGCGTCGAGGTCTTGCGGCGCGCGCACGAGGTCCAGGTGCAGGCCGTCGACCGGCAAGTTGGCGGCGGTGGAGAGATTGTCGCCGTAGGTCCCGAAATAGCTGGCCAGCAGGATGCGCAGGCGCGGGGCGGCGTGGGTCAGGGCGCCGTAGGCGCGGCGGATCTCGGCGCGCTCGAAGTCGGTGAGGTCGAGCGCCAGGCACGGCTCGTCGATCTGCACCCAGTCGGCGCCGGCCACGGCCAGGCGCTGCAGGATCTCGGCATAGACGGGCAGCAGCGCCGACAGCAGCGACAGCGGCTGGAAGTCCTTGTCCTTGGACTTGGCCAGCTTGAGGAAGGTGACGGGGCCCAGGATCACCGGGCGGGTGAAGATCCCTTGCGCCTTGGCCTCGAGGAAGTCGTCGACGACCTTGGTCGAGGTCAGGGCGAAGGCCTGGCCGGGGACCAGCTCGGGCGCGAGGTAGTGGTAGTTGGTGTCGAACCACTTGGTCATCTCGAGCGCCGGCAAGCCGGTGGCGGGGGCGCCGTGGGCGCAGCCGTGACCGCAGGTCTCGTGCTCGCCTTGGGCGCCATGACCTTGCGTGCCGCGCGCCATGGCGAAGTAGAGCGGCAGGTCCACGGGGCCGCCGGTCCAGCCATAGCCGGACGGGATCGCGCCGACCATGACGGCGGTGTCGAGCACGTGGTCGTACAGCGAGAAGTCGTTGCCGGGCACGTGGTCGACGCCCAGGTCGGCCTGGCGGCGCCAGGCCAGGGCGCGAAGCTCGGCGGCCTGCGCCTGGAGGCCGGCGGCGTCGAGGCGGCCGGCCCAGTGGGCCTCCAGCGCAGTCTTCAGGCGGCGCTGCGGGCCGATGCGGGGAAAGCCGAGGGCGGCGACGGTGACGGTCATTCTCGAAAGCCTCTGTCTCGATGATGACGGAGGCTGGACGGGGCGCAGGCACGGGCGCGCGAACGGGCTGGCCGACCCGCGCCTGGAGCTAGCGACCAGACCGGGCACCCCGCCGGAGGACGTTATCTGTCGAGGCAGGTCTCCTGGCTCGCGGGTCAACGCCGCCGTCCTGGCCTTCCCGGCGCCCCGCCGAATCGAGTTCGGGGCGCCAGTGACACGTATCGGACGACCGCTCGCCGCTTACAGTTGCGGGGGCAGCGCCGGTTTCACACCGGCTTCCCTCTTAGCTTTGGACGCAAAACGTCCGCAGACCACGACCCCTCTATCAAGCCAGGAAGCGGGAGCGTTGTCAACAAGGACATAAAGATATCTTTATGTGATCTAAGATTGCGTCGGAGCGGGGCCTTGGCCCGTGACAGGACGTCGCACACCGTTCATAAACCCCGCGTTCAGTCTCCATTCAGCCGTGCGCGGCTAAACCGGACGCCATGAAGCCGATCCGAGCCATACTCGCCGCAGCCGCCATCGTCGCCGCCCTCCCGGGCGCGGCTCTGGCCCAGCGCGGCCCGGACTCTCTGGGCGCCGACTGGCGGGCCCGGCAGGACCAGGCGCGTGGCGGCGTACAGTCGGGCCGGCTGGTGCCGCTGAGCGCGGTGATCGACAACATCGCCCGCCGCACGCCGGGCCGCCTGCTGGACGCGGGCCTGGAAGGCCGCAACTATCGCATCCGCTGGGCGACGACCGACGGCCGCCGCATCGACTTCATCGTCGACGCCGAGAGCGGCCGGATCCTCAGCGGGGGCTAAGGAGCTTCTAAAAGACCATGCGCATCCTGCTCGTCGAAGACGATCCCGACCTGTCGCGCCAGCTGAAGCTGGCCCTGGCCGACGCCGGCTACGCCGTCGACCATGCCGCCGACGGCGAGGAGGCCCAGTTCCTCGGCGAGACCGAGCCCTATGACGCGGTCATCCTCGACCTGGGCCTGCCCAAGGTGGACGGGGTGTCGGTGCTGGAGCGCTGGCGGCGCGGCAGCGTGGCCACGCCGGTGCTGATCCTCACCGCCCGCGGCGCCTGGAGCGAGAAGGTCGCCGGCTTCGACGCCGGGGCTGACGACTACCTGACCAAGCCGTTCCACACCGAAGAGCTGCTGGCGCGCCTGCGGGCGCTGCTGCGGCGCTCGGCCGGCCACGCCGCGCCGAGCCTGACCTGCGGCGGCCTGCGCCTGGATCCGCGCGCCGCGCGGGCCAGCGTCAACGGCGAACCGCTGCGCCTGACCTCGCTGGAATACCGCCTGCTGCACTACATGATGATGCACCAGGGCCGGGTGATCGGCCGCACCGAGCTGGTCGAGCACCTGTACGACCAGGACTTCGACCGCGACTCAAACACCATCGAGGTGTTCATCGGCCGCCTGCGCAAGAAGCTGGGCGCCGACCGCATCGAGACGGTGCGCGGCCTGGGCTACAGGCTGATCCCGCTGGAAGGCGAGACGACCGGGTGATCCCGCGCGGCGGCGCCTGTTGATGCTCGACTTCCGCAAGCGCTCGCTCGTCCGGCGGCTGGTGCTGCTGGCGGCCATCTGGACGCTGATCGTGCTGCTGGCGGCCGGGGCCTTCCTGACCGCCCAGTTCCGCGACGCGGCCATCCGCCGGTTCGACCAGTCGCTGGCGGTGCTGACCGACGACCTCTACGCCGGCTCGGCGGTGGAGGACGGGGTGCTGAAGGCGCCATTCCTGACCGATATCCGCGCCACCCGGGCCTATTCGGGCCGCTACTGGACGATCTTCGCCCAGCGGAACGGGGCCCTCAAGGCGGTCGAGCGCTCGCGGTCGCTGTTCGACAGCGACCTGATGCTGTCGACGGCCCAGGTCGACCGGCTGACCGCCGACCCGGGCAAGACCCAGTTCTTCGACATGCACGGTCCGCAGGACACGCCGCTGCGGGCGGCGGCGATCCTGGCGCGCCTGCCCAACTATCCCGACCCGGTGGTGTTCATCGCCGCCGAAGACCGATCCCCGATCGACGACGACGCCGACCGTTTCGGAAGAATCACCATCTTCGCCCTGCTGCTGCTGGGCGCGGGCCTGATCCTGGCCATCGTCGTGCAGGTGCGTTTCGGCCTGCAGCCGATCTTCCGCCTTCGCCGCGAGATCGCCGACGTGCGGCGCGGCAAGGCCGAGCGGCTGGCCGGCCCCTATCCGGTGGAGCTGGAGCCGCTGGCCGGCGAGCTGAACGGCCTGCTGGCCCACAACCAGGAAGTGGTCGAGCGCCAGCGCACCCACGTCGGCAACCTGGCCCACGCCCTGAAGACGCCGCTGTCGGTGATGCTGACCGAGGCCAGCCAGCAGGGCGGGGCGCTGGCCGAGGTGGTCGAGCGCCAGGCCCAGACCATGCGCGAGCAGGTCGACCACCACCTGCGCCGGGCGCGGGCGGCGGCGCGCTCGCAGACCAGCGGCGAGCGCACGCCGGTGGAGCCGATTCTCGACGAACTGGCCGTGACCCTGGAGCGGATCTTCCAGGACAAGGCCGACGGCCGGGGCGTGGAGATCGACTGGCGCTGCCCCGAGGACCTTTGCTTCCAGGGCGAGCGGCAGGACTTCATGGAACTGGCCGGCAACGTCATGGAAAACGCCGGCAAGTGGTCGAAGGCCAAGATCCGGGCCGAGGCCAGGGCCGACGGCGAGGGCAAGATGCTGCTGGTCGTCGACGACGACGGGCCGGGCATTCCCGCCGAGCAGCGGGCGCAGGCGCTCAAGCGCGGCCAACGGATGGACGAGCACACGCCGGGCACCGGCCTTGGCCTGTCGATCGTCGACGAACTGACCCGGGCCTATGGCGGATCGGTGACGCTGGACGATTCGCCGCTGGGCGGCCTGCGGGTGGTGCTGTCGCTGCCGCGCGCCGAAGGTTAACGCCACCGGGCGCCATCTGCGGGCGAGCGCGCTGTCGCGAAGGTGGAGCCAGGCGTCCCGCGACCATTCGCCTGACCTTCCGACGTTGAAAAAGCAGCGGTTTCGGAAAGTTTTAACTTCGTTGGCAACATGGTTGACGCTGCCAGGACCCCCCAGTTCCCGGCGGAGATCCATGGCCGCACTCGCCGCGCAAAAACTGCAGATCATCCGGACGCTGGTCGAGACCGCGCCCGATGCGGCTCTGCGCAGTCTGGAGCTGGCGCTGGCCAATGCGTCGGGCGGCGCGCTGTCGACCGTGCGGGCCATCGTCGAGGACGAGACGGCCGACCGCTACGTCCGCAACACCATCCTTTCGCCGATCGCGCCGCTGTGCCAGCCGCGCGCGGCCGACCTGCCGCAGTTTCCGCGCCGGGCCCTGGCCCTGCTGTGGATCGCGCTGAAGGCCGAGGCCCCGCGCCAGGTCGCCGAGGGCGCGGCGCGCTGCAATCCCTGGGACCTCGACAACGGCGCCCCGGACGTCTTCAACCAGCTGTGCAAGATCGCCGCCCGCGGCCTGCGCGAGCCGACGCGGCCCGAGTTCGAGGCGGTGGGCCGGATCTGCGACGCCGAAGCGCTGGCCGACTATCTGGATCTGTCGATCATCGTCCGCAACGCCCTGCCGCGGCTGTCTGAATGGGTCAGCCGGATGAACGGCGAACGGGCGGCCTCGGCGCGCCTGGCCTATCGCGACGCCTGCGCCATCAGCGGCGACGCCGGTCCCCGGATGTTCGAGATGCTAGCCGCGCACCTGCCCGAGCCGTGGCGCATCCTGCGGGTGATCTCGGCCGTGATGGACCGTCCCAACGACCGCTATCTGGCTTCGTCGGAGGTCAAGGCCTTCGGCGAGCGCATGCTGGCCGACATCGAGGCCAGCATCGAGCACGTGCGCGGCTTCGACCTTTCCGGCGGCCAGGCGGCGGGGCGCGAGGCCGCCGCCAGCGCCCAGCGCATCGCCAACCAACTGACCGAGTTCGAGCAGGCGGTCGACGTGGCCAAGGACGGTCCGTGGGGCAAGCGGATCTCGAAGTTCAAGCAGGCCGCGGCCCAGGCGGCCGAGGCGCGGATGAACGCGGCCGACAAGGAGCTGTCTCTGGCCCTGCCGTCGCGGCCGATCTCGATGATGGGCAAGATGGGCGGCGGCAAGGGCGTGCCCAAGCTGGACGTCGCCCCCGACGAGGCCCTGGTGCGCCGCGCGACGGCGGCCCTGGCCTTCATCGAGGACCTGCGGCCCTGCGCGGCCCAGGCGGGCTACGGCGCGACCCGCACCAAGGCGCTGGAGAAGCTGAACCAGCGCCTGGACCAGTACATCGAGGACTGCCTGTACGTGGCCCGCACCGCCGAGGGCGGCGACCCGCAGATCGCCCGGGCCTATCTCGACATCGCGGCCGGCTACATCGTGCATACGCGCGACGAGAAGACCGCCGAGATCGTCCGCCGTCGCGCCGTCGCGGCCATGGCGGCGTGATCGCGTCCCTTAAGCGCGTTTTTTCACTGACGGGCGGCCGCTTCTCCGGCTAACAGCGATCTCATGATCGGTTTCTGGATCGCAGCCGCGGGTCTGTCCGCCGCCGTCGCCGCCCTCGTGCTGCGAGGCGCCGCGCGTGGTCTCACGCCCGCCGGGGACGATCCTGCCCTGGCCGTGCACCGCCGCCAGCTTTCCGAGATCGACGACCTGGCCGAGCGGGGCCTGCTGGCCGAGGGCGAGCTGAAGGCCGCCCGCGCCGAGGCCGGTCGCCGCCTGCTGGCCGCCGCCGACCAGAGCGCGGCCTGGCCAAGAGAGGGTCTGGGTCCGCGCCGCGTGACCGTGATCGCCGCCGCCGCCGCGCCGCTGCTGGCCCTGGGTCTCTATGTCGTCGTCGGGGCGCCGGGCGCGCCCGACCAGCCGTTCGCCCGCCGGGTGGCCGAATGGAAGGCGGGCGATGCGAGCCTGCTCGATCCGCCGCGCATCGTGGCGATCCTGGAGCAGGCGGCCCGCACCGAGACCGACAATCCCGAGCTCTATCGCAACCTGGCCATCGCCCGCATGGCCGGCGGCGACGCCATCGGCGCGGCCGAGGCCTTGCGCAAGGCCGTGCGCCTGGCGCCGCAGCGGGCCGAGCTGTGGACGGCGCTGGGCGAGGCCTTCGTGACCAGCGAGGAGGGCCAGGTGGGCGCCGACGCCCGCACCGCCTTCACCGAGGCGCTCAAGCGCGATCCTGAGAACCTTTCCGCCCGCTATCACCTGGCCAAGGGCGAGATCGCCGACGGCCGCCTCGAGGCCGGTCTGGCCGGCTGGCGCGCGGTGCTGGCCGACCTGCCGGCCGACGACCCGCGCCGCCCGGTGCTGGCCGCCGAGATCGACCGCACGGCTCAGGCCGGACGCCTGGTCGACGCCGTCCCGCAGCAGGCCGCCGCCGGCGAGGTCACCCCCGACATGATCCAGGGCATGGTCGAGGGCCTGGCCCAGCGGCTGGCCGCGGCGCCCGACGACCCCGAAGGCTGGGTGCGGCTGGTGCGCGCCTATGCCGTGCTCGGCGACGCCGCCCGCCGCGACGCGGCCCTGAAGGCCGCCTCCGAGCGCTTCGCGGACCAGCCCCGCGTGCTGGCCGCGCTGCGCCAGGCCGCCGACACGCCGCCCGCCCAGACCCTGAACGTCCCCAAGTCGAACGCGCGATGAGCCTGCTTCCCAAATCCCGCAAGGCGCGCCGGCGCCTGACCATCCTGCTGGCCATCGCGCCGGTGGCGGCCCTGGCGGTGGGCCTGGCGCTGTACGGCATGCGGGACTCGATCTCGCTGTTCTACACCCCCGCCCAGGCCCAGGAGGCCAAGGTGCCGGCCGGCCGCAAGGTGCAGCTCGGCGGGCTGGTCCAGACGGGGAGCGTGGTCAAGCATCCCGACGGCCTGGTGGAGTTCGTCGTCGCCGACCAGAAGGCGACCAGCAAGGTGCGCTACCAGGGCGACCTGCCCGACCTGTTCCGCGAGGGGCAGGGGATCGTCGCCACCGGCGCCTTCGACGACGACGGCGTGTTCGTCGCCGGGCAGGTGCTGGCCAAGCACGACGAGCGCTACATGCCGCGCGAGGTGGCCAAGGCCATCAAGGAGCAGGGCGAGTGGCGCGGCGAGGGGGCGCCGCCTCCCGCTTATGGATCGTCCAAGGGTCCGGAGAAGACCGCCAAATGATCGTCGAGTTCGGCGCCTTCGCGCTGGTTTTGGCCCTGGCCCTGTCGGTCGCCCAGACGGGTCTTTCCGCCGCCGGCGCCTTGCGGCGCTCGGGCGTGCTGGCCGGGGCGGGACGCGGCGCGGCCCTGGGGGCCTTCGCGGCCCTGGCCTGCGCCTTCGCGGCGCTGATCTACGCCTTCGTGGGCTCGGACTTCTCGGTGGCCAACGTGGCGGCCAATTCCCACACCGCCAAGCCGCTGCTCTACAAGGTGGCCGGCGCCTGGGGCAGCCACGAGGGCTCGATGCTGCTGTGGTGCCTGGTGCTGACCGGCTACGGCGCGGCCGTGGCGGTGTTCGGCGAGCGCCTGCCGCCGCGCCTGCGGGCCTGGGCCATCGCCATGCAGGGCGCGCTGGGCGTGCTGTTTTCGGCTTACACCGTCTTCGCCTCTAATCCGCTGGCCCGCCTGGCCGACCCGCCGGTGGAAGGCCGCTCGCTCAATCCGCTGCTGCAGGACTGGGCGCTGGCCGTGCACCCGCCGTTCCTCTACGCCGGCTATGTCGGCTTCTCGGTGGTGTTCTCGTTCGCGGTCGCCGCCCTGATCGAGGGCAAGGTCGACGCGGCCTTCGCCCGCTGGGTGCGGCCCTGGACCCTGGCGGCCTGGAGCCTGCTGACCGTCGGCATCACCCTGGGCGCCTTCTGGGCCTATTACGAGCTGGGCTGGGGCGGCTGGTGGTTCTGGGACCCGGTCGAGAACGCCAGCTTCATGCCCTGGCTGATCGGGGCGGCCCTGCTGCACTCGGCCATCGTGCTGGAGAAGCGCGGCGCCCTGCCGGGCTGGACGGTGTTCCTGGCCCTGGCGGCGTTCGGCTTCTCGATGCTGGGCGCGTTCCTCGTGCGCTCGGGCGTGCTGACCAGTGTCCACGCCTTCGCCGTCGACCCGACGCGCGGCGTGCTGCTGCTGAGCATCATGGGGATCGCGGCGGGCTTCGGCTTCCTGATGTTCGCGATCCGCGCGCCGAGCCTGAACGCCGGCGGCCTGTTCGCGCCGGTCAGCCGCGAGAGCGCGATCGTGCTGAACAACATCATCCTGTCGGCGGCGACGGCGACGGTGCTGCTGGGCACGCTCTATCCGCTGATCCGCGAGGCCATGGACGGCGAGGCCGTCTCGGTGGGGCCGCCGTTCTTCAACCTGACCTTCACGCCGCTCCTGGTGTTGGCGCTGGCCATCCTGCCGGCCGGGCCGCTGCTGGCCTGGAAGCGGGGCGACGCGCGCCTGGTCGTGCGTCGGCTTTGGCTGGCGCTGCTGATCGCGGCGATCCTGGGCATGGCCGCCTACGCCGTGGTCACGCCGCGCAAGGCGCTGGCCAGCCTTGGGCTGGTGCTGGGCTTCTGGCTGATCGGCGGGGCGCTGGCCGAGCTGGCCGAACGGGTGAAGGCCTTCCGCGCGCCCTGGGCCGAGGTGCGCCGCCGCGCCGCCGGCCTGCCGCGCGGCGCCTGGGGCACGACCATCGCCCATGCGGGCCTTGGCCTCTTCGTGCTGGGCGCCTGCTTCGAGACCGCCTGGAAGGTCGAGACCGCCCAGGCCCTGTCGGTCGGCGGCAGGATCGAGTTGGGCGGCTACGTGCTGACCCTGACCGACGTCGGCACGCTGGAAGGGCCCAACTACCTGGCCGAGCGCGGGATCGTGCGTATCGAGAAGCAGGACGGGGGGCTGGTCTGCACCGCCCAGCCCGAGCGGCGGTTCTTCCCCACCGGCGGCCAGACGACCTCGGAAGTGGCGCTATGCCCGCGCGGCCTGGACGACCTATACGTGGTCATCGGCGAGCGCCGGGCCGGCGCCGACGGCCAGCCGGCCTGGCTGGTGCGGGCCTACGTCAATCCGTGGGTGCGGCTGATCTTCCTGGGACCGCTGATCATGGCGCTGGGGGGCGTGGTATCGCTGTCGGACCGTCGGCTGCGGCTGGGCGTGGCCAGGAAAGCCAAGGGAGCGCAGGCGTGAAGGCGTTCGTCCGGACCCTCGCCGTCGCCCTAGCCGCCGTCGCCTGCATGGCCGCCGCCTCCGATCCGTCCGAGCGCCTGGCCGACCCGGCCCAGGAGGCCAGGGCGCGCGATCTGTTCAAGGAAGTGCGCTGCCTGGTCTGCCAGAACGAGTCCATCGACGACTCCGAGGCGGCGCTGGCCCGCGACCTGCGTCTTCTGGTGCGCGACCAAGTGAAGCAGGGGCGGAGCGACGCGGAGATCCGCGCGTTCCTGACGCAGCGCTATGGCGAGTTCGTGCTGCTGAAGCCGCCGTTCTCGGCCGGCAACGCGGTGCTGTGGCTTACGCCGCTGGCGGTTCTGCTGGCCGGCGGGGGGCTGATGGTCGCGCTGCTGCGGCGTCGCCGGACCCCCGAAGCGGGGCCGGAAGCGCTGTCGGCGGAGGAAGAAGCGCGGCTGAAGGGACTACTCGAAGGCGAATGACACGATTGCGCCCTGATGAGGCCGCAAGAAACGCCGCGAGGATGAAGGAAAGATAATCCTGGAACCGTTGCACGAATTGCTGGTGCAACTAGGTTCTGTTCGAGAACCCGGCGCGGAGCGCCGTGGGTGAGGAAAGACGAAAGATGGCTGCTCGGAAGTCAGGATTCATTGTTGGCGCCGTCGCGGGCGCCGGCGTTGCTTGCGCCGCTTTGGCGGGCGTGGGCATGCGCATGGGGCCGGCCGGCGCGGCCGAGCAGGAGCCGTCGCTGGTGCGCGCTTCGGCCACGAGCGCGCCGATGTTCGCCCCGCCGCCGGGAGCGCCCCTGTCCTTCGCCGACATCTTCGAGAAGGTCTCTCCGGCCGTCGTGCAGATCGACGTGACGTCCAAAGCCGACCCGAAGGCCCGCCTGCGCATTCCCGGCCTTGAGGGCCTGCCCTTCGACATCGTGCCGCGCGGCCAGAAGCCGGGCGAAGAGGGCGAGGACGCGCAGGCCGCGCCCAAGCAGCAGTCCTCGGGCTCGGGCTTCTTCATCTCGGCCGACGGCTACATCGTCACCAACAACCACGTGGTGGCCGACGCCGACACCGACGGCATCAATGTCGTCATGAAAGACGGCCGCGAGCTGAAGGCCACCATCGTCGGCCGCGACGAGAGCACCGACCTGGCGGTGATCAAGGTCATCGACCCGCAGGCCAAGGGCGCGGCGTTCCCGTATGTGAATTTCGAGAACCAGGCCCGCCCGCGCGTCGGCGACTGGGTGATCACCATCGGCAACCCGTTCGGCCTGGGCGGCACGGCCACGGCCGGCATCATCTCGGCCTATGGCCGCGACCTGGGCGACAACTCCTCGCAGTTCGTCGACTACATCCAGATCGACGCCCCCATCAACCGCGGCAACTCGGGCGGTCCGTCGTTCGACATCTACGGCCGGGTGATCGGCGTGAACACGGCGATCTTCTCGCCGACCGGCGGCTCGGTGGGCATCGGCTTCGCCATCCCGGCCGACGTGGCCGAGGCCACCGCCAAGCAGCTGATCAACGGCGGCAAGGTGGTGCGCGGCTACATCGGCGCCCAGATCCAGCCGTTCACCAGCGAGATGGCCGAGGCGCAGGGCCTGGCCGGCACCAAGGGCGCCATCGTCGCCGACCTGGTGCCCGGCGGTCCCGCCCAGCGCGGCGGCCTGATGCCCGAGGACGTGGTCACCAGCGTCAACGGCGTGGCGATCAAGAGCGGCTCGGAACTGACCCGCGAAGTGGCCAAGGCCCGTCCGGGCGAGGTCATCAAGCTGGCCGTGCTGCGCGGCGGCAAGCCCCGTACCGTCGAGATCCGCTCGGGCGTGCGCCCGACCGAGAAGGAACTGGCCGACAACGACAACGAGGACGGCGGCGACAAGGCCGCTCCGGCCAAGCCGGCGGCCCCCAAGGCCGAGGCCCTGGGCATGAGCCTGTCGCCCCTGGATGACGCCGCCCGCAAGGCCAACGGCATCGACAGCGCGGTGAAGGGCCTGCTGATCGACAGCGTCAAGGCCTCGTCCGACGCCGGCGAGAAGGGCCTGCGCAAGGGCGACGTGATCACCAGCGTCAACGGCGACACCGTCAGCACCGTGGCCGATGTCACCGCCGCGGTCGAGACGGCCAAGAAGCTGCAGCGCCCGAGCGTCAACCTGCGCATCGTCCGCGCCGGCCGCCCGACCATCGTGCCGCTGAAGATCGCTCCGTAAGCGATCCAAGTCGTTCGAACGATCGATCCCGCTCCCAGCTTTGGGGGCGGGATTTTTCGTATGTGACCAAGGTTTAAGGTACGCTCCCTCGCAAAGCCGGTATCGAGCCGGCTACTATCGCGCCGGTTGGTCGAATCGGGAGAACGTGGATCGTTTCTCCATCGGCGCACGAGGGGTTGGCTGATGCGTATTCTGATTATCGAGGACGATCTCGAGGCCGCCGGCGCCATGACCCATGGCCTGACCGAGGCCGGCTATGCCTGCGTCCACGCGCCGGACGGCGAGGCGGGCCTGACCGAGGCCGGCAAGGGCGGCTTCGACGTTCTGATCGTCGACCGCATGATGCCCAAGAAGAACGGCGTCGAGGTGGTCTCGACCCTGCGCCGCGAGGGCGACCAGACGCCGGTGCTGTTCCTGTCGGCCCTGGGCGAGGTCGGCGATCGCGTCGACGGCCTGAAGGCCGGCGCCGACGACTACCTGGTCAAGCCCTACGCCTTTCCCGAGCTGATCGCCCGCGTCGAGGCCCTGTCGCGCCGCCGCGAGACGGGCGCGGTCGCCACCACCCTGAAGGTGGGCGAGCTCGAGATGAACCTCATCAACCGAACGGTTCATCGCCAGGGCAAGGAGATCGACCTCCAGCCCCGCGAATTCCAGCTGCTGGAGTTCATGATGCGCCACGCCGGCCAGTCGGTGACCCGCACCATGCTGCTGGAGAAGGTGTGGGAATACCACTTCGACCCGCAGACCAACGTCATCGACGTGCACATCTCCCGCCTGCGCTCCAAGATCGACAAGGGCTTCGACCGGGCGATGCTGCAGACCGTGCGCGGGGCCGGCTACCGGCTCGATCCGTAGGCGGCCTGGGCGCGCCGTGCTAGGCTGGGAGCCATGAACAAGCCGGTGAAATCCGTTCAGCAGGAGGCTCCCGTCGGCTCGGAACTATCCGAAGCCGACCTCGACGCCTGGGCCGCCCGCAACCACGAAGCGCTCGAGGCGCTGGTCGCGGAAGCGGACGCCCAGCTGGAGCGCGGCGAGCAGTCGGTTCTCGACATGGACCGGCTGATCGCCGAGGAAACCTCGCGGTTCCTTCTGTCCACGCCCAAGGCTTGACGCCCCGCTCGTGTCGCCGCCGCGCTTAGTCACTACGGCCAAGGCCGAGGCGGATCTTCGGGACATCTTTCGACAGGTCGCCGCCGACAATGGGCTTTCGGCCGCGACCTCGGTGCTGAGGAGACTGGAGAAGGCCTTGCCAAACCTGGCCGCCTTTCCGCACCTTGGCCGAGCTACACGCAGCGGCGCGCGCCTTCACAGCGTCAAGCCGTGGATCATCGTCTATCGCCCGATCACGGGCGGCGTCGAGGTGCTGCGGGTCCTGGATGGCCGGCGCGACCTTGGCGTTCTGATCGGCAAGAAGACCTGAAGCCATGCGCCTGCCGCGCCTCGTTCGATCGACGCCTTTCCGGCTGACCCTGCTGTTCCTGGCCCTGTTCGCGGCCGCGGCGACGGCCTTCCTGGGCTATATCTACATCGCCACCGCCGGCGAGGTGGACCGGCGCGCCGACGCCGAGATCACCCGCGAGATGGAGAGCCTGGAGGCCGCCTATCGGCAGGGCGGGGTCAACGCCCTGAACCAGACCCTGGTCGAGCGGGCCATCGGCGAGCGGCCGTTCCTCTATTACTTCGCCGACAAGACCGGCAAGCGGATCACCGGCTCGATCGAGGAGTCGCCGATCGACGACTTCACCGGCGCGGGTCCGACCTGGCGCAGCTTCACCCTGACCGAGACCGACCTGGACGGCGCGGCCGTACGGCGCTCGGCCCGCGGCGTGCAGGAGCGCCTGGCCGGCGGCGAGATCCTGTTCGTCGGCGCCGACGTCGCCGAGTCCCAGGGCTATGTGATGAAGATCGTCCGGGCGCTGTGGGGCGCGGGCGCGCTGGTGATCATCCTGGGTCTGGCCGGCGGGGTGCTGATCAGCCGCAACGTCAGCCGCAGCATGCAGGGCCTGGTGGACGTCGTGAACGCCGTGCGGGGCGGCGACCTGCACGCCCGCGCCAAGATCCGCGGGGCCCGCGACGAGTACGACGAACTGGCCGAGGGCCTGAACGACATGCTCGACCGCATCGAGCGGCTGATGGGCGGCCTGCGCCACGCCGGCGACGCCATCGCCCACGACCTGCGCAGCCCCCTGACCCGCCTGCGCGCCCGCATGGAAGTGGCCCTGATCGACGCCGAGAACGGCAAGGGCGACCCGGTGGCGGCGCTGGAGACGGCGCTGATGGACGCCGACGGCGTGCTCAAGACCTTCAACGCCGTGCTGGCCATCGCTCGCCTGCAGGCGGCCGGCCAGGCCCCCGACCAGAAGCCGTTCGAGGCCAGCGACCTGGCCACCGACATGGCCGAGCTCTACGAATTCTCGTGCGAGGACAAGGGCCTCGACTTCAAGGCCGAGATCACGCCGGCGCTCAGCCTGCGCGGCAATCGCGAGTTCATCGCCCAGGCCCTGGCCAACCTGCTGGACAACGCCATCAAGTACACCCCCGAGGGCGGCGCGATCATGCTGCGCCTGCGTCGACGCTCGTCGGGCGAGCTGGAGTTCTCGGTCACCGACACCGGCCCCGGCGTGCCCGAGGCCGACCGCGCCCGCGTGGTCCAGCGTTTCGTGCGCCTGGAGAACAGCCGCAGCGAGCCGGGCGCGGGGCTTGGCCTGTCGCTGGTGCAGGCGGTGGCCGCCTCGCACGGCGGCCGGCTGGAGCTGGCCGAGGGGCCGGGCGAGTACAACGGCATGGGTCCAGGCCTGCGCGTTGCCCTGGTGCTGCCCCGCGCCGAGTAGGCTGGCCGACAATCTTCCCGTCATTCCCGCCCTTGTGGCGGGAAATCCTGGTTCCGTTCGCACGTGAAGCGCCAGCGGCGTGCTGGGCACGCCGTCCCATACGCCCCTTCGGCTGACAGAGGGGGTCCCGCCATGAGGGCGGGAATGACAGGCGTTGGAGGGGGAGAGGTCCAAGCTCCCTCAGGTTCACACCGAAGCGCGTTCGTCCCAGCCGCAGCGCGATACGTTCAAGCCCGCTCCCGTGCTCTGAGCCACTTTGCCCCTCGTTCGGGGCCGCAACAAAACACGCCCCCGATTGTTCGATGCAGAGGGCGACCGATGACCACCCACTCCTCCGACGACGGCGCCTCGCGCCGGGACGTCCTCGCCGTCGGCCTCGGCCTGGCGGCCTTCGCGGTCGCGCCGACCTTCGCCGCGGCCTCGCCCGCGAGCCCTACCCCAGGAGCCAAGACCATGAGCAGCGGTTACGTCACGACCAAGGACGGCGTGCAGATCTACTACAAGGACTGGGGTCCCAAGACCGCCCAGCCGATCGTGTTCCACCACGGCTGGCCGCTGACGGCCGACGACTGGGACAACCAGATGATGTTCTTCTACGCCCAGGGCTTCCGGGTGATCGCCCATGATCGCCGGGGCCATGGCCGCTCGACCCAGACCGACACCGGCAACGAGATGGACACCTACGCCGCCGACGTCGCGGCCCTGACCGACCACCTCGACCTGAAGAACGCCATCCACGTGGGCCACTCGACCGGCGGCGGCGAGGTGATCCACTACGTCGCCCGCGCCAAGCCGGGCCGCGTGGCCAAGGCCGTGCTGATCGGCGCGGTGCCGCCGATCATGGTCAAGAGCGACAAGAACCCGGGCGGCCTGCCGATCGAGGTGTTCGACGGCTTCCGCGCCGCCACCGCCGGCAACCGCGCGCAGTTCTTCTACGACGTGCCGGCCGGTCCGTTCTACGGCTACAACCGTCCGGGCGCGAAGGTCGACCAGGGCGTGATCTGGAACTGGTGGCGCCAGGGCATGACCGGCAGCGTCAAGGCCCACTACGACTGCATCAAGGCCTTCTCCGAGACCGACTTCACCGACGACCTCAAGAAGGTCGACGTGCCGGTTCTGGTGATGCACGGCGACGACGACCAGATCGTGCCGATCGCCGACTCCGCGCTGCTGTCGGCCAAGCTGGTCAAGAAGGGCGAGCTGAAGGTCTACAAGGGCCTGCCGCACGGTATGTGCACGACCCATCCGGAGATCGTGAACCCCGACCTGCTGGCCTTCTTCAAGGCCTGACGAAAAAGGGGCGGCCGCCATGCGCGGCCGCCCTTTCCACTTTCACGGTCACGCTCTAGCGTCCTCGCGTTCAGATCAGCGAGGCCGACAGCATGCGTGGACCGACGATTTCGACCCTGGCGGTCGCCCTGACGCTGGCCGTCCCGACGCTCGCGGGGGCCGCCGAGACGAAGGTCGTCACCGCCGCCCGGCTGCTCGACGTGGCCAGCGGCCGCTATGTCGACAAGCCCGTGGTGCTGGTCGTCGCCGGCCGGATCACCGCCGTCGGCAAGGCCGGCGACTTCGCCATCCCCGCCGACGCCGAGGCCGTCGACCTGCCCGGCGCGACCCTGCTGCCCGGCCTGATCGACATGCACGTGCACCTCGACGCCTCGCCGGTCTATGGCGGCTACAACGCCCTGCAGTTCAGCGACGCCTTCTGGAGCGTGACCCAGACCGCCAACGCCAAGGCCACGCTGGAGGCCGGCTTCACCACCGTGCGCAACGTCGGCGCGGATCGCTTCAACGACGTGGGCCTGCGCGAGGCCGTCGACGAGGGCGTCGTGCCCGGCCCGCGCATCGTGACCGCCACCTACGCCATCGGGGCCACCGGCGGCCACTGCGACAGCACCTTCTTCCCGCCGTCGATGGACCAGAAGGCCCCCTACAACATCGACAGCCCCGACCAGGCCCGCAAGGCGGTGCGCACGCTCAAGAAGTACGGCGCCCAGGTGATCAAGATCTGCGCCACCGGCGGGGTGTTCTCGCGCGGCGACGAGCCGGGCCAGCAGCAACTGACCTACGACGAGATGAAGGCCGTGGCCGACGAGGCCCACATGGCCGGCCTCAAGGTCGCCGCCCACGCCCACGGCGGGGCGGGCATCAAGGAGGCCATCCGCGCCGGCATCGACACCATCGAGCACGCCAGCCTCGTCGACGACGAGGGCATCAGGCTGGCCGCCCAGAAGGGGACCTGGTTCTCGATGGACATCTACAACACCGACTACACCCAGTCCGAAGGGCGCAAGAACGGCGTGCTGGAGGACAACCTGCGCAAGGACCGCGACATCGCCGAGATCCAGCGCGAGAACTTCCGCAAGGCCCTGAAGGGCGGCGTGAAGATGGTCTACGGCACCGACGCCGGGGTCTATCCGCACGGCGACAACGCCCGCCAGTTCGCCGTCATGGTCCGCTATGGCGCCACGCCCCTGCAGGCCATCCAGGCCGCCACCCTCAACGCCGCCCAGGCCCTGGGCCGAGACAAGGACCTGGGCCAGGTCACCGCCGGGCGCTACGCCGACCTGATCGCGGTCTCGGGCGACCCGCTGGCGGATGTCACCGTGCTTGAGAAGCCGGTGTTCGTGATGAAGGGCGGGGCGGTGGTGAGACGGTAGGGGGCTTGGGGCCGTCTCGGCTCGACGCAGCAGTTGATGGTCCGCTTTCGGGAGTCGCTTTGATCTAGGCCGTCTATGCATCCTCCCGTTGCAATGCCCGAACAGGCGGGTCATACGCTAGGTACAGAGACGGGGAGGCAACTATGGACCGCAGGCCGACGACACAGGATATTTCTTGGTTGCTCGATCTCGACAAAAACGGTCAGCTTGATCTGGACCCGCCTTACCAGCGACGAAGCGTCTGGACAGCGAAGGATCGCCGGTTCTTCCTAGACACGATTTTCAGAAACTTCCCGTCTCCAGCTATTTTCCTGCATAAGGTCATTTCTGAGACCGGTGCGGTCAAATACTACGTTGTAGATGGGAAGCAGCGTCTAGAAACAATTCTTCGCTTCTCGAAAGGAAAGCTGCGTATCGCCCAAGATTACGGTGATGTTCGACTTAATCACAAGCGATTTTCGGACCTCGCTGACGATTTCGAGATGAAATCTCGGTTCTGGAATTATCAACTGCCAGTTGAAATGATTGATTTCCAAGACGCTAAGCTGGTCAAGGACGTATTCGACCGCCTGAACCGCAATTCGCGCAAGCTGACCGGTCAAGAACTTCGTCATGCCAAATTTGACGGCTGGCTGATCACCAAGGCGGAGGCCGAGGCGGAGCTCGAGGTGTGGCGTTCGCTTGGTGTCGCCACCCGAGCACGGGCCACTCGGATGACAGACGTCCAATTCATCTCTGAGCTTATCGCAGTGGTACTTGAGGGCGGGCCCAATGGGTTTAGTCAGGACGATCTAGACGATCTCTATGCTGCCTATGATGATCTTGATGAGTTGCCAGACTTCGATGTCCAAGCCTTTGAAGATCGGATGGAGGCCGGCAAATCAGCCTTGGTGGCGATGGAGGGGTACAACAAATCCGTCACTGAGATCGCTCGCACCTTCACCCACATTTACTCGCTCTGGGGCGTGCTAGCGACCGCAGACCTCCTACCCGAGGCCACTGTACTCGCTAATCGGTACCAGGCCTTCATGGCCAAGGTCGAGGAGCTTGCGGACCGCGGGCCGGGCTTACCTCTGCCTGGTGGCGATTACGTGCATGCGGATGAGTATCGAGAAGCGTCCCGAGGTGCCAGCACCGAACCAGCCCAGCGCTTGGCCCGGCACGCGATCCTCAGCGCAGAACTTCTCGCTCCGTGAAAGTTCAAGCCTCCATCCGGGCGCTCTACGATCAGCAAAGGCCGGTTGCTGAGGTGTTGCGCGCGCAAGTTGATCGAACTCTGGAAGCCTCCAAGCCCAGGCGGTGGCATTTCGAAAGCCGGATAAAGGAAATTAAAAGTTTCACGATTAAGGTCGAGACAGGCCGGGTCAAAAGCCCGGAGGCGTTAGAGGATTTTCTTGCTTGCACGATCGTTGTGCCAAACAGTGCTTCTATCGATGATGCGATCCGCTGGATCGAGCAGCATTTCGAGATTCGGTATCGCCGACCGCCAGTCGCCTCGAAGACGAGCAAGAATGCCGACAGCTTCCCGTTTGATGATCTGCGCCTCTATTGCGCCCGCGGCAATGATGGATCTAGGCCGCCCGAGCCGATCGACAACGTTATATTCGAGGTTCAGGTAAAGACCTTCCTGCAGCATGCTTGGGGGATAGCCACGCACGACCTTAGTTACAAAACTGAAGATGTTAGATGGGGCAAAGACCGGATCGTGTCCCACCTCAAGGCTGCCATAGAGTTCGCGGAGCTCTCGCTCCAGCAGGCTGAGGCGTTGTCCCACAGTCCCAGCCTACAGCTTGAGCATAAACCTACCACGACAACCGCCGCCATCATCGACATCTGTAGGGCAATGTGGCGATCAGATGAGTTGCCGGAAAACCTGCGCGGGCTGGCCGAGACTGTTCGTGGCATTCTCAAGGACGCGGAACTAACGGTCGAGGACCTCCGCGCCTGTCTGGAAGCAGCAAAAGCAGGGTCCGGATCGCTGCCTACTAATCTGTCGCCCTACGGAGTTATCCTACAGGCCCTGATTCGCAGCCACGAAACACAAATAGACGCTATGCTGCGCAACGGGCGCACGAGGGCGCAAATCCTCGTGACGCCGGAGGTGGATCTCCCTGCGACATTCCTGCCCTCAGCGTATGCGAACAGGGTGGTGATCGTCTCAGCTTAAGATAGTGCCTCGCGATAGGCTAGCCGCAACGCGGTGTCTTCATCTTTTCCGGCGTCCAAGTGGCGGAGCAAGAGCTTGGCTGGCGGCAGGCCCATCCGCTGGAGCACCTTGGTGCTGACGCTTACCGTGCCGGACAGGCGTCTGTACTGAGCATCCAAAACCGAGCTGTTGAGAAGTTGCAGGACAGTCTGGATAGGCACCAGCTGTGAAGTGTCCATCCTCGGTAGAACCACGATAGTGTGGTTCTCCGTCACGAATCCACCAAACCGGTTCGCTGCTTCTGCATCCACCAGACCCGCGACTATTCGTCTCTTTTGCGATCGATTAGTAGTCCGCTGCAGCACAATAGCCGGCCCCCTAATGAGGGCGCTGCTTCCTGCTGGCAATGTGACGCATGAGATTTGGCCCTTGCTTGCCGTAGTCCCGCCTTTTCGGGTCTGGAGCTCGATCCGAGCATTTGGCTGAATATTGTTGGCCCAGATGAGTGGCACCTCGCCGGCGAGTGGAGTTGATCGCTCCGTCAGTCTCGCTCGCGAACGGTTCCAGACGAAGTAGCCTGATCGCGCCTGATAGCCCCATTCCCACAGATCGCTCAGGCGATCATCGAACAGGGGCAGCTCTGCCTCATCGCTTGCGGTAGGTAGGCCCCAAGCCCGCCGCCCAGAAACTGGGAGATCCGCGCACCCGAGCGGGCGGCTCTTTCCGGCGGTCACAACCATCGTCGTGGGGGGCTGCCAATCTACTATAGCGCCCACTCCGCGTTTTCTCATAATCAGGACGCAAGTGTCCTGTACAACATCGAGGAAAACCTCTGATCGCTTTTCTACGATGTTGATCTCAAGTACTTCTGAAGTTGCGAGGATATATTCCCGCAGCCCGGCGAAATACGGACCGGACATAAAGCTGGTAGGTACGATCACAGCCACTAATCCACCGGCCCGAGCTTGTTCAAGCGCGGCGGCAATGAATAGAGCGTAGGTGTTTACGTGACCGTCGGTAATTACAGACTGCCAGCGTGCGATCGTGGCCCTGGATGCCCGGAAGACTCTGCCGTACGGCGGATTGCTTATCACTGCGCCGAACTGTTCAGACCCTGAAATCTTAAGTCCGTTAGCTCGGTTCACAACACGCAGACTGTCTTGGTCAGCGGCTCGCAGCTCCGCGTCAAAGACGTCGGCGAGTAGCATCTCGGACAGCCGCGCTAGGCCCGGCTCAATCTCGACCCCTGCCAACAACTCGCGAGCACGTTCCACGACGGCCTCGCCTGAAAGACCCTGCCTTTTCAGTTGGTCAAGGAGTCGCCGAGCGGCGGGAACTAGGAAGGCGGCCCCGCCAGAAGCGGGATCAAGGAGCCGGTGCTGACTCACGTCGTAGCCATAGCGCTCAAGCCGCTCGAACACATGGTCGCATAGGTGAGGGGGGTGAAGAAGGCGGCCAACTGCTGACGCCTCCTGGTGGGCATCATACGCATATAGAGGGCGCTGATGCGGTAATGCCGCTCATCCAAGGGTAGAGTTGTAAACTCTGGACCCCAACCTGTTTCCGCGAGGGCTGACGGGTCGTTCGCCAGCAGCCGACGACAAAGATCGAGCCGCGCCTCCGACGATAAATGCCCCCGCGCCTCAATCAGTCGGATAGCGGAGCGTATTAGAGAGTGGGGCAAAGAGCTGGGAGGGGCTTTTGTTTGAGCGACCGGTATTTCTCCTCCGCCATTCTGGTCGAATAACTCGGTCGAGGGAGATGACTGTAGCCTTGGTCGGTTCGGCTGCGGTGCTGCGATCAACTCCTGCCTCACCTCATGCATTTCGGGTTACACGACCCAGGATGACTCCTACCAGTTTGGCGCCTCGGTCAGCAATGGACTACCGACTTGAGCGGTCACACCGCCTTCTTCGCTTGTATCCTATGTCTCCAGTTCGGCAGGATGCCAACGTCCGCTTTTAGCACTTAGCGGCTTTTCGGCAGGGACGCAGGACGTTTGGCTTCGGCTTCTCATCCTTGTCAAACCAACCACCGATATCCCGCCCCGAGCCCGATTTCCCGTTCACCTGAGCCGTAAGCGCGCCTATTGCTGCCCCTCCTACGCGTTTCTCGGGGGCATCATGTTCGACATCCAATTCCGTCGCCGCGCCGCGGCCCTGGCTTCGACCGCCGTGCTGGCGGCGCTGACCGGCGGGGCCGTCGCCTCCGTCGCCGTCGCTGGCGAGGCCTATCGCACGCCGCCGGCGCCGATCGCCCAGATCCTCGACGCCGCGCCGACGCCGGCCGTCACGCTGAGCCCCGAGCGCAAGACCCTGGCCCTGCTGGGCCGCGAGAACCTGCCGCCGATCCGGGCGGTGGCCGATCCGATCCTGCGCCTGGGCGGCTATCGCATCAATCCGCGCACCAACGGCCCGATCGAGGCCCGCACCACCTGGTCCAACAGCCTGGCCTTCGAGGACGTCAAGACCGGCGCCGTGCGCGAGGTGGCCCTGCCGCAGGGCGCGCGCTTCATCCTGCCGCGCTGGTCGAGCGACGGCCAGCAGCTGGCCCTGGTGATGGAGGCCCCGACCGGGCTGGAGCTGTGGGTCGCCGACCTGAAGACCGCCAAGGTCCGCAAGCTGACCGGCCCGGTGCTGAACGCCGCCTTCGGCGCGGCCTATGACTGGCTGCCCGGCGACGCGGGCCTGATTATCCGCCAGGTCCCGGAGGGCCGTGGCGCGGCGCCGGCGCAGCCGGCCGCGCCCGAGGGCCCGATCGTCCAGCAGTCGGCCGGCCGCACCGCCGCCATCCGCACCTACCAGGACCTGCTGGGCGACGCCCACGACGAGGCGCTGTTCGATCACTACTTCACCAGCCAGCTGGCCCGGGTGTCGCTGGCCGACGGCGCGATCACCCCGGTCGGCGCGCCGGGCGTGATCAGCGGCTTCTCGGTCTCGCCCGACGGCCGCTTCCTGCTGACGACGCGCCTCAAGCGCCCCTACAGCTACCTGGTGCCGGCCGCCCGCTTCCCCACCGAGATCCAGGTGGTCGACGCGACCGACGGCAAGCTGGTCAAGACCCTGGTCGACCGCCCGCTGGCCGACAACCTGTCGTCGGCCTTCGACGCGGTGGTGGCAGGGCCCCGCAGCCCGCAGTGGCGCGACGACGCGCCCGCCACCCTGGTCTGGGTCGAGGCCCAGGACGGCGGCGACCCGAAGAAGAAGGTCGAGATCCACGACCGCGTGCTGATGCAGGCCGCGCCGTTCGAGGCCGCGCCGGTCACCCTGGTCGATCTCGACCTGCGCTATGGCGGCATCGAGTGGGGGCGCGACGACTTCGCCCTGGTCCACAGCCGCTGGTTCGACAACCGCAAGGAAAAGCGCCTGGCCGTCGATCCGTCCAAGCCCGGCGCCGGCCGCGTGCTGATCGAGCGCAACTACCAGGACCGCTACAACGATCCGGGCTCGGCCATGAGCCGCCGCAACGCGCTCGGCGAGGAGGTCCTGCACTTCACGCCGGACGGCAAGGGCCTGTTCGTCTCCGGAGAAGGCGCGACGGCCAAGGGCGAGTTCCCGTTCGTGGGCGTGATGAACCTGGCCGATGGCAAGACCACCCGCCTGTGGCAGGCCAAGGCCCCGTACTACGAGGCCCCGGTCACCTTCGCCGACGAAGCCGGCAAGACCCTGATCACCCGCCGCGAGAGCAAGGACGAGGTTCCGAACTACTTCGTGAAGCCGCTGAAGGGCGGTAACGGCCGGGCCCTGACCAAGTTCGTCGACCGCGCCCCGCAGTTCGCCGGCGTCACCAAGCAGACCATCACCTACAACCGCGCCGACGGCGTGAAGCTGTCGGGCGACCTCTATCTGCCGGCCGGCTACGACAAGGCCAAGGACGGCCCGCTGCCGATGCTGATGTGGGCCTATCCCGAGGAGTTCACCGACGCCTCGGTGGCCGGCCAGACGGTGGACGCGGGCAACCGCTTCACCCGTCCGGGCGGCGCCAGCCACCTGTTCCTGCTGACCCAGGGCTATGCGGTGCTGGACGGTCCGGGCATGCCGATCATCGGCAAGGACGGGGCCGAGCCCAACGACACCTATGTTGAACAGCTCGTAGCCGACGCCAAGGCCGCGGTCGACGCGGTCGTGGCCCTGGGCGTGGCCGACCGCGACCGTATCGCCGTGGGCGGCCACAGCTATGGCGCGTTCATGACCGCCAACCTGCTGGCCCACTCCGACCTCTTCCGGGCCGGCATCGCGCGGTCGGGCGCCTACAACCGCACCCTGACGCCGTTCGGCTTCCAGTCCGAGCAGCGCACCTACTGGCAGGCCACCGACACCTATACGAAGATGAGCCCCTTCACCTATGTGAAGCAGGTCAACGAGCCGATCCTGCTGATCCACGGCGAGGCGGACGACAACTCCGGCACCTTCCCGATCCAGAGCGAGCGCTTCTACGCCGCGCTGAAGGGGGCGGGGGCCACCGTGCGCTACACCGTGCTGCCCTACGAGGCCCACGGCTATCGCGCCCGGGAGTCGGTGATGCACACCCTGTGGGAGATGACCGACTGGATGGACCGCTACGTCAAGAACGCCCCGCCGCGCGCGGCCGCCCCGGCCGCCGTCGCGCCGGCCGCGAAGTAAGGACCAGCCGCCGGTGATCCGTTTCGAAGCCGTCTCCAAGACCTACGCCGCCGGGAAGGGCTCCAGCGGCCACGCGGCCCTGCGCGAGGCCTCGCTCGAGGTCGCGCAGGGGGAGGTGTTCGGGGTCATCGGCGCCTCGGGGGCCGGCAAGTCGACCCTGATCCGCCTGATCAACGGCCTGGAGCTGCCCACCGGCGGCAAGGTGATCGTCGACGGCGACGACGTGGCGGCGCTGGACGTCGCGGGCCTTCGGGCCCTGCGCCGCCGCGTCGGCATGATCTTTCAGCACTTCAACCTGCTGTCGTCCAAGACGGTCGAGCAGAACGTCGCCTTCCCGCTGAAGCTGGCGGGGCGCGCGCCCGCCGAGATCAAGGCGCGGACGGCCGAACTGCTGGCGCGGGTGGGCCTTTCCGAGCACGCCGCCAAGTATCCGGCCCAGCTGTCGGGCGGCCAGAAGCAGCGCGTCGGCATCGCCCGGGCGCTGGCCACGGCGCCCAAGATCCTGCTGTGCGACGAGGCCACCAGCGCGCTGGATCCGGAAACGACCGAGCAGATCCTGGCCCTGATCTCCGATCTCAACCGGGAACTGGGCCTGACCATCGTGCTGATCACCCACGAGATGGACGTGGTGCGCCGCGTCTGCGACCGGGTGGCGGTGCTGGAGGGCGGCCGCGTGGTCGAGCAGGGGCCGGTGGAGGCGGTGTTCCTGCACCCGGCCAGCGACACGGCCCGGCGCTTCGTCGGCGAGGCCGAGGATATGTCCGAGACCGCCCTGCCGGCCGGGGTGCTGGTGCGGCTGACCTTCAAGGGCGAGGCCACCTACAAGCCGGTGCTGGGGGCGGTGGCCCGCGAGACCGGCGTCGACTACTCGATCCTCGGCGGCCGCATCCACAAGCTGCGGGACGCGCCGTACGGCCAGCTGACCCTGGCCCTGACCGGCGGCGACGTCGAGGCCGCCATCGCCCGCTTCGAGGCCGCCGACGTGCGGGTTGATCGACTGGAGAAGGCCCGATGAGCCTGTTTTCCAACATCGACTGGGCCGATATCGGTCTGGCTACGCTCGACACCCTGACCATGCTCGGCGGCTCGATGGTGCTGACCGTGGTGCTGGGCCTGCCGCTGGGCGTGATCCTGTTCCTGACCGGCAAGGGCCAGATGCTGGAGAACAAGCCCGCCCATACGGCGCTGGGCCTGCTGGTCAACATCCTGCGCTCGGTGCCGTTCGTGATCCTGCTGATCGTGATGATCCCGCTGACGGTGCTGCTGGTCGGCACCTCTCTGGGCGTGGCCGGGGCCATCCCGCCGCTGGTGGTGGGCGCCGCGCCGTTCTACGCGCGCCTGGTCGAGACCGCCCTGCGCGAAGTCGACAAGGGCGTGGTCGAGGCCAGCTTCGCCCTGGGCGCCACGCGCCGCCAGGTGGTGCTGGGCGCGCTGCTGCCCGAAGCCATGCCGGGGATCATCGCCGGCGCCACCGTGACCGCCATCGCGCTCGTCTCCTATACGGCCATGGCCGGGGTGGTCGGGGCCGGGGGCCTCGGCGACCTGGCCATCCGCTTCGGCTACCAGCGCTTCCAGACCGACGTCATGGTGGTGACCGTGGTGCTGCTGCTGGTCCTGGTGCAGGTGCTGCAGATGGTCGGCGACACGGTGGTGCGGAAGGTCTCGCACCGGTGATTGCGGGCGCGAGGGCAGGGGCCTAAGAACCCCTCATGATCGACGAAATCCTCTCCGCCCCGCCGCCCGAGCACTGGGACCAGGCGCTGGCCGACACCTTGCCCGGCCGCATCATCCTGGTGGGCCTGACCTTCCTCGACGCCGACGGCGAGATCGAGGACGTCGAGCAGTTCCACGGCGTCATCCTCTCGGCCGACCCGGAAGAGGGCATTCTCGTGGACCTGCTGACGCAGGAAGAGGACGGCGACACCTACCTGCTGCCGCCCCAGACCTCGAACATCCGGCAGGCCCAGCCGGGGACCTACACCCTGGCCAACGGCGAGGTGCTGGAGAACCCCGACTTCGTGTCGAACTGGACCATCCAGGGCCCCGAAGACCCGGCCAACGACGACTGAGGGCTGTCTCTCCCTCTCTAAACTCCCGTCATTCCCGCCCTTGTGGCGGGAACCTCTGGTTCCGCCCGCACGTGAAGCGCAAGCGGATCGCCGGCGATCCGCCCCAACCGCACTTGCGGCTGACAGAGGGGTTCCCGCCACAAGGGCGGGAATGACGGGAGGCAGGGAGAGGTGGCCAGCCGCGGCTCTCTACCCCTCCCCAGGAAAACTGATTCCGCGCCCCCGGCGTTTTCGCGCAATACCCTCCCGGAATTATCGACTTATCGGAGCCGTTCATGGTCGCCCGCCGCGCCGCCCTCGTCAGCCTCGCCGCCTTCGCCCTGCTGGCCGCCTGCAGCCGCCAGCCCGCGCCCTCGGCGGCCGACACCCTGGTGGTCGGCGCCACCGCCGTGCCGCATGCCGAGGTCCTGGAGTTCATCAAGCCGAAGCTGGCGGCCGAGGGCCTGAAGCTCGACGTCAAGGTGTTCAACGACTACGTCCAGCCCAACGTGCAGCTGGCCGAGAAGCATCTGGACGCCAACTACTTCCAGACCGGTCCCTATCTCGACACCGTCAACGCCGACCGCGGCTGGGGCCTGGTCAAGGTCGCCGGCGTGCACATCGAGCCGTTGGGCGCCTATTCCTCGAAGATCAAGGCCATCGCCGACCTGCCGGCCGGCGCTGTGGTGGCCATCCCCAACGAGCCCAGCAACGGCGGCCGCGCCCTGCTGCTGCTCAACAAGAACGGCCTGATCACCCTGAAGGACCCGTCCAACCCGGTCTCGACCCTCAAGGACATCACCGCCAACCCGAAGGGCCTGAAGTTCAAGGAGCTGGAGTCGGCGACCCTGCCGCGCGTGCTGAACCAGGTCGACCTGGCGGTGATCAACACCAACTACGCCCTGGACGCCAAGCTCGACCCGGCCAAGGACGCCCTGCTGATCGAGGACAAGACCAGCCCCTATGTGAACTTCCTGGTCACCCGTCCGGACAACGCCGCCGACCCGCGCGTGGCCAAGCTGGCCAAGGCCCTGGCCTCGCCCGAGGTGAAGGCGTTCATGGCGGAGAAGTACAAGGGCGCGGTGGTTCCGGCGTTCTGATCGCACGCCCTGGCGTCGAGGGCGCGTCGCCGTCCTCGACAACTCCAGATTGTTAAGCTCTAATCGCGCTCACGCAGAGGGGCGCGATGGTCAGCGGCAAGTCCTTGAAGGTGTCGGAGGCCGCGCCGCGCGCGCTCCAGGCGGACAAGACCGCCCCCGCCGCCAAGGCGGGCAAGGCCGCGCTGGTCGCCGCCCACCATACGGGTCATCGCGATCGCCTGCGCGAGCGGGCCCGGGCCGGAGGGCTGGCGGCCCTTCCCGACTACGAACTGCTCGAGCTCTATCTCTTCCGCAGCCTGCCGCGCGGCGACGTCAAGCCGCTGGCCAAGGCGCTGCTGGCGCGGTTCGGCTCGTTCGCCGGGGTGCTGGGCGCCACCGTCGAGGAGCTGAAGACAGTCTCCGGGGTCGGCGAGACGGCGGCGGTCGACCTGAAGATCCTGCACGAGGCCACTCTGCGGGCCGGGCGCGAGGGCATCACCAAGCGGCCGGTGATCTCGTCGTGGACGGCGCTGCTGGGCTATGTCCGCGTCGCCCTGGCCAACGAGTCCCGCGAGCAGTTCCGGGTGCTGTTCCTCGACAAGAAGAACCAGCTGATCGCCGACGAGGTGATGAACCACGGCACGGTCGACCATGCGCCGGTCTATCCGCGCGAGGTGATGCGCCGGGCGCTGGAGCTTTCCAGCTCCAACCTGATCCTGCTCCACAACCACCCCAGCGGCGATCCCACCCCCTCGCGTCCCGACATCGAGATGACCAAGCAGATCGTCACCGCCGGCAAGGCGCTGAGCATCGCCGTCCACGACCACCTGGTGGTGGGTCGCGACGGGGTGGCCAGCTTCAAGGCGCTGGGGCTGATTTGAGGGCGAAGAAAATCTAACGCCCTTGACGGCGCCTGCGGCATTGCGGAGCTTGGCCGGATCAGCTGTTCCGGAGTGTTCCATGCGTCGCCTGCTGTCAGTCCTCCTCGGCTCGGCCGCTCTTATGGGCGTCGCCGCCCACGCCGCCGAGGCTCCGGTCTCGAAAGCTGCCGTCTCCAAGGCTGATCGGGCGCTGCACGAGCGCATCCTGACGCTGGACACCCATCTCGACACGCCCGAGCACTTCGCGCGGCCGGGCTGGAGCATGGTCGACCGCCACAGCGTGCCGCAGGACTTCAGCCAGGTCGACCTGCCGCGCATGAACGACGGCGGCCTCGATGGCGGGTTCTTCGTGATCTACACCGGCCAGGGCGACCTGACCGCCGAGGGCTATCGCAAGGCCCGCGACTTCGCCCTGACCCGCGCGACCGAGATCCGCGAGATGGTGGCCGCCCACAGCGACAGGTTCGAGCTGGCCTATACCCCCGAGGATGCGATCCGCATCAACAAGGCGGGCAAGAAGTTCGCCTTCCAGAGCATCGAGAACAGCTGGCCGCTGGGCGAGGACCTCACCCTGCTGCAGACCTTCCACGCCGCCGGGGTGCGGATGGCCGGCCCGGTCCACTTCCGCAACAACCAGTTCGCCGACAGCTCGACCGACCCCAAGGGCAAGATCTGGAACGGCTTCTCGCCGCTCGGTTTGCGCTGGCTGGCCGAGGCCAACCGCCTGGGGATCCTGATCGACGTCAGCCACGCTTCCGACGACGTCGTGGACCAGGCGGTGGCCCTGTCGAAGGTTCCGGTCATCGCCTCGCACTCGGGCGCCCGGGCGGTGTTCGACCATCCGCGCAATCTCGACGACGCGCATATCCGCAAGATCGCGCAGAGCGGCGGGGCGATCTGCATCAACTCGGTCTATCTGCGCGCCTCGACCAACAGCCCCGAGCGCAAGGCGGCGCTGGAGGCCCTGGGCAAGGGTCCTGGCGACGAGGCCAGCCAGGCGCAGGTCGTCGCCTACGCCAAGAAGCGCGCCGAGGTCGACGCGAAGTTCCCGCCCGTGCGCGCCAACTTCGACACCTTCATGGACAGCATGAACCACGTGCTGAAGATCGGCGGCGCCAAGGCCGTCTGCGTCGGCGCCGACTGGGACGGCGGCGGCGGCGTCGAGGGCCTGGAGGACGTGGCCGACCTGCCCAAGATCACCGCCCGCCTCAAGGCCGCTGGCTACAGCGACGCCGACATCGAGGCGATCTGGAGCGGCAACGTGCTGCGGCTGCTGGGCCAGGCGCAGGCCTGGGCGAAGACGGCGGCGAAGTAAGGCCGAAGATCCTCCCCCTCTGGGGGAGGTGGCCCGGAGGGCCGGAGGGGGGACGTTTTCAGCTTCCATAAAGCCGGCCGGTTTCCCCGCAACTCCCCCCACCGATCGCTGCGCGATCGCCTCCCCCACAGGGGGATCGTTGCATAATGGGGTAAAACAAGAACGACTTTCCCCTTTTGATTCCGAACTGTTCTCGAACGGATTCTGGTCTGTTCTTCGACGTTCCGAATTTCGCAACAGTCCCCCACAGGGGGAGGTTCCTAGCGTGCGGCGATCTTCCGCCACGCCCGCCACCCCAGCAGCACCGCCAGGATCGCGCCGTACACCAGCGGCGGCCGATGATCGGCCTTCACCAGCAGGTAGTAGTGGGCCACGCCCAGGGGCACGATCAGGTAGATCAGCCAGTGCAGCCGGCTCCAGGCCGCTCGCCCCATCCGCGCCACCCAGCCGTTGGTCGAGGTGATCGCCAGCGGAACCAGCATCACGAAGGCGGCCATGCCCAGGGTGATGAACGGCCGCTTGAGGATGTCCTTCCACAGCTGGCCGAAGTCGAAATAGAGGTCGACGCCGATGTAGCTGAGCAGATGCAGCGACACGTAGGCGAAGGCGAACAGGCCGACGGTCCGGCGAAAGCGCACGAGGCGCGGCTTCCTCAGGATCACCGCCGCCGGCGTGATCGCCAGGCCGACCAGCAGCAGCCGCAGACCCCAGACCCCCAGCTGGCGCACCAGGGTCTCGATCGGATTGACGCCCAGGTCGCCGGTGAAGGCGCGGGAGGCAAGCCACGCCAGCGGCGCGGCGCAGGCCAGCCAGACCGCGGCGTAGACGAGTGCGTCGCGGGTCTTGGAGGGGCGTTTCCTTCGAGCCCTTCCCTCTTGATGGGGGAAGGGTTGGGATGGGGGTGACGACGGCGGCGCCGCATTCTTCTCGGTTGACGACCTGCCGCTAGCCAGCGCCGTGTCACCCCCAACCCCGGCCCTTCCCCCATCGAGGGGGAAGGGGGCTTCTTCAGCGTTCGTCATCAGAAGTTCCGCTTCAGATCCATGCCGCGATACATGTCCGCCACCCACTCGCCATAGCCGTTGAAGGCCAGGGTGTCGCGCCGGCGGAACTCGCCGATGCGGCGTTCGGTGGCCTGCGACCAGCGGGGGTGGTCAACGGCTGGATTGACGTTGGAATAGAAGCCGTACTCGCGCGGCGCCGACAGGTTCCAGGCCGTCGGCGGCTGGCGCTCGACCAGGCTGATGCGGGTGATCGACTTGATGCTCTTGAAGCCGTACTTCCACGGCACGACCAGCCGCAGCGGCGCGCCGTTCTGGTTGGGGAGGGTCTCGCCGTAGAGGCCGACGGCGATCAGGGTCAGCGGATGGACGGCCTCGTCGATGCGCAGGCCCTCGCGATAGGGCCACTGCAGCACGTCCCAGCGCTGGCCGGTCATTTCCGAGGGGCGCAGCAGGGTCTCGAAGGCGACGAACCTGGCCTTCGAGGTCGGTTTGACCGCCGCGATCAGGTCCTTAAGCGGAAAGCCGACCCAGGGGATCACCATCGACCAGCCCTCGACGCAGCGCAGGCGATAGATCCGCTCCTCCAGCTTGTTGGCCTTGATCAGGTCGTCGATGTCGAAGGTCCTGGGGGCCTCGCAGGCGCCGTCGACGCGGACGGTCCAGGGGCGGGTCTTCAGCTTGCCGGCGTTCTCGGCCGGGTCGCCCTTGTCGACGCCGAATTCGTAGAAGTTGTTGTAGCTGGTGACGTCGTTCCTGGGCGTCGGCTTCTCGGTGGTCGAGAAGCCCTTGCTGAAGGCCAGGGGCGCGGCGCTGGCCGCGGCGCCGCCCAGGCCCGCCAGGCCCACGCCCGCGAGACCAAGGCCCGCCGCGCCCGTGATGAACTCGCGCCGGCGCAGATACAGCGCCTTGTCGGTGACGTCGTTGTCGGTCAGGTCGGGACGGTGGCGGATCAGCACGGCGTGTCTCCGGTTACAGCCTCGAAGATACGGAGCCGGATGCGTTTTGGTTACGGCGCCTCGCGGTTTTTTCTTCGCGGCCGTTCGCCGTCGCCGTTGTCGCGCGGCTTCTGGCGCGGGGCGTAGACCCGGCGCAGGCCCTCGGCCAGCACCTTGCGCTCCTCGGGCGGCAGGCTTTCGGCGAAGGCCGTCAGCCGGCCGTCGACCTTGGCGCGGACGCCGCCTTCCAGCGTGCGGGCGGCGGCCATGCGGCGGTCGGCCTGGGCGCGATCGAAGCGGCCGTCCAGCATGGCGTCGACCACGGCCCGCCGCTCGGCCCGGGCGGCTTGGGCGTCGGCGCGGTTCTCCAGGGCGGCTTCGCGCAGGGTGCGACGCAGGGCGCGGCGGTGCTCGGGCGGCAGGTCGCGGCCGGCGGTCCACAGCGGCGGTCGCTGGGCCAGGGCGGCGGCGACCGGCGCCTCGCGGCGGGCCTCGTGGCGCATCCAGGCCGCGCCGGCGATGCCGCCGACCAGGAACAGGTTCAGCGCGCCGGAGACTGCCAGGGCGACGATCAGGCGGCGGTCGGCGCTCATAGGTCGGTCGCCTCATCCTGGAGCTCGGGCGGGGCCTCGGTCGCCGCGTCGGGCTCTGTCGGGTCGTAGGCGGCGGCCAGGATGGCGTCGGCCCGGCGGTCCAGCCGCTCGCCCGCGCCCGAGGCGACGCCGACCGCGACCCCGGCGACGGCGGCGGCGGCCAGGCCCATGCCCGCCGCCAGTCCGGCCCACCAGGCGACCGCCGCGCGGCGCGGCCTGGGCGCGGCTTCCAGCAGCCGGCCGACCAGAGCCGCGTCGGCGGCCTGGGCCGGGGCCAGGTCGAGCAGCCGGTCGAGGTCGGCCTCGGCGGCCAGCAGCGCGCCCAGCCGGATCGGATCGGCGGCGAGGGCCGCGCGGGCGGCTTCGCGCAGCTCCTGCGGCCAGCGGCCGATGTCGCCGCCATGGGCGGCCGCCAGTTCGGCGAAGCGATCGGGTGTCATGGTCGCGCGCCCTCCTTCGAGCTCATCGCCCGGATGATCATCTGACCGCCTCCATCAGATCGGCCAGGGCCGCGCGCAGGGCGCGCCGTCCCCGGCCCAGCAGGCTTTCCAGCGTCTCGACCGACACGCCCAGCAGGGCGGCGGCCTCCTTGTTGCCCAGGCCCTGATGGTGGCACAGCACGATCGCCTCGCGCTGGCGCTCGGGCAGGGCGGCCAGCGCCCGCTCGATGCGGCCGCCGATCTGAACGCCCAGCAGCGCGCCCTCGCCGTCGGGCGCGATGTCGGCCACCTCCGGGGGCTGGGCCATGGTCGTCTCCCGCCGTCGCCGCAGCCGGTCGCGGCACAGGTTTAGCGCCACGCGGTGCAGCCAGGTGTCGAAGCGGGCCTGGCCAGGACGCCACGAGGGCGCCTGCCTCCAGGCCCGCAGGAAGGTCTCCTGGGCCACGTCCTGGGCCTCGTCCGGGTCGGCCAGGAGCCGCCGGGCCAAGGCCAGAACGCGCGGCAGGCGAGCGTCCAGCAGGCGTCGCACGGCGGCCTGCTCGCCCCGTCCCACGCCTTCCAGCAACGCCAGGTCGGGGTCTTCCCCCTCGCTCGCCAAGCCTCACCTCGTCACGCCAAGCCCATGTCGGCCGTCACATCATCGCCTTGGCCTTGCCGGCCGCGGCCTGTCGTTCGGCCGAGGTGAGCACGCCGTCGCCGTCGGCGTCCATCCGCTGGAAGCGCTTGGCGGCCATGCTCTCCAGTTCGGCGCGCGACAGGAAGCCGTCCTTGTCGGCGTCCACGCGGCCCCACAGGCGATCGCCGCGGCCGGCTTTGGCCCCTTGGGCCTTGGCGCCGTCGGCCTTCTTTTTCCGCATGGCCTCGAACTCGGTCTTCGACAGCTTGCCGTCCTTGTCGGCGTCCAGCTTGGCCAGCATCTGGGCCGCGCGCTGGCTCTGGAAGGCGGCGAGGGCTTCGCCGGCCGGCTTGGTCTGGGCCATGGCCGGCACGGCGCAGGCGGCGATCGAGGTCGCGGCGACCAGGGTGGTGAACGTCTTCATCGAATGCTCCGGGTGTAGGGAATGGCCCGTCCTTCAGGAGCTTCAACGGGGCAGGGCGGGGTTTCCGTCGCTGACCGCAAGATCCTCCCCCTGAAGGGGGAGGTGTCGGCGAAGCCGACGGAGGGGGAAGTGGGCTGACTGTCAGCGTTTCGAAAGCTGAAAACGGCCCCCCTCCGGCCCTTCGGGCCACCTCCCCCCAGAGGGGGACTGTTGCGAAATTCGGAACGTCGAAGAACAGACCAGAATCTGTTCGAGAACAGTTCGGAATCAAAAGGGGAAAGTCGTTCTCGTTTTACCCCATTATGCAACGATCCCCCAGAGGGGGAGGATCTAAAGCGCCAAGATGAGCTGTCGGCGAAGCCGACTGAGGGGGTCTTGCCCCCCTACCGCACCACGTCCTCGAACGCCTTCCGGGCTTCCGCCTTCGCCTTGACCAGCTTGGTCTTCAGCGAGCGGAACTGGGTGACGTGGCCGGCGCGGGCCAGCAGGGCGCGGAAGGCCTTGGGCTCGCTCTCGGGATCGTCGCCGTTCTCCAGCGCCACCTTGATCAGTTGCGACAGGTCCTGCTCCAGCCGCCAGGCCGACAGGGCCGCGGTCAGGGACGCCTTGTCGGCCAGGCCCGCCTCGATCAGGGCCGACAGGGCCTCGCCTGTGTTCTGGGCCAGCGGGCCGCCATCTGGTCCGTGGGCCAGTTGCAGGAACTGGGCGATGAACTCGATGTCCACGAGGCCGCCGGGCTCGAGCTTCAGGTCCCAGGGACCCTTGCCCGGCCGCTCGCGCTCCATCAGCTCGCGCATTTCCAGCACGTCGGCGGCGGTCTTGGCCACGTCGCGCGGGCGGCGCAGGGCGGCCTCGATCGTGCCTTCCGCCCGCGCCTTGAACGCCGGCGAGCTGGCCCAGATCACCCGGGCGCGGGTCAGGGCCAGCAACTCCCAGGTCTCGCACTCGCGCTCGTAATAGTCCTCGAAGGCGGTGAAGCTGACCGCCACCGGCCCCTTGCTGCCCGAGGGACGCAGCTTGAGGTCCACCTCGTAGAGCGTGCCCTCGGCGGTCGGCGCCGACAGGGCCGAGGCCAGTCGCTGGGTGAAGCGGGCGTAGAAGACGTCGGCGCTCCAGCCCTTGATCTCGGATGCGCCGGCCGGTTCGTCTGCGGCGTACAGCGTCATCAGGTCGAGGTCGGACTTGGCGGTCATCTCGCGCGAGCCGGCCTTGCCCAGGGCGACCACGGCCACCTGGCCGGGGAAGGCGCCGCCCAGCCGCTCGGCCTCGGCCAGGGCGGCGGGCGCCAGGCCGCCGACGATCAGGTCGCCCAGGTCGGCGAAGGCGCGGCCCACGTCGCGGGCGTCGGCCGTGCCGCTCATCACCCGCACGCCGATGCGGAAGGCCTGGTCGCGAAACAGCCGCCGGGCCGCGTCCATCGACGGCTCGAACTCGCTGGGATCCCAGGGAACCTCGGCCGGCATCTCCATCGGGCCGAAGAAGGCCGGGTCGAGCAGGGCGTCCAGCGCCGTCGGCCGGCGGGCCAGGGTGGCGGCCAGGCGCGGCGCGAAGGCCATCACCTGCACCACCAGCTCGAACAGGCGCGGCTGGGCCAGGAACAGCGACTGGATCTGCACGCCCGAGCTCAGCGAGGCGAAGAAGTCGGCGAAGCGGTTGAAGGCCGCGTCCGGCGCGCCCGTGGCGTTGGCGGCGTCCAGCAGGCGCGGGGCCAGGCGGGTGAAGAGCTCGCGGCCGCGCTCGGTGCGGGTGGCGGCGATGTGGCCGTGGTGCCAGCCGCGGATGGTGGCGGCCACCCGCTCCGGCGAGGAAAAGCCCATGCGCTTGAGCGTGGCCAGGGTTTCGGGATCGTCCTCGACGCCGGTGAAGACCAGGCTGCCGAAGCGCGACGACAGCTCCTCCTCGCCCTTGAAGAGGGCGCCGTAGCGCTGGTTGACGCCCTTCAGCATCTTGCCGACGGCGGCGTCGAAGCTGCGCAGATTGCCCTGGCCCCACAGGGCGGCGACCCTTTTGCGGTCGGAGTCGGACTCCGGCAGCTTGTGGGTCTGGTCGTCGGCGATCATCTGGGCACGGTGCTCCAGGGCGCGCAGGTCGTGATAGGCGGCGGTCAGGTACGCGCAGTCCTCCGGCGTCACGTGGCCGGCGTCGCGCAGGGCGGCCAGGGCGTCCAGGGTGCGCGGGCTGCGCAGGTCAGGGTGGCGGCCGCCCAGGATCAGCTGCTGGGTCTGGACGAAGAACTCGATCTCGCGGATGCCGCCGCGTCCCAGCTTCAGGTCCGCGCCCTTGGCCTCCAGCCGCTCGTCCACCTTGTAGGCGTGGATCTGGCGCTTGATGGAGTGGATGTCGGCGATGGCGGCGAAGTCGAGGTTGCGCCGCCAGATGAACGGCTGCAGCTCGGTCAGGAAGGCCTCGCCGCGCGCGATGTCGCCGGCGGCGATACGGGCCTTGATGTGGGCCGCCCGCTCCCAGTTCTGGCCGACGCTCTCGTAGTAGTCCAAGGCCGCGTCGATCGGCATGGCCGGCGGGGTCGAACTGGGATCGGGACGCAGGCGCAGGTCGATGCGGAAGACGTAGCCGTCGGCGGTGCGCTCGGCCAGCATCCGGCCCAGGTGCTGGGTCAGGCGCACGGCCACGCCCTGCGGCTCGGTCCCCTCGCTGACCGGCAAGGTCTCGGGCGCGTAGAAGATCGAGAAGTCGATGTCGCTGGAATAGTTCAGCTCGTAGGCGCCGTGCTTTCCCATGGCGATGCAGAACAGGCCGGGGATCGCCCCCTCGGGGCCGTCGCCCACATGGGTCAGCGCCCCGCGCGCCACCTCGACTCTCGCGGCCTGGGCCAGGGCGGCGTTGAGGCTGGCGTCGGCGAAGCGGGTGAGGGCGCCGGTCACCGCGTCCAGGTCCCAGACTGCGCCGAGGTCGCACAGCGCGGTCAGCAGGTGCAGGTCGGCCTTCAGTTCACGGAGGGCCTTGCGGGCGGTCTCGAAGTCGGGCTCGGCGGCGACGGCCTCGGCGGCCGCCAGGATATGGGCGAGGCGTTCCTGCGGATCGCTGTCCAGGATCGTGGGCAGGCGCACGCCGTCGCGGCGGGCCAGGCCGGCCAGATAGGGGCTGGCGGCGAACACCGGGGCCAGGGCCGGCCAGACCGCGTCGACGCCGGCCATCCGCTCGCCCGTCCGCTTGGCGATCATCTCGTGGGCGCGGTCGGCCGCCTTGTCGTCGACGACCGGGCCGCAGGGCGCGAGGCGGGGAGCGAGCAGATGAGTCATGGCGCGCACTCTTAACCGACTGCCCGCGTCCGCCAAGCATCGCTTGACGGCTTCATTTACGGGCGTAATCATCCAGGCCAGTAGAGCAGCGGACAGCCATGAGCATCACCCAAGCCGAAAGCCACGTCATGGAAGCGCTCTGGACCCAGAGCCCCCTGACCGTCGAGGAGATCCTGGAAGCCGTCGCCGGTCCGCAAGGCTGGGGCGAGGCCACGGTCAAGACGCTGATCAACCGCCTGCTCAAGCGCAAGGCCATCGAGTCGCGCCGCATCGACGGCCGCGTCCGCTACGTGCCGATCGTCAGTCGCGCCGAATATCTGCAGACCGAGAGCCAGGGCCTGCTGGACCGCCTGTTCGAAGGCCGTCTGACGCCGCTGGTCGCCCATTTCGCCAAGCACCGCTCGCTGTCGCCCGACGAGGTCAAGCAGCTGAAGCAGCTGATCGCGGAGCTGGACGATGCTGGTTGAGCTGCTGGCCGTCACCCTCCTGAGGGCCCAGCTGGCGGCCGCCGCAGGCGTGCTGGTCGTCCTGGCGCTGCGCGTTCCGGTCCGCCGGCTGGTCGGCGCCGAGGCGGCCTACAAGCTGTGGCGCCTGGCGCCGATCGCGGCCCTGGTCAGCGTGTTTCCGAGCCTGTCGGAAGCCCTGAAGGCGGGCAGCGCCGCCCAGCCGCCCGAGCGTCTGCTGGCCGTGGCCATGCTGGCGGTGTGGATCGTCGGGGTCGTCGGCCTGGCTGGCTTCATCGCCTTGGGCGAGCGGGCCTTCCGCCGCCGCGCCCGCGCCGGGCTGGAAGGACCGGCGGTCATGGGCGTGTTCTGCCCGCGCCTGGTCATTCCGCGCGACTTCGCCCAACGCTTCACCGCCGACGAGCGCGAACTGGTTCTGGCCCACGAGCGCGCCCACATGCGGCGCGGCGATCCGCGCGGCAACCTGATCATTACCGTCCTGCAGGTGCTGGGCTGGCTGAACCCCTTCGTCCATCTGGGCGCGGCGATCGCCCGCCTGGACCAGGAAATCGCCTGCGACGGCGACGTCGTCGCCCTGCATCCCAAGGCCCGCAAGCGCTATGCCGAAACCCTGATGAAGGCCCACGCCTGCACGGCGGCCTCGCCCCTGGCCTGCGCCTTCGGCCGCCATCCGCTGGTCGCCCGCGTGCGGGTGCTGGCTGGGCCCGGCCCAGTCGCCGCCGAGGGGCTGACAGTCACCATCGCCGCCCTGACGGTCATGACCGTGCTGGCGGTCTGGACCCTGGCGCCGCGCGGCCTGGACGTGCCGGCCTTCCGCGTGCCCGGCGGCACCGCCCGCCTGTTCGTCGATGGCGTCACCCCGCCGCCACTGCACCGCAACGTCGACACAACGGCGCGGTAGGGGGCTTTCTGCTCTCCCAAGATCCGTCATCCCGGAAAGCACGCAGGGCTTGTCCGGGACCCAGGGGACGGGGCTCGGTTGTTGAGTTATCCGCCCGATGGTGGTCGGCGCGGTGCGGCCGGGATGACGACTGAAGGGACGGTTGAACTTATAGAATTACACATGTAATCTTTCCTCTCGATCAGAGAGGTAGATCACCGTGTCGTTCGTCCTGCCCGTTCCCGACGCCCATGTGGGCCGCAAGCGCGGCGCGGCCTTGGCCTGGCGCATCCTCGGCCTCGTCATGGTCGCTTCGATGCTGGCGGCCCTGGGCTACGGGATCTTCGACTTCATCCGGTTCGAGCGGGCCATGGGCGCGCTGCCGCCCGCCCAGGGGAAGGCGCTGGAGCCGGCCCGCCGCCAGGCGGTCCAGCGATGGGCTGTGGTGCGGCCCGCCCTCGTCGCCCGCCTGAAGCAGTCGCGAGAACTGGAGCTGGGCGGGGTATGGATGACGCGGACGGGGCGGGTCTGCGGCGTCGTCAACGGCAAGACCAGCTTCGGCGGTTTCACCGGCATGACCCGGTTCTATACCGACGGCGACTCGCCAGTGTTCCCCTATGACGACAAGGGACGCTTCCGCGAGACCTGGCATCAATGTGATCGCGACCGCTGGGCGGTGATCCGCCAGGGCTCGGACGAGACGGGCTTCTGCGCCACCAGGTTCGGCCAGACCCGCTGCCGGGTAGTGCGCCGCCAGGCGACGACGATGCCGAGGTGAGGGGCGGGAACCTCGCCCTTCGACAAGCTCAGGGTGAGGTTCCTCTAGCCTCGGCGTCTGCTGTGGTCCTCATCCTGAGCCTGTCGAAGGGCGAGGACCACGCGCCCGTTCCCCAAAAGAAAACCCGCGCCGCCCTGGAAGGAGAGCGACGCGGGCTGCCTAGGCGCCGGGGGGAGGTAGGATCGCGCCTAGAAGTTGTAGCGCAGGCCCACCAGGAACTGGCGGCCGCTGTGGGTGTAGACGTTCAGTCGGTTGCTATCGCCCACGTACTGGTCGTTGAACTCGTCGGTCAGGTTCACGCCCTCGATCGACAGTTTCAGATTGTCGCGGATGTTCCAGCTGGCCTGCATGTCGACGTTCAGGGTCTCGTTGGTGCCCTGGACGGTGTTGCCGTCGCTGCCGGGCACCTGGGTCAGGTAGCCGTCGCGATAGGCCAGCGAGCCGCGCACGCTCCACTTGGGGGTCTCGTAGTAGAGCGTCAGGTTGGCGGCGTTCTTCGACAGGCCCACCAGCGTGGCGTTCACCGTCGGGGCGCCGGGCGTCGTCGAGGTCAGGTACTCGATCTTGGAGTCGACGTAGGTGTAGTTGGCCACCACGCCGAAGTTGCTCCAGAAGCCCGGCAGGAAGGTGAAGGGCTGCTGGATGTTGATCTCGAAGCCTTTCAGGTCGCCGCCGTCGCTGTTCACCGGCTGGGTGACCTGGAACACCTGGTCGGTGGTGGCGCCCGTGCCGGTCAGCAGCGAGTCCGGCAGGCCCAGGGTGTTGTAGACGGCCTCGCGGCGCAGGGTGGCCACGAAGGTGTCGATGCGCTTGTAGAAGACGCCCAGCGCGATCATCGCGCCCTTTTCGCGGTACCATTCCAGCGAGAAGTCCAGGTTGTCGGACTTCGTCGGGGTCAGGTACGGGTTGCCCGAGCTGTAGGTGCGGTTGGCGCCCTGCACGGCCACGTCGCCGCCGGGCGACAGCGAGCCGATGCCCGGACGGGCGATGGTCTGGGCGGCGCTGACGCGGGCCACGACGGTGTCGGACAGGTCGGCCGCCAGGTTGAACGAGGGCAGGGTCAGGTCGTAGTCGCGGGCCACGTCGACCCGCTGGATGGCGCCGGCCACGGCGGCGTAGCCGGCCGATTCCTGCTCGGTGTGCACCCGGCGCACGCCTGCGTCGCCCCGGAACGGCAGGCCAAACGCGTCGAACTTGAACTCGGCCTGGACGTAGGCGCCGTAGTCCTGCTCCTCGACCGCGCCGTACTGGCCCCGGGCGCTGGAGTTGTTGGTGTCGGTCAGGGCGTAGATGCCGCTGTTGCTGTAGATGCCCAGCAGGGCGGCGTACTTGTCGATGTCGGGGATCAGCCAGGAGGTGAAGTTGCCCTCCGGCAGGTCCATGTTGCGGCCAAAGCCGGTGAACACCTTCGACACCGAGGCCAGCTGGGCCGGGGTCAGGGTCTGAACCACCGTCTCGCTGGTGCGGTACTGGCCGTAGCTGTCGTATTCGAACTTGCGCCAGTCCAGGCCGGCCTTGAGGCGCAGGTTTTCGTTCAGGTCCCACTCGCCGTAGACCTTGGCGGTCGAGAACTGGTTCTCGACGAACTGCGGGCGGATGCGCACCTCGGAGGTGCCGTTGGTCGAGGCCCAGTTGGCCGGATCGGTCGGGTCGAAGCCCAGCAGGATCTGCGGCGCGCGGCCCTTGCGGAAGTCGTACTGGTAGTTCTGGCTATTGGCCCGGTCGAAGGTGACGATGGTCGAGATCGGCTGGGTGAAGGTCGAGTCCGAATAGCCCGCCAGCATGCCCACCCGCAGGCTGCCGCTGAAGTCGTGCGTGCCCGACAGGGTGAACTGTTTGAACTCTGTGTTCAGTTCGTCGTAGGCGGCCTGGGTGCGCAGGTCGACATTGTCCATCCGGGCGTAGACCAGGTTGCCGTTCTCGACGACGCCGTCGCGGATGATGGTCTGCGGCTTGCCGGTGTTGGCGCGCGACAGGCCGATGGCCTGCAGCTGGGCTTCCTTGCGGGTGCCGGCCAGGTAGGCGTAGAGCGCGTCGAGCGTCACCTGGGTGTCGGAATTGGGCTTGTACTGCAGCGAGCCGGCGATCCCCAGGCGCTTGGACTCGATGTCGTAGCTGACATAGCCGGGGATGCGCGGGGCGAAGATGTTGGCGCTGTTGATCTGGGCGACGGTATAGCCCGGCACGGTCGAGGCGCTGTTGAAGCCGCCGTTGCTGGCGCCGGTGGCCCAGCGGGTGATGTTGGCGCCTTCTTCCTTCAGGTGGCGCTCTTCGTAGGCCACCGACAGCAGGGCGCCGACCTTGCCGTCGAAGAAGACGTTGCTGGCCAGCACCGAGACGCGCGGCGTGGTCTTCTCCGACAGGTCGTTGTAGCTGGCGCCGGCCGAAAGCACGAGCTGAGGCTTGCCGCTGTCGAAAGCCTTGGCGGTGGTCAGGTCGACCGTGGCGCCCAGCGAGCCTTCCTCGACGTCGGCCGAGGCGGTCTTGCGCACGGCGATGCTGTTGAAGAGATCTGAGGCGAAGACGTTGAAGTCGAAGCCGCGGCCGCGGTTGGTGCCGCCGCTGTTGGCGGTGCCGCCGGTGGTGGAGATCGCCTCCATGCCGTTAATGCGGACGCGGGTGTATTCCGAGCCCAGGCCCCGCACCGTGATCTGGCGGCCTTCGCCGTTGATGCGCGAGATCGAAACGCCGGGGATGCGCTGCAGCGACTCCGCCAGGTTCAGGTCGGGGAACTGGGCGATGTCCTCGGCCTTGATGGCGTCTACCACGCCGCTTTCGTTGCGCTTGAGGTTGATGGCGCTCTGCAGGCTGGCGCGGAAGCCGGTGACGACGATGGCCTCGACCTCGTCCGAAGCGGGTTCGGCCGCCGGCGGCGGGGCCTCCTGGGCGATCGCGGCGCCGGCGGCCAGGATGGTGAAGGCCGAAGCGCTGGCGCCGAGCACGGCGCGAAGGCGCGGGTTCCTGTTGGACGTCATGTGTCCCTCCCGATGCCCGTCTTCGCGGGCCGCTTTTGGAAGCCGGCCAAGCCTGCTTCTTCGTTGCCTGAACCATAGGGACGGGTTCGAACGGAGGGCCAATCCCAATCGGGTATGGACCTATGCGCGATGTGCACCGATCCACAGGTTTCCGCTACGGCGCCTGCCGCTTCGCGCGCGGGCGATCCTTTGACGGGCTTGGGTTTCGATGCGTACCGAGGTTCGATCCATGTCGCCCGTGGATCGGTCCATAGGCGAATTGACTTAGACCTCGCGCCCGACGCCCTCTAGCGTCCTCTCAAAGCGCCGACGACAGAGCGGCGACCATGGGAGAGCGTCAATGACCGACACCACCAGGCGTACGCGCGTGCGCTGGCTGATCATCGCGACGCTCTTCATCATCACGACGATCAACTACGCCGACCGCGCCACCTTCTCGATCGCCGGCCAGTCGGCGTCGAAGGAGCTGGGCCTGGATCCGGTGGCCATGGGCTACATCATGTCGGCCTTTGCCTGGGCCTACGTGCTGGGCCAGATCCCCGGCGGCGCGCTGCTCGACCGTTTCGGCTCCAAGAAGATCTACACCGCCGCCCTGGTGCTGTGGTCAAGCTTCACCCTGCTGCAGGGTTTTTCCGGCGTCTTCACCGGCCTGGCCGCCGCCGTGGCGCTGTTCTGCATGCGCTTCCTGGTGGGGCTGGCCGAGGCGCCGTCGTTCCCGGCCAATGCCCGGATCGTGGCCGCCTGGTTCCCGAGCTCGGAGCGCGGCACGGCCTCGGCGATCTTCAACTCGGCCCAGTACTTCTCGCTGGTCGCCTTCGCGCCGCTGATGGGCTGGCTGGCCCACGACTTCGGCTGGCGTTCGGTGTTCTTCGTCATGGGCGCGGTCGGCATCGTCGCGGCCTTCTTCTTCGTCAAGCTGATCCACAGCCCGGTCGAGCACCCGACGATCAACAAGGCCGAGTTCGACTACATCGAGGCCGGCGGCGGCCTGGTGCGGATGGAGGACAAGACCGCCGGCGCCGGCGCGGCCTTCACCTGGGCCAACGTCAAGCAGGTGCTGACCAGCCGCATGCTGATGGGCGTCTATATCGGCCAGTACTGCATCAACGTGCTGACCTACTTCTTCGTCACCTGGTTCCCGATCTACCTGGTGAAGGCCCGGGGGCTCTCGATCCTGCAGGCCGGGTTCACCGCTGCCCTGCCGGCCCTGTGCGGCTTCGCCGGCGGCCTGCTGGGCGGGATGATCTCCGACCACCTGCTCAAGAAGACCGGCAATCTCGACATCGCCCGCAAGACGCCGCTGCTGCTGGGCATGATCCTGGCCACCTGCATCGTCATCTGCAACTACGTCGAACAGGAGTGGCTGGTCATCGTGATCATGGCCGCGGCCTTCTTCGGCAAGGGCGTGGCGTCGCTGGGCTGGGCGGTGGTGTCGGACACTTCGCCCAAGGAGATGGCCGGCGTCACCGGCGGGGTCTTCAACACCTTCGGCAACACCGCCGGCATCGTGACCCCGATCGTCATCGGCTACATCGTCCAGGCCACCGGCTCGTTCGACGGCGCCTTGATCTTCGTGGGCGCCCACTGCCTGATCGCCGTGCTGGCCTATTTCCTGATCGTCGGGAAGATCCAGCGCCTGCAGCTGAAGGCGGCCTGATGCTCTCCCGACGCCACGTCCTGGCCGGCGCCTCGGCCCTGGTCCTCGCGGGGATCGGCGGCAACGCGAGCGCCGCGCCCGCCGCCTTCACGGTCACGACGCCGATGGCCGCGCCCGAATGGGCCCTGCTGCAGCGCGAGCTGCTGAGAGCCAACGAGCAGGCCTGCGAGGCCTTCTTCGCCCGCTATTTCGACGAGCGCGGCTACCTGCTGGCCTTCGAGCGCTGGGGCGCCAACGACGGCCCCGACGACGCCATCGAGAACGTCAACGACTGGCCGACCCTGCATGCGCTGGGCGCCGGCGACCGGGTGCTGGAGCTGGCCCAGAAGGCCTTCGAGGGCAATATCCGCCAGTACACGGCGGCCCGGACCAAGGACGTGCCGTTCGCCCGCGACGGCATGTACTACAAGGAATTCCCGGTCATGAGCGACTGGCAGCACCTCTCCGAGGGGCTGTCGGTGTTCAACCTGCTGGGTCTGTCGGCGCCCAACGATCCGCGCTTCCGCGAGCGGGCCAAGCGGTTCTCGGGCTTCTATACCGGCGAGGATCCCTCCACGCCGAACTACGATCCCAAGCTCAACATCATCCGCAGCATGATCACCGGCAGCCGGGGTCCGATGCTGCGCAAGGCCACGCCTCTGGATTGGGCCGGCGATCCCTTCGACGTGACCCACTTCTACATGGAGCACGGCGAGCGCTCCTACGAGGAGACGCTTGCCCACTACGACGAGTACGGCGACGTGGTCGGCGACAGCCCGCTGAACCTGCAGGCCACCAGCCTGGTGATGAACGCCTACATGCTCGACCACGAGGCCAGGTACCGCGACTGGATCCTGAAATATGTCGACGGCTGGATCGAGCGCGCCCGGGCCAACGGCGACGTGATCCCCAGCAAGGTCGGGCTGGACGGCCAGGTCCCCAAGGGGCGGTGGTGGAGCGGAACCTATGGCTGGGGCTTCTCGCCGGTCGTGCCGCAGAGCGGCCATCGCGAGGACCGCAACCGCGTGCCGCGCGCCGTCGTCGGCTTCATGAACGCCTACCTGCTGACCGGCGACGACAAGTATCTGGACGTGTGGCGCCGCCAGAACGACGTCATCAACGGCCAGAAGAAGGTGCTGGACGGCAAGGTCTCGACCCCGCGCATGTACGGCCCCAAGGGTTGGTACGGCTACGCCCCCGGCGAGTACCAGCTGAACGGGCTGGAGATCTGGTACCTGTCGATGAAGGCGTCCGACCGCGCCCGGGCCGCCAGCCACCCCTGGCTCGACTGGTTGGATGGCAAGGATCCCTCCTTTCCAGCCAAGGCCCTGCGCGGCGACCTGGAGCGGGTGCAGGCCCGCGCGAAGGCCCAGCGCGACGACGCATCGACTCCCGACACCCGCCTGGCCGACGCGGCGCTGGACATCAATCCCGCCAGCGTCACGGCCCTGATCCAGCTGATGGAGGGCGGCATCCACATCGCCCGGCCGCCGTGGTCGAAGTCCTCGCCCGCGCAGGGCGGCGCGTTGCACTACGCGCGGCTGCGCTACTTCGATCCGGAGCGCCGCCGGGCCGGCGTCCCGCCGGACGTGGCGGCCCTGGTCGAGACGCTGACCGACGACGAGACGGTGGTCAGCCTGGTCAATCTTAGCCCGACGGCGGCGCGCATGGTGACGGTGCAGGGCGGCGCCTATGGCGAGCACCAGATTCTTGGCGCCGCGATCGGCGAGGGGGCGGTGCAGGCGGTCGACGCCTCGGCCTTCACGGTGCGGCTGGCGCCGGGCTCTGGCGCGCGCCTGACCCTGAAGATGAAGCGCCACGCCAACCAACCGACCTTGAGTTTTCCCTGGGACAGGGCGGGATAACTGCATCAATTCCCGTCATCCCGGCCGCAAGCGGAGAGCCGGGACCCAGGGGGCGAGCGGCAGCGCGGCGGCTCCTGGGTCCCGGATAAGCCCTTCGGGCTTTCCGGGATGACGAGTTGTGAGACGTTGAATGGAGCGATCGATGGTTCGTGTTGCCGCCGCTGCGATCGTCGCGGCTCTGCTGGCCTCGCCGGCCCTGGCCCAAGACCCCAAGCCGATCGCCGCCGTCGCCGCCGGTGGTCCCGCCCAGTCGGGAGCGCGGACCGAGCCGTTGCTGGTCGACCGCGCGGTCGACGACGGCGTGAAGGGGTCGCTGCGCTGGGCGATCGAGACCAGCAACGCCGAGCCCGGCCGCTATCGCATCGAGATCGCCGCTCCGGCCGTCGTGCTCAAGTCCGCCCTGCCGCCGATCAAGGGGCCGGTGGTGATCGAGGGCCAGGCCTTCGCGCGGACGGGCGGCCACAACGTGATCGACGGCTCGGGCTATCTGGTCCGGGATCTGAAATCCTGCCCGGGCATGGTCCAGGGCCAGTACGGCACCAATGTCCGCACGGCCAGCAATCCGGGCTTCGCCCTGGTCGACACCAAGGGCGTGACCCTGCGCGGGCTGGAGATCCGGGGCTTCTGCATCGGCGTGCTGGTGCTGCGCACGTCGAACGCGGTGATCGCCGACAACCGCATCGTCAGGAACATCGGCGGCGCGGGCGTGATGCTCAGCGGCGACGACGGCAAGGGCGGCTCGACCTCGCACACCACGCTCGACAACAAGGTGCTGCGCAACGCCTTCATCGAGAACGGCGACGGCCTGGAGCTGACGCGCGGCGCGGCCTTCAACCTGATCGCCGACAACAGCTTCGACGGCGGGACCGGCAACCTGGAGCCCTCGCAGGGCATCGAGATCCTGTGGGGCAACGACAACACGGTCGTGCGCAACCGCTTTTCCAACTATTCCGACGGGCTGCAGCTGAACTGGGGCGCGCGCAACTACGTCGGCGCCAACGTCTTCACCGGCAACGCCTTCGGGATCAGCGTCAGCGGCGAGGGCAACATGATCGCCGGCAACGAGATCCGCGGCAACGGCATCGGTATCGCCGTGCGGCCCGAGGCCAGGGCGACGGCCAACCGCATCAGCCAGAACGTCATCGCCGGCAACGGCAAGCCGATCAGGCTGTGCTCGGCCGGCGGCTCCTGCGACGAGCAGATGGTCCGGGGCGGGATCGTCGTCGGACCGCCGGGCCTGGAGCACGCCAGCTTCGTCGGCTCGCGCGGCATGGGCGTGGTGTTCGACAAGGCCGGCGCGGCCCAGGTCTGCACGGCGGACAACACGCCCGACAAGTGCCACGCGACGCCGCAGTTCGGGCTGCAGCCGCCGAGGCTGGCGACGGCGCATGTCTCCAAGGACGAGATCGCGGTCAGCGGCCTGCTGGACGGTCCGCCCAACGCCGCCCTGGTGGTCGAGGTGTTCGGCAATCCGCCGCTGGGCGGGGAGGGCGAGCGGTATCTGGGCTCTCTGCGCGCCGTGACCGACGCCGGCGGCCGCGCCGAGTTTTCCGGCAAGGTCGCCGCGGCCAGGATCGGCGATGCGATCACGGCTACGGTGACGACGCCGACCGGGGCGACTTCGGCGTTCTCGTCTGCCGTCGCCGTGGGACGGTAGGCCCGGCGCTGCCCCCTCAGTCGCTCCGCGACAGCTCCCCCATAGTTAAATCCTCCCCCTCTGGGGGATCGTTGCATAATGGGGTAAAACAAGAACGACTTTCCCCTTTTGATTCCGAACTGTTCTCGAACGGATTCTGGTCTGTTCTTCGACGTTCCGAATTTCGCAACAGTCCCCCTCTGGGGGAGGTGGCCCGAAGGGCCGGAGGGGGGCGTTTTCAGCTTTCGAGGCGGTTGAAAGTCGTCAGCTACTTCCCCCTCCGTCGGCTTCGCCGACACCTCCCCCTTCAGGGGGAGGGTCTTGGCTTACGTCCCTTCCTTCATGAACGGCGCGACGGCGAAGATCTCGCGCTCTTCCTTGCGGGGATCGTTCACCATCGCCGAGGTCTCGTCGACCACCAGCGTCGGCCGCCGGGGCAGGGTGTAGCGCTCCCAGGCGGGGATCGCCGCGCAGTTGGGATCGCCGGTCCGGGCAAAGGATGCGAAGGCGGCGCTCAGCTGGTCGCGCACCTTGATCGCCGCCGGGCCCGTACCGGTCATCGAGCCCTTGGCGGCCAGCGTGCCGAACACCAGCGCGATGTCGTAGCCGTGGTAGGCGCCCATCCTGGGGTCGGTCTGGGCGCCGAAGTCCAGCTGATACATCCAGGCCGGGGCGCCGATGCGGGCCCGCTGCTCGGCCTGGATCAGGTGCCCAGGCCACGAGCGCCCGGCCGTGGTGATGGCGAAGAACAGGTCCGAGGGGCTGGCCTGGGGATAGAGCGCCCGATAGCGGCCGACCAGGTATTGCGGCGACATGTCGAGCACGAGCTCGTTCTCCAGCCGGCCCGGCAACTCGTCCCAGGTCAGGGCGAAGTTCTTCGGGTCGCCGCCGAGGAAGGCCTTGGTCTCGTCGTGGGTGTTGCCGATGATCATCGGGATGTGGCCGCTCTCGCGCGGGGCGTCCGGATAGAACGGGTGGCGCGGCAGCACGCCGTGGTCGACGACGGACCAGAAGACGACGCCGCCCTTGCGCTCCAGCGGATCGCGCATCTTCAGCGCCTCGACCAGCTGGGCGGCGGGCAGGGTCTTCAGCTTGTCGGCCTCATCGGGCTTCAGGCCCAGCTTCTCCATGAAGGCGCGGGCGCGGATGGTGGCGTGGATCGGCCCCATGGCGGTGACGTGCTGGCCGCTCATGGTCGCCACCTTGTGGTAGAGCCCCGCCGCGCGCGGCATGGCCATCAGGGTCACGCACTTGGCCCCGCCGCCCGACTGGCCGAAGGTCGTGACGTTGCCCGGATCGCCGCCGAAGGCGCCGATATTGTCACGCACCCATTGCAGGGCGAGGATCAGGTCGAGATTGCCGACATTGCCGCTGTCGGCCAGTTCGGGTCCGCCCAGGCGCGCCAGGTAGGCGTAGCCGAAGGCGTTGAGGCGGTGGTTCACGGTGACCACCACCACGTCGTAGGTCCTGGCCAGCCAAGTCCCGTCATAGAGCGGGCTGGAGCCCGAGCCGTTGGCGTGGGCGCCGCCATGCACGTAGACCATCACCGGCCGCTTCTTCCCGTCGGCCAGGCCCGGGGTCCAGACGTTGAGGAACAGGCAGTCCTCGCTGGCGGCCTCGTCGGTCTTCAGCTGCGGCGAGGCCGGGCCGTAGGCGAGGGCGTCGGCGACGCCCTTCCAGGGCTGGGCCGCCTGCGCCGGCTGGAAGCGCCGCGAGGCGGTGTCGGCCCCGTAGCGCACGCCCTTGAACACCTTGATCCCGTCCACCTCGGCGCCGCGCACCTTGCCCGCCGTGGTGGTCGCCACGGGCGCGGCGCGTCCGGCCGCATTGACCTGCAAGGGCATGGCGAGCGCGGCGGCTGCGCCCAGCACGGCGCGGCGATCGAGGGTCATGGTGGTCTCCCGTCTTCTTGTCGTTGGGCCGCGCGCGGCCGACGGGAGGCGAGGGCGCGTCAGCGCTCGTCCGGATCCGCCGGCGAGGCCTCGGCCAGGCAAAGGTCGATGAAGGTCTGCAGGATCGGGCTCTCGTTGTCCTTGCGCCAGGCCATGTAGAGCTCGACCGGCCGGTCGGGCGTGGTCTCGACGGGACGGAACTGCACGTCGTCGAAGTGCAGGCTCATGGCCGACTCCGGCACGATCGCCGCGCCGAGACCCGCGTGGACGAGGGCCAGCATCGAGTGGATCTGGGTGACGTGCTGCACGTAGTTCGGGGCCACGCCGTGGGCGTCGAACAGCGTGGTCAGCATGTTGTAGAAATAGCCCGCGCCTTCCGGCGAATACATGATCAGCGGGCCGGCGTCGAAGTCGGCCAGGGTCAGGCTGGCCTTGACCAGGCGCGGGTCGCCGTTGGGCAGGGCGGCAACGAGAGGCTCGGACAGCACCCGGGCGGTGGCGAACTCGACGCGGTCCATCGGCGGGCGCACCAGGCCGATGTCGATGCGGCCGGTCAGCAGGGCTTCGACCTGCTCGCGGGTGACCATCTCGCGCAGCGTCAGGTCGGCGTTGGGCAGGCGGGCGTTCGAAAGGATCACCAGGCGCGGCAGGAAGCTGTAGCCGGAGACGGCGGTGAAGCCGATGGCGATCTGGCCGGCGTCGCCGCTGGCGATGCGGCGGGTGGCCAGCGCCGCGCTCTCGGCCAGGCGCAGGATGCGGCGGGCCTCCAGCAGGAAGGCGCGCCCGGCCGGGGTCAGGCGCACCGAGCGGCTGGTGCGGTCCAGCAGGGTGACGCCCAGTATGCGTTCCAGCAACTGCACCTGCCGGCTCAGCGGCGGCTGGGTCATGTTCAGCCGCTGGGCCGCGCGGCCGAAATGCAGCTCCTCGGCCGTGGCGACGAAGCAGCGAAGCTGACTGAGTTCGAACATCGGAAAGCGCCCGTCGACAACACCCTGGAGTCGCGAGGCTAGACGCTCGTTGGGGCCGATCGCCAGCGCCTTCTTCCCGGGAAGAAGGGCCGGCGTCCGGACGGGGGTCAGCGCGTTCAGGGGTCAGCCTTGGACGCGGGCGATCAGGCCCTGGAGCTGGCTGAACTCCTCGGGCGTCAGGTCGGTAAGCGGCTGGCGCACCGGGCCGGCGTCGCGGCCGACGGCCTTCATGCCCGCCTTCACGATCGAGACGGCGTAGCCCTTACCCTTGTTGCGCAGGGCGATGTAGGGCAGCACGAAGTCGCGCAGGCCGGTCATCACCGCCTCGCGGTCGCGGGCGCGCACCGCCTTGTAGAACGACAGGGCCCACTGCGGCAGGAAGTTGAAGATCGCCGACGAGTAGGTCGTCACGCCCATCTCCAGGTAGGGCAGGGCGAAGGTCTCGGCCGTCGGCAGGCCGCCGATATAGGTCAGGCGGTCGCCCATGCGGGCATAGACCCGCATCATCAGCTCCAGGTCGCCGACCCCGTCCTTGAAGCCGACGAGGTTGGGATTGCGGTCGCACAGCTTCTCGAGGGTGTCCTCGTTGATGACGGCGTTGTCGCGGTTGTAGACGATGACCCCCAGGCTGGTGGCCTTGCAGACCGACTCGATATGGGCCAGCAGGCCTTCCTGGGTGGCGTTGGTCAGGTAGGGCGGCAGCAGCAGCAGGCCGTCGGCGCCGGCGGCTTCGGCGTCGCGAGCCAGGTCGGTGGCGATGGCCGTGCCGTAGCCGCAGCCGGCGATGACCGGGATCTTGCCGGCCGTTTCGGCGACCGCCGCGCGCACCACCTTGCCCACTTCGTCCGGACGCAGCGAGAAGAACTCGCCCGTGCCGCCGGCGGCGAACAGGCCGGCCAGCTCGTGGTCCAGCATCCAGGCGCAGTGTTCGCGATAGGGCGCTTCCAGGAACTGGTGCTGGGCGTCGAAATGGGTGACGGGGAACGACAGCAGGCCGCCGCCGAGCTGGCGGGCCACGTCCGTCGGCGACATCTGGCTCATGAAGTCCTCTCCGAGCGACGGCCTGTTCCCGAACGCCGGGAGGCCGTTTCTTGAGGGTGACGGTAGAGAGCCCGTCCGCCGGGGTCTAAGCCAAAGGCGCTATCGACCGATACCGGAATTGGCTCGATTGCCGGACGCCGAAATCCGTCCCCCGACGCCCGCTGGCGCGGTGAATTCCACCTCTGGGCGCGCTTCCTCGGTTGAGCTCGCGCATAGAGTTGCCTGCAAGTATCGCGCGGCGTTCATTATTGTAATCGGGTTGTCGAGACGGCGATTTTCCCGCCATGGGAAGTAATGCGGCCTTTGGTCGCGGAGCCGCCGGCTGGAACTGTTTCCAGATCAGCCATACAGCCTCGCTTGTAGCGCCATACGCGCAACAGATAGCATCGGCCGTCCGCTTCGGCGGAAAGCTTGACTTTAAAGAGGGAAGGTTCAGCGGCTATGACAGCAATGCAGCCATGGCCGTCGTTCGACGACCAAGACTCGCGCGAGCTGGCATGACGGTCGGGGTGTCGCCGAAGTCCTTCGCCGAGCGAGCGATGCTGCGCATCGGCGTGGTGCTGCTGATCGCCGCCTTCCTGGCCGTCGCCGTGGTGGCGATCGTCATGCCGCTGAGCTTCAAGGACCAGGCCCTGTTCGCCGGCGCGACCATCGTCGGCGTCGTCGTCGCCAACCGCCTGTCGCAGTCCAAGCACCTGACCGTGGCCCTGTGCGTGGTCTCGGTGATCGTCAGCACCCGCTATCTGTGGTGGCGCACGACCGAGACCCTGCACTTTCGCAACGCCGCCGAGGCCTTCTTCGGCACGGGCCTCTATCTGGCCGAGATCTATGCCTGGCTGATCCTGCTGCTGGGCTATCTGCAGACCGCGTGGCCGCTGCAGCGTCCGGTGCGGCCGCTGGAAGGCGCGCCGGCGACCTGGCCGCGGGTCGACGTCTATATTCCGACCTACAACGAGAGCCTGGAGATCGTGCAGGACACGGTGCTGGCCGCGCTGGGGATGGACTATCCCCGCGACCGCTTCAAGGTGTACCTGCTGGACGACGGCCGCCGTCCCGAGTTCAAGGAATTCGCCGAGCGCGCGGGCGCGATCTACATGACCCGCCCCGACAACTTCGGGGCCAAGGCCGGCAACCTGAACCACGCCCTGGAGCAGACCGACGCCGAGTTGGTCTGCATCTTCGACTGCGACCACATCCCCACCCGCGCCTTCCTGCAGATGACGATCGGCTGGTTCCAGGAGGACCAGCGCCTGGCCCTGCTGCAGACGCCGCACCACTTCTATTCACCCGATCCGGTGCAGCGGAACATCCAGACGGTGAAGGACATCCCCGGCGAGGGCGACCTGTTCTACGGCGTCGTCCAGCCGGGCAACGACCTGTGGAACGCGGCCTTCTTCTGCGGCTCCTGCGCGGTGATCCGCCGCTCGGCGCTGGAGGAGACCCACGGCTTCGCCCACGAGACCGTCACCGAGGACGCCCACACCGCGCTGAAGCTGCAGCGCAAGGGCTGGAACACCGCTTTTCTCGAGATTCGCCTGTCGGCCGGCCTGGCGACCGAGCGCCTGGCCCTGCACATCGGCCAGCGCATCCGCTGGGCGCGCGGCATGACCCAGATCTTCCGCGTCGACAATCCGCTGTTTGGCAAGGGCCTGACCCTGGCCCAGCGGCTTTGTTACCTGAACGCGATGCTGCACTTCCAATTTCCGCTGCCGCGCATCGTGTTCCTGACCTCGCCGCTGGCCTTCCTGCTGCTGGGCTTCAACATCATCAGCGCCTCGGCGCCGGTGATCCTGGTCTACGCCCTGCCGCACCTGGTGCACTCGATCGTCACCAACAACCGCATGCAGGGCGAGGAACGCATGGCGTTCTGGGGCGAGATCTACGAGACCCTGCTGGCCTTCCACCTGGTGGCCCCCACCATCGTCACGCTGTTCGCTCCCAAGCGCGGCAAGTTCAACGTCACCGACAAGGGCGGACGGCTGGAGAAGGGCTATTTCGACTGGTCGCTGATGTGGCCGCACGTGGTGGTCGCGGGCCTGCTGATCGCCGGCCTGTGCTGGGGCGTCTGGAAGCTGGTGACCGCCGAGCCCGACGTCGTGCTGGTCGGCACCCTGGTGCTCAACACCTTCTGGACGCTGTTCAGCCTGCTGGTGCTGCTGACCGCCATCGCCGTCGGCCGCGAGACGCGCCAGGTGCGCCAGCACGTGCGCATCGAGGCCTTCCTGCCCGCCCGCCTGCGCCTGACCAACGGCGAGGTGCTGGACGTCGAGACCCGCGAGGTCTCGATGGGCGGGCTCTCGGCGATCGTTCCCGACGGCTTCTGGGGGAACGAGCGCCACATCGACACGGTTGAATTCCTGCAGGACGAGCGCGCCCGCCAGTTCAAGGCCCGCGCCGTCATGTTCGACAAGGGGGTTTTGAGAGTGCAGTTCCTGCCGCTCGGCTTCGCCGAACGCCGCGACCTGGTGCGCAACGTCGTCGGCCGCGCCGACGCCTGGCAGCCCAACGCCCACTGGGCGCCGGTGCGCCCGATGGCGGCCCTGGCCGGCCTGGTGCGGGCCAGCGCCAGCATCCTCTTCTGGTGGCGGGCGGCCAAGCCCGCGGCCCTGACCTCGCGCTCGCGCGCCGGCGGTCCCGACGGCGGCGCGGCGGTGATCCTGGCCGGCGCGCTGCTGGCCGGCGCCCTGGGCTGGAGCGGCCAGGCCAAGGCCCAGCCGACCGAGGTCGCCGCGCCCGCGCCGGCAGGCTCGACCCGCGTGCTGACGCTCAAGGACCTGGGCTTCGGACAGCCGCTGCGCCTGCAGGGCGTGCAGGGCGAGGCCGGCGTCGACTTCACCCTGCGCCGCGACGAGGTGGTCACGGCTGCGCGCCTGGTGGTCAACGGCGCCTATTCGCCGTCGCTTCTGGGCGACCTGTCGCAGTTGGCCGTCACCCTCAACGGCGAGCCGGCCGGCACGGTCATGCTGACCCCCGACCGGGCGGCGGGAACCGAGTGGTCGATCCCGATCGACCCGGCCCTGTTCCTGCGCGACAACAACCTCAATCTCCGTTTCATCGGCCACTACACCCGCGCCTGCGAGGACCCGCAGCACTCGTCGCTGTGGATGAACGTCAGCAACCAGCGCTCGCGCCTGGAGCTGACCGTCTCGCGCCTGCCGGCCCAGCCGGACCTGTCGCAACTGCCCGGACCGTTCTTCGACAAGGGCGGCGGCAAGCTCGTCCTGCCCTTCGTGTTCGCCGAGACGCCGTCCGACGCCGTGCTGCGCGGGGCGGGGGCGGCGGCCTCGTACTTCGGCATGCGGGCCAGCTATCGCGGCTTCGCCTTCCCGACCCTGGTCGGCGTCCTGCCGCAGGGCGAGGGCGTAGTGTTCGGCCAGTCGGGCCAGACGATCGGCGGCCTCGTCCTGCCGCAGGTCAGTGGCCCCACCCTGGCGGTGGTCGCCAACCCGCAGGCGCCGGAGCATCGGCTGCTGCTGGTGATCGGCCGCGACACCTCCGAGATCCGCCGCGCCGCCCTGGCGCTCAGCATCTCGCAGGGCGGCCTGAGCGGCGCCATGGCCCAGGTCGACACCGCCCTGATCGCCCCCCGCGCGCCCTATGACGCGCCGCGCTGGCTGCGCATGGATCGTCCGGTGCGGATGGGCGAACTGGTCGACGCCCAACTGCTGCAGGCGCCGGGCCTGTCGCCGGCCCCGGTGACCGTGCCGTTCCGCGTCGCGCCCGACCTCTTCCTGTGGCCGGTGCAGGGCGCGCCGATGCGCGTGCGCTACCGCTATCCCAAGGGGCCGTGGTTCGACCGCGAGCAGTCGCGCCTGGACGTGTCGCTGAACGGCCAGTACCTGCGCTCCTATCGGCTGAGCGCCCAGGACCGCACCGCCGAGGTGCGCGGCCTGTTCAACCGCTTCGCCCGCAACGAGCACAGCCTGGACCTGCCGCCCTACCTGCTGTTCGGCGCCAGCCAGCTGCAGTTCTATTTCGACATCAAGAGCAACAAGACCGGCGCGTGCCAGGGCCAGCTGCCGACCAACGTCCACAGCGGCATCGATCCCGACAGCACCATCGACCTCAGCGGCGGCCGCCACTTCGCGGCCCTGCCGAACCTGGCCTTCTTCGCCAGCGCCGGCTTTCCGTTCACGCGTAACGCCGACCTCGACAAGACCACCGTGGTGCTGGACGCCAATCCCGCCCCGGCCGACATCGAGGCCTATCTGAACCTGATGGGTCGGTTCGGCGACGTCACCGGCGCGCCGGTGACCCGGGTGGCGGTGGCGCGCGGCGCCGACGCCGCCTCGCTGAAGGGCCGCGACGTGCTGCTGATCGGCCGGCCTGAGACGGCGCGGCGCCTCTCGGGCCTGTTCGCCGGTGCGCCGGTGGCCTTCGAGGACGACCGCCTGCGCCTGAAGGCGGCCGCCCTGGCCGAGCGGGTGTTCCTGATGGCTGACGGCGAGGCCGCCAAGGCCCGCGAGCATGCCGACGACCTGCTGGTGGCCGGCGACGGCTTCGAGGGCCTGGTCAGCTTCCGCTCGCCCTACGACCGCGACCGGGCGGTGGTGGCGGTGCTGGCCAGCGATCCGGCCCGCCTGCCGGCGGTGATCGCCCGCCTCGACGACCCGGCCCAGAACGCCCGCGTGCAGGGCGACCTGGCGGTGGTCACCGAGGACGGCTTCTCCAGCTTCCAGGTCGGCAAGCAGTTCCACACCGGCGACCTGCCCTGGTGGGTCTACATGATGTGGTGGCTGAGCCAGCGTCCGCTGCTGTTGGCCGCCTCCATCTTCGGCGTCGGCCTGGCGCTGTCGTTCCCGATCATCTTCGCGCTGAAGTCCGTCGCGCGACGCCGTCTCGAAGGGGACAGCCACAAGTGAAGACCCTGCGTCGCATGTCCGTCGAGGCCGCCCTGGCCGCCATACTGATGGCGGGCGGGACGGCGACCGTCGCCGAGGCCCAGACCGGAGGCGCGGCGGTGTCCGCCCTCGTGCGCCAGGGCGACTTCTGGAGCCAGAAGGGCCGCAAGGACCTGGCCGCCGACGCCTACAAGCGCGCCCTGGCGGCCGATCCGAACAACGCCGCCGCCAAGCGCGGCCTGGCGGCGCTGGATGCGCCCCAGCGCCCGGGCGCCAGCGCGCCGGCGGCCGGGGGCGGCGACCTGGCCAGGGCCCGGGGCCTGGCTCAGAAGGGCGACAGCGCCGCGGCCGCGGCCGCCTATCGCCAGGCGTTCGGCGGCGCCAACCCGCCCGACGCCCTGGCGCTGGAGTACTACCAGACCCTGGCCGGCGCGCCCGGCGGCGTCGCCCAGGCCCAGACCGGCCTTCGCGCCCTGGCCGCCCGCAAGCCCGGCGACCAGAACGTCCAGCTGGCGCTGGGCCAGGCCCTGACCTACCGCGAAGGCACCCGCCGCGAAGGCGTGGCGCTGCTGGCCCGACTGGCGGGCGGCGGCGGCGCGGTCTCGGGCAAGGCCGCCAGCGCCTGGCGCCAGGCCCTGACCTGGATGGACGAGAATCCGCGCAACGCCGACCTGTTCGGCGACTACCTGGCCGCCCGTCCCAACGACGCCGAGATCTCGCGCAAGCTGGCGGCCGCCAAGGTCGCGCCCAAGGCCAGCGCCGCCGCGCCGGTCGACCCGTCGGCCGGCGACCGCGCCAGGGGCTTCCAGGCCCTGCAGGCCGGCGAGGTCGCCGAGGCCGAACGCCGCTTCCAGGCCGCCCTCTCGCGCCGGTCGACCGACGCCGACGCGCTCGGCGGCCTGGGCCTGGTGCGCCTGCAGGCCCAGCAGTTCTCCGAGGCCGCCGACCTCCTGACCCGGGCCGGCCGCGCCAGCCCCGCCAGCGCCGGCCGCTGGAAGGAGGCCCTGACCAGCGCCCGGTTCTATTCCGGCCTGCAGACCGCCCAGGCGGCGCTCGACCAGGGCCAGGCGGCGAAGGCCGAGCAGACCCTGCGGCCGCTGACCGCCCAGACCTATCCCGACCGCCTGCTGGCCTCGAACCTGCTGGCCGAGTCGCTGCGTCGCCAGGGCAAGGCGGCCGAGGCCGAGGGGGTCTATCGCCAGATCCTCGCCGCCGCCCCGACCCAGGCCGAGGCCCAGCAGGGCCTGGTGCAGGTGCTGCTCGACCAGGGACGCACGGCCGAGGCCGAGACGGCGGCGGCCGCTTCGCCGGCCCTGCAGCCCGACGCCAGCGGCCAGAATCCCTTGCGCGGCCGCATCGACCACGAGCGCGCCAACCAGCTGTGGGCCAACGGCGACCTGTCGGGCGCCAACGCCGCCTTCGAGAGCGCGCTGGCCTCGGCGCCCAGCGACCCGTGGGTGCGGCTCGACTTCGCCCGCTTCCTGGCCGGGCAGGGCGAGGTCCAGGCGGCCGAAGGCCTGATGTCCCAGGTCGCCGCGGGCAGCAGCCCCGAGCAGATCCACGCCGCGGCCGTCTTCGCCGACCAGCAGGGGCGGCCCAGCGAGGCCCTGACCCTGCTGAACCGCGCGCCCGTGGGCCGCATGACGCCGGAGATGACCGCCCTGCGCGGCCGGCTGGAGATCGACGCGGCCATCGACCAGGCCAGGCAGGGCGGCAGCGTCGCCCAGCTTCGCGGGCTGGCCGCCCGCCCCGGACTGTCGGTCGACGCCGAGGGGCGCCTGGCCTCGGCCCTCTACGACCTGGGCGACCGCCAGACCGCCCTGTCGATCGCCCAGCGCGCCCTGGTCGAGGGCGTCACAGAGGCGCCGGCCGGCTATGACGGCATGGTCGCGGTGCTGGCCAAGGCCGGCTGCGACGCCGAGGCCGCCGCCATCATCCGCCAGGCTGCGACCCGCGCCGGATCCTCGCCCGAGGGAACTCGCGCCGTCGCCGACCTGACCGCCACCCTGGGCGCGGAGCGGGCCGACCGCCTGCGCCAGAACGGGGATCTGGCCAGCGCCTTCGACGTGCTGTCGGCCGCCTTCGCCGTGGCGCCCAAGAACACCCGCCTGCTGGCGCCGCTGGGCCGGGTCTATCTGGACGGCAAGATGTACGACGAGGCCGCCCAGGCCTACGGCGTACTGCTGCGGGCCAAGCCCGGCGACAAGGAGGCCCTGATCGGCCTGGCCGACGCCTCGGCTGGCCGGGGCGACGTGGCCGGCGCCCGCCGCACGCTGGCCCAGGCCATCGCCGCCTCGCCGCGCGACGCCGACCTCTATCTCGCCTCGGCCCGGGTCGAGCGCCAGGCCGGCAACGAGCGCGGCGCCCTGGAGGCCCTGCGCACGGCCAAGCTCCTGCGCGAGCGGCGACCGACCTTCGGCTCGGGCCTCGACGCGGTGCTGGCGCCGGGCGGCTCCAACGCCTCGTCGGGCGGCGGTCTTGGCCCCAATCCGTTCACCTCGGGCGGCGTCCCGGCGCGCGCGTCGGTGCTGCCGGTGGCGGCCAGCCGCTACGACCTGATGGGCTCGGCGGCCGCAGCGCCGCTGCTGGGCGTCGACACGGCGTCCGGCGGAGACGATCTGGCCGGCGTGCTGGCTCCGGCCGCGCCGGCGCCCGCCGCTTCGTACGCGGCGACCGGCGAGCGCAACTTCGCCGGCGTGGCCTTCCCGTTCACCGGCCGCAACGGCCGCGCGGGCGAGGCCGCCTCGCCGCGTCCGGCTGCGACGGTCGCGCCGGCGCCGGGCAATCCGTTCGTCGCCCCGGCGGCGCGTGACCCCGTGGTCGGCGACATCGACCGCCAGATCGCCGAGATCACCGCCCGCACCGCCGCGCAGGTTTCCGGCTCGGCCCAGATCCGCGCCCGCTCGGGCGAGGCGGGCCTTGGGCGGCTGCACGAACTGTCGGCCAGCGCCTCGGCCTCGGCCAACCTGGGCGAGGCGCGCTTCACCGCCTCCCTGTCGCCGGTCAGCATCGACGGCGGCACGCCCTCGGGCTCGGCCGAGCAGCGCTATGGCGCAAACCAGATCGTCAACGCCCGCGCCATCGTCGGCGAGTTCGCGCCGGTCTATCGCGCCGCCTCGCCGCAGAGCGCCTCGGGCGCGTCGGTGAACCTGGCCATGGAGGCCGGACCGCTGAAGGCCGACATCGGCGCCACCCCGATCGGCTTCGGCGACGTCGACGTGGCCGGCGGGCTGACCTTCTCGCCGCGCCTGGGCGCCAGCGGCCAGGGCAAGGCCTGGATCGAGCGGCGCCCGGTCACCGACAGCGTCGTGGCCTATGCCGGCGCCCGCGACACGGTCACCGGCCAGCGCTGGGGCAGGGTGATGCGCACCGGCGGCGGGGTCAGCCTGTCCTACGACGACGGCGCCTCGGGCCTCTACGGCGACGCCAGCTACAGCCACTACGACGGCGAGCATGTGGCCGACAACGACAGCTACCAGGTCAATCTGGGCGGCTACATCCGGCCCTACCGCCGGGGCGAGACGCAGGTGCAGGTCGGCTTCAACCTCAACCAGCAGGGCTTCGACAACAACCAGAACTTCTTCAGCCTGGGGCACGGCGGCTATTTCAGCCCCAAGACCTTCACCAGCCTGACCGCGCCGATCAGCGTCACGGCCAGGCAGGGCGCGTGGAAGTTCAAGGGCGCGGTCGCCCCCGGCTACCAGACCTACAACCAGGCGGGCGCGGCCTATTTCCCGATGGATCCGGCCCTGCAGGGCGAGCTGACGACCCTGGCCCAGGCCGATGCGGACGTGTTCCCGCGCTATCTGGCCCAGAGCGCCAGCGGCTTCGGGATCTCGGGCGGGCTGTCGGCCGACTACCAGTTCCGGCCCGGCGCCAGCATCGGCGGGGCGGTCAACTTCAACACCTTCGGCGTCTACAACGAGACTGCGGTCAGCGTGGGCGTGAAGCAGATCCTCGGCGGAGACGGCGGCCGATGAGCGCCAGCGAGTTCGATCCCCGGTCCAAGGACCTCGGCTACCTGCGCCGGCGGCGGGTCAGCGGTCAGTGGGCGCCGTTCCTGGCCTCGCTGGCCGACGAGCTGGCGGCCGTCGCCGACCAGGGCGCGGTCAAGCGCTTCCTGTGCGCCACGGGCGAGCGGATGGCCCGCAGCCACGCCCTGCCCAGGCTCGAGACCCTGGACGAGCTGGAAGCCCGCCTGAACGAGATTCTCGACGGCATGGACTGGGGCTGGGTGCAGCTCGCGGCGGCCGACGACCACATCCTCATCACCCATGGGGCCTGTCCGAATGTTCTCGAAGACGACGCCCGGCGGGCCTGGCCGCCGCTCATGGCCGAGGTTCTGGCGGGCGCTTACGGCGCCTGGCTGGCGGCCCAGGGCAGCCCCGGCGGGACCACGACCTGCCGTGATCCCCTGGCTTCGCCGCTGGTGTTCGAGCACCGGGTCTAGGCTGCTGATGGCGATGCTGGTCGCATCCGGAGGCAACGCCTGCGCGCGGCCGCCGGACGGCTGGACCCAGTTCAAGGCCGCCTACGTGCAGCCCGACGGCCGCACGATCGATCCCGAGAACGGCGGCGTCAGCCACAGCGAGAGCCAGGGCTGGACCATGCTGCTGGCCGAGGGCCACGGCGACCGCGAGGCCTTCGACAAGGCCTGGGGCTGGACCCGCGCCAATCTGGTGCGCAAGAACGCGCCGCTGCTGGCCTGGCGCTACGACCCGCGCTCCCGCCCCGCCGTCGCCGACGAGAACAACGCGTCGGACGGCGACATCCTGGCCGCCTGGGCCCTGCTTCGGGCCGGGCGGCGCTGGAAGGACGACGGCTACCTGGCCGCCTCCAGGGCCATGCGCGAGGCGGTGGCCGAGCGCCTGGTGGTCGAGGTCGGCGGCCGCACCGTGCTGCTGCCCGGCCTGGAGGGCTTTCGCTCGCCCGCCGGGATCGTCACCAACCCGTCCTATTTCGTCCTGCCGGCCCTGCAGGACTTCGCCGTCGAGGACGGCCCTGCGGCGCCTTGGCGCACCCTGGTCGCCGACGGGGTGAAACTGGCCCGCGAGGGGCGGTTCGGCGCTCAGAAACTGCCTCCGGACTGGCTTCTGGTGCGCGCCGACGGCGGCCTGGCCTTAGCGCCTGAAAAACCTCCGCTATTCGGTTTCGACGCCATTCGCGTGCCCCTCTACCTGGCCTGGGGAGGAGAAGATTCGCTGGCGCGCGACACCGCCGCGTATTGGCGCGGAAAGATTCAAGCCCAAAAAGCGCCACCGGCATGGGTCAATATGTCCGACGGTCATGAAGCCGACTTTCCGCTATCTGGCGGGGGTGTCGCCATCGCCGCCCTGGCGCTGGACGACCCGTCGATCCAGGCGCTGCGGGGAGCGTCGCAAGACCGCACGTACTACTCTTCCGCCCTTGTCCTGCTCGCCGAGATGGCGGGCCGGGAGAAGGGCGGCAAACGACCTTAACCCCGTGCCGCGTTCGCGGTGGAGCCGATGCCATGGCTGGCGACGTCAATCGTCTGTTCTCGATGATCAACCAGGCGAACCTGCCCTACCAGGTGTTCGAGCAGGTCTTCGACGACGTCGTGCCGGCGGTCGAGGCCAAGGCCGCCCTCAGCGAGGGCGAGGCCATGGCGCTGGCCCTGCGCAACGTCTTCGGCTGCCCGCCGGCCGCCAACGAGGATGCGGTGACCGTCGAGTCCGGCTTCCTGAAAGCCTACTGCGAACCGACCCCGCCGCCCGCGCCGGCGGCCGCGCCCGTCGCCGCCAAGCCGGCCGGCGCGCGCCTGGACGACATCTTCCGCCGCATGCTCCCGACGGCCTAGGAGCCTTCGGCTCCACGCGCGGACACATTCTCGCCGCACGTGGCGGCCCCACCTAAGAGCGGCGCACCGACCCGTTGAGTTTAAAGGGGCGGCGCAATTCGCCAACTTAACGCCCCAAACTAAGAGCGGCGCAATTAGGCCGCTGACCACCTAACACCGCCGCAACAGCGAGCTTTAAGGGCGGCTTCACTATATTGCGACGATAAGGCTATCCTTCCCTGCAAAGAGCGCGACGATCTCATCGGTCGGCCGGGACATACCGGCCTCTCGGCGCCAATGGCGAACGCCCGTATCTCTGATCGCCTTAGGCAAGCTTAGGATGGGCCTTCGCTCGACGGTAAGGTCAATGATGGGCTCGGCGCGAGACGCAACCTCGGTCACCGCCGGACCTTGATCAATGTCCGCGGCCAGAGAAACCTCACGGAACAGATCCGACAGCTCGGAGTCGCTAGGATCGGGCGGTAGGAACAAGTCCCGCGTCAACTGGCGCTTTCGCTCGATCAGCGCGTTGAGGCGAAGATCGAAGCTAGCTTCGCGAATAGCGGGATCAGGATGCACGGCGAGCGGCAAATGGACATGCACATCCTTGCCCTGGCCGATGCGGAACACCCGATCCGTAGCCTGATCCTCAACCGCAGGATTCCACCAACGCGATAGATGGATAACGTGATTGGCGGAGGTGAGCGTCAGACCCACCCCACCCGCCTTGGGCGACAAGATCATCACGTCGAAGCGATCGCGATTTTGCTGGAAGCTGGTGACCATGGCCTGACGCTTTGGTCCGGGCACTGAGCCATTGATCCGCATGGGCGCGCCTGGGAGGCCGAAACGCGTCTGGATCAGGCCGGCCAAGCGCTCCTGCATGGCCAGATCCTCGATGAAGATCAGCGCCTTTTCGCGTTGAGCAGCCACCTTGTCCAAAATACCAAGCGTATGGCCTAGGCGGGCGGAATCGCGAGCGTAGAGGTCTAGATCGGTCGGTGCCTGTCTTGGGTCGAGCGGATGAAGCGAGACCCCTCGCAGTGCGGCCAGCGTGGACAGCATGCTGCCCTTGCCCATGTTTCCGCCCGACGCCGCAGCTGCGGCACGCAGAACCAAATCGCGATATGCGGCGGCTTGGACTGGCGGCATTTCCACGGAGGCGGTGTGGATATGCTTGGTGGGCATCCCCTCCAGTGCTTCGCTTTTCAGGCGACGCAGCATGTAGGCGGGCTTCCCCGCCCCCCCCTCGGTAAGCTGCCGCTTGAGACCTGCCAAGGCGACTCCATCATCCGCCGGGTGGCGTCGCTCGAAATCACGACTTGCCCCGAGAAGCCCGGGTGTCAGCACGTCCATTATGGACCACAGATCCTGCAGGCGGTTTTCGACCGGGGTGCCGGTCATGCCCAAACAGAAGCTTGCGTTCAGCGCCTTGGCTGCGCGCGTCATCTGGCTGGTCGGATTTTTCAGCTTTTGGATTTCGTCATAGACGATCAAACCAAAGCGCGTACGCGCGAAGCTAAAATGATAGTCGCGCAAGGTCTCGTAGGTAGTGAGCACCACGCCAGCTTCACGCCAATTCTCGGCCTTGAGCGCAGCACGGCCGGTCTCGATGTCCCGACCGCCGAAACTGTCCTCGTCGCGCAAAGTTTTCAGGTCTGACCCGAAGGCCGGGACCAAGGGCCCCAGACAAGGCCTATCAAGATGCTTGAGAATCTCATCGCGCCAGGTGCCCAGGAGGCCTGTTGGAGCTACGATCAGGAAAGGTGCCTGCGAGCGACGCCCCGCCTGAGCCTCTTCTTGAAGCCAAGCCATGAAGGCGATCGCCTGCAAGGTCTTCCCAAGCCCCATGTCATCGGCGAGCAGCGCTCCTGGCCTTTTTGCGTGGACGTTCTGCGCAAGCCAGTCCAACCCATGTCGTTGGTGGGGCTTTAGCGTTGCACGCAAACGGCTGGGAATGGCGACCGGGGTGGGCGCCTCCGGCACTTCATCATCGGGATCTTGCTCGAGCGGGAGCGGCGCGTATTCGACTTCTTCGAAATTCTCCCGAACGATCAGGAAGAGCTTTCCCTGACCCTGCCCATCCCAAACAGCTCCGTCCTCGCTAAACTCGAGCGTCGTGTCCGTGCTGTCGATCGCGAAGGGAGCCAGGCTCCGGACGGCCTCGACCATCTGTTCGCTGATAGGTAGCTCCGCTGGCGGCGGCGCGCCGCCTTCGGCGACCGAGGCCAGGAATTCGCCGATGGCCGCTGAGGGAGAGCCCGCGACCAGGGCCGCCTCAACTTGATTGGTGACGGTGCGAACATCTTTGGGAGCGATCGTGAAGTAGTCTTCGCCCACCCGGAGCCCGAAGCGCTCCGGCGTCAACGAGCCGCTGACGGCTAGGGACCTGTCGGAACTTGAACGTATCTTCCTCCAGGCCGGGGTCGCCGAGCCTGAGGACCTTGATCGCGTTCGAACGGAAGGCGGGCTGGGCCTGTTCGTCCGGTCACTCGTCGGCCTCGACCGCGAGGCGGCCAAGGCGGCCTTCGCCGCTTTCATGGATGGCCGTGCGCTGTCAGCGAGCCAGATCGAATTCCTGAACATGGTCATCGAGCACCTGACCGAGCGGGGCCAGATGGATGCCGACTTGCTCTACGAAAGCCCGTTCACCGACTTCGACCCCCTAGGTGTGTCGGGGATCTTCAGCCTCGCCGATCAGACGGAGGTGATCGCCATCCTCGATGAGGTAAGGCGGCGGGCAGCTGCCTGACCCCCGACTTTATCACGATGCCAAGGTAATTTCCGCGAACTACCAGGCCCTGGCTCTCGCGTTTCCGTCGCGGGGAGCAAACCTTAGCAGGTCAGTGCCGCAATTGGCGACTGGCACCGATAGGCCACTGTGGTGACCGGCCGACAGCAGATGCCAACGTCCGCGATGAGTCACTCGCTGCCAGAGGCTCATCCTGTGACGCGCCTGCGCCACTCTTAGCTGGGATTGCGCCAGTTCTAAGTGGTTTCTGTCGGGACCACTTAACGCGGTCTTCGTAAGGCATTGATTTTTATGAAGAGGCGAGAATCGACAACTTAGGGCCACCACTTAACGCTGGCCACCAAAGGGATGTGGACAACTTAAAACTGGCCCAAAGCCGACAACAGCCTTCGGAGCGTCGCTCAATGGACTCGCAACTCGTCGATGGCGTGGACCAATGCGTCGAGCTGGTCTCGCAATCCTAGGATCCCAGCGACCGGCAACAGCGCCTGGCGGCCGGATAGTTCGAGCACGGTTCCGAACACAGCGTCCGAGTGGCGGACGAGGGCGACGAGGTTCTCGCCGCTGGGGCCGTTACGCCCCTCGAACCAGTTGCGAACCGTCCGCTCATTCGCCGCGGTGATGCGCCCCACTTCTTTGCGCGCCGAGGGAGACTCGCCCCACTCCGACAGCATGGCCATGGCGATCGACACGGCGAACGGCCGGTCATCATGCCCACTCTCGGCGTGAAAAGATTTTCCTTTTTTGGACTGAAAATTTCGGTCCATTTTCTGAAAAGACATTCACTCGCTCCTGCGCCTACGCTGGCTCCAGCAAGACCTTTCGGCTCAAGCCAGGCGTGGTGTGAGTGATGTTGCAGGCAGGTGCGAGCAACGAAGCGGTGATCGAGCGCAAGATCATGCGCGCCGCCCAATATGTGCGCATGAGCACTGAGCATCAGCGCTACAGCACCAGTAATCAGGAAGACGCCATTGCCCAGTACGCTGGCCGGCGCGGCTTCGAGATCGTCCGCACATACGCCGATGAGGGAAAGAGTGGCCTGCGCCTCGATGGCCGCCAAGCGCTCCAGCAGTTGATCGCCGACGTCCGCGCTGGGGCCGCCGACTTTGAGGCAATCCTGGTCTACGACGTCAGCCGCTGGGGCCGTTTTCAGGACGCCGACGAGAGCGGCTTCTATGAGTATGTGTGTCGCGAAGCCGGCATCTCCGTCCACTACTGCGCCGAGCAGTTTGAGAACGACGGCAGCCTCAGCTCCACAATCATAAAAAGCATGAAGCGTGCCATGGCTGGTGAGTATAGCCGCGAGCTCTCGGTCAAGGTCTTCAGCGGCCAATGCCGCCTCATCACCCTAGGCTTTCGGCAAGGCGGCCCCGCAGGCTTCGGCCTGCGCCGCCAGCTGGTCGATGAACACCGCACACCCAAGGCAGAGCTCTCCCGCGGTGAGCACAAGAGTCTGCAGACCGATCGCGTTGTGCTTCGCCCCGGCCCGCCCGAGGAGATCGAGGTCGTGCGGCGTCTGTATCGGATGTTCGTGCTGCAGCGGCGGTCAGAGAGCGAGATCGCCGCGCTGCTGAACGCCGAGGGCCTGGTAACCGATCTCGGCCGGCCGTGGACGCGGGGCGTCGTCCATCAGATCCTGACCAACGAAAAGTACATCGGCAACAACGTCTACAATCGCGTCTCCTTCAAGCTGAAGGCCAAGCGCGTCACTAACGACCCCGACATGTGGGTGCGCGCCGACGGCGCCTTCGAGAGCATCGTCGAGCCCGACTTCTTCGAGGCAGCCCAGCGGATCATTTTTGATCGCAGTCGTCGGTTCACCGATCAACAGCTTCTGGAGCAGCTATCGGCCCTACTCAGCCAGCGTGGCTGGCTCTCGGGCTTGGTGATCGACGAGATCGAGGGCATGCCGTCGAGCTCGACGTTCCGGCATCGTTTCGGCAGCCTACTTCGCGCTTATCAACTGGTCGGGTTCTCGCCAACGCGAGACTATCGATACATCGAGACGAACCGCGCGCTGAGAGCCCTACATCCGGAAGTCGTGGCCGGCGCGATCAACAACATCCGCGCCGCCGGCGCCAGCGTCGAGCGCGACCAGCACACCGACCTTCTGCACATCAACAGCGAGTTCACCGCCTCGCTGGTTATCGTGCGCTGCCAGTTGACGACGGCCGGAAGCCTGCGCTGGAAGGTGCGCCTCGATCAGGGCCTGCGGCCGGACATCACCATCGCGGCCAGGATGGAAGCCGATAATACTACGGTCCGGGACTACTACCTGCTCCCGTGGATCGATCTGGGCGCAGCGCCGAACCTGAAGCTCGCGCCCTACAATCACGTGGGGCTGGACGCCTATCGCTTCGATGATCTCGACGGGTTCGTCGATTTGACCCGGCGCACGGCGCTGCGTGCAGCATGATCGAGGCCCCGCCCGAAGTTCGCATGGTGCCGATCGACGCGATCACGGTGATCAACCCTCGGGTCCGCAACCGGCGGATCTTCCAGGAACTGGTCACCAGCATCGCCCATCTCGGTCTCAAAAAGCCCATCACCGTCAGCCAGCGGCCAGGCAAGCCGCGCTACGACCTAGTCTGCGGGCAGGGCCGGCTCGAGGCTTTCATGGCGCTGGGTCAGGCGGAGATCCCGGCGATCATTATCGACGCGAGCGAGGACGACTGCTTCGTCATGAGCTTGGTCGAGAACCTCGCCCGTCGCCAGCACACACCGCTGGAGCTGGTACGCTCGATCGGCGCCCTACGCGAGCGCGGCTATAGCTACCAGGAGATCGCCGCGAAGGTCGATTTCAGCACCGAGTACGTCTACGCGATCTGCTACCTGCTCGAGAACGGCGAGGAAAAGCTGATCAACGCAGTCGAGCGCGGCGTCATCCCCCACACTATTGCGATGGAGATCGCCAAGGCCAAGGAGGGCGAAGTGCAGCAGGCCCTAGCCAAGGCCTATGAGGAAAAGGCGATCCCGGGCAACCAGGTGCTGGCGATCCGCCAGATCATCGAGCAGCGGAACGCCAGCGGCAAAGGCTTGCACCAGCGAACCAGTCCGCATCGTGGCCGCGGACAGGTAACGTCAGAGGCGCTGATCCGCGCCTATCAGCGAGAGACTGAGCGGCAACGCCAGCTCGTCAAGCGCGCCTCGCTGACCCAGAGCAGGCTTATGTTCGTCACGAACGCTCTTAAGCGCCTGCTCGCTGACGACCACTTCGTGACGTTGATGCGGGCCGAGGGCGTCGGCTCGGTTCCGACGGCGTTGGCCGAGCGAATTGGATACGATCGGGGCTGACGATGCAGGAAGAGGTCAAGATCGCCTTCGAAAAGCAGATCGTGATTTTGTCGCTCAACGACATCCTGCCGTCGAAGATGCTGCCCGCCGCGGTCAAGGAGTCGGCGAAGTATCGCCGGATCGCTGCATCGGTGGGGCAGTTAGGCTTGGTCGAGCCACTCGTCGTTTCCCGTGCGAAGGGGAGTGGGCCATATCTCCTTTTGGACGGTCACGTGCGCTTCAGCGCCCTGCGCGATCAGGGGTCTACGGAAGCTCGCTGCCTGATTGCCTCTGACGACGAGGGCTTCACCTACAACAAGCGCGTCAACCGGCTGGCGACGATCCAAGAGCACTACATGATCGTTCGCGCCCTCAAGCGCGGTGTTTCCGAGGAGAAGTTAGCCAAGGCGCTGAACGTCGACATCGGCGTGATCCGCCAGCGGCGGGACCTGCTGAACGGCATCAGCGCTGACGTCGCCGAGCTGTTGAAGGACAAACCGGTCGGCACCCACACCTTCACCAAGCTGCGCAAGATGAAGCCGATCCGTCAGCTGGAGGTGGCCGAATTGATGGCCTCAGCCAACAACTACAGCATCAACTACGCCAAGGCCTTACTGGCGACCACCAAGGCAGCAGACCTGCATCGCCCCGATGACCTGAAGAAGGCGACTGGGCTGACGACGGAGCAAATGGCACGGCTTGAGCGGGAGATGGCTTCCGTCACCCACGACTACAAGGAACTCGAAGCCTCCTATGGCGACGACATGCTCCTTTTAGTGATTGCGGCCGGCTTCCTGGAGCGCTTGCTTTCCAAGCGGGAAGTCGAACGGTTCTTGGCCGTTCGGCACGCCGAGATACTCGAAAATTTCAGATCGATCGTCGCTGCAGCATCGCTGGACCAAGTCCAGGCCGCAGCGTGATCCGTAGGGTGGGGACCGGGACCCGAAAGCGCCGGGATCGTCGGAGAAGCCGCCGCAGGGGCGGATCAAGGGCGGTGGCGGGAGAGGCGGCGGTCCCGCTGAAGCCCGCTAGGCCTGCCGTCATATGGCAGGCCGGCCCCAAGCGGCTCAACAAGTAACGGGGCAACGAGCGACGTGTTCAGCAAAATTGAGTTTAGACCCGAAGTGCTCGGTCACGGCACGGCGTGGCCAAAATGGTCCAAGGATACGCTCTATACCGACCTTCGGTAGAGCTTCGCGCATCATCGGTGAGATTCTCCAGCGCCACATTATTTCTCGTGAGCTGATCAACTTAAGGCCGAGCTCTGCGACTTGTTCTCGCGAGAACCTTGTACGCTTTGGCCCCAGAACTTTCAGGTGCCCATTGAGGATCAGCAGCGATACGTCGCGGGGGAAGCAATTCAAATAGTTCTCCACCTCAGTTCGCCCGAAATCTCGAATTGGCCCTAGCGCAAGCGACCGTTCTGGCAGCGATCGGAACACGCTATAGGCATCTGTGAGCAGCAGGCGCGAGAACTCTGGCGTGACGGTCAGGGCGCTGAACTTTAGAGGGTGGCCAGGCGCGAGCCCCACTCCACCAGGCACTTCATTTGCCAGGATTTTCGCGACCACCGACCCCCACGGTTTCGCGCTACCCCCGATCCCAAAGAAGGCCTCTCTCAGCGTGATGGCGTTGTGGTGCGGAGCAGCGAGCTTTGCTCGGATATGGTCGATGAGAGACAGCGCCTCGCTCCGCTCCAGCTGCAAATCGCTATGCAGAAGCTGGACGTGTGGGGACCTATTCGCGACGAGCAGGCCCATGCTGAAAAGCTGCTCTACGCCGTCCATCGGTAAATGGAAGCGCCGGGAAAACTCCGTAGGTGACAGGCGCGAGGCTAGCGCTTTTGCTACGGGCTCAACGCTGCTGGGTTCAAACCAACTGATCTGGCGACGCGCTCCGCGGGGGCGCCCTGTCTCGAAAGCCCCCGCTTGATTTAGAAGGCCAACCTCAGTGCTCGAGATGCCGAGCTTGGTCGCGACTTGTTTGGCGGTGATGCGGTTGGAGTTTTCGCGAATTGATTTCAGTCTGCTTGGTCCATGCCGGGTGGGCTCGAACTCCTCAACTAGATCTGAAGCAAAAGCGCTCAGTTCAGGGCAGAAATCGAACCGCTGATTGGCCTTCAGATTCAGGAAGATTGGGGCCTGGGTATTGTTATAGTACCGTTCGCGGGCGCAAGCTTCGAATGTCCCAGGATAGCCCAGTAGGAATTTCGCGCCTCGAAAAAGCGTTGCCGTAGGGAAAAAGTCCTTTGCGCTCCTGGCCGCTGGCGCTGAGGCGCGTCCGAAGCCGAGCGTAAGTTCGAATATCCACGTTGGCTCCAGGTGCTGAAAGCGTGCTGGGACAGCCGCCCGCGCCAGGCTCCTCTTCTCAAGTCGAGGGCTGACAAGATCCGACAGCACCGTAAGAGCTTCGCGTTGAGGGGCAGGCACAGTCGGAGAGGTAAGGCGGCGTAGGTCGAAGCCGCACCTCTCGCAAATGGCGATCTCCCGCGCGTTTCTCCAGCCCAACTCAGCGCCACAGCTACAGCTGTCGATTAGCAGCTCCCAGGATTCCGGGCAGTGGGGCAGCGTCCCGATCAGCCAGTTCCCCCTGTGATGCTCAGATCGAGCCAGGGAAGCCGGCGACACGCGTCGACGTCTGTGGAGGAAATGATGTCGCCGCAGGGGCGCCCCGAAGTAGTCGACCTCAGACGGCCTGTCTTCAATGTCTAGGATCAGCATCCTCTGCAGCTTTGATTGATGGATGCGGAGCGATGCGGCCATCAAATCGGAAACTGGTTCCAGGTTTTTAGATAGGCCCTCGCCGCAGCGGAGACCCAGCGGCGCCAGAAGCGGCGCCGCGCTATCCAGGACGTTCCAAGCGGCAACGCGGACGAGGTACCCAATCAAGCTCTCGTCAGCGAACGGGTCGAGCGGAAAAAGAACGCGAGGGATTGGCTTGGCCGGTTCCGGGGCGCGTACGGACGCGCCCCGGGGGTCAGCAGCGAGCGGATCGGCCTTTTGACGATCCGTATGGCGTCGATCGGCCATCAGCGATTGGGGCTTGTTGAGCGGAAAGGGTTTCGCGCTGTAAAGCCTTGCTCCAAAGCCCATCGATCAACTGCGAGTGCCAAGTCGAAGACTTCGATGCAGTCGGCGTGTCGCCTGCGCGCGATCTCCAGGGCGACGTACATGATCCGGGAAATGCGGCCGATGACGCCGGCGGAGACCTCGTGGAGGCACCCGCTGATCCAAGGGTGCGACAGGCCTGCTGGACGTCGCATCAACCCCTTGTGGACTATGGCCAGGTCGAGCTCTTCGGCAAACCGACTTAGCAGGCCCCTATCGGTCGCACTTTGACTTGAGAGCTCCCGATAGTCGCAAGGGGAGAGCAGTCGGCCGGAAAGTTGAAGGTTACGAGTAAAGAGGCTTTTGCCTTCGATCGTGCCGAGAAACACGACGGGAACTACTCCGTCGTCCAACAGCCGCTTTAGGCTGTCCGTCACATCGCCGCCGCTGCCGGCGCTAGTCAGGTGCTGCACCTCGTCGATGATGAGCAGTAGCGTTTTGAACCGACGGAGGAACTTGTAGGCCCGTTCCTTAAGTACCGCCTCAGTGGCGGAGATGGTGAACTCGTCGCCGAAGTACTGAAGGATGGACGAAAACAATTTCCTTGAAGTCGTTGCGCGGTCGAGCGGCACCAGCACGACGGGAAACTCCTCGTCCCCGGACTGTCGGCTTTCGGTTACCATTCGGATGAACTCTTCGGCGGCGCGGGTCTTTCCCGAGCCTGTTGGTGCAAGCACGCGCAGGCCCTTCTGCGGCGCTCCCTGCGTGGAGCGTCCAAGTTTCATCAGGAAGTCGCACCGGCTGTGGAATTCCGAGTGCAGGGGGTAGGCGACGAATATCGTATTGAACAGGGCGAGCAGGTCCGCGACAGCTTCATTGGATGCTGCGGACCAGTCTTCCTCCATGATCCCCGAAAGTGGCAGGTCAGGATCGAGTCCAATCGGGGCGCCGCTCATAGCTTGAACCCTTTCCAAGGCTTCTGCGTGAGGGCGTCGGCGGGCGAATGCTTGGGTGTCGGATGCTGCCTGGGCTTTGCTTGCTCGGGGCGCTGGCGACCCTTCGGTTTTGAGGCTCGGGGCGGGCGGTTAGGCGGTGTGTCGCCATCGATCCGATGTCTTGCCAAGGTGTCGTGCGGGATCACGGGCGCCATGCCGTCGTGGCGTGACGGGGCGTAGGCCAGCGTCGCAGAATTGCCTTTGAGAGCCTTCAGGATCTTGGGTGCTGTCAGCAGCCGTGCTACGGCTCGTCTCTGCCTTAGGCGTAGTTCCGGTGCACTCTGCTGGATCATTTCGACCAGCTTGAGGCGCGCGGCGAGCCGATCCTCCTGAGTGCTGAACTCGAGTCCTTTCTGCTTGGCCCAGGCCTTGAGTTGCTGATGATGCCAGAGCGAAATTCCAGCGCTGTATGTTTCGTCGGTGCAGGGCAAGGTCACGTAGAAGTTGCGACGCTGATTCCAGACATGCACCTCGCCGAGATTCGCTGGATTGTATTTCACCTTCACTTGGGCGGTAGCGGAGCCCTTTCGCTGCCCCCGGATGGGCTGAAGACTGATCAAGTCCTCTAGAAGCTCGCCGGTCGCGTATTGCTCGTGGAAGGTGAGTCCGAACATTTCCAACCCGGACCGGCTGAGTGTGCACGGAAACTTCATGGCCCCGGCCATGCGATCGAGTTGATGGTCGTCGCCAATGACGTCGATGCCATAGGCTTCCATGTCCTGACGCCAGAGATCCGCAGGCGGCCGTTTGATGCCGCTATGCTCTTCGATGTGATAGTAGGTGATCGCTTCCCAGATCAGGTCTTCGATCTCAGCGATCGTGAGTACCGCATCCTTGGTGGGGTCGTACCCCATCTCGCGTAGAAGCTCCGGTTTGAGCACTCCGCCAGGAGCCTTCTTATTGAGGATCTCGTTCAGGGTGCCAAAGAAGCGCTCGACGATGGCCTTGTAGGTGGGGGAAGCCACCGGCGCCCAGCGAACAGAGGTCCCAACGTCGGCCATGCCGTCTTCGAATGACTTGCCGCTGAACTCCCAACCGTTGTCGACGACTACCTCGTCAAATCGTCCAAAAATGCTCGAGAGTACGGGAAATTTCGGAGCTCTCGAATGCAGATGCAACTTGGGTTGGTTGGCCCTCTTGATGCATTCCAGTGCCTGGAAGAGCGAGGGCGGCTCGTAGCTGAGCACGAAGGCGACAACACACCGTGTCCTCACGTCTATGATGACGGTCAGCCATGGTCGCCCGACGGGTAGCATGTATTCGCCGTCGATGACGGCGATCTGGTCTAGTAGCGTGTGGTCCATGCAGCCAAGCTGAAGAAACCTGGCTGCGGTAAGGCCCTTGCCATTGGCCTTGAAGCGCTTCTTGGCCAGCTTCTCCCCGAACTTGGCGGCGTAAGTCTCGTAGCACTCCAGTCGCCTAATATCTTGACGCAAGGTCTCGATGCTCGGCCGATCGAGGGGAGGCCAAGTGTGGGGGCTTTGCGTGCGCCACCGATTGATGCGCTCGATCCACGAAGCCAGCCATGCATAGACGTCGGCGATACTTAACGGGGTCGACCAATACTTGAGTACGGCCTTCTGGAGCAGCCAGAGCGTAATGGGGGGGAGGCGCCGGCTTCGTGCGACCCGGCCGCTCATCGACAGCATTTGCCTTGACGTGCGCTCGCCAGGCGTTCCTCGCTCTTTGAGCCAACGGCGAACGGTTCGAGGGTTCGGCTTGCCGAACTGAGCGGCTTTGTCGGGCTCTGCTGCCCACAGGGCGCAGAGTGCGAGGTGCAGCGCTCGGTCGCCAAGAACGTGGATCCCCATGCGATCCAACCCCTCAAGGACGAAGCGCCGCAGAGCGGCCCTTGGGTCCAACTCAGCGACCTGGTCGGGTGCGTACTCACGCTGTTGGGCTTGGCGGCGCGCTGAAGTGAGGTTTTCGAGCGTGGGAACTTGTCTCAGGCGTCCTTCGGCGAACGCTTCGACAGCCCAGACGCGATCGGGCATTCGCAGGCTGCCGTCCGCGGCGCGTATCTGCAGCGGTCCGCCGGTGCGTTCAACTAGGAACAAGAGGAGTCCATCGCCCAGGTCGCGCTGGAAGCGGATGTGCTGGTTGTCGACCATCCAGCGTTGCTCGGGCTTGAAGCGGATGGGAGCGATCATTGAGCCGCTCGTTCGTAGCTACCCGCGTTATCCACCGCGGTGACGCGGCTGTTAGCCGAGATGGGGCGATCCAGTTCGATGTTGAGCACGCGCCCGACCATCATCGCCATGGCGATGGACATGCCGGCGCGGCTGTCGCCAAGCGCCTGCGCGATCTGTGCGAGGGTGGTATCTCCATTTTCGCGTTGCAGGAGATTGAGCGCCAGATAGCAGTGCGAGGCGTCATAACTGACCGTGCGCTTGGATTGGACCAGGTGGACGTTCGCATGTCTTATCCTGGCGGCGACCGTCTTTTCAGGAACAACGATCCTGAACAGCCAGCCCAGTCGATAGCAGAACTCTCTGACCGCTTCGAGTTTGGCGGTGTAGCGCTCATCGGAAGCGTGTCGATAGTCACCCTTAATCTCGATGACATCGATGGCTCCGTCCGATAGCAGTCGAGCGCAGTCGGCAATGTAGGTCCGAAGCTGGCCGCCAAGGATGAATTCCAGGCGGAACGGCTGGGCGCGGTAGTCCATCACGCAGGTGTCGACCTCGCTTTCATGGAAGAAGGAGAGCTCGTTCATGCTCTCATGCGGCATGGCGCGTCGGGCCTTTCGGCTGGCATAGCTGCCCGTCACGAGACGTCGGCGCCCTGTGATGATCGACCGGATGGGGCGGCCATCCGGTGTCATGACGATGCGGCCGAAAGGGCCCCCAGCCACCGAGCCGTCAGGCTGCGCTATGCGTTCGATGGCCTCGGAAACTGTAGTCGGTGAACTGCTCAGATAGTTGGGCATCTGCCCCTCCTTGGTTGTGGTGGAAGGGGCGGAAAAAGGCCGCACGTCGCCGTGCAGTCCGGCAGGCGGACTGTTGACTCCGGGACAGTGCGGGGGGAGACTGCATTATCGAAGGCTAATCGATATCAGGGGTCTCCCCGAACAAGGGCTCCGCTGGCAGGCGGGGCCCTTTGTCGTTTCCGCCATGGAATTTCTGAGTCTCGGCGGCTCCTTTCTTGGCCGGGAGCGATGTCGCGCACTGTGCGGACTCGTCGCGGCTCGATCATTCACCGAATTTTTGATTAATCAAGTCACCCATCATGCTGATTCAGTAGATGTGGGGCTTGCGCGTGTTGTTGTGGTGAGTGGGTGTCGGAATTTTTGGAATATGGAACATATTCCATAATTTAGATGATTATATTTGTATTTGTGAATAACAGTTTTGTATTTTGATTTTTCTTGATGAAGCAACTTTCACGGCTGCTTTGTGTTGTGGTCTTTGTGGTTTTTAGGCGATATAAATTCAGATATTTTCGCCGAGCTCGTGCGGTTCCCTGTTCGGACCTGTTTTGACTCTTCTCCGACGTTGGGAAGGACCGCTTCCTGAAGGTGAGGAAGATCAGCGGCGCGCTCACTCAGGCTTGGGTGTGTCCGGCTGAACTTTGCAGGCCTCATCAATTTCGACCCAGTATTGACCTAGTGGGCTCAGCTAAACGAGGTCATGATCATGCCCTGAATGGGGGCTTACAACCGTGGTTGAAAAATCTGGGAAGTCCAACGCGGCGACGGTCAATCATGCCCTTAATCGGCACAAGGTGAGCTATAATCGTCGCCTCAATGAGATTCACATTGAGACACAGGTGACGACCACGGCTTTGAAGCGTTACGCCGAAGGAATGAATGCTGGTGTCGCCGAAAGGGGCAAAGTCTTCCATCATTTTGAGGTGCCTTCGGGGAATAAGCCCACGGCGAGGATCCGTCGGGCGTCTCCTGATCTGAAGGCGCTGCTGACGGCGGTGATCGACCAGGGGGCCTATAAGAAATCGCTCGTCCTGGCCGTTTCTATCACCGAGGACTATCTCATCGATCTGATGAAGCTGGTTCTTCGCGCTCATCCAGATCGGCTTGGTCGGGGCGTAAAGCGCGGCGACAGCAAACCAACGATCGCCCTCGAAGACTTCATCGAGAGAAGTCGGGACGAGATCCTGGAGGAACTGATCCGCAGCCGCGTGGGTGGTGCGCTCTATGCCAAGCCTGCCGAGTATTTGGCTTATGTGGCTTCGATCTTGGAGGTCGAGGTGCCGGCAGAGTCTGCTGCGGGTTTCATCGAGGTCAAGGCGACCAGAGACATCGTTGTGCATGGCGATGGCCGAGCCAATGAGCGATACATTGAAAAGGCGGGCCAGCGCGCGCGCGTGGCCGCGGGCGAGCCGCTGCTGATCGATGGCGTCTATTTCGATAGTGCGATCGGGACGATGAAGAGTCTGATCTATCAGCTCGCTGAGAAAGTCGCCGCTAAGTACGCCGACGATGACGCTGTCACGCAATGCGCCAAGGCGATCCTGCGCTGACGCTCCCTTCGGGCGGTGACGGCGCCTGATCAGCGCCCAGGCTCGGCAACGAACCGCGGCCTTCCAAGACTGAGAGAACCGAGCCGATCCTACGTCTGTAGATTTTCAAATACAGTATCCTCGTGCAGGCCCTGCTCGATCCGGTAGGCGTCTTCGGCGCGGCGCTGTTTGGACCGCGCAGCCAGACCCAGAAGCTGGCCCTTGCGCAGCAAGCGGCGCGGATCGGGCCGAATATTGACGTCCTGTCGGCGCAGATCGACCCGAATGGAAATCTCGGCGCGGGGGAGGGCCTCCTTGGGATCGATCAGCTGCCACATCGCCACGCGTTTACGAGGCGCATCGATGCGCAGAACGAAGGCTCCGTCGGGTTCGCCGGAGAGGAAGGTGGCGCATCCGAGGTAGCAGCGCAGCAGCGCGGGCAGGCCCTCGGCGCGCGAGCCGTCCACCACCAAACGCTGGCGGTGATCGAGAACGCCCAGGCCCTGGTTAGCGGCCTCGACGATCGTAGCTTGCACCCGGCTCTCGTCGGCCAAGCCATGGAGATACTGCACGGCCTGCAGCGCCAGTTCCTTCTGGTTGCCAAAGTGCGTCCGGATGTCGCGAACCATGCCCGGACTTGGCCGGCTGGCGGAAGTCGATCGGTTCAAGAGCCCCAAGGCTTGGTGCACGAGGAGATCCTCACGCCGCGCTGTCGCGGCGGCCTCGAATTCTTCCTGCGCCAGCAGGGCGCCAAGGCAGGCGTCGACCGCTCGCGCGAGCGACACCTTCTGATCGGCGAGCTCGGTGTGAACCGCCGCGGCGAGCTCATCGAGCTGAGGGACGCGGCCTCGCTGGCGCATGAATTGGGCGAGCTCGGGTAGGGCCGTGGGCAGCCGCTCTGATAGCGTTGGTGCGGCTGGGCGCGATGAGAGCGGCGCGCGAGCCACACGATAGCTCGCGGCCGAGGCACGTCGCCCAGCGCGCCGGTTGAGCAGGAATTCCTGCTCATCCTCGGGGGAGCGGAACACGAAGTAGATGCCTGGGGCCACCGCCACCGGCTCGGTCCCGAGGACCTGGGTAAGCAGCGCCCGCAGCTCGGCGTGCAGGTAGTACTTCTGGAAGGTGCCACGCGAAGTGATGAAGCCGTCGCCGTGGGAGCGCAGGCCTCCGATGGGTGATTGGCCGACGATCATCGTCGAGACCGCTAGCACCTGCTGAGCGAGCGCCCAGGCCTTGGTTAGCGCTTCGCGCCGTTCGGCCGGATTCTCGATCACATTGAGGACGAAGCCCAGATTGACCACCGGCGCAGGAGAGCGGTCCGCCTCTGGACGGAAATGGGGATCCCAACCCGTCGCCTCGATGCCGCTGGCGCCGAGGATACGCAGGTCGTCACCCTGACCGCAGCCGTAGTCGAAGACCTGGACCCCGGGCTTGATCAGGCCGTGCCTGACCAGGAGCGCCATGGGCTGGGACAGATCATGACGCACCATCGCCGTGCGATGGCGATGGATGATGTTGTTGTCTAGCGTGGACACAGCCGGTGGCCATCGAGACGGACGCCAGCGCTCGCCAGCCTTTCAGCCCATGGGCGTCGACGTCCGATGAGGTGGTTGTCGCGGAAAAGGTCCCGGCTTTCGAGGTCGGCGGTCAAGGCGGTCCACTCGGCGATGGCGGGGTCGAGGGGATCTATCAAGAGTTCCTTGCGATGAAGGATCAAGGGATTATCCGCGATAGCGAACGCGCGCTGAACGACCGCGCCGGTGGCCAGATCGATACGCGCCGATCCGCGAAGCGCCGGAAACGGATCCTCACGGAAATCGGCATAGTCGAGCAGGGCGACGACCTCGGACTCGATCCGGGCGACATTCCAATCGATCCGCTTCACGCCAGCGACGCAAAGCGCCCTGGCCAGCCGCGCGCCGTCCGCATCCGACAACAGGCCAATGGCCTGGCGGTGGATGTAGAGAGCGCCGCGGACCTTTTTGCCAGGCATGGTTGGCTACTCGGCGGCGTCCTGGCGACGGGTTGTCCAGGTAGCGATGACCGCCCGGGCGAGATCCTCGACCTCCTCATCACCAATGAAGGGGACTTGGAGGTAGATCTTCTGATCGGAGTCGAGCTTGGCGATCAGATGGCCCTTACCCAGCAGCTTCTCAGCGCCCTTTTCGTTTAAGGCGATCCGCGAGCTGCCTTCATCGCCAAGCTTCAGGATGAGCTTATTACCAAGGTTAGTCCTCAGCTGCATGGTCATCACCTGATTGTCGGCGCGCTGATAGACCATGAAGAGGTGAAAGCCCGCGGCGCGAGACAGGGTCGCGATCCGATTGAGAAGGGAGTCGACCGACCCCTTGAATTCGTCGTCCTGCATCCAATTGGCGACTTCGTCGAAGATGATGACGACGCGCGGCATACGGCGGTGAGGCGCAACGATACGATTGAAGTGGCCAATGTTGCGGCAGCCTTCTGCCGAGATATCTGCGTACCGCGTCTCCATGTCATCGACGAGGCGCGTCAGCAGCGCGATCGCCTCGTCCTGATCGGCGATGATCCCATCGCGAAGATGCGGGAGATTGCGCGCCCAGGCGTAGTCGACCCCCTTCTTCGGATCGATCAGATAGAGCTCAATGTCCTCGGGGGCGTTGAGGGCGCAAAGGTCCAGCATCAGGTTGGTGACCAGGATGCCCTTGCCGCTGCCCGTGGTGCCGGAGACCAGGCTGTGGGGCGCGGCCTGGTCCTGACCAGCATACTCGCCGGCCAAGGGCAGGAAGCATAGAGCGCCGTCGTCTTCCTTTTCGCCGAGCAAGGGCGCCATGGTTTGCGCGGGCGAGCGCTCCTCACCCGTTCGTCTGAGCCAAGCATCGGCCAGGTGCAGGGTCACGCGTTTAGGACGGCGTAGACCCACCGCAATCTGACCTGCCAACGGCGTGATGCGGACGATGTCCAGACCGTACCGGGTCAGGAAGTCGGTTTGCTTTCGCTCAAGCCAGCCGACAGTCAGGGTGCGGCCGCCGATATATATCAAGCCGGTATTGGGCGTCAGCCGATGACCCTGCACGGGCGCGTCCATGCCTTCGGACTGCAGAGCGCCTTGCAGCGCGATGATTTGCTTCTCGAGCCAAGCCTCGCCCTCAGCCTCGTTGCTAGCGCGGCTGAGGTGCGTCAGGACCGCCGAGATCTCTAGGCTCCACGGGCCGGCGTGTGCCACGGCTTCAGCCAGGTCCTGCGCCGGATCGTCGTTGGCGGGGGTCTCGTCCTCGCTGACGAGCGCAAGCGGTTGTGGCTCCGGCGTGGTCGGCGCCGAGGCCGGCGGCTCCTCCAGCGCAGACACGGTAGCCGCTGGATTGAGTTGCTGTTCCCCATTGTCGGCCGCTGGCCACCCGGCTGGGATGCTGAGAAGGGGCGCTGCGGCGTCGTCGCCAAGGTCACGCAGCGCCTTGGCGGTGGTCGAGCGGGCGAAGACCCATTGCGCTAACCGTCGCCGTTCAGCCTGGGGTTTTTCGTCGTCGACCAGGACGGGCATGGTTTCGTAGAGCGCTTCGACCTCGTGGCTGAAGACGATTGAATGCCCATCGAGGGTGAGATTGATCTCGCCCGAGCGCAGGCCTTCTAGCCATTGGTCTTGAGTGATCCCGCCAACCTGGTCGAAGGGGTCCATGTGCTCGAGGACCATGTCAGCCAGGCGATTGCGCCAGATCGTGGGGTCGAGCGTGGAGTTTGGATCCAGCAGTCGATGTTGTAGCGCCGTGTAGGTGGACTCCAACTGTCCAACCGATCGGCGGCGCTGATCACGAAGGTCGTCTTGACCTACGTACTTAGCCTCGATCACTACCAGACGGATCTCCGGGCCTTCCGAACCGTAGGAGAAGTCGATCGCCAGGATATCGGCGATCTCCCCGGTCAGATCGAGCCACCCCCGATAGTCGTCTAGGAAGAACCAGCCGGTGTGGTTCTCACGGCCGGTCTTCAGCAGGCGATCGAGTTCACGCTGTGAGAGGACGACACCAAGGAGCTCATGGGCGTGATTGGACCATTGGACGCCGCGCATGATGACGCCGCCCGACAGTTGCGCCGCGCGGGCGAAGAGCTGTTGGCGCACCGCGGCGAGGGTTTGAGCGTCGGCACCTGGCAGGATTACATCCAGATCGTTCGAGATCCAGTCGGTCAGGTCCTTCGCGTCGATCTCGGTCGACACGATGACGTTGTGGCTGGATCCTGGCACGCTGAAGTAGCGGATGATGCGGCGCTCATCGGTGTTGACAAGACGGCGGTCCGCGACCCTGTCGAAGGTCATCACCCAGTGGCCTAGGTCATGGGCTTTAGTCAGAACGTCGGCGACCGCGCCTGACGTGAAAGCCACTTCTTGGATAGGCAAGCGCGGTGCGTTGTCGGACGGAACCTCGCGCGCGCCGACAGTGTAGAGGCAATCGACATAGGCCTGGCACGCCCTCGGCTGACGCGGGGCGGTGAGGTAGAGCGCCGAGGTGGTGTTGCCGCGTTTGAACGGGCGGCGCTTCGATCGTGCGGTGGGCACGTAAGACGCTAGATCTGGCGGCGTTGGGTCAACATCGCCCTTTGACCAGCGGACTGAACTACCGCGCGCGATCACATCCTGCAGCAGCACGATGTCACTGGACTTGGCTCCGCCATGCACCAGCGTCTCTGGGCTCATGATGCCCATGCGCAGGCGCGACAGGAAGTTGCGAGCGGCTTCACTCGCTAGCGTGGCGTCGATTTCATAGCTGATGCGACGGTTCTGGCGCTCATAAACTTGGCGGAGGCGGCGCGGATCATCATCCGTCACGGCCAGTTCGCAGCGCAGGTCCGCGTTTTCCTCGATACGGCGCGAGAGGCTATTGGCCATAGCCAACGGCAGGTTCTCGGAGTCGGCGTTGAGGATCAGGACCGAGAAGTTGGCCTGCTCGTGAGGGCGCAGCTTCAAGTACTCGTCGGCCACCCGCTTAAAGGCCGTGACCGCTGCGTCGGCCGGTTCGTCCGACAGACCGTGGCGGGCCAGGTCGCTGACCGATTCCAGCAGGCTGCAGTCAGCTATCATCTGGGTTTCGGCGAGGAGCTCGCACTTCTCGTCGGCCGACAGCGCCACATCCGCGTAGTAGGTCGCCGTCAGCGTCGCAGCGCGATCTTCTGCAAAGTCCTGTACGGCGCCGCGTTGATCGAGCGAGCTAGCGATGATGCGTTGGACCGCTGCGGCGGCCTGGCGAGACTTGGCGGCCATCTCCGCCAGCCGCAAAGGTTGCCAGGGGGCCGTGAGCGCGGCGGCGCGTTCGCTCTCCACCGAGATGATGCCGATCGAGAGCAGGGGCGCTAGGAGGTTACGCAGGCTGATTTCTTGCGGCGCCTGGGTTTGCACCATCGTCAGCAGATGGCCGTAAAGTTCAGCCTGATCAATAAGGCTTTGGGCGCCGACGCCTTCACCGCGCAGCAGAGCGCTCAGCGCCTGGCCGTATTTCCCATGAAAGGCCTCATAAGCCTCTCGCAGCGCTGCGGCCTGGGCAGCGGTGATGATCTTTCGATCCTCGATGTCCTGAAGGTTCTTGGGCCAGATAAGATCGATCCGATCACCGCTCCGGCCATCGTTGGCCAAAAGGCCATCGCTCGCCCCGAAGGTGTCGATGACACTGGTGCGTTGGGCTAGGTCGATCACCGTTGGTGTCGACGATCGTGAAGACTGGTCGATATGGATCCGACCTGTCAGAAGGCGCGTGGCCTCATCCTTGTTCTCCGGGCGCAGACGCCTTAGATCCAGCGAGATAGACAGGCCCAAGGCTTCGGCTGGCGGTGACCAGATCAGCTGCGCGCGGTTGGCGTGCGGGCGGCCGCCCGTCGTCGCCAAGACGGTTTCGACCTGGTCTTCAGGGACGACGAAAGCCTCGAACTCCAGAGCCGCGGCGTCGGCCTTGATCGAGGTGTTTTCCTGGACCTCGTTTTCCCAATCTTGTTCCCAGCAGCGGCCGCAGTCGAGCACCGCGCGCGGGGCGAGCATTTTGTCCAGGCCCCGATAGCGATCCCGAAGATAGCGCAGGACGCGGGTGTTCTTGTCGCGCGTCCAGAAGTCGAGCTTCTCAGCGTCACGCAGGCGAATGATTAAGACGCGGTCGCCGTTGTCATCGCCGTCTTCGGTGTCCGGCACAGCCCGGTGCGCTAGCTTAAGCAAGCCTTCGGCCAGGTCCTGGGTTTCGATCGGCGCGTGGAAGACAAGCCGCTCCCACCGCTTGAAGAGGCGGGGGTCGCTCTGCAGGCGCGGTTTGTGGTTATGGAAGAAGTCGTCGATCTGCTCGCTGGGCTTGGCGTTGTCGCGCGTCAGTTCCGACAGCAGCTGCTTTTCGGCGTCGGTCAGGGCGTTGGGAAACTGCCGATCGAAGAAATTGCGAGTTTCGTCCCCGAAGTTCGGCTTGGCCTTGCGCTTAGCGTCGCTAAAGAAGGCTTCGATCGCCTCCCACCCAAGTTCCGCGACGACCTCCTGGGTCTTGGTCCATTGTCCGTCGAAGACGGCGCGATCCGCGAGCAGGGCGGCAATCGCGGTGGCTGCGTCGGCGGCTAGTAAACGTTCGTTGTCGAACTGCTCAAGACGCTTCTTCAACTCTGTGCGGTTCAGTGGGGCCCCATCGCGGCTCTTCAGGTAGAGCGCGGGTTGGGCTTCCTCGAGCGCCTTGCGGAAGAATTGCAGGGCGATGTCTGAGGACTCGGTGATTTTCAGCCGTGGGTCGCCACAGTCGCTGGGGAGCCGCACGGCGGGCAGGGCTCGGCGAACAGCTTTTTCGGGCGCCAGGCCTTCTCGCACCAAGTGTCCGGAGGCCCGCACGACGAAGTCGGCGATCGTTGCAGCGTCATGGGCCACGCCAGCCGCTAGGAGCCCCTTCAGGGCATGCACGAAGGCGGCGCGGATATCCTCCGAACACTGAACAAGGCCCTCTTGAGCCCAGACCTCAGCGTCCTGTAGCAGCCAGGCGTCATCGATCTTGGCTTTGTGCTCCAGGGTTGGCAGCGTCTCCTTCATCTTGCGCGCGGGGACCGTGCAGACGGTCAAGCGAACACCCGGCCCGGCGTGATTGCGGTGCCAAGGAGCAGTGCGGTCGCAAAGGACGGCCGGCGAGATATCGCCTTCAGCCAGATCTGGGTGGACGAACACCTCGACCTCGCCGCCAACCACCTTCTCGGCGGCTACACGTCGGGCGATGGCGCTGACAATGGCCGGGTCCAGCCCGACCATGCAGTAGTAAGCGCGGCCATGGTTGGCCTGGACGGTTTCGCGAAGGCGCCGCGCAGTGACGCGGCCGATGAGATCAAGCGGGGACAAGGATCTGATCTCCAACCAGCGCCGTGGTCGCGCGATAGAAGGGATTGATGACGAAGGCGCAGTCGTCTGATTTGCGATCCAGGAAGCCCAGGACCCGCAAGCGCTCTTCCAGTCGTCGCTCGTTTTCCTGGAGATCGGCTTGCGGCGCGGGCAGCGACACCCGGTTCACCCGGAAGGCCTCGCGCACCTCTTCAGGGCCGATCACCAGATTGTAGCGCTTGAGCAGCAGCTGCAGGAAATCGCCAAACTCCATGGGGGAGCGGACGTTGGTCAGCACCAACGCCTCCAGGAAGTTGTCGGTCGGCGCGTACCAGGTGCCTGCGCCGCGCGCGGAGCGAAGCATGCCGATCTGGCGCGTGTGGCTGCCAAACATCGGGCCGATGGAGTGGCTCTTACCCGCCTGGGTCGCGCTGCGCAGGTCAGCCAACTGCTGCTCGGCGCTGGGCAGGCGATCGGGGTCAGGGGTGGGAGGCGCAGGCCACCGGAAACGCTCGGTGAGAAGGTGTGTCGCGAGCGTGCGTCCGGCCGTATTTTCCAAGACAGCCTGCCAATCTTCGGAGGCGGCGAAACGATCAAGGTAGCTATTCATCGCCTCCGTGATCATCGTCCGGTGGCGCTTGTGCTGGTTGGCCGAAAGTTTGCGGATGGGATTGTTGCCAGGCGCGCCGACCAGGTCGAGGAAGAACGGCGGGATCGGCACGCCATCATCAATTGTCTCGCGGGCGCGTTCGACGATGTAGAGCGATTGGAGGAGGCCGCTGACCCTTTGAAGAGGGTCCAGAATGCTTTCCGTCGGGATGCTGTCGAGGTTCAGCAGCGAGACCCAATCGGCCGCCAGGCGATTGTAGACCTCGTGAGCGCCCAGTGGCAGGTAGCCAATGGGCATTTCGCTCGAATAACTTTGATCGGGTCCAGCAAGCCGAGCGGCCAAGCGGTTCCAGGCGCTATCTGCCGGCAGCAATCGGCTGCGGATGAGCGCTTCCAGCCTTTGTCTTTGGCTAGAACGATTGAGCATAAGATACATGAGCTCGCCCGTCCTGCGCATGTATTTGCGATCGGCATGTCCCTTTTCGTCGACATCGGGGAAGATCATGCTCGGGCCGAGCGGCAACAGATGCTTTGAGGTCCAGCGCTTTTCCGTATGGCTTTCAATTTCGGCCGAGCGAAGAAGCTCGACGGCGCGCGCGAAGTCGCCAAAATTCTTGAACGCGTTTCTGAGGTATTTATAGTCGTACTTGATGCCGCTACGATCGAGCGCAGCTTGCCAAGCGGTCCACATGGCGTTTTCGTCCACGGACTCGCTGTCAGCGATGCGAAGGATATCGCGATCTCGGAAGATCAGGTGTCGGAGCGTCCAGTTCATCGGCACGCTGTAGCGAACGACCTCGTGGGCGCTGCCAGATCCGCGATCGACGCCGTCGAAGATCGCCTCGCCCCTGCGCGCCTTGTCGAAGCACACGTGTAGGCATTCGATCAGCGCGCGCCATGGTGACTGGTCATCATAGAACAGAAGCCCCCAGATGCCGTATTCGCACCAGAGTTTGACCGCGGCGAGATTCTGGCCGTCTGGGACCTTCAGCGCATCCTGCGGCAGGTGGAGATTTTGATTGGCCATGGTCAGATCTCGATCGGGTTGGCGCGCATTTCGCCCCTGTCGCCCAGCGACAGCACCCGGACGACTTGCCCCTGGTCTTGATCGTCATTGAAGACGGCCTTGACCTGGGTCTGAGTGACCAGAGCGAAGTGACGGATTTCCTGATGGCACTGGCGTGAGAAGCTGGATGGCAGGCTGCCATTCGACACCCGCATCAAATACTCGAAGAGCAGTGGACGCAGATCGAGCGCCGGCAAATTCATCTTGCCAAGCAGCTTGCTCGCCGCGACCGAAAGGCTTGGACGTTTGGTCGTTGGATCGAGCGACAGGCGAACGCTGAAGGACGTCATAGACGCGCGATCGATTGGATCGATCGTTGCGACCTTACCAGCCGGGTCGTCGGTTTTGCCGATGGTGCCAGCCAGCCAGAGCTTTTCGTCATCGCTGGCCATCATGCCGGTAAAGGCCCGATTGAGCCCCCGAATGAGCTGACGGGTGTAGGCGTCCACAACGTCCCTGGGCGCGCCAGCGCCCAGGGAGCCCAGGAGTCTGAGGTAGACCCCGCCGTGATGGAAAATCGTTAGGCGCCAGGGCGAGGACATCTCCGGTATTTCGGTGTCCTCAAGCCGGAAAAAGGCGCGCCGTCGCTGAGCTTCCAGTCCGCGACGGAAGGTGTTGATCACCTCCGCGCCACTAGTGGTGCCGCCTTTAGCGAGATAGTCCTGCAGCAGGGGCGCATAGAGATTGCTCCCGTAGACCTGCTCGTCGGCGAAGATAGCGTCGTGCAGGGCCTCAGGTTTTCCCTGAATGAGGGCCGCATCGATCAGATTGTTAGTCTCAAGGCCAACGGCCAGGACCTCGAACACCCTGAAGACGCGGTTGGCGTTACGCCGTTCGGGACGAAGATTGAGACCGCAAGCGTTGTTGTAGGGGTTGGTGTGTCGATACTCTCGCTGGTTGGCGCGCTTCTTCGCCGTCGCGCAGTTCAGCAGCGGATCGTCTGGATTCTTGGCGTCGCCCAGCACGATGTTCACCACCAGCGTCAGCAGCTGGCGGATAGGAACATGTTGGTCGTTGGCCGCAGCCAGGCGCAGCGATTGCCGCAAACGGTCCCGGAATGGCGATGGCGCTCCATCGACACGTCGCAGGAGCGATCGATTGAGCTGGATGGGGCAGGGCTTATCATCGGCCAAGGCCGCGCAGGAGCCGCAGCCGCTCGTCCAGTCTTCGTGCTCGAGGATGGCGTCGAAGATATTCTCGACGAGGGCGTCGTCCCAGGTGCGGCTGAGATTGAGAAGTCGCAGATTTAGCGACGTAACAGTCTCCCGTTCCTCTCGCAGCATCTCGGCTAGGGTCTGGTGGAGCAGCTCGTAGCGAGCCTTCTCGGCCAGTTTCGCGGCTTCGGCCGCATCGCGGAAATACTTGAGAAGTTGGCCGTCATTGGCCGCGACAAGATAGATACGATCCTTGCGCTGGCCCAGGAGGGCTTGGCAGAACCCTTCCAGTTCGTTGGCCTTCTCGGTGTCCGATACCTCGCTGAGATCGCGGATGATGCGCAGCTCTTGGCCGGTCGGCAGCGTGGCCAAAAGTACGCCGTCATCGCCAGGCCAAGTATCAGCCCGATCGTGGAACTGCTCGGTGAAGAACTGCCGGATATGGTAGGTCTTCCCGTCGCCAGCGGTGCCCGTCAGGATGACGTTTTGGGGCTCCGAGCGGAGCAGGCTTTCACGAATGGCGGCGGCGCGCGGCGCCTGGGTCTTCAGCGGCTTGACTGAAAACTGCGCCTGGGTCTGGCGGAGGTTTTCGTCGCAAAGGCTGTCGGAGGCCTCGACAGGTCCGAAAGTGCGCAGGAAATCGACGAGAGGATTGGCGCTCATAGGTGGCACACCGCACAGCCGTCTTCCGACTTGGCCTTGATGGCGCGACGGGGCATGTGCTCGACGTCATCGAGCGAACGGCCGTCGACCCAGGTGTATTTGCGGCCCCGCTTCATGGTCTCGTAGGCCTTGGCCTTTTCGTAGAGGTCGGGGTGACGCTCCTTGAGGCCCTGCCATTCGCCGATCTGCTGGTAGAAACAGAAATAGCAACCCGAGCGGCTGCGCCACTCGTAGTAGTCGGGCAAGCCGAGGCCGGCGCTGTCGAGGATGCGTCCGACCTCGTCCAACCCGATGGCGTCGTCGCGATAGGGGTAGACAGGTGTGATGTTGGGCCGCTCGGAGATCACGACCGGCTTGGCGCCCGCCGTGCCATTGCCCAGATAGCCGGCACGGTTCTCGTCGGCGCGGATGCCGATGTAGGAATAGGCGCGATCGGTGCCGACGAACCGCTCGAACGGGGCGATCTTCATCATGCGCGTGCACCAACGCGCGCGCGGACTCGGCAGGAAGCCGGCGAAGTGTTCGTAGAGGGCCACGTCGAACGCGGTGCGCCCCGGCTTCTCGGGCACATCGAAGAGATCCATCGCTGAGACGCGATGAATCTCCATGTCCAGAACGTTCTCCAGTCGGGCCAGATAGTCGTAGGTTTCCGGCAGCTCGACGCCAGTGTCGGAGAAGACGTACTCGAATTTCACATCGGGATTGCGCTGGCGCAGATAGACCGCGAGCGCTGATGAGTCTTTCCCGCCCGACACTGGCACGATGTGCCGGGCGGTGTGGTCGAGGACGGCCTTGTCCACCGAAACGGCCAAACTGGTCATCCGACCTCCCGAATGTTGCTTCTCTGTGGCGTGTCGTGGCTTTGCGCGTCGAGTTGCGCCAGTTGCCGCTTCAGCTCGCCGATCCTGGCTTCCAGGATCGGTCGCACGCGCGCTTGAGGCGTTTCAGTGCTGATGGCCGCTGTTTCAATGCGCTCGCGAGCTTCGCGCAGCGCTGTCCGGAACTGAGCAGGGCTAGGGTCATCCCATTTCTCCAGGCCTGTTTTGAGCAGGATGAGGCTAAGCGCGGTGGCGAGCGATCTGGCCGAGAAGCGTCCATTGGCCGTCTCAACCGTCTTGGCGAGCACGGCCCGGTCGCTGATCTTGAGATCCTGGCGTTGCTCCAGATCCGCAAGATCGAAACAGTCGGACCAGGCACGCACGACCTCGATGAGGTCGGCCTGCGGCGAGGTCGCTGCCCGGAAGGTTTCGGTGATCACCGCCACAGCGTCATGGGCGAAGAGCTCTTCAAGGCCATCGACGGCCTTGCGCGCAGCTTCCAGCTTGACGATCAGCGTGGGATCAAAGGCGTTGGTCGAGAAAAGCGCCGGAATGTCTTCGAGCAGAAGGGCCACCGGATCGGTGGCGCTACTCAGCAGTCGCAGCAGCGCCTTGGCGTCGGCACCCAGGCGATCAACCCGGCGAGCGCTCTCGGGAACCTCGGTCAGCCAGCGCTGGATGGCGTCGTAGGCGCATCGCACCAGCTCGTCTTCCTGATTGGGCTGCTCGTGGGCGAAGACATCGCAGATTTCGCGAAGATAGAGGTCGCGCTGCGCGTCGTTGGGCAAGACCTGTACGGTGAAACCGGCCGGATACATGACCATCTGGTCGAATTTGAAACCCAGCAGATCTGGCTCGTAGACGCCATCGCGATACAGGGCGACGTTGCGCGCGAATTTCTGATAGCCCGCCGCAATCAGCAGGGGGGCGACCCCGAGCGGCAGCCCAATCGGCGTCTTCTGAAGATCGTGCAGGAGGTCGCCGAGCGGGCGCGGGGACTGTGTTGGAGAGCGCATGAAGTCGGCGATCTTTGACCAGGCGCTGCGCAGGCCAGTATCTGCGATCTCGTTGGGCCCCACAAAGCCGGTGTCTTGGTGCAGGCCCGTGCGCTCGAAGACCGTGCGGTAGATAGAGGCTTCGGCGCTGGTTTCGTTCTCTTCGAGGCCTAGGCGCTCACGATCGGCGCGTTGCAGGATCTTGGTGATGATCCGCACGCGAGAGGTTTGCATCATCCGCGACGGCTGATCGCGCATCAGCTGCTCGTTATCGATCCGCGGGGTCTCGCCATACCAATCGTCGAAGAGCTTGGAGGCGGCCATGGTCCCAGGGCGATCGTTAGTCACGACCAATTGCTGGCCCTGCGCGAACCAATCGGCTGCGGGGCCGCGGGGGGTGAGCAAGGGACGCAAAAGCATGGCAAGCTGCTCGAAGGCGACAGATTCGAGCTCCTGCAGCTCGGTCGTCACCATCGGATCTGAGGCGATGAAAGCCTTGTCAGTTCGCAGAGCTTCCAGGGCCACCAGCTCCAGCGCGGCGCTCTCAATATCAAGCACCCGGCGGGGAATGACGCGGATCAGGCGCTCGGCTCTACAGCCGTGCGCGGCTTCGCGAGCGGCGTCGATCTCGGTCTTGGATCGCGCCAAGACATACACGATGCTGGCGGCTTGCCCGACGGACGGTGGAGCAATCACGTCGGCAGCGCGAGCATAGGCACCGCGGAAGTATCGATTGACCCCAGCGCGCGCGTTGTGACCTGGCGTGCGCACGTTGGGTGCCGGAAAGCGGGCGTTGAGGAAGGCGAGTAGATCGAAGCTGCTTGCCAGGCGATCTCTTTCTTCGCGGACCCGCATGGCGACGTCGATGTCGGCCCCGTGCCAGACGGCGACGTCGTCGTTATGGCGCCGCCACAGCAGGAGGTTGGCGCTCAACAGATCATCGACGGCCCGCGTGATATCGGCGGCCTCGCGCCGCTCGGAGAGCACTGACAGTTCTAGAGCTTCGCGCGGCAGGCGCAGGCGCTCACCGCTGACGCCCAGTTGAAGTAGACACGCCGCGGCGATGAGCTCGCGCTGCAAGTCGTCGCGTGCTCGGGAGCGGGCGCTTTCGGCTTCGACCCAACGCCGGTAACTGCCACCGATGCCTACATCACTGCGCATAGCGTCGGCGAAGGCCTGGTAGACCTCCTCGATGCCGACGGGACGGCCCATCTCAGCTTCCCGCAGGAAGGAGAACAGGCTGCGCTCGTTCTGCCCAACGCGAGCAACCAGCCTTGGCAAGATCTGCAGAGCGCCCGCCGTCAGCGGTTGCATCTGGGTTATCAGGGCCTCGATCGCCGCCTCATCCTCCATGGCGTCGAACCAGCGCGCATCCTTGATGCGTTGCGCCAGCCCGGAAACCGCCTTGGGCTTGAATTTCTCAGGACGCAGGGTGGTGACCACCTCGCCCACGAGCTTGTAGATTTCCTGGCTGTCCTCGATCAGGCGGATCGTCTCGAACCGTCCTTCGATCTTGCGCCACTCGGTCCGCGTCGTTTCATTGAGGCGAGACGCGTAGGCCAGCATGTTCTGGTGCAGCAGCAGGGTAAGGCTGAGCGTTGGCCCACTGGCGCGCGAGGCTCGCTCGGCCAGGCGCTGGACGAAGTCGAGCTCACCTGTACGGCCGTCGGCGGTTAGGCCTTCGAGGTGGCGGCCAAACTCATCCCAGATGATGGCGACGTGATCGAAGGGTTTGTCTTTCAGCGCTTTGGCCAAGCCATCTAGCGAGTCGAGCTTCTTGATCCCCAAAGCGCGCGCGATCGCTTGCAAGGGTTCTTGCTCATACCCAGTCAGAACAACAGCTTCGCCGCGCTTGGTCGAGCGCAGGCGATTGTTGATCCGGCGGCCAAGCTCGGGATCGATCAGATCCAAAGCGGGGGCTAGCCCGCCAACGAGGCTGGCGGCGGTGGGGTCGTGGCGAACGGCCAGAGCTCCTACGCCTGCGGCCAGCGTCTTGCCGCTGCCGTAGGGCGCGATCACCATGTGAGCGCCTTGCGGAGCCATCACCGCCGAGATGATCGGAGTAGCGCGACGTGTGGGCCGGTAGTGGCCAAAACGCAGCGGGAAGCGCAGGTCCTCGGTCAGATTGAGCGAGCGGAAGAGAAATTCGGTCATCCGGCCGCCTCCGCATCGACGCGGCTATAGAGGGCCTCTAGCCAGTAGGTCAGCGGTCGGTCGGGAACGTGGATCGTGCGGTCGCCCGCGGCGCTCTCCACGATGACCCCGTCCTGACGCTTCTTGCCGATCTTACCGACGGTGGTTTCGATTGCTTCGAGCCCTTGGCAGAAGATCCGGCCGGGGCCGAGCCTGAGCGTGGCGAGCTCTCTGAGGCTCAGGCGGTCCACGCCCTTCTGGCTTTGGAGCGCCGAGGTGGCGGCAAGGAAGACTTCCTCAGGCAGACCCTGCGGACGACGCGTCCGCTCAAAGCGGTGGACCGCGTCGTGTCGCGCGACGAGGCCCAGCTCGCGAAAGGGGCAGGCGCCGATGTCTTCAGGGTCGACGAGATCAACGCCAGGGCGGGCCGCGTAGGCGCTGAGAAGGCAGGCGACGTCACGCTGCACCATCGCTGCGCTGGGCGGCCGCTGGGCGTGGGTGCGCGCGTAGGCTTGGAAGGCATCCTGGGCCGTAATGCGATCAAAGATCCGGTCCGAAAAGTCGTTGAAGAACCAACTCCAGACCGAGCCTTCTTGCCGCGCCAAGATCAGATGCAAAAACCACCAGGTGCCCGGGCGTTCGAAATAGCGATCGTGCGCGAAGATCAGCTTTGCAATCTCGAGGTCTTCATCGTCTTTGGCGGGACGAAGGCCCGTCATGTTTAGCCAGTAGCCGAGAGAGTCCACCATCTTCGACCCAAGGCCGAGTGCGTCAGCGGTTTGGGTGTTGGCGCTAAAGCCATGCGTGGTGATGAGCTGGTTCAGACCCTTCGGTAGCCAGCCATAACGGACCGGGAAGGTGGCGTGACCGCCGTAGTTGAAGCGAATGGTCTGGTTCACGCGCACATCTCTAAACGCTGGTAGACTTTGGCGATGGCGGTGATCGCCGTATCGATCTCGGTTTCGGTGTTGAGCGGCGAGACGGAGAAGCGGACGCAGGAGAAGGCCTCGTTTTCGCTCAGCCCCATCGCCCTCAGGACATGCGAAGGCTCGGGACGCCGGCTCGAACAGGCCGAGCCCTGTGACGCCAGGACGCCCTCGGCGTCCAAATTGGCGACGATGGACATAGCATCGACGCCAGGGAACAGCAGGTTGGTCACATTGGGGAGGCGGGGGGCGCGCCCGCCGTTGACAACCGCGCGCGGCAGCGCCGCCAGAACGCCCGCCTCAAGACGGTCCCGCAGCAGCGCCATACGCTGAGCATCCTGCGCCAGACTTCTGGCGCGCTCGGCGCAGGCGACGGCGAGGCCCGCGATCATCGGCAAGGCTTGAGTACCCGCACGTAGGCCCTGTTCCTGCTCGCCGCCCAGTAGCTGCGGCGTCAGACGCGTTTCTTCTTCGTGGACCAGCAGAGCGCCCACGCCCATGGGCGCATGCAGCTTATGACCAGAGATTGACACCATATCCGGGCCCCGGCCGCGGCCCACTAGCGTCAGCTGCTTGCCAAATGACTGCGCTGCGTCGGAGTGGAACAACACTGCCTCGAACCGTGCGATCAGGTTGGCGATTGTCGCGATCGGTTGGACGACGCCCGTTTCGCTATTGGCCGTTTGGATCGAGACCGTCACCGGGCCAGTGGTCTCGTTCAGCCAGGCCGCCAAGGTCTCAAGGTCGACCAAGCCATCGCGATCGACTGGCAAGATGCGAACCTCAAACCCGGCGTTGGACAACGCTTCGGCCGGGCGGAGGAGGGAGGGGTGCTCGACGGCCGAGGTGATGAGGACGCCGCCGCGGCGCGCATGTGAGGCGACGACGAGGTTGTTGGCCTCGGTGCAGCCTGAGGTGAAGATGACATTTTCTGGGTAGACGCCTTCGCTGAGCGCGATGACGGCGTCGCGCGCCTTTTCGAGCATAGCGCGCGCGATCTCGCCAGCGGCATGTGCGCTCGACGGATTGGCTCCGCGCTGAAGGGCCTCGACGACGGCTTTGATGACGATCGGGGTTGGGGCGGCGTTGGCGTTGGCGTCGAGATTGATTTGGGCGTTAGTGGTACCGCCCTCGGCTCCTAGCGTTTCGGTCAGCGTCAGCTCGGCGCTTAACGCGTGTTCCGACCAATCTCTATCCGCCTGAGCCATCCCAATTCCAATCCGCGCGCGCACAATCGCGCGACCGACGCAGAGGGTTTGCGCGGTCCATCACTCTGTCCTGAAGCCGCGATGCGACAGGGACGGTCGTGGTGAATCGATCGAAGCCGGGACGCTGAATTGCCGCACTGCAGGTTCTTATGAGCCTTGCCTGCCGGAATCTCGCCCCCGCGCAATCCCCAGGCAATGCAAGCTACACGATAGCCCTAGGCTGTCACCTGATTTTGCCAGCCTACGGTGTGTCTCCCTACCGAGAATGTCATCGAGGTTGTGCATGCACTCTTGCCGCGATCGACTTGGAGGCTGCTCGCTTTAGGTTGGGCCAGATTACGATCGTCCTGAAGTGCGCCTAAGTCAGCGCCAGCCACCGACGGCCGAGGCGGAACGTCGAGTTCCTGGAGGGTCACTGACGTCAGCTGATGGCGCGCCGCGGGCCTAAATTGCCATTTCCCGTTTTGACTTGAGGCGACCGTCGCTGCCAACAAGGGTGGGGCACGGCCATTTCAAGGGAGAGACTGGATGACGGACAGCAGGCACCAGGTTGCGTTGCCAGTCACGACGAACAACATCGCTACTGGCTCCATGGGCGTCGCGATTGTCGATCTATGCGTGTCGCGAATGGGGCACCAGTTCAGCGAGAGGCCAAAACATGACTACGGCATCGACGGGATCATAGGCATAGTCGATGCGGCCGGCGAACGACGGCATGTGACCGGTCGCGAGATCGCCGTCCAGATCAAGCATGGTAGCGACGTCGTCTATCGGAGCGATGACCGGTTCACGCTCTACACTGCGCTGAGCACGGGCAACTATTGGCTCGCCCACACCCTTCCGGTCATCGTCGTTTACGTCGATCCAGAGACGGAAACCTGTCACTGGGCGTCGGTGACGCCGGAGGCGATGCGGCGAACGGGGAAGGGGTATGCCCTCGATATCCCTCGGACTAGCAATCTCGCCTCTGATAACGCCGCCTTGATCGCGGTTGGCGGGGCACCCGGTCGGAGGCGTGAACCGGAGGATGCGCCCCCTCTGATGTTGGTGTTCGATGAAGCCTCCGGACTGGTCGGCGACGACGACGAACTCGGGGCGGATCTCGCAGAGTACGCCCAGGCTCTCCGCCACGGCCGCCAACGCTTGCTGACAGTCGAAATCGCGACGTTCGGCGACGTCCTTGCTGCCATCGCAGCAGCCCAGGCGGGCTCGGCAACGGTGGAATCGCGTAGGATCGGTTACGCTCTGAACGAGATCGTCGCCCGCTATGAGAAGACGGCGCACAACCTTGCTCGGGGCCTGACTCTTATGTTCGGCAACCGGTTCCTGGCTCAGCCCTTCAGCCATGATTTCGACGACTACGCGGCCGCGGCACGTGCGTTCGCCGAATACTATGTGCGGCCCGTTCGGCCGCGATCGAGGGCGCTCGGATTGGTCGCCTGGCCAAGCAACGAGATGCAGGAGCCGGAGCCCAAAATCGATCTAACCGATGCCGAAAAGGCAGCGTTGATCGAAAAGCTTGGCACTAACGCTCCGATCGCGCTCAGCGCATTTGGCGACGCTATCGTTGGCGACCTTGGTTCCGACATGGTTGCTCGTCGGGCTGTCCCTGCGATCACCCGCTACGTCATGAGCCTTGCAGATCGCAATGGTCGGGACGATGAGAGCGTCCTGGATGACGTTAACCTGTATCCGACCTTCTGGCGCCTCGGGCTGGCGTGATTTGATAAGAGTCTGACACGGCCTCTGAACGTCAGTTTCGGGTCGTCCAGTCAGTGTCGGTATTGGCGCGGGGATAGGCGCCGTCGCGACCGCTGCCCGCGCCAACATCGAGCGCCAGGCGAGACGAGGCTTGCTCGTAGAGCAAGCTCAACGTCGCTGCGTCGCGGTCATGGGCGGCGATTGTGTCGGTCATGGATTCACTCACGGCCCGAGCCTGGCACGGCCGTGGGCAACGGGACTGACGCGACGTACGCGACCGAACGCCCGGTTCTTGGAGGGAATCCAAGGTCCGGTATTGGCGCGGCCCGGCCGAAAATGCAGACCTCCGGATCGGCAGAGATGGGTGGATGTCGGGAGTTAGACACGACATCAAAACGATGCGTTTGCCGAAATGCACCTTTTGAAGCCCTGTTGGGGGTATCGATCGCTGGTATTCTGGCAAGGGGGGAGCCTGCGGAGGTTCACCATGCCAGAAGGCTCCAAGCCCGAGTTGATACCGGCAGCGCAGTACCTGCGCATGTCGAAGGACCATCAGGATTATTCGATCCGTAATCAGGCGCGGTTCATTGCGAACTATGCCCCAAGCCACGGCTTCAGGATCGTCAGGACATACGTCGATCCTGGTGAGAGTGGCCTGACATTGCGCGAGCGTCCTGGCCTTCGTGCCTTGCTGGCCGACGTCATCAAACCTGACTGTCCGTTCAAGCGGGTTCTGGTCCTGGACGTGAGCCGCTGGGGCCGTTTCCAGAAGCCGGACCAGGCCGGCGCCTATGAATTCCTCTGCTATGAGGCGGGTGCGCCGGTTCATTTTTGCCGCGAAGTGTTCGAGAACGATGACTCGCCGGTGATGTCACTGCTCAAGCAGATCAAGCGAGTCCAGGCGGCGGAGTTTAGCCGCGAGCTGTCCCAAAAGGTGCTGTACGCGCAGCTTCTTCAGGCCAAGGTCGGCCACAAGCTGGGCGGACACCGGCGCTACGGATTCGAGCGGATTCTTGTCGATGAGCATAACCGCCCGGTGCAGAAGCTGGAGCGCGGTCAGACGAAGGCGCTGAACAATCAACGCGTGGTTTACGCCGTCGGCGCGAGCGAAGAGATCGCTGTTATTCGGGATATTTTCCGGTGGTACGGCACCGACTGTATGCCCATGGACGCTATTGCCCGGCGGCTCAATGACATGGGCGTCCCTCCGGCAGACGGCCCGCGTTGGAGCGCGCTGCGGGTCCGCAACATCCTGTCTAACGAGCTGTTGATCGGCATCTACGTGTTCAACCGCACAAGTCAGCCGCTCAAAGGGCCACGCCGAGCTAACCCACCCGATGCCTGGATACGGACGAAGGTGATGGAGCCGGTGATCAGCCGCACGCTGTTCGACAGTGCCGCGCGGCGTCGCCGCATCTGTCGGCGGCGGGTTCCGTCCGAGGAGGCTATCGCTTCTGTCGCGCGCCTGCTCAAGGCTAAGGGCTACCTGACCAACGAGTTGATAGACCGCTGTCCATACACGCCGAGCACACAGACGCTACGCCGTCAGTTCGGATCGCTTCAGGCTGTCTACGACCACCTTGGCTACCGCAATCGGTGGTTCCGCCCGCCCAAAGAGGAGCGACCGAGGACCAAGGAGGAGATGCTCGGGATATTGCGGACTATCTACGAGCGGGATGGCCATGTCAGCGAGGCAATCCTCAACGGCGATCCGTCTTTGCCGAACACGACCCTCTATCGGTACCATTTTGGCAAGCTCACCAACGCATATCGGCTGGCGGGCATCCCCTACGAATATCTCGATTTCAAGCGGCGCGGCGTTGAACTGGGGAAGGCTAGGCGCGCGGGTAAGCGCCGCAGGACGACTGTCCCCAAGTGGACCTCACTCGATCACCTCTATTCCGACGGCCAGTTGCTTGATTGCCTACGCCGACTGCACGACCGGCATGGCTACGTGACGGAGCGTCTGATCCGCACCGAGGCCGAAATGCCGCCGCCCGCGCTGTTCATCGCCCGGTTCGGCTCGCTGACCGAGGCCTACGGACAAGCGGGCATTCGAAAAAGCCGCGCCAACGCCTGGAGCCGGGAGGCTCGCGTGCAGCAGGCGAAGGCGACCATGAACAAGGGCATGGCCATTCCGCTGTCATCCGACTTCCGAGTGGTCTCACGAGTCTATTGATGGAGCATAGCGGGCGTCAGGATGGCTGAGCCGGGGCAATACGACGTCAACAAATGAAAAGCCCGGCGTCGCCGCCGGGCTTTGTCACCCCTTGCGGGGCAAGGACCATGGTCCCGCGGCCAATGGCCGTAGAAAACGTATGCCTTCAAAATTCGTCAGCTTCAAGCTTTCCGAGTTTCCAGACCCTGCGGGCTCATGAAACGCTCAAGGCAGCTACATGCACCAAAATGCGATTAAATCGCACTGTTGACAGTCTTAGCTTGGAATCGGGACAGTTCTAACTTGTGCCGACAGTTTCGACACGCCCATGGCGGCCCGGGAGGGACTCGAACCCCCGACCTTCGCTTTAGGAAAGCGCTGCTCTATCCTGCTGAGCTACCGGGCCGCGTGCGCGGCGGAGAGGGTGCATAGCGCATGTTGCGCCGAGTGCGAAGCCTGACCGTCGCGGCGGCGCGGCGGATTGTCGCAATCTTTCGGGCGACAATATCGCACGGCGCCGCTTCAAAGCCTTGATCTGGTTCGACTGTGCGTCGCCTGGAAGACTCTGTTAACCTTCCCGGCAACCGTGAGTAGTTGCGTGCGTCGTCACGCCTCTTGTTGTTGTCTCATGCGCGCGTGCTAGACTCGCGTTTCAGTGGATCCGCGAGCGTCCTTTCGTATGTTGGATATGGCCGAGCACGACCTGTCGGACGGCGAAGACGATTCCGCCCTCCTGACGCTGGTCGAAACGATCGAGGAACTCTCGGCGACCCGGACCATCGACGAGGTGGCCGCGGTGGTGCGGTCGTCCGCGCGCCGAATCTCGGGCGCCGACGGGGTGGCCTTCGTGCTGCGCGACAACGACTGCTGCTGGTACCTGGACGAGGACGCGATCGGCCCGCTGTGGAAGGGCAAGCGCTTCCCGCTGACCGCCTGCATCTCGGGCTGGGCGATGCTGAACCGCCAGACGGTGGTGATCCCCGACATCTACCAGGACGACCGCATTCCGCACGACGCCTACCGCCCGACCTTCGTCAAGAGCCTGGTGATGACGCCGGTGCGCACCCGCGATCCGATCGCGGCCCTGGGCGCCTACTGGGCCAAGGAGCACACGCCGCCGCCCGAGATCGTCGCCAAGCTGCAGGTGATGGCCCGCGCCACGGCCGCGGCGCTGGAGAGCGGCCGGCTGCAGGCCTCGCTGAACAGGGAGCTGGAGCGGCGCACCTTCCTGATGCGCGAGCTGGACCACCGGGTGAAGAACACCCTGGCCTCGGTTCAGTCGATCGCCAGCCAGACCCTGCGCACGGCCGCCTCGCCGCAGGCCTTCAACGAGTCGTTCGAATCGCGCCTGCTGGCCCTGTCGCAGGCTCACGAGCTGCTCACCAAGCAGGCCTGGGGCAAGGCCCAGCTGCACGAGATCCTGGCCGCGGCCCTGCGGCCGTTCGGCGGGCTGGAGGACGGCCGGTTCGTGGTCGAGGGGCCGCCCATCGAGATCACGCCCGAGGCGGCCGTCGCCGTGCACATGACCCTGCACGAACTGATCGTCAACGCCGCCAAGTACGGGGCCCTGTCGGTCCCGACGGGCGAGGTCACGGTCGCCTGGCGCATCGAGGACGAGGGCGGCTCCAATCCGACCTTCGCGCTGGAATGGCGCGAGCGCGGCGGCCCGCCGGTGACGGCGCCCGGCCCCAAGGACGAGGGCTTCGGCTCGCGGCTGATCCGCCGGGGCCTGTCGCGCGACCTGGGGGGCGCGGCCGTGCTGGACTTCGCGCCGCAGGGGCTGACCTTCACCTTCCGCGCCCCGCTGTCGCAAAGGCTGGCGGCGGCATGAGCGGGCGTCGGATCATGATCGTCGAGGACGAGGCCCTGGTGGCCATGATGGTCGAGGACCTGCTGACCGACCTCGGCTGCGAGGTGTCCGGCTCGTTCGGCGCGGTGGGCGAGGCCCTGGCCTATCTCGACGACGGCAAGTCGTCGCTGGACGGGGCCGTGCTCGACATCAACATCGGCGGCGAGATGGTGTTTCCGGTGGCCGAGGCCCTGCGGGCCAAGGGCGTGCCGTTCGTCTTCGCCACCGGCTACGGGGCCCTGCCGCGCAAGGGCTTCGAGGACGTGACGGTGCTGTCCAAGCCGATCAATTTCGGCCACCTGCGCGACGCCGTGCACGGGTTCGGCCAAGCGGCCTGACGGGGCGGCCTGACGCGGCGGCCGGTCCCGCCTTGGACGAAGGGGCTCAGGCCGGCTCGCCGAAGACGATCCCGCGCCCGTCCGTACCGACATAGACCCGCCCATACGTCCGCATGTCCGCCGCCAGGCAGCGGAAGCGGCGGCCGTACTCGTGGCGGCCGTCGTTGACGCGGACCCAGCTCTCGCCCTCGTCGTCCGAGCGCCAGATCGCCCGCACCCCGTCCTTGCGGCCGATGGCGAACAGCGCCGGATGGGTCTTGCCTGGCGGCGGGGCGCCGAAGTCGAGCTGGTCGACCTGCACGCCGCCGTCGATCCGCGAGAAGCGGGCGCCGCCGTCGGTGGAGCGGAACAGGCCTTGCGTCGAGACGAACCACAGGCGGCCTGCCTGGCCGGGAACGGCCTTCAGCGGCCAGGGGATTTCGCGCCAGGTCACCTGGTCGGCGGAGATGTCGGCGGGCAGGCCGCGCGTCGGGGCCTCGGCGAAGCTCGCGCCCGCGTCGGTGCTGACGAAGCGCTTGCCGGTCGAGAGGTCGAGGGCCGTGAACCGGGCGGGATCGACGCGGTCGGGCACGGGGCGGACCCAGGCGGGCAGACCCCGGCTGGCGGTCCAGGTCGCGCCCCGGTCGCGGGTGACCTGGGGCTGGGCGGTCATGACCATGAACACCGCGCCGTCGGCGTTGACGACGATGGCGGCGTCGTCGTGCGGGTCGGGACCGCGCCGGCCCTGGCCGGGCGGCGGCGGAGCGTCCGCGATCCGTGGCGCGGTCATCGGGGCCCAGGTGCGGCCATGGTCGCCCGACCAGGCCAGGGTGGGGCCGCCGTGGCGCTGGTGCGGCGTGCCGCTGCGGACGACGATGGCGGGCTTGCGGCCGGCATAGTCGATGAAGTTGGTGTTGCCGAACACGGGCGTCGTGAACTGGTCGGTCGGCGAGACCGAGAGGTCGTCGTGGACGAAGCCGGAGATGTCGCCGAAGCCGCTGAGCAGCTGGGGACCTTCGGGCAGGCTGGCCAGGGTGATGATCGCCGTCTGCTCGATGCCCTCCACCCATGGGAACCAGGTGGTCGGGCGGCCGGCGGCGGCCTTGGTGAACTCGCGCGTGGCGTAGATGGTCGCGCCGGTGGTGTAGCAGGCGAAGTCGGGGTCGAACGGATCGATGGCCAGGCCCGCCATCCACCAGCCGAAGTCGGCCTGCGGCTCGCCCCAGTAGAGGAACGGCGTCGTCGTCACGTCGCGGCGGGCGTCGGGATAGAGGTCGGTCCAGCTGGCGCCGTGGTCGGTGGAGCGCCACAGCGCGTCGTGCGGGTTCCAGCGGTTGAGGCTGGTGACGGCCACCGCGCCGTTGGCGTCGACCGCCACGCCCATGAAGCCGCCGCCGCGCTGGGGCAGGGGCCGGGCGGGGGTGATCTCGGTCCAGGCGTCGGTCGCCGTATCGAGCCGCCAGACCGCGCCGTCGGCCACGTTCGACGGACCAACGCCGCTGGAATAGGTGACATAGAGCCGGCCGTCCCGGTCCAGCGCCGCCTTGCAGGCGAGATAGGGGTGAGGGGCGGGGACCGGCTTCCAGCTCGCGCCGCCGTCGTCGCTGCGCCACAGGTGGTGCTCGGACGGATCGGCGACGCCGACGAAGATCGTCCTCGAACCGCGGCCCGGCTCGCCGCTACGGGGATCGAAGATCACGAACGACAGGCCGCCGTGGGTAGGCGCGGGGCGGGCGTTGAGGCCCAGGCCCGGCAGCGGGAAGCTTTTCGACTTCTCCCAGGTCGCGCCCCGGTCGCGGCTGACCTGCAGGCCGTCGTGGCGCGAGGCGAAGTAAAGGGTGCGGGTGTCGTTGGGATCGACGGCCAGGCGCTCGCCCAGGCCCCGGCCGTCCTCGTTGCCGCCCATGCGGAAGGCGACGGGGATCACGGTCCAGTCGGCGCCGCGGTTGTCGGAGCGCAGGATGGCGGCCGGGTCGGGCCGGCCCATGCCGCAGGCCAGGTAGACGACGTTCGGGTCGAGCGGGTCGGGGGCCACGCTCTCGACGCCCTGCCAGCTGCCTTGGGCCTGGTCGTCGAGCAGCGGGATCCAGCGGCCTTCCGAGGCCTGCCAGCGATAGGCGCCGCCCATGTCGGAGCGCAGATAGGCCAGGCCCTTCTCGACGCGGCTGAACACCACGTTCGGCACGAAGCCGCCGCCGCCGACCCGGACGTTGCGCCAGCGGTAGGGCAGGGCGCGCATCGCCGCGCTTGCGCCGAAAGGCAGCGCTGTCATGCTTGCCCCGAGAAGAAGGCCGGTGAGGGTCGCGCGGCGTGTCGGAGCGTTGAAAGACATGTCGGCCCTGATGCTAAGCGTACTGTTCCAGCAAGGTTTCGCATGGCGCGGACACGTTTCGCCAGTCCCAATTGGTAGCGCTAACCAGGCGCCACTTTCCCGTGCCGTGGCCGAAAAGTCGCATCAATAACTCAATTCGATGAACCGCTCCGGTCAAGTTTGACACCCGGCGATCGCGACGCCTATTCGCTTTTGCGAGTCATTATCGTTTTTGTGAGAGCCCTCTTGATGCCCCGATCCCTGCGCGCCCTTCTACTCGCCGCCGCCATGAGCCCGGCCGTGCTGGCCGCCGCCGCCCATGCCGCCGACGCACCCGCGATGGACGCTGCGCCGGCCGCCGACGCGCCGGCCGAGGCGAACCTCGAGGGCGTGGTGGTCACCGGCGCCAAGACCCGCACCTCGGCGGTGACGGGCCTGGACATGAGCTTCCGCGAAACCCCGCAGTCGGTCAGCATCGTCGACCAGACGATGATCAAGAACTTCGCCCTGACCAGCGTCAACGACCTGCTGGCCCAGGCCACGGGCGTCAATGTCGAGCGGGTCGAGACCGACCGCACCTATTACAACTCGCGCGGCTTCGACATCACCAACTTCCAGGTCGACGGCGTGGGCCTGCCGCTGATCTGGGGCATCCAGTTCGGCGACCTCGACACCGTGCTGTTCGACCGCGTGGAAGTGGTGCGCGGCGCCAACAGCATGATGACCGGCACCGGCAACCCGTCGGCCACCGTCAACTATGTGCGCAAGCGCCCGACCGCCGAATTCCAGGCCAGCGGCGCCCTGCAGTACGGCTCGTGGGACGCCAAGCGCCTCGAGGCCGACGTCTCGGGCCCGCTGAACGAGAGCGGCACGCTGCGCGGCCGGCTGATCTACGCCAACGAGGACAAGGACTCCTACCTCGACCACTACCACGTCAACCGCAACGTCTACGCGGCCCTGCTGGCCTGGGACGTGACGCCCAACACCACGGCCACCTTCGGCTGGTCGATGCAGGACAACCGCGCCGACGGCGTGCTGTGGGGCGCCCTGCCGCTGGTCTATTCGGACGGCTCGCTGATCAACTACGACGTCTCGGCCTCGACCTCGGCCGACTGGACCTATTGGGACGTGCGCGACCAGCAGGCCTTCGCCGAGGTGGAGCATCGCCTCGACAACGGCTGGCGGATCAAGGCCATCGCCACGGCCAAGCGCTTCCAGGAAAAGGCCAAGCTGCTCTACGCCTACGCCGATCCCAGCATCGACCCGGTCACGGGCCTGGGCGTGAAGGGCATGGCGGGCGTCTACCCCTCGATCTACGAGAGCTACACGCTGGACACCTACGCCTCGGGTCCGTTCCAGGCCTTCGGCCGCACCCACCAGTTGGTGGTCGGCGGCCAGGTCTCGCGCTCGGAAGGCCACGAGTACGAGGACTTCTCAGGCGACACCGTGGTCTACGCGCCGGTCTCGACCTGGGGCTCTACCCAGCCGACCGAGCCGACCTATCCGGGCGCTTACCTGGCGGCCAACGAGACCACCAAGCTGGCCCGCTTCTACGCCGCCACCCACCTCAGCGTCACCGACCAGCTGAAGGTCGTGGCCGGCTTCAACGCCCTGAAGCTGAAGAGCTACGGCTTCTCGTACGGCGCCGACCAGGCTCGCGACGAGGACAAGGTCAGCCCCTATCTGGGCGCGACCTACGACGTGACCGGCAACGTGTCGCTCTACGCCAGCTATACCGACATCTTCAATCCGCAGTCCGAGGTCGACTCCACGCACCGCACGCTCGCCGCGGTCCACGGCAAGAGCTACGAGGCCGGCGTGAAGAGCGAGTGGTTCGACGGCCGCCTCTACGTGACCGGCGCGATCTTCAAGGCCAAGCAGAACGGCCTGGCCGCCTGGGCCGGCTATTTCGATGACGGCAAGAGCTACTACGCGGCCCAGGACACCGAGTCGAAGGGCTACGAGATCGAGGTCGCCGGCCGGATCACCGACAACTGGCGCGTCAACGCCGGCTGGACGGCCTTGGAGATCGAGGACTCGGCCACGGGCGCCGACGCCCGCGTGTTCCTGCCGCGCAAGACCCTGAAGGCCTCGACCACCTACACCGTGCCGTCGCTGCGCAACCTGACGGTCGGCGCCTCGGTGCGCTGGCAGGACGACATCGCCATGGACGGCGTGCCGGTCACCCAGGACGCCTATGCGGTGTTCGACCTGATGGCCGGCGTCGACGTCACCGACAAGATCCGCGCGACGCTCAACGTCCGCAACGTCGGCGACGAGAAGTACCTGAACAGCCTGATGTGGGGGCAGGCCTACTACGCCGCGCCGCGAAACGCGTCGGTCCGTCTTGACCACCGTTTCTAAGAACCGTTCTTAGAAATACCCTCAGGGAGCCGGCGCGATCGCGCGCGCCGGCTCCGCTTGGCTACGAGCAGCTGGAGGCGGCCGGAATGGACGCGCGCAATCTCGATACGCCCTACGCGCCGCCGGCCTCGCAGCCCGTGCGCCGGGCCGCCGGCGCGGCCAGCGCGGTTCGCGCCGCCGTGCGACCGACCCTGACCTTCATCCACCGCTGGGTGGGTCTGATCATGGCCGGCTTCCTGTTCATCTCGGGCGTCACCGGCGCGGTGATCTCGTGGGACCACGAACTGGACGACGTGCTCAACCCGCACCTGATGCATGCCCAGTCGGGCGGCCAGGCCCTGCCCACGCTGGACATCGTCAAGCAGGTCGAGGCGCGCGATCCGCGGGTGATCGTCTCCTACTTTCCGCTGTTCGCCGAGCCGGGCGAGACCCTGGCCATCGGCGTCGACGCCCGCCAGGACCCCAAGACCGGCAAGCACTACGAGCTGGGCTACAACCAGGTGTTCGTCGATCCGGCGACCGGCGCCGAGCAGGGCCGGCGCGAGTGGGGCGCGGTCTGGCCGATCAAGACCGAGACCTTCGTCTCGTTCCTCTACGTGCTGCACTACACCCTGCACATCCCCGAGTTCTGGGGGATCGACCGCTGGGGGATCTGGCTGCTGGGCGTGATCGCCATCCTGTGGACGCTGGACTGCTTCGTCGGCTTCTACCTGACCCTGCCGCCGTCCTCGACTAACGGCCGCAAGCCGGCCAAGGGCTTCTGGAGCCGCTGGAAGCCGGCCTGGCAGATCAAGACCAAGGCCAGCGCCTACCGGATCAACTTCGACATCCACCGGGCGTTCGGCCTGTGGCTGTGGGGCGTGCTGTTCGTGGTGGCCTTCACCGCCTTCTCGCTGAACCTCTACAGCGAGGTGTTCTATCCGGTGATGTCAAAGGTCTCGAAGGTGACGCCGACGCCGTTCGACACTCGCGTGCCGACCAGCCACGACAACCCGATCCTGCCCCGGCAGACCTACGAGGCGATCATCGCCAAGGCTCAGGCCGATGCGAAGGCGCGGGGCTTCACCGCGCCGGTGGGCGGCGCCTTCTATTCGGCGCACTACGGCATCTACGGCGTGGCCTTCCACAAGGTGGGCGACGACCACGGAGCCGGCGGCGTGGGCCCGCCCTACCTCTATTACGACGGCGCCGACGGCCGTTACCTGGGCGAGCGCCTGCCGTGGAAGGGCACGGCGGCCGACATCTTCGTCCAGGCGCAGTTCCCGCTGCACTCGGGCCGGATCCTGGGCGTTCCCGGCCGCATCCTGATCTCGCTGACCGGCCTGGTGGTCGCCGCGCTCAGCGTCACCGGCGTGGTCATCTGGCTGAAGAAGCGCCGGGCCCGCGTGCTGCGGAAGAAGCCGGCCTAGGACTCAGCAGGCCGTATGGCCGCCGCGGGTCCAGGCGGCGGAGGCCTGCGCCATCTCGCGCAGGACGGCCAGGTCGATGTCGGCCAGGCGTTTGATGTAGACGCAGGACACGGCGGAGCGGTGCTTGCCCAGCCGCGCCAGCAGGGCCTCGCGTTCGGGGAAGTCGGAGGCGAAGTAGAGCACCAGCTCGGTCTTGCGCGGCGAGAAGCCCAGGAGCGGCCAGTCCATCGGCTTAGGCCCGGGGGTCTGGTAGGCGCCGAAGCCGACGATCGAGGGGCCCCACATCACGGCCGGCGCGCCGGCGATTTCGGCCAGCAGGTCGCGGACGACCGCCGCGTCGGCCTGGCGGGCCGGCGGCGAGGCGGCCAGGAAGTCGTCGACGCTGGCGTCGGTGGGGCGGGTCTTGGGTTCGGCGGCCATGGCGGGTTCCGATCAGGCTCGAAGATTGAACGGGCGCGAGGCGTCTGCCAAGCGCCGGCGCCGAGGGCTCATCAGCACGCGGTGGAACCGGGGCGAGAGCCCAGGCGCGTGCGCGGCGCGGTCGTCATCGAGCCGGGGCGGCTCCCGGCTCCGACTTTCCGCAAAGATCGATGATCTTCAGGCGAAACATCGGCAGGTTGCGACCCCGCAGGTCGATGTGGTCATTGACGGCCAGCCGGCAGCCTGACGGAGAGACGACGGGCTCCATCATGAAGCCCTTGAGCACGCGTTCGGCCTTGGCCTCGCTCAGCAGGAACAGCCCGGCGTGCTCGGCCTGACCGCTGCCGGCCGTCGCCGCCAGGTAGCCGTCGCGGTAGGCCACGAAACTTCTGGTCCAGAGCGAGGAGTGATTGGCAAGTCGCCGAACCTGCACGGCCCCGTTCGGATAAACTCGGTAGACCGGCACGTCGACCAAGGTGTTCCGTCGATCCGTGGCCAGGCCCCAGGCGTCCCAGAGCACGAAGGAGTCGTCCCAGCGCGGCGTCTGGACGTGCACGTCGCTGACCGGCGAGTTGATGCTGGGAAGGGCCTGGCGCCGCCCGGTGGCCGGGTCTTCCAGCGAGATGTCCGCCACGGCGTCGATATCGTAGCCGCCAGGCGGCGGTCGCGGGCCGAAGTCCAGATATCGCGAGCCTGACCTGTTGGGCGCCCAGCGGCGGCCGTGCATGCGGATATCGCCTACGGGCGCGCAGCGGGACCGATCCTGGCTGAACGGCATGTCCTCGGTGCGCTCGGGGCGAATATCCCGCCGTCCATCGTCGGAGAGCGTGATCAGGTCTTTGCCGGCGGTGTAGGCGAGGCGCCCCCGGTCCACGCAGCCTTGTCTGACTTTGTCATCGCCGGTCGGGAGCGTGCGCAGATCGCCGCCTATCCGCCAGATATAGACCTTGCGCGGCGGCGGAGCGTCGTTCGCCCAGGTCGTTTCCTCGGGAAAACCCGTGAAGACCACGGTGTCGTCGTCCAGCCAGTTGGCTTGGTCGACGACCCATGGGCCGGACATGGCGACGGCTTTGAACGGCGGTGTTTCGGCGGGCGCGCAAGCCAGCAGGGGCGAGGCGGCGCCGATCAGCAACGCGCCCCCGGGGGCAAGGGCCAGACCAATCGGGCGGCGGCGAAAGATCGTACGTAAACGTGCGAACCAGGTCATCTGTCCAGCTTATTGCAACGCTTGCCGAATTCCACTTCCGCGCGACCTTCTCCGCAACGAAAAACGCCCCCGGCGGAGCCGGGGGCGTCTTCGGAAGCTCGGACTTGAAGCAGACGCCTCAGGCGGCGGTCTTGACCAGCGACTTGGTCAGGATGCCGATGGCGGCTTCGCGGTCGATGCGTTCGATGGCGGCGACTTCACGGGCCATGCGGTCCAGGGCCGATTCATAGAGCTGGCGCTCCGAATAGGACTGTTCCGGCTGGTTCTCGGCGCGGTGCAGGTCGCGGACCACCTCGGCGATCGACACCAGGTCGCCCGAGTTGATCTTGGCTTCGTATTCCTGGGCGCGGCGCGACCACATGGTGCGCTTCACGCGGGCGCGGCCCTTCAGGGTGGTCAGGGCCTGGCTGACGACGTCGCCTTCGGCGAGCGGGCGCAGGCCGGCGACCTTGGCCTTCTTGGTCGGGACGCGAAGGGTCATCTTCTCGTGGTCGAAGGTGATGACGTAAACCTCGAGCGACATCCCGGCCACTTCCTGGGTCTCGATGCCCTGGATCGTCCCCACGCCGTGGGCGGGATAGACGACGTGATCGCCGACCGAGAATTCCAGACCGCTCTTGCTCATTCGTTCGTCCTCATAAAATTGGGCTTGCGCCCAAAACGCCGTTTCCAAACATTCCAAAAAGCGATAGCAACCCGACCGTCGGAGAGGCGGGGCCAAGTCGGATCAGGATTTGGAGTGTCTCTTAAGTCACCCTTCGCCTTCGATCGGGCGAGCCGTTGGAGCGGCTGTCGTCTTCCACGAGACATGCAGGTGCGAGGCCGCACCCGTCACGTCGAGGGCGACAATAGCATAAAATTCAGCCTCATGAAAGGCTTGCGACCCCAACCTGGGGTATGGCGGCTCGAATCTGGCCGCCATACGCCGGATTTTGCGTGGATCAGGAGCCCTTGCCGGGCTTTTCGCTGAAGTACTTCTCGAACTTGCCGGTCTCGCGCTCGAAGTCGGCGCGGTCGGCCGGCGGTTCGCCCTTCACGGTGATGTTCGGCCAGACCTTGGCGTAGTCGGAGTTGATCCGCAGCCACTTGCCGTCGGCGTCGTCCTCGGTGTCCGGCTTGATGGCGTCGACCGGGCATTCCGGCTCGCAGACGCCGCAGTCGATGCATTCGTCCGGATTGATCACGAGGGTGTTCTCGCCCTCGTAGAAGCAATCCACCGGGCACACCTCGACGCAGTCCATGAACTTGCAGCGGATGCAGGCGTCGGTGACGATGTAGGTCATCGGAACTTGGCGGCTTTCTGGGACGGACTTAACGCGGCCGCGTTTTCGGAGCGACGGCGCCGAATGTCAATGCGGCGCCGTGCGCGGGACCCGCAGGATTTCTCATGGCGCCCGCAGGACGACAGGCAAATTCGTCGCCGATCCGCCGCTACGTCGGGTTTTCGACGCTGCACAACGGCGTTCGTCGAAAGATACCTTTTCTTATGGAAGAGCGTTTCACTGTGCGGTTGAGGACGCGTCCAAGAACAACGTCGGGAAGCCGACAGCAGAATTGCTCTCCATGGCCTTGAAGCCCGCGCCGCTGATGGCGGCCGATGACATCCACGCGCAACTACGGCTTCGAATGGCGTCGTTCGAGGCCTTCGTCGCGCATGCGCCGTTCGCCGCCGCGCTGATCGACCGCAGCGGCCGCCTGGTCGCCGTCAGCCCCGAGTGGCGCGACGAGGACCTGACCCCGAACCTGCGTCCGGGCGAGCCCTTCGCCCGCTGCCTGATGAACCTGGAGGACGTCGAGAGCCTGGATCGCTGCCTGGCGTCCGGCGAGTCGTTCTCGCGCTACCGGGCCCAGACCGGGCACGACGGCCAGCGCATCTGGCGCAGCGAGTTCGCCGCCTGCCGCGACGACGAGGGGACGATCTTCGCCGTCATCGTCACCGCCCGCGACGTCACCGGCTACGCCCAGACCGCGCTTCGGGCCGAGCGTAACGAGCAGCGGCTGAAGCTGGCGCTGGAGCTCGACGACCTGATGGTGCGCGAGGTCGATCTGAAGACCGGCGAGGTCTATGTCTCGGGCACCTGTCTCGAGCTCGAGAAGTGGTGCCTGTTCGACCGCGACCCGCTGGAAATCGTGCACGAGGACGATCGCGAGCGGATGGCCCAGATCATGCGCGCCCGCCGCGACGGCGAGGCGGCGGTGTTCGAGTTCCGCCTCAACCGCGACGACGGGGTCGAAACCTGGGTGCGCTCGGTGGGCAAGCGGTTCCTGGGCGCCGACGGCAAGCCCGAGCGGCTCGTCAACCTGTTCAAGGACATCACCGACCGCCGCCGGCAGACCGAGGCCGTCGAGAACCTGGCCTTCCGGGATCCCCTGACGGGCCTGCCCAACCGCGCCTATTTCCAGCGCAAGTTCCAGGAGGCGGTCGACGCCTGCGAGATGGCTGGTGAGATCTTCGGCCTGATCATGATCGACGTCGATCACTTCAAGGACATCAACGACACCTTGGGCCACGACGCCGGCGACGCCCTGCTGCGGCGGCTGGCCGACGTGTTGCGCCACGCCTTCCGCTCTGGCGACACGGTGGCGCGCCTGGGCGGCGACGAGTTCGCGGTGATCCTGCGCGGCCTGCATGGCGAGGCCGACATGCTGCGGCCGATCAAGTCGCTGCAGGACCTGCTGCGCCAGCCGATCCAGCACGGCGGCCGCAGCTTCTCGGTCAGCGCCAGCATCGGCGCGGCCCTGCACGGCGATCCGGACGCCGATCCCAGCCACATCTTCAAGAACGCCGACATCGCGCTCTATCGGGCCAAGGACGAGGGCCGCAACCGCTCGATCCTGTTCGACCCGTCGATGCGCTCGGCCCTGGAGCAGCGGCTGGAGCTGTTGCGCGACGTGCGCGCGGCGATCGAGGCCGACGAGTTCATCCTCTACTACCAGCCGGTGATCGATCTGGAGAGCGGTTCGGTGGCCGGCTTCGAGGCGCTGATGCGCTGGGCCCACCCCGAGCAGGGGGTGCTGACGCCCGATCGCTTCATGGCCGCCTTCGAGGACCAGGACCTGTCGCTGAAGCTGGGCGACGTGGCCTTCGAAACCGCGCTGAAGCAGATGCGCGCCTGGCTGGACGCCGGCGTCGAGTTCGGCCGGGTGGCGGTGAACATCTCGGCCGCCCAGTTCCGTTCCGGCCGCCTGGCCGAGGAGGTGCAGGAGCGCCTGGCGCGCTGGGGCGTGCCGTGCGATCGCCTGACCATCGAGGTCACCGAGACGGTCTACATGGGCTGGGCGTCGGACGTGGTCAGCGACACGGTGCGCAAGCTGCACGCGGCCGGGGTGATGATCGCGCTCGACGACTTCGGCACCGGCTACGCCAGTCTGGCCAACCTGCGCCAGTTCCCGATCGACCGGCTGAAGATCGACAAGGGCTTCGTGCAGAACGCCGAGGACGCGGCCATCGTCAAGGCGGTGATCACCCTGGGCGGCTCGATGGGCATGAAGGTGGTCGCCGAGGGCGTCGAGGACCAGGACCAGCTGGAGGCCCTGGCCGCCTATGGCTGCGACCAGGTCCAGGGCTATCACTTCAGCCGCCCGATGCCGCCCGAACGGGTGCCGGGCTTCGTCGACGGGTTCGTCGGCTAGCGCGCCCTAGCCCAGGCGACGCTTGATCTTGCGGATCAGCTGTTCGCCGCGCAGTTCGGCCATGCCGACGGCGTTGCGTTCGTCCAGCACCACCCCGTCGGCGACCAGGATTTCGCGCAGGGTGCGGTAGTCGACGTCCTGGACGTCGGCCTGCCGCGTGGGGGCGCACAGCATGGCCGCCGCGGCGCCGGCCGCCTGGCCCAGCGTCATCGACGTCATCTCCATGCGGATGGCCGAGAACGCCTGGTGCGAGGCCGCCACGGCGAAGGGCGCGAGCAGGTTGGTGGCCTGGTCGCGGTGCGGCAGCATGATGTCGAGCGGCAGGATCGAGCGCTGGTCGCGGCCGCCCGAGTTCTGCTCGAAATTGCCCTCGTTCCAGATCGTCCAGCCGTGCTCGCCCTTGACGGCGATGCGCTGCACCAGGTGGCTGTCCTGGCGATAGGAGGCCAGGGCCACGGCGCGCGACAGGCGTGGCGCGCCGTCCTTGTCGAGATCGGCCGCCGACCACATCGCGCCGTTGTCGAGGCGGCGGGCCTCGCGGACGTACAGCTGGTAGGGCCAGCCGGCCGAGTCGTTGGCGTGCGGGCGCGCATAGTGGTCCTTGGCCAGGCCCCACTGGCGCACTTCCTGCTGCAGCGAGGCGGGCAGGCGCGCGTCCTTCTCCCAGGCCAGGGCGTAGAAGAAGCCGCGGATGAAGCTCTCGTGTCGCTTCCAGATCACCTCGCGCTCGGCGTAGCTGGCGGTGGGATAGGCCCAGCTGAGCAGCACCGGATCGGTCGAGAAACCGCCGCGGGCGTTGACGTCGAAATAGCCGTCGCCCAGGTCGTTGGCGTAGATCAGGTCGTCGGCGAACGACCAGTCGACGCCGTGCTTCAGGCCGGCCTGGCCGATGGCGGCCACGTAGCGGAACAGCACCTCGTAGTCGGCGCGGTCGTAGCCGGGCGGCGGCGTCGACGGCAGGTCGATGCGCAGGCCCGGCCTGTTGCTCATGGTCAGGCGGAAATTGTAGGCCTGGACGGCCTTGTCGGCGGCGCCGATCGGCTTCTGGTCGCCCGGGGCGACGCCGCGCAGCAGGCCGCTGGCCTGATCGCCCTGGCGCTGGAACGGGTCGACGACGATCGACCGCCCGCGGATCTGGAACTGGTGGGTGCTGGTCTCGCCTTCGCGTGTGGCGCCGCGATAGCCGCCCAGGTTGTTGAGGGGCGAGGCGGCCTCGCGCCCGACCTGGAAGCCGACGCCGGCCGCGGCCAGCAGATCGCCCTCGTAGGAGGCGTCGACGAACACCCGGCCCGTGACGCGCAGGCCGTCGGCGGTCTCGAAGCCGGTGATGCGGCGGTCGGTCTTGGTCACGCCGACGACGCCGCGCGAATAGACGACGGAGACCTGCTTGAGGGCCAGCATGTATTCGAAATAGGCCTCGGCCGCGCTGGGCTTGAAGCTGAAGCGGTTGCCCGCCTCGCCGCCGCCGCGCGACACCGCCTTGATCGTGCGCAGGGCCGCGCCGCCGAAGGCCTTGGCGTCGAGGAAGTCGGTCCAGCCCAGGCCGCCGCTCATCATCCCGCCGACATGGGCCTCGCGCCAGCCGCCGACGATCACCACCGAGGCGCGGGATTCGGCGACCTCCAGGGCCGCCATGACGCCGGCCGGGGTCGCGCCGTAGACGACCACGTCGGCCGAGATCGCCTGGCCCTCGTGCTCGTAGAGGCGTCGCGGGCCGTCGGCGGCCGTGGCCATCTTGCCTCGGTAGCAGCCGGCGAGAGAGGTCGAGGCGAGCGACAGCGCTCCCCCGAGCAACAGGCGACGATCGATCATGCGGACCCCAGGGCGGCCGAACGCGGCCGCGCGAAAGAGCGGCGTTGTTAGCCGTCGCTACGGTGAAGCTCCACGGCGCACAACCGGCACCGTAGGCGGCGCATGACAATGTGTTTCAAGGTTGCAATGCGCGCTCGTCGCCGGCGCTACTTTTTGCCCAGGTTCGTCTTGCGGATCTTGCCCTGGTCGACGATCCAGACGTCCTCTCCGCCATTGGCGCCGACAGCCAGCGGCATCTTGTACAGCGAGCTCAGGAACACGTGCGTCTCGACCGGGGTGGGCGAGACGATGTGGCTGGCGAAGGCCATGGCCGGCTGGCCCTGGGCGGCCTTCGGCTTCTCGAGCAGCAGGCACGAGGCCGACAGGGCGTCGACGCGTTTCACCGTCTTGCCGTCGGCCGCGACGAAGATCCGGTAGTGGCCGCCGACCGGGATGGCGCCGGCGGCCGGGGCGGGCGCCAGCAGCCAGACGATGAAGCCGTCGCCGTCGGGATCCTTGACGATCGCGGTGTTGTAGCCGGCCCGGCAGGTCCTGGGCTGCACGGCGATGGCGGCCTGGCGGGCCGCGAAGGTCAGGCGTTCCTCCTCGGTCAGCTTGCGGTCGGCCGGCTCGGTGACCGGACCCGCGCCCTTGCCGTCGACCACGACGTCGTAGCCGATCTCCAGCCCCTCGCCCCTGTCGCGCAGGAAGCGGACCTTGGCGGTCTTGCCGTCGTCCTCCACCAGCCAGCCCTTGAGGCCGGCGGCCTTCAAGTCGGGGACCTTGTCGCCCAGGGCGTCGCTGGCCAGCCAGGCGGCGATGTCCTGGCGATAGATGGCGCGTCCGAAGGCCTCGATCTGCGGCAGGTCGTAGGCCTTGATCGGCGCGGCGGGCCCGGCGGGCGCCTTGCTGGTGGCGACGGCGGGCTGGGCGTGGGCGACGCCGGAAAGCAGAAGGGCCAGGCTGACGGCCAGAGCCGGACGGAACGACGCCACGCTGTGTACTCCCCCAGGACAAACTCGACCCAAGGTAGCGCTTTGTGTAGCGACGTCTATGGGGAAGCGGCTTCCGGGTCCGTCAGCGCCAGCAGATCGTCGAAGATTTCGCGCCAGAGCGTATCGCCGATCTCGAAACCGACCAGATGGCGGATGAAGAACAGCCCCTCGGCCGCCAGGAAGGCGATCCGTAGCCGGCGGGCCTCGGGCGTCGCGGCCGACAGGTCGCCGACCCGGGCGGCGTACCAGTCGGCCATGGGGCCGACCTTCTCGCCCCCGCCGGCGGCGGCCGCCAGCAGGGTGGCGACCCGGCTGATGGTCTCGGCCTCTTCGCCGGCGGTGGAGCGCAGGTGCTCGGCGATGATTTCGCGCGGCGTGGGCGAGGGGCCCACGGCCTTGTCGAAGCGCGCCTGCTCCTGGGCGGCCCAGCGGTCGAGCAGGGCGTTGATCATGCCCTCCTTGGTGACGAAGGCCGACTGCACGCTGGCCTTGGGCGCATCGGCCGCGGCCGCGACGGCGCCGAACGACAGGGCGGCCGCGCCGCTCTTGGCCACGACGGCCTCGGCCGCGTCGAGAAGGCGGTCGCGATCCATCGTGCGTGGCCTGGCCATCCGGCGGCTCCTTGAATTATTCAAATACGATCGTATTTAAACGGGCAGCCTCGATCAATGACGATCAAAGGAGACGTTTCGTGGCCTGGATGTACCTCGTTTTCGCCGGCCTGCTGGAAATCGGTTGGCCCGTGGGCCTGAAAATGGCCCAGGCGCCGGGCACGCGGCTGCTGGGCGTCGCCGTCGCCCTGGCCTTCATGGCCGCCAGCGGCACGCTGCTGTTCATCGCCCAGCGGCAGATCCCGCTCGGTACGGCCTATGCGGTGTGGACCGGTATCGGCGCGGCCGGCACCTTCCTGGTTGGAGTGCTGGTCTTCGGCGACCCGACCTCGCTGACCCGCTATCTGGGCGTGGCGCTGATCGTCGCCGGCGTGGCCGCTCTGAAGTTTGGCCACTGAAGAGCCTACCCCTCCAGCGCCTCGTAGAGCCCCCGCGCCTCTGGCGCCGGCCCCCGGCGTTCGCCGCAGTCGAGGATGCGCACGTTCACCAGCCGGCCGCCGATGGCGAAGACCAGGACGTCGCCGGCCTTGAGGTTGCGCGAGGGCTTGTCGATACGGCTGTCGGGGGCGCCGGCGCGGGTCAGGCGGATGCGGCCCTCGTCGACGAAGCGGGCGGCCATCGAGCGGGTCTTGAAGAAGCGGGCGCGCCACAGCCAGACGTCGGCCCGGCAGTGATCCTCGTGCGCGGCGTCGTGGCGGGCCTCGTCGCTCATGAGGCGGCCTTTTCCGGCGAGGCGGAGGCAGGCTTGCGGCGGCGCGGCTTCTTGCGTCGAGCGGACGGAGGCGGCGGTTCGGTCAGCTTGGCCAGGGCCGCGAACGGCGAGTCCGGGCGGGCCTTGACCGGCTTTGGCTCCAGCCGCTGGGCGCCGCGACGCTTCCAGATGATCGGCGCGTCGGGCTTGGCCCGCACCGCCGGGGTGTAGTCGAGCGAGCGCAGCAGCGAGGAGGCCTCGGCCGGGGTCCAGCCCAGGGCTTCCAGCGCCGCCGGGGTCAGCACCACGCCGCCGGGACGCTGCTCGGCACGCAGGAGGGCGTCGAGCTTCTCCAGGGTCTCGACCTGGACCAGATGCTTGCCGGCGACGCGCAGGCCGCTGGCGGCCAGGGCCCGGGGCGAGGGCGGCGGCGAGGGCAGGGGGGCGAGGCCGACCAGCGGTCCGCGCCAGCCGCCGGGATCCAGCGCCCGGGCGCAGGCGATGGCTTCGGGCTTCAGCACGCCCGGCGCATAGAGCGAGAAGGCGCCGATGCGCACCCCCAGGCTCTTCAGGGCGCGGCGCTCGGCCTGGCTGAGCGCCTTCAGTTCGGGATCGAGGGGGCGCTTGTCGAGCACGCCGCCGGCCTCCAGCAGGCGGTGGGCGACGCCGCGCGGCACGCCCTTCAGCTCGCCGCCGGCCAGCGCCGCCTGCAGCTTGCGCAGCGGCGCCAGATGGCGGTCGACCTCGGCGGCCAGGAACGCGTCGAGGCGCCGCTCGGCCCGCTCGCGCGCCGGCGCGGGACCAAGCTCGCCCAGCAGCCGGGCGCGGGGCGACATCAGGTCGCCGCCCGAGCGCACGGCGCCCGCCGCCTCGCCGCGCCACAGGATCGCGCCGTCCGGCGTCAGGGCGAAGGCCTCGTCCGGCTCGGCGGCCAGCAGGCCCAGGCGCCTGGCGACCTCGGGGCCGACCGCCCGCTGGGCGGCGTTGCGCAGGGCGCGCTCTTCCAGCGGGGTGGAAGCCTTTTCGGGAATGAAGGTGACGCCGGTCAGCCGGCCCACGACCTGGCCCTCGACGCTGACCTCGCCGTCCTGGGCGACGCCGGCCAGCAGGGTCTCGCGCTCGCCCAGCTGCTTCATCAGCACGCTGGTGCGACGGTCGATGAACCGGGCCATCAGCTTCTCGTGCAGGGTGTCGCTGATCTTGTCTTCCAGCTCGCGGGTGCGGCCCTGCCAGTGGACGGGGTTGGCCAGCCAGTCGGGGCGGTTGGCGATGTAGGACAGGGTGCGCACGCCCGACAGCCGCGCGGCCAGGCTGTCGATCTCGCCGTCGGTGCGGTCCAGCGCCTTGAACTGACCGTTGATCCAGTCTTCCGGCAGGCGCTTGCGGCCGGTGGTCAGGTCGTCGAACAGGGTGCGGACCATCCGCTGGTGGTCGTCGTCGGTGGTCTTGCGGAAGTCGGGCGTCTGGCAGACGTCCCACAGCTTCAGCAGGGCCGAGCGGTCGGTCTTGCAGCGGGCGACGACGTCCTCGTGGGCGGCCAGCTTGCGCAGGGTGCGCTCGTCCAGCGCCTCCTGCGACAGGGTCAGGCCGGTACGGTTCGGCGGCTCGGACAGCGAGCGCAGCAGGCCCTGCAGCGAGCCGAAGTCGAGCCGGGCGTTGCGCCATTCGGCCGCCAGGATCGGCTGGAAGGCGTGCTCCTCGACGGCCTGGACCAGATCCTCGTCCATCTCCTCGCAGTCGCCGGTCACCCCGAAGGTGCCGTCGCGGGTGTAGCGGCCGGCGCGGCCGGCGATCTGGCCCACCTCCTGCGGGTGCAGCCAGCGTGTGCGGCGGCCGTCGAACTTGCGCAGGCCGGCGAAGGCCACGTGGTCGACGTCCATGTTCAGGCCCATGCCGATGGCGTCGGTGGCCACCAGGAAGTCGACTTCGCCGCTCTGGTAGAGGGCGACCTGGGCGTTGCGGGTGCGGGGCGAAAGGCTGCCCATGACCACGGCCGCGCCGCCCCGCTGGCGGCGGATCAGCTCGGCGATGGCGTAGACCGCGTCGGTGGAGAAGGCGACCACGGCCGTGCGCCGGGGCAGGCGGGTCAGCTTCTTGGAGCCGGCGTAGGACAGGTTGGAGAACCGCTCGCGGCCGACGATCTCGGCGTCGGGCAGCAGCCGGCGCACGAGCGGCGCCATGGTCGAGGCGCCCAGCAGCATGGTCTCGAACTTGCCGCGGGCGTGCAGCAGGCGGTGGGTGAAGATGTGGCCGCGCTCGGGGTCGGCGCACAGCTGGATCTCGTCGATAGCCACGAAGTCGACCTCGCGGCCCAGCGGCATGGCCTCGACCGTGCAGACGAAATAGGCCGCGCGCGGCGGGGTGATCTTCTCCTCGCCGGTGATCAGGGCCACGGCCGCCTTGCCGCGCAGCTTGACGAGGCGGTCGTAGATCTCGCGGGCCAGCAGGCGCAGCGGCAGGCCGATCATGCCCGAGCCGTGGCCGAGCATCCGCTCGACGGCCAGGTGGGTCTTGCCGGTGTTGGTGGGCCCCAGGACCGCGGTGAGCCGCGACGGGGCGAGGCCAGTGGAACGGTCGCTCATGACCTTACGAAAGTGGGGCGGGAATCGAGGCGAGGCAAGCGGAGGCTTGGAAGGAGGCGATCGTCCTCGCTCATGGGTTGCGGTATCGGCGCGGGCATGCGAAATAAATGTGAGTGAGCATTCACATTTATGGGGTGGTGGAATGTCCGGCGCATACGTCGGCGCGTCGATCGCGCTTCTGCTGGCGAGCGCCGGGCAGCCCCTGTTTCCGCCCTCCCTGTCGCTGAAGGAGGACCGTACGGGTATCTCCTTCGCCTATGCGGGGGTGGCCAGCGTCGCCGTCGTCGGCGAAGCCACGGGGCGCAACTATCTCGACCATCTGGGTGTAAACGGCCCGCTTCCGGGCCAGCCCGGAGGCGGGTATCCGCTCTGTACGCCCGAAACCTTGGCCCGGTTCGTCCTGGACAAGCGCGCCTTCTGCGTGGCGGCCAAAGGCAGTTGGGATCTGGGCGACTGTCGTTGGCGGGCTTGGTGCGCGCCGGTGATCGTGGCGCCCGAACTGGCCAGGGATCCCCGCTGGGGGCCGGTGATGGAACATGCGCTGAGGAAACCCTGCGCCGTCATCGGTTCGCCTTACGACACGGCCGAGGCCGATCGGCGGCTGAGGGTGAAGGGTCAGGCCTACGGCCAGTTCGGGATGTGGCGGATGATGAACTGCTCGCCCTTTCGGCCGCGCAAGGTCGTCAGCCTGGAATACCACGAGGCCTATTCGGCCTACTTCGTCCGCTATCGCTAAAGCCGCTGGCGCATGATCTGGACCGCTCCGTGCGACGATCCGCCGCCCGGGCCGTAAACCATGCCGGCCAGGGTGAGCGGCTATGAGGGCGGGGAGTTCCTCCCGCTCACGCTTGTCCCGGCCAAGAACCCATGTTCGCCACGCTTCGGTGTTTGGATCAGCACGACCCGACGCTGGTGATCTGGGCGCTCGTCGTCTGCCTGGCGTCGATGGCCGTGGGGGTGCACGCCTATCATCGGGGCGCGACGGCGGCGGGACCGGCCCGCGCGGCGTGGATCCTGCTGACGGGCCTGGTGCTGGGCAGCGGCGTCTGGGCCACGCACTTCATCGCCATGCTGGGCTTCCAGCCCGGGCTGCGGCTCAGCTTCGACGAGCCGATGACGGCCCTGTCGTTCGTGGTGGCGCTGGCCGGCCTGGCCGGCGGCGCGGGCGTGGCCATGACCGCGACCGGGCGGACGTGGCGGCTGGCCGGCGGAGCGATCTGCGGCGCCAGCATCGCCGCCATGCACTTCGTCGGCGTCTCGGCCATGCGACTGCCGGCCCTGATGGGGACTGTTGCGAAATTCGGAACGTCGAAGAACAGACCAGAATCCGTTCGAGAACAGTTCGGAATCAAAAGGGGAAAGTCGTTCTCGTTTTACCCCATTATGCAACGATCCCCTGATGGTCTGGCGGTCCGACCTGCTGGTCGCCGCCGTCCTGATCGCCGCCGGCCTTTCGGCCCTGGCCTTCGCGGACCTGCGGCGCGAGAGCGGTCTTCGCGGGCGCGCGGCCTCGATCCTGCTGCTGGCGGCGGCCGTCTGCGGCCTGCACTTCGTGGGCATGGGGGCGGTCACTCTGCTGCCGATCGCCGACGTCGAGGCGGCGGGCCGGTTCACGCGCGACGAGCTGGCGCGGTCGGTCATCGCCATGGTGTCGATGATCGTCCTGGCCGGCTGCGGCATGCTGCTGACCCACCGCCTGGCCCATCGCTCGGCCTTCGCCACCCTGCGCTCGGCGCTGAACCGGGCGCCGATCGGCCTGGGCTATTTCGATCGCAACAACCTGCTGCAGGTGTGGAACGCCACCCTGGCCGACTTCGCGCGACCCTATGACCTGACCCTGGCGCGGGGCATGAGCCTGAGCGAGATCGCCGAGCGCACCGCGATGGACGCCCAGGCCCGCCAGGCGGCCAGGGCGGTGCTCGACGCGGTCGACGATCAGGTCGGCGAATGGGTGTCGCCCGACACCTTCAGCTCGCCCGACGGCCGCTTCCAGTCGCTGAAGCTGACGCCGGCCGAGGACGGCGGCTTCCTGCTGATCATCACCGACATCACCGAGCACGTGACGGTGACCGAGCGCGAGATCGAGGCCCGGCGCCTGGCCGAAGGGGCCAGCCGCGCCAAGAGCGAGTTCCTGGCCAATATGAGCCACGAGATCCGCACGCCGCTGAACGGCATCCTCGGCATGACCCAGGTCATGTCGCGCGAGGCCCTGGACGAGGACCAGCGCGAGCGGCTCGAGATCATCGGCGCCTCCGGGGCGGCCCTGCTGGAGATCCTCAACGACGTCCTTGACCTTTCCAAGATCGAGGCGGGCCGGATGGAGCTGAACGAGGCCGCGTTCGATCTCGACGAGACGGTGCGGCTGGCGCTGGCGCCTTACGCGCCGCTGGCCGCCGAGAAGGACCTCGCGCTGACGCTGGCAGTGGACGAGGCGGCGGCGGGTTCGTGGCTGGGCGACGCGCCCCGCCTGCGCCAGATCCTCGGCAACCTGGTGGTCAACGCGGTGAAGTTCACCGACCAGGGCGGCGTGGCCGTATCGGTCGAACGGCGCGAGGCCGGCCTCCGCTTCATCGTGGCCGACACCGGCGAGGGGGTGTCGGAGGCCGATCGCGAGCGGATCTTCAAGGCCTTCACCCAGGCCGACGCCTCGGCCACCCGGCGCCATGGCGGCACGGGCCTTGGCCTGACCATCTCGCGCAGCCTGGCCGAGCGGATGGGCGGGACGCTGTGGCTGGAGAGCCGCGAGGGCCAGGGGGCGACCTTCGGCGTCGACCTGCCGCTGGTCGCATTGGCCGGGGAGGCCGCCACGAAGGGCGTCGCGCCTGTCGCCCAGGCGGCCCCGCAAGCGGCGCTGCGCATCCTGGCGGCCGAGGACAACCTGGTGAACCAGACGGTGCTGCAGGCCCTGCTGGCGCCGTTCGAGGTCGAGCTGACGCTGGCCGCCGACGGCCGCCAGGCGGTGGCCGCCTACGAGGCCGATCCGGCGATCGACCTGATCCTGATGGACATCCAGATGCCGGAGCTCAACGGCTTGGCCGCCGCCGAGGCCATCCGGCGGTTCGAGGCGGCGCACGGCCGGGCGGCCGTCCCGATCATCGCGGTGACGGCCAACGCCATGCCCCACCAGGTCGAGACCTACTTCGCCGCCGGCATGAACGCCTTCGTCGCCAAGCCGCTGAACCTCGCCGACCTGCTGGCGGCGATCGAGCTGGCGACGCCGAGAGCGGACGCGGCTTAGCGCAAGCCTGGAACTGAGCCTTCTGGGGGTGTATATACAGGTGCATACTTGGAGGCGCGGATGACCCGGTCCAGCACTCGAACCTTTCGCAGCGGCAACAGCCAGGCCGTTCGCCTGCCCAAGGAGGTGGCGTTCGCCGAGGAGACCGAGCTTACCCTGGTCCGCGCTGGCGACGTGCTGACGATCTATCCATCGCGCGGCACGGTTCAGGATCTGGTCGCACGGCTGGCCGATCTGCCCAAGCCGAGCGCCGTGGAAGTCCGCGACGACGAGGACCTGCCCGAGCGGCCCGGCCTCTAGAGCGTGGCGGCCTTCGTCCTCGACACCAACGTGGCGATCCACCTGCGTGATGGCGATCCGGTCATTTCAGCCAAGATCGCGGCGTTGGATGGCGCGGTGCTGCTGTCGATCGTCTCACGCGTCGAACTGGAAGGCGGTGTCTATCGCGAGCCAGCGGACGTAGCCGTGCGCCGGGCTCGGCTGGACGCCATGCTCGATATCCTGCCGGTGCTGGATTTCGGCGCCGAGGCGGCCGACGCCTATCGGGCGATCGTGCAGGCGACCGGCTACTCCCGCCGCAAGATCCTCGATCGGATGATCGCGGCCCAGGCGCTGACCCATCGCGCCACCCTGGTCACCTGCAACCCGGCCGACTTCCAGGATGTCCCGGGACTGGCGCTGCTGGCCTGGTAGGCGGCCCCCTACCGCTCGAACGCCACCTTGCCGTCGACCACGGTGAGGATCGGCTGGGCCTGCAGGATCTGCGCTTCGGGCACGGTCATCAGGTCGCGGTCGAAGGCGGTGAGGTCGGCGGCCTTGCCGGGCTCGAGCGTGCCGCGCTGCTGGTCGGCGAAGGCGGCCCAGGCCGGGGCCCAGGTCAGCATCCGCAGGGCCTGCTGGCGGGTGACGGCTTCCTCCGGATGCCAGTCGGCGTTGGAGAAGCCGGTCAGGCTCTTGCGGGCGACGGCGGCGTAGAACTCGATGCGCGGATCGCCGACCTCGACCGGCGCGTCCGAACCGGCGGCCACGACAGCGCCGCTCTTCAGCATGTCGGCCCAGGCGTAGGCGCCCTTCAGGCGGTCCTTGCCCAGGCGCGCGGGGGCGAAATAGAGGTCGCCGATGGCGTGGCTGGGCTGCATCGAGGCCACGACGCCCAGCTTCGCAAAGCGCGGCAGGTCGGCGGCGTCGACCACCTGGGCGTGCTCGATGCGCCAGCGGCGGCCGGTCTCCGTACCGAGCGCCTCGCCGAACCAGTCCAGCACCATGCGGTTGCCGCGATCGCCGATGGCGTGCATGGCGACCTGGGCGTTCACGGCCCGCGCCTTTCTCATCAGGGCCAGGCCCTGGTCGTGCTCGGTCAGCACCAGGCCCAGGCCCTCGGCGTCGCTGTAGGGCGCCAGCAGGGCCGCGCCGCGCGAGCCCAGGGCGCCGTCCATGTAGAGCTTGATCCCGCGCAGGCGAATGAGGCCGGTGGGATCGGCGCTGGGGCCGGTCTTCAGCACCTCGGCGGCGCCGGACGGGTCCATGTAGTTGTCGACCCGCAGCGAGAAGCGGCCCTCGGCGGCGAGCTGGCGCAGCTGGTCGAGGTCCGGGGCCTCGACGCTCATGTTGCCCAGGCCGGTCCACCCGCGCGAGGCGTAGAGCCGGCCGGCCGTCTCCAGCGCCTGGCGCTTGAGGGCGGGGGAGGGCGGCGGGATCACGCCCTCGACCAGCGCCTGGGCGTGGTCGACCAGCATGCCGGTGGGTTCGCCGGTCTCGTCCTTGAGGATCTGTCCGCCGGCCGGGGCGGCGGTGTCGCGGGTCAGGCCCGCCTTGGCCAGGGCGGCGGTCGAGGCGACCACGGCGTGGCCGTCGGCGCGGCCCAGCACGACGATGCGGCCGGGCGCGGCGCGGTCGAGATCGGCGCGGGTGGGAAAGCGCTTCTCGGGCCAGTGGGTCTCGATCCAGCCGCGCCCGGCGATCGGCGCGTCGCCGGGATGGGCCTGGGCGTAGGCGCGCACCGCGGCGACCAGCGCCTCGACGGAATCGGTCTTGTCGAGGTTCAGGGTCAGCTCGCGCAGGCCGATGCCGGTCAGGTGGGCATGGGCGTCGACGAAGCCGGGATAGGCCGCGCCGCCCTTCAGGTCGATGTCGCGCGCGTCCTTGGCGGCCTTGGAGCGGGCGACGGCCAGCGGCCCGACGAAGGCGATGGTCCTGTCGCGGATCAGCACCGCCTCGGCCGCGGGCGCGCCGGGCACGCCGGTGTGGATCGGCCCGCCATGAACCAGGATGTCGCCGGCCAGGGCCTGACCGGCGGCGAGGACGAGGGCGGCGGCGAGCAGGGCGGTGCGGCGCAAGGGCGGTCTCCGAACTTGAACGTGGAAAGGTAGAGGCCGGCCCTCGCGTCCCGCAATAGCGGTGCTAATCTGGGAGGCGATGGGACAGGGCTTCATGCTTTTCGAGACGGCGATCGGTCGCTGCGGCCTGGCGTGGGGCGCGGCCGGACTGATCGGCGTGCAGCTGCCCGAGACCGCGCCGGGCGCGGCCTGGGCGCGGCTGCGCAAGCGCTATCCCGACGCCGTCGAGACCGCCCCGCCGGCCGAGGTGGACGAGGCGGCCGACCGGATCATCGACCTGCTGGCCGGAGGGCGCGACGACCTGGCCGACCTGGCGCTGGACCTGACCGTGGTCCAGCCGTTCAACCGCCGGGTCTACGAGATCGCCCGCGCCATCCGCCCCGGCGAGACCTCGACCTACGGCCAGGTGGCCAGGGCCATGGGCGAACCGGGGGCCATGCGGGCGGTGGGCAAGGCCCTGGGCGAGAACCCCTGGCCGATCGTCGTGCCCTGTCACCGGGTGCTGGGCGCCGACGGCAAGATGGGCGGCTTCAGCGCCGACGGCGGCGCGACCACCAAGGCCCGGCTGCTGACCATCGAGCGGGCCAGGGTCACCGACGTGCCTACCCTGTTCGACATGGACTTCTCGGTGGCGCCGCCCAAGGGGCGCTGAGCGACGGCGGAGGAACCACGAAAAAGGGCGGCTCTCGCGAGCCGCCCCTTCCGTTCTGATCGCCGGTCGCCTCAGAGGCCGCCGGGCTTGCACTCGTTCTGGAAGAACTTGTCGATCTCGACCAGCTGGGTCTCCATCATCTCGGGGGTCATGGTCGCGTAGCCGTGGCCCATGTCCTTGATTTCAAGCCACTTGTAGGGCTTGCCGGCGTTCTTCAGGCCGTTGATGAACCGCAGCGAGTCCTTGATGTCGACGTTGGTGTCGCGGTCGCCGTGGTAGAGGAAGACCGGGATCTTGGCCTCGCCGGCGTTCTGGATGGCGTCCAGGCCGCCCACCGACGGCGCCTGGCGTTCGCGCAGGATGCGGCTGTTGCCGGTGGCCTTGCGCATGTCCGACAGGCTGCCGCCGGCGCCCGAGACCGCGCACTGATAGAGGCCGTTGGGCCGGATGGTCGCGGCCAGGGCCGCGTAACCGCCGTAGGAATAGCCGAACATGGCGATGCGGGCGGGATCGGCCAGCTTCTGGTCGATCAGCCACTTGGCGCCGTCGTCCTTGTCGTCCTGCATCTTGCCGCCCCACTCGCGGTCGCCGGCGCGCCAGAGCTTTTCGCCCCAGCCCATCGAGCCGCGATACTGGGGCTGCAGCACGACGTAGCCGCGCGAGGCGAAGTACTGCACCCAGCCGGCGACGTCCCAGCCGAGATGGTCGCGGGCCCAGGGGCCGCCGTGCGGCAGGATGATGGTCGGGTGCGGACCCTCGCCGAAGCTGGCCGGCGGCGTGGTCAGGAAGCCGGGCACAGGCAGGCCGTCGCGGGCGGTGTACTGGACGAGCTTGGTCTGGCCGAGGGTCGCGGTCTTGATCCACGGACGAGAGCCGCCCAGCAGCGTCAGCTTGCCGGTCTTGTCGAGCAGGTAGTACTCGGCCGGCAGCTTGGGACCCGACTTCTCGATGACGATGGTCCCGCGGTCGGCCGACGCGCTGACGACCGAGATGTCGAAGTCGGTCGAGACGTTGAACCGGGTCTTCTGGTCGGTGTCGGGGTCGGTCCAGGAGAGAGGCTCGGTCTTGACGCCCAGGGCCGTGCGGGCGCTCTTGAAGCGGGCGGCGAGCGTCTCGTCGACCCAGTAGATGCTGCCGCGCGCGTCGTCGTAGGGCACCCCGATCAGTTCGCCGCTGTCGTCCAGCAGGATGCCGCTGGCGTCGAACAGCTTGTGTTCGAACAGCGGCTCGAGAACCTGCTTGGCGGCGATGTCGTAAACGTAGACGCCGCGCTTGCCGTTGGTCTTGACCATCGACACGTAGGCGATGTTGGGATCGGTGCTGAAGCCTTCCAGGTTCGTGAAGTTGCGATCACGGGCGTAGGACCGGAAGTGATCCTCCCAGACCCCGGTCTTGGCGTTCTTGATCTGCTGGACGAAGTAGGCCTTGCCGTCCTCGTAGCCCACGTCGGTGCGGCCGCGGATGTCGCCCTTGGCGTCGGTGACGAAGCCGCCGTAGCGGCCGGCCATGCGGTCGATGCGCTCGGCCGAGTTGGTGTAGACATTGACCTTGTAGACGTCGCCCTCGCCGCCGCGGCGCTGGTCGACGACCAGCACGTTCTTGGGGTCGTTGGGAAGGTTGTCGACCACCAAGGGGTTGGCCAGAGCGCGCTCGACGGCCTCGCTGTCGGTCTTGGCCGCGCCGGTGTCGGCCAGCGGCGAGTTCCAGGTCTTGCCGTCGAGATCGGTGAAATAGACCTTCTGGACGTGGCCTTTCCACGAGCCGTTCGTCAGCGGCTGCATGGCCGTCACGCGCAGCCGGTCGTTCTTCACGAAGCTCACGCCCTTGAAGACCATCGAGGTCGACCCGATGATCGTCGGCGGCTTGTCGAGGGCGTCGGTGCGCCAGACGCTGATGTTGATCTTGGCCCCGTCGCCGGAGGTCAGCGCGGCGATATGCTTGCCGTCACGGGAAATCGCCACGTTCGATATCAGCGCGTAACGGGTAAGATCTTTCGCGCTGGGCGCGTCGGCGGGGACCGGCATGGGCGCGGCGAGCGCCGGGGCGGCGCCGACGGACAGCGCGGTGGCCGCCAGCAGGGCGGCCATGGTCGAAATCTTCAAACGCTTGGAAAGCAACAGGATTCCCCCGAATCTGCATGAGCGCGCACAAGACATGCGCGCAGCGTGGGGTTGATGATTGCAGCGTCTTGGCCGTCCCCTCAACCCCCGTCATGCCCTAGGGCGCCCAGTAGTTTCATCCAAGGATCATCGTTCTTGGAGGTCGCTTCCGCCGCCCTGTGGGCAAAACTGTGTCGTATTTGCTACGATCTCGGACATCCGCGTCACAATTTGGCCAAGTGCGTTGAGGCGGGTCGCAAACCTGTTACGTTTCGCCGCGCCGACGGTATGGGATGTGCCGCTGGCGAAATGCAGTGCGGGGGCGCCCCGCGGGGGAATTTCATTGATGAAGTTTGATAAGAGAAATCTGCTCGCGACGACGGTTATCGCGGGTATCGCGATGCTTGGCGTCGTGTCGGCCGCTTCGGCCCAGACCGCCAAGCCGGCGCCGAAGGCCGAAGAGCCCGCGGCCAACGAAGTCGAAGAACTGGTCGTCACCGGTTCGCGCATCAAGCGCTCGGAATTCAACAGCGCCTCGCCGGTGACCGTGATCACCAGCGAAAGCGCCGAACTGCAAGGCCAGGTCGACACCGCTTCGATCCTGCAGAGCTCGATCCTCGGCTCCACCTCCCAGCAGATCAACAACAACTTCACCGGCTTCGTCACCACCGGCGGCAACGGCGCCAACACCCTGTCGCTCCGCGGCCTGGGCGCCCAGCGCAGCCTGACCCTGATCAACGGCCGCCGCGCCGGTCCCGCCGGCATCGGCGGCACCGTCGGCCCGTTCGACCTGAACGTCATTCCGAGCTCGGTCGTCGACCGCACCGAAATCCTGACCGGCGGCGCCTCGTCGATCTACGGTTCGGACGCCATCGCCGGCGTCGTGAACATCATGACGAAGCGCAACAGCGACGACGGCGAAATGGCCGTCTACGCCAACGTGCCGTTCAGCAAGGGCGGTGAAGTCTACCGCGCCAACATCTCCAAGGGCTGGACCTTCAGCCGCGGCTACCTGAACGTCGCCGGCGACTACTACCAGTCGAACGGCCTGCGCTTCAAAGACCGCGACTACCTGAACTGCCCGCAGGACTACACCTTCGACCCGGTGACCGGCGCCCGTCGCGACCTCGTCATGCCCGACGGTTCGTACAAGTGCCTCAACACCCTGACCGGCATCTACATCCGCGGCACCGCCCGCTACATCCCGGACGCCGCCGCCGTCTCGAACGGCTGGGACCTGAACGGCTTCCGCCGCGTCAACGGCAGCCTGGCCACCGTCACGGCCGACGTCCGCGCCGATCTGGCCGGCACCCAGTCGGCCTACTCGATCTACTGCGGCAGCAGCACGGCCGGCAACTGCTCGAGCCCGCTGGCCTTCGCCCGCGCCAACCAGGCGCTGCAGACCACCGACTCGCCGCTGCAAGGCTACCGCCACGCCGTGTCGCCGGTGACCCGCAAGTCGTTCTTCGCCAGCGGCGGCTTCGACCTGACCGAAAAGACGGAAATCTACGGCGAACTGCTGCTGAACCGTCGTGAATCGGAACAGCGCAGCATTCGCCAGATCGGTCCGACGATCAACGCGAACAACCCGACCAACCCGTTCAACTTCGCCAACAACCCGAGCTACGTCGGTCCGACCGGCGCGCCGCTGGCCGCCTCGGCCTTCTCGCCGATCTTCGTGCTGCCGGTCACCCGCGACCAGACCGTCGACTACGCCCGCGCCGTCCTCGGCGTCCGCGGCGTGCTGCCGGAATCGCTGCCGGTTCTCGGCAACTGGGACTGGGACATCTACGGCCAGTACTCGAAGTCGTCGGGCGACTACGGTCAAGACTTCATCTACAACGACCGCATGCTGGCCGTGTCGGGCGCCGCCCGATGCAACCAGGCGCTCGTGACGATCTCGGCCAACATGCCGAACGCCACCTGCCCGACCAACATCGACCTGGGCAAGGTCTCGACCGTCGGCGGCAGCTACCTGACGCCGGAAGAGTACGCCTTCCTGAACGGCTACGAGCAAGGCCACACCGAGTACGTCTACCAGTACGTGGAAGGCTCGATCAGCGGCGACCTGTTCAAGCTGCCCGCCGGCATGGTCGGCGCCGCCGTCGGCTTCCAGCTGCGTAAGGAAAGCCTGGACGACGTCCCGGGCTACAACAGCCGCAACAGCAACTACAACGGTTCGGCCGCCTCGGCCGAGACGCACGGTTCGGACGAAGTGAAGGAGCTCTTCGGCGAACTGGAAGTTCCGCTGCTGAAGAACCTGCCGCTGGTCGACAGCCTGACGCTGAACTACTCGGCCCGCTACTCGGACTACAAGTCGTACGGCTCGAGCAGCACCTACAAGGCCGGCCTGAAGTGGAACATCAACTCCACCTGGGCCCTGCGCGCCAACAAGGGCACCTCGTTCCGCGCTCCGGCGCTGTACGAACTGTACCTCGGCTCGTCGAGCAGCTTCCTGGCTCAGACCTCGGACCCCTGCTACCAGTACGGCACCACGGCGGGCGTCACCGACCGCCAGCGCGCCAACTGCGCGGCCCTGGGCATCGCGGCGAACTCCACGCACGGCGGCGCCGGCTCCTACACCATCTTCGCCAAGGGCGGCGTTGGCTACCTGGAAGCCGAAGAGTCGGACAACAAGTCGATCGGCATCGTCTTCACGCCGAGCTTCATCGACCTGAACGTCTCGCTCGACTACTCGGAACTGACGGTCAACAATCAGGTGCAGCGCTACGGCGCCGCCAACATCCTGGACTCGTGCCTGGATGCGCCTGACTTCCCGACCAGCGCCTACTGCAGCCTGATCACCCGTAACACCGACACCTCGTCGCCGACCTTCGGCGCCGTTCTGACCGTGTCGGACGCCTACCTGAACGTGGCCAAGCAGTGGAACAACGCCCTCGACCTGAGCGCGGTGTACCGCCACGAACTGCCGCACGGCACCCTGACCGTGTCGGGCCAGTTCACCTGGACCCTCGACTGGTACACCCAGCTGAGCAACGGCGCGGATCCGGTGAAGAACCAAGGCTTCACGGCCTATCCGGACTTCGCGGGCCGCACGGGCGTTTCGTACAACCAAGGCGACTGGACCGTCACCTGGGCCACCCAGATGGTCGGCAAGACCTCGGACGTCGACGACAGCTACAGCGGCTACGGCACGGACATCATCACGTACCGTGACCAGACCGCCTACGTGAAGCGTCACATCGAGTTCAACGCCACGCACGACATCTCGGTGCGTCGCAAGTTCGACGACATCACCGTGATCGCCGGCATCAACAACGTGTTCGACGAGCAGCCGCCGTTCTACTCGTCGTCGTCGGCGAGCCGCTTCTCGAACATGCGTCTGGCCTCGTCCTACGACATCCTCGGCCGTCGTATGTTCGTGAACGTCAGCAAGAAGTGGTAAGAAACCCAGCCCTCTAGGGGGACGGGAAGGGCGGCGAGGGCAACCTCGCCGCCCTTTTTCTTTGCGCGCCGTCCTTCGCGCGCCAGGCGTGGCGCACGGCCGAACGAAAACAGCCGCCCCGGCGACCGGGGCGGCTGTCGAAGATCCGAAGATGGGGCGGGCGAGGGCCCGCCGCGTCAGGCGACCTGGGCGGCCAGGCCTTCGAGCACGCGGCGCAGGTCGGCCTCGCGGAACGGCTTCTGCAGCACCGCCGAGCCCTTGTGCGGCTCGGTCAGGCCCGCCTCGCCATAGCCGCTGGCGAAGGCGAAGGGCACGCCGCGGGCCTTCAGGGCGTCGGCGACCGGGAAGATCGGGCGGCCGCCGAGGTTGACGTCGAGCAGGGCCGCGTCGATCTCGGCCGAACCGGCCAGCCGCAGGGCCTCCTCGATCTCGGCGGCGGGGCCCACGACCTCGCAGCCGAGGTCGCCGAGCATGTCCTCGACCAGCATCGAGACGAGGGCTTCGTCTTCGACCACCAGTACCTTCAGGGCGGCGAGGGTCTTCATCTGTTTCACGGCTCCAGGGCGGCGAGGGGCAGCGTCATGGCGCAGACCAGGCCTGATTGATCATAGGCGAGACGGACCACGCCGGACAACTCGCCGGCGAGGCCCTTCTCCAGAAGGCGGGCGCCGAAGCCGCGGCGGCTCGGCGTCGTGACGGGCGGGCCGCCGCGCTCGGTCCAGGTCAGGACGAGCCGGCCGGGGGCCTGGGGCGGCTCCACAGACCAGGCCACGGTGACCCGGCCCTCGGACGTCGACAGCGCGCCATACTTGGCGGCGTTGGTGGCCAGTTCGTGCACGGCCATGCCGACGGCGACGGTGGCCTTGGGATTGAGCCGCAGGTCGCGGGTGTAGTCGAAGTCCAGCCGTTCGCGGCCGGCGAAGGCCTCGAGCTCGGCGTCGACGATCTCGCGCAGGCTGGCGCTTTCCCAGTTCTGCTCGGTGAGCAGGTTGTGGGTCTGCGACAGGGCGATCAGCCGGGCCTCGAAGGCCTCGCGGAAGGCGTCGAGGTTTTCCGCGGCCCGCAGGGTCTGGGCGGCCATCGACTGGACGGTGACCAGGGTGTTCTTCACCCGGTGGTTCAGTTCGTTGAGCAGCAGGCGCTGGCGCTCCTCGGCCCGCTTGCGCTCGGTGACATCCAGCGACACCCCGGCCATGCGCCGCACGCCGCCGCCGATCACCGGCGTCTCGTCGCGCACGGCGGCGCGGCCGCGGGCGTGCACCCAGCGGGTTTCGCCGCTGGGGATGACCACGCGGTACTCGATGTCGTAGTCGCCGCCCGTGCGGATGGCCTCGTCCATCGCCTTTAGCATCCGTTCGCGGTCGCTGGCATGGATGGTGGCCACCAGGTCGTCGAAGCCGAAGTCCTGGTCGGCGGCGCGGCCGTAGTTCGACTTGCAGATGTCGGAGGCGTCGTAGGCGCGGGTCTCGACGTCCAGCTCCCACGAGCCGAGGCGTCCGGAATCGAGGGCGAACTTCAGGCGCTCCTCGGTGCGGCGGCGTTCGGTGAGTTCGCGGTCGCCGGCCTCGCCGGCCCGGCTCCATTCGATGGCGACGGCGGCCTGGGCGGCCAGGCCCACGATCACCGTCTCGGCCCGGGCGTCGAACCGGCCCGGCTCGCGGTGGCCGAAGAACAGGCCGCCCAGCACCAGGCCGTCGGCGGTCTTGACCGGAGCGGCCAGATAGCTGCGCACTGGCAGGTGGCCCTCGGGCATGCCCTTTCGGGGCGCGTTCTGGCCATAGCGCGGGTCGGCGGTGACGTCGTCGGAGCGGACCACGCCCACGCCGTCGAAGGTGGGGGCGAAGATCGCCGTCTTGCGCGGCATGGGGAAGTCGGCGAACGCCTCGGGCGGCGCGCCGGCCAGGCCGTAGAGCATGTAGCTCTCTCCGGCCTTGTCGACGACGTTGTAGAAGAAGGCCCCGAACTGGGCGCCGATCAGCTCGACGCCGCCGTCGATCACCGCCTGGACGGTCTCGCCCAGGCTCTGGTGCGCGCCGATCGCCGCGGCGATGCGGCTGAACGCCTGGTTGCGGCGCACCTCGTCGGCATGAGCGGCCTGCGCTTCGGCCAGCCGTCGGCGGAGATCGGCAATCTCCTCCGTCGCTGACACCGCGTCGGCCTCCAAAACGGTCACCTAGGCTCCCCCCCTGGAGCCCGTCCGTTTCTGGAACAGAAACGGGCGAACGGGCTCCGTGACTATATCTGGAGCGTGGCCGGCGCCGAAACCGCTCACACTTTCGGCTGCCACGCTCTAGACCCCATCGCCGACAACACGGCGCGTCGAGGTCAACGCGCCGAAATCAGAGCGGTTCCGCCCGATCGTAAACAAGCTTGGCTTTTAGGAAAGCCGGGGCGTGAGACGGCCGTCTCGCGTCAGGGGCGGGTCTTCAGCCGGCCGCGCCTTCGGTCAGCAGGAAGGCGCGCAGCGGGGCCGGATCGACGCCCTTGGCGACGAAGGCTTCGCCGATCCCGCGCACAAGCACGAAGGTCAGGGCGCCGCCCTCGGCCTTCTTGTCCTGGCCCATGTGGGCGATCAGGGCGTCGGCGCCGAACGGCCCGGAGCGCACCTCGGACAGGGTGGTCGGCAGGCCGGCGGCCTTGATGGCGGCGACGGCGCGGACGGCGTCCTGGGCCGGGCACAGGCCTTGCGACGCCGAGAACCGGAAGGCCTGGGCCATGCCCACGCCCACCGCCTCGCCGTGCTTGAGCGCGTCGCCGAAGCCCATCTCGGCCTCGATGGCGTGACCGAAGGTGTGGCCGAGGTTCAGCAGGGCGCGGCGGCCGGCCTCCTTCTCGTCCTCGGCGACGATCTCGGCCTTCATCTCGACGCTGCGGCCGACGGCCCGGACCAGCGCCTCGGTGTCGCGCTCGAGCACGGCGTGGACGTTCTTCTCCAGCCATTCGAAGAAGTCGAAGTCGCCCAGCAGGCCGTACTTGATCACCTCGGCATAGCCGCAGGCCAGCTCGCGGGCGGGCAGGGTGGCCAGCACGTCGAGGTCGGCCAGCACGAGGCGCGGCTGGTGGAAGGCGCCGATCAGGTTCTTGCCGCGCGGGGTGTCGATGGCGGTCTTGCCGCCGACCGAGCTGTCGACCTGGGCCAGCAGCGAGGTCGGGATCTGGATGAAGTCGACGCCGCGCTTGTAGATCGCCGCCGCGAAGCCGGCGAGGTCGCCGATCACGCCGCCGCCGAAGGCCACGATCATGTCGCCGCGCTCGAGGTTCAGCGCCAGCAGTTGGTCCGACAGATGGGCCAGGCCCTCGAAGCTCTTGGTCTCCTCGCCCGGCGGCAGCACGATGACGTCGACCGAGGCGCCGGCCTTCTCCAGCGACACCGACAGCCGCTCGACATGGTGCTCGCCGACATTGGCGTCGGTGACCACGGCGCAGCGCCTGCGCTTGGAAAGGAACGGCAGCACGTGCTCGCCGGCCTTGTCGATCAGGCCCGTACCGATGACGACGTCGTAGGCGCGATCGCCCAGGCCCACGGGAACGGTGCGGATCACGGTCTTACTCTCCGGTAGCGGACGCGGCGGCGAGGCGGCCCTGCAGGGCGGCGATGACGGCCTCGACGGCCACCATGTGCGGCGTGTCGCCGGTCTCGACGGTCAGGTGGGCCTCGCCATAGGCGGGATAGCGCGCGGTCGCCTGCTCGCGCAGGACGTCCATCGGGTCGCGGTTCTTCAGCAGCGGCCGGCCGTCCTTGCGGCCGACGCGGCGGGCCAGAAGCTCCAGGTCGGCCTTCAGCCAGATGGCGATGGCCTTGTCCTTGATCAGGGCGCGGGTCTCGGCGTTGACGAAGGCGCCGCCGCCGGTGGCCAGCACGTGCGGGGGCTCGTCGAGCAGGCGGGCGATGACCCGGCGCTCGCCGTCGCGGAACGCCTCCTCGCCCATCTCGCCGAAGATCTCGGGGATCGATCGGCCGGCGGCGCGCTCGACCTCGTTGTCGGCGTCGCGGAACGGCAGGTCCAGGGTGTTGGCCAGCCGCCGCCCGACGCTGGACTTGCCCACGCCCATCAGCCCGACCAGCACGATGGTCCGGTCACGGAGGTCTGGATAGCGGGGCGGAGCGAGATCGGCGGTCATGGTCGGCTCCCCCGATACACGACCCGCGCCCGCGCCGCCACGCTTGGGACTGCGGTTATTCCTGGGGCGGGCGCCATGTTTCGTGGAAGGGGCCCGCGCCGTTCAGAACTGCGCCTTGACCTGCGCCCCCGCGACCAGGGCGTTGGGCGTATCGCGATAGCCGAACGCGCCGGGGTCGATGATGTATTGCACGTCCGGGCGGACGGTCAGCCAGCGCGTCGCCTGCCAGCCGTAGCTGAGCTCGATCGCGGTCTCGCCCGCGGGCAGCGAGCCGTAGTCGACGGGCGGCGTGGCGGCGTCCACGTAGGCCCGCCGCAGGCGCGGATTCAGCTCGGCGTGCACCAGTCCCAGGGCGATGGTGTCGGCGTCGCGACCCGGGAAGGTGCCGGTCTTGACGAGGCCCGCCTCGTACCAGCGGGTGATCGGCGCCGAGGCCTTCGGATTGGCCGTGAACTGGCCGAACAGCGACAGGCCTCTGCCGCCGCTGCCTTCGCGCCAGATCATCTGGTCGGCCAGCAGGTAGACGCCGTAGCGGCCCTTCACGCGTCCGCTCTCGCCCTGCCGGGCGACGCGCGAGCTGTCGTAATAGGCGCCCAGCTTGTAGCGGCCCGGCAGTCCCCCCGCCGCGCCGCGATCATACCCGACCTCCAGCGGCAGCATGACGCCGGTCGAGCCCGAAGCGAACGGACGCCAGGCATTGCGCTTGTCGTTCAGCGCCGGGTTCACCTGATAGCCGCCGGTCCGCACCAGCAGGTCCGGCCGCACCGCGTAGCGCGCCGCCACGCCCCAGCGGGCGTTGGGATAGTTGTACCAGCCGCTGTCGCCCGACATCGACAGCGGGTGGGCGCAGAAGGCGGCGTTGACCAGGTTGCAGCCGATGGCCATGCCGCCCAGGTCGTTGCCCATGGCGAAGAAGCCCGCCCGCAGGTCCAGCCGCCCGCCGTCCAGCTGCTGCTCGATGCTCAGCTCGGTCAGCCGCGTGTACTGGCCGCCATAGGCCTCCTGGATCGGCAGGCGGTTGCCGACCACGTCGGACGACACGCCCTTTCCGCGCCGGTCGTTGAAGGTCAGGTGCAGGATCCCGCCCGTCCAGCCGGCCAGCTTGTCGAGGTCGAAGTCGGCGCCGACGCGGATCTGCTGGGTGTAGCCGCCGCCTCGCCTCAGGCCGCCGTCCAGCACGCTGAAGGTCTCCGAGACGTAGTCGCCGCGAAAGGTCACGCCGGCGTCGGCCGCGCGGGTGCGCGCGCCGCCCCAGTCGCCGGTAAGCGTCGCGCGGTCGGCCGACTGGGCCAGGGCCGGCGAGACCGCGCAGGCCAGGGCCGCCGCCAGGCCGGCGGCGGCGCCCAGCCGCTGGAGGGACGTCCTCATTTCAGCGCGTAGGCGATCACGTAGTCGCCGCGATCGGGAGACTGGCGCGCGCCGCCGGCGGTGATCACCACGTACTGCTTGCCGCTCCTGGGCGAGCGGTAGCTCATCGGGCCGCCCTGGCTGCCGACCGGCAGGCGAGCCTTCCAGACCTCCTTGCCGGTCGCCGAGTCGAAGGCCCGCAGGTAGTAGTCCTGGCTGCCGGCGAAGAACACGAGGCCGCCCTGCGTGGCCAGGCTGCCGCCCAGGGTGGGCAGGCCGATCGGCATCGGCAGACCCATCTTGATCCCCAGCGGGCCGGTGTCGCGCACCGTGCCGACCGGAACCTGCCACTTGATCTGGCGGGTGGTCATGTCGATGGCGGTCATCGTGCCGTAGGGCGGGGCCTGGCAGGGGACGCCCAGCACCGACAGGAAGCGGTTCTTGTTCACCGAATAGGGCGTGCCCTTCAGCGGCACGGCGCCCATGCCGGTATTGACCGCCTCGCCGCCGGCGGCGGCCGTGGCTTTCGCCGCCTGGGGTTCCATCTTCACCCACAGGCCCAGGCGCATGTCGTTGACGAAGATGGTGTTGGTGGTCGGGTCGGTCGACAGGCCGCCCCAGTTCATGCCGCCCAGCGAGCCGGGGAAGCTCAGCGACTTGTCGGTGCCGGGGGCGGTGTAGAGGCCCTCGTAGCGCATGCCCTTGAAGGCGATGCGGCACAGCAGCTGGTCGAAGGGCGTGGCCCCCCACATGTCGGCTTCCTTCAGCGTCTGGGCGCCGATCTGCGGCATGCCGGTCGAGCGCGGCTGGCTGAGAGCGTAGGGCTCGCCGGGGATGTCGGCGGCCTTGACCGGCACGTTCTCGACCTTGGTCAGCGGCTGGCCGGTGGCGCGGTCGAGCACGTAGAGCTGGCCGGCCTTGGTGCCGAAGACGAGGGCGGGCGTGCTTCCGCCGCCGGCCTTGGGGAAGTCGATGAAGCTGGGCTGCATCGGCACGTCGAAGTCCCAGAGGTCGTTGTGGACGGTCTGGAACACCCACTTCTCGCGGCCCGTCGTGGCGTCCAGCGCCAGCATCGAGGCGCCGTAGCGATGGTCGAGCGCGCTGCGGGTCTTGCCGTAGAGATCGACCGAGGCGCTGCCCACCGGCATGAACACGGTGTTGGAAGCGGCGTCGTACGACATCGACGACCAGACGTTCGGCGTCGAGCGGGCGTAGGTCTTGCCGGCCGGCGGCGCCTGGGTGATCGACGGATCGCCAGGGTCGAAGGCCCAGCGCAGGGCGCCGGTGATCACGTCGAAGCCGCGCACGACGCCGCCGGGCATGTCGACCTGGACGTTGTCGGCGATGCGGCCGCCGACCACGATGGTCGTGCCGGCCAGGGTGGGGGCCGCGGTCAGCTGGTACTGCGGGTCGGGCGCGTCGCCCAGGCCCGCCTTCAGGTCGACGCGGCCGGCGGTTCCGAAGTCCTGGCAGGCCTTGCCGGTGTCGGCGTCGAAGGCCATCAGCACGGCGTTGATGGTGTTCATCAGGATGCGGCGGCGGCAGGGCGCGCCTTCCGGCACGATCGCGGCCAGCACGGGGCTGGCGCCAGACGTGGTCGGCTGCAGCAGCGGCGCGCCGGCGTCGAAATAGGCCAGGCCCCGGCAGCGCATCCAGACCGAGGCGCGAGCGTCGATCACCGTCTTCCACTTCTCGGCGCCGGTGTCGGCGTCCAGCGCGACGACGTTGTTGTGCGGGGTGCAGATGTAGACGGTGTCACCGACCTGCAGCGGCGTGTCCTGGTCCTCGGCGCCGTTGCCGTCGCTGACCGCGATGTCGCCGGTGCGGTAGGTCCAGGCGACCTTCAGGCCCTTGATATTGTCGCGGGTGATCTCGTCCAGCGCCACGAAGCGGCTGGCGCCGGGGGTGTTGCCGTAGGCCTCCCAGTTCTTCTGGGCCTTGGCCGGATCGACCGGCAGGAGAGCCCCCGCCGCGCCGGTGAAGGCCACGGTGGGATGGGGGAAGAACATGGCGGTGAAGCCCGCCGCGGCGCCCACGGCCAGCACCGCGCCGGTCGCCAGGGCGGGAACCATGGCCGAGGCCCTGCCGCTGGCGCGCGCCATCAGCGGATAGGAGAAGGCCACCACGGCCGCGCCGACGCTGAGCGCCAGGAGGCGCGAGATCAGCGGCCAGAACGAGAAGCCCGATTCCCACAGCGCCCAGAGCACCGTCAGAACGAACACCGCCCCGAACAGCAGGGCCCCGCTGGCCTTGGCCCGGCCGATCTGCACGCCCGCCGCGACCAGCGCCAGGCCGGCGAGCAGGAAGTAGGGGCTGCCGCCGAGCGTCAGCAGCTTGCCGCCGCCGACCACGAAGAACAGGCCCGCGGCCACGATGATCGCGCCGAGCAGCAGCAGCCATAGCCGCGCCAACGGACCGATGGCGCTACGGGTGTCGGACAGGGTGGAGGGCATGGGGTCTCCCGTGGATGATCGACGCGGCTCGACCACTCCCGTCCGAACTGGACGTATGGAGCCCCCCACGGGCTCAAGCTCACGCTAGGTAAGCGGCACAAGTCGCGCTGTGGACCCAAACCCGGCCGCCCGCAAGTTTTTATGGACGACCACGGTTACGCCCTTTCGCCGCGCGATCGCCCTCCAACCGTCTTCTGCCTGCCGCGCTTCCTTGCCATAGTGGGGGTCATGGCCTTCTCCCCGCGTTCCCCGCTGGCGCTCGCCGCCGCCGTTTCCGTTCTCGCCGCCGCCGCCCATGCCCAGGAGGTGGCCGTCAGCACGCTGGCGCCGCCCGACCTGTTCTCCAACCCGGCCGCCGACACCGGCCTGCCGGGCGACCTGTGGAACGACGCCTCGCCGGGCCTGATGCGCGAGACCCTGCCGAAATTGGCGACCAAGCCGCTGTCGCCGGCCTTCGCCGACTTCGCCCGGCGGGTGCTGGCCACGGGCGCGCGCGCCCCGGCCGGCGTGGGCGACGATCCGGAAATGGGCGGCGCGCGGGGGCTGGCCCTGATCGCCCTGGGCGACGCGGCCGGCGCCAAGCGGGTGATGGACCGCACGCCGGGCCTGGACCAGAACGCCGCCCTGGCCATGGCCGCGGCCGAGGCCAGCCTGATCGCCGGCGACGACGATCGCGCCTGCGCCGTGGCCGACGCCCTGGGCGTGGATCGCGGGGCCGGCTACTGGCTGCGCCTGCGGGCCTTCTGCCAGGCGCGCGCGGGCCAGACCGCCGAGGCCCAGCTGACCTTCAACCTCGCCCAACAGCAGGGAAAGGACGCCGACTACGCCCGGCTGATGCCGGCCCTGCTTTCGGGCGCGGCGCCGACCGGCGGCGCCAGCCTGCGCACCGGGATCAACTACGCCCTGTCGCGGAAACTGGGGCTCGACCTCCAGGCCGCCGCGGCCACGGCCACTCCGGCGACCCGGGCCGTGCTGGCGCCGCCGGCCGCGGACCTGGCGGCCGCGCAGGCGGCCGACTGGGCCTTCCTGAAGAGCGCCAAGCCAGGCGCCGACTTCGCCGCCGCCGCCCGCGCCGCCGGGGCGCTGATCGCGGCCATGGTCGCCGCCGACGCGCCGATCACCGATCCGGGCCTGTTCCTGCGCGCGGCCCTGGCGGCCGGGGACGTCAAGACCGCCCAGGCCATCCGGGGCAAGATGACCGGCGACGCCATCCCCGGCGTCGGCAATCAGGACCTGGCCCTGTTCGACGCCGCCCTGGCGGCGGCCTCCGGCGGCTCGACCGACCAGGCGCTGGATCGCCTGGTGGAACTGGGCGCGAGCGGCGGGGCCAAGTCTCCGGCCCAGCCGGCGGCCGTGGTGCTGCAGGCCCTGGGCGGGGCGCTGAGTCCCGAGGACCGCGCGACCTTCGCCGGCTTCGACGGCGGCAAGTCGACTGCCTCGGCCGCGCGGCTGGCTCTGCTGGACAGCGCGGCCGCCGCCGGTCGCAAGGGCGAGGCCGCCGTGCTGGCCCTGTCAGTCGCCGCCGAAGCCGGAGTCGCGGGTCCGTCCGCCGCCGACCGCGCCCGCATCGTCGCGGCCCTGAACCGCGCCGGACTTTCCGCCGACGCCCGCGCCCTGGCGGTCGAGGGCCTGCTGCCCGCGCCGCCGGCCCCGCCCAAGCCCGCCGCCAAGCCGGCGCCGAAGAAGAAATGAGCGGCCCAGGAACGGGCGGCAAGTCAGAGGGCTGGGTCGAAGCCTTCCTGGAGATGATGGCGGTCGAGCGCGCGGCCGCCGCCAACACCCTGCGCGCCTACGAGAAGGACCTGGCCGACGCCCGGGGTTTCCTGGGGCGCACGGGCAATGATCTCGACGCCGCCGACGCGGAAGCCGTCGAGGCCTATTTCCAGGACCTGGGCGCGCGCGGCCTGTCGCCGGCGACGGCGGCGCGGCGTCGCTCGGCGGTGCGGCAGTTCTATCGCTTCGCGCTGGGCGAGGGCTGGCGCACCGACGACCCGTCGCGACGCGTGGTCGCGCCCAAGGCGGGGCGGCCGCTGCCCAAGGTGCTGTCGCGGGCCGAGATCGACGCCTTGCTGGCGGCCGCCTCGGCCAAGGACGGCGCCCAGGGCCTGCGCCTGTCGTGCATCATCGAGCTGCTCTACGCCTCGGGCCTGCGGATCTCGGAACTGCTGGCCCTGCCGCTGTCGGCCCTGGCGCGCGATCCCGCCTTCCTGATGGTCAAGGGCAAGGGCGGCAAGGAGCGGCTGGCCCCGCTGAACGACGCCGCTCGCGCCGCAGTGAAGGCCTATCTCGAGGGAAGGCTGCAATTTCTGCCAAAGGGCTCGAAGGACAGTCCCTGGCTGTTCCCTTCGCGCGGCAAGGGCGGGCGGCTGACGGCGCGGCGGGTCTCGCAGCTGCTCGAGGATGCGGCGATCGCGGCCGGGATCGACCGCGAGAAGGTCAGCCCGCACGTGCTGCGCCACGCCTTCGCCACCCACCTGCTGGAGGGCGGGGCCGACCTGCGGGTGATCCAGACCCTGCTGGGCCACGCCGACATCGGCACCACCCAGATCTACACCCACGTGGCCGGCGAGCATCTGGCCGAGGTGGTGCGCACCAAGCACCCGCTGGGCCGCAAGGACTAGCCTCCGCCGAAAAGCCTCTCGACCTTCGTCAATCTGTCATGGAAGCCAGGCAGGTACCGCCTCGAACGGCGCGCTTGGGTCGTCAGTCGGCGGAGGGAAAATCATGGGCTTTCGGAAACTGCTGATCGGCGCGGCGACGCTGTGCCTGATGGCGCTGCCGGCGGCGCTCGGCGTCCCGACCTTGGCCCTGGCCCAGGAGGCCGCGCAGCCGGTCCCGCGCTCGCCCGGCCTGCCGTTCAAGCCCAAGGGCCTGCCGGACCGCATCGTGCTGACGGCGGGCGCCGATCCCTCGCGCGAGATGGCCGTGGCCTGGCGCACCGATCCGCGCCAGGCGAGCGCCGAGATCCAGCTGGCTCCGGCCATCGACGGTCCCAGCCTGGCCTTCCGCGCCAAGACCCTGGAGGGGACCACCCAGGCGATCGACAGCGCCAACGGCCCGGCGCTTTACCATCAGGCGCGCCTGACCGGCCTGTCGCCCGACACGGCCTATGTCTACCGCGTGAAGGGCGCCGACGGCTGGAGCGAGTGGCTGCAGTTCCATACCGCCGCGGCGACGTTCCGGCCGTTCCGCTTCCTCTATCTTGGCGACACCCAGAACGGCATCCTGCCGATCGGCTCGCGGGTGATCCGCCAGGGCTTCCATTCGACCGCCTCGCCGGCCCTGGTGCTGCACGCCGGCGACCTGGTGGCCCAGCGCGACGACCTGGACCACGACGACGAGTGGGGCGAGTGGACGGCGGCCGGCGCCTACAACTTCTCGACCGTTCCGCAGCTGCCGGCGACCGGCAACCACGAATATGTCGACGTGGCCAAGCCCGACGGGACCGAGAGCCGCAAGCTGGGACCCTACTGGCCGCTGCAGTTCGCGCTGCCGGCCAACGGCGCCGAGCCCGTGAAGCAGACGACCTACTATGTCGACTATCAGGGCGTTCGGTTCATCATCCTGGACGGCACCGCCGCCCTCGACCTCGGGTCGCTGGACGCCCAGACCCGCTGGCTGGACCAGACCCTGGCCGCCAGCAAAGCCAAGTGGAACGTCGTCACCTTCCACCAGCCGATCTTCACCTGCGCGCGGCCCAACGACACCGAGAAGCTGAAGGCCGCCTGGAAGCCGGTGTTCGAGGCCCGCAAGGTCGACCTGGTGCTGCAGGGCCACGACCACTGCTACGCCCGCCTGACCAGCGAGGCCGGCAAGGCCGACGCGGCGCGCCGCCACGCCGCCGGCCGGCCGCAGGGGCCTGTCTACGTGGTGTCGGTGGTCGGCTCGAAGATGTACGCGCTGAACGACCGCGCCCTGACCCAGCCCGACAAGGTCGCCGCCGACACCGAGTTCTACCAGGTGGTCGACGTGGCGGCCGACAAGCTGGGCTTCTCCGCCTACACCGCCAGCGGCAAGCTCTACGACGCCTTCACGCTGGTGCGGGCCAAGGACGGGTCCAAGACCCTGGTCGAGAGCAAGGAGTCGATGCTGGCCCAGCGGGTCTGCGCCGGCGCGACGGGGCCGGACGGCGCGCCGTGCCTGGGCCGGGCCAAGTAGGTCTGGCGGAAACCGCCTGGACTTTCGTCCGACGCGCTCTAAGAAGCCCATACTTTATGTGTGGGCTTCGCCGAGGCGAGGCCGAGGAGCCTTTCCATGTCCGACGAAACCCGCGACTCCAACGGCGCGATCCTGGCCGACGGCGACAACGTCACCCTGATCAAGGACCTGAAGGTCAAGGGCTCGGGCGGCGTGACCCTCAAGCGCGGAACCCTGGTCAAGAAGATCCGCCTGACCGGCGACCCCGACGAGATCGAGGCCAATGTCGACAAGGTGAAGGGCCTCGTGCTGCGCACCGAGTTCGTCAAGAAGGCCTGATCGCGCTCGTCGCGAGAAATTCCCGTCTCGTCTTAACCGTTTAGCCGGGGTTGGGCGCGATCCTGCCCGCGATTTCGTCGGGGGACGAGGGGATCGCGAGTACGCGTATGGCAGGTTTGAAACGGTTCGAGGGCGACGCGCGCCAGACGCGCCTGCTGCTGGCGTTGATCGTCGCCTACGCCGTGACCATCGCCTATTGCGATCTGCTGACGCGGGGGCCGTCTGGCATGGCCACCCTGTGGCCCTGCAACGGCCTGCTGGCCGGCGGGATGGTGCTGCTGACGCCGCGCCGCGGCCTGATCCTGCTGGCGGCCACCACCGTCGCCCACGTGCTGCTAGACCGCCTGGGCGGCACGGCGCCGGCGATGACGGCGCTGTTCACGGTGCTGGACACCATCGAGGCGGCGCTGATCGCGGTGGTGCTGCGCAAGGCCTTCGGCGGTCCGCCGCGTCTCAAGAACCTGGCCCAGGCCCTGCGGGTGGTGGGCCTGGCCCTGCCGATCACCGCGGTGCTGGCCGTGATCGGCGCCTTCGCCAGCGCGCCGATGCTGCACGTCTCGCTGCCGGTGCTGCTGAAGAACTGGCTGTTCATCAACGCCCTGGGCATGACGGCCGGCCTGCCGGTCGCCCTGATCCTGTTCGACCCGCGCATCCAGCGCGGCTTCGAGCGGCCGGTCTGGGAGAAGATCGCCTGCTACGTGATGGTCGCCGTCGCGGCGTTGATCGCGTTCGGACGGCCGGGCCACACCCTGCCGTTCCTGGTGTTCCCGGCCGGCGTGCTGGTGGCCTTCCGGCTGGGACCCAAGGGCGCGGCCTGGACGACGGTGATCGTGGCCGCCATCGCCGCGCCGCTGAGCGTGCTGGGCATCGTGGCCGAGGCCGCGACGCGGGCCCAGGCGTCCGAGCGCATGCACGCCCTGCAGTTCCTGGTCAGCGCGCTGCTGTTCACCTGCCTGGCCGCGGCCCTGGCCCTGGCTGACCAGCAGCGCCTCAAGCTGCTGCTGGTGCGTCGCCAGGCCCTGGCCCGCAAGGCCCAGGCTCGCGCCCAGGCGGCCAGCCAGGCCAAGACCGAGTTCCTGGCCACCATGAGCCACGAGATCCGCACGCCGCTGAACAGCGTGCTGGGCTTCACCCGCCTGCTGGCCGACCGTGACGATCTGGCGCCCGACGCGCGCCGCCATGTCGGTCTGATCGACGGCGCCGGCGGGGCGCTGCTGACCCTGGTCAACGACGTGCTCGACTTCTCGCGCGTCGAGGCCGGCCGGGTGGAGCTGCAGGTCGAGCCCGCGCGCGCGGAGGCGGTCTTGCGCGACGCCGTGGCCATCGTCGCCCAGGACGCCCGGGCCAAGGGCTTGGCGGTGGAGATCCAGGTCGAGGGCGACACTGCTGGTCATCATGGCCTGGACGCCGATCGCCTGCGCCAGGTGCTGCTGAACCTGCTCAACAACGCCGTGAAGTTCACGCCCGCCGGGCGGGTGACCGCAAGACTGGCCGTGACGCCGGGCGAGGGCGCCGACCGCCTGCGCGTCGAGATCGTCGACACCGGCATCGGCGTGCCGCCGCAGCTGCGCGACCGGCTGTTCCAGCGCTTCAGCCAGGGCGACAGCTCGGTGACCCGGGCCTTCGGCGGCGCGGGCCTGGGCCTGGCGATCAGCAAGGCGCTGGTCGAGCTGATGGACGGGCGCATCGGCATGACCGCCAACCAGGACCAGGGCTCGACCTTCTGGATCGAACTGATGGCGCAACCGTGCGAGGCCGCGCCCCGCGCGGTTGTCGCGGCGGGCGGGCGGATCGCCGCCGCGCGCATCCTGCTGGTCGACGACCATCCGATGAACCGTGAGATCGGCGGCGCCTTCCTGGGCCTGGCCGGCTGCGAGGTGGTCACCGCGCAGAACGGCCAGGAGGCGGTCGACATGGCGCGTGGCGGCGGCTTCGACGTAGTGCTGATGGACATCCACATGCCGGGCATGGACGGCCTGACCGCCACGCGCGCCATCCGGGCCCTGCCGGGCGCGGCGTCGGCCGTGCCGATCATCGCCATGAGCGCCGACGCGCTGCCCCAGCAGATCGCCCAGTGCCGCGAGGCCGGCATGGTCGACCACGTGGCCAAGCCGATCCAGAAGGACCTGCTCTACGCCAAGGTCGAGGCCTGGCTGCGCGAGCCCGCGGCGGCCTAAGCGGCCGCCGGCTCATTCGCCGCGCGCGGCCTTTTCCAGCGTGGGCACGTCGATCTTGCTCATGGTCATCATGGCGGCGAAGACGCGGCCGGCGACGGCCTTGTCCGGGCCGGTGGTCAGCTCGATCAGCTGTCGCGGCGTGACCTGCCAGGACAGACCGTAGCGGTCCTTCAGCCAGCCGCACTGCGAGGGCGTGCCGCCGCCGGCCAGCAGGCCGTCCCAATACCGGTCGACCTCGGCCTGGCCGTCGCAGTCGATCGACAGCGAGATGGCCTCGGTGAACTTGAAGTGCGGCCCGCCGTTCAGCGCCACGTGGGGCTGGCCGTCGAGCTCGAAATAGACCGTCGACACCGAGCCGCCCGGACCGGCCGGCGGCGGCACGTCCTGCGGATAGCGGTTGACCGAGACGATCCGTGAATTGGGGAAGATCGAGACGTAGAACTCGGCGGCCTCCAGGGCCTCCTTGTCGAACCACAGGAACGGCGAGATCTTCGGCATGGCGTTTCCTCCTCGCGGTCCGTGGCGGCCGCGTCCTGCCAAGGACGATGGAACGCCCGCCGAGCCGACAGGGTCGAGGGGATTTTTCGTGGTGAGGCGATCCCCCTCTGGGGGAGGTGGCCCGGAGGGCCGAAGGTGTCACGCCCGCATCCAGTCGATGAACGCCCGCAGGGCTGGGGAGAGCTGGCGGCGGCTGGGGTAGTAGAGGAAGAAGCCGGGGAAGGGCTCGCACCAGTCTTCCAGCAGCGAGACCAGGCGCCCCTGCGCGATGTCGTCGGCGACGGCTTCGCGGAACGGGAAGGCCAGGCCCGCGCCGGCCCGGCAGGCCTCCAGCATGACCAAGCCGTTGTCGGTGAGCAGGGCCGGCGGCGGCGTGACGACGACGAGCCGGCCCTTGCGCTCGAACTCCCACGGATAGGGCTGGCCCGAGGCGCGGCGCACCAGCAGGCAGCGGTGGCCGGTCATCAGGTCTTCCGGCTGGGTGGGCGCGCCGTGGCGGGCGATGTAGTCGGGCGTGGCGACCAGGGCCTGGGACAGCTCGCCGCCCAGTGGCACGGCGATCATGTCGGCCTGCAGCCGCTCGCCCAGTCGCACGCCGCAGTCGAAGCCGCCGGCGACGATGTCGGCCAGGGCGTCCTCGCAGACGATCTCTACCCGCACGTCGGGATAGGCGTTCATGAAGCCGCCCAGGCGCGGGGCCAGCAGCATGCGGGCGGCCGTGCTGGCGACGTTGATGCGCAGGCGGCCGGCCGGCCGGTCGCGGAACATCGCCACCTCGTCCAGCGCCGCGTCGATGTCGGCCAGGGCCGGACCCAGCCGCGCCAGCAGCCGCTCGCCCGCCTCGGTGGGGGCGACGCTGCGGGTGGTGCGGTTGAGCAGCCGCACGTCGAGGCGGGCCTCGAGGTTGCGGATCGTGTGGCTGAGGGCCGAGGCGGTTACGCCCAGCACCTGGGCGGCGGCGCGGAAGCTGCGACGCTCGGCGACCAGGGCGAAGACGGCGAGGTCGGGCAGGGGGCGGGTGGACATTGCTGAGAGATGCTCAGGAGTGCGTTGAGACCGCAAGCGGTTATCGTCTGGTTCCGCCGGACCCATCTCCCCGTCGTCGCGGCGAGGCCGCGGCCGAAATTCCGCAACAAGGAGCTGCCCATGAAGACGCGCAAACTCGGCGACGGCCTCGAAGTCTCGGCCCTCGGTCTCGGCTGCATGGGCATGAGCTGGGCCTATGGGCCCGCGCCCGACAAGCAGGCGATGTTCGACCTGATGGCCAAGGCCGTGGACCTGGGCGTCACCTTCTTCGACACCGCCGAGGTCTATGGACCCTACGTGAACGAGGAACTGGTCGGCGAGGGCCTCAAGCCCTTCCGCGACAAGGTGGTGATCGCCACCAAGTTCGGCTTCGACATCGCCCCCGACGAGGCGGGCGTGGCCCGCATGCGCGGCGTCAACTCGCGGCCCGACAACATCCGCGCCGTGGCCGAGGCCTCGCTCAAGCGCCTGGGCGTCGAGGTGATCGACCTCTTCTACCAGCACCGCGTCGATCCGAACGTGCCGATCGAGGACGTGGCCGGAACCGTCAGGGACCTGATCGCCGAGGGCAAGGTCAAGCACTTCGGCCTCTCGGAGGCCGGCGCGGCCACGATCCGCAAGGCCCAGGCGGTGCAGCCGGTGGCGGCCCTGCAGAGCGAGTATTCGCTGTGGACGCGCGGGATCGAAGCCGAGGTGCTGCCGGCCATCCGTGAACTGGGCATCGGCCTGGTGCCCTACAGCCCGCTGGGCCGGGGCTTCCTGACCGGCGCGATCAAGGCCGGCGACGGTTTCGGCAAGGACGACTTCCGCTCGACCCTGCCGCGCTTCCAGGGCGAGGCGATCGCCAAGAACCAGTCGCTGGTCGAGGCGCTGGTCGAGCTGGCCGCCGAGAAGGGCGTGACCCCGGCCCAGCTGGCCCTGGCCTGGCTGCTGGCGCAAGGGCCCGACATCGCCCCGATCCCGGGCACGACCAAGGTCGCGCGCCTGCGGGAGAACATCGGCGCGGTGGACGTGACGCTGTCGGCCGAGGACCTGGCGCGGATCGCCGCGGCGGTGCCGGAGACGGAAGTCGAGGGCGCGCGCTACGCCGAGGCCGGGTTGGCGATGGTGGGGCGTTAGCGGCTGCGCCAACCCCCTCAGTCGCTCCGCGACAGCTCCCCCAGAGGGGGAGCATCTGGGGCCGAAGATCCTCCCCCGTTGGGGGAGGTGGCCGAAGGGCCGGAGGGGGTCTGCGGCGCCGGGGGCTTGAACCCGCCGTCCGCCCGCGCTCAAACTCCGCTCCATGAGCGACAATCCCCTGCAACGCCTGGACGCCCTCGAGCTGGTCAAGCTGGGCAAGTCGGCGATCACGGTGGGGGGCTTGGGGGCCGGCATCGTCATCGTCATCGCCGCCCTGCTGGCCGCGCGGCTGGCGGCGGCGGGACTTCGGCGCCTGCGGGCGCGGGCGGCCGACAACGCCTCCTCGCTCTATATCGTCGAGAAGCTGACCACCTACGGCCTGGTTCTGGTGGGCCTGTTGGCCGGCCTGTCGACCATGGGCATCGACCTAACCTCGCTGACGGTGTTCGCCGGGGCCGTGGGCGTCGGCGTTGGCCTGGGCCTGCAGGGGGTGATCAAGGACTTCGCCTCGGGCGTCAGCCTGGTGTTCGAGCGGCTGATCGCCGTGGGCGACTTCGTCGAGCTGTCGAACGGCGCGCGCGGGGTGGTGCACGAGATCGGCCCCCGCGCCACGCGCATCCGCACCAACGACGCCACTGACGTCATTGTGCCCAACTCGGTGCTGGTCAACGACCAGGTGGTCAACTGGACCCTGCGCAACACCACCCGCCGAATCCGCGTGCCGTTCGTCACCGCCTTCGGGGTGGACAAGGAAAGGGTGCGCGAGGCGGTGCTGAAGGCGGCCCGCAGCGTGCCCTTCACCAGCGCCGACGACGCCGTGCGTCGCACCCAGGTGTGGCTGGTCGGCTATGGCGACCACGCCCTGAAGTTCGAGCTGATCGTCTGGCCGACCGTGGAGGCGGTGCGCCGGCCGGCGGCGATCTTCGCGGCCTATACCTGGGCCATCGACGACGCCCTGCGCGAGGCCGGGATCGAGATACCCTATCCGCAGCGCGACGTGCGGCTGCGCGGGCTGTTCGGCGAGGAGGGCGAGGACGCCCGCGCCGCCCTGCGCCTGGAGCCGCGCGCGGCGCGCAAGGGGCGCGGCAAGGCCGCCGCGCACGTCTCGCAGAACGACGCCGCCGAGGAACTCGGCCGCGAGGATCCCGACGAGGCGCCGCCGCCCTCCAGAACCCCTCCCCCTTGATGGTAGGGAAAGGGCAGGGGTGGGGTGGGGGTGTCTACGACGGTTGATGCTGGGCGTATCGCCGGCTCAGCAGTCACCCCATCCCCAACCCTTCCCCCACGCCACCCTTGACCCCCTCGCGCCCGCGCCGCAGTCTTCTCGCAACTGCGAAATAAGCACCTAGGGAAGACGCGCATGAAGACCGCCCGAGGCTTCTTCAAACCCCTGGCCATCGGCGCGCCGGCGCCGTGGCGCGAGCTTCCCGCCCGCGTCGAGCGGATGATCCACTTCGTGCCGCCGCACCTGGAGAAGGTGCGGGCCAAGGTCGGCGAGATCGCGCCCACGGTCGACGTGATCCTGGCCAATCTGGAGGACGCCATCCCCGCCGACGCCAAGGGCGCGGCCCTGGCCGGGACGATCGCGATGTCGCGCGAGGTCGGCTTCAAGGCCCTGGGCGTGGGGCTGTGGGTGCGGATCAACTGCCTCAACTCGCCCTGGCACCTCGACGAGGTGGCGACCCTGGTCGAGAAGGCCGGCGAGGCGATCGACGTCATCATGGTCCCCAAGGTCGAGGGACCGTGGGACATCTTCTACATCGACCAGCTCCTGGCCTCGCTGGAGGCCAAGCACGGCGTCACCCGGCCCATCCTGCTGCACGCCATCCTGGAGACGGCGGAAGGGGTGATGAACGTCGAGCAGATCGCCGGCGCCAGCCCGCGCATGCAGGGGATCTCGCTGGGGCCGGCCGATCTGGCCGCCAGCCGGGCGATGAAGACGACCCGGGTCGGCGGCGGTCATCCCGGCTATCGGGTGATCGAAGATCCGCATGCGGACGGATCACCCCGCGTCTCCATCCAGCAGGACCTCTGGCACTACACCTTCGCCAAGATGGTCGACGCCTGCGCGGCCCACGGCATCAAGCCGTTCTACGGTCCGTTCGGGGCGATCGACGATCCGGTCGCCTGCGAGCAGCAGTTCCGCAACGCCTTCCTGATGGGCTGCGCGGGAGCCTGGAGCCTGCATCCCAGCCAGATCGCCATCGCCAAGAGGGTGTTCAGCCCCGACCCGGCCGAGGTGGCCTTCGCCCGGCGCATCCTGGAGGCCATGCCCGACGGCTCGGGCGTGGCGATGATCGACGGCAAGATGCAGGACGACGCCACCTGGAAGCAGGCCAGGGTGATGGTCGACTGCGCCCGCCAGATCGCCGCCAAGGACGCCGAATATGCGGCGCTCTACGGTTTCTGACGCGGTCGTTCCCGATCGGCGGCGCCAAGAGGCTTGACGAAACGGTCGCGTGAAAATCACATCGTCGCTCCACTGGGGGTGGCGTCGATGAAGACTGTGTTCCTGGGCGGCGCTATGGCCGTCGTTCTGCTTGGATTGGCCGCTTGCGGCAGCGTGCCGACCGCGCCGCTCAACGCCGCGCCGACCCTGACGCCAGCCCAGAGGGCGGGCGATGCCGGCGTTCCGTTCTCCGGCGTCATCACCGCGGTCGGTCCGGCCGCCATCGCCAGCCAGCCGGTCGGCAAGGGCGGGACGCTGATCCGGTCCGCCTATCGCTACAGGCACACCGCCCAACTGACCGAGGACGTGCTCGGCTTCAGCATCACGGTGAAGGGCGTGCAGGCTCCGGCCGGCGCGCCGGGATACTATGCCGGAACCTTCCGCTCGTTCAGCGGGCGCGGCGTGGGAGAGCCGTCGGAGCTGTGGTGCTTCCTGCCCAAGGCGGTGGGCGGCAAGCGCGACAACATCTGCCTGCTGCGTAGCGGCACGGGCGTGGCGGCCATCGCGCCGACCCGCATGAACCCCTGGCTCTGGACCCAGTTCAGCCCCGCCTCGGGCAGCTTCGACTATACCCATGCGCCGGTCTTCGAACTGCGGTCGGTCGACATTCCGGCCGACCTGCAGATCGAGTACCGCTTCGCCGGCTGGCAGGGCGACAAGGCGCGGGTCGCCTCGTTCGCCGGCGGCCGCGAGGTCGAGACGACGACGCTGGAACGTCAGGCGGACGGCCGCTTCGTGCTCAAGACCGTGGCCGGGACGGTCGCGTTCTCCGCCGCGCCGGGGAAGGCTGATCAGGTGGTCGTCACGGCCGCCCCGTAGCGCGGGCGCGATGAGAACTTCTTCCGGATCGGTGGTTGACAGCTGCTTTTGCTCAAAGTTAGCATAACCCATGTCGCCGGATAGACCGGCGGCGGACATCGGCGTGAGGGAGTCTCATGCGCTTCGACTATCTCGTCCTGATCGGACGCTTCCAGCCGTTCCACAACGGCCACGCCGCCGTGTTGCGGCACGCCCTGCGCCTGGCGCGCAAGGTGATCGTCCTGACCGGCAGCGCCGGCCAGCCCCGCACCGTCCGCAATCCCTTCAACGCCGCCGAACGGGCGGTGATGATCCGCGCCGCCGCCGGCGAGGACGCCGCGCGACTGATCGTCGAGCCGCTGCGCGACCGCCTCTACGGCGAGACCCTGTGGGTCGGCGACGTGCAGCGGATCGTCGCCGAGGCCGTGGCTCGGGACGGCGCGGGCGAAGAGGCCAAGGTCGGGCTGATCGGCCGCAACAAGGACGACTCCACCGCCGCCTATCTCGCCGCGTTCCCGCAATGGGAACTGGTCGACGTGCAGCACGCCGAGGTGCTGTCGGCCACCGAGCTGCGCGACTGGCTGCTGACCGGCGAGGCCGGGGGCCTGCGGCTGGTGGAGGCCAACGTGCCCGGCCCGGTGTTCGAGATGCTGACGGCGTTCCGCGACGGTTCGCCCGCCTACGCCCAGCTGGCCCGCGAGCTCGCCTTCATCAAGACCTATCGCCAGGCCTGGGCCGCCGCGCCCTACGCGCCGACCTTCGTCACCGCCGACGCGGTGGTGGTCCATTCGGGCCACGTGCTGCTGGTGCGCCGCCGGGCCGAGCCGGGGCGGGGGCTCTGGGCCTTGCCGGGCGGCTTCGTGAACCAGGGCGAGACCGTGCAGGAGGCGGCGATCCGCGAGCTGCAGGAGGAGACCAGGGTGAAGATCCCTCCGGCCGTGCTGCGCGGCTCGATCAGGGCCAGCCGGGTGTTCGATCACCCGGACCGCTCGCTGCGCGGCCGCACGATCACCCACGCCTTCCACTTCGACTTCCCCGCCGGCGCCCTGCCGCGCGTGAAGGGCTCCGACGACGCCGAGCAGGCGCGCTGGGTCCCCGTCAGCGAGGCGCTGCTGATGGAGGAACAGTTCTTCGAGGACCACTTCCACATCCTCGAACACTTCGTCGGCGCCTGACGCCGTTTCCAGATCCGACCCGAAAGACGGGACGGTGATCCCGCGTGAAGGAGCTTCCGCGATGTTCGACAACCTGATCCTCGACACCGACAGCTACAAGGCCAGCCACTGGCTGCAGTATCCGCCCGGCACGACCGGCGCCTTCTCCTATGTGGAGAGCCGGGGCGGGCGCTACGACCGCACGGTCTTCTTCGGCCTGCAGGCGATCCTGAAGACGGCGCTGGCCGCTCCGGTGACCCACGCCATGGTCGACGAGGCGGCGCAGCTGCTGGCCGCCCACGGCGAGCCCTTCAACGAGGCCGGCTGGCGGCGGATCGTCGACGTCCACGGCGGCCGCCTGCCGGTGCGCATCCGCGCCGTGCCGGAGGGGACGGTGGTCCCCGTCCACCAGGCGCTGATGACCATCGAGAACACCGATCCCGAGTGCTTCTGGCTGCCGTCGTACCTGGAGACCCTGCTGCTGCGGGTCTGGTATCCGGTGACCGTCGCGACCACCAGCTGGGGCGTCAAGCAGACGATCCGCGCGGCGCTGGAGAAGACCAGCGACGATCCCGAAGGCCAGCTGCCGTTCAAGCTGCACGACTTCGGGGCGCGGGGCGTCTCCAGCAAGGCGAGCGCGGCGATCGGCGGCCTGGCCCACCTCGTCAACTTCCTGGGCAGCGACACCCTGGCGGCCGTGCAGGCGGGCCGGGCCTGGTACAACGAGCCGATGGCCGCCTTCTCCATCCCGGCCGCCGAGCACAGCACCATCACCAGCTGGGGCCGCGAGCGCGAGGCCGACGCCTATCGCAACATGCTTAGGCAGTTCGGCAAGCCCGGCGCGCTGTTCTCGGTGGTGTCCGACAGCTACGACCTGTTCGACGCGATCAGCCGCATCTGGGGCCGGGAACTGCGCGACGAGGTGATCGCCAGCGGCGCGACCGTGGTGATCCGCCCGGACTCCGGCGATCCTGTCGCCATCGTCGCCGAAACCCTGCGGCGCCTGGACGAGGCCTTCGGCAGCACGGTCAACGCCAAGGGCTACAAGCTGCTGAACCACGTGCGGGTGATCCAGGGCGACGGGGTCAATCCGGTCAGCATCGCCGCGATCCTGGAGCGGGTGATCGCCGACGGCTTCAGCGCCGAGAACCTGGCCTTCGGCATGGGCGGTGGTTTGCTGCAGCAGCTGGACCGCGACACCCAGCGCTTCGCCCTGAAGTGCTCGGCCGCCAAGGTCGACGGCGCCTGGATCGACGTCAGCAAGAACCCGGTCACCGACCCGGGCAAGCGTTCCAAGGCCGGACGGCTGATGCTGCAGCGGAACGCGGCCGGCGACTACCGCACGGTGGCCGTCGGCGAGGACGAGGCCGCGCCCGAGGGCTGGGAGGACGCCATGGTCACGGTGTGGGAGGACGGCGCGTTGCTGGTCGACCACACGCTGGCGCAGGTGCGGGCGCGCAGCGAGCAGGGGTGATGGTTCCCCTTCCGTAAAATCCCCGCGAAAGCGGGGACCCAGGTGTTTTCCGAAACGCGCGGCGCTCTAGGACGAAAAGCCTGGACCCCCGCTTTCGCGGGGGGGGGCGGATTCTGGGGGGCTTCAGGCCCCGGCCAGGCGCTTGACCAGGGCGTGGGCGGCGGCCTCGCTGCTGGCGGGGTTCTGGCCGGTGATCAGGCTGCCGTCCTCGACCACGTGAGGCGCCCAGTCGGGGCCCTTTTCGTAGAGGCCGCCGCTCGCCTTGAGCATGTCCTCGACCAGGAACGGCACGATATTCGTCAGCTCGACGGCGTCCTCCTCGCCGTTGGTGAAGCCGGTGACCTTGCGGCCGGCCACCAGCGGACGGCCGTCGGCGGCCTTGACGTGGCGCAGGACGCCCGGTGCGTGACAGACCAGGGCCTGGGGCTTGCCGGCGCGGTCGAAGGCCTCGATCAGCGCGGCGGAGACGGGCGATTCCGCCAGGTCCCACAGCGGGCCGTGCCCGCCGGGATAGAAGACCGCGTCGAAGTCGGCGGCGTTCACGTCGGCCAGCGGAACGGTCCGGGCCAGGGCCTCCAGCGCGGCCTCGTCGGCCTGGAAGCGGCGGGTCATGTCGGTCTGGAAGTCGGGCAGGTCGCTCTTGGGATCGAGCGGCGGCTGGCCGCCCTTGGGCGAGGCCAGGACCAGCTGCGCGCCGGCGTCCTTGAACACGTAGTAGGGCGCGGCCAGCTCCTCGAGCCAGAAGCCGGTCTTCTTGCCGGTGTCGCCGAGGGTGTCGTGCGAGGTGAGGACGATCAGGATCTGCATGGCGGACTCTTTGCTGCAAGCGGTGGTCTTGCCGGCATATGGGGTGCGCGGGCGCCCGTCGAAACGCTCAAACCCCCGCTTGGCGCCATGCCTGAAGGTCGCTGGATCGTTGCAGAAGGGCTGGCCGCCAGGCGCGGCGTTCACCCCTTTCCGTAAAATCCCCGCGAAAGCGGGGACCCAGGCCTTCTCCGGAACGCTGGGCGCTCGACGATAAAACACCTGGGCCCCCGCTTTCGCGGGGGTTTTACGGAGTGGGCATCAACCTACGACCGGTAGTCGCCGTTGATCGCCACGTACTGCTTGGTCAGGTCGCAGGTCCAGACGGTGGAACTGCCCTTGCCGACGCCGACCTCGACGGTGACCTCGAGTTCCTGGTGCTTCATGTAGGCGCTCATGGCCGCCTCGTCGTATTCGGCCGAGACCAGGCCGTCGCGGGCGGCGTAGAGGTCGCCGAAGCGGACGCTGATCTTTTCGCGGTTGACCGGCTCGTCGGCGCGGCCGACGGCCATGACGATGCGGCCCCAGTTGGCGTCCTCGCCGGCGAAGGCGGTCTTGACCAGCGGGCTCTCGGCGATCGTGCGGGCGATCTTGCGGGCCGACAGCGGGCTCTCAGCGCCGTTGACGGTGATCTTGACGAACTTGGTGGCGCCTTCGCCGTCGCGGACCAGTTGCATGGCCAGGTCCAGCAGCACGCCTTCCAGCTTTTCGCGGAAGTCGGCCAGGCGCTTGTCGCCGGCGCGGCTGATCTTGGGCGCGCCCGACTGGCCGGTGGCGAACAGGAGCAGGGTGTCGTTGGTCGAGCGGTCGCCGTCCACCGTCACGCAGTTGAAGGTGGTGCGGGTATAGAGCGAGACCAGGGTCTGCAGGGCGGCGGGCGCGATGGCCGCGTCGGTGGCCACGAAGGCCAGCATGGTGGCCATGTCGGGCGCGATCATGCCCGAGCCCTTGGCGATGCCGGCGATCTTCACCTCGTGCCCGTCGATCGTCGCCGTGGCGTAGGCGCCCTTCGGGAAGGTGTCGGTGGTCATGATCGCCGAGGCGGCGGCGGCCCAGCCGTCCGGCGTCAGGCGGGTCTCCACCTCGCGCAGGTTCGAGGTGATCTTGCTGTCGTCGAGGATCACGCCGATGACGCCGGTCGAGGCCATCATCACGTCGCGCTGGCGGCAGTCGAAGCGCTTGCCCACGGCCGTGGCCACGCGGCGAACGGCGTCGGCGCCGGGCTTGCCGGTGAAGCTGTTGGCGCAGCCGGCGTTGACCACCAGGGCGCGCACGTCCGCGCCGCCGGTGGCGGCCAGCTGGCGCTTGCACCAGTCGACCGGGGCCGAACCCACGCCGTGACGGGTGAAGACGCCGGCGCCCGAGGTGCCCTCGGCGAAGCGCATCAGCAGCAGGTCGGGCCGCTCGTGCTTGTAGAAGCCGGCGCGGCCGGTGGCGATCTCCACCCCGGCGATCGGCGGGATGGTCGGGAACGGCACGACCAGCGGCGAGACGGCCAGGCCCGGCTTGCCCGGGGCGGCGGGCGGCGGGGCCGCGGCTTGGGCGGGGGTCTCGCCGGCCGACTTCTGGGCGCGGCGCAGGCCGGCGCGCTTCAGGGCCGAGGCCAGCGGGTCGAGGGCGCGGTCCAGCGCATGGCCGACGGTGGCGCCGACCTGGCCGACGATCTCGGCGGGCGTGGTGGTGGCCGGCGTCTTCTCGGCGGCCTTCGGAGCGGCCTTGGTCTTAGCGGCGGCCTTGTCGGTCGAGGTCGTGGTGGGCTTGCGGGTCATTTCTTCTGGGCCGAGTTCTGGGCCGGAGCCGAGGCGGGCGGGGCGTTGTCGAGGTCGGAACTGGGGGCGGCGTCGCCGCCTCCGGGCGGCGCGGAGGCCGGTTCCTGCGGGGCGCCGGGGATGTCCTGGCCCTTGCCGACCAGCATCTCCACCTTGGCGCCGCCGCGCAGTTTCTCCAGCAGGTCGCGGACCTGGTCGTAGGTGAGGAAACGCACGATCTGCGGACGGGCTTCCTCCAGGCTCATCGGCGCTTCCTGGCGCTTGTCCTCGACGCGCATCACCACCCAGCCGCCGGTGATCGCGAACGGGCCGACCAGGTCGCCCTTCTTGGCGTCCTTCAGGGCTGCGGCGTAGGGCTCGGGCATGATGTCGACGGTGAAGTAGTCGAGGTCGCCGCCCTTGAAGCGGGTGGCCTCGTCCTTCGAGCGCTCCATGGCCAGGGCGTCGAACGAGGCGCCGGTCGCCAGCAGCTTCTTGACGCTTTCGGCCTCGGCCTGGGTGGGCACCAGGATCTGGCGGGCGCGGATCTCCTCGGACTGCTTGGTCAGCTTCTGCTGCTCGCCGTAGAGGCCGCGGATGTTGTCTTCGGTGACAGCCTTCTCGACCATGCCCTCGACCAGCATGTCGCCGAGGATCCGCTCGCGGGCGGCGGCAAGGCGGCGCTGGGCCACGGGATCCTTGTCGAGCTTGCGCTCGATGGCCTCGGCGGCCAGCAGCTTCTGGTCGATCACCTCGTCGAGGACGCGACGGAACAGGTCGGACGAGACGTCCAGCGGCTCGCCTTCGCCGATCAGGCCCTGAGCGACCGCCTCGCGCTTGACGTCCGAGGCCCAGACGGCGTGGCCGTCGACCCGGGCAACGGCCGTGTCGCCGGGCTCCGGCGGGCGTTCGTCGACGCCGCCGCGGCCGCAGGCGGCGACCAGCAGCGCCAGGCCGAGAACGGCGGCGGTGAGGAGCGAGCGAGGATTACGGACGGGGGTCATCGGGCGCGGATCTCCGCTGGTCTTATGAAATGCGCTCTAGAGCGCGTCAGGCCAAAGGGAAAGCCGTTTCGGCGGCTCGGGTCGCTAAACTTCGCGCGCGAGGACAAGGTTCGCGGAACCCGGCGGGGCTGGAAGGGTTTGCATCGCCGCCGAGCGGGTTTCGCGCGCGGGGTGAAAGCTTGGCCGATCCGGCTTTTCGCGGCCCCGGCGGGCCGGGCCTCGCGTTGACACTGGGAGGGGCGGTGCTTAAGTCTCGCGCGCGCGCCGTTTTCAGGGGTTCAACGATCTCGGCGCATCGCCATTACCGTAGTGAAGGCCGATAAAGCCTTAGCGCCGGCCACACTAAGTTCTCGCTCCGGATCCTTTCTGCATGCTCGGCTTCGCCAAAAAGCTCTTCGGTTCCTCCAACGAACGCAAGGTGAAGTCGCTTCACGGCCGCGTCGCCAAGATCAACGCGCTCGAGCCCCAGATGGCCGCGCTGTCGGACGAAGCGCTGAAGGCCAAGACCCAGGAATTCAAGGACCGCCTGGAAAAGGGCGCGACCCTCGACGACATTCTCGACGAAGCCTTCGCCGTGGTGCGGGAGGGCTCCAAGCGCGCCCTGGGCATGCGCCATTTCGACGTGCAGCTGATCGGCGGCATGGTGCTGCACTTCGGCGGCATCTCCGAAATGCGCACCGGTGAAGGCAAGACGCTGGTCGCCACCCTGCCGACCTACCTGAACGCCCTGGCCGGCAAGGGCGTGCACGTCATCACCGTCAACGACTACCTGGCCACCCGCGACGCCGAGTGGATGGGCCAGCTCTACAACTTCCTGGGCCTGTCCTACGGCATCATCGTCAACGGCCTGAGCCAAGGCGACCGTCAGCGCGCCTACCGCGCCGACATCACCTACGGCACCAACAACGAGTTCGGCTTCGACTACCTGCGCGACAACCTCGTGTATGACGTCAACGAGATGGTCCAGCGCGGCCACCACTACGTGATCGTCGACGAGGTCGACTCGATCCTGATCGACGAAGCCCGCACCCCGCTGATCATCTCGGGCCCGACCGAGGACCGCAGCGAGCTCTACAAGACCATCGATCTGCTCGTTAAGGAGCTGATCAAGGACAAGACCAACTACGATCACGACGAGAAGCAGAAGCAGGTCATCCTGACCGAGGAAGGCCAGGAGCGGATCGAAGAGGTCCTGATCTCGGGCGGCCACCTGGCGGAAGACACCGCCGGCCTCTACGACGCGGCCAACATCTCGATCGTGCACCACGTCAACCAGGCCCTGCGCGCCAACGTGCTCTACACGCGCGACAAGGACTACATCGTCAAGGGCGGCGAAGTGGTCCTGATCGACGAGTTCACCGGCCGCATGATGACCGGCCGCCGCCTGTCGGAAGGCCTGCACCAGGCCATCGAGGCCAAGGAAGGCGCCGACATCCAGCCCGAGAACCAGACCCTGGCCTCGGTGACCATCCAGAACTACTTCCGCCTCTACACCAAGCTGTCGGGCATGACCGGCACGGCCTCGACCGAGGCCCAGGAATTCGACGACATCTACAAGATGAGCGTCTCGGAAATCCCGACCAACCGCGTCATCCAGCGCATCGACGACGACGACGAGGTCTACCGCACCGAGGCCGAGAAGAACCGCGCCATCCTGGTGCAGATCGCCGACTGCCACGTGCGCGGCCAGCCGATCCTGGTCGGCACCGTGTCGATCGAGAAGTCGGAAGAACTGTCCAAGCTGCTCGACGCCTACGAGTGGGAAGTCGAGGGCAAGAAGCGCAAGGGCATCCCGCACCAGGTGCTGAACGCCCGCTTCCACGAACAGGAAGCCGGCATCGTCGCCGACGCCGGCGTGCCGGGCGCGGTGACCATCGCCACCAATATGGCCGGCCGCGGCACCGACATCCAGCTGGGCGGCAGCATCGACATGCGCCTGTCCAAGTGGAAGATCGAGCAACGGGGCCTGGGCATCGAGGTCACGCCGGAAGCCGAGGCCGAGCATCGCGCCGAGATCGAGGCCGAGATCGCCGACGCCAAGAAGGCGGCCCTGGCCGCCGGCGGCCTGTTCGTGCTGGGCACCGAGCGCCACGAGAGCCGCCGCATCGACAACCAACTGCGCGGCCGCACCGGCCGTCAGGGCGACCCGGGCCGTTCGAAGTTCTTCCTGTCGTGCGAAGACGACCTGCTGCGCATCTTCGCCGGCGAGCGCCTGGACGCGATCATGCGCACCTTCGGCGTCCAGGACGGCGAGGCGATCACCCACCGCTGGCTGAACGCCGCCATCGCCAAGGCCCAGACCCGCGTCGAGCAGCGCAACTACGAAATCCGCAAGAACCTCCTGAAGTACGACGACGTCGTCAACGACCAGCGCAAGGCCGTGTTCGAGCAGCGCCAGGAGTTCATGGAATCGAGCGATCTGTCGGAAGTCATCCACGAGATGCGCCACGACGTGATCGACGACCTGGTCGGCCGCCACGTGCCGCCGAAGGCCTACGCCGAGCAGTGGGACATCGAGGGCCTGCACGAGCGCGTCCAGGCGATCCTCGGCATGGACCTGCCGCTGAAGGAATGGGCCAGCGAGGAGGGCGTCGACGACGAGGCCTTCCGCGAGCGCATCACCAAGGCCGCCGACGAGTACGCCGCCCAGCGCGAGGTGATCATCACGCCCGAGCAGATGCGTCAGGTGGAAAAGAGCTTCCTGCTGCAGATGATCGATCTGCAGTGGCGCGAGCACCTGATGCACCTGGACCACCTGCGCAACGTCATCGGCCTGCGCGGCTACGGCCAGCGCGACCCGCTGAACGAGTACAAGACCGAAGCCTTCAGCCTGTTCGAGAAGCTGCTGGGCGACCTGCGCAGCAACACCACCCGCTGGCTGATGACGGTCGAGATCGCCTATGCCGAGCCCGAGCCGCTGCACACGCCGGAAAACCTGATCCCGGTGCACCTGGATCCGCTGACCGGCGAGAACGCCGCCGTCGCCGGCGCCATCCCCGAAGGCCTGTCGCCGGAGCAGCGCGAGGCCCTGCCGGTCTCGTCCCTGCCGGAAGGCTGGGAGCGCACCAACCGCAACGGCGCCTGCCCCTGCGGTTCGGGCAAGAAGTTCAAGCAGTGCCACGGCTCGCTGGTCTGACGACCGGCGGCTGAACGGCCGGAAACGACGAAGCCCGCCCCGGCAGACCGGGGCGGGCTTTTTGCTGGGCGGCGCGTGGCTAGTCCTGCTTCGGCGTCTTCAGGTCCATGCCCAGGGTCGGGCCGATGCCGTCGGGGTGGTCGCCGAACGGGTTGCGGCGGGCGTTGGCCAGGGCGTTGAGGCGACGGCGCAGGTCGTCGTCGACCCGGACGATGTCGTCGATCGCCGCGGTCTGCTCGGCATGGGCCTCCGAACCGTCGGGCTCGGCCAGCACGCGCTCGACGGCGGCCAGGAAGCGCGCCTCCTCGGGCGAGCCGGACGGCGGCGGGGCCTCCAGCCAGGCCAGCACGGTCTCGAGCGAGTCTTCGAAGGTCTGGGCCATGCGGGCGTCTCCTTTAGCAGGGGGAGCCTGGGCAACGCTTCGCATGGCCGGGTCGTTCAACGGGCTTCAGTGAACCGAGACGCCCAGACGGTTCCACAGGTTGATCATCGCCGTCAGGGCGGTCAGGGCGCTGGCCTCGACCTCGCTGTAGTGGGCGCGCAGGTCGGCGCGCAGCGGGGCTAGGTCCACCTTGGTCGGCAGCTGGGTCAGGGCCTCGGTCCAGGCCAGGGCGGCCTTTTCGGCGGGGGTGTAGTCGGCGACGTGGCGCCAGACGGTCAGCCGGTCGAGCCGCTCGTTGGTCTCGCCGTCGTCGCGGGCTTCCTTCGAATGCATCTTCACGCAGAAGGCGCAGTCGTTGAGCTGCGAGGCGCGCAGCTTGAGCAGGTGCATCAGGCGCGGATCGATCCCGGCCGCGACAACCGCGCCCTCGGCGGCGACGAAGGCCTGGTAGACGGCCGGCACGTTCTTGTCGTGGCGGAAGGGGGCGGTGTCGCTCATGGTGCTGATCCTCGGCTGCGGCCCGGCATGGGTCGTTCGAGGTCAGGACGAGACGGGCGCATGCCGTGTGACATGGCGTCTGGAAAAAGTCGGAGGGACAGGCCGCCCCAACCGTAAAACCCCCGCGAAAGCGGGGGCTAGGCCTATTCCGAAACCCAGGGTGCGTGACGATAGGACGCCCGGGGTCCCCGCTTTCGCGGGGATTTCACGGGAGCAGGGGGGCTGTCCCTACTGCAGCCCTTCGCGGCCGATGGCGTAGAAGCGCTCGGCGCGCTGGCGCTTCAGTTCGGCCGAAGTGAGCACCGACAGCTTCTTCAGCTCGTCCTCGACCGCGTCGCCGACGGCCTTGATCGCGGCTTCCGGGTCGGAGTGGGCGCCGCCGGCCGGTTCCTCGACGATGCGGTCGACGATGCGCAGCTTGATCAGGTCCTGAGCGGTGATCTTCATGTTGGTGGCCGCGTCCTTGGCCCGGCCGCCGTCGCGCCACAGGATCGAGGCCGCGCCTTCCGGCGAGATCACCGAATAGATCGAGTGCTCGAGGATCAGCACGCGGTTGGCGCCGGCCAGGGCGATGGCGCCGCCCGAGCCGCCTTCGCCGGTGATGGTGGTGACCATGGGCGTGCCCAGCGTCAGGCAGCGCTCGGTCGAGCGGGCGATGGCCTCGGCCTGGCCGCGCTCTTCGGCGCCCAGGCCCGGATAGGCGCCGGCGGTGTCGACGAAGGTGACGACCGGCAGGTTGAAGCGCTCGGCCATGTCCATCAGGCGCACGGCCTTGCGGTAGCCCTCGGGGCGGGCCATGCCAAAGTTGTGCTTCAGGCGGGTGGTGGTGTCGTAGCCCTTCTCGTGGCCCATCACGACCACCGGCATGCCGCGGAAGCGGCCCAGGCCGCCCACGATCGCCTGGTCGTCGGCGAACTTGCGGTCGCCGCGCAGCTCGACGAACTCGTCGATCAGGCCCGCGACATAATCACGCAGGTGCGGACGCTGCGGGTGGCGGGCGACCATCGTCTTCTGCCAGGCGTCCAGGCCGGCATAGGCTTCCTTGCGAAGGACCTGCACGCGCTCGCGCAGGGCGCCGATCTCGCTGTCGAACGCGCCGGGGCCAGCCGTCTCGGAAAGCTTTGAAAGCTCTTCGATCTTGGCTTCCAGGTCGGCGATGGGTCGCTCGAAATCGAGATAGTGCGCGGCCATGAGTCTCTTAACGTCGCCGTTTGCGAAAGGTTGGCGAACCTAGTGCGTGATGACGCCCAGGGAAAGCGCATTCACGCGGAATTGGAACCACCGTCTCGGCGACGGATTCCCTGAAGACGGGATTTGTCCCCAGTCGAGTCCCGCCGATAAACCGAACCCCTATGGTGAATCGAACGCCGATCATTATATTGGGTTCTCAAGAGCCGGCTGCGGAAGTCAGCTGGCGCTGCGGCCCCGCCCATCGAACATGGACACGGCCCGCCTGATGAGGACGCATCGTTCCCATGCAGGTGTTCACTTTCTTCTGTGTCGAGCGCGACGGCTCGGTTCCCCGTTTCGACGTCACGGCCTGCGCCGACGACAACGCCGCGCGCGTGCGCGCCGGCGAGTTGTTCGACATGCATCGCGGCTGCAACGAGGTCGAGGTCTGGCGAGGCGCCACCCACCTGTTCAAGGTCGGGGCAGGCGCGGCCGCCTGAACCTTCACGCCAGAGCCTGATCGACCAAGCGCGAGACCCGCCGAGGCGCCACAGTGGGGTCCTCGACCGCTCAGGGATTCACGCCAATGACCGACATCGCCCGCCCTTCCGCCATCGCCGAGGACAGCGGCCACGGCGGCGTGCAGATCATGGTCACCGCCGGCCCCTCGCGGCTGGCCGGCGACCTGAAGCCCTCCGAGGGCGGCCTCGACACCGGCCCCAATCCCCACGACCTGGTGGCCGCGGGCCTGGCGGCCTGCACCACCCAGACGCTGCGCCTCTACGCCAGGCGCAAGGGCTGGGCCCTCGGCGCGGTGCGGGTGGAGGCCACCTGGCGGCGGCTGCCTGGCCAGGTTCCGGCCGACGTCTTCGATCGCGTGATCACCCTGCCGTCCGACCTGGACGAGGCCCAGCGCCAGCGCCTCGTCGAGATCGCCGAGGCCTGCCCGGTGCACAAGATGCTGACGGCAGGCGTGAGGATCGAGACGCGGGTCGCCTGAGGCAGCGGTCCTTTTTACCTCCCGTCATTCCCGCCCTTGTGGCGGGAATGACGGGAAGTTGGAGGGCGCGGAATCGCCTCGCGGAGCCCCGCGCTTGCGCCCCTCACCCAATCGCGATCACATGCCCGTCGTGATTGCATGGGGGCCAGCGTGACCGAAGCCTTGATCGTGCGGGGGCTGGACAAGACCTTCGCCAAGCCGGCCGTCCGCGAGCTGGACCTGACGGTGCATCCGGGCGAGCTCTACGCGCTGCTGGGCCCCAACGGCGCGGGCAAGACCACCACCCTGCGGATGGTCGCGGGCCTGACCAAGCCCGACAAGGGCGCGATCAGCATCTTCGGTATCGACGCCCTGGCCGACCCGGCCGCGGCCAAGGCCGTCACCGCCTGGGCGCCGGACGAGGCGATGATCTACGACCGGCTGACGCCGCTGGAGTACCTGGAGTTCGTCGCCGGCCTGTGGAACGTCGAGCCCAAGCACGCCAAGGCCCGGGCGCTGGAGCTGCTGGAGACCCTGGGTCTGGCGTCCGAAGCCCGGCGGCGGTGCGAGGGCTTCTCGCGCGGCATGAAGCAGAAGGTGGCCCTGGCCGGCGCCCTGATCCACGATCCCAGGCTGCTGATCCTCGACGAGCCGCTGACCGGCCTCGACGCGGCTTCGGCGCGGCTGGTGAAGGACATGCTGCAGGCCCGCGTCGACGCTGGCGGCACGGTGATCCTGACCACCCACATCCTCGAGGTTGCCGAGCGCATGGCCGACCGCATCGGCATCATCGCCGGCGGCCGCCTGCTGGCCGAGGGCACGCTCGACGCGCTGCGCGCGCACGCGGGCAAGACGGGGAGCGGGCAGGGCTGCGGCGACACGCTGGAAGATGTCTTCCTGCAGCTGACCGCCGACGGAGCGCCCGCGTGAGCCTGCTGCGGCCCGGTTCGATCCCCTGGCTGCTCGCCCACGAGATGCGGCTGAGCTTTCGCGCCCTGACCGGCAAGCGGGCGATGGGCGGCGTGGGGGCGATGATCGGCGTTTCGGCCCTGGCCCTGCTGATGCTGAGCGGCGGGGTGATCATCGGCCTGGCCCTGCGCAGGCTGGACGTGCCGGTGATCCCCCTTTCGGCCGCCGTCGCCCTGGCCTGCTGCGCCACGGCCTTCACCCTGATGCTGTCCCAGACCCTGGCGGCGGCCGGCGAGGCCCTCTACGAGCGCGGGGATCTGGATCTTCTGTTCTCCTCGCCGATCCCGCCGCGCACGGTGCTGTTCGTCCGCGCGCTGGGCGTGGCGACCGGCGTGCTGACGGTGTTCCTGATCTTCGTCACCCCCCTGCTGGGGCCGGCGATCATCCTGGGCCATCCGGAGTGGCTGGGCCTGTTCGGCGTGCTCGCGGCGCTTGCCCTGCTGGCCACGGCGACGGGCCTGAGCCTGGCCATGGCCCTGTTCCGCCTGATCGGGCCGCGCCGCACGCGCACCGTTGCCCAGGTGCTGGCGGCCCTGACCGGCGCGGCGTTCTTCCTGGCCAGCCAGGTCCGCACCCTGATGGGCGAGCGGGCCAGCGAGAGCCTGTTCCAGTCCCTGGCGCGCGAGGCGGCCGAGGGCCGGGTGAAGCTTCCGCCGATCGGCTACTGGCCGCTGAAGGCGATGCTGGGCGAGCCGCTGCCGCTGCTGGCCATGCTGGCGATCGGCGCGGGAGCCTTCGTCCTGACCGCCTTGTCGCTGGGTCGGCGCTTCGCCGACGCCGCGGCGGCCACGCAAGGGGCGGAGACGGCGGCCGCCAGGCCGGCCAAGGGGCGTGACCGGGCCTTCGCGCGCGGTGTGTTCGCCGCCACCCTGGCCAAGGAGCTGCGGCTGATCCTGCGCGACGCGGGCCTGCTGTCGCAGGTGCTGCTGCGGGTGCTCTACCTGGTGCCGACGGCGGTGATCCTCAGCCGCAACGCCGGCCATGGCGACGGCGGCGCGGCCTTGGCGGGCGGAGCGGGGGTCGTGGTGTTCCTGGCCGGACAGGTGGCCGGCAGTCTGGCGTGGATCACCCTGTCGGCCGAGGAGAGCCCCGACCTGCTGGCCGTGTCGCCGGCCGCCACCCGCAGCCTGCGCCGCGCCAAGCTGGCGGCCGCCCTGCTGCCGGTTGCCCTGCTGCTGGTCCTGCCGCTGGGTCTGCTGCTGTGGCTGGCCCCGGTCACTGCGCTGTGGACGGCGCTGGGGGCCGGCCTGTCGGCCTGGGCCTGCGGCCTGATCAACGTCTGGCACCAGAAGCCGGGCAAGCGCGCCGACTTCAAGCGCCGCCGCGGGGCGTCGTGGTTCGCCACCCTGGCCGAGGTGGTGGTCTCGGCTCTGGTGGCCGGCGCCACGGGCCTGGCGGTGGCGGGCCTGGCGGCTTGGGCGCTGATCCCGCTGGGCGTCGCGGGGCTCGCCATGCTGGCCCTGCGGCGCAGCGACGAGCAGATCGCCAAGGTGCTGCGGATGGCGTGAGGGAGGTCGCCCCTCTCCGTCGCCTTCGGCGACACCTCTCCCAGAGGGAGAGGGTTGCGCGTCAGCAGTCCAGCAGGGCGGTGATCGCGCATTCCACGCCTTCGGGCTTGAAGTCGATCCGCGCCTCGCCCGATAGCTCCGAGGCCAGGCCCCGCTCGATCAGGCGCGAGCCGAAGCCGCGGCGGGTGGGGGCCACAACCGGCGGGCCGCCGCTTTCGGTCCAGCGCAGGGCAAGGCGCGGCACGCCGCTGTAGTCGACGCTCCAGGCGATGGTCACCTGCCCGCCCTGGCGCGACAGGGCGCCGTATTTCACCGCGTTGGTGGCCAACTCGTGCAGGGCCATCGACAGCGACAGGGCCGGGCGGGGCGACAGGCGCACCGATGGGCCGTCCAGCACGAAGCGGCCCTCGCCGCCGTGCAGGGCCACCAGGCGGTCGACCACGTCCAGCAGGTCGGCGCCTTCCCAGTTCTCGCGGGTCAGGACGTCGTGGGCCTCCGACAGGGCGATGATGCGGGCGGTGAAGGCCTCCTGGGCGGCCGGCAGCGAGCGGGCGGCGTGGAAGGTCTGGCCGGCGATGGCCTGGATGGTGGCCAGCGAGTTCTTCACCCGGTGGTTCAGTTCGTTGACCAGCAGCCGCAGGTGCAGTTCGGCGCGCTTGCGGTCGGTGATGTTGACCGTGGTGCCGATCATCCGGACCGGTTTGCCGTCGGCGTCGAAGAAGGCCTTGCCCTTGGCCGACAGCCAGCGCTCGACCCCGTCCTCGCGGCCGATCACCCGGAACTCGACGTCGTAGTCGGCGCGGATGCGGCCGTCGAGCGTGCGGCGCAGGGCCTCGCGCACGCCGTCGCGGTCGGAGCGATGCAGGTTGGCGTAGAAGTCCTCGCGCACCACCGGCGTGCCCGGCGCCACGCCGAACATGGCGTAGCAGCGGTCCGACCAGGTCAGGGCGTCGTTCTTGATGTCGAGGTCCCAGGTGCCGACGTCGGCGGCCTCGATGGCCAGGCGCAGCGTCTCTTCCTGCGAGACCAGCTTGCGGGCGGCCTCCTTGCGTTCGGTGACGTCCGAGCCGACGCCGACGAAGCGCACGCAGGCGCCGCGCTCGAAATAGGCACGCCCGAACACCTCGATCCAGCGCAGGGCGCCGTCGATCGGTCGGACGATGCGGTATTCGACGTTGATCAGCCCGTCGCCGGCCGGGTCGGTGGCGGCCGCCACCGCGGCCTTGACCGGCTCGACGTCGTCGGGATGCAGCAGGGCCACGAAGCTGTCGAAGTCCTGCGGTCCCGGCTCGGGCACGCCGAACATCTCGCACGAGCGGCGGTCCCAGTAGCGCTGGCCGGTGCTGGGATTGTGGTCCCAGCGGCCCATGCCGGCCGCCTCCATCGCGATGTCGCGATCGAGGCGGGCCTCCAGCAGTTCGGTCTCCATCCGCTTGCGTTCGGTGATGTCGAAGACGACGCCGGCGTTGCGGTCGGCCTGGCCGTCGGCGTCGAGGTAGCAATGGCCGCTGGCGGCCACCCAGCGCACCGAGCCGTCGGCCTGGACGAGGCGGTATTCGTCGGCGAACTCTCCGCCGGTCTCCATCGCCGCCAGGGCGATCGCGCGCACCCGCTCGCGGTCCTCGTCGTGGACGGCGGGGGTGAAGCGCTGGGCGGGCAGGCCCTGCGTGGCGAAGGCCGGGTCCACCTGGTGCAGGCTGGCGTAGCGGGCGTCGCAATAGACGCGGTTGGCCTTGATGTCCCATTCCCAGGCGCCGACCCCGCCGGCGGCCTCCAGGGCCATGTCGTAGCGGGCCCGGGTGTCGCGCAGCTCCTTCTCGGTCTCGACCGCGCTGGTGATCTCGACGGCCGAGACCAGCACGCCGCCGATGCCGGTCGGGGCGGTCTGGTCGGGGACGGGGCTGTAGCTGACGGCGAAGTGGGCCAGGCGGGCCTCTCCGGCCTCGCGCTGCACCTGCAGGGGCATGCGCTCGAGGGCGTAGCCGCCGCTCTCGCCCGAGAGGATGTCGTGGTGGATGCCCAGCAGGGTGGCGCGGAAGGCGTCCGAATGCTGGGTGAAGGGTCGGCCCAGCGCGTCGGGATGACGCTCGCGCAGCGAGGGCGCGTAGGCGTCGTTGTAGATCAGGATCAGCTCGGGACCCCAGCGCAGGGCCATGGGGAAGTTGGTGGCCATCAGCATGTCGACGGCCAGCCGAAGGCTCGGCGACCAGGCTTCGCGCGGGCCCAGCGGGGTCCGCGACCAGTCGAAGACCTTCACGCGTTCGGCCATTTCCCCACCGGCCAGCCGCGTGAACGCAGGCAAGCTTCGCCCTTCGCCCTGCGGCATGGCGTTCTGTCCCTCCCACCGGCTCCCCTAAAGCCGGGTCCGGCGAACAATGGCCAGACGGCTCAACGGGTTGCAAGGGAGGGCTGCGATCCCTGCGCGCAAGCGTCGCAGGAGGCTCGGCTCAGGGATGCGATTCTCGCGCATCGGGCGAGGGCGCTCGACCGCAGGTGCGGGCGACGGCGCAAAGAAAAGGCCGCCTTCCCGAAGGAAGGCGGCCGATCCTCATGTCATGTCGGAACGATCAGTCGATCGGGCTCCAGCGGGTCTCGACCGTCTGGATGCCGCCGCCGCCGCCGCGCTTGGGGCCGCGGAAGTCGCCGCCCTGCTTGGCGCCCCCTTGGGCGCCGCCGCCTTGGGCGTTGCGGCCCTGACCGCCGCGCCCGCCGTTGCGGCCGTCGCTGCGACCCTGGGCCTGACGGCCTTCGCCGCCGCCCTTGCCCGGGGCGCTCTTGCCCTGGCCGCCGCCGTTGCGGTTGCGCTTGCGGCGCAGTTCCGACGGGACGTTGTTGCGCGGGTCGGCCTTGCGCGGGTCGACGTACTTCTCGGCCGGAGCCAGCTTGTCGGCGACGGCCGCGGCGGCCGCCAGGGCCTTGTCGTTGCGGCGGTCGAAGGACGGGATCTTCTGGCGGGTGGCCTTCTCGATGTCCTTCAGCAGGCTGCGCTCGTCGTCCGAGCAGAAGCTGATGGCCACGCCGTCCTTGCCCTTGCGGGCGGTGCGGCCGATCCGGTGGACATAGGCCTCCGGCACGTTGGGCAGCTCGTAGTTGAAGACGTGGCTGATGTCGTTGACGTCGATGCCGCGGGCGGCGATGTCGGTCGCGACCAGGGCCTTGACCTCGCCGGCCTTGAAGGCGGCCAGGGCGCGCTCGCGCTGGCCCTGCGTCTTGTCGCCGTGGATCGAGGCGGCCTCGATGCCGGCGGCGGTCAGGTACTTGGCCACGCGGTCGGCGCCGCGCTTGGTGCGGGTGAAGACGATCGAACGCTCGACGGCGCGATCGGCCAGCAGTTCGGCCAGCAGCGGGCGCTTGCGCTGAGCTTCGATGTAGATCAGCGACTGGTCGATGCGCTCGACCGTGGTGGCCTGCGGGGTGATCGAGACCGAGGCCGGGTTCTTCAGCAGTTCGCCGGCCAGCTTGCCGATCTCGCCCGGCATGGTGGCCGAGAAGAACAGGTTCTGGCGGTCCTTGGGCAGCTGGCTGGCGATCTTGCGGATCGGCACCACGAAGCCCAGGTCGAGCATCTGGTCGGCTTCGTCGAGCACGAAGATCTCGACGCCGCCCAGGGTGGCGCTCTTTTCGCCCAGGTGGTCCATCAGACGGCCCGGGGTGGCGACGACCACGTCGACGCCGGCGGCCAGGGCGCGCATCTGCGGGCCGTACTTCACGCCGCCGAAGATGGTGGCGACCGAGAGGCCCAGGTGGGCGGCGTAGGCCTTGAAGTTGTCGGCGATCTGCGTCGCGAGTTCGCGGGTCGGGGACAGGACCAGGCAGCGGAAGCCGCGGCGCGGGGCCGGACGGCGGTCCTCGGCCAGGCGGTGCAGGATCGGCAGGGCGAAGGCGGCGGTCTTGCCGGTGCCGGTCTGGGCGATGCCCAGCAGATCGCGGCCCTTCATGACGATCGGAATGGCCTGGGCCTGGATCGGGGTGGGCTGGGTGTAGCCCTTGTCGGCCAGGGCCTTGAGGATCGGCTTGGCCAGGCCAAGGTCGGTGAATTGAGTCACTGCGGACGTATCTTTCGTACGGTCGCGAGACGGCGCGCGCGGTCCTCGCACGGCTCGCCTGGCGGCGGGTCGGTGGGGAGCGCCCCGCGTGATACGGGCGGTCTATGAGAAGCTTTCAGGGCGCTCGACAGGCTGAACCCAGAGGGGTCCGTCACGCGGCTGGAGCACCGATAGCGCCTATTGGCGCGCCGCTCATATCGTATATCGCAGGTGCGAAGTCAAGGGCGGGCCCCAAGGCGGGCCTTGAGGGGCAAGGGTTTGCGGGCAGGCCGACCGCCGTGCCGGCCCCCTCCGGCCCTCCGGGCCACCTCCCCCAGCGGGGGAGGATCTCTTGGCGCTCAGCTTGCGGCTTCGAAATGCTCCCCCACTGGGGGAGCTGTCGGCAAAGCCGACTGAGGGGGCGCCGCCGGCGCTGAAAACGCCACCACCTCCGACAGCCCGCGCGCTGCGGTCGCCGCCACCCCCAGCAGCGCCGCGATCTCGCCGGCCGGCTTGGGGCGGCTGATGAAGTAGCCCTGGATCTCGCCGCAGCCCTGGCGGCGCAGTTCGTGCAGCTGCTCCTCGGACTCCACGCCCTCGGCGGTGGTGGTGATGCCCAGGCTGGCGCCCAGGTCGAGGACGGCCTTGATGATCGCCAGCGCGTCGGCGTCGTCGAGGATGTCGCGCACGAAGGTCTGGTCGATCTTGATCTTGTCGAACGGGAAGCTGCGCAGATAGCTCAGCGAGCTGTAGCCCGTGCCGAAGTCGTCCATCGAGATGCGCACGCCCAGGGCTTTCAGGTCGTGCAGTATGGCCATGTTCGAGGCGCTGTCCTGCAGCAGGACGCTCTCGGTGATCTCCAGCTCCAGCCGCTCGGCCGGCAGGCCCGAGGCGGCCAGGGCCTGGACGACGGTGGCGGCCAGGCGCCGGTCGCGGAACTGGGCGGGCGACAGGTTCACGGCCAGGCGCACGTGCTCGGGCCAGCGGGCGGCCTCGTCGCAGGCGGCGCGCAGCACCCAGTCGCCCAGCGCCCCGATCAGGCCGATTTCCTCGGCCAGCGGGATGAACTCGCCGGGCGAGACCATGCCGCGCTCGGGATGGAACCAGCGCAGCAGGGCCTCGCAGCCGGTGACGCGATCGGCCTCGAGGTCGAACAGCGGCTGGTAGAACAGTTCGAACTGGCCCTCGGCCAGGGCGCGGCGCAGATCCAGTTCCAGCGCCCGGCGGGCCTGCAACTGCTCGTCCATGGCCCGTTCGAAGAAGTGGAAGGTGCCCTTGCCGTCGGCCTTGGCGCGGTAGAGGGCCATGTCGGCCTTCTTCAGCAGTTCGTCGCAGTCCAGGCCGTCGTCGGGCGAGACGGCGACGCCGACGCTGCCGCCGATCACCACCTGATGGCCCAGCAGGTCGAACGGGGCTTCCAAGGCCTCGACGATGCGGGCGGCCAGGCGCGTGGCGCCCGAAAGGTCGGTCAGGCCCATCTGCACCACGGCGAACTCGTCGCCGCCCAGGCGGGCCACGGTGTCGCCGTCGCGCACGCACGCCCGCAGGCGCTCGGCGGCGGCCTTCAGCAGGGCGTCGCCCACCGGGTGGCCAAGCGTGTCGTTGACCACCTTGAAGCGGTCGAGGTCGACGCAGTGCACGGCCACCAGATCCTCGCGCCGCGCGGCGCGGGCCAGGGCGTCGGAAAGATCCTTGTGGAACAGCAGGCGGTTGGGCAGTTCGGTCAGCGGGTCGTAGTGGGCCAGGCGCGCGATCTGGGCTTCGGCCCGCTTGCGCTCGGCGATGTCCTCCGAAACGCCCAGCAGGTATTCGGGCCGGCCGTCGCCGTCGAGGATGGCGATCTTCTTGGTGCGCAGGATGGCGGTGGTGCCGTCCTTGCGGGGGATCAGGTCCTCCTCGATGACCTTGACCTCGCCCGAGCGCACGACCTCGGCGTCGCGGGCGTGGTAGATCGCCGCCTGCACCGGATCGAAGAAGGCCTCGTCGGTGCGGCCGATCATCTCCTCGCGCGAATAGCCCAGGATCTTCTCGCCGGCGCGGTTGAGCAGGACGTAGCTCTGGTCGGACGCGCGCTTGACGAACACCATCGACGGGATGGACTCGACCACGGCGGTCATGAAGGTGCGGGCGCGCTCCTCGTCGGCCTTCGCCGAGGCCAGGGCGTCGAGGTTGCGGCGGTTGGTCTCGCTGGCGGCCTGCAGTAGGCCGATCACCGTGCCGACGCCCAGATAGCGCCCGCCGTCGGTGACGATGAAGCCGCGCAGCAGGTCGCTGGCGCGATAGGACAGGCTGTCGTTGGTGAAGGCGGCCAGCTCGACGTCGGCCTCGACGACCAGCGGCTGGTTGTCCATCAGCACTTCGATGGGACGGTTGGCGTAGAGGGCGCGGCCGTACTCGGCGGCCATGCGCAGGAAGAAGGCGTTGCGCTCGACCAGGCCCACGGGCCGGTCGTCGGCGTCGAGCACCGGAATGATCAGGGTGTCGGGCTCCTCACGGAACCGCTCGTACAGGGTCTTGCCCAGGTCTTCCGCCCGCGCCGGGGTCAGGGAAGAAACCGTGTCGCGCAAGGTGAACATCGGAATACGCCTCCACTCGCGAGGGGGAATGACGGTTTCACGCCTAACGAGGTGCTAAACTTGACCGTGCGACATCGAGTTTCGCGAAAACTTCATCGGCGCGTCACAGTGGTTGCGGTCGCATTTACTGTGGTCTCGATCCGCGAATACTCAGTGGTCGGACGAAGCGGATTTCGTCCGTCTCGATCGCGTGGTCCGGGCCTTCGCGCGGGCGCCCGGGCAAAAATGGGCCGCCGAACGGTTTCCCCGGCCGCCGCCAAGGCCTAGTTAGGGGCCGTTCGAGGAGTGTCCCCAATGCCCAGTTCCCTGCCGCTTCGCCATTTCCTGCTGGCTCTGGCGGTGGTGGCGGTGTGGGGGACCAACTTCGTGGTCATCCGCCAGGCGCTGAACCACCTGCCGCCGCTGACCTTCGCCACCCTGCGCTTCACCCTGGTGCTGCTGCCGCTGGTGTTCTTCGTGAAGCGGCCGGCGGTGTCGTGGCTCAACCTGGCCGGCTATGGCCTGCTGATCGGGGCGGGGCAGTTCGGCCTGCTGTTCGTGGCGATGGAGGGCCATATCTCGCCGGGCCTGGCCTCGCTGATCCTGCAGACCCAGGTGTTCTTCACCATCGCCCTGGCCATGCAGATCAACCGCGAGCGGGTGCGCGGCTTCCAGGTGGTCGCCCTGCTGCTGGCGATCGCGGGCATCCTGATCATCGCCCTGCACGGCGGCGGTTCGGCCACGCCTCTGGGCGTGGGCCTTGGCCTGCTGGCGGCGCTGAGCTGGGGCTGCGGCAACATCGTCGCGCGCCAGGCCGGTCCGGTGAACATGCTGGGCTACGTGGTCTGGGCCAGCCTGTTCTCGATCCCGCCGCTGCTGGTCATGGCCCTGTGGCTGGAAGGCTGGCCGGCCATGGTCAAGGGCGTGGCCGGCGCCGATCTGGGCACCTGGCTGGCGGTGCTGTGGCAGGCGGTGGGCAACACCATGTTCGGCTACGGCGCCTGGGGCTGGCTGCTGGCCCGTCACCCGGCCGCCACCGTCACGCCGATGGCCCTCCTGGTGCCGGTGTTCGGCATGAGCGCCTCGGCCCTGGTGCTGGGCGAGGGACTGCCGGCCTGGAAGCTGCTGGCGGCGGGCCTGGTGCTGGCCGGCCTGGCGGTCAACATGCTGTGGCCGAAGATCCGGGCGCTGCGGGCGGCGCCGGCCGCCTGACGGGGGTGACTTGACGTCAGGTTGCGCGCGCCCGACCTTCACCGTGAAGGGGAGGCATGATGCAGCGCAGGACATTTCTGATCGGGACGGCCGGGCTGGTCGCGGTTCCGGCCTTGGCCGACGCCGAAGCCGCCTGGAGCAAGCCGGTAGCGATCCATTTCGAGCCGGGCGCAAGCACGCCCAGCCAGGGCGACAAGGAACTGGAGGCCGCGGTCGAGGCCTTCCGGCGCCGACCGAATCCTCGCCGCAACGACCACGTGAGCATCGTCGGCTACATCGACGACGCCGAACTGCGCCAGGGACTGAGAGACCTGCGGCTTGAGCGCGCGGAGAGCGTCGCCGACCACTTCAAGCATATGGAACGCGGCGCGGCGTCGCCGAGGCTGCTGCCTGGCAAGCGGCTGCTGGTGGATGTCGCCGGTCCATCTGCCGAGAACCGCGTGGCCCTGATCTCCTGGCGGCTTAACGCTTGAAAAGAGGGCGTCGCCCCGGCATCGAGGCGGCGTTCCTTTTCCGAGTGACCGCCGATGACCATCGCCCGCTACGACTTCGCTTCCGACAACGTCGCCGGCGCCATGCCCGAGGTGATGGAGGCGCTGCTCGCGGCCAACGCCGGTACGGCGTCGGGCTACGGGAGCGACCACGTCAGCCAGGCGGCGGGCGAGCGCATCCGCGCCGCGCTGGACGTCGACGCCGAGGTGAAGTTCATGCCGTCGGGCACGGCCGCCAACGCCTTCGCCCTGACCCTGCTGGCCTCGCCGCACGAGGCGGTTCTGGCCCACGAGCATGCCCACATCTGCACCGACGAGACCGGCGCGCCGGGCTTCTTCGGCCAGGGCGTGGGGCTGATCGGCCTGCCGGGCGCCTCGGGCAAGATCGAGCTTTCGGCGCTGGAGGAGGCGCTGGCCCAGCCCGACGTCTCCTACCGCCAGCCGGCGGCGGCCCTGTCACTGACCACGGCCACCGAGTACGGCACGGTCTATTCGGAGGCGGCCCTCAAGGCGCTGGTCGATCCGGTCAAGGCCAAAGGCTACGGCGTGCACCTGGACGGCGCGCGGCTGGCCAACGCCGTGGCGGCCGGCTTCGACCTCAAGGCCGTGGGGCGGCTGGGCGTCGACCTTCTGGTCATGGGCGGCACGAAGGCCGGCTCGACGCCGACCGAGGCGGTGGTGTTCCTGAACCCCGAGCACCGCCGCCGTCTCGACGCGCGGATCAAGCACGCCGGACAGTTGATCTCCAAAGGCCGGTTCCTGGCCGCGCCGTGGCTGGGGCTGCTGGACGAGAACGGCGGGACCGGGCCGTGGGCCGCCCGCGCCGCGCACGCCAACGCCATGGCCCGCAAGCTGGCCGACCTGATGCCCTATCCGATCGCCCATCCGGTCGAGGCCAACGGAATCTTCGTGACGATGAGCGACGCGGCCCTCGAGCGCCTGCGCGGCGAGGGGTGGTTCGTCTATCGCTTCCTGGACGGTTCGGCCCGCTTCATGTGCTCGTGGGCGACCACCGTTGAGATGGTGGAGGCGCTGGGTGCGGCTCTCGCTAAGATTGCCCTCGACGAACCGGTGTAGCGTCGGTATCTAGAGCTTGACTGTTTCGGGGGTGAAACAGTCGGGGGCATATCTGGGGGCTCATCCGTGTCCGTTTTTCGTAGCGTCGCCATCACGGCGTGCCTGTTTCTGGCCGCCTGCACCACCACCAACACCCGTCTGGCCGACAAGGCGCCGACCAAGCCGGCGGCGGGCGCCAAGATCCTGATCGTCCAGCCGGACATCGAGCTGAGCCTGCTGACGGTCACCGGCCTGCAGGAAGCGCGCGCCGACTGGTCCAGCCAGGCCCGCGCCAACATCAAGCGCGAACTGGAAGAGGCCGCGACCGCCAAGTCGCACGTCTTCCGCTCGCTGGATCCGGCCAGCGTCGAGGACCAGCGCGCCCTGCAGCTGCTGCGCCTGCACGAAGCCGTCGGCGACTCGATCCGCGGCTTCAACTACGGCCTCTACAAACTGCCGACCAAGAAGAGCTTCGACTGGACGCTCGGCGCCGGCACGCAGAGCTTGGCCCAGACCTATGACGCCGACTACGCCCTGTTCACCACGGGTCGTGGTTCCTATTCCAGCGGCGGGCGTAAGGCCGCCATGGTCGGCGCGGCCCTGCTCGGCGTGGGCCTGCCGATGGCCCAGCAATACGCCTTCACCTCGCTGATCGACCTGAAGACCGGCAAGGTGGTGTGGTTCAACGTCGCCATGGCCGGCACCGACTCCGACATGCGCTCGCCCGAGGGCGCGGAGACCTTCGCCAAGGCCCTGCTGAAGGACGCGCCGCTCTGATGCCCCGCGTCCTTCGCCCGCGGGCGAAGGGCCTGGCCCTGCTGGCCGCCGCCGTCCTGGCGGCGGCGCCGGCGGGCGCCCAACCCCGCGCCCCGCACCTGCGCCCGGCCGAGACCTCCGACGAGGGCGGCATCTGGGCGCTGTCGGAGAAGGCCGAACTCGCGGCCCGCCAGTCGGCCGAGCGCAACCGCGATCCGGCCCTCAACGCCTATGTCGCCGGGATCATCGCCAAGCTGGCGCCCGAGTACCAGGGCGACATCCGCGTCTATGTGATGGACCGGCCGTTCTTCAACGCCCAGATGGCCGCCAACGGCTACGGCGAGGTCTGGTCCAGCGTCCTGTTGCGGGCGCAGAGCGAGGACGAGCTGGCCTATGTGCTGGGCCACGAGATCGGTCACTTCTCGGAGAACCACTCGATCGAGTCCTACCGCTCGCTGAAGGCGAGGCTGGGCGCGACCATGGTGCTGCAGGCCGTGGTGACCGTCGCCGCCGCCGGCGCGGCCGTCAACGCGGGCTCGGCCCAGGGGGCCACCGACATCATGCGCGCGGCCAGCGCCGTCAGCGACCTGATCTATCTGGGACAGCTGGCGGCCTATTTCGGCTATTCGCGCGAGAACGAGAGCGAAGCCGACGCCCTGGGCTTCAAGCGGGCGGTCGCGGCGGGCTACGACCCCGCCGCCGGCGCCGCCATCTGGCGCTCGCTGATGGCCGAGACCGAGGCCTCCAGCTTCAAGCGCGTGCGCGAGCAGCAGGCCCGGCCCAACGTCTTCAACACCCATCCGCTCAGCGTCGAGCGGGTGAAGGCCCTCGACGACATGGCCGCCAAGAGCCCGGTCAAGGCCTCGACATCCGATCGCAAGGCCTATCGGGCGATGATCCGCCCGCATCTGGCCGTCTGGCTGAAGGACGACCTGCGCCGGCGCGACTATGGCCAGAGCCTGGTCCTGATCGACCGGCTGTCGACCCAGGGCGAGGACCTCGGGGTCCTGACCTTCTACCGCGCCGAGGCCTATCGTCAGCGGCGCGGCGAGGGCGACCTCGAGCTGGCCCGCAAGGCCTATGCCGAGGCCGGCGCCCATGCCGACGCGCCGATCGCCGCCTGGCGCTGCCTGGGCGACCTGTCGCTGCAGGCCGGCGACCGCGCGGCCGCCAAGACCGCCTACGAAACCTATCTCGCCCGTGCGCCCCAGGCGCAGGACCGCTGGCTGGTCGAGGCCAGCCTCAAGAAACTCTCCGAAGGAAGCGCGACATGATCCGCACGAACACCCTGCGCCTGCTGACGGCCTCCGCCCTGGTCATGAGCCTGTCGGCCTGCGTCAGCGTCACCTCGGCCCCGGCCGGCCCCTACAAGGTGGGCGCGGCCACGGTCACCCTCGGCCACGAATGGTCGGACGTCAGCGCCATCATGTACGCCCGCCCGGCCAAGGTGCGCCTGCTGTCGATGGACGGTCCGCTGCTGAACCGCCTCTATGTGACCGACGGCCTCGCGCCGGGCGAGTTCATGGTCAAGCCGATGGCCAAGGAGCGTCCGACCCCGACCTATCGCGCTGGCATGGCCCCGACCGAGCTGGTCGAGTTCGTCACCGACAGCGTCGCGGCCCTCGAATACCAGCGGGTCGAGACCGACAACCTGCGTCCGGCCAAGGTCGGCTCGGCCGACGGCCTGCGGTTCGACCTGAAGGCCAAGACCAAGGAAGGCCTCGACATCTCCGGCGCGGCCCAGGTGGCCGAGGTCGGCGGCAAGCTCTACGTCGTGCTCTACATCGCTCCGAGCGAGCACTACTTCGCCGCCGAATTGCCGGAAGTGGAGACGGTGCTGGGCTCGGTGAAGGTGGGGTAGGGCCAATCTTGCCAGTGGTATCCACTAGAAACGTACACTCGCCCTGTGGTGGTGCGGTTGAGGTTCCATGAACTGGCAAGTTATTGGAGGATTTGTCGGGCTAGCGGGTCTTGTACTTGGCATTTGGAATCGATTGGAGCAATGGCGTGAAGTAAAGCGGCGATCCTCCGAGAATTTGCCGATTTTTACCGCAACTCTGGACCGGGTGGGTCCCGATTGGCTGACCATAAGTCTTTCGATCGTCAATCCAGGAAATCTCAATTTCGCTATGACGCGGGTGCGAGTCCTTTCTCCACGTAAATGTTGGGTTGCGCCTCGTGTTGAGGTCGTGGGCAACGATCCGCCACTTAGATCAATGAAGGTAGAGTGGTCTGTATATGCCCAGCCGACCCCCACAGGGCATCGAGCAGCTTCTGCCACCACGTTTCGTTGCCGGGCTCCTGAAGGACGAAGGCCGAAAATCGTCATTGAAGGATATATAGTAAAGTCAGGGCGTCCCCGTTTTCGTGAGCCGGTACATGTCTCATTGCCGGGCGAGAAAGCGGAAGTTCACAGACCTCGTTAGCTAGCGGGTCTCACCCCTCGAAATACCGCTCGACCTGCTCGGCCCAGCCGTAGGACGTCTTCGACAGCTGGTCGCGGTCGTAGGCGGGGCTGTCCTTGAACCGGTCCTTCGACAGGTCGGTGGCGTAGGCCTCGGCCTTGTCGTCGAAGGTCAGGATGCGCCAGGGCAGGGGGTGGTACTTGCCGCCGGTGAACAGGCCGGCAGGCTCGACGGCGACGTAGCGGCCGACGCCGGCGTCGCGGTCGACGAAGACCTCGCGGATCACGCCCAGCTTGTGGCCCTTGGGGTCGGTGACCGCGACCCCGATCAGGTCGCCGCTCTTCACCAGCCGATCGTCCAGCGACATGGCGTCTCTCCTCGCGAATGCTCCCTCGGCAACGCTCGTCGCGCCCGGGGAGTTGCCGCCAAAGGCGTTGCCAAGCCCGGCAAAGCCCGCGATGGATCGGGCATGAGCACGCCGCCTCCCTCGCCCGAAGCCCTTCCCGCCGATCGCCCCATCGTTCTCGTGGCCGCCGCCGCCCTGATCGACGTCGACGGGCGGGTGCTGATCTGCCAGCGGCCCGAGGGCAAGTCGCAGGCCGGCCTGTGGGAGTTTCCGGGCGGCAAGGTCGAGAAGGGCGAGACGCCCGAACAGTGCCTGATCCGCGAACTGCACGAGGAGCTGGGCATCACCGTCGCCCAGGCCTGCCTGGCCCCCTTCGTCTTCGCCTCGCACACCTACGAGACGTTCCACCTGCTGATGCCGCTCTATCTGCTGCGGCGTTGGGAAGGGCAGGTGACGGCCAAGGAGCACAAGGCCATGGCCTGGGTGAAGCCCGACAAGTTGTCGGACTACGACATGCCGCCTGCCGACCTTCCACTGGTCGCCTGGCTAAGGGATGTGCTTTAACTCAGACAAATTGCGCGCAGGCGCGAAGCGTTTGAGGAAACGACCGTGACGAATTTCGACCCCCAGCCTTCGCGACGCATCCTGCTGGCCGGCGCGGGAGCCGTGGGTCTGGGCGGCCTGGCCGGCGAGGCCCTGGCCGCCGCGCCAGCCGCGCCGCTGCTCAATCCGGTCGTGCGCCAGCGGGCCGACGCGCAGGTCTTCAGGCATTCGGACGGTTACTACTACCTGACCGGCTCGGTGCCCGAATACGACCGGCTGATCGTGCGCCGCTCGCGCACCCTGGCGGGGCTTGCCTCGGCCGAAGAGGCCGTGATCTGGCGGCGGCCGGCCGAAGGCAAGCTGGGCGGCTATATCTGGGCGCCCGAACTGCACTGGATCGACGGCGCCTGGCACATGTACTTCGCCGCCGGCGACAAGGGCCAGCCGTTCCGCATCCGCACCTACGTGCTGCGCTGCGACGGCAGGAACGCCCTTACCGGGACCTGGAGCCTGCTGGGCGAGGTGCAGACCCCGTGGGACAGCTTCAACCTCGACTCCACGATCTTCCACCACAAGGGCGTGCGCTATTTCTGCTGGGCGCAGAAGGAGCCGGGGATCGAGACCAACAGCAACCTCTACCTCGCCCCCTTGGCCACGCCCCTGACCCTGGGCCGGCCGCCGGTTCGCCTGACCGTGCCGACGCTCGACTGGGAGGTGCGCGGCTTCAAGGTGGCCGAGGCGCCGGCGGTGCTGATCCGCAACGGCCGCGTGTTCATCGCCTATTCGGCCAGCGCCACCGACGACCGTTACTGCCTGGGCCTGCTGACCGCCGACGCGGACGCCGACCTGATGAGCGAGGCGTCGTGGACCAAGTCGCCCCAGCCCGTGTTCGTCTCGTCCGAGGAGACCGGCGTCTGGGGACCGGGCCACAACTCGTTCACCGTCGACGAGCAGGGTCGCGACGTCCTGGTCTTCCACGGCCGCGATTACAAGGCGATCAAGGGCAACCCGCTGTTCGATCCCAACCGCCACACGCGGGTGCAGCGCCTCTACTACAAGGCCGACGGGACGCTCGATTTCGGCGTGCCGGCCGGGGCGGGGGAAATCCCCGACCGGTTCTCGCCACTCGACCGGTCGGGCGCGTTCCTGCGCGTCGAGGGCGAGGCGGTCGGCGTGGGCGAAGGTCCGCTGGCGGCGACGCAGCTGCGCCAGAAGGCCGGACCGGCCGGAACGGTGACGCTGGAGCCGATCCTGCGGCCGGGCCACATGCTGCGGGTCGAGGCTGGCAAGGTGGTCGTTGCGCCGGCGGCGTCCGGCGACAGGGCCGCGGTCTTCAAGCGCGTGAAGGGCCTGGCCGGTAGGGGCGTGTCGTTCCAGGCGTCGGACGGCGGCTATCTGGGTCACCGCGACGGCGCGGTGGTGGTCGGGCCGGCGAGGGACGCCAGGGCGCGGGCTGCGGCGACGTTCGTGGTGAGCTAGAGACCCTCCCCCGAAGGGGGAGGTGGCCCGGAGGGCCGGAGGGGGAAGTCTCCGCTGCCGTTCAGAAGGTTGTTGGCCCAAAGGTCATCTGCCCCCTCCGTCGGCTTCGCCGACACCTCCCCCTTCGGGGAGAGGGTCTAATTACCCCGCCTTGTCGCCCGCCGGCTGTTCCTTCACCCCCAGCGCGTCGGCCAGCCGCATCTTGGCCGAGCCGGGCCGCAACGGTTTCTGCTGGCTGTCGTGCGGGGCCCAGCCGGTGGCGGTGACGATCTCGAAGGTGGCGGGCACGCGGCCGTCGGCCTCGGCGAAGCGCTCCTGGTAGATCTCCAGCGCCCGGAACAGCAGCTTGCGGGTCAGCGGCTTGCGCGAGCGGTCGAGCAGCACGCTGGTCTCGCCCATGCGGCGCAGATCCTGCAGCAGGGCGATGGGGTGGGCGTAGCGCACCTTCACGCGGTCGACGTCGGCCACCGGCAGGGTGAAGCCGGCGCGTTGCAGCAGGCCCGCGGCGTCCACCGTGTCGGCGAAGGGCGAGACGCGCATCGAGACGCCGCCGGCGATCTCGTCCTCGGCCGCCATCAGCGACTGGCGCAGTTCGGTCAGGGTGGCCCCGCCAAACAGCGCGCCGATAAAGAGGCCGTCGGGCTTGAGGGCGCGGCGGATCTGGATCAGGGCGCCGACCAGGTCGTTGGTCCAGTGCAGGGCCAGGGTCGAGACGACAAGGTCCAGCGTCTCGTCGCCGAACGGCAGGCGCTCCTCGTCGGCGACGACGGTGGCGCCGTCGCGTCTTGCCAGCATCCGGGCCGACAGGTCGGTGTCGATCAGGAGGCCGATCTTGGCGGCGGCGTCGCTCTCGGACAGCGCCTGGCGGAAAGCGCCGTCTCGGCTTCCGAGATCGACGGCGACCGGAAACTGCCGCAGGATCGCCTCCAGCCGCATGACCGCGTCACCGGCGGCGCGCGCCTTCAGGAAACCGGCCTGGCCGAAGTTGGGCGCGGCGCGATCGAGGCGAGCGCGGAGAAGATCGCGGTCGAAGAGGAGAGGCGAACTGGTCATGCGGGCGGAACATGGCGATTCCTTCTCCCGATGGAAACCCGGTCCACGCCTGATGGGCCTCGGAAGAGGGCTGCTGGACCTGATCCTGCCGCCCCGCGCCTTCGACGGCGAGCCGGCCCTGACGCCGGGGCTGTCGGCCGGCGCCTGGAGCCGCATCGTCTTTCTCGACGGCCCCGTGTGCGACGGCTGCGGCGCGCCCTTTCCCTTCGACCAGGGCGAGCCGCTGTGCGCGCTGTGCCAGGCCCAGCCGAGGGCCTTCGCCAGGGCGCGCGCCGCCTGCCTCTACGACGAACACTCGCGCGACCTGGTGCTGAAGCTCAAGCACGCCGACCGCACCGATCTTTCGGGCCTGTTCGCTCGCTGGATCTCGCGCGCCGCCCCGGACCTGCTGGACGAGGCCCAGGCGGTGGTTCCCGTGCCGATGCACCGCGCCAGGCTTCTGCGCCGCCGTTACAATCAGGCCGCCGAGATCGCCCGCCCTCTGGCCCGGGCGGCGGGGCGACCGTATCTGGCCGACGCCCTGGTCAGGAAACGCGACACCGCCAGCCAGGGCGGCAAGTCGGCCGACGGGCGTCGCCGCAACGTCGCCGCCGCCTTCGCCGTGCCCGACGCCAAGCGGCCGCTCATCGAGGGAAAGCGGGTTCTGCTGGTCGACGACGTGTTGACGACCGGAGCCACCGCAGAGGGATGCGCGCGGGCGCTGCTGGCGGCTGGAGCCTCGGCTGTCGACCTTACTGTCGTCGCGCGCGTTACAGAAATGCGAAGCCGTCCTATATGAGGGCGGGAATCCAACCCTTTGGAACCGAAATGGCCAAGGTCACCATCTACACCCGTCCCTTCTGCGGCTACTGCGCCCGCGCCCTGAAGCTGCTCAACGACAAGGGCGCCGACTTCGCCGAGATCGAAGCCGGCATGGACCCCAAGCTGCGCCAGGAAATGATGGAGCGCTCGGGTCGCAACACCTTCCCGCAGATCTTCGTCGGCGAGCAGCATATCGGCGGCTGCGACGACATGATGGCGCTGGAGCGCGAGGGCAAGCTGGACGCTCTGCTCGCCGCATGAGCCCGTCCGCGCCCCTGCGGGTCGGCCTGGTCCAGACCCGGACGCCCGCGACCCACGCCGCGGCGCTGGCCCACGTGGCGCCGCTGGTGCGCGAGGCGATCGCGCGGGGCGCCCGTTTCGTGCTAACGCCCGAGTGCACCAACGTGCTGCAGAAGGATCGCGACCGGCTGCTGCCGACGCTGACGGCCCTGGAGGACGATCCGGTGGTGAACGGCCTGCGCGAGATCGCGGCCGAGACCGGAACCTGGATCGACGTCGGCTCGGCCCTGGTGCGGCGCGAGGACGGAAAAGCCGCCAACCGCCAGGCCGTCATCGATCCGACCGGCGCGATCGTGTCCACCTATGACAAGCTGCACATGTTCGACGTGCAGCTGCCTACCGGTGAGACCGCGAAGGAATCGGCGACCTATACGCCCGGCGAACGGGCGGTGGTGGTCGACACGCCGCTGGCGGCCTTCGGCCTGACCATCTGCTACGACATGCGCTTTCCGGCCCTGCATCGGGCCCTGGCGCTGGCGGGCGCCAAGGTGATCACCGCCCCGGCGGCCTTCACCCGTCCGACGGGCGAGGCCCACTGGGAGGTGCTGCTGCGCGCCCGGGCCATCGAGACCGGCTCGTTCGTGATCGCCGCCGCCCAGGGCGGCTTCCACGAGGACGGGCGCGGCACCTGGGGTCGCTCGATCGCCGTCGGCCCGTGGGGCGAGGTGATCGGCAAGCTTGACCACGACGAGCCCGGCGTGCTGATCGCCGATCTCGACCTGGAGGCCGCCGACAAGGCCCGCGCGGCCATCCCGGTCCTGGCCAACGCCCGTGAATTCACGGGCCCCTGACCCCATATCAGGACCATGATCAAGTACGCGCTCGCCTGTGACCATGCGCACGAGTTCGAAGGCTGGTTCGGCTCGTCGGGCGACTATGACGACCAGGCCGCCCGGGGTCTGGTCGAGTGCCCCGTCTGCGGTTCGACGGGCGTGCGCAAGCAGATCATGGCCCCCGCCGTGGCCGGCACGAAGGCCCAGCGTTCGGCCCCCGAGCCCGACGCCCGCATGCGCGAGATGATGATGGCCGCCATGAGCGAGGTGCGCCGCGAGGTCGAGGACAACTTCGACTATGTCGGCGACCGCTTCGCCAAGGAGGCCCGCGACATCCACGAGGGCCGGTCCGAGGAGCGCGGCATCTATGGCGAGGCCTCGCCCAAGGAGGTCAAGAGCCTGCTGGAGGACGGCGTCAGGATCGCCGCCCTGCCGCCCGCGCCGCCGAAGAAGACGGACGTGAACTAGGCATCGCCGTTGCGCGCGCCGCGATCGCGGCTCAGCTTGAGCGCATGCGAGATTTCAGGCTGTGGTTGATTCTCCTGGCGGTCGCCGGCGCGCTCGGAGCGGCTGGGCCGTCAGCCGCGGCCCCGGACCCCAATGTGTTCTCGGCGTCGCACCAGCTGGGGTTCAGCGGCGCGGTGGTGACCGTGCGCGAGGATTATCGCGCGACGAAATGGCCGGTCTCGCGCCGCACCTTCGTGCTGCATGGGGCCAGCGGCCGGACCGTCTCGCTGGCCCTGGCCAATGGTGGTGCGAGCAACCTCAGCACGCTCAGCCTCTACGGCGACGGCGGCAGGTTCTTCCTGATCGGGGCGGTCGAGTGCGTGGAGTTCGATCCGGTCGCGGTCACCGCCGCGCGCTGCCGCAAGCGTCCGCCCTGCGCCGCCTTCGGGCGGGAAGGCGTGAGCTTCCTCGGGCGCTTCGACTGGGCGAACGGCTTTGATCCGCCCTATGGCCACTTCGGCCTCCGCTGGCGCTTCCTGCCGCAGGAGGACGCCTCGGAGACGTCCTTCTGCCCCGATCGCTAGCGCCTAGCCCAGCTTTTCCTTGAAGAACGCCAGGGTGCGGCCGTTGGCGGTTTCGGCGTCGGCCTTGTCGTAGTGATTGCCGCCTGGACGGGCGAAGGCGTGGTTGCGGCCCGGATAGACGTGAACCTCGACGTTCGGGCGGCCGGCCAGGGCCTCGACGATGGTCTTGCGCGCCTCGGGGCCGATGAACTCGTCCTCGCCGGCCAGGTGCATCAGCAGCGGGGCCTTCACGCCGTCGGCCTCGCCGACATAGCGCTCGGTGCCGCCGCCGTAATAGGCCACGGCCGCGTCGGGCGCGCCGCGGGCCGCGCCGAGGAAGGTCATCAGCCCGCCCAGGCAGTAGCCCGTCAGCCCGACCTTGCCGTTGCCGCCGGCGATCGTACGCGCCGCCTCGACGGTCTTGAGCACGTCGGCCGCGCCCTGGTCGAAGTCGTAGGCGCCGTAGATGTCGAGCGCCTTCTTCCAGTTGGCCTCGTCGTTCTCCGACATCGAGAGCCCCGGCTCGACGCGCCAGAACAGGTCGGGGCAGACGGCGATGAAGCCCTGCACGGCGTATTCGGCGGCGATCAGGCGGATGCCGGCGTTGACGCCGAAGATCTCCTGCACGACCACCACGACGGGCGCCGGACCGGGGGTGTCGGGGCGGACGACCAGGGCCTGAAAGCTTCCGTCGTCGGTCTGAATGGTCAGGCTCTCGGCCATGGTCGTGCTCCTCGCGGCTGCGTGGCCAGACCATGGTGCGGGGCGATCGTCGGGGCTTGAACGATACCGTCCCGCCCGCGCTGGCCGCATCGTTCAAAGGCGCAACGTTCAGACGGGCATGAAAAAGCCCGCCCCCGGAAAGGGGCGGGCCATCCGACCGTTCAGCGAGCCCGCTTAGCGGTAGCGGTACTCGTAGTGGCAGTTCTTCTTGGAGTTCTTCTTGGCGATCTGGTTGCCGGCCACCGCGCCGACCACGCCGCCGAGAATCGCGCCCTCGGTCTTGGCGCCGTTGCCGGCCACGGCCGCGCCGAGCGTGCCGCCGGTCAGACCGCCGATCACCGTGCCCTTGTTGCGCGACTTCTTGGTGCTCTTGCAGACGAGCACGCGTTCGCGGCGCTGCTGGGCCTCGGCGGCGGTGACGGCGAGCGTGGAGGCGGTGAAGGCGAGGCTCACCGCGACGATCAAGGTTTTCATCTGGACGCGCATGGCGACCTCCGTTTGAGAGCGTGTGTTCTATGTCCCTTGAGGGGATAACGCCGAAGCTCCGTGTCGGTTCTATGTCGGACGCCCGACGCGGAGATCGGCTTTCGCGTCAGCCTTCGAGGCGATAGCGGTTGTCGCTGTCGGGGCAGACGCGGACGTAGCGGGTCTCGTTGCGGCCCTGGTACTCGGTCTGGGCCGGGGCCAGGCGGCACTTGCGCTCGCTGTAGCGGTTCCATTCCGAATAGCCGCCGGCCCGGTCGCGGTACTCGGCGCTTTCGCGATAGGGCACGGTGTCCTCGTACGACCAGTACTGGCCGCGAGTGTCGCAGCGGGCCTTGGCGGCCGAGTTGCCGATCGCCGCGCCCACGCCGGCGCCGGCCAGGGCCCCGAGCACCGCGCCCTCGGTGCGGGCGTTGCGGGCGGCGACGTTGGAGCCGATCACCGCCCCGGCCAGGGCGCCGATCACGCCGCCGGCGGTGGCGTTGCGCTTGGCGTCGTCGCGGCAGGGGTCGTTATAGCCGCCCGACAGACCAGACCCGCCGGCATAGGCGGGAGGAGCCGGCGGACCATTGTCCCAGCGGCCGGCCTCGTTCGGATAGCGACGGTCGTAGGCGCCGCGGCCGTAGCGGCGGTCATAGTCGTCGCGGGCGCGCTGGTACTCGGCGCGGTCGGACTCCCACTGCTGGCGTTGGGTTTCGTAGTCGTCGGCGTAGCGGTTGTCCTGGCCGCTGGTGTCGAAGCGGCGGGCCTCGTCCGGATAGCGGCGGTCATAGGCGCCGCGGCCGTTGCGGGCGTCGTAGCGGTCGCGGGCCCGCTCGTAGGCGGCGCGGTCGGCCTCGAACTGGCGCTGTTCGCCGTAGTAGGCGTTGCTGGTCGGGTAGGCGGGCGTGCGCCAGCGGCGGGCCTCGTCCGGATAGCGCCGGTCGTAGGCGCCGGAGCCGTAGCGGCGGTCGTAGTCGCTGCGCGCGCGCTCGTAGGCCGCGCGATCGGCGTCGTACTGGGCCTGGCGGCTGTCGTAGTCGGCCCGGCGGGCCTCGTAGGACGAGCGCTGCTCCTCGTAGGTGCGCAGCTGCTGCTGGTAGCCGGCGTCCTGAGCCAGCGCGGGCGCGGCCGTGCTGATGGCGACGGCGCCGGCCATCAGCCAAGCCATGCGGCGGGAAGTCATGGGGAAGTCTCCGTTCCGACGAACGAGCTGGCGTCCCGCCCCACAAGACGCCGGCTCGGGTTCAAAGTCCCTGCGGCGGAATAAGCCTTGGCGAAGGCCAAGGTTCCCGAAAGGGCCGGATCAGTCGTTCAGCCAGGTGACGGCGAAGCGATCGCCGGTCCAAACCGCCACCGCCAGCGAGGCTTCCTCGGTTCCGAAGGCGAGGGCGGGGGCCTTCAGTTCGACCTGGCGCGGCTCGTCGGCGGCGCAGGGGGCGCCGACGTCCTTGGCGCAGGTGGTGGGGTAGGTCCCGGGCGGCTGGGCGGCGATGAAGAACCCGCTGGCGTCGGCCACCATGGTCACGGTCTGCGGCTTGCCGGGCGCCGCGCCGCGCTCGACCACCAGCACGTGAGCCCCGCCGCGCGGCTCCAGCCGCGCCTGGTCGGCCTTGCCGTCGCCGTCGAAATCGCCGGCCAGGGTCGGCAGGGCGGCGGCGAGGGCGAGCAGCAGGACGGACATGGGATGGCGCTCCGGACGTTACGACCTGAGGTTGGCGCGCGGCCGGCGAGGGTTCAAGCCTCTTTCAGGGCCGAGCGCAGGTCGGTGCGCGCGAAGTCGTCGCCCTTCTAGAGCAGGGCGCCGCCGCCGCGGGTCTTGGCGAGGGCGTAGGCGAAGCAATCGCCGAGGTTCAAGACGTTCCTGCCGAACCTGATCCTGGCCGCCAGCGCGATCTCGAACTGACGAGCGTCGACCGTGGCGATGCTGATCCCGAGATTGGCGAAGAGCGCATTTACGCGCTCTCGGCCATCTGGACCATCGAGGGCCTGGACGCGGACATGCACTTCCCAGGCGTTGATGGGAGAAATGACTGTCACGTCCGAGTTCGCCAGGATCTCGAAGTACGCTTCCCAATCCGGTTCTCGCAACAGAATGGCGACCAGGGCGGAAGCGTCGACGACGATCATCGTGGCAGGCCGTCCTTGTCGTAAAGGTCGGCGTCCGTGAGGGTTTCGCCAGCGTGCGGCAGGGCCCAGAAGGCTTCCAGCGTTTCCAGGGCAGCGGCTCGTCGCCCTGCCTTGTCGGCAACGCTTCCGGCTTCCGCGCCAAGCGTTGCGTCCCGCGCCCCATCCCGCGCTCCATCTCGCGCCAACGTCGCGAGCACCGCCGCGTCGATGGCCTCGGAGAGGCTGCCGCCGCGCTGCCGCGCCAGTTCGCGGACGTGCTCCACGACCTGGCTTTCGATCTCGATGGTCTCGAACTTGGTCATCGCGGCAGGAAACATACCGCGAACCTCGTTCGCCGTCACGCCGCCGGCTTGGTGACCGTCATCATGTAGTTGATGTCGACGTCGGTGGAGCGGCTCCAGCGGCCGGTGAGCGGATTGTAGGCCACGCCGAACGGTCCGTGCATCTCGACCGGCTCGCCGGCCAGGAAGGCGCGCAGCTCTTCGGGCTTGAGGAACTGCTTCCACTCGTGGGTGCCGGGCGGCACCCAGCGCAGCACGTACTCGGCGCCGATCTTGGCCAGGGCCAGGGCCTTGAACGTGCGGTTGAGGGTGGCGACGATCATCAGGCCGCCGGGCTTGAGCAACTGCGAGCAGGTGCGCAGGAAGGCGCCCGGATCGGCCACGTGTTCGATGACCTCCATGGTCAGCACCACGTCGAACGGCCCCGCGCCCTCGGCCAGCAGTTGCTCGGCGGTGGCGGGGCGATAGCCGATGGCGAGGCCCTGCTCGGCGGCGTGGGCCGCGGCGGTCTTGATGTTGTTTTCCGAGGCGTCGATGGCGGTGACGGAAAAGCCCAGGCGGGCCATCGGCTCGGAGAGCAGACCGCCGCCGCAGCCGATGTCGATCAGGGACAGGCCCTCGAAGGGAGCGCGGTCGTTGCCGTCGCGGTCGAAGCGCTCCAGCGCCTGCTCGCGGATGAAGGCCAGCCGGCAGGGATTGAACACGTGCAGCGGCGCGAACTTGCCCTTCGGGTCCCACCACTCGGCGGCGATGGCCGAGAACCGCGCCACGTCGGCGGGGTCGATGCTCCAGTTGGGCGTGTTTGCGTCGCTCTGAGTCATGGACAGCGTATGAGCATGAGTTCGAGGGCGAGGTCCAGACGCCGCGCCGTTCGGAGGCGCGGTTCAGCGCGCGGCGTCCAGGGCCGAGAGCAGGCGCTGGCGCAGGGGCGCGGCCTGCGTCGGCAGGCGATCGAGCAGGAAGCGCTCGATCGCGCAGCCCGGGTCCCGGCGCGGCCCGAAGGGCGTCTCCACCCGGCCCAGGCGCACGCGGTAGGGGCCGCCCGCGTCGTTCCAGGCGAAGCCGCGGTAGCCCAGGTCCGGCGGAGGCGCGAACGCTTCCGCCGGGGGCGCCAGGGTCGCGAGCCTGGCCCTCAGCCAGGCCTGGTCGTTCGCATCCAGCCGCCAGCGCGGGTTGGGCCGCCCGCTGAACACGTCGAGTTCGACCAGCAATGCGGCCGCCTCAGTTGATGACGACCGACTTGCCCGCGTAGAAGTAGCCGCAGAAGTCGGTGTAGCCGCCGCGGTTGCAGGTCTCGGGATTCACGATCAGCACCCCGCTGTTGTCGGTGTTGCGGGCGGCGGTCGAGCCGGGCTTGTGGCCCCAGAAGCCGCCCCGCTGGTGGCGATACCAGTGGTAGTCCCAGCCCGGATCGATCACCAGCGCCATCAGGCGGCGGGGCCACTCCTTTTCCGACAGGCAGTCGCAGCGCTTCTTGAGGCCGTCGGCCATCGCCGCCGTCGTCACCGTGCCGCAGGCCATGGTCGAGGTCTGGGCGCCGTGCGCGCGGCCGGGCTGGGCGAAGGTGTTGGTCCGCCAGTTTCGGGCGTAGTTGTAGCAGTTGTTGTAGGGCTGGGTGGCGGGGTTGTTCCAGAAGCCCGGATTGTACTGGCTGACCTCGTACTGGCACTGGCCGCACTTCTCGTCGGGGATCGTGGTCCGCAGCGGATTGGACGGCGGCTTGGGCGGCGGCTGGGGCGGCCGGGGCGGATCGCGGAACAGGCGGTCCAGCCGCTCCAGCGCCAGGTCGTGCAGCTTGCTGCTCAGGGGCGTCAGTTCATGCTGCAGCAGCTTGACGTCCGACCGCTTGGGCATGGTCTCGATGAAGGCCTTGGCCAGTTCCCGGGCGGCCTTGGGATCGCCGGCGAAGGGCGAGCCGACCGCGAAGGCCTTGGGAACGCCGCGCAGGGCCGCTTCGTCGTCGGCGAAGCGCTCGATCCGGACCTCGCGCAGGCCCAGCCCGTCGAAGCCGGCGCCGGGCTTGGACACCCCCTTCGGGCTCGCCGCCGCCAGCCGCAGCAGCTTCTGCACGGCGTCGGCGTCCGTCAGCATCCACACCGGGTTCGGGCGTCCGGAAAACATCTCGATTTCGACGCGCAACATGGTTCGCTCTCCTCTGGCGATTTCCCCCGTACGCTGGCTTCTGGATTGGACTGGGCGCCGACACGCCGGGCGCGAGCATAGGTGGCGCGTGCTATCAATTCAATTATAAAGAGTATTTCGGATGCCGAACGCTTTTGAGTTGCGTTCGGTCGGCGCTCTCGCCCGCAGCTGGGGGCGCTACGAGAAAAAAGACACATCCGCGACATTGCCGTTGCGCCAAGGCCCCGCTAGAAGGCGCGGGCTTGCGCGGAAGGACGGGTTCCAGCCGCGAAGGCGCAAGAAAAAACCGCTTTGGTTCGAGGATTTAGAGACGTGTCACGTCTGGTGATGAAGTTCGGCGGCACCTCGGTGGCCGACCTGGAGCGCATCCGCCGGGTGGCGCGCCTGGTCGCCGCGGAAGTCGCCACGGGCAAGCAGGTCGCCGTCGTCGTTTCCGCCATGTCGGGCAAGACCAACGAGCTGGTCGCCTGGACGGACGGAGCCGGCCGCGCCGCGCAAGGGCTGCCTGAGTCTGACGACGAGTACGACGCCGTCGTGGCGTCGGGCGAGCAGGTGACCGCCGGCCTGCTGGCCATGACCCTGCGCAACATGGGCCACAAGGCCCGCTCGTTCCTGGGCTGGCAGGTCCCGATCATCACCGACGAGGCCCATGGCCGCGCCCGGATCGAGGAGATCCCGCCGGAAAACCTGGAGGCCTGCTTCGCGGACGGCGAGATCGCCGTCATCGCCGGCTTCCAGGGCGTGACGCCCAAGCAGCGCATCACCACGCTGGGCCGCGGCGGTTCGGACACCAGCGCCGTGGCCATCGCCGCCGCGGTGAAGGGCGCCTGCGACATCTACACCGACGTGGACGGGGTCTACACCACTGACCCCCGGATCGAGAGCAAGGCCAAGCGCCTGGCCAAGATCTCCTACGAAGAAATGCTGGAAATGGCCTCGCTGGGGGCCAAGGTGCTGCAGACCCGTTCGGTCGAGATGGCCATGGCCCATCGCGTCCCGGTGCGGGTGCTGTCGAGTTTCGTCGAGCCGGGCGAAGCCCCGGGCCAAGGTACGATCGTCTGCGACGAGGAAGAAATCATGGAAAAGCGCATCGTCTCGGGCGTCGCCTACAGCCGCGACGAAGCCAAGATCACCCTGCTGGGCCTGCCCGACCACCCGGGCGTGTCCTCGCAGATCTTCGGTCGCCTGGCCGACGCCAACGTGAACGTCGACATGATCGTGCAGTCGCGCGCCCGCAGCGCCGACACCGCCAACATGGAGTTCACCGTCGGCAAGCGTGACGCCCAGCGCGCCGTCGAGATCGTCCAGGCCGCCCGCGCCGAGATCGGTTTCGAGGACGTGGCCGTCAACGAGGACGTGGCCAAGGTGTCGGTGATCGGCGTGGGCATGCGCTCGCACGCCGGCGTCGCCCAGTCGATGTTCGCGGCCCTGGCCGAGAAGAACATCAACATCCAGGTCATCTCGACCTCGGAGATCAAGATCTCGGTCCTGATCGACGCGGCCTATACCGAACTGGCCGTCCGCGCCCTGCACGCCGTGTACGGCCTGGACCAGCTGTAAGGGCCACTTCGAGCCGCGGTGCGACCTTCGAGGCTCGCCCGCGGCTCGCACCTCGGGATGAGGAAGTCTCTGGACTGAAGTCCTCATCCTGAGGCGCCCGCATCGCGGGCCTCGAAGGACGCGCTGCCGGGCCGTCGTCCAAACGTCGCCATGACGCGTTAGTCAGGCGTCAGACCGATACGAGACCCCCATGCCCGACGTCTTCAAGTTCGATCCCGCCGCCAAGACCGTCACCTTCCACGGCGACGCCGGCCTCGAGCTGCTCTACGACCTGCTGCTGCGCGCCAAGTTCGGCGACGGCTACGAGAAGCCGCTTCTGATCAGCCCGTGGCTGGCGGCCCTGCTGCGCCAGCTGGACCAGGCCCTGCCCGACGACGGCCAGTGGTTCCCCGAGAAGCCCGGCCAGCCGATCTTCGACACCGACGACCTGCTGGCCATGGGCGACGCCGTGATCGAGGAAGGCCACACCGTCGGCTGGTGGACCATGACCGAGCCGGAAAAGCGCGATTACCTGCGCAACGTCATCGCCGCCCCCCATCCGCTGACCGACCTGCAGGTCGAGTTCATCGAGAGCGACATCGACGCGGCCCTGCAGCAGGCCCGCCGCCTGGTGATGGACGCCGAGGAGCCGCTGGCCCTGCCCGGGCACGGCTGAGTTCGCTATAGTGAGGTCATGGGCCACGACCTGACCGCCCCCGCCGAGTTGTCCTTCCGCCGCTACAGCGTCGAAGCCATCTCGCACGCCCACGACTTCGACCAGATCGTGCTGCCGCGCCACGGCGTGCTGGAGATCGAGATCGACGGCAAGGGCGGCCGGGTCGATCCGGGCAGCGCCGCGGTGATCCCGCCGGGCACGCGCCACGTCTGCGCCGCCGACGGCGAGAACCTGTTCGTGGTGGCCGACATCGGCGCGGCCCTGATGGCGCCGTTCGAGCGCCTGCGCGAAAAGCCTTTCGCCTGCGTCAGCAGCCCGGTGCGAGGTCTGCTGTCGTTCCTGTCGGGCGAAGCGCCGGGCGGGATCGACGACGGCGTCGCGGGCCTGTGGACGCCGCTGCTGCTGCGCAGCCTGTCGACCGGCCCGGCCGCCGTCGATCCGCGCCTGGCCCGCGCCGCTGCGATGATCGAGACCCGCTACCACGAGCCCTTGACCGTCCGCGACCTGGCGGCCGAGGCCGGCATGAGCCAGAGCCGCTTCTTCGACCGCTTCGCCGCCGCCTATGGCGCGACCCCGCACGCCGCCCTGACCGACGCGCGGCTGCGCGCGGCGCAGCACCTGCTGGACGACCCGACCCTGTCCGTGGCGCAGATCGCCGTCCGCACCGGCCACGGCGACCAGAGCACGCTGACGCGGCGGATGAAGGCGGCCTTGGGCGTCACGCCAGCGGCTTGGCGCAAGGGCCGGCGATAGGAGCTTCCGCCCGATCTTCGGGAGCTTTCGCCAAAGCCAGGGCTTCGCGCGCCTGCTAGGTCCGGCGCCATGATCAGTCCCCGGAACCTCCTGCTCGGTCTTCTCTACGGTCTCGTCGCCGGCGCCCTGTGGGGCGGGGTGTTCCTGGCGCCCAAGCTGCTGGACGCCTTCACGCCGCTGCAGATGACCGCCGGCCGCTACATCGCCTACGGCCTGGCCGCCGCCGTGCTGCTGGCGCCGAGCTGGAAGTCGGTGATGGCGCGGATGGACGGCCGCGACTGGCGCGACCTGGCGGCGCTGAGCCTGCTGGGCAACCTCGTCTACTATGTGGGCCTGGCGGTCGCCGTGCAGACGGCGGGCGTCGCCCTGGCCTCGCTGATCATCGGCCTGCTGCCGGTGACCATCACCCTGGCCGGCGCGCGCCGGGGGGAGGGCGCGCCCCTGAAGTCCCTGGCCGCGCCGCTGGCCCTGATCATCGCCGGCGGGGTCTGCATCAACGTGGCGGTGTTCACCGCGCCGTCGGACACGCCGACCGGCAAGCTGGTCCTGGGCGTGCTGGGCGCGACCCTGGCCCTGGCCGTGTGGACCGCCTACGCCGTCTGGAACGCCCGCCGCCTGGCCGCCACGCCCAAGTTCAGCAGCCACGAGTGGTCGCTGCTGACCGGCCTGGCCACGGGCCTGCTGTCGCTGGCTCTGGTGGTTCCGGCGTTCATGATGGGCGGCCAAATGGGAGGCGAGGTCCACCCGCCGGCGGCCTGGACCTGGTTCTGGATGGTCAGCTTCGCGGTGGCCATCGGCGCCTCGGTGATCGGCAACGGCCTGTGGAACGGCGCCAGCCGCCTGCTGCCGCTGTCGCTGTCGGGTCAGCTCATCGTGTTCGAGACCCTGTTCGCCCTGCTCTACGGTTTCCTGCACGAGGGCCGCTGGCCGCACCTGCTGGAGGGCGCGGCGATCGTGCTGATGCTGGCGGGCGTGATCTGGTCGGTGCGCCTGCATCGGCCGTCATCAGGCGGGGCGCATGGAGCCTAGGCCGCGACCGACGCGGCGACGCGCAGAATCCTGATGCGCAGCATCCAGGCGCCGATGATCGGCAACATCAGCAAGAGCATGGTCGTCGCGATGCGTCCCGTCGTCGGCGGGGTCGTCTTGGCCGGATCGGCCTGTTCAAGCGCTTGGGCCGCCAGCCACAGGCCAAGGCCCAGTGTTCCCAGGATAAGGAAGGCCATGGGGCTGTTCTGGGTCGAGAGGCCGGCGGCCTTGGCGATGAAGCCCAGGATGGGCGGCGCTGCGAAGAGCCAGGGCGCATGGGCGGGGCTCGAGGGTAGGCGGGCGGCCGAGACGACGTAGATCGCCCAAGGCCATATGCAGGTCAGGGTCAACAGCAGCGCCATCCCCAGGCCCAGCACCAGCGGCGACGGCGCGAGAACGGCCAAGGGACCGGGCGCGACAGCGGCGATGACCATGACCAGCGTCACGACGGCGGGATGCAGCAGAGCGATGCGGCGCGCGACGGTCATGGGGACTTCCTGGTCAAGCTTGCGAGGACCCCTCTATGGCGCTCTTTCGCGCCCCTGCAAACCTGACGCGAACATGAACAGGCGCGTTCAGACTGGGTTCAAGCGGCAAGGCTCATAAAGATCCTCAACAGCGCCGCCCTCGGGATTGGCGACGCTTCTGGAACAAGGAGCAAATGCCATGAAGACCTTCGGTAAGTTCAGCAAGATCGCCATCAGCACCGCCATCGCCGGCGCTCTGGTCCTGCCCGCCTCGGCCGCCTTCGCCGGCGATCGCGGCAAGAGCAACAAGACCGAACGGGCCATCCTGGGCGCTGTCCTGGGCGGCGCGGCCGGCGCCATGCTGGGCGACGGCGACGGCGGCGCGATCGCGGTCGGCGCCCTGGCCGGCGGCGCCATCGGCGCGGCCACCGCCAAGGACAAGCGTCATCACCGCTACAGCAGCCGCTACGACGACCGCCGCCCCTACTACAGCGACAACCGCTACGGCTATGACCGCTACGACCGTCGCGACAACCGCCGCTACCAGGGCGATCGCTACAACACCGGCTACGACTACTACGGTCAGCGCCGCTAAGCGTATCGGCTGACAAGCTAGGCAATGCGCCGCCCCTTTCCGGAGGGGCGGCGTTTTTTGCGTCCTTAGGTAAAGGAAAACCGTGCTCGCGCACTGTGCGGCGCGCGAAATCTGCTATAGCGCCCATGAGAGGACGACGCGCTTGCCCGCGTCGAACCAAGGGAGCGCACGACAGGCGACATGGCAGGCCCCGGCATCGCCGTTCGAGGACCCAGAAGCCTGCTTCGCCAGATACGCGAGGCCATGGCCGGCGGCGGACCCGCCCAGGCCAAGCTCGACATGGTGGTGCGCACCATCGCCATCTCGATGGTGGCGGAAGTCTGCTCGATCTATCTGCGCCGCGCCTCGGGCGACCTGGAACTGTTCGCCACCGAGGGCCTGTCGCGCGACGCCGTCCACGTGACCCGGATGAAGCCGGGCGAAGGCCTGGTCGGCGAGACCATGCGCCTGGGCCGGCCGCTGAACCTGTCGGACGCCGCCAGCCATCCGCAGTTCTCGTACCGTCCGGAAACGGGCGAAGATCCCTACCACGCCTTCCTGGCGGTGCCGCTGCTGCGCGGCGGCCGGGCGATCGGCGTGCTCGTCGTCCAGAACCGCACCGAGCGGGTCTACGAGGACGAGGAGGTCGAGGACCTGCAGATCATCGCCATGGTGCTGGCCGAGATGGTCAGCTCCAGCGAGCTCCTGGGCGCGGACGAGCTCAAGGACGTCGAGCTGGCGCCGCACAAGCCCGAGCGGCTGAAGGGCTCGCGCTTCGCTGAAGGTCTCGCCTACGGCGTGGCGGTGCTGCACGAGCAGCCGGTGGCCCCCGAGCAGCTGCTGTCGGACGACGCCCTGGCCGAGGAGGCCCGGCTTTCCTACGCCATCGAGGCCCTGCAGACCCAGATCGACGAGATGCTGGAGGGCCAGCACGGCCTGGTCGGCGCCTCGTACGAGGTGCTCGAGACCTACCGCCTGTTCGCTCACGATCGCGGCTGGAACCGGGGCCTGCAGGAGGCCGTGCGCTCGGGCCTGACCGCCGAGGCGGCCGTCGAGCGGGTGCGCTCCGAGCATCGCGCCCGCCTGGGCCAGGCCCGCGACCCCTATCTGCGCGAGCGGCTGCACGACCTGGAAGATCTGAACGACCGGCTGCTGCGCCACCTGTCGGGCGACGTCCACGCCGTGCGCCAGCTGCCCGAGGACGCGATCCTGATCGCCCGCAACCTCGGCCCGGCCGACCTGCTCGAGTACGACCGCACCAAGCTGAAGGGCATCCTCCTGGAGGAAGGCTCGGCCGCCAGCCACGCCGGCATCGTCGCGCGGGCGCTGGACATTCCGTGCGTGGGCCGCCTGGCGGGCCTGCGCGACCGGGTCAGCGAGGGCGACCCCGTGGTGGTCGACGCCGAGACGGCCGAGGCCTGGCTGCGGCCGCGGCCCGACGTGGTCAAGGCGCTGAAGGCCCGGATGGAGGTCCGCGCTCAGCGCAAGGCCGAGTTCGCCCGCCTGCGCGACACGCCGGCCTTCACCCGCGACGGCTCCAAGATCACCCTGCTGATGAACGCAGGGCTCGCCGTCGACCTCGATATCCTGGGCGAGACCGGGGCGGAGGGCATCGGCCTGTTCCGCACCGAGTTCCAGTTCATGGTCGCCGAGGAGATGCCGCGCCTCGAAGCCCAGACGACGCTGTACGAGAAGGTGCTTGAGGCGGCCGACGGCATGCCGGTGACCTTCCGCACGCTCGACCTGGGCGGCGACAAGCTGCTGCCGTACATGGAGCTGGAGCGCGAGGACAATCCGGCCCTGGGCTGGCGGGCCGTGCGCATGGGACTGGACCGTCCGGCCCTGCTGCGCCTGCAGATCCGCGCCCTGATCAAGGCCGCCAACGGCCGCGAGCTGCGGATCATGTTCCCGCTGGTGGCCAATGTGGACGAGTTCCGCGCCGCCCGCGCCTTCGTCGACCAGGAAGTGGCCTGGGCCCTGAAGCGCGGCCGGCCCGCGCCGGCGCGCCTGGACGTCGGGGCGATGGTCGAGGCGCCGTCGCTTCTGTGGCATTTGGACGCGCTGCTGCCGATGACCGACTTCGTCTCGGTCGGCACCAACGACCTGATGCAGTACCTGTTCGCCGCCGATCGGGGCAATCCGCGGGTGTCGGACCGCTACGACCCGCTGTCGCCGGCGGCCCTGCGGGCGCTGAAGACCATCCAGCAGGCCTGCGAGGACACCGGCACCCAGGTTTCGGTGTGCGGCGAGATGGCGGGCCGGCCGCTGGAGGCTTTCGCCTTGGTGGCCTTGGGTTTCGACCGCCTCTCGATGCCGCCGGCGGGCATCGGACCGGTCAAGCAGATGGTGCTGTCCTGCGATCGCGAGGCGGCCCGGCGCAATGTCGAGGCCCTGCTCAAGGGTTCCGGGGGCAGCTTGCGGGGCGAGATCGAGACCTTGGCCCGGAAGCTCTATGTCGCCGTCTAGACTGATGGCCAGTTAACCTTGCGGCCAAGTTTAGCTCATTGAATCCGGCCACTTACTTTGATATCCACAATCGAATGTTAACGAATGCCGGCTAAGGTCGGCGCAAATCGGTCGGACTCTCGTGCGACGCGAATTTTCTGGGGTGATCTGTTCGTCATGCCGCTCGACACGGGCACGGTGAGCCATTTGAGTCTGGTCGCCGAAGGCGATCGTGACGACACGGTCGCGCCGCCGGCGCAGCCGTCGGTCGACCATGGCGTCGACCTGGGCGAGGCCCTACGCGCCGCCCGCCTGTTCCATGGCATGACCCTGCAGGACGTGGCCGACGCCACGCGCATCCGCCAGGCCTATATCGAGGCGCTGGAGGACATGCGCCTGGACGAACTGCCCTCGCGTCCGTTCACCATCGGCTACATCAAGGCCGTGGCCGGCCTGCTGCGACTGGATCCCGAGGCCGCCGTGGCCCGCTTCAAGCTGGAAGCCCACGACGACGCCGAACCGCTGCGCGCGCCGATCGGCGTGCATCGCCAGCGCGACCCGCGCCTTGGCCTGCTGCTGGCCGGCGGCCTGCTGGTGGGCGGCGCCATCGTGCTTTGGAACGTCGCCCAGCGCGCCATGACCCATGACGCCGAGCCCAAGGCCCAGGTGGCCTCGCAGGCGGCTCCGGCCGCCCCGGCCACCGGCGCTCCGGCCCAGGCCGGCGGCGCGGTCTCGCTCGGCGCGCCGCTGCCGGCCCCGGCCGAATCGACCACCCCCGCGCCCTACGTGACCCCGGGCCTGGAAGCCGCCGCCGCCGCCGGTGGTTCGGCCGACGCCGTGGCCGCCGCCGCCAAGGCCCGCAAGGAAGCCGAGGCCCAGGCCGCTCCGGAGGCGATCGCCAACCTCGGCGCGCCGTTCAAGGGCAAGGGCGCGATGTACGGCGCGGCCCCGACCGACTCGGCCGGCGTCATCCTGCAGGCCCGCAAGTCGACCTCGCTGACGGTGCGCGGCGCCGACGGCGCGGTTTACTTCACGCGCTGGCTGTCGGCCGGCGACGCCTTCCGCATCCCGCGCACGCCGGGCCTCGTGGCCGACGTCTCCGAGCCGACCTCGATCGACGTCTTCACCAACGGCGTGCTCACGGGCCGCCTGTCGGCGCCGCAGACGCAGCTGTCCAAGCTGGCGCCGGCTCCCGCGCCCGTCGCCGCGCCGGCCAAGCCGGCCGTCGCGCCGGCGACCGCGACGACGCCCCGCCGCTGATCCTCGCCAAAGGCGTCACGAAGCTTCCGTGACGCCCTTGGGTTCCTTCGCCAAACCCCTTAGATTGGCGCCATGGCCGCAGACCACACCCACGTCCGTCCCTGGCGCATGATCGAGCGTCGCAAGTCGCGGAAGATCCGCGTCGGCAGCGTGGAGGTCGGCGGCGACGCGCCGATCTCGGTGCAGTCGATGACCAACACCCTGACCAGCGACGCTGTGGCGACGCTGAATCAGATCCGCCAGCTGGAGGAGGCGGGCGCCGACATCGTGCGCGTGTCCTGCCCCGACGTGGAAAGCACCGAGGCCTTCAAGATCATCGCCCGCGAGGCGAAGGTCCCGCTCGTGGCCGACATCCACTTCCACTACAAACGCGGCATCGAGGCGGCCAAGGCCGGCGCGGCCTGCCTGCGGATCAATCCGGGCAACATCGGCAGCCCCGACCGCGTGCGCGACGTGGTCAACGCCGCCCGCGACCACGGCTGCTCGATCCGCATCGGCGTCAACGCCGGTTCGCTGGAGCGGGAACTGCTGGAGCGCTACGGAGAGCCGTGTCCCGAGGCGATGGTCGAAAGCGCCCTCAACCACGCCAAGATCCTGCAGGACCACGACTTCCACGAGTTCAAGATCTCGGTGAAGGCGTCCGATCCGTTCCTGACCGTGGCCGCCTACCAGCAGCTGGCCGAGGCGATCGACTGCCCGCTGCACCTGGGCGTCACCGAGGCCGGCGCCCTGCGCACCGGCACGGTCAAGAGCGCCATCGGCATGGGCTCGATGCTGTGGGCCGGCATCGGCGACACCATCCGCGTCTCGCTGGCCGCCGATCCGGTGGAAGAGATCAAGGTCGGCTTCGACATCCTGAAGTCGCTGGGCCTGCGCCACCGCGGCGTCAACATCATCGCCTGCCCGTCGTGCGCCCGTCAGGGCTTCAACGTCATCAAGACGGTGGAGACCCTGGAAGAGCGCCTGGCCCACATCTCCACGCCGATGTCGCTGTCGATCATCGGCTGCGTGGTCAACGGCCCAGGCGAGGCCCTGATGACCGACATCGGCTTCACCGGCGGCGGGGCCGGGGCGGGCATGGTCTACATGGCCGGCAAGCCCGACCACAAGCAGTCCAACGACGGCATGATCGACCATATCGTCGAGCTGGTGGAAAAGAAGGCCGCCGAGCTGCAGGCCGCCAAGGACGCCAAGGCGATCGCGGCAGAGTAGAGCTTCGGCCTGATGTTGACTTAGGGCTGTATTTTCCCGACGTTCGCGTGGGCGCTGTGCGCCGCCTAGCGTTGGGGGATGCCGCCTTGAGAACCGTCGTGATCGTCGCGCTGGCCGCGATGCTGTCGGCTTGCGCCCTGACCGAGGACGTCGTGTCCATCGCCTATGCGCCGGCCGCCGCGAGGCCCGTGCCGGGCGCCGAGGCGATCCGCGTCACGGTGACGGCGGTCGACGCACGGGCCGGCGACCGCGAGCGGATTTCCACCAAGATCAACGGCTACGGCATGGAGATGGCGGCGATCCGTTCGGAGCGCGAGGTCGCCGAAGTCGTGCGCGAGGCGCTGTCGGCCGAACTGAGCCAGCGCGGCTACGGCCTGGGCGAGGGCGGCCCGCGGGTCGAGGTTAAGGTGCTGGTCTTCCATGCCCGGTTCAGCGACGGCTTGCTGGTCGGCAAGGCCGAGGCCGATGTCGACCTGGCGGTGTCGGTGCTCTCGCCGGAGGGGCGGGCGCTCTACAGCCACGACCTGAAGGCTCGGGCCAGGCGGCCAGTCCAGGCGGCCAGCGGCAAGAACGCGGCCGCGACGCTGAGCGACGCCCTGGCCGACGACTTCAAGGCGCTGTTCGCCGACGAGGCTTTCGGAAGGGCTCTGGCCGGCCGGTAGGGCGGCGTCAGATCACCGGCCGCGAGCGCTCGTCGACGTCGGCCAGGGCGGCCGCGACGATGCGCAGGCCGGCTTCCAGCTCGACCCGGTCCGACGCCGCGCCCAGCGCCAGGCGCACGCCGGTGACCTGGCCCGGCTCGACGATCGGGGCGGCGGGCGGAGTGACCTCGGCGCCGCCGCGCAGGGCGCGGCCGGCCAGGCGCTCGGCGTCCAGCTCGCCCATCGGCAGCCACAGGTGCGGCACGGTGGGCGAGGCGGTGGCGGCGAGGGGCTCGCCGAGGATCGAGCGGGCCAGGGCGACGCGGGCGGCGGTCTCCTCGCGAATCTCGGCCAGTATGGCGTCGGCCGTCCCGTCCTCGATCCACTGGCCGGCGATCAGCATGCCAAAGCCTGGCGGCGCGTAGGCGATGGCGCGCATCGTATCGAGCATCCGCTCCAGGGCCGCGTCGTCAGGTGCGATCACGAAGCCGGCCCGGAGGCCCGGGGCCAGGGTCTTGGACACGCCCGAGACGTGGAAGGTGCGCTCGGGGGCCAGCATCGCCAGGGGCGGCGGCGCGCCCGGCGCATAGGCGCCGTAGATGTCGTCCTCGATCAGGATGAGGTCCAGCCGCCGGGCGACGGCCACGATCGCCTCGCGGCGAGCCAGCGACATGATCCGTCCGGTCGGGTTCTGCAGCGTGGGCAGCAGGGCCACGACGCGGGCGCCGGTGCGGCGGGCGGCCTCCTCCAGCGCCTCTGGCGTGGCGCCCTCGTCGTCCATGGCCAGCCCCTGCAGGCGATAGCCCGCGTGGGCGGCCAGGGCCTTGATCCCGTGGAAGGTCGAGGCCTCGCACAGCACCACGTCGCCGGGACGGGCCGCCGCGCCGAAAGCCAGGGCCAGGCCCTGCTGGGCGCCGGCGCAGCAGACCAGGCGCGTCCAGTCGGCGGTGGCGAAGCCGGCGCTGCGGCCAAGCCACGCGGCGGCGGCGCGGCGGTGGCGCTCCAGCCCGGCGGCGGGGGCGTAGTCGAGATGGTCGGCGAGGTCGGGGCGGCGGCGCAGGCGCTGCATCGTCTCGCCGATCACCCTGGCGGCCGGCCAGTTCAGGGCGACGTTCTGGGCGAGGTTGATGGGCCCCTCGCGGCGGCGCGGGCCGGCGATGGCGCCGGGCGCGTTGACGAAGCTGCCGCGGCCGACATGGGCGCTGACCAGCCCGGCCTTCTCGGCCTCGACATAGGCCCGCGTGACGGTGCCCAGGCCCAGGCCCAGGCGGTGGGCCAGGTCGCGCTGCGGCGGCAGGCGCGCCCCGGCCGGCAGGGTGCCGGACTCGACGTCCAAGCGCAGGGCCTCGACCAGGCGCTCGTAGATCGGCGCGTCGCCGTCGGGCAGGGCGGGGGTCCAGGGGGCGGTCATCGGGCGCTTCGATACATTGTCACTGTATCAATATAAGTTTTGACTCATATATCAATCGAAATCATCACCGTGACATTCCGCCAGGGAGGTCCCGATGACGCCGCAACTGATCCTCGCCTTCGTGCTGTTCGCCTTCGCGACCGCCGGCACGCCGGGCCCCAACAACATGATGCTGCTGGCCTCGGGCGCGAACTTCGGCTTCCGCCGCACGATCCTGCACATCCTGGGGATCAGCGTCGGCCTGGGCGTGATGGTGCTGGCCATGGGCTTTGGCCTGGGCGGGGTGTTCAAGGCCTGGCTGGTGCTGCACGAGATCCTGCGCTGGGTCGGGGCGGCCTACATGCTGTGGCTGGCCTGGAAGATCGGCATGGGCAAGGGCGTCTCCGACCGCGAGACGGGCGGCAAGCCGATGGGCTTCTGGGCGGCGGCCGCCTTCCAGTGGGTCAACCCGAAGGCCTGGGCTATGGCGCTGGGCGCGGTGACGACCTACGCGCCGGAGGGCGGCTCGCTACTGGCCGTTCCGCTGCTGGCGGGCCTGTTCATGCTGGTGGGAGCGCCGTGCAGCGCCGCCTGGGCCGGCTTCGGCATGGCGCTGCGGCGGTTCCTCGATCGGCCGGCGATCCTGCGGACCTTCAACGTGACCATGGCCGTGCTGCTGGTGGTTTCGCTGTATCCCACGGTGTTCCGCGATCACCCGCCCAAGGCTCAGCCGCGCGACCTGGCCTTCGCGACAAAGCCGCTGGTGTTCGGCTGGCGCGGTTGAGGCTTGCGCGGGAGAGGGCGGCGGCGCCACATCGCGGGACCGTTCAGGAGACCGCCATGCGCCTCGCCGCCGTCCTCGCCGCAACCGTCCTGGCGCTTGCCCCCGCTGCTTTCGCTCAAGACCTGAAGGTCGTCGTTCAGGGGCGCGACAGCATCGTCCTGACCCCCGCCGACCTGGCCGGCCTGCCGCGCGCCAAGGCGACCATGGTCGAGGGCGGCAAGAGCGCGGTCTATGAGGGCGCGCTGCTGAACGCGGCGCTGGTGCAGGCCGGCGTCGTGCACGGCGACCGGCTGATGGGCCGCTACCTGAACCAGGTGGTGCTGGTGAAGGCGGCCGACGGCTACACCTCGATCCTGTCGCTGGCCGAGACCGACCCGTTCTACCGGATCAACCCCGTGGTCATCGCCGACCGCAAGGACGGCCAGCCGCTGGACGCCCGCGAGGGTCCGTACCGCGTCGTGGTGGACGGCGACCTCAAGCCGTCGCGCTCGGCGAGGCAGGTGACGACGATCGAGGTCAAGCCGGCCTTCTGAGCCTGGACAAAGCCAGGCGAACCAAGGAATCGTTCGCCAAACGATTGTGGGGCTTTTCGTGACCAAGCTTATCCTGAACCGCCGCGGCCTGCTGGCCGCGACCCTGGCCTTCGCCGCCGCGCCGGCGCTGGCCAGCGCCGCGACGGCGACCTCGACCACGACCACGACCCTCAAGGTCGGCGACCGCGACGTCGAGCTGACCATCCTGCGCCCCGAGGCGCCCAAGGGGATCATCATCTTCTCGCACGGCGCTGGCGGCTGGCCGGCGCCCTATACCGCGCTGTTCGACCTGTGGACCAAGGCCGGCTTCATGATCGTCGCGCCGCTGCACGTCGATTCCCAGAAGCATCCCAAGCGCGCCGACTACGACCTGCGCGCGGCCTTCCCGCTGCGCCTGGCCGACCTGGCCGCCGCCACGGACTATGCCGAGAAGGCCGCGCCGGGCCTGCCGATGGCCTCGGCCGGCCATTCCTACGGCTCGCTGATGTCGCTGATCCGCGCCGGGGCGATGGAAGGGATGATCCCGGCCCAGGACCCCCGGACCAAGGCCGCCCTGTGCTTCTCCAGCCCCGGCGTCATCAAGGGCCTGGTCGGGCCGACCTCGTACCAGGGCGTCAAGAAGCCGATGATGATGATCACCGGCGACCAGGACGTGCTGCCGGGCATGATCGCCGATTGGCGCGAGCACCTCTATCCGTTCGAAACCAGCCCGGCCGGCGAGAAGTACCTGTGGGTCGGCAAGGGCGTCGGCCACGGCGTCGCCTATCACCCCGAGGCGCCCGGTTTCGGCGAACTGTCGGCGCTGAGCGTGGCCTTCCTGAAGGCCAAGGTGCTGGGCGACAAGGCCGCCGAGGCCGTGCTGGCCGCGCAGGCCTCGACGCCCCAGGCGGACTGGAAGACGCGATAGGGCCAAATAACGGACGCCGCCCTTCGTCACGAGGGGCGGCGTCCGGCTCCATTCCCTTCCCACCCGAAAAGGCCTAGAGAGACCGGCCCCATCCCTCAGCCGTGCGATCTCTTCCCTTGCGACTGCCCCAGGCCCGCCTCGACCAGGTTCTCGACCGTTTCCGCGAAGTGGAGGCCCGCATGGGCGCGGCCACCGACGGGGCCGAGATCGTCAAGCTCTCCAAGGAGCACGCCGAGCTGCGCCCGGTGGCCGAGGCCGTCGAGCGCCTGGCCAAGCTGACCGCCGAGCGCGCCGAGCTGGACGAGATGGCCGCCGATCCGGAGATGGCCGCCATGGTCCGCGACGAGATCGTCGCCCTGGACGAGCGCCTGCCGGTGCTCGAGCGCGAACTGGCGCTGATGCTGGCGCCCAAGGACAAGGACGAGAACGCCTCGGCCATTCTCGAAGTGCGCGCCGGCACCGGCGGCGACGAGGCGGCGCTGTTCGCCGGCGACCTCTTCCGCATGTACCAGCGCTACGCCGTCACCCAGGGCTGGCGGGTCGAGGTCGACAGCGTCTCCGAAGGCGAAATGGGCGGCTACAAGGAAATCATCGCCTCGATCACCGGCGACGGCGTGTTCGGCCGGCTGAAGTTCGAGAGCGGCGTGCACCGGGTGCAGCGCGTGCCCGAGACCGAGGCTCAAGGTCGCATCCACACCTCGGCCGCCACCGTCGCGGTGCTGCCGGAAGCCGAGGACGTCGAGATCGAGATCAAGGAAAGCGATCTGCGGATCGACACCTACCGCTCGTCGGGCGCCGGCGGCCAGCACGTCAACAAGACCGACTCGGCCGTGCGCATCACCCACTTGCCCACCGGCGTGGTGGTGACTTCCTCGGAGAAGAGCCAGCACCAGAACCGCGCCAAGGCGATGAAGAACCTGAAGGCGCGGCTCTACGACATGCAGCGCCAGGCCCTGGACGACGCCCGCTCGGACGCCCGCAAGAGCCAGGTCGGCAGCGGCGACCGTTCGGAACGCATCCGCACCTACAACTTCCCGCAGGGCCGGGTCACCGATCACCGCATCAACCTGACCCTCTACAACCTGGCCAAGGTGATCGAGGGCGAGGCCCTGGACGACGTCATCAACCCGCTGATCGCCGAGGACCAGGCCGCGCGCCTGGCGAGCCTGGAAGACGGGATCTAGCAAGATCCTCCCCCTCTGGGGGAGGTGGCCCGGAGGGCCGGAGAGGGGGCGTTCTCAGCTTCCGCTGACGTTTCCCGCTCCCCAGTGACTCCCCTCTCCGTCGGCTTTGCCGACACCTCTCCCACAGAGAGGGTCTAAAGCGCCTTCTCCATCACCACGAACGCCAGATCCTCGCGCAGCGGCTTGCCGAAGCGATCGTCGCCGTGTGGGAAGGGGCGGGTCTCGCCGGTGAGGGCGTAACCTCGGCGTTCGTACCAGGCGATCAGGGTGTCGCGGATGTGGACGACGGTCATGCGCATGCGTTTGGCGCCGCGTTCGCGGGCGTGGTCCTCGCCGGCGGCCAGCAGGGTGCGGCCCAGCTGACGGTCCTGAAGGTCGGGGCGGATGGTCAGCATGCCCAGGTACCAGGCGCCGGCCTCGGCCGGTTCGAGCCACACGCAGCCCAGGATCGGGCCGTCCGCGTCGTCGCGGGCGGTGAGGATCAGCGCCTGCGGCGCGGCCGCCAGGTCGGCGCGCAGGCTCTCCAGATCGATGCGCTGGCCGTCGATATAGCCGGCCTCGGTGGTCCAGCCGGCCTGGGCCCCCTGGCCGCGATAGGCGGAATTGACCAGGGCGACGAGGGCGTCGTGTTCGGAGGGAAGGGCGGGGGCGAAGAGCATGGCGGCGAGCTAAGCCATGCGTCGCCTGCGGCGCCAAGCGCTCAACTCTCCGGTGGCGGCGGCGCCTTCCTGCCCATTCGCGTGGCGTGGCCCCAGTAGCGGCCGCCGATCCGCTTCACCGTGCCCGCCTCGCGCTTGATCATCTCCCAGGGATGGAAGGCCAGGCCGACGGTGTCGGCCATGGCCGCGCCGCGCGCGCCCATCGGCTTTTCCGGACCGGTGGTGGAATCGTGGGCGGTCTGGTGCTCGATCTCGGCGTTGAGTTCTGCGCCGACCAGCACGGTCATGATCGAGAACCACACCCAGACCATGAAGGCGATCACCGCCCCCAGCGGTCCGTAGGTGGCGTCGTAGTGGGCGATGCGGTTGACGTAGATCGAAAAGCCCAGCGAGCCGACCAGCCAGGCGGCCGCGCCGAACAGCGCGCCCAGCACCACCCAGCGCCAGCGCGGCCGGGCCCGGCAGGGGGCGAAGCGGTAGAGCATGGCGAAGGCCAGGGCCGTGACCAGCCAGACCGCCAGCCAGCGCAGCGGGATCCAGAAGGCGGAGATCGCGCTCAGGCCCACCCGATCCAGCACGATCGGCATGGCGATCAGCACCGCGGCGATGAACACCGCGTAGAGCAGGGCGCACAGGGTGAAGCCGTAGGTCAGCAGGGTCTTGCCGACGAAGTTGCGCTTTTCGTCCTCGTCATAGGCGACGTTCAGCCCGTCGAAGAGCGCCTTCATGCTGGCGTTGGCGCTCCAGATCGACAGCAGCAGGCTGACGACGAAGGCGACGCCCAGCTTGCCGCCCTCCTGGCTGGCCAGGCGAAGCATCTGTTCGCCGACGATCTGGACGACGCTGGCCGGAAAGACCGTGGCCATCTCCTGCAGCTGCTTTTCCACCGCCGCCACGTCGGCGAACAGGCCGTACAGCGAGACGAAGGCGCCGATGGCGGGGAACAGCGCCAGCAGGGTGTAGAAGGTCACGCCCCCGGCCACCGAGGGCAGCTTGTCGACGCTGATCTCGCGCGCGGTGCGCCAGAGGATGTCGCGCCAGCCCAGCAGCGGAATGCCGTGCGGGTGGCGGGCGGCGCGGCCGCGCCGGGGTTCGGCCTCGTCGAACTCGTGCGGCGGCATGGTCCGGTCTTCCGACAGGCCGGGCGGCGGCGCGTGCGGTTCGACCTGGGGCTCCAGGCGCTTGGGAAAGGCGAAGGGCGCGACCGCCAGCAGCAGGATCCAGGGCGCCAGGTGATAGGGCCGCGAGGCCAGCCACGACCTTACGGGGCGTCGCGGCGTGGTGTGCGTCATGAGCAAGCCTCCCGACCTTGCGAAATCCGCGAGGCGGCGCGGCGTTCCCCGCCTTGCAAAGCGCGACCGTGGCGACCACCTTGCGGCCATGCACGCCAAGGTCGCCTCGCTGTACCGCCATCCCGTCAAGGGGTTCACGCCCGAACGCCTGAGCGGGGCGACGCTGGAGGCCGGCGCATGCTTTCCCTGCGACCGGCTGTACGCCGTCGAGGACGGCCCCAGCGGCTTCGACGCGGACGCGCCGGCGCACCTGTCGAAGATGAAGTTCACCGTGCTGGCCAAGATCCCGGCCGTGGCCAGGGCCCGCACCGCCTATGACGAGGCCACGGGCGTGCTGACCGCCTCGGCCGAGGGGCTGGCGCCGTTCTCCGGCGACCTGGACGACGCGGATGGTCGGCGCGGTTTCGAGGCCTGGCTGGCGGCCCTGCTGGGCGACGAGGCGAAAGGTCCGCTGCGGGTGCTGGAGGGACCGGGCGCGCACCGGTTCATGGACAGCAAGTCCGGCTTCGTCTCGATCGTGAACCTGGCCAGCGTGCGCGATCTGGCCGAGAAAGTGGGCCGTCCGGTCGACCCGCTGCGCTTCCGCGCCAACCTCTATGTCGAGGGCTGGCCAGCCTGGGTCGAGAACGGCTGGACCGGCAGGACCGTGCGCGTGGGGGCGGCGAGCGCGCAGGTGCTGAAGCCCATCGTCCGCTGCGCGGCCACCCACGTCGACCCGGTCACCGCCGAGCGCGACATCGAGGTGGTCAAGGCCCTGTTCGACAACTACGGCCACATGTTCTGCGGCATCTACCTGGACGTCACCGAAGGCGGCGCGGTGAGTGAAGGGGACGCGGTGGTGGTCGAGTAGGCGCCACTTATAGCTCCCGTCATTCCCACCCTTGTGGCGGGAATGACGGGAGTTAAGGGGTGGGCTTGTCGACGCCGTCGTGCATCTCGGCGATGAATTCTTCGAAGTCGAACGGCTCGTCCATGAACCCGCTCGCCTCGCCTTCGGCGAGGGCGTTGCGCAGGGCGTCGAGCTTGGTCTCGTGCTCTTCCAGCATCCGCAGGCCGGCGCGGATGACGTCGCTGGCCGAGCCGTAGCGGCCTTGCGCCACCTGGGCTTCGATGAACTCCTGGAAGTGAGGACCGAGGCTGACCGAGGTGTTCTTGCTCATAGCAGGCTCCTACAAGCCATAGCGTACCAATTATTGGTATCCATCTGCAATCTCGCGCTCGACGCCGCGACACGCTATTGGAGCCGCCATGACCCTCACCCTCGTCAAAGCCTGGAACGGCGCCAAGGAGCGCCTGAAGGAAGCCGGCATCGATCAGCCCGCCATCGACGCGCGCCTGATGCTCGAAGTCGCCGCCGGCGTCAGCCGCACCGACATCATCACCGACCCCTATCGCGAGCTGACCGCCGAACAGGTCGCCACGCTGGACGAGTACCTCGAGCGCCGCGCCCGCCGCGAGCCGGTCAGCCACATCATCGGCCGCAAGGGCTTCTGGAAGATCCTGCTGTCGGTGACCAAGGACGTGCTGACCCCGCGCCCGGAGACCGAGGTCATCGTCGACGAGGTGCTGAAGGCCTTCCCCGAGACCATGGCCTTCAACATGCTGGACCTGGGCGTCGGCTCGGGGACTATGCTGCTGGCGATCCTGGCCGAGCGTCCGGCCGCCAAGGGCCTGGGCGTCGACATCTCCGAGGAAGCGCTGGCCGTGGCGCGCGAGAACGCCGCCAACCTGGACCTGGACGGCCGCCTGGCGCTGATGCGCGGCGACTGGACGACGGGCATGGGCGACGCCTCGTTCGACGTGGTAGTCTCCAACCCGCCCTACATCCCCACCGCCGACATCGAGACCCTGCAGCCGGAAGTGCGCGACCACGAGCCGCGCCTGGCCCTGGACGGCGGCCCGGACGGGCTGGACGCCTATCGCGCCCTGGCGCCGGAGATCCTGCGCGTGCTGAAGCCCGGCGGCCTGTTCTGCGTCGAGATCGGTTTCGACCAGTCGGCGGCCGTCGAGGCCCTGTTCAACGAGGCCGGGGCCCAAAACGTGCGGACGGTCAAGGACCTGTCCACCCACGACCGTGTTGTCACGGGCTTCAAAAACCCCTTGGAAACGCCGGCGTGAGGCGGTAGACGAAAAGGGTCTCCTTCCAAATCGCCGGGTGACGGGAAGGGCGGTCGTTTCGACGGCCGCCAGACGCAACCGGCAGGCGCGAACGGCCGACGAGGCCGAAAGCCGCGCCCGATCCGGACGAAGACTCTACGGAAACCCAGGTCTCAAGAACATCCAAGGCGCGCCCGAGACGGGCCCACCCAAGCTCAAGAGGCCGAATACCGATCGGGCTAAGCGTCCCGACCGGACAGGTTTAGAAGAAGATGAGAGATTTCAAGGGCATGAAGCGCCAGCGTGGCCGCAACAACCGCGGGGGCGGTGGTGGCAAGCCGCAGCAGCACAACGCCAACCGGGCCTTCGATTCGAACGGTCCCGACGGCGTGAAGGTCCGCGGCGCGGCCCAGAGCGTCTACGAGAAGTACCAGCAGCTGGCCCGCGACGCCTCGTCGTCCGGCGACCGGGTGCTGGCCGAGAACTACCTGCAGCACGCCGAGCACTATTTCCGCGTCCTGCGCGCCATCCAGCCGAATCGTCCGGTCAGCGACATCATCGGCAAGGACGCCTACTCGGCCTACGAGATCGACTTCGAGGCCGAGCCGGAAGAGGCCCCCGAGGCCCCGCCGGCCGCCGAGGCGCCCGCCGAGGGCGCTGAAGGCGGCGAGGGCGGCGAAGGCCAGGGCGAGCAACGCCGCGACCGCAACCGCGACCGCTTCGAGAACCGCGACCGTGACCGCAACCGCGATCGGGACCGCGACAACAACCAGGGCGAGGGCCGCCGCGACCGCTGGCGCGACCGCGACGATCGCGACCGCAACCGCGACGACCGTCCCCGTGACGATCGGCCCCGTGATGATCGGCCCCGTGACGATCGTCCTCGCGACGACCGTCCGCGTGAAGAGCGCCAGCCGCGCGAGGATCGTCCCGCGGCCGAAGGCGGCGAGTTCCAGGGCGAGGCCCGCGAAGGCCGCCGCTCGCGCCGCGACCGGGATCGTGACCGCAACCGCGATCGTGATCGTGGCGAGCGCGATCCGCTGGCCGTGATCGAGCCGGAAGCCGCCCCGCTGGGCGGCGAGGCGCAGGCGGCCGAAAGCTCGCCGGTGCTGCGCGGCCAGGACGGCGCCGTCAGCCACGCTCCGGCGTTCCTCGGCCGCAAGTCCGAGCCCAAGGCCGCCGAGCCCAAGGCCGAAGCCGCTCCTGCGGCCGAAGCTCCCGCCGCCCCGGCCCCCGAGGCCGCAGGCGAAGAGGTCAAGAAGCCCCGCCGCCGCCGCGCCCCGCGCAGCTTCGAAGGCGGCGACTCGCCAGCTCCTGAGTCGGAAGAGGCCTGAGACCATCCGCCGCCAGAGCCTGCTTGCGCAGGCTCTGATCTGCTTGGACCTGGAGCGCGCTTGCGCGCTCTGGGGGACTTGGCGTCGGATCAACCCATAGGCTAGGCTCCTCTGGACCACAGGGGAGCCAGCCATGGGCGGGCGTGGAACACAGTCCGGCGGCGCGGGCGAAGAAGCCCGCTATCGGGCCATCGTCGACACGGCGGTGGACGCCATCGTCGTCATCGACGAGCACGGCCGCATCGAAGCCTTCAATCCCGCCGCCGAGCGCCTGTTCGGCTATGCGGCCTCCGACATGATCGGCGCCAACGTCAACGCCCTGATGCCCGAGCCGCATCACGCGGCCCACGACGGCTATCTCGACACCTATCGCCGCACCGGCAAGCGCCGGATCATCGGCATCGGCCGCGAAGTGTTCGGCCGCCGCCAGGACGGCACGACCTTTCCCCTGGAACTCTCCATCGCCGAGTGGCGGTCGGGCGACCGGCGCTTCTTCACCGGCGTCATGCGCGACGTGACCGAGCGCAAGCGCGCCGAGGAACTGCAGCGGTTGCTGGTCAACGAGCTCAATCACCGGGTCAAGAACACCCTGGCCACGGTGCAGTCGGTGGCCGGCCAGACCCTGCGCAACGCCGCCGACCTGGGCGACGCCCGCGAGTCGCTGACCACGCGTCTGCTGGCCCTGTCCCGCACCCACGACATCCTCACGCGCGAGGCCTGGGACGGCGCGGACATGCACGACATCATGGCTGGCCTCGTGGAGTCCTACGGCGACGCCTCTCGCTTCGAGGTAGCCGGGCCGCCGGTGCGGCTGTCGCCCAAGACCGCGCTGTCTCTGTCGCTGGCCCTGCACGAGCTGACCACCGACGCCGCCAAGTACGGAGCCCTTTCGCAGCCGTCCGGCCAGGTTCGGGTAGGCTGGAGCCGGGAAGGCGAGGGCGACGAGGAGCGGCTGCGCCTGCGCTGGCAGGAGACCGGCGGGCCGCCGGTCTCGCCGCCCGAGCGGCAGGGCTTCGGCAGTCGCCTGATCACCCGTGGGCTGGCGCTGGAGCTCGACGGCGAGGCCGCGCTCGACTACCCGCCGGACGGCGTGGTCTGCACCATCGTCGCCCGCATCCGCCGTCGCCCGGCCGCCCAGCCGGCGCCAGCCCGGGGAGCGGCGTGATGCGCGTGCTGATCGTCGAGGACGAGATCATGGTCGCCATGCTGGTCGAGGACCTGCTGACCGACCTGGGCTGCGACGTCACCGGTCCGGCCGTGTCGGCCGAGACGGCGGTCGAGGCGGCCCGGCGAGAGCTGGTCGACTTCGCGCTGCTGGACGTCAATCTCGACGGCGGCACCTCGTTCGCGGCCGCCGACGTGCTGCGCGAGCGCGGCGTGCCCTTCGCCTTCGTGACCGGCTATGGCGACCAGGGCGTCCGGCCCGACCTGCGTGACGCCCCCATCCTCAGCAAGCCGGTCGATCCCCGGCAGCTGGCGCGCACCATCGCCGCCGCGCGCTGAGGCGAACCCTCCGGCTCCTGGCGAGTTACCTGGGCTCCTTCGACGTTCCTCAAGGAGCCCTTCATGCGCGCCGCCGCCGCTCTTGCCCTGTCGTTCATCGTCGCGACGCCCGTCCTGGCCGCCTCCGGCGACTGGCGGCGGGACGCCACGCGCGAGGACGTCGAGCGGATCGGCCGCCTGAACTCGGCCTGGGAAGGGGCGCTGTCCGAAGCCCGGCGCGGCGGCCACGCCCGAGACCTGCGGGCTCTGGGCGCGCTGGTCGAGCCGCGCGCGGCCCTGCCGCGCCCGCAGCCGACGCCGGGCAACTACCGCTGCCGCACGATCAAGCTGGGCAGCCCGGGCGGCCGGGGCTTGCCCTACGTGGCCTATGGCTGGTTCCGCTGCCGTGTGGAACTGACGCCCGGCGGCGACCTGGTGCTGGAAAAGACCACGGGCTCGCAACGCCAAGCCGGCAATCTCTATCCCGACAGCGACCGTCGGCTGGTGTTCCTGGGCGCGGTGGCCTGGGGCGATCGCGAGGGTCGGGCGACCTACCGCCGCGATCCCGAGCGCGACCAGGCGGGCGTCTTCGAGCGCGTTGGCGCGGGCCGCTATCGCCTGGTCATGCCGTGGCCCAGGCAGGAGTCGAAGCTGGACATCCTCGAGCTGAAGCGGTGATCGAAAAGACCCTCTCCCTGTGGGAGAGGTGTCCGCGAAGCGGACGGTGAGGGGAGGGGCTGATGACCTTCACGCGCGCCGAAAGCTGAAAACGGCCCCCCTCCGGCGCTCTGCGCCACCTCCCTTACAGGGGGAGGATCTTGTTGCCAGCCTGTGTCCGCCCGCCTTAAGTCGGGCCGTCGACAACAATAACGCGAGCCGCCCATGCGCCTTCGTCCGTCGCTGGTCCTGATCGCCGGCCTGATGCTTTCGGGCTGCGCCTACAACGCCGAGCTCGGTCGCGACCAGTTCGCCATGGTCGACGAGGCCAGCCTGGCCCGCTCGGGCGAGGCGGCCTGGGAGCAGACGCTGCGAACCAGCAAGGTCTCGAAGGACGCGCGGATGAACGCCAGGGTGACCACGGTGGGCCAGCGGATCATCGAGGCGGCGGGCCTGGCCAACCGGCCGTGGGACTACGTGGTGTTCGACAACGACACCCCCAATGCCTTCGTGCTGCCCGGCGGCCATATCGGCGTTAATTCGGGCCTGGTGCGCCTCGTCGACAACGACGACCAGCTGGCCGCCGTGCTGGGCCACGAGGCCGCCCACGTGCTGGGCCGCCACGCCGCCGAGCGCTATTCGCAGCAGATGAGCACCCAGCTGGTCCTGGCCATCGCTCAGGCGGCGGCCGGGGGCGGGGGCAGCGACGGCGGCCGGGCCGTGGCTTCCCTGGGCGGGGCGGGGGCGCAGATGGGCTTCCTGCTGCCGTTCTCGCGCAAGCACGAACTGGAAGCCGACCGCATCGGCGTCGACATCATGCAGCGCGCCGGCTATCGCCCCCGCGAGGCCGTGACCCTGTGGCGCAAGATGCAGGCCCAGGGCGGTTCGGGCCGGCCCGAGTTCGCCTCGACCCACCCCTCGGACGCCACCCGCATCCAGGCGCTGGAAAACTATCTGGCGAGCCAGGGCTGGTGAGCCTTGTGTGGCTGTAAGGTCACACTACATCCCCTGACAGGTCGGGCCGTGCTCATAGGAGGCGACCCGATCTGATCCGCCTAGTGAAGGGGACGCCAACTTGAAGATCGACATCTATTCCGACCGCGCCAAGCAGGCCGTGCAGTCCGCGCAGAGCCTGGCCCTGGCCCGCGGTCACCAGCAACTCGGGCCCGAGCACCTCTTGAAGGTGCTGCTGGAAGAAAAGGACGGGCTCTCGCGCACCATCATCGCCAACGCCGGCGGCCGCCCCGACGCGGCCGACGCGGCCGTGGACGCGATCCTGGCCAAGAACCCGCGCGTCGACGGCGCCGGCGGCCAGCTCTACATGAAGCCCGACACGGCGCGCGTGTTCGCCTCGGCCGAGGACGGCGCCAAGAAGGCCGGCGACGCCTTCGTCACCACCGAGCGCCTGCTGGCGGCCATCGCCAAGGACGGCGCCGAAAGCGCCAAGGCGCTGAAGGACGCCGGCGTCTCGGCCCAGAGCCTGGAGACCGCCGCCGCCGCCCTGCGCAAGGGCCGCACCGCCGACAGCGCCAACGCCGAGGAAGGCTACGACGCGCTCAAGCGCTACGCCCGCGACCTGACGGCCGCCGCGCGGGATGGCAAGATCGACCCGGTGATCGGTCGCGACGAAGAGATCCGCCGCACGATCCAGGTCCTGTCGCGCCGCACCAAGAACAATCCCGTCCTGATCGGCGAGCCGGGCGTGGGCAAGACCGCCATCGTCGAGGGCCTGGCCCAGCGCATCGTCAACGGCGACGTGCCCGAGAGCCTGAAGGACAAGAAGCTGCTGTCGCTCGACATGGGCAGCCTGATCGCCGGCGCGAAGTATCGCGGCGAGTTCGAGGAGCGGCTGAAGGCCGTCCTGGCCGAGGTGACCGCGGCCGAGGGCTCGATCATTCTGTTCATCGACGAGATGCACACGCTGGTCGGCGCCGGCAAGAGCGACGGGGCCATGGACGCCAGCAACCTGCTCAAGCCGGCCCTGGCGCGCGGCGAACTGCACTGCGTGGGCGCCACGACGCTGGACGAGTACCGCAAGCACGTCGAGAAGGACGCCGCCTTGGCCAGGCGGTTCCAGCCGGTGTTCGTACAGGAGCCGACGGTGGAGGACACAGTCTCGATCCTGCGCGGCCTGAAGGAGAAGTACGAGGTGCACCACGGCGTGCGGATCTCGGACTCCGCCATCGTGGCCGCCGCGACGCTGTCCAACCGCTACATCGCCGACCGCTTCCTGCCCGACAAGGCCATCGACCTGGTGGACGAGGCGGCCAGCCGCGTGCGCATGGCCATCGATTCGAAGCCCGAGGAACTCGACGAGATCGACCGCCGCCTGGTGCAGCTTAAGATCGAGCGCGAGGCACTTTCGAAGGAAACCGACGCCGCCTCCCGGCAGCGCCTGGAGAACCTGGAGGTCGAGATCGACGACCTGCAGTTCCGGTCGGACGAGATGACCGCCCGCTGGAAGGCCGAGAAGGACAAGGTGGGCGGCGCCGCCCAGGCCCGCGAGGCGCTGGACCGCCTGCGCGCCGATCTGGCCAACGCCCAGCGCGCCGGCGACTTCGCCCGCGCCGGCCAGATCCAGTACGGCGAGATCCCGGCGCTCGAAAAGCGCCTGGCCGACGCCGAGGCGGGCGAGAACGGCGACAAGGCCCTGACGCCGGAAGTCGTCGACGCCGAGCAGATCGCCGCCGTCGTCAGCCGCTGGACCGGGGTGCCGGTCGAGAAGATGCTGGAGGGCGAGCGCGAGAAGCTGCTGCAGATGGAGGTCGCCCTGCGCTCGCGCGTGGTCGGCCAGGACGAGGCCCTCGAGGCCGTGTCCGACGCCGTCCGCCGCGCCCGCGCCGGCCTGCACGATCCCACGCGCCCGATCGGTTCGTTCCTGTTCCTGGGCCCAACGGGCGTAGGCAAGACCGAGCTGACCAAGGCCCTGGCCGAGTTCATGTTCGCCGACGAGCATGCGATCACCCGCATGGACATGTCGGAGTACATGGAGAAGCACTCGGTCAGCCGCCTGATCGGGGCGCCTCCCGGCTATGTCGGCTACGACGAGGGCGGGGCGCTGACGGAAGCCGTCCGTCGCCGTCCGTACCAGGTGGTCCTGTTCGACGAGATCGAGAAGGCCCACCCGGACGTCTTCAACGTGCTGCTGCAGGTGCTGGATGACGGCCGTCTGACCGACGGGCAGGGGCGGACGGTCGACTTCCGCAACACCATCATCATCATGACCTCCAACCTCGGCGCCGAGTTCCTGGCCAACCAGGAGGACGGGGCCGACGTGGAAGAGGTGCGTCCGCTGGTGATGACCACGGTGCGCGGCCACTTCCGTCCGGAGTTCCTCAACCGGATCGACGAGATCATCCTGTTCAAGCGGCTGGACCGCTCGAACATGAGCGACATCGTCCGCATCCAGCTGGGCCGGGTGGAGAAGCTGCTGGCCGATCGCCGCATGACCCTGGCGCTGGACGCCGGGGCCCTGCAGTGGCTGGCCGACAAGGGCTACGACCCGGTCTATGGCGCGCGCCCCCTCAAGCGCGTGATCCAGAAGGAGCTGGTCGACCCGATCGCCCGCAGGCTGCTGGCGGGCGAACTGGAGGACGGCGGCGTCATCGCCGTCGGAGCCGACGACGGCGGCCTGTCCTTCGGCAGGGCCACCTTGCAGTAGGCGCGATCGCAATCCGCCGAGAAGCGCGCTCCGGTCGCCCGGGGCGCGTTTTTCGTTTGCGGTGGCGCGAAAGCTCCCTACATCTGGAGGGTGAGCCGGGCGTGCGTCCAGGCCGCCGGCGTGGTCGCCCGATTCCCTCGGCGCCCGTCCAGAGCCCCGAGTCGAGGGCTCCCGAGCCTGCCGATCGCGCTCAAAAAATCCTCTTAGAACTGAAAATAATTTACGGAACCAAATCGCTGTTCGAGCGATCGCGCGCGGTCAATAGAGTGTTGAAGAGCACAGAGTTCAAGCGGCGCCAATCAAGACAAGAACACGCCCATTTTTCGCCTCTGTCACCTGACGGTTTCGTAATGCGAAAGCTGAGCGACCCGGATGGAGTGCGTAGATCCAAGGTCAAGCTTTCTTGGATCAATGAGGAGAAAAGCGAACAATGATCGGCCATGTCAAAGGCAGCTTGAAGATGGCGACCGTGGTGGCGCTGGTGGCTGGGGGCCTGGCGGTCAGCGGCTGCGCGACCAAGAAGTACGTCAACACCCAGGTCGGCGGGGTCGCTACCCGCGTCGACGGTCACGACACCCAGATCGCTGAACTGGACAAGACGTCGCGCGAAGCCCTGGAGCGCGCGACGGCGGCCGGCAAGCTGGCCGAAGGCAAGTTCATGTACTCGATGGTGCTCTCGGACGACTCCGTGAAGTTCCCGACCGACCAGGACGCCCTGTCGCCCGAGGCCGAGCAGCGCCTCGCCGACTTCGCGTCGAAGCTCAAGGAAGAGAACAAGAACGTCTATCTGGAAATCCAGGGCTACACCGACGCCACCGGCGAGGAAGGCTACAACGAAAAGCTCGGCCAGCGCCGCGCCGACGCTGTGCGCAAGTTCCTGTCGCGCCAGGGCGTGGCCCTGAACCGCATGGCGACGATCTCGTACGGCGCGGAAGATCCCGTGGCCCCGAACGAGACCAAGGAAGGCCGGGCGCAGAACCGCCGGGTCGTGATCATGGTGCTGGCCTAAGCCCCAGGGCTTGGCCGCGAGGGACGCCGAGCGCGGGCGGAGACTCCACACCTCGCCCGCGGCAGGCGGCCCAGCGCCGATGGTTCAACTTGGGCGGCTCCGGAGACGGAGCCGCCTTTTTTACGTCCGCAGGGCGGCCAGCGACGGAAAGCCGTCCGTCTGGCGCAGGGCTTCGGCCAGGGCCATGCCGGCGGTTACCGAGACGTTCAGCGAGCGGGCCTGCGACCGCAGCGGAATGACCACCCGGGCGTCGACGGCGGCATGGACCTCCTCGGGGGCGCCGCGACTCTCGTTGCCGAACAGCAGGGTGTCGCCGGGCTGAAAGGCGAAGTCGTGGAAGCTCCGTTCGCCGCGGGTGGTGAACAGCACCAGGCGCCCGTGGGCGCGTTCCGGCGCCTGCAGGAAGGTTTCCCACGAATCGTGGCGTGTGAGGTGCGCCAACGGGCCGTAGTCGAGGGCCGCGCGCTTCAAGCTCTTGTCGTCCAATGGAAAACTGCAGGGCTCGATGACGTCCAGCCCGACATCCAGGCAAGCGGAAAGCCGAATGGCCGCGCCCACGTTCTGGGGAATGCCGGGTTGAAAAAGCGCGAGACGCATTCTAACGAAACCAACCATGGGGCTAGTAGGGGCATTGCTGCACATCGAATAGGGCTTGCGAACTCTGTTCGCCCATCCGATAGGGAGCGTGCCCCTTGTGGCGAAGATCCGCTCGCGGGTCGAGGTAAAGATATCGCGCCGAATGGCGCATTTCCTGGTCTGGCCGTTCGCGGTCGGACGGATTTCGAAGGGTGGAACAAGGTGGCCGACACCGCCGTGGGCGCAAAGACCGAGTCTGGGTCCGATCCCAGCCGACGCGATTTCATTCATATCGCCGCGATCACCGCCGCAGCCGGCGGCGCAGCGGCTATCGCCTGGCCGTTCATCGACCAGATGAATCCTTCTGCCGATACGCTGGCCATGGCCTCGACCGAGTTCGACCTGACCAAGGTCGCCGACGGCCAGCAGGTGACGCTGAAGTGGCGGGGTAAGCCGCTCTTCGTGCGCAACCGCACCCCGGCCGAGGTCCAGCGCGCGGTCGCCGACGACAGCGCCTCGATGAAGGATCCCCAGAAGGACGCCGACCGCGTGAAGCCGGGCAAGGCCCAATGGCTGGTGCTGATCGGCTCGTGCACTCACCTGGGCTGCGTGCCCACCTTCGGCGGCGGCGACTACGGCGGCTGGTTCTGCCCGTGCCACGGCTCGCACTACGACACGTCGGGCCGCATCCGTAAGGGTCCGGCGCCGCTGAACCTCGCGGTTCCGGAGTACGAGTTCCTGTCCGACACCAAGGTCAAGATCGGGTAAGCCAGATGAGCGGACATTCGACCTATCAGCCGAAGACCGGCATCGAGCGCTGGCTCGACGCCCGTCTCCCGATCGTGCGCCTGGGCTACGACAGCTTCGTCGACTACCCCACCCCGCGTAACCTGAACTACTGGTGGACCTTCGGCGGCATCCTGTCGCTGTGCCTGGCCAGCCAGCTGATCACCGGCATCATCCTGGTGATGCACTACACCCCCAGCGCCGACCACGCCTTCGCCAGCGTCGAGCACATCATGCGCGACGTGAACTACGGCTGGCTGATCCGCTACATGCACGCCAACGGCGCGTCGATGTTCTTCATCGCCGTCTACGTCCACATGCTGCGCGGCCTCTACTACGGCTCGTACAAGGCGCCCCGCGAGGTGCTGTGGATCCTGGGCTGCGTGATCTACCTGCTGATGATGGCCACGGCCTTCATGGGCTACGTGCTGCCCTGGGGCCAGATGAGCTTCCACGGCGCCGTCGTGATCACCAACCTGTTCGGCGCCCTGCCGCTGGTCGGCCCGTCGATCACCACCTGGCTGTGGGGCGGCTTCGCCGTCGACAACGCCACGCTGAACCGCTTCTTCTCGCTGCACTACCTGCTGCCGTTCATGATCGCGGGCGTCGTGATCCTGCACATCTGGGCCCTGCACGTGGTCGGCCAGAACAACCCGACCGGCGTCGAGCCCAAGTCGAAGGCCGACACCCTGCCCTTCACCCCGTACGCGACGGTGAAGGACGGCTTTGCGATGAGCGTCTTCCTGATCCTCTTCGCGACCTTCGTCTTCTATCTGCCGAACGCCCTGGGCCACTCGGACAACTACATCGAGGCCAACCCGCTGGTGACGCCGGCGCACATCGTGCCCGAATGGTACTTCCTGCCGTTCTACGCGATCCTGCGCGCCGTGCCGGACAAGCTGCTGGGCGTGCTGGCCATGTTCGGCGCCATCGCCTGCCTGTTCGCCCTGCCGTGGCTGGACACCTCGAAGGTGCGCTCGATGCGCTACCGTCCGACCGCCAAGCTGCACTTCATCATCTTCGTGGTGGCGTGCTGCATCCTGGGCCTGTGCGGCGCCAAGCTGCCCGACGATCCGGTGCTGGGCCACTTCAAGACCATCCCGCTCGGCGACGCCGACCTGAACAGCTTCGTGTGGCTGAGCCGCTTCGCCGCGCTCTACTACTTCGCGTTCTTCCTGGTGATCCTGCCGTGGCTGGGCCTGGTCGAGAAGACCCTGCCGGTTCCGGACTCCATCGCCTCGCCCGTCCTGTCGCACCCGGCCGCCGCGCCGGCCGAAGCGACCGCCGCGCCTGAAATGAAGGGCTGATCCCGATGCTGCGCAAACTCTCCGTCATCGCAGCGGTCGCGGGTCTGATGGCGTCGTTCGCCGCCGCCCCGGCCCTGGCCGCCGGTCACCCGCTGGAACCGGAAAAGATCCACTGGTCGTTCAACGGCCCGTTCGGCAAGTTCGACCAGGCCCAGCTGCAACGCGGCTACAAGGTCTATCGCGAGGTCTGCTCGTCGTGCCACTCCATGAAGCTGGTCAGCTTCCGGAACCTCGGCGACAAGGGCGGCCCGTTCTACAACGAGAAGTACCCGAACTCGAACGACAACCCGTGGGTCAAGGCGATCGCCAAGGAGTTCGAGGTCGCCGACATCGACTCCGAGACCGGCGACGCCATCAAGCGTCCGGCCACCAGCGCCGACCGCTTCCCCTCGCCGTTCCCGAACGAGGCCGCCGCCCGCGCCAGCAACGGCGGCGCCTTCCCGCCGGACATGTCGCTGCTGGCCAAGGCCCGCCACGGCGGCGCGGACTACATCCACGCCATCGTCACGGGCTACAAGAACCCGCCGGCCGGCCTGAAGGTCGGTCCGGGCCAGCACTACAACCCCTACATGGCCGGCGACCTGGCGGCCTACTGGAGCGGTGACCACGCCCACGTCCCGCCGGGCGGCTTCATCGCCATGGCCCCGCCGCTGACCGAAGGCGGCGTGACCTTCGACGACGGCACCAAGGCCACCGTCGACCAGCAGGCCCGCGACGTGGCGGCCTTCCTGACCTGGGCCGCCGAGCCCAAGATGGAAGAGCGCAAGCAGACGGGCTTCGCGGTGATGATCTACCTGATCCTCTTCGCCGGCCTGCTCTATGCGAGCTACCGCAAGGTCTGGAAGAACGAGTCGCACTGAGCGGCGCGTTCGGACACCGAATGAAGAAGGGCCCGGCGGCGACGCCGGGCCCTTTTGTTCTAGGGGGGGAAGGCCCCCCTCAGTCGCTCCGCGACAGCTCCCCCAGGGGGGGAGCATCTACAAGAGCGCCGGCGCTTCTAAATCCTCCCCCTCTGGGGGAGGTGGCCCGGAGGGCCGGAGGGGGTCACCCCCGGTCCAGCACCGTATCGATCCCGAAGCCGCTCTTCAGGGCCAGGGTCACCGGCGTGCGCTCGACCACGTCGCGCAGGCGGGCGATGGCGGCGTCGTCGAGGGCGCCCGTGGCGGTGACATTGCGGTCGATCCTGGGCTTGTCGCCGGTGTTGTCGAGCACCAGGTCGACGGTGATGGTCACCTCGCCCCAGCCCTTGCGGTCGGCGTACATGCGCAGGGTCGTGGCCGTGCAGGCGGCGAGGCCCGCCAGAACGAAGCCGAACGGCGGCGGGCCGGCGTCCTGGCCGCCGAGGGCCGGGGGCTCGTCGCCGACCAGCTTGTGGCCGCCTACGTCAAGCTGGATCGTGTGGCGCGGGTCGACGGTGACGGCGTGAACGCGCGAGGCCATGGGAAAACTCCGTACGGGGATGATGTGATCTAGGACGCCGATCGCTTCATGGCGTCAGCCAGAGGGCGTGGGCGGCGGGGTCCAGCCGAAGGCGGCCCCGGGCCAGCACCTCGACGCCGAGGGCGCCGACGACGCCGGGAGGCAGGTCGCCGGCCTTCACCGCGCGGGCGCGGGGATAGAGGCGGCCGTCGAAGGCCAGCGCCGCCACCGTGCCGGCCGGCGCCTGGCGCGGTCCGTCGGCCGGTCCGCGAGCGCGCAGCGCGCCTCCCGAAGCGGTGTCTAGCGCGAAGGGGCCCTGGACGCTCGAGAAGCCGTCGGAGGCGGCCGCGCGCACCGTCGGCACCCCGCCGACCATCTCGACGGGCAGGGGGCGTCCCGCGGGCCTCGCAAGGCCGTCGGCGGGGTCCAGCCGCAGGCGGCAGGGGGCGAAGTCGATGACCACCGTGTAGCGGGCCAGCACGTCGGCGCCGATGACGCCGGCAATGGGGGCCACGAAGCCGACGCCGCGATAGTCGAGGTCGGTCACGGCCACGGGCAGGGCGGGCAGGGCCTCGCCGGCGACGCGGACGGGCAGGGAAAGGTCGGTCGCCTCGAAGCCGCCGGCCTGGGCCTTGGTGTCGTGCAGAAGGGTGCGCGGCGCCGACAGGTCGACGACGAAGTCGCCGGTCATGTCGCCGATCGCGGCCGGGGCGACGATCGCGCCGTTCTCGAACCAGCAGGCGGTCTCGCCGGCCTCGGCCGAGGCGGCGGTCGCGAGGCTGAAGGCCATGACGAGAAACGGGGCGCGCATGAGGGGAGACTAGAGCGGGCGGGGCTGGCGTGGAAAGCGTCGGGTGACGAGCCCTGATCTAGCCGCGCCGATCGCTCATGGCTTGAACGGAAAGGGGGCGGACGCCCGTGCGTCCGCCCCCCTCCGGCGCTATCCCAAGATGCTCCCCCTGAAGGGGAGCTGTCGCGAAGCGACTGAGGGGGAAGTTTCAGCGGCGCCTCAGCAGCCGCTTCCCCCACCGGCCCTCCGGGCCACCTCCCCCTTCGGGGGGAGGGTTCGGCTAGCGCCCTTCCGCCTACTTCAGCAGCCCCACCGGCACGCTCTGCGCCGCCACGCTCGCGCTCGCCCGCGCGGTGATCGCCGCCGAGGACGACCCCAGCTGCACCTCGTAGTCGCCGGCCGCGACCTTCCAGCCGTGGGCGCCTTCGTCCCAGGTGGCCAGCAGGCGCGGGTCGACCGTCAGGGTCACGGTCTTGCTGGCGCCGGGGGCGAGGTCGACCTTCTGGAAGCCGGCCAGGCGCCGCGGGGCCTCCCAGCCGCCGGCCTTGGGCGAGACATAGACCTGCGGCACGTCCTTGCCGGCGCGCTTGCCGGTGTTGGTGACCTTGAAGGCCACCGTCAGCCGGCCGCCCTCGTTCGAGGTCTTCAGGTCAGAATAGGCGAAGCTGGTGTAGGACAGGCCGTGGCCGAACGGGAACAGCGGCGTAAGGCCCTTCTTGTCGAACCACTTGTAGCCGACCGCCGCGCCCTCGATCGAATAGTCGACGGCGAACAGTTCGTCGGGCTTCTTCGGGTCGCCGTCGAGCGTCGGGCGGGGCAATTGGGCCTCGCTGGCCGGGAAGGTGACCGGCAGGCGCCCCGAGGCGTCGACCTCGCCGGTCAGCACGCGGGCGATGGCCTCGCCGCCGCTGGTGCCGGGGAACCAGGCCTGCAGCACGGCGCGAACGTCCTTCAGCCACGGCATGGTCACCGGGCCGCCGGTCTCGAGCACGACGATCGTGTTCTTGTTTGCCTTGGCGGCGGCCGCGATCGCAGCGTCCTGGTTCTTGGGCAGGGCCAGGGACGCAACGTCCTCGGACTCGGTGGTCCACTGGTCGGCGAAGACGATGACGAGGTCGCTTTCCGCGGCCAGCCTGGCGACGGCGGCGGCGTCCTTACCATCGTTGTAGGTGAACTTCGCCTGGGGCGCGCGGGCCTGCAGCGCCTTCAGCGGCGAGGACGGATAGTAGATCACCGGGCCTGGCCAGGTCTTGGGCTCCAGGCCCTGCACAGCGCGACCGCCGGCGGGATAGACCTGCGACGAGCCGCCGCCCGACAGCACGCCGACGTCGGCATAGGCGCCGATCACGGCGATCTTTTGGGCCTTCAGCGCCAGGGGCAGCACGTCCCTGTCGTTCTTCAGCAGGACCATGCCTTCCTCGGCGTCGGCCTGGCTGACCTTGCCGTTGGCGACCAGGTCGATGGGCGCGATCTTCACCGGATGGTCGACCGCGCCGCTGGCGAACAGCGAGCGGACGATGCGACGGGCCATGTCGTCCAGGCGCGCCTGGCTGACCGCGCCGCTGGCCAGGTCGGCCTTCAGTACGCTCGCCAGGAAGGGCTGCTTGTCGAAGGCGTCGCCGGCCGATTCCTGGTCGAGGCCGGCGTTTACCGACTTGGCGCCCGAGTGCACGGCGCCCCAGTCGGACATCACGTAGCCCTTGTAGCCCCAGTCCTGCTTGAGCACCTTGTTCAGCAGCCAGTCGTTCTCGCAGGCATAGTGGCCGTTGACGCGGTTGTAGGCGCACATCACCGAGTGCGGGTCCGACGCCTCCATGGCGATCTGGAAGGCCAGCAGGTCGGAGGTGCGGGCGTCGGCGTCGCCGATCTTGCTGTCCACGGCGAAGCGGCCGGTCTCCTGGGCGTTCAGGGCGTAGTGCTTGATCGTCGAGACGATGTTGTTGGACTGAATGCCCTTGATCTGGGCCCCGACCATCACGCCGGCCAGCAGCGGATCCTCGCCGCCATATTCGAAGTTGCGGCCGTTGCGCGGCTCGCGGACCAGGTTCACGCCGCCGGCCAGCATGACGTTGAAGCCCGAGTCGCGGGCCTCCTTGCCGATCATCGCGCCGCCCTTCTGCGCCAGGGCGGGATTCCAGGTGGCCGTGGTCGCCATGCCCGAGGGCAGGGCGGTGCGCTCGCGGAACTGCGCGGCGCTGCCCTGCGTGGCCACGCCGATGCCGGCGTCGGTCTCGAACTGGGCGGGAATGCCCAGGCGCGGCAGGCCCGGCACGTAGCCGGCCGAGCCGGGCAGCGAGCCCTCGATGCGCGTGTACTTGGGCTTCATGTCGGCGCCGAAGTAGCCGTAGACCAGAGTCAGCTTCTCGTCCTGGGTCATGGCCTTCACGACCAGGTCGGCGCGGGCGTCGGCGTCGAGCTTGGGATCGAGCCAGGGCTGGCCGGCCGGAGCGGCGGCGGGCGCGCCGTGGCCGGCATGGCCTTGGGCCAGCGCCGGGGCGCCCAGGGCGGCGATCGTCAGGGCCAGGGCGCTGGCCCGCCAGAGACGCGAGTTCATTCTACCTCCCACTCGTATGATCTTGGCCGGCGAGCCGGCGGATGGTTCTGCGGACGGAGGGGGCTCCGTCAGCCAGGCTTGCCCGGCGGCCGCTTGCGGGCCGGACCGGTGGATTCGCGCACCACCAGGGTGTGCTGGGCCAGGAACGGGCTGGGGCGCACGCCCGAGTCGCTGCCGTTCCAGGCCGCGAAGGTCTGCAGGGCGCGCAGGGCCATCGGCTCGAACGGCTGGCGGATGGTGGTCAGGGTCGGCCAGATGACGCCGGCGATCGGCGCGTCGTCGAAGCCCACCACCGACAGGTCGTCGGGGATGCGCAGGCCGCGGCGCTGGGCCTCCATGCAGGTGGCGGCGGCCATGTCGTCGTTGGCGGCGAAGATGGCGGTGGGCGGCTCGTCGATGTCGAGCAGCAGCTTGGCCGCGTCCATGCCGGTCTTGAAGGTGAACTCGCCCCCGACGATCAGTTCGGGCGCCGGACGCGGCAGGCCGGCGGCGGCGTAGGCCTCGAAGAAGCCGTTGCGACGATGAGTGCTGGCGGCGTGGTCGGGATGGCCGGCGATGTGGCCGATGCGGGTGTGGCCCAGGCTGAACAGGTGCTCGACCACCTCGCGGGCGGCGGCGCGGTCGTCCATGGCGATGGCCGGGAAGTTCGGGTCGGGCGTGGTCGGCGAGATCAGCACGCAGCGCACGTCGAGCTCGCGCATCAGCGCCTTCAGCGGACCGAAGTCGCATTCGGGCGGCAGCAGGATCACTTCGCGGATGCCGCCGTCCTCGATGAAGGCGCGGATGCGCTCGTGCCAGCCGACCACGGGGCCGTCGAACAGCTCCACGGTCAGGTGGCGGCCGGTCTCCAGGCAGGCCAGCAGCAGGGCGTGATGGGTGCGGGTGTGATAGCCGCCGCTGGGGTCGCCCATCAGCACGCCGACGGCCGAGGCGCCCTGCGCGCGGAAGTGACGCGCCACGGCGCTGGGCTGATAGCCGAGGGCGGCCATGGCCTCGCGGACCTTGTCGCGGGTCTTGGTGGTGACGCTGGCGTGGTCGTTCATCACGCGCGAGACGGTCTTGGCCGAGACGCCCGCCCGCTTGGCCACATCGTGAATCGTCGCCATTCCGTAAGACCCGCACCCGACTTGGCCGCCCAGCCCATCCCCCGGCAGGGGCGGCTCGACGGCTCCCGAGCAGCAGCCATACCGCAGCTCGACCGACTTGTCATGCGATGGGACAAGGCGTGGTCAAAAAATGTCCTCAGCGTGGACATTGTCGTGGTCATTTCGGGTGTCTATCGGGTCATTCGGCGTCGGGTGGAACCGCTTCCGATTCCCGTTTCGGTAAAAAACGACGTCGATGCGTCCCATGCGAATGTCTACGCGTTGGTTCCCGTTTGAACGATTGCCAGCGCTGTCTTTCGGGTCTGATGTGGGGCGCGTGCGAGAAAATATCCATTAAAAACAATGATAAATTCGATTCCGACGCGGGGCGTCGGGCAGATCGTCTCGCGTCCGCAACGCTTGCAAACACGCTGATTTCCAGAAATGACAACGTTGACATTCTTGTTGACTTGCATGGGACATTTGGGAATGTTGCCACCGTGACCGGCGTCTGAGGGCCGGATCGCAACACCGTTCCGGCGCCGGGGGTCGCCGACAGGACAATCACCGGGCCACGACCGCCGAAGCAGGTTGGCGTGAAGGTCGAGGCCCGGCTCGAGACCCACCGCGGCGTCAAAAGACGTCGCGGCCCGAACGCAAGAACAAGACATTGGGGAGCGATCGATTTGACCACACAACGTAGGAAGTCCGCCTGGACTCGCGGCCTGACCCTGGCCCTTCTGGCCGGCGCGTCGCAGGCCGTCATCACCACATCCGCCCTGGCGCAGACCGCCGGCCAGTCCGAAGAGACCGCCGTCGACGAGATCGTCGTCACCGGCGTGCGTGGCTCGCAGCTGAAGTCGGTCGACGTCAAGCGCCGCGAGACGGCCATCGTCGACGCCATCTCGTCGGAAGACATCGGCAAGCTGCCCGACGTCACCGTCGCCGACGCGCTTCAGCGCATCTCGGGCGTCCAGATCCAGCGCGACGCCGGCGAAGGCAAGAGCGTCAACATTCGCGGCCTGTCCCAGGTCATCACCCTGCTGAACGGCGAGCAGTACCTGAGCGCGGGCAACATGGGCTCGGCCCAGCCCAACCTGCTGGACGTGCCCTCGCAGCTGATGAACCAGGTGCTGGTCTTCAAGTCGACCGATCCGAACAACGCGCTGTCGGGCATCTCGGGCACCATCGACCTGCGCACCCGCCGTCCCTTCATGATGAAGGAAGGCTTCCAGATCGCCGGCGGCCTGGAAGCCCAGCGCGGTGAACGCACCAAGGAAGACGACTATCTGGCCAACATCCTGGCCAGCTGGCGCAACGAACGCGTCGGCGTCCTGGTGTCGGGCGTGCGCAGCCAGTCGAACCTGAGCAACAACTTCTCGGGCGCCGTCGTCCTGTCGGGCAACAACGACTGGGGCGGCTCCAACGCCAACAACTTCCTGTCGCCGCATGGCTTCGAGAGCTTCAACCGCGTCGTCGAGCGCAAGCGCACGGGCCTGAACGTGTCGTTCGAGGCCGACCTGGGCGAGGGCTTCACCCTGATCGCCGAGGGCTTCTACGCTAAGCTCGACGAATACAACCGCGCCGTCGGCATCAACATCTCCAACCGCTGGGACGGCGGCGCCTTCGGCACCTGGACCACGCCCACCGACACCCGGGCGACCGGCGTCAGCGCGCCCTCGACCGGCGGCGGCAACGGCCGTCCGTGGCTGGCGGTCGACGAGTACGACGTCAATGCCTGGTGGATCAACTCGTTCACCGTCAACCGGGTCAGCAAGTCCGAGAGCAAGAACTATAATCTCGAACTGAAGTACGACAACGGCGGTCCGTTCTCCTTCGAGGCTCGGGCCATCCGCGCCGACGGCGAGCGCCTCTCCATGAACGGCCAGGCCCAGGGCGACCTTTCCAACTGGCAGTACGGCGACGGGCGGTTCAACCTGTTCCGCAATGCCGCCGACCGCACCCGCGGCCCGTTCTATCCCAAGGCCATCTGCGACACCTATCCGGCCAGCCAGCGCAGCAACGCCGTGGTCGGCTCGGCCGGCGGCTGCTACCTGAACCCCAACCCGCTGGGCTACGGCCAGAACCCGCAGCTGCACTACGACATCAGCGGCAAGAGCCCGGTCTGGAGCGGTTTCGACACGCCGATCTCGGGCGGCCTGGGCGCGGGCAAGACCCTGCGCGACTACATGGCCAACAAGGACAGCTACGCGATCGCGGCCTTCTCGTCGGAAGGCAACAACGAGGTCGAGTCGGACATGAACGTGTTCCGGGCCGACGGTCACTACAAGTTCGAAGAGAAGTTGCTGGGCTTCGTCACCAAGGTCGACGCCGGCGTTCGCCAGAGCGACCGCTCGGTCAGCGTCGAGCAGTTCCACCTGTTCTCGGGCTTCTACGGCGGCACGCCGGGCGCGGTGCAGGCCAACGGCAGCCCGGTTCCGGCCGGCGGCTGCATGGCGCAATGGAAGGCCATCGACGTCGTCATGAGCCAGAACCAGTGCCAGGCGGGCGAATTCGTGCCCAACCCGGTGACCGGGGTGCCTGAGTTCCAGGGCTACACCGTCAACCGCCCGACCAAGCTCTCGACCCACAACAACACCCTGTTCGTCACCGACCTGGGCGGCGTGACCTCGGGCATGCCCGGGTTCTGGGCGGTCGATCCGCGTGACTTCGACGACGTGCTGGCCTTCCAGAAGAAGGTGTTCGGCGACGCCGTCCGCGTCACCGTTCCGGGCCAGACCTACGACGTCGACCTGAAGGAGCAGAGCGCCTACGCCGCCGGCGCCTTCGAGATCGGCAAGCTGTCGGGCGACTTCGGCCTGCGCGTCATCCAGACGGAACTGCTGGTGAAGCAGAACCTGACCGGCGACGTGATGAACTACGGCGACACCAACGCCGACGACGGCGACACGGTCACCCGCCGCAAGTACACCGACTGGCTGCCGTCGCTCAACGCGGGCTACGACCTCACCGACAACATCAAGCTGCGCTTCTCGTACGCCAAGACCATGCAGCCGCTCGACCTGGGCAGCTATGGCGGCGGCCTGAAGATCAACACCGCCGACTGCGGCGCGTCCCTGCCCAACGTCCGCTGCGTCACCGGCGCCGAGGCCTCGGGCAACCCGAACCTGGATCCCTGGCGCTCGAAGAACTTCGACGTCGCGGCCGAGTACTACTTCGGCCAGGCTTCGATGGTGAACATCTCGGCCTTCGTGCTGAAGATCGACAGCTACGTCACCGGCGGCACCATCAAGGGCAGCTTCCCCGACCAGGACGGCGTGATCCGCCGCGAGGTCGACGTCACCCTGCCGCTGCAAGGCGAGGGCGGCGAGGTGAAGGGCCTCGAAGTGGGCGCCAAGATCGCCTTCAGCGACGTGATCCCCGACGTGCCGGTGCTGAAGAACTTCGGTGTCGACACCAACTACACCTACTCGCCCAGCGAAGAGCAGCGGATCGACCTGACGGGCGAAAAGCTGCCGTTCTTCGACAACTCCAAGCACCAGTTCAACCTGATCGGCTGGTACCAGGACGACAAGCTGCAGGCCCGCGTGGCCTACAACTACCGCACCGATCGCCTGGCCGGCACCATGGGCGGCGGCGGCGGCCGGACGATCCCGGTCATGCAGGACGCCACCGGCTACGTCGACGTCAACGTCAGCTACGAAGTCCGCGACAACGTCACGGTCTACTTCAACGGCTCCAACGTCACCGGCGAGATCGAGGACTACTACCTGCGGTTCGCCAAGGGGAAGGAGCAGTACTCGTCGCAGAACGAGTTCGAGCCCCGCTACGTGATCGGCGTCCGCGCCAAGTGGTGATCTAGACTTCCTCCCTGCGCCCGCCGTGGCGGCCCTTCGGGGTCGCCGCGGCGGCTCTTTTTGTTTGGGGGAAGTGCTTTCCATCGGCGCCGCAGGGCGCCAGTTTTCCGGTTCGGGCCTTCGTCGCCAAAGGCGTCGATATTTTCCGGTTCGGGGAGGACCGGCCATGAGCGAAGACGTTCGGAACGGACGCATCCGCAGCATCGTCATCGTCGGCGGCGGGACCGCCGGCTGGATGGCCGCCGCATCGCTGCGTCGTCACTTCGGCAAGGCGCCGATCGACATCACCCTGGTCGAGAGTTCCGAGATCGGCACGATCGGGGTGGGCGAGGCGACCATCCCCACCATCCGCAATTTCTATCAGTCGCTAGGGCTCGACGACCTGGAGGTGCTGCGGGCCACGCAGGGCACCTGCAAGCTGGGCATCCGCTTCAAGGACTGGATGGCCCCCGGCTCGGCCTTCATCCATCCCTTCAGCCTCTATGGCCAGGACCTGGGCGGGATTCCCTTCCAGCACTACTGGCTGAAGGCCCGCGCCTTCGCCGACGTCGGCGAGATGGGCGAGTATTCGCTGGGCGCCAGCCTTGCGGCGGCGGGCAAGTTCACCGTGCCGGCCGCCAATCCGCCGTCCAGCCTGTCGGTGTTCGACTGGGCCCTGCACTTCGACGCGGCCCTGTTTGCCCAGCTGATGCGCCGGGTGGCCGAGGCCAACGGCGTGCGCCGCATCGACGCCAAGGTCGTCAAGGTCAACCTGCGTCCCGAGGACGGCTTCGTCGCCTCGCTTTCCCTGCACACCGGCCAGGTGGTCGAGGGCGACCTCTTCGTCGACTGCTCGGGTTTCCGGGGGCTACTGATCGAAGAGGCGCTGCAGACCGGCTACGAGGACTGGTCGCAATGGCTGTTCTGCGACCGGGCGCTCGCCGTGCAGAGCCAGCCCCCGGAGGGGGCCGAGCCGCCGCCCTATACCGACGTCACCGCCCACAGCGCCGGCTGGCGCTGGCGCATCCCGCTGCAGCACCGCTACGGCAACGGTTACGTCTATTCCAGCCGCCACATCGACGACGAGGCGGCCAAGGCCGAACTGGTCGCCGCCGTGCCCGACCGGCTGCTGCACGAGCCGCGCCTGATCCGCTTCACGCCGGGCCGCCGCAAGCAGGTGTGGAACCGCAACGTCGTGGCCCTGGGCCTGGCGTCGGGCTTCCTGGAGCCGCTGGAAAGCACCTCGATCGCCCTGATCGAGACGGGCATCGAGAAGCTGAAGGCGCTGTTCCCTGACCGTCGCTTCGATCCGGCCGTCGTCGACGAGTTCAACGACTGGTCACGGCGCGAGATGGAGCGGGTGCGCGACTTCGTGGTGCTGCACTACAAGGCCGCCCAGCGCGGCGACACGCCCTTCTGGCGCACCACGCGCGACGCCGAGATTCCCGAGACCCTGGCCCGAAAGGTCGAGCTGTTCCGCTCCCGCGGCCACATCGCCCGCTATCGCTGGGAAATGTTCCAGCCGCCCAGCTGGCTGGCGATCTTCGCCGGCTTCGACATCCTGCCCGAGGGCTGGGATCCGGCGCTGGACGGGGTTGACGGCGCGGCCCTGGCCGCCAGCCTGAACCAGATGCGGGCGGGCGTGGCTCGGGTGGTGGCGAACGCGCCTGGTCACGGCGACTTCCTGCACCGCTATGTCGGTCAGGCGCCGGCGGCGGCCGAATAGCGACAACGATAAAAGACAAGCGTACGGGAGAGGCCCGATGGCCAACAATCTGCGGAAGATCGTGATCGTGGGCGGCGGTTCGGCCGGCTGGATCACCGCGGCGATGCTCAGCCACTATCTCAAGGACAGCCCCTGCGAGATCGAGCTGATCGAGAGCGAGCAGATCGGCATCATCGGCGTGGGCGAAAGCACCATCCCGCCGTTCCTGCAGCTGATCCGCAGCCTGGGGATCAGCGAGAAGGAGTTCATGCAGGAGACGCAAGCCGCCTTCAAGCTGGCCATCCGGTTCGAGAACTGGCGCCAGAAAGGCGAGGTCTACTACCATCCGTTCGGCCTGATCGGCGGCCTGGTGGACGTGCACGAGTTCTACCAGGTCTGGCTGCGCGGCAAGGCCGAGGGGCACCCGTCCAGCCTGCAGGACTTCGCGCCCGCCTCGGTAATGGCCGACCGCTGGAAGTTCATGTCGCCGGCCATGGCCCCGCGCACCATGCTGGCCAACGCCAACTACGCCGTGCACATCGACGCGGCCCTGCTGGCCAAGTTCCTGCGCAAGTTCGCGGAAGCCAGAGGCGTCAAGCGCACCGAGGGCATCGTCAAGGACGTGGCCACCCGCCCCGACGGCTTCATCGAGAAGGTGATCCTGCAGGACGGCCGCGAGGCTTCGGGCGACCTCTTCATCGACTGCTCGGGCTTCCGCTCGCTGCTGAACGGCAAGACCCTGGGCACCGAGTTCCTCGATTGGTCGGACGTGCTGCTCAACGACCGGGCCATCGCGGTGCAGACCGCCAACATCCAGGACCCGCATCCCTACACCCTGGCCCAGGCCCAGGATTTCGGCTGGCGCTGGCGCATCCCGCTGCAGCACCGGGCCGGTAACGGCTACGTCTACTGCAGCCAGTACTGCAGCGACGACGAGGCCCTGGCCACGCTGATGAGCCAGGTCGAGGGCGAGGCGGTGCGCGACCCCTGGCTGGTGCCGTTCAAGACCGGCATGCGCAAGCAGCTGTTCAACAAGAACTGCGTGGCCATCGGTCTGGCGGGCGGCTTCATCGAGCCCCTGGAGTCGACGGCCCTGCACCTGATCTATCGCGGCGTGGACTACCTGCTGCGGTTCTTCCCCGACCGGGACTGCGACGCGACCCTGGCGGCCGAGTACAACAGGCGCATGCAGATCGACTACGAGGAGATCCGCGACTTCATCGTGCTGCACTACTTCACGACCAAGCGCGACGACACGCCGTTCTGGCGCGCCTACCAGCAGGTGACGCCGCCCGAGAGCCTGCGCGAGCGGATCGAGCTGTTCAAGTCGAGCGGCGTGCTGCGCGACGGCGTCGACGACATGTTCCGCGCGCCCAGCTGGCAGTCGGTGATGGAGGGCATGGGCATCCGGCCCAAGCGCTACCAGCAGCTGGTCGACACCCTGCCCGCGGGCGTCGTGAAGGGCCTGCTGGACAAGTCGGCGCCGATGCTCAGCGAGCTGGTCGACACCCTGCCCAGCCACGGCGACTTCCTGCGACAGCATTGCCCGGCGCCGATGCCCGAGGCGCTGCTGAAGCGGGCGGGCTAGCGGCCAAAGGAACCTCCCCCAGAGGGGGAGGATCTTTACACCTCGGCCCACATCCGCAGGAGGTTGTGGTAAGTGCCGGTCAGCGCCAGCACCGACGGGTCGGCCTGGCCGACTTGGCCGGCCAGGCGCTGGATCGAGACGTCCATGTCGAGCATCAGGGCGCGCTTGGCGTCGTCGCGCACCAGGCTCTGGATCCAGAAGAAGCTGGCGGTGCGGGTCCCGCGCGTGACCGGGGTCACGTGGTGCAGGCTCGATGCCGGATAGAGGATCAGCGAGCCCGCCGGCAGCTTGACCAGATGGCTGCCATAGGTGTCGTCGACCACCAGCTCGCCGCCGTCGTAGTCGTCGGGGTCGCTGAGGAACAGGGTGGCCGACAGGTCGGTGCGGATCTGGGCGCCGGTTGCGGGATTGCGACGGATCGAGTTGTCGACGTGGTCGCCGAAGCCCATGCCCTCGCCGTAGCGGTTGAACAGCGGCGGCAGGATGGTGTGGGGCAGGGCGGCTGACACGAACAGCGGATTGGCCTGCAGCGCCTGGACGATGATCGCCCCCACCTCGCGGGCGGCGGGGCCGTCCTGCGGCAGCTGCTGGTTGTTCTTGGCCATGGCCGCCTGGAAGCCCGAGGTGGCGTTGCCGTCGACCCACGGCGCGGCGTCGATGACCGCCCGGCAGTGGGCGACTTCGTCCGGGCTCAGCACGTCTGGGATCTGCAGCATCATGGCGAAGGGCCTTCGATCGTCTCGTGCTCAGGCTTTAGGGCCTGAGGCCGCGCGCGGCAATGCGAACGCCTCGCAGATATTTGCGTAAGGGGGTCTGCGAACCTCCCCCTCCGGCCCTTCGGGCCACCTCCCCAGAGGGGAAGGATCTCGCGGCTAGAACAGCCAGCGCCTCGGGTACTTGTCGCCCAGAGCCCGGGCCTCGCCGGTCTTCAGGCCCAGCTCGCGCATGCGGTAGGCGAGGATCTGGCGCATGGCGTCGACCGGCTCGCGGCCGTCGACCGGGCTGGAGGCGATCGTCCCGGCCTGCTGGGCCAGGTCGGTGGCGGCCCATTCGGCCAGGGCCCGGTCGGCCTTGCCGACGGCGAAGTAGTGCGGGACGGGCGTGCGCTCGCCAGGGACCTCGACCATCACGGCGATCACCCAGCCCTGGGGGATCATGTCGGCGTCGGGGCGTTGGCGGAACATCAGCGGGATGTAGCCGCACCGGCTCCAGGGTTCAATCTCGGCCGGCGGCGGGCGTCGTTTCATCCGGGCAGATGCCGGTGATCACGCAGAACTGGGCGTCGAGCAGCTTGCGGACGGCCAGGTTGGCGGACTGGAGCTCGTTGTCGGCCTGATAGTAGAGGGCGCCCTGGGTCCGGACGAGCGACTTGCCGACCGGTCCCTCGTAGAAGGCGACCGCGGCTTCCAGGTCCGCCAGGGACATCTCGCGGGCCAGGATCACGCCGGCGGCCTCCACCATGACCTGGCGAGCCTTCGGACGCGTGGCCCTGATCATCTCGTAGACGGCGCGTCGCTGTTCGGCCGGGATCGGTTTGCTGCCGCCCAGCCTGTTGCCATAGGCGACCATCTGGGCCTCGGCGCTGTCGCCGAAGCCCATGGCGACCGCCAGCCGGCGGCCGAGCAGCTGGGCGGTCAGTTCGGGCATGGCGCCGGCCGCCTTGGGCGCGGAGGGCGGGGAGAAGTTGATCGGGATCGTCACCCGCGTCGGGACCGGCTTGCCGCAGCGGAGTTCGGGCGTGAACGCCATCAGGGGCGACAGGCTGAGCGCGGCGGCGCCGAATTCCTGGCCGGCCGGCGTTTCGGAGACGACCAGACAATCGTTCGCCTTGCCGTCGACATCGACGGCGCAGTTGAGCATCGCCTGGCCGCCCTGGCGCGTGGCGGCGGCCTGGGGCGGATAGGCCCACCTGATGTCGTCGGGCGACAGCGGCGTCTTCCAGTTGGCGCGGACGCGCGGAATGGACGGATCGCCGCCGGCCGGGCAGTCGGTCTCCACTTCGGCGGTCGCCGCCGCGGCGAGGGCCATCACCGCGATCAGAAAGCTCATTCAATCGTCCCCCGACTTCACGCGCCGTTGCTAGTGGAGCTTGCCGTTCCGGGCAACCTGGGTGCGAGCGGTCTGGCGCTGGTCGGAGGGCAAAGAAAAAGGGCGGAGCCTCGCGGCTCCGCCCTTCGTTCGGTTGGAGTGATCTTAGGCGGCCTTCGAGTCGAAGAAGACGGGGCTCCATTGCGAAGCCTGCATGATCTCGATCGAGCGGGTGCAGTCGGCGCGGTTGATGTAGCTCTCGCTGGCGACGCTGATCGCCCTGCCGTTGCTCGCGTAGTAGGTCCAGCGCCACTGGCCTTGAGCGTCTTTGTACTGCCAATAGCAGGGATAGGTTACGGCGGTCATGTTTTGCCTTTCTGGGCAAAGGGGTGACGCCGAGCTTGACAAGCCAGTCTGCCGGAAAGAGTCTGCCGGCTGTGAACGACTAGTTATCTGGCCCGGCAATGGGTCAGGTACGCTCACTAAGAGGTCGTCGGGTTGCCGCCCGACGGCCTCATTTATTTCCGCGCTGATTCTAATGGTCGCACAATAGGCCCTACGGCTCGCCAGGCGATCCGAGGGCTAAAATCAGTTTAATATTTTCGATTTATCCACAAGGGTTGCACGAGTTCTGTGGATGTTTCGTGTCTAACTGATTCTAGCATCGACTCCTACATCCGTGTTTCGCGTGAAACGCCGACTGCGCAAAGAAAAAGGGCGGAGCCTCGCGGCTCCGCCCTTCTCTGTGTTCAGCCTAGGCTGACAGGACTTCTTAGAAGTCCATGTCGCCCATGCCGCCCGGCATGCCGCCGCCGGCCGGAGCAGCGCCGCCCTTCTTGGGGGCTTCGACGATCGCGGCTTCCGTGGTGATCAGCAGGCCGGCCACCGAGGCGGCGTTCTGCAGAGCCGTGCGGACGACCTTGGCCGGGTCGATGACGCCGTCGGTCACCAGGTCGACATACTGCTCGCTCTGGGCGTTGAAGCCGAACGTGCTGCTGTCGTTTTCCAGGATCTTGCCGACCACGATCGAGCCTTCGACGCCGGCGTTCTCGGCGATCTGACGGATCGGAGCCTGCAGGGCGCGACGGACGATGGCGATGCCGGCCGTCTGGTCGTCGTTGTCGCCGGTGACGCCGGCCAGGGCCTTGGAGGCCTTCAGCAGGGCGGTGCCGCCGCCCGGAACGATGCCTTCGTCGGCGGCCGCGCGGGTCGCGTTGAGGGCGTCGTCGACGCGGTCCTTCTTTTCCTTCACTTCGACTTCGGTCGAGCCGCCGACGCGGATGACCGCGACGCCGCCGGCCAGCTTGGCCAGGCGCTCTTGCAGCTTTTCCTTGTCGTAGTCCGACGTGGTGTCTTCGATCTGGCGCTTGATCTGAGCGATGCGGGCTTCGATCGCGTCCTTCTCACCGACGCCGTCCACGATGGTGGTGTCGTCCTTGGTGATCTGGATCTTCTTGGCGCGGCCGAGCATGTCGAGCGACACGTTCTCGAGCTTGATGCCCAGGTCTTCCGACACGACTTGAGCGCCGGTCAGGATGGCGATGTCTTCCAGCATGGCCTTGCGGCGGTCGCCGAAGCCCGGAGCCTTGACGGCGGCGACGCGCAGGCCGCCACGCAGCTTGTTGACGACCAGCGTGGCCAGGGCCTCGCCTTCGACGTCTTCGGCGATGATCACCAGCGGGCGGCCCGACTGGACGACGGCTTCCAGCACCGGCAGCAGCGGCTGCAGCGACGACAGCTTCTTTTCGAACAGCAGGATGAGCGGCTCTTCGAGCTGAACTTCCATCTTGTCGGCATTGGTGATGAAGTACGGCGACAGGTAGCCGCGGTCGAACTGCATGCCTTCGACGACGTCGAGTTCGGTCTCGGCGGTCTTGGCTTCTTCGACGGTGATGACGCCTTCGTTGCCGACCTTGTCCATGGCCTTGGCGATCATCTCGCCGACTTCCTTGTCGCCGTTGGCCGAGATGGTGCCGACCTGGGCGATTTCACCGTTGGTGGTGACCTTCTTCGACGAAGCCTTGATGTCTTCGACGGCGATGGCCACGGCCTTGTCGATGCCGCGCTTCAGGTCCATCGGGTTCATGCCGGCGGCGACCGACTTGAGGCCTTCCTGGACGATGGCCTGGGCCAGGACGGTGGCGGTGGTGGTGCCGTCGCCGGCCTTGTCGTTGGTCTTGCTCGCCACTTCGCGGATCATCTGGGCGCCGAGGTTCTCGAACTTGTCGGCCAGTTCGATTTCCTTGGCGACCGAGACGCCGTCCTTGGTGGTGCGCGGAGCGCCGAACGACTTTTCGATGACCACGTTGCGGCCCTTCGGACCGAGGGTCACCTTCACGGCGTTGGCGAGAACGTTGACGCCGCGCAGCATCTTGTCGCGCGCGTCGGAGGAGAAGTAGACGTCTTTAGCGGCCATGTCGGGCGCCTTTCTAATCTTGGAATTTCAGGAGTGAAGAAAGCGGTCGGGAGGGGAAGCCGATTAGGCTTCGACCACGCCCAGGACGTCGCTTTCCTTCATGATCAGGAGGTCCTGGCCGTCGACCTTCACTTCGGTGCCCGACCACTTGCCGAACAGGATGCGATCGCCGGCCTTGACGTCGAGAGCGACGATGTCGCCCTTGTCGTTGCGGGCGCCCGGGCCCACGGCGACGACTTCGCCTTCCTGGGGCTTTTCCTTGGCGGTGTCGGGGATGATGATCCCGCCCTTGGTCTTGGTTTCTTCTTCGACGCGCTTCACGAGGACGCGGTCGCCCAGGGGACGAAACTTCATGTGTCTTCTCCGTCGGAACGGTTTCTGTAAAAGGCTTTCGTAGGCCGAGGGAGCGTCGCTGTTAGCAGTCGCTCCCATCGAGTGCCAACGCCGGTCACGAGTTAGGCGCCGCTCCCTGGCGAGTCAAGGACGGCGGCCGCGAAGTTTTTGCGATCCCGGTTAATTGGCAAGGTGAACGGAGGCGTTGCGATGATCGACCATATAGGGCTTGGCGTTCGTGATCTCCAGGCGGCCAGGGCGTTTTACGACGCCGCGTTCGCCCCGCTGGGGATCGCCGTGGTGATGAGCGTCAGCGCCGAGCAGACCGGCGGGACCGCCCATCTCGGCTATGGGCCGACGGCGGATCGCCGCGACATTCAGGCCGGCAAGCCCAGTTTCTGGATATCGGAGAGCGGCGCGCCGACCGGCCCGATGCACGTGGCGTTCCTGGCGCGTGATCGCGCCCAGGTCGACGCCTTCCACGCCGCGGCCATGGCGGCCGGCGGCGCCGACAACGGAGCGCCTGGCGTGCGGCCTCATTATCACCCTAACTATTATGCCGCCTTCGTGCTGGACCCCGACGGCCGCAACGTCGAGGCCGTCTGCCACGCCCCCGCCCAGGAGCCCTGAATGTCGAGCTACGCCCTGTCGCTGGTCCTGGCCGTCATCGCCTGCGTCATCGGCGGGGTGCTGGGGGGGCTGGTGCTGGCGCGGCCGGACTCGATGCTGGGTCTGGCGGGCCTGAAGAGCGAGCAGGACGGCGGGGTCAACGCCGTCACCGAGGGGCGGGCGTTCGGCGGCCTGCTGATCGCCTCGCACGGCGCGGCGGCCCTGTTCCTGGGCTGGCAGTCCAGCGCCGGGGCGGCCATGGCCCTGGTGCTGGCGATCGCCTGGTTCGGCGCGGCCTTCGGGCGGCTGGTCTCGATGCTGCTGCAGAAGGCCGGCGGCCGCTTCAACTACGGCAGCGTGCTGCTCGACATCCTGATGGGGATCACCCTGGCCCTGCCGTTCTTCAATGAGGGCAGCCTGCCGCTGCACCGCATCGGCGGCAGCATGCTGGTCTGAAGCTTCGCCGCAAAAGCGCCGCCGTTCCACTTGAGATTGCGTTCCTGGGTTTCCAGAAACGGAGAGCGGGATGTCGACGTGGACCAGGCGCGGGGCGATGGCCGGCGCGGCGGCGCTTATGGGCGCGGGCGCGGCCGGAGCGCAGACGAGGGTCCCGGTGCTGGGCGAACCGGCCAAGGCGCTCGACACGCCGGCCCTGCGCGGCAACCGCATGGCCAGGGCGTTCCGCGAGCCGCCGGCGGGACTGGCGGTTCCGGCGGTGCGGGTCGAGCGTCGCGAGGGCGTCGCGCCGCTGAAGCTGCAGCCGGGGCTGACCCTGGTGTCGCTGTGGGCGCCCTGGTGCGCGCCGTGCCTGCACGAGCTGGGCGACCTGGCCAAGCTGCAGGAGAAGTTCGGCGGTCCGCGCTTTCGCATCCTGCCGATCCTGACCGCGCCGCGCGAGCCGATCACGGCCGCCGAGGCGGGCTACCTGCTCAAGAAGCACAACGCGGGCGTCTTCGCCCCGGTGATCGATCGCGGGGCCGACTCCAAGGGGCTGTTCCAGGCGCTGAGCGTGCGTGAGACGCCGAACGGACCGGCCCGCCCGGGCCTGCCGTGCAACCTGCTTGTGGCCGCCGACGGAACCGTGCTGGCTCGCCAGTTCGGCGCGCCGATGGCCGGGATGGTCAACGGCACGGGCGAGGGCGGCAAGGTCACGGCCGCGGACGTCGCCAAGGTCGGCACGCTGTGGGCCACGTTCGACGGCGAGGCGCTGATGAGCGCCCTGTCGAAGGGCGAGATCGCCGGCGGCTCAGGCGCGCGGTCGCGCCCCCTCGTGAGCTAGCAGCCAGGCCTTGCGCGCGATCCCGCCGCCGTAGCCGGTGAGGGCGCCGTCCGCCCCGACCAGGCGGTGGCAGGGCACGACGATGCTGAGCGGGTTGGCGCCGTTGGCCGCGCCGACGGCGCGCACCGCCGCGGGCCGGTCGATGCGCGCGGCCAGGGCCGCGTAGGTCAGGGTGGTTCCTGGCGCGACGTCGCTCAGGGCGCGCCACACCGCCCGCTGGAAGGCGGTGCCGCCGGTGGTCCATGGAACGGTCGCCAGCGCGGCTAGCTCTCCGTCGAAATAGGCCGCCAGGGCCGACCGGGTCGCCGCGGGCGCGGCGCCCGGCTCCAGCGCGACCGGACCGTAGTGCAGCTTCAGCAGCCGCAGCATCCGCGCCTCGTGGTCATGATAGTCGACCGCCCGCAGCCGGCCGTCCGCGTCGCTGGCCAGCAGCAGGTCGCCGATCGGGCTGGGCGCGCGGTCGAGCGTCAGGCGGGCAGGGGCGAGAGTCGGCATGGCGACACTATGCGTCGGACGACTTTCGCTGTCCGCCCGTTTCTTGCGGGGTGACGGTCATTGTCGAGTTCGCCCTGGTCGGCCCGACATATGTGTCTTCATGAGAGTTGTATTGTCGACATATAGTTCGGAAGATTTGTCGTATCTCTGACTTAATCGAGCTTAGCCGTTCTAGGTGCGACATTTCGCGCATGAAAACTAGCCGAATACATGCCGGTTAACGCGCGATTCGCCATGGCGATTATGATCTCGGCAACCGCGTTCGTCGCCCAATACGCCCGCAGTCGGGAGGCCTATGGGCATGGCGTGGAACAAGCATTGGATGGTGGCGGGCGCGGCGGTAGCCGTTCTGGCCATGGGCGGGCTGGCGAGCGCTCGCCAGGAACGTAAAGCGCCGGGCGTCAGCCTGGCCCAGGAGGTCGTGGCCGCGGCCAGCGCCTTCGAAACCTATACGCGGGGCGCGGGCTCGATCTCGCCGGCCGTGTTCACCAACGGCGAGGGCGTGGCCCGGGCCCTGGTCGCGGGCTCGGCCTACAAGGCCGATCAGCTGGAGACCGGCATGATCGCCTACGGCGCCATCGCGGCGCTGCAGGAGCCGGCCTTCCTCGAGGGCGTGCGCGAGGCCGCTCGCCAGACCTCGCGCGAGGCGCTGGTCGAGCGCCTGCTGGCCTCGCCCGAGAGCGTGGTCGAGATCGAGGGCGTCGGCCTGGCCGCCGCGCGGGCCCAGATGGCCCTGCAGGGCCGGGGCGCGCCGCTGGCGGTCGCCGGCAAGGCGGTCAAGCAGTCGGCCTACGATATCCAGCGCGAGACCTGGTCGAAGGGCGCGGTGGCCGACAACGCCGGGCGCCTGGCGCGGGTCAAGCAGCTGTCCTCGACGGTGTTCGCGCCGGGCCAGGAAGACGCCGGGCGCCTGATCCAGGCGGCCACCGGCGCCGGCGGCG